>CAJXNP010000006.1 GCA_913057175.1 uncultured Cytophagales bacterium
TACAATCCATTGCAATGCCCGCACTGTGGCAAAGAAAGCCTGGTCATTATAAAAGTAATGGAACCTGAAAGGGGACCGCCTAAACCTGCATTGGCCTATGCGTAATTACATCAAATACCTGAAACAATCAAAAAGGCATCTTTGGAAGCAAGGGGATGACATTGCCCGGTTTTACCTCATTGGCTTAAAGCCAGGTCATATTTGCCCAAATCCGGGATTAATCGAAACTTGCTACAGGCAATTGCCTGATAAATTGATAAAAATCCCAGCAGGATTATCCGAAAAAATACTAAACCAGAAAGAAAAATAATTATTTAATCCCCATAAGTGACACCGCTACCGGAGGTACGAGTTCAACATTCGCTACAATGAACCGAAGCCCCACTTCGCATCATTGTAGCTTAATTGTTGGTGGCAGTTTTTATTCACTCTCCCAAATTCCTTCTCTACTCACAACGAAGTGTTTATCCATGTTGTGTCGGTTGTCAAGAAGTCTCCAATATTCGACTTTTATTGAATTTGAAGGAAAAGTTGTCAGCTTAAAACTGTCATTAAAAATGATTTCAAATCCACCGAAGTCGTCGGCCTCAATTTTCGAAATTATTAACTGTTCATTTTCAATGAGCTCCTTTAATTTTTTATCTCTCAAATTCCCGTTTGGACTGTCCCATTCAAAGTCTGGATCATACTTGGCATTTTGGTCAGGTTGCTCATAAACATCAAAACTTCCAATCAAAATTTCTTGTCCTTTGGTAATTCTCCATGGGCATTGCAAATGAATTCCGAATTCGCCTATGTTAAATTCTCTATCTACCTTATCTGGAATGAAGTGGTGCCCAAATTTTAAACACTCCATGTTTGAGGCTCTGGTTGTTCTTGTCAAGGCTAAACCAATTATCTTTTCTAGTGTCGTTCTAATTCTTTCTTTCATGCTTTACTTTGCATACCACAATTGCCACCAACGTATGCATAGAAGCTATGGCTTCTATATCTTTAATGGGTTGACTATTTAGTATCCTGATTTAAACGTTTGTAACCGCTTAATAACGGAAAAGAAATAATACACCATCATTTTACTTTTTCATCTTCTAATATATCCGTTTGTCGTTAATGTTTTCAAGTTTTCGTGGGTTTTTATAGGGCAAATGTGATCATGTGAAATTCTATGCCCCAATAATTATGTTACATGACACCTATTAAATGACGGTTAATTAAACTTGTTTACTAAAAAACAGGTGATGAAAAAATGAACCGGAATTCGTTGTGGCACGATGAAAATAGCGAAAATACGTGACAAGGACGTTGATAAAACGTCATGAGGACAAGAAACGATCGTCATGGGCACAACGATCCATCGTGATGAGGACAAGGATTGAACGGAGTAAAGACGAGGTTTTGTTGTGGCGCGGACGAGTCGTTGATCACATTTACTTCACGACAATAAAAGGAATGGGATTAAAGCACAGGAATGTTACAAACACCATAAAAAAGGCTGCTCTTTCGAACAGCCTACTCGTGTGACCATGTGAATGACCTTTCAGATGAGATAAGTCAAATGTTGTATATCGGTCTGACGGCTTAAACAATAAAACTGAAAATGGCTTGCATGGCTGTTGAGCCGTCTGACCGTTTGATGCCCTGTTGGATCCATACTTGACACGTCAATAGCGTAAACGTCCCGACCTGCCTGATAGCGCTTATTACCTTAGCACTGGCAGGTTCGTGCCAGATTTGAGTGGCGTTGGAGAGTGTGAGGTTGAAGTGATGAAATACTACCGATGTGAGATTGGTTTTCTAATAAAATAACTTAGTCATCCTGAATTCATTTCAGGATGACAATACTTTTTATGGCCAAAAAAAACCCGGACAAATTCCTTCATCCGGGCTTTAATTATTTTTTTATAAGCCATGGCACGTGTCCTCACGTGCCATTCAATCAATCAATTAATAATATTCACATCTGCATTTTCAAGCTCCATCTCGTGTTTGTATCCTTCGATTTGTGGCTTGACTTTCTCCAGGTCTCCGACAATGACCAGCTTCATTTTATCCACATCGATGTACTTGTCCATCATCTCCTGTACTTTTTCAGGGGTGACAGCATAGATCTTTGATACACGATCGGTCAGATAAGAATCATCCAGGTCGTGGATGTCCAACCCAACCAACTGATTGATAATGCCTCCCGGTGTTCCATTCTGGAGGACGAAAATTCCGGCCTCATAATTTTGGATCCCCTCTAATTCTTCCTGTGAGGGAGGCTCTTCACGAAGCAAATTGATTTCCTTGGCAATTTCCCTCAACGAAGCGCCGGTCACGTCCGTTGTCACATCTGCCTGCTCATACCAGATACCATTTTTGTATTTCTCATCAATGGTGCTGTTTGGAGAATACGTGTAGCCCTTGTCTTCGCGGATGTTGGAAGTGATTCGCGAAGCAAATGAGCCTCCCAAAATGGAGTTCGTCACATCCAGCGCCACATAATCGGGATGAGAAGGGTCTAATACCGGAAGCCCCATGATCAGGGTTGATTGAGGGGCGTCTTTCCGGTCGATCAGGCTTATTTCAGGCTCGGCATTTGGCTGGGCGACAGGATATTCTGCTTCGGGACCCTCTTTCCATTCAGATAGCGCCTCAACAGCATCCTTTACACTTTGCTTGTCAAATTTCCCAACGACATAGATGGTGGTTCGTTTGGCTCCAAAATTTTCATCATAGAAGTTCTTCACATTTTCAATGGTGAATCCATTGATCGTTTCTTCGTTTGAAAACAGCCTTCCATAAGGGTGATCCGGAAACAGATCATGATAAAAAGCTTCCTGCGCCTGCGGTTGGGGTTTTGACAGCTGAATATTCAGGTTGCGAATATGGTCCTTCTTTATTCGATCCAATTCAGATTCAGGAATAAGCGGCTGCGAAACAATTTCACTCAGCAAGTTAATAGCATCCGGTACCCTTTCGTAAAGCACGGAAGAACCTACCGAAAAAATATGAGTTCCGGCTGTGATGTTGACATTTCCACCCATTCCGGCTATTTCGTCCGCTATTTGTTCGGAGCTTTTGGTTTGTGTTCCTTCTTTTAGCAGATCTCCCAAAATGTCGGACAAACCAACCTGTGATTCACTTTCGTGAATGCTCCCTGTTTTGACAATAATACTCACCTGTGCTTTTGGAATTTCTCCCCAGGGAATGAGTACCACATTTAATCCGTTTTCAAGCGCGTAAACATCCTTTTCAGGCAAGGTAAATCCTTTGGGTTCACCACCTTCCGGAGGTGTTTCTTTTACGGCCTTTTGAGAAGCTGTGTCAGTTGGATTTGTTTCATCCTGCTGGAGCTTAAAGGCAAACAGGATTACTGAGCTTATGATGAGGGTAATAAATATCTTTTTCATTTTTACAGATTTTCCTGGTTAGCTAGTGGTTTTAAAGTAAGAATGGTGCGATTGGATTTTCTTAGGTACTCCTTGACCGTATTGGTGGCGATTTCCGGCGTTACTTTTTTGAATTCCGATTCGATAGAATTGATCATAGAAGGATCGTCATCAAACAAGGCAAAGCTGCACAACATATCAGCTCTTCCAAAACCAAATAAATACCCCAGATCATCAAAAAGGTTGGAGCGCATCTTTATTAATGCGTTGTCCAGCATTTCCTGGGTGACACCATTGGTTGCCAGGCTGTCAATGACAGAATCAACGGAACTGATGATCGAATCTGCTTCGACTTCATTGCCATGGGTAAAGTTGAACATCCATAGCATGGGGCCGTTGTAATTGAACATATTTCCCAGGTAGTTGATTCCTCCGAAAACATTGTCCGTATATTCATCCTCCTTCACCAGCTTTTTAAAGAAGAGGCTGTTATCGCCCTGAACGAGGATCTGATCAATCAGGCCCATCGCAAAGTACTCGGGAGTATTTCGCTGGGGCATGTGATAAGCCGCTGAAAATGCAGGTTGATTGGCCAATGGATCTTCTTTTTCAAATCGTTTCTCTTCCAATTGCCTGGGCTCGGAAATGTCAGGTTTTTGAGGTATCTCGGCAGGTTCTATTGCCCCAAAATATTTTTCTATCCATTGTTTTGCTTCAGCTTCATTAAAATCACCGACGATGGCCAAAGCAGCATTATTGGGTGAATAATATGTGTCAAAGAATGACTGAACATCGCCCAGAGTGGCGGCGTCAAGATCTTCCAGGTCGCCATAGAAGTTATGGGCATTAAACCAGTTTTCATTGGCATATTGAGGCATGTCCAGCCAGGGAAATCCGCCGTAAGGTTGATTGAGGACATTTACCTTTACCTCATTTTTCACAACCTCCTGCTGATTGGTGAGGTTCTCCTGGGTGATGTCGAGACCTTTCATTCGGTCGGCTTCTGCCCAGAGCATGGTTTCCAGCTTATGACTCGGCACGATTTCAAAATAATTGGTATAATCGAAACGGGTAGATCCGTTGAGAATTCCACCATTTTTTTGGATTAGCTGAACAAATTCCATTTTTCCCAGGTTTTGAGATCCCTGGAACATCATGTGCTCAAACAAATGGGCAAATCCCGTACGGTCTTTTGGTTCGACGCGAAAGCCGATATTGTAGTAAACGGCCACAACAACTGTCGGGGTAGTCTTATCAGGTGACAGGATTACCTTCAATCCATTGTCCAGCTTGTAGTATTCAACCGGAACTTTAAATTGAACGTCGCCTGTTTCTTCCTTGTTTGTCGGTGTGCAACTCAAAACCAGCAATAGCGGTGCGAGAAGCATCAGGTAGAGTGTTTTTATCATAATTGATTAAGGTTAAGAATGTTACTATTAAGGCTTCCGAATTTATACGAAAATTCATTGATTTAAATTATAATTTTTTACGAGCGGTTGGTTTGGTAATTATTGGATGTAAACCAATGAAAAAGGAGCTAAATATATCTCTGGTGTATGAGAAATTAAATAACTGAATTAAATTAGTTCTCTTTTAAAGCTTGAATTGTATTCAAATGAAAATTCTGGTCGTTGAGGACGAGCCCAAAGTAGCAACTTTTATCAAACAGGGTCTTGAAGAGAATAATCTCGAAGTTGACCTTGTTTATGACGGGAGCATGGGGTTAAAATTTGCCACAAATAATGATTATGATTTGATCTTGCTGGATGTGGTAATTCCTTATATCAATGGTGTTGAGCTTTGTAAACAGATTAAATCAAACAAACCCACCACGCCAATTCTCATGCTAACTGCATTGGGAACGATGGAGGATAAAATTACGGGTTTTGATGCAGGAGCAGACGACTATCTCGTCAAGCCATTTGAGTTCAAGGAATTGATTGCCAGGATCAAAGCGCTTACCAGAAGAAGTAATTACGTGACAGGGGCTTCGAACAAACTAAGATTGGCTGATCTTGAGCTGGATCTGGATAAAAAATGTGCAAACAGGGGAGGAAAGGATATTGATTTGACTGCCAAAGAGTATTTGTTACTCGAATACCTGATGAGAAACAGGGGAAGAGTGGTTTCCAGGGTAGATATAGCTGAGAAGGTTTGGGAGATTACTTTTGATACGGGAACGAATGTAATTGATGTCTATGTCAATATTCTCAGACGGAAAATTGACAAAGATTCAGATAAAAAGCTAATCCAGACCAGGGTAGGGCACGGCTACATGATTTCTGATTGAAGCAATGAACATCCGGAAAAAATTAACCTTTCAGTTTCTCATCATTGTAGCAATTATCATCCTTTTTGCTTCGCTTGCTATTTACTTCTTTTCGGCAGATTACCGTGAAAATGATTTTAGAAACAGGTTGAAAAATAAGGGAAGCATTGTCGCTAAAATGTTGATTGCAGTGGAAGAAGTGGATGCAAGTGTTCTTAGAAAGATCGAGCAGGATAACCCAATCAGTCTTCCGGAGGAAAAGATCATCATTTACAATTACCTTGACGAAGAACTGTATTCTTCAGATGATGATAACATCATCATAATCGACAAGGATTTTTTAGATCAGGTTAGACTGGAAGAAGAAGTCATTAAGAGTCAAGGTCAGTATGAGATCGTAGGATTTTTGTTCACAGACAAATACGACCGCTTTGTAGTTGTGGCAGCAGCGATTGACGATTTTGGATGGAGTAAATTGAGAAACCTTCAAACGATCCTGCTGATTGTATTTGGGATAAGCATCCTTCTGGTATTTCTGGCAGGTTGGATTTACTCGGGTCGTGCGCTTGATCCCATTTCACGCGTTATCGACCAGGTCAATAAGATATCCATTAGCAATATTCATAAGAGGTTGGATAAACGGGTTGAAGATGATGAGATTACCAATCTGTCTGACACGTTCAATCAAATGCTGGATCGCCTGGAAACATCTTTCAAATTGCAGAAAAATTTCATAGCCAATGCTTCGCATGAATTGAGAAACCCACTGACTGCCATTACGGGTCAGATGGAAGTGGCGCTTTTAAATGAACGGTCCACAAATGAATACAAAGAGGTAATAGCTTCCGTTTTGGAAGATATTAAAAACCTGAATCATTTGTCCAACAGGCTTTTGCTGCTGGCGCAAACCAGCACCGACAATTCCAATTTGGAATTCAAAGAAGTAAGGGTAGATGATATCCTGTGGAAAGCACGAAATGAACTTCTTAAGCGGTTTCCGCATTATAAAATACAGATTGGATTTGATAACAGCATAGATGATGACCGGAAACTGACCATTGCTGGAAATGAACAGTTGCTGAAAATCGCTTTTACTAATCTGATTGATAACGGTTGTAAGTATTCAGAGGATCATCAAACAGAAATTAAGATCGCGTATCAATTAAAGAATATCGAGGTGCACTTTTGCGATGATGGAATTGGAATATCTCAGGAAGATCTGAAACATATCTTTGAACCCTTTCACCGAGGAAAAAATGCCATCAACCACAAGGGGCACGGCATCGGGCTTTCACTTGTTGAGCGTATTGTCAGGTCTCACAAAGGCACGATACATATCCAGTCAAAAATCAATAAAGGAACAACGGTTAAGCTGATTTTTCCAGTCTGAAATTTTAATCGAATTTTAATCCTGTTTTAATTCCGTCCTTAGCTTGAGATACTAGTTTGGTGTAAATATTTTACTCTAAAATAAAATGAAAAGAACTAGTAATCACAAAAATGTAATAGCTGTTGCGGCAGCTATTGTATTGTTTTTCGCTTTTTCCACAATCGTTTTGCTTTATAACACGAATGCCAGGTTTCGCTCTTCTTTAAATGAATCGAAACTCAGATCGGAATCTTTGCTTTCTGAAAAGCTTTCCCTTGAAAAACAGATCGACCAATTTAAAAAGGAGCTTTCATCTCTAACAGGGAAGAATTTCGAACTGGATAAATTATTGAAAGATGCCAGTGTGAAAATTGCTGAAAAGGAAAGTCAGTTGAGTAACATGGTCAGGGAGAATAAAAAAATAAAAGACCTGGAAAATGAGTTGCTTGCTGTTAAGCAACTCCGTGATGAATTGATGCAGGAGAAAAACCAGTTGTATCAGGATCTGCAAAAGATGAAAACGAACAATGAAGAATTGGATGAAGAGATTGCTGCATTGAGCCGCAAGAACAAGGAGCTGGAACAAAAATTTAAATTATTACAGGCATTGAATGCGGACAATTTTCAGGTAGAGACTTTGAAGGGTAAAAAGGACAAGCTAACTGTGAATTCCAAAAAAGCCAAAAAACTGAATCTGAGCTTTGATGTTCCTCAAAATGTAGCCGAAAATATCAATTTTAAAATTATCACTCCTTCAGGTAAGGCCATCCAAAGTGATGATAAGCGTGTCAGCATAAGAGTTCTTGAATCAGATGTGAATTTAACCGCCAGCCTTTCACCCTACACTGGCAATTTTGAAGTATCGAAAAGGATCGAAATGAGCTACAAACCCAAGGAAAAATTACGATCGGGAGTTTATAAGATCGAAGTTTATGACGGGGTGAGTTATTTGGGAAGTTGTCAGCTTCGGTTAAAGTAAAATAGTAGTTTAGTTTTTTGTTACGGAGAAGCAGCTGACGCTTCTCCTTTTTTTTTCTGAAAGTTTAGTCGTCCGACCACTCCAAGTGGTCAGACGACTTTCATGCCTGTGGGTGAATTCCCTCATTCATGAAAGTTTTATTATTCCAATCCAATTTTCTCCTCGATGAGAAAAGCCCATTTAATCCAAAAAGATAACTTACCCAAAATATTGGACGAGGATCTGAAAAATGATTATTTGTCCTTGACTTGGTAAATGAAAGAATTATCTTTCATGATCTTGTGTTAAGTTAATTATACTGGTGATTGTGTGATTACAAATCGATCGCCAAATCCATTATAGTTTTTAAAAATGATCAATAACTTTCAAGTCCTCATTTTTTTCACTTTTATAGCACTTTTTCCAGTTGTGGTTAAAGGTCAGGCGAAGAAACACTTCACACTATTGGATCCTTCCCATACCAATATTTACTTCAGTAATGATTTAAGTGACACCAAGGAAGACAACATCATGTTCTATTCAAATTTTTATGGAGGAGCAGGCGTTGGTATCGGGGACATCAATAATGATGGATTACAGGATATCTATTTTGCAGGCAACCAGGTTGGGGACAAGCTTTACCTGAACAAGGGCAATCTTGTGTTTGAAGACATCACGGAAAAAGCGGGGATCCTGGATAACGGCGGATGGTCGTCAGGGATAATAATTGGGGATATCAATCAGGATGGCTTTCAGGATATTTACGTGACGAGGGAGCTTTATGACTACAAGGAAGATCTTCGAAGGAATAATTTATATCTGAACAACGGAAATGAAACGTTCACTGAATGTGCAGAAAAGTACGGTCTGGATGACAGCGAAAGGACACGGCATGCGACTTTTATCGACTATGACAAGGATGGGGATCTGGATATTTTTCTTTTAAATCAACCACCGAATCCCGGGGACTTTTCTGCGTTCAAAAATACGGAATTACTTCAGCCAAAATACAGTCCACGGTTAATGGAAAACAGGGGTGAAATTTTCGTGGATGTTACACAGGAAGCAGGTTTATTGAAAGCCGGTTTTCCGAATAGTGTCACTGCCGCAGATTTCAATAACGATGGCTGGACAGATCTGTTTATTGCGAATGATTTCTACGCACGCGATTTTATTTACATCAATCAGGGCGATGGAACATTTACAGATAAGGCCTACGAAATGACCAACCACATATCTTTCAGTAGCATGGGAATTGATGCCGGGGATATCAACAATGACGGTTGGCTGGATGTGATGGTATTGGATATGGTTGCCGAGGATAACTTTCGTAGAAAAAGCAACATGAGCGGAATGCCGAAAGACCAGTTCATGAAGGTGGGGAAGGAAGACGGGCATTATCAATACATGTACAACATGCTGTTTTTAAACAATGGGGCCGGGTATTTCAGGGAAATAGCTCAATTCGCCGATGTAGATGCTACGGACTGGAGCTGGTCGGTCCTCTTTGCTGATTTGGACAATGACGGCTGGCAGGATATTCACATTACAAACGGATTGATGCGGGATATTCGAAATAATGATGCGGCAAGGATTTACCCAAAATACCTGGATGGAAAGGTTCAGGAATATCTTGCAGAAAACCCCGATGCCGGAGAAGTTTCATTGTGGGACATTGTTGATATTGAAGAGGCGATGAATATATCTCCATCCGTCAAGATCCCGAATTATACCTACAAAAATAACCGGGACCTCACTTTTCAAAACGTCAGCGAATCGTGGGGCCTGGATCAGCTAAGTTTTTCCAATGGATCCGCTTATGCCGATTTGGACAATGATGGAGATCTGGATCTGGTGGTCAATAATATCAATGATGCTGCATTTGTCTATAAAAATAATGCGGAGAGTATTTCCGGAACGAATTATTTTCGTGTAGTACCTGTGGCAGATCAGCCGGGAGTCACAGCGCTCAATTCCAAAGTCTGGATAGAAAACGACGATAAGAAGCAATATTTCGAAATCACAAGTGTGCGGGGCATGTATTCAACAAGTGAACACATTGCCCATTTTGGGCTGGGCTCAGCATCAAAAGTTCAAAAAGTGACCGTGCAATGGCCGGATGAGAAAGTTAACATTCTAAAAAACCAAAAAGCGAATCAAGTCATCGAGGTGAAATACAGTGATGCAAAATCATTGAATATTAAAGAAGAAACTGATCCTAAACCACTGTTTACAGAAGTTTCGGAACAATTAGGTTTGGTAGTAAAGCATAACGAGAATCCGTTTGATGATTTTGAAAAACAATTGATGCTACCTCACCGACTTTCTGATCAGGGACCATGCATGGCAACCGGAGATGTTAACGGTGATGGATTGGATGATGTGTTTTTTGGAGGATCGGCCGGAACGGTCGGAAGGCTTTTTAATCAGAAATCGGATGGTAGTTTCGGGGTGATCCCTTTTACTGAATTGTCGGAATCAAAAAAATGTGAAGATGTCGATGCTTTGTTTTTTGATTTGGATAATGACAATGACCTCGATCTGTACATTGTGAGCGGAGGGAATGAGTACCGGGCTGGTTCTGACGAATACCAGGACCGGTTATATGTGAATGATGGCATTGGTAACTTTACCAAAGTGGATGACAAAATGCCTGCACTTAAATCGAGTGGATCCCGGATCATTCCGGCTGATTACGATGGGGATGGTGATATGGATCTTTTCGTAGCCGGCAGGCATACACCCTGGAAATATCCTGCTCCGACATCCAGCTATTTGTTGCGAAATGATAGGGGTATTTTGACGGATGTGACTGAGGAAATAGCCAGTGATCTCGTGGATATAGGTATGGTAAATGATGCCGTATGGGTGGATTATGATCAGGATGGAATGCTTGACCTGGCCTTGGCAGGCGAGTGGATGCCATTTACCGTTTTAAAAAACACGGATAATAAATTTGTCAACATGACAGATGGATTAGGTCTGGCCAATTCGAACGGGTGGTGGTTTAGCATTGATACCGCAGATATGGATGGGGATGGTGATCCTGATTTTATTCTAGGAAATCTTGGACTGAATTTCGAATACAAAGCATCGGAAGAAAATCCATTTTATTCATATTACTATGATTTTGATAATAATGGTACGGAGGATCTTGTTCTTGCATACGAGCAGGAAGGTCATTATTATCCTGTCAGGGAGCTAAACCGATCCATTCAGCAGGTTCCGTTGTTGGCCGGGAAGGTTAAATCCTATACAGAATTTGCAGGCCAGGATGTATATGAGATTTACGGTCAGGAAAACCTTAACAACGCTCAGCAAAATGAAGCAAAAACCTTTGCAAGCATGTATGTGGAGAATCTCGGCGGCGGAAAATTCGCATTACATGAACTTCCGAAAGAAGCACAACTTTTACCTATCAATGATCTAATCATCGAAGATATTAATCAGGATGGACATTTGGACATCATCGCAGCAGGAAATTTATTCGGGATGGAAGTTGAAACTGTTCGGCCGGATGCCGGGGAAGGGTTGATTTTGATGGGCAATGGGAAAGGAAATTTTTCGCCTTTACCTTCAGCTAAGAGTGGGTTTTTTGTTCCGTTCGATGTGAAAAGAATTAAAAGTTTTGAATATCAAGGCATGAGGATATTAATCGTCGGTTGCAATAATGACTTTTTCAGGTTTTTTAAACCCAGTAATGACAAGGCTTCCAATCTTGATAATTAAAGACATCCATAAATAAAAATTATAATTGAGTGAAAGTGGACAGCAAGTCGTGTTTTGTTCATGCATTTTATAATTTTGAAGAATAATAAAAACCATGATCATGGCATACCGAATATGCTTGCTGATTTCGCTGACCCTCA
Source organism: uncultured Cytophagales bacterium (assembly GCA_913057175.1). Lineage (GTDB taxonomy): Bacteria > Bacteroidota > Bacteroidia > Cytophagales > Cyclobacteriaceae > CAJXNP01. The sequence continues at coordinate 11,837 of CAJXNP010000006.1, forward strand.
TTCCTGTCTTTATTTTTACGAGTTGTAATTCTGATAAAAAGACAGGTTCAGAAACTTCTGATTCGGTAAAAGTAGGTGAAGACAATAGTAATCAACTGCATTCTGAAGTTCAATCAGCAAGGTCTTTAGGTTTGGCATATCTGGAGGAAAATGATCTGGAAAATGCTGAAAAACAATTTATAAGAGTCAAAGAACTCGCACCCGAATCAGCAGATGGATATGCCAACCTCGGTGTGGTTTACCTTCGACAGGGAAAATACCCGGAAGCAGAAAGTATGCTCGAAAAAGCCTCCGTATTGGCGCCGCAAGATCCCGAGATCAGGATCAATCTGGCCAAAGCCTATGAGTTGAATGAAAAGGTTGATGAGTCGCTTTTAGAATTGCAAAAGGGGGAGGAATCCTCGCCGGAACATGTTCAAACCCTCTATAACCTTGCTGAAAAATATGAAGAACAGTCAGATGAAAATTCTGTAGCCAGTTGGGGAAGTTACATGCAAAAAATTGTCCAGGTGGCTCCTTCGAATATAGTTGCCAGGCTATATCTCACCGAAGCTTTGATACGATCGAACAAAGGCTCCGAAGCTTTGAAAAATCTGGAGGAAATGCAACAAATTTCCCCCGAATTCCCTCCTGAATCACGTGAGTATTTCATTCGGTCTATGGAATTGTTGCAGACTCAAAAGGAAGAGGAAGCGCTGACTCAATTACTATATTTTCACAATATCTTAAAGTTAACACCTGAATATCAGGCTGGTATCAGGGAACTAAAGGGCTCCGGAAATGATCAGGTTGGAGTACCTGTCATTTCTTTTCAAAAAGGATCGACTGTTTCATTATCTGACGACGAATCCATTCTCGATTACATGACTTTTTCCGATGCCACATCCAGCGCCGGACTCAACATTATAAATGACCAGATTAGTCTTAAGGCAAATTCTGTTCATTCAATAATTTCAGGGGCAGATATGGATAATGATGGGGATTTTGATTTGTACGTAAGCGGGTACGAGTCTGATAGACAGGAAACTTTCAGGTATTTGTTGCAAAGTGATTTTGGAAGGTATAAGGATATTACATCCGGTTCCGGGATCTCCCATGCCGGAAAAGATCTATCGTCTGGGTTTTCTGATTACGATAATGATGGTTTCCTGGACATTTTCGTCTGCACACCAAAAGAAATTAAATTATACAGAAACATTGCAGAGGGGACATTCAGTGATGTCACATCAAAATCAAAATTAGCCGGCCAGGGGATTGAGTTTGTATTTTTAGACCTGGATCAGGAAGGAGATCTGGACCTGCTTCTTGCACGAAAGGAAGCAAATATTTTATTCAGAAATAACGGTGATGGAACCTTTCTCAAAATGGATGATCAGCAAACAGGCCTTCGTGCAGAAAGTGCTTTCACCGATATCGGATTCGGGGATATTGGCAACGATGGGGATCTGGATTTGGTGGTAATTTATGAAAATGGAGAGGTTCAGGTACTTTCTAATTTGCGTTCGGGAAAATTTCAGGACATTACAAATGAAACAGGAATCGATACTTCCATGAAATATACAAAGGTAGAGGTATCGGACTTCAATAATGATGGACTGCTCGATATTTTCCTGATAACAATAAATGATGGCGTTCGGCTTTTTCAAAATGACGAGGATGGAAAATATAATTTGTCTGAATTTTCCAATGCTATCAATCAAGAGATTGAAGGGATAGTTGTGAAGGATGTTTCTTTTTTCGATTTCGACAATGATGGCTTTGTTGATCTTTTGTTGGCGGGTCAGCACGAAAATCCAAATGAAAGAGGTGTTGTTTTATTGCACAATGAAATCGACGGGTTTAAAAATGTCACGCATTTATTGCCGGAAGGAATTCTTAGTGGTAGAAATACATTGATAGCAGATTACAACCAGGATGGCGATCTCGATATTTTTCTGACCGAAATGGATGGTAAGGTCAGGTTAATTCGAAACGATGGGGGTAATGCCAATCGTCATATCAATGTCAAACTGGTTGGCCTGCGAACAGGAAGTGGCAAGAATAATTATTTTGGCATCGGATCAACCATCGAAGTCCGCGCTGGTGACCTTTACCAAAAAAAGGTGATCACCCATCCGGGAATTCATTTCGGTTTAGGCAATCGCGAAAAAGCAGATGTTGTCCGCATCCTTTGGACAAATGGTGTCGCGCAAAATATTTTTTCGCCGGGAAGCGATCAGGATCTCATCGAAGAGCAGGAATTGAAAGGAAGCTGCCCGTTTCTTTATACCTGGAACGGGGAGGAATTTGTTTTTGTGAAGGATATGATGTGGCGAAGCGCCCTGGGTATGCCACTTGGAATTATGGGTGAGGAAAAGAAATTGGCCTCACCGGAAGCCTCAAGGGAGTATCTTCTCATTCCAGGCGAATTGATCCAAAAGAAAGACGATGAATTATTAATTCAGATGACTTCAGAACTTTGGGAGACCATTTATAGCGATCAGATTGAATTAATTGCCGTGGATCACCCAAGCAACAAGGATATTTATGTGGATGAAAAATTTGTCGTGCCTCCCTATCCGGAATTAAAAATATATCAGGTGGAGAAACAGCAATTACCTGTTTTAGCTAATGATGAGAGAAGAAATGATCTGATGGATTTAATATCCCGGAAAGATCATCAGTATGTTTCCAATTTTCAAAGAGGAAAATACCAGGGAATAACTGAACTTCATGATCTTATAATTGATTTGGGTAGGGTAGAGGAAACCAATGATCTGCACCTATTTATGAACGGATGGATCTTCCCAACTGATGCCAGCATCAATGTGGCACTGTCTCAATCCGACGATCTAAATATTCGATTTCCCTCATTAGAGGTGATCAATAAAGAAGGAAAATGGCAGGAAGTCTCATCCAATATTGGTTTCCCGTCCGGTAAAAATAAGACAGTTATTGTTGACTTGTCGGATAAATTCTTGTCAGAGCAAAGAAAAATCAGAATTCGAACCAATATGGAGATCTATTGGGACCACGTGTTTTTTGCAAAGGCTGAGAAGGCAGAAGTTAAAATGAAAAGAATGAAGCCAAAAGAGGCGAATCTGCATTACAGAGGCTTTTCAAGCAAATACAAACAGGGAGACCAGCATGGTCCGGACTGGTTTGACTACAACGAAGTTTCAAAGGATATAAAGTGGAGACACCTTTCGGGCAATTACACAAAATATGGTGATGTAACAGATTTGCTTCAGCGTGATGACAACATGTATGTCATATCAAACGCCGGAGATGAGATTACCATTTCATTTGATGCAAAGCAATTGCCGGAATTGCAAAATGGATGGGAGAGGGATTATTTAATTTACAGCGTTGGATGGGTGAAAGACGGAGATTTAAATACTGTATCCGGATTTACAGTCGATCCATTACCTTTTCACAGGATGAAAAAATATCCATATGGCGACGATGAGCATTATCCTGACGATGATCAGCACAATGAATATCTCCAAAAATATAATACCCGTGTGATTGACAATGATTCATTTATCAATGACCTGAAAACAACTCAATAATCGGTCAACTTATCAGAGAATTGAGGTGTTTTATTTTGAACTGACGTAAAATGACAAAATTTTGACTTGAATTATACCATTAGTCTCCTCTTGAGAGGAGATTCAGAGGTGTGTTATTTTAAAAACTGAATGATTCAAGTCAAAATTTGAGTGTTCTATCGAACTCATGTTCTTTCAATCATTTTTAGTGGGAATTACTTATGATAAAATTAATCAAGCCCGCTGCTAGCCTGGCCGTTCGATCATCCGTATCATAAACGGGATTGATTTCCGCAATGTCTATACTGATTAACTTTTCCGAGCGGCCAATTAGTTTGATGATTTCCATTCCGATTTCGATTGTAATGCCAAAAGGTGAAGGAGCGCTGACACCTGGCGCAATGGAAGAGGAAAATCCATCGAGATCCACTGAAAGATAGATCTTATCAACCTTTGCAAGAAAGTCTTCGATAACTTGGGATGCTTTTTCGAAACTCCATTGAGTCAGATCTTCATTGAGAATATAGTTCGCTCCGACGCTTTCTGCCGTTTCAAATAGTGATCTGGCATTGCTATGACGTTGAATTCCTAACGCTAAATAATGAAATTTTCCGGGTTCTGATTCCCTGGCAATTTGGTAAAAAGGCGTTCCGGAATTAGCGCCATTTTCTGTCAGTCTTAGATCAAAATGAGCATCCATATTGATGATCCCAATCGATTGTCCAGGGCGTTTTTGATTGAGGAAACTTTTAATTCCCCGATAATGACCATAAGCAATATCGTGGCCTCCGCCCAATAAAACAGGGAATTGCCCCAAATCCAATAATTTTTCAACTGTCTTGGAAAGCTCTTCCTGAGCATTTTCGAGATTGTGATCGGGACAAATGATGTCGCCTGTGTCAATTATCTGTGTTTGATCGTCCAGGTGATTAGCCGTTTTGGCAAGCATTTTACGGATGTGATCTGGTCCGTCCTGTGCTCCTGTTCGGCCTAAGTTTCTCCTCACACCTTCATCGCATGCGTATCCCAGCAGGGCAAAAGATCGTTGTCGCTCAGGATCAATGGCTTGTAATTCGTCAAACCTCTGGCAAATGATTTTTTCATGCAGGTATTGGTTTCCATTGGATTTGCGTCCTTTCCAAAGTGTGGGATTGGGTTTTTGATAGTATTCCATAGCTAATTAAAAAGATTCGAAAGTAAGTGATCATCGACCATGTTTGGCAATGTGACTTTAAGTTGTGGCGTTCGTTCCATTTCTCGTTTAATGGCAAAAAGAGCCTCTTTGTTGCGCGCCCAGCTTCGTCGGGCGATTCCGTTGTTCACATCGTAAAACAGCATATTTTTTAATCTTTTGGATGATTCCTCTGAACCGTCAAGCAACATCCCAAATCCTCCATTGATCACTTCGCCCCATCCGACTCCTCCGCCATTGTGGATGGAGACCCAGGTCGCACCACGAAAAGCATCGCCAATGACATTGTGAATAGCCATATCGGCTGTAAATCGGCTACCATCATAAATGTTGCTGGTTTCCCGGAAGGGCGAGTCCGTCCCGCTCACATCGTGATGATCGCGTCCAAGTACAATGGGTGCTGAAATTTCACCTTTGCGAATGGCATCATTCATGGCTTCGGCAATTTTCATCCTGCCTTCTGCATCCGAATAGAGGATCCTTGCCTGCGATCCAACAACCAGGTTATTTTTCTTCGCTTCCTTTATCCACGTGATGTTGTCCTGCATTTGCTGCTGGATTTCAGGAGGAGACTCTTTTTTGAGGTTTTCCATCACTTCCAAAGCAATCTTGTCGGTTTTATCCAAATCAGCAGGGTCACCGGACGTACAAACCCAGCGAAACGGGCCGAATCCGTAATCAAAACACATGGGTCCCAGGATATCCTGAACATAGGAAGGGTATTTGAAATCAATGCCATTGGGTGCCAGAATATCTGCATCGGCACGGCTGGATTCCAGCAGAAAAGCATTTCCGTAGTCGAAAAAATACGTTCCCTTTTCCGCGTGTTTGTTGATCGCTGTAACCTGCCTTCTCAAAGACTCCTGAACTTTTTCTTTAAATAATGCCGGATTTTCCCTGATCAATTGATTCGATTCTTCATAACTAATACCAGCAGGATAATAACCACCCGACCAGGGATTATGAAGGGATGTTTGATCCGAACCTATAGTGACATGGATATCTTTTTCCAGAAACAGTTCCCAGACATCTACCACATTCCCTACAAACGCAATGGAAACCACCTCTTCGTATTTCTGAGCTGTTTTTATGCGTTCTACTAATTCAGCCGGATTGTGAATTAATTCATCTACCCATCCCTGGGAATGCCTTTTCTTTGCGGCAGACGGATTTACCTCTGCACAAACCGTTATGCATCCTGCTATGTTTCCTGCTTTGGGTTGTGCCCCGCTCATTCCACCTAAACCTGATGTGAGGAAGACCTTTCCGGCAGGAGATTCACCTTTCCTGAGTGTTTTACGAAAAGCATTCATCACCGTGATCGTGGTGCCATGCACAATCCCCTGCGGTCCGATGTACATGTAGGATCCGGCTGTCATTTGACCGTATTGGGTGACACCAAGCGCATTGTATTTTTCCCAATCGTCTTGTTTTGAATAATTCGGGATCATCATTCCGTTTGTGATAACAACCCTTGGAGCGTCTTTGGAAGACGGGAATAGTCCCATCGGATGTCCTGAGTACATGTGCAAAGTTTGCTCATCTGTCATCGTAGAGAGGTATTGCATGGTCAATAAATACTGAGCCCAGTTTTGGAAGACAGCACCATTCCCTCCATAAGTGATTAATTCATGTGGATGCTGGGCAACGGCAGGATCCAGGTTGTTTTGGATCATCAGCATGATGGCTGCGGCTTGTTTAGATTTTGCTGGATATTCATCGATCGATCGTCCGTACATTTCATAATCCGGCATAAGTCGATACATGTAGATCCTTCCATAATTCTTTAGCTCTTCAGCGAATTCTTTTGATAATTCTTCGTGCCATTCTTCGGGAAAATAACGAAGGGCGTTTCTGACTGCTAATTTTTTTTCTTTTGTTGATAAAATGTCTTTTCGGACAGGAGCATGAGAAAGATTCGAGTCAAGTGTTTTCTTCGGTGGAAGGGTGGGAGGGATTCCCTGGAGGATTTGGGAATGGAAAGTCGAATTTGTCTGCATTGTCTGAGAAAAATATTACTTTTAGTTGATAGGATATTTTTTCATCAAAAGATTCTGGTTTCTTGTTACTGGTTTCTTGTTATTTTTTAAAGCATGAAAAGTTATAATGACCTTGAAATATATCAAAAGGCTTTTTCCTTAGCTATCCAAATTCATCAAATGAGCTTAAAGTTGCCTCGGTACGAATTGTACGAGCAAGGTAGTCAAATTAGAAGATCGAGTAAAAGGATTAAAGATACTATTGTTGAGGGATATGGCCGAAGGAGATATAAAGATGATTTTATTAAGTTCCTTGTGTATGCTCAGGGTTCTTGTGATGAAACAATATCGCACTTGAGAATGATCAGTGAGATTCATTTTCCTGAAAGTCCCCTGACAGAATTTATTGAACAGTATGATTCGCTTGGTAGACAGATCAACAAGTTCATTCAGTACGTTGAAAAAAACTGGAAGAGAAAAGATTATTAACAAGGCCGTTTTATTAGCCTAACCAGCTACCAGAAACTAGAAACAAGAAACTCCTCTTTTAAACACCCTATCCGGCTTCACCATCCCCTGATGATAGAGAATTTCATTAAAGTGATCAATTTCGAAAATGGCGAGATCAGCAAGAAAACCCGGTTGAATAATTCCCCGATCCGATAATCCAAGGGATGCAGCTGCGCGAAAAGTGATTCCTGCCAAAATTTCGGCATTGGTTAATTTCTGGAATGTGCCGAGGATAGCTGCCTGCGTAAGAAGATCGCCCATTGGTGCAGAACCCGGATTCCAGTCACTGGCAATGGCAAGGGAAGCGCCTGCATCCAGTAATTTTCGGGCTGGAGTAAAATCACAGCCCAGACCTATGGATGCCCCGGGAAGTGCAGTGGCAATAACATTGCTTTTTACAAGCAGCTTGATCTCTTTTTCTGTGCTTGCTTCGAGGTGGTCAGCGCTTCGGGCTCCAAATTTCACAGCAACCTCACTTCCGGCGGTATGGAACTGATCGGCATGGACGGTGAGATCAAAACCGAGATCCAGTGCTTTCTTAAAATATGGCTCTATGACTCTCTGTGAAAACGCCTCCTCTTCGATAAAAGCATCGATCCTGTTTGTGAGCTTCTCAGAAGTCAGGACGGGAAAAAGCTCTTCGCTGATCCATTTCAGGTAGGAAGCGTGATCACCAACAAAATCTTTGGGCAAAATATGGGCGGCAAGGCAAGTTGAAACTAAATCGGCCTGGACATCTTTTCTGGCATTATGGATAGCGCGAAGCATTTTCAACTCTTCTTCCACTGATAATCCGTAACCACTTTTCACCTCGATGGTGGTGATGCCGTTTTTCAAATGCTGATTGGCCCGTTTTATAACGCCCGATGTCAACTCTGCCTCGGAAGCTTTCCTGGTTTGTGTAACGGTATCCCAGATCCCCCCTCCGGATTTCGCTATTTCCAGGTACGTCTTACCCGCATTCCTCATGGCATAGTCATTAGCCCGTGACCCTGCAAAGCAGATATGCGTATGCGAATCGATGAATCCCGGTAAACAGACATGATCTCCTTCCAGTTCGATAATTTTAGCTTTTTGTACCTTGACTTCAGAAAGCAAATCTGAAAATTTTCCGGTTTTAAGAATGCGTTTACCTTCTATCAGGATCCCCGCATTTTCAATTACCTGAAGTTGGTCGTCTTTAAGCGGTCCCTTTAATGGCAGACCAGCCATGGTGACGAGTTGGTTGAACGGGCCGATGAGTGTGTAATAGTTCACGGGCAGATAATGGTAAATTTAGAAATCATACTTTCATTCACCTCCGCGTTTCTTAGCTTCTTCAATTAGGTTTTGGCTCAATCTGAAATCAATCTTTTTGATCTCTTCAAGAATTTCTGTTAATGAATTGATATACCCTTTTTTCTCAAGTGCAAGAGCCATAGCGCTTGCTTCTCCTGCGTCTAAGAGGTTTTCCAAAATCTTCTGATAAATTTGATTTTGAGGATTTTCAATTTGTATGTAGACGAGTAGCTTTTTACCATACTCGTCTGCAACAACCTTGGTAACAATTATTTCTCCAAATATTTTATGTAAAAGGTCGAGCTGGTTTATTTTGTCAAGTAAAATTAGACAACTGGTATCAGAGACTATAGTTTTCTGCATTCTTTATATCTTCGTCAAGGTCGTCGGAAGAATGGTTAAAAACGGAAACACCATATTTTCCAAGCATCTCGATAAACGACCTTTTTGACAATCCGGCAAGTTCTGCAGCCTGACCTGAAGAAAGCGTTCCATCTTCATAAAGCTTAACTGCTATAACCATGGTTAGTTCGCTGTCGTTTTTGTCTACCGAATCAGGAATATGTAATTGCAATGTTCTCATTATGAAGCAATTTCTTCAAAAATAAAAAATTTTTGGAACTATGTAAGTCACATTTTTATTATGATAATTTATAACTTTTCAAATTATAGGATTTGTTATCACCGAAGATAGTTTTTTTAGAATGATTAAATGGACCGATTAACGTTTGTTGGGTCATTCGTTCTTTCTTCAACATTTTTCAAACTCCTCTTCAAATTCTGTTTCAAGCAAAATCCCTTCCCTCTCCGCCACTGACTTGGCTATTTCCTGGATTTTTCGTTCCCTGATCATTTGGATACCTTGTTCAATATCATCGGCAAAAACACGGTCCTTGTCAGCAAAGGCAACCGTTTGTCGAACGGCCTGATGAATTTCATCCAGGATAATTCCAGATTTAAGCGGCTTTCGGAATTCAAACGCCTGGGCCGCGGTGAGCAGTTCAATAGCCAGTATTTTTTCTACATTTTCAATGACATTTAACGCCTTTCGACCACTGATGGAACCCATGCTCACATGATCCTCCTGGCCCAGTGAGGTGGGAATGCTGTCGGCACTTGCAGGAAAACAAAGTCCTTTATTTTCACTGGCCAAAGCAGCACTCGTGTATTGCAGGATCATGTATCCTGAATTGATCCCCGTGTCTTTCATCAACAATTTCGGCACACCGGGGAAATTACCCTCTAATGCCAGGTAAATCCGCCGATCAGAAATGTTCCCCAATTCGGAAGCAGCAAGACAGGCATAATCAAGTGCCATTGCAAGCGGTTGGCCGTGGAAATTTCCCCCACTGATGGTCAACTCTTCATTAATGATAATGGGATTATCTGTCACGCTGTTGAGTTCAATTTCTAGTAATTCTTTCAAATGTAGCCAGGCATTTCGTGAGGCACCGTGAACCTGAGGAATGCAGCGAAGTGAGTAGGGATCCTGCACACGGTCGCAATCGATGTGATCTTCCATGATCTCAGAATCCTGAAGCAGGGATTTGATTCTTGCAGCTACATGGCGACTTCCTTTGTACGGCCTAAGTTTATGTAATTCACTGAAAAACGGTTTGACCGACCCTTGCAACCCTTCGATCATCATGGCTCCAATAATGTCTGCTTGTGAAAGGCAACTTTGCATTCTATCGACTACCTGGATGGCAAAAGCGGCGATGAATTGTGTTCCATTGATTAAGGCAAGGCCTTCCTTTGGCCCCAGGTTTAAGGGTTGCAAACCTTCCTTTTCCAGAAATTCCTTTGATTCAATACTTTTGCCCTTGTACCAAACTTTTCCAAAGCCAATAAGGGGTAAAAACAAGTGGGCAAGTGGGGCGAGGTCCCCGGAGGCGCCAACGGATCCCTGGCTTGGAACGATTGGGGTCACATTGTTTTCTATGTGCCAGATAATTCGCTCAACGGTTGATTCTGCAATGCCTGAGTAACCCTTTGAAAGGGAATGGACTTTCAGGATCATCATTAATTTTGAAATATCTTTTGAAACATAAGGTCCTACACCTACGCTGTGGCTTTTTAAGATATTAAATTGAAGGATGCGGGTTTCTTCTTTCGAGATTTTTGTCGTGCATAATGGTCCAAAACCCGTATTGATCCCGTAAACGGGATGGCCTTTTTCGACAATTTTCCCAACAATTTGCTGGCTGTTCCTAATGCCCTTTCGGGCTTTTTCAGAAAGAACAGCTTTTATTTCACCATTAGCAATTTGAATAGCTTTTCCTGCGGTTAAATGATCTTCGCCATATTGAAATGTTTGATTCGTATTGTTCATAGATCAACAAAAACCCTTCCTTTTATTATCCAATGTGTTTCCTTTCAAAGACTCCAAAAAGTTAGTCAATTATTATTCACTTTGGCAATTTTTCTCAACCCAAAGGTTACTATCCTGGCGAATTGTCATTAAACACAGTTTATCATTCATCAAATCAACCAACCAAAACCAACAAACCATGAAAACCTCAATCAATTTTCTGTCGAAATTGATCTTGCTCATCTCCCTGATGGGAGTACTTTTATTATCGAATTGTACAAGTATCCTTACTGCAAAATTTGAATCGGACGCAATAGGCAGCGATCCAAACAAAAACCTTCCCGGCGATCCGACCGGGGACGAACTTGATTATGTGAATGGCATAACCAATCAGTTTGAAGTTGTGGCAACACCTGGCACCCCTTCACAAAAATCGCTCGAAATGTTAAATATATCGCCCAGCGGAAATAATATTCCAGGAACTGATCTTTGGTTTAGCTATATGGGAAAATCAACGAATTTCACCAATCCTATGACATTTACCTGGACGGGCATCAACGATTTTTCCAGCAATACCCCTTTTTTACTTGTTTCAATTTCCGATGGTCAAAGTGTCGAAGCAGCCCGCATCAGATTTGAAGGGAATGGCGACGTTATTCTAATTGATGATTTGGCTGGCACCGACAAAACCAACATAGGGTCTATTAATGATGGTGAAAGGTACACGGTTTTATTAACGGTCAGGTTAGCGGATGGTGTTTTTAATATTTCAATCCTAAAACCTTCCGGAAATATTAATATCCAAAACCATCAATTATTGACAAGCGATATTACGGTTTACCATAATCCCGCCAGGCCAACCGTTTCTTTCCGGTTCAGCGGAGGTACTTCCGCCAATAAATTAACTGTGGACGAAGTTTTTATTCGACGTGGAAAAAATTAAATGAAACAGTAATGGGTGCTGAAAAGTGAAAGGCAATAAGTTGTCTGATCAAAAATGAAAACTTAAGTAAAATAAATCAGGACCATTAAACCCAAAGTCCGCGCTATTATGAAGCCAGGTTCCAGAATTGCGCGATAATCCTTTATATCAAGAAATTCCATTGTATTCTATATCATTCCCATGTTCGATTCGTACAGGGTGTTTACCACTTCAAATCCCTTTTCCCACTTGAGCAGCCAAGCTGTCTTTCCAACTCCCGGATTTCTGTTTCAGTCAATTCCTTTTTCATGATCTATTTCAAGTTTCGATGAAAATAACTGATTAAGGCAACATCAATAACAATCCATGAGGATCTGGCCTTTGTTTTTATAGTGGTCTAAGCTCTGATTAAAATGTTTTTGTGTCCATTCTTCTATCAAACTGAGCACATCATCCTGCATACTCAGTGATCCGCATATCATGATTTTCGCTCCCGATTCAAGGACTCTGATTATAAAACCTTCATCTTCTCTTAATAAGTCCTGAACATATTTACGAGGTAGTTCCGCTTGAGAGAAGGCTGTTTTAAAACTTGTTAGTGTTTTGTTCCTTAAGGCACGATCGATATTGGATTGGTACAAATCGAGTGTCTCTCTTGTTCTGCTACCCCAATACAAATAAATATCGCCCTTGAAGCGCCGGTTTTGGATCATCCCCAAAAAGGGCGCTATACCGGTCCCATTGGCAATAAGAATAACGGTATTTGCACTTTGGGGAAAGTGGAAGTGGCTGTTCTCAATAATCCCGCAAGAAATGCTTTCGCCAACATTCAGAGAATTTAGAAAGTTGGAACCTATTCCATTTTCATGTCTTTTTACCGATAAAAGGATGTTTCCATTGCGGCTTTTGCAGACAGAGTAAAGTCTCTCGGTTTCTTCATTAGGTGGTGTAAACGACAACAGATCGCCTGATTTGACCTTCCGTTGTGCGAAACCTTTTAGCTTTAAAACAAACACATCATCGAGATCATTCTTAACAGATTTTTTATCCATTACCCGGAAGGTGTATTTTTTGTGTTTCTGAGTTTTGTAGTGTAAAGAATTTAGCCCCAATCCTTTTATTTTACTCCAGCTTTTCAGCCATTCATTGTACTGACCGATGGATTGATTGTGGATGAGAAAAGGAGAGTGAGGAAGGAAAATGTTTTTATTTTTTTGGAATTCGTGATGGATGTCCAGAGCAAACTGACAAAATTTTGGGTAGGCAAACGATCCGAATCCTACGATAAATCCTTCATATTCGCCCGATGACTGTGTTTTAATGCTTTTAAACAGGTTTAAAAACCGATTGGCATTGGATGGGGGATCCCCGGAACCATAAGTGGATGTCATGATCACGAGCGTTTTCATGTTTGGATAAGCCTGGTAACTGTTCAGCTCATCGACAAATACCTTTTTCTTTTCCCGAATCAGTTCATTTTTAAGGTGGTTAGCGAAAAAACGGGTGCTTCCATTTTCCGATCCATACAAAATCACATATTCAACTTCATTCGGCTGAAAACTATTCCGGATTTTATTACCTATTCTGCTAATGGAAATGACAAAACCGGAGTAGATGAAATACAGGATATTTAATGAGGAAATGGCCAGGATCAGGGACCAGGTAATGCTTCCCACACCGGTATGCCATTCAAATCCAAGATTGGAAAGCAAGCTAGTTGTCGACCTGCGAAGTTCATTTTCAATCGTTCCGGTATATTGATTGATCTCAAATTTACCGGATTCGGTTTCCAGGATAAAGTAATCTTCTTCATCTGTCGAGAAGGGAAATTCCAGCTTTTTCACTTCATGAAGTTTCGTTTTTCTGAAAATTTCAAATTCCGATAAGTCAATTTTTTCTATTGAATGGGATTGGATTCTTTTTACAGGAATGAACGGATCGGGAAACGCTGAAAACCGGTCGAGCGACAGCCATGCCCCGGAAATGGAAATGATCAGGATGGGGATTAGCGAAAGCCTTCCCAGGTAAACATGTGAAAACTGTGTGAAGTTTTCGTTGATTATTTTTTGAAAGAACTGCCTAATTCCTTTTTGCCTTTTAATGAGCAGCAGGCAACCGGTTAGGGCAATGAGGCACAGCAAAAACGAGGTGATCCCGATGATGATCCTGCCGGTTGTTTTGAGGAAAAGCGACCGGTGAAAATTGGTTATGAACTCAAAAAATACATTTTTCGATGGAATTTCACCGGCAATTTTGCCAGTCTGAGGATCGATCAGAAAATCGCCTTCCAGGACCGAAGCGCTAACCACACCATTTTCATCTACCTGAACTTCAAAGATTTCGTCTTGATTTTCTGTCAGGACCTGGAGAAAACCACCCAGCGTCTGGTCGTCCGTTCTGGTTAAATCCCTGTTTTGCCATTTCGCCTGGATCGGCTCAAAGGCGAGGATAAAGCCGCTGACACTTGCCAGTAAAATAAAGACGGCACCTGTTAAAGCCAGGGCAAAGTGACTGATTCTCCAGATCTTTGCCGTCATCATTACTCCACTGGCATCATCCGAACATACCGAATGTAGCCACTCCCTTCAAACTTTCCGTTCATGTTTTCTGATGTTAAGGCAACTTCAAGATCTTTTTCGTGGTAATTCTGGTCTTCTACGGCCGTTTCAAACCGCAAGGAATGATCCGCATCGATGTATCGGGGATCGATTTCCAAAACAAAAAGAGAACGCTCGCCGCCTGCAATGGTTGCACCTGTAATGGCATCTATGTTTGCATTTTGTGCAGACTGAAATTTCCACCAGGAAACAAGATCGGGGTACCATTCCTTGTCATCTCCCAAAACACGGAGCGACTGAATGTAATTACCTGCCTTGTCCAGAACGGAAACGGTAATGTACGCCCCTTCCCCTTCGTAGTTGATCAGCTGGACCATGCATTTATATTTTGTGCCCGACCCGGGATTTGCAACACCTAAAAGGACACACAAACACAGCAAAATGACCACCAAAAAGGTATACCTGCTTTTCTTTTTTACCATCATATTATTTCAAAAAATCAAGGTTTACACCAGATTTAGCAAGTATTTCATTTTCATTGGCCAGATCAAAAGCACTTTCATCAAAATCGGTCAGGATGCTTTTATCTGCTCCATTTTCCAAAAGGTATTCGAGTACTTTTTCGTTTTCCGCTTTCATAGCTGCCAGGTGCAATACCGTCAGGCCTTCCCGGTTTTTGGCATTGATGTCCGCACCCATGTTCAATGCCTGCTCGATGAGGAATACCTCTCCTTTTTCTGTGGCCACCTGCAATAAGCTATTTCCATTATCCTGGACCGGATCCATGCTCACGCCTTCTTTTTTCAACATTTTCATGGTGCTTTCAAAAGATGCTTTCTCCTTCTCGTCAAATGAATCGAAAGCATAAAACACCAGATTATTTCCTTCACTGTCGACCACATCAGCATTGGCGCCAGCTTCCAACAGGACAGGGATTAAGGCATCCTGATGGCGGATCACTGCATAGGTCAGGGCTGAATACCCATCTTCATTCTGGTGATTGATATCAGCGACTTTAGGTATATAAATTTGAGCAATTTCTTCATTTTCACCATTGATCGCGTTGAGAAGTAGGGTGTTGCCCTCTTCATTAGCCTGGTTAATGTCCACGCCTTTTTCGACAATGAACTCAAATACCTTTGGGTCTTTGTTGCTGTAAGCCAGGTTGTGTAATGGCGTTTCGCCATGTGTAGTCGTCACATTGGCTTGTATCCCCAGGCCATCCAGGTATTCAAATACTTCCAATGGATTGCTTGATCCACGCGATCCGTAGCTGGCAAAGATCATGGCATTGCCACCTTCCTTGTTTTCGCCCTTATAATCGACGCCCATGTCGATCAGTTTTTTCATCAGTTCAATATTTCCCTTTATAGCGGCGTAGTTGAACATGCCATTACCATCGTTGTCCTTGCTCTGGATGTCCAATCCTTTCTTTTGAAAATAATCGATGATACTCATATCCGTGATGCTGGGTGTCAATACCAATAGTGCATTGGCTCCATCGCGGTTAGTATCTGTTACCTTGACACCATTTTCCAGGATCAGGTCGTACACTTCAGGGTTTTGCTGTCCACCAGCCGCGGCAAATGTGATGAGATTGTGCCCATGGTCATCAATGATATCGGTAACAGAACCTTTTTCAAGCAGGTATTTCATTAATTCGACATTGCCTTTGTAGGCCGCCCACATCAGGTAATTCCTGCCATCATGGGTCGCTTTGTTGACCTCGTTTCCTTCAAGCGAAACAAGATATTTGATGGTTTCAAAAGGGGCATTTTCCAGTATGGCATAAACAGTAGCGTCAAATCCGTACTCGTTAAGCTTTACCGGATCATTGCCCTCTTCAATTTTCTCTTTCACTGCCTGCACGTTTGGCGAGGTTTGCCAAAAAGACCTTCCTATAAATTCGTTGGTATTTTGGGCAAGGCTAATGCCCGAAATGCTAAGTAGTATTATTGCTATAAATATTCTCATGGTAATGGGGTTTGATTTTAGATTCATTGGAAATCAGGATCTATTTAGAATAGTTCTAAATAATTGCAATTATACAAACTGTTTTTATAACAGCCAATATTTAATGCCGATTAAACTTAGTGGGTGTGGAAAGATGTATTTTTAAGAGGGGGAATTAGATTATTTGATTTAACTCAGAGCATATCACTTTTAAAATTTTATCAATTAAAAAATGGGTAACGCCTTAACTGTGTAAATGGGACGCTGAAAACGCAGATCAGTAAGGTAGACGCAGATCAGGATCACCAATGTAAAACGTGGTGAAATCATGAATAATCAGTTTTAAAAATAAAGACCGATCGTAAAATGGAATACCTTAAGAGTGAAGCTACAATTTAATCATCATCGATTATAAAGATCAGCGCTATCTGCGTTCTGATATAATTTACTTGCTGAGCAGTTACAAAAAAGGATTTCTTCGAATCATCTTTGAGACCGATAAGCTTTGGGCATTATTCCTTGCCCAGCCTCTTCAACCGCTCCAGAAATGTGCTTTTATAAACCCTGCCGATCGGGATCGATTCTTTATTCAAATGAATTTTGTTATGAGCCACCTTTTGTACGAATTTCATATGAACGATATAGGAGCGATGGACCTGAATAAAATCATCATTAAGTTTTTCAGGCCATTCCTTGAGCGAATGGGACGTAAGATACTTTTCATCACGAGTAATGATCTCCGTATAGTCGCCATCAGATTTGATAAACAGGACCTCTGCCGTATCCAGTTTGATGAGCCCGTTTCCTGCTTTTACATACAGGATGGAGTTTTTGGATGATGAATCGCTTGCCGACGAATTCATGGTATCTGTCCCCATGGCCTTTCGTACTGCTTTAAGAAACCGTTGGTAAGCGAAGGGTTTCAGTAAATAATCAATCACATTGTATTCAAAACACTCGAGTGCAAACTCGGAATAGGCGGTGGTAAGTATGGTTTTTGGGACATTATGTTCATTTCTCAAAAAATCCATGCCCGACATTTTGGGCAAATTGATGTCCAGAAACAGCAAATCAACCGGATTGGCTTTCATAAAATCCCCTGCCTCCAATATTTCGGTAAATGTTCCCAAATGCTGTAATACTTCCGTTTGCCCGACATATTGTTCGAGTATTTCCTGCGCCGGGCCCTGGTCTTCTACAATAATACAAGTCATCGTGTTCCCATTGGTTTTAGCTGCATTTGCAAATGAATCTTAAAAACCTCCCCATCATTTGCTATTTTTAATTGATGGTTTTCGGGATATAAAAGTCTGAGACGCTTTTTTACATTTTCCAGGCCAATCCCGCTGGCTGACTGATCCGCTTTATGATTAGAAGAATAATTGTTTTCACAAACAAAGTTGAGCTGGCCCTCTTGCGTTACCTTGATCTCAATCAATATTTGGATATCCGCTGACTGGCTCCCCGTGCTGTGTTTAAAAGCATTCTCCACAAAAACCACCAGAAGAAGTGGAGAAATGATAAATTGACTGGATGACAGATCCGTATTAAAGCGGACATCGCCTCTGTTTTCAATCTGTAGAATGTACAGAGATGTATAATTTTTCAGGTGTTCGATTTCCCTGGACAATGAAATATTAGACTCCTTACTATCATACAACATAAACCTTAGAACAGAAGAAAGCTCCAGAATAATATCAGGGGTTTTAGGAGAGTTTTTTAATGCCTTTGCGTAGAGGTTGTTGAGGTTATTAAACAGAAAGTGCGGATTAACCTGTGATTTCAAAAACTGAATTTCGCTCTCCTGAACCAGGCTCTTCAGCTCATCCAACTCCCGTTGTTTACGGCTAAAATCCCATGCCAGCTTAAACAGGACGAAAATCAAAATGATTGGAAAAGTCTCGATGATCGTAAAAGAAACACCTGGGAAATAAGTGCCCCTGGTTTCCGGAAAAAAGATTTTCTCAAGAATAAGTTCATCCACCAAAACAACCATTACCAGCAAAATAAGAACGGAAATTGCAAAGAAAACGGGCTTCTTCCTGTAGTATAGGACAGGAAGCAGAATATAGTTTATTACCATCGCCCCCAGGAGATAATTACTAAAAAAAGCAACTTTATACGGTGCGAAAATTGTATGGAGCGTGGCGCTCTCCGTACCCTCCTGGTTTTCAGAAAAGAAAATAAACATCACAATTGTTATCACCAGCTGATACAGCATCTCCTTATAATTGGCATTAAAAATATCCTTAACAGGCTTCATGCGCTGAGTTTTCTCTCTCCATATTCATAAAAAATCCTTGTCGTTGATCGGTTATATCTGTCGTTGACCGATTTGATTTTGTTATATCATCTCTAATTCAGAGATTTGTTATTTGTAATTAATCTAAATAAAAGATCAATATACGCCTATTTTTGGTAACAAAACATAGAAAAAGCTTTCTATAAATGAGAACCTTTGCACTTTGTTTATTTTTCTTGTTTGCATCAGTTGCCGTTAACGCTCAAAGTTACCGTGTAGCAGGTACCGTCACGAACCAGCAAGGAGAAACCATCCCTGGTGTAAATGTGGTTATTAAGGGAACTGGAACCGGTATATCGACAGACCTGAATGGAAATTTTAAACTTGCCATACCAGATGGAACCCACACATTGATTTTCTCAGGAGTAGGTTTTGAAGGAACAGAACTGGAGGTAAACTCGTCTTCTAGTACCAGGGAACTGAAGGTACAATTGAATGAACAAACTACAAAGCTTGATGGTGTTGAAATAATAGCAGAATCTGAAACTACTCGCATAGAAAAAAAAGGGTTCAACGTCGACGCGATCGAAACCCAGAAAATTAAATCCCAAAGCCTGGAAATCAACAAGGTGCTCGGCCGGACTTCAGGGGTTCGTGTAAGGCGTAGTGGCGGAATGGGATCAGATTTTGACTATACTCTTGATGGCATGTCCGGCAACGCCGTGCGCTTTTTTATTGACGGGATCCCGATGGATTATTTTGGCTCGTCTTATTCGATCAATAATATGCCGATTGCACTTGTTGAGCGCATTGACATCTACAAAGGTGTAGTGCCCGCAGAATTGGGATCCGATGCTTTGGGTGGGGCGATCAACCTGGTAACAAACCAAAGTGTCTCTAATTTTGCTGAGGCATCATATTCCTTCGGTTCTTTTAATACCCATCAGGCGACCTTGCATGGGCAATGGAGGTCAAAATCAGGTTTTACAACCAGGTTATCAACATTTTACGCTTATTCTGAAAATAATTTTAAAGTTTGGGGACGGGGAGTTTACTATGCAGAGGAAGAGACTGCCAGGACGATTTACTTTACTGAAGACAATCCCGCCGAACGGTTTAATGACGATTTTCGAACGGTCACTGCCAAGTTCGACATAGGCTTCACCCAAAAAAAATGGGCAGACCAATTTTTTATTACCCTACTCGCATCAGACCAGAAACAAGGCATTCAGACCGGTCAAACGATGAGTCATGTATATGGCGAAATGCGATACAATGAACAGGCGCTGATGCCCAGCATGGCTTATAGTAAGAAGGACTTGATGCTAAAAGGGCTGGATGTCAATGTATTTGCCGGATATACCCAAATAAAAGGCCATACTGTTGATACCACTACAAACCGGTATGATTGGCGGGGAAAAGTAATAGCCACTAACCCATACGGTGGCGAAAGAGGCCGCGGCGGTAGCAAGTCAATATATACTTTGACCGACAAGTCATATATCACCAGGTTAAACGCAACCTATCAATTACCCCTAAATTTTAAGCTCGGGTTTAATTACCTGTATTCAGGCACAACCCGCACAGGTGCGGATCCCTTCGCGGAAGACTATGAAATACCATTCCTGTTACCTCAAAAAGTAAATTCTCAATTTGCCGGCTTGTGGCTGGAGACAGTACAGATTAATGAAAGGCTACATGCCAATGCATTCTTAAAAAGGTTCGGTTTCACTTCTTCCATCAATGAACTGGTTTATACCACTGAATATGAGACCATTGTACATAAGAATAACATATGGAACTGGGGAGGCGGCTTAGCGGCTTCTTATCGGTTATTTCCAAAACTGTTGATTAAATCTTCGGTAGAGCAAGCCTCTAGGTTACCCAATGCTACAGAAGCCCTTGGGGATGGAATTAACCTTGAAAGCAATCCTGAAATCAAACCTGAACAAAGCTTTAATGTCAATGTAGGCACCGTACTTGGCAGGTATGACATTGGTGACCGGCATGGAGTAAAAATAGCTGTAAATGCGTTTTACAGGGATGTTACGGATAGGTTGCAGCTTTTGGTTCAGGGAGGCCAGGCAAACGGGCATTTTATCAATATAAGGGCGATTGGTGGAACAGGCGCTGAGATAGATATGATTTACGATGTATTCCATAAAATAAAATTCAACATAAATGGGACATATCTGAATATCCGAAACACCCAAGAAAAGGACGAAGATGGAAGGGATAATATCATTTATGGTGACCGATTGAGGAATGAACCTTATCTAATGGCGAATGCGGGCATACAGTATAATGAAATTGATTTCATTCAAAAAAATGCTAAAATTTTTACCTACCTGCAAGCTGGCTATGTACATGAATTTTTCCTCAATTGGCCTAGCCTTGGCAGTAGTGACAACAAAAATACGATCCCTTCGCAATTGGTATTCGATGCGGGTATAGGGTACACCTTTCCTTCAGAGGCATTTACGGTAGCATTTGATGTTTCCAATATTCTAAATGAGCAAGTGTATGACAATTTTTTACTCCAAAAACCAGGGAGGGGCTACTTCTTTAAAATCAATTATCATTTAAATCAGAATTAATTTACAATATTCAAAAACTATGAAAACAAATAAACTATTAAAACTCATCGTTTTTTGCTTTTGTTTAGCAGCAATAACAACTTTTGTAGCATGTGAGGATGAAGAATCTTGTACTGAATCCACCTGGTATGCTGATAACGATAACGATGGTTTGGGTGACCCGAACAACTCGATAGAAGCTTGTGAACAACCTGAAGGATACGTCTCAAACAGTGATGATGACGATGATAATGATCCTTTTTGCGAAGTTAAAACATGGTATCAGGACCTTGACGGAGATGGTTTGGGCAACCCGGATGTTACAATGGAAGCTTGTGAACAACCAGACGGATATGTTGACAATGGTGATGATGACAATGATGTGCCTGCTCCTGCAAATGCCAAATATACCGTCAGCGCTGATGTCGACGGTGAAGGTTATTACGTTACAACAGATGATTTGATGTCCGGAAACATTTCTATCCTAGGCAATGGATCTGAAGGTTGGGCGAACCTATCTGTCAGCGTAGATGGATACCTCTACATTCTCAACAATACCGAAAGTTTAACACAGAAGTATGAATTGACCGAGGATGGCCCGGTATTCGTAGCTGAAATTTCAAACCAGGTGTTAACTACCGGCGGCTTCTTTCGATACATTCAAGTAGTTAATGATAGTGAAATATTATTGTTGTCCAATCCAAGCGATGGTGAGGTACCTTATGCTGTCATAGACCTGGAGACTTTTGCTGCTACAGGCAGCGGATTCATTTCTATGCCTACCATTGAAGAAAAGATAAACCTGTGGGCAAATGCCGTGGTATCAGGTGATGAGATCTTTTTTGGATCACTTTATGGCTACCCAAACTGGTTAGGACTTACAGATTCACTGGTAACCGTAAAACTGGATTATCCTTCTATGGAGAACGGTGAGATACTAGTTACTACTGCCTCAGCAGGACAAACTTCAGGTTACCGTACCAATGGGTCATTTGTAACAGAAAATGGAGACATCTACCAATACAATATGACTAGCTCACTCTGGTATGAGTATGAAGCGGTATCTGATAAGCCTTCTGTATTTGTAAGGATCAAGGATGGTGATTATGACGAGTATGTATTCGATATTTCTGCTGAGTTCGATGAGCCAATCGCTATTTGGAATGCCTGGTATGCGGGAAACAATATTGCCTATGCCAATATCACGCGCGTAGCTGATACTCCGGAATGGGGTGACCTTTCTCAAAACACTGGTACATTAGTAGAAGTAAATCTTGTGACGCAAACCGTAACAGAGCTGAACCTGCCGGATGCATCTTTTCTAAACATCTTCTCTTTAGATTGCATTGAGGACGGAAAATTCTACATTCCTGTGAGTGTCACAGGAGGTGATGCCAATATTTATGAAATCAATATTGGAGGCGGGGCTGACGGCTTCACTAAAGGAGCAGTATTGGATGGTAGCAATGTATATGTGAATGCATTGTTTAGGAATTTTTAATTAAGACATCATGTATACATTAGCATTTTGCCTTTCACTGATTTCCATCTACTGCTTGTATGCATTGTCTGACCGGGTGGAAATGGAGAAAAAAGGCATCATGCTTTATTTAAATACAAGGAAAACGCTGACCCTGCTTTTGGCCGTGTCAGCGTTTTTATTTAGCAGCATCATTTTTATCTCAAGGGTTGGATTAGGCGTTGGTATCTTTACCAATTTGTCACTGTGGATGGTTTTGGCGTGTTTGACCGTCCTATTTTTGCCATTCAAAGTTATCCGATGGCCGCACCTTGTAGCGGGTACTTTGATATTTCTTTGTATTGAAATTTTCTTGCAACCTTTTTAAACATCATGCCAGCCAATAAAAAATACCTTTCCACATCACCCTGGTTCAAATTTGGCAAGCTCTCAGCTGCTATTTTGGGCAGCTTAATGGCCTCTGTCGGCATCCACGCTGCCTTGGCGATCTGGACTGACCGGTCTGTAGTGCTTCCTACTGCTGTGTACTCGGGCTTTTTGGTCTGGGTAGGCTTCATGCTTGTCACGTACTGGGTTCCAAAGGTCTGTCATGCTTGGTCGCTTCTCGGAGGAATAATTTTGGTATGTGCAATTGCCATTTATTTAGGCCAATAAAACTCAAAAGATCATGAGTAACCGGGATTATAATGTTTTCTTCAACACGCACACGGTCAGCGGTATCGTCATCAGTATTGGGCTATACGTGATCTTTTTTGCGGGGGCTTTTGCCCTGTTTATGGAAAGCATTGACCATTGGGAGTCCAATGAAAAGCCTCATGGACTTAAGTTGCTCGATTACGACAAAGCCATTGCCCAGATCACTGCCGAAGGCTATGACATGCATGGAAGGGACCTGAGCATCTACTATCACGATGGCCAGGTCAATGTCTATTCAGCAGCCCTGGCGGATACGACACTAAAAAAAAGCGAACTGGGCCTCCTCACCGAAGCAGAAGCAAGGGGACGTATTAACCTGCATTTAAATGAAGAAACCTATCAGAAATCAACCACCCGGACAATATCACAAAAAACCCTGGGCAGCTTCCTTTACGATCTTCATTTTTTTGATCAAATCCCGACATTCGGGTTTTATCTGGCTGGATTGGTTTCCGTATTTTTTCTTTTTACCATCCTAACAGGAGTGATCGTTCACTGGAAAAAAATCGTATCAAACTTCTTTACATTCCGGCTGAAAGCTTCCATCAAAAACCTGTGGACAGACAGCCATACCGCCCTGGGGGTCATCGGCCTTCCTTTTCAGATCATGTATGCCATTACAGGTTCAATTTTTTGTCTGCTGGTCGCGATTTCTGTGCCGATAGATAAAATTATTCCTGAAGAAAAAGTCGAAGATGTTTCGGGGGAGGTTCAGTCGGAATACAATCCGGAAGCGATTTCGATCAACAGTCAGATAGATATGATCCTGTCTGATTATTCCGATAAGGAGGTGGGAAGCGTTTATGCTGAGGTACATAATTTTCATGATCAAAATGCAGAACTGGAAGTTTACGTCAGTACAGAAGGGATTGAAAGTGTTTTTAACTACACCAAGTTGGTTTATCGACTTTCTGATGGAGAGGTGTTGGATTACAAAGCTGCCTCAGAAGCCTCTCCGTATGCGGAGGCTTCATGGGACTTTATCCATATCATACATTTCGGGGATTACGGAGGTATGTTGTTAAAGGTGATGTATTTTATTTTGGCATTGCTTACATGCTTTGTCATTATCTCAGGTGTGATGATCTGGCTGGTGGCCCGTGATAAAAAAAACTATCTGCACCGGGCCAGGTTCAATCAAAATGTAGGGGCAATTTATTTAGGTGCCTGCCTGGGGCTTTACCCTGCCATCGCGTTAATGTTTCTTCTCACAAAGACCTTTCCGGCTGGAATGGAGCATCGGTTTGCATGGATCAGTTGGTTGTTCCTTGCGTTTTGGGTTGGTTATACAATTTATTCATTCTTTATCAAAAACAATTTTAAAATAAATCGAAATGCGCTTTTCCTCGCTGGTGTTTTAGGTGTGCTCATCCCCGCGTTTAATGGTTTTCATTCCGGCCTGTGGTTTTGGAAATCACTCAACATGGGCTATCCTGATTCATTTTTCATCGACATAAGCTGGTTGGTCTGCGGTGCAATCACGTTGTGGATAGCGATTAAAATCAAGCCTCAAAAGAAGAAAGGAATAGATTTAAAATCGAATTTTAAAAGAGGAAAAAAAGAAACACCTGTAGTTGTTACTTAAAGAAAAGTAATCATCTATCAACCCAGAACAAACATAAAAAATGAGTACTTGATTTTTGCACTGGACGAAAATTGAATACAACAACCATCTACCGAAAAACAGTGGATTTAAAAATGTCTCCGTAGTAAATTCGACCGCGGGTTTTCAAGTGAGATGGTCCATGAGCCTGACCATTGATGAAGATAATCAGGCTGTCCTTAACATTTAAACCTTTCTTCAAACCTCTTTTATCATGCCAAAGTTGGACTTGGACTAATCGATTTTCACACCACCTCACTCTCTAAAGCCAAAAAATGTGTGATTTCATCCTTATCATTATGCATAGGGAAAATGGAGACCTTACAAAGATACTCATCCCCGTTTTTGCGGTAATTGATAATTTTCTCTGTAAATGGTTCGCCGTTGTTTAGTTGTGCCCTGATCCTTTTACGCGATTCCGGGCAAGTGTTTTTTCCCTGTAAAAATTCCGGTGATCTGCCAATGGCATGGTCTACGGAATGCCCGGTCATTTCTTCAAATCCATCGCTTGCCCAGCGAATTATTTTATTTCGATCAGTTAAGACAACGGCCTGATGTGGAATGAAGAGTAGTCTTTTCAGATCAATCTTCCATCGGTATTCCCCGGAGAATTCCAATAACCCGGCTAACTCATCTTCCGTTGGGTCATTTTCACTCTTGAGCCCAAAAGACACATCCCAGCAATTGAGAGGTAGCATTCTGAGTTTAGGCGATTCCATCTCGATTTGGATCTTTTTTTGTTCTTCTTTGCTTAGTGAGGAAAAATAGACGTCCAGGCCAATCATTTCATTAAGTTTTTGCTTCATCAATTATCATATTTAAAAAGTAAGGTTGCCATCATGTGATGCGTTGGGTCGCTATGGAAGTGATCACATGAAATGGCAACCTATTTGAACTATTATCTTACCGGAACACCTTTCTCGCTTCGAAGTTTTTTGGCAGCTTCCACCATCTCTACCAAAGCCTTCCTGGTTTCATCCCATTGTCGAGTTTTCAGTCCGCAATCGGGATTGATCCATAATTGACTTTCAGGGATCAGAGCTTCCGCCTTTTCGATCAATTTCACCATCTCATCCCTGGCGGGCACCCTTGGTGAATGAATATCGTACACACCCGGTCCGATATCATTGGGATATTTAAAATTGGCAAATGCGTCCAGCAGCTCCATCTGAGACCGGGAACATTCAATCGTGATCACATCCGCATCCATGTCGGCGATGTTTTTGATGATGTCGTTGAATTCGGAATAGCACATGTGTGTGTGGATCTGTGTCTCATCCCTAACTCCACAAGAGGCAATCTTGAAGGATCGGATCGCCCATTTCAGGTAATCCTGCCAATCGGATTTCCTGAGCGGCAAACCCTCCCTGATAGCAGGTTCATCTATCTGTATGATTTTGATTCCGGCTTTTTCGAGGTCTGAAACTTCATCGCGTATGGCAAAAGCTATCTGATTGCAGGTTTCGGATCGAGGCTGGTCATTTCTGACGAAGCTCCACTGTAGGATGGTGACCGGGCCCGTTAGCATTCCCTTGACTACTTTGTCAGTCAGGGATTGGGCATATTCCGTCCATTCTACGGTCATAGCTTCTTCCCGGAATACATCTCCATAAATGATCGGTGGTTTGACGCAACGGCTGCCATAGCTCTGCACCCAACCATTTTGGGTAAAGACAAAACCATTTAACTTTTCACCGAAATATTCGACCATGTCATTTCGCTCAAATTCGCCATGTACAAGAACATCCAGTCCGGCTTCTTCCTGCCAGCGAATGGCTTTTTCCGTTTCTTCTTTTAAAAGTTCATGATACCCTCCCTCTGTTAACTCACCTTTTTTGAATTTGGCGCGCCACGAACGTACTTCTTTTGTTTGGGGAAATGATCCGATGGTCGTAGTGGGGAACAGGGGCAGATTTAAGACACCATGTTGTTTCACCTTTCGAATGGAAAAATCATTTTGACGCTGCGAATCCGCATCCGTGATCGCATTCAACCTTCGTTTTACATTTGGGCTGTAGATGAGGGTAGAGATTCTACGGCTTTCGATGGCAATTTGGTTTTCTTTCAATGCCTGCAGAGCATTCTTATTCTCAGCTGAAAGGGCAAGATGTTTGAGATTCATTACTTCATCAATCTTTTGCCTGGCAAATGCCAGCCATTTCTTTATATCAGGAGTTAATGTTTCTTCTTTGGTTTCCAGTTGCAGGTCGCACGGGATATGAAGCAAAGAACAGGATGGGGCTATCATCAGGCGGCTTTCCCCGATAAACGATTCGGCAAGGTTGATCAGTTTTAAGGACTCTGTAAAATCATTTTTCCAGATGTTCCTTCCATCTACCACACCAAGAGAAAGACTGAATTTGTCGGGTAAGGATCTTAAGACATCACCGAGCTGTTCCCGGCATCGCACCAGATCGAGATGTAAGGCACAAATCGGTAGGGAAGTAGCCAGAGATAAGTTATCTCTCAATCCCTCAAAGTAAGTCGCCACAAGTGTTTTTAACTTTGGAAATTTGATCTTGATCTCATTGTAGGCACGTCGCATTGCCACCTGGCTTTTCTCATCCAGATCAAGTGCAAGGAATGGTTCATCAAATTGGACCCACTCCACACCTGCCTCTGCTAAATCTCTGATGATCTCGAAATAGACGGGAAGGAGATTTTCCAGTAAGTCAATCCTGTTAAAACCGTCCTCTTTTTCTTTGCCCAATAGCAGGTAGGAGACCGGCCCGATGATGACGGGTTTTGTTACGATCCCTTGCTCCCTTGCTTCCTTAAATTCATCGATGATCTTGGTAGAACTTAACCGGAATTGCTGGTCTTTGTAAAATTCCGGAACAATGTAATGGTAATTGGTGTCAAACCATTTGGTCATTTCCATGGCCGTAATGTCCAGACCATTTTTTTGATAACCCCGCGCCATCGCAAAGTAAAGGTCATGGCTGCTCGAAAGTCTAGATCGAATTTTCTGGTATCGCTCAGGTATGGCGCCGACCGTTAACGTCATATCCAAAACCTGATCGTAAAAGGAAAAATCATTGGATGGGATCAGGTCTATTCCGGCATTCTTTTGAAGGAGCCAGTTTTGCAGACGCATTTCCTTGCCCGTTTGCAACAGGTCATCCAATGAAGCTTTGCCCGACCAGTAAGCTTCACACGCTTTTTTTAATTCTCTTTTGTTACCAATTCGCGGATAACCAAGATTGTTTGTTAGCATTTTACTTAACTTTTAAATGAAAAATTATTTAAAAGCCCTTTTGCTAAACCTCACGATGCCGAAAGAAGAAAGAAATGATGAAAGGAGTGATAATGGATGTCTTCACGGAGTTTTGCTGTGAACATTGACCGCATTATCAAAACTGACCATCTACTTTTATTCGCGAAAGCATCGTCATTCGGAAATGGCAGGTCTCCTGGCTTGTAACATTTCTGCCGTCCTTCTCATCCGCCAGCTGGCGGACAATGGACATTGTGAGGCAAAAACCATTGTGTTACTTACAGTTGCGCGTCAGCTCGTGATTTTCACACGATTCCCTTTTCATCCCGACCTTGATCGGGAACCCTGACCGTTTGATAAAGAAATAAAGAAAAGAACTTATCTAACTTCAAAGCTACAATAATTCTGGCAATTTGGTGATGCTATTTTAAATAAATGGGTGGAGAGTAGGAGAAAGGGGCAAGGGGCAAGGAACAAGGAGGAGACAAATAAAAAATGTAATCAGTAAATGAAGTAAACAGTGAACGGTGAAAAGTAAAGAGTATATGGTAGTTATAACCTCAATTCACTTAATCAACCAATTAACTTAATCAACTCAATAACCATTTGGCAAAGGGCGGAGGGCAGGGTGAGGAGTGTGATAATTCGTGAATAGTGAATAGTAGTCAGTAAAAAGTAATTAACAATGAGACACTCATTTGTTTCCTACCAAATTTTACCAGCAACAAGAAACCAGCAACTAATATTACCAGTAACTTAATCAACCAATTAACTTAATCAACTCAATAACCATTTAGCAAAGGGCAGAGGGCAGAGTGAGACAATAGTGAAATGTAATTGCCCAGAAACAAGAAGTCAGCAACCGTTACTTTTGTCCATAAAAAATCATTCATTTGGTTAGATTCCTACGATTCTGCTGAAATTTATTTTTGGAGGTTTAATTAGGCAATTTTCGTTAATTAATCTTATTATTATGCCTGAAAACCATAGCTCTGTATTTAAGATGGATTCACGTATGGGAATAGAGCTGATTATTAACCACTTGTAATTCTTTAATGCCTTATATCATTTGCATCAGGATCGATAGGGTCTTTTCGTTGCAAATGTTATTATTTTCAATTAAAATAAGCTTAACTAAATTTTATTGTGTAGGTAGTAGGCTTTACTCAGACATGGCAAATTTGACCAGTGAATCTGCTACACTATTTTAAAGCTACCAGCATCGACCATGAAAGGAAAGCTTCAGTTTTTTTTCAACTCCGGAAAACTCGCCGAAAAGCCTTTTATGGCCTTGCAGGGAAATGATATTATTCTGGATTTATCCGGGACTTCTTCCAAATGGAAAATGATTAAAATATCATTTAATTATTGCCTCCCGTATTTTCCGGTCATATCAACTCCAAAAAGAAACCAATTAACGCATAAGAATATTAACTAAATCTACAATTACATTATGGAAACAATCAAACTCAAAACAATTGCAACACTGTCAATGATGCTTCTTTGCGGTGTTGTTTATGCCCAGGTCAAAAGTGACTATGATAAGGACACTGATTTTACCCAATACAAAACATACAATTTTGAAGGTTGGCAAAAGGACAGCGACCAGCAGTTGAATGATTTTGACAAAAAGCGTATCCTCGAAGCCCTTAAATCGGAATTTGAAAAAAGAGGAATGACCGTTACAGACGGTGATGCAGATGCTGCTGTTGCTTTGTACCTGGTACTGGATAAAAAACAGAGTACAACAGCCTATACTGATTACATGGGTGGGATGGGCTATGGACCGCGATGGGGATGGGGCATGGGCGCCGGAATGGGAACATCCACTACTACCTACAGTGAAAATGATTATACAGAGGGCACGCTTGTGGTGGACATGTATGATGGAGAAAGCAAAAAGCTGATTTGGCAGGGAGTGCTGACTACCATTGTCAAGGACAAACCGGAAAAAAGAGAAAAGACCATCCCGAAAAATGTAGCAAAACTAATGTCAAAATATCCTGTTCCGGAAAGTAAATAATAAGCTTTTAACAAATAAATAAATCTGAAAACAACTAATTATGAAATCCTACAATTTATTATTTGCCGTATTGCTGGTTTTGTTAGGTGGGTGCTATCCACAGGGGCCTGAATATACTGAAGAGATGGATATCGTTTTTACTACTTATGACGAACAGTATGATTTTACGTCCAAAAGCACGTATGCCATGCCTGATCAGATCGTGGTAGATGTGGACATAGAAAACGGTGATACCTCATTTGTTTACATGGATGCCAAATATGCGATTCCTATTCTAAACGAAATAGATGAAAACATGCTCGCATATGGCTGGTCAAAAGTAGCCATCAATGAAAACCCTGATTTATTGATGATGCCTGCAGGACTTTCGTCTACTACCTATTTTTATGGATGGTGGTACGACTGGTGGTGGGGTGGTTGGTACCCCTGGTGGGGCTGGTACTATCCTCCGTATTATCCGGTAGTGGGAAGTTATACGACTGGTACGTTGATGATGGTTTTGGCCGATCCGAATGCAGCGGAAGATAATCCGGTCAAACAAACGCCTATCACCTGGCTTTCGGCAAGTAATGGCATTTTTAATTATTCATATGATGTTACGCGTGTGACCGATGCCATTGAAAAAAGTTTTGCCCAATCACCATATCTTAATATTGACTAAAACCGATAGATCCTAAACAATACAATCATGAAAAAAGTACTATTTATATTCAGCATTTGTTTGATAGCGTCGGTTTATACGTTCGCACAAAGCAATCATTTTGGTATGTACTACTCCATTGCGTTTCCAACGGGCGATGTAGGGGAATATATTTCCAAACCAAGTTTCAGGGGAGTCTATTTTGATTTTCACAAGACCATTAATGAAAATGTAGGGATAGGATTGAGTACGGGTTGGACGGTTTTTTATGAAGAGAAAGCCGAGGATACCTATACCATTGAAAACAACTCCCTCACTGGCAAGCAATACCGATACAGTAATCATGTTCCGATTCTTGCCAGCGGTGTTTACTATATGCAGCCGGATCAAACGATCAATCCGTTTGCCAAGCTTGGCATAGGAACTATTTATACCAGACGAAATACCGATATGGGTCAGTATACCTATGAACTGGAGGCATGGAATTTTGCGCTTGCTCCGGAATTTGGGGTCCAATACTCGGTTGGTTACGAAAGCGCTGTCAGCCTTTCATTAAAATATTTTGCTGGTTTTCAGGCTGGAAATGAGCTAGACGCCTCCCAGTCATACTTTGCAATAAATTTTGGATTTGTCTATTAAACAAAAGCAGAACGCTAAAAATTTGAAAGCAGGAGAGTCTCCTCAAAAATATTTCAAATACATTATATGGTTTTTAATTTCTGATAGCATAGACAGTGAAAAAAAATCACTGTTTATGCTTTCTTTCAGGAAAACAATTAGCATAAAGAAAAAGAAATCAAAATAAAGAATCCATTTCCGAACGATAGTATTTCCCCTGCCCTTATCATTTGTGCCAATTCCGTGTTCGTTTTTGCCGTTGGAAAGAATGTGCATACCTGTTGGTTCAGAGTTACCCAAAGACCCGGTGTATTAAGCGGAATAAAGTTTAGGACCTTCAAACAAAATTTTATCACCATACCTTACGGGGAAGATATTGATGGTTTTATATCTGCTGATTGTCAGTGCCGCAATTCATTCCAATCTACTTCCTTTCAATGAATTCAAAATGAAAGTCAATACATTTATGCCATATAGTTAAACCAAAAAACAGATCAGATTTAATATTTATAATTTCTAAACCAAACACAGATGAAAATCACGCTCATACTCTTGGGATCAAAAATGAATAAGCTCATTTTCACATTTGTACTAATATTTGTAATTCAAGGTGTTAATGCCCAAACCGACTCCCTGATACTTAACAATGACAACATCATTGTTGGTGAACTCAAAGATATGGATAGGGGAGTTTTGACCATTGAGACAGACTATAGTGATAGCGATTTTAAAATAGAATGGGAGAAAATAAAGCGAATACGTACAGAAACGAACTATCTGATCACCCTCTCTGATGGGAGAAGGTTCAATGGTAATATTGCGACCCTTGACAGTACATTGATAAGTATATATAGTGAAGCTGGTACTGAAACGGTAAACAGGGATGATATTGTTTTTTTAAAATCTGTGGATTCCGGATTTTGGGACCAGTTAAATGCCTCGATTGACCTGGGATACAGCCATACTAAAGCAAATAATCTGAATCAATTTAGCATAAGGAGTGGGATAGGCTACCTTGCCGAGCGTTGGTCAGCTGATGCGAATTACAACAATATTATTTCTACTCAAGACGATGTTGAAAAAATAAAGAGGCTGGATGCAGATCTTACCTTTAGATACTACCTGCCAAAAGATTGGTATATTCTTGGTCAGCTCACCTGGTTATCCAATACCGAACAGGCAATTAAGCTAAGAACTGTTACCAACCTTGGTCTTGGTAAATACCTGATCCATACCAACCAAACCTATTGGGGTGTGCAGGCAGGTGGATCGTTTAACAATGAAACCTATTCCACGGAAGCCGCCGACAGACAAAGTGCGGAAGCTTTTTTTGGAACTGAATTAAACATGTATGATATCGGCGATTTTAGCCTGCTTACAAACCTGGTGGCCTACCCAAGTTTAACCGAATCTGGTCGTTGGCGTGTTGACTATTCACTTGACACAAAGTATGATCTGCCATTGGACTTTTATATTAAAATTGGCTTTACCCTAAACTTTGATAATCAACCGGTTGAAGGAGCAAGCGACACGGATTATGTCCTTCAGACATCGTTTGGATGGGAGTTGTAAGGAGCAATGAAAAGAGGTAAGGCATGTGTAACCATTTATGCTAACATAGTTTTACTGTCTAACATGGGAGACTTGAGTTTAAGTAATCCGATATCTTCTCCAAATTGCCTTAGGGCATCATGGGTACAATTGCTGTCTTAAAAGGGTCTTTGCCAAAGACCCTGCAATTACTGGAGAAAGGATGATGAATGTTTTTCAATTCTCCTCGCTGTCATTTCAGCCAAAGGAAGAAATCTACTGGTTGTATTTTATATGTTGGAATCACTCTGAAGTTGGTGAGTGTTTCTCATTCGCAATACCATAGATTTCTCATTTCGTAAACCTCCACTCATTGTCAGTCGTTTCGGTAAACTTCATTCGAAATGAGACACTTTGATGGGTTCGAGTTGTGCATTCGCCAGATACCCTGCGTCACTTTGAGGCTATTGTAATGCTCAATAAATATCTTCCAAAATTTCCGAAAGTTGGTCTGGTATTGAGAAAAACGGGGAGTGGCTGCTCTCAAGGGTATATACTTTTTTACATTTTACATTCTCTGAAAGTTTTGCTTTTTCCATATCCTTCGCCTGGGAACAGAGAATATAATACTTTGGAATACTTCCATAATTTTCATTGGTGACGCTCACCGGTGTTGCCAGAACTGCCAGTGGGCCTTTTCGCAAGTGAGATTTTGCAAAACTCAGATCCGCCGGGGAGCAGTCGTGGTACAGCAATTCTTCCACCTTGTCCAGGTTGAGCGAAACCGACTTTTGGTCCTCTGAAACCAGTAGACTTTGGCCTAAAGGTGTTCCGGCACTGGTATATTTTCCTGCCAGGCTAAAAACCGATTCTCCATCGTTTGGCAGAAATGCATCGAGAAATACCAACGATGCAACTTTATCCTTGCCCAATATTTCGCCTGCTTGAGCGATTACAACTCCTCCGCTGGAATGACCAACCAAAATAACTTCTCCTGATTGAGCATTGGCAATTGATACAACTTTATTCACACAATCCTTCAAACTAACACCCTCAACCAATGCGGTATCAGCCCCATGTCCGGGTAAATCAAAGATGATGGTTTTATAGCCCTTTCCTTCCATAAGCGGTACTACCTTGTACCAGCTCCAGGCACCATGCCATTGGGCATGTACAAAAACATAGGTTTTGGTCTGCTGCTGAGAAAAAGAAGTTGTCATCACTCCAAAAATCATTAGTGCTAAACAATATATGCTTTTCATAAAGATCCTTTTTTAATACCAAGATCGATAAGTTTTTATTCAGACTATTGGTAAAAAAAGGACATGTTAGGATCGGACAAATGAGTTTGCTCTATGCTGATAAAGGTGATCCGTAAGTCCTAATATCCGCTCGGGTGCATTGCTTTCCTGTTGATGAAATTCATTTGGTGTTTTACTGGTAAATTCCTTGTAATCCCTGACGAGATGCTGATAATCATAATAACCACATTCAACGATTATATCCAGCCAATCTCTTTCAGGAAAAGCATTTTTAATATTGTAAGCCCTGTTAAAGCGGATGATCCTGGAATATGTTTTTGGATTTACCCCCACGCTTTCATAAAACTTTCTCTTGAACTGCTTGGTACAGAGACAGGCATTACCCGCCAGCGTATCCAGTGATAGATTGCCTCCGCTGTAAATCATCTTTTGAGTCACAGTATCCAAAGGTTTACTGTCCATCCGGGATTTCCGAATCAATTCGAAGCTAGCTGATTCTATGATGGATAGCATTTCATTGTAGGTATTTGCATCCTGCAACCGCGTTAAAGTATCTTGCAGGTCTGTTGAAAAAATTAGCGTGGCATCGATGTGCTCATTGGTCAATTCGTGGGCAGGAATGCCTGTTAAACGAAAAATCGCAGTAGGTTGAAAGACGACCTGGACACTGATAAAACTATCCCCTGTAAATTGTTGAACCACCGATGTCCTTTGGCCGAGCAATACTATGGATGGCTGCATACATTTTTCACTCCCATTTTTTTGAACCGCCCAGAAATCGCGCAGAAAAAAATGCAGAACACATTCAGGCTTTGGAGCATACGATTTCACCGGAATATCCTTTGACCCACCGAACTCAAAATGAATAATCCGGTAACATTGAATAAATTCACGCAATGGAGCTTTTGGTAAAAATTCGTTAAGAATCATTTTATGCTACTTTTGCTAGGTGCAAGCCTGCATTTTGTTACAGTTAAATGTAGTTGATTGTGTTCTATATTTCTACTTCCACATCCCTCTTTCTATCTACCATGCCCATTTTAGTTTGGGCAGGCTTGGGATTAAAATTGCGGAAGATGACAAAAGAATAGCTAAACTTCTTTAAATTTGTAATATATTATAATATAACATATTCGGTATGAATATATCTGTTTATTTACCAGATGCTCTTAAGCGTCGTTTTGATGCCTTTGTTAAAGAAAAAGGGATGACCACAAACGGCGCAATTCGTAAAGCAGTTGAATTGCTGTTGAAAAATGAGTCAAACAAAAAATGGGGTGATTGGATCAATCAACTGGAACCAGACCCTGACTTTCCAGGCATTGAAGAACTTAGAACGGATTTGAAACCACCTAAGGAAGATCTCTTTTAGCATGATCTATTTGTTAGACACTTGTGTCATCATTGATCTTATTAAAGGAGATGCTAATACGATTCAGGCTATGAAGTCTAAATCTCCTGACCAGGTAGCCATATCGTCAATCACAGAATTTGAATTGAGATATGGTATGGAACAAACTTCAAAATTGAAGAGTAAATCCAAAAGTATTGTTGAGGCTATATTGTCAGAAGTCAAAACATTGAATTTTGAATCGAAGGAAGCTGTGATAGCTGCAAAAATCAGGAATAACCTGCGGGTATTGGGAACGCCCATTGGTCCATATGATTTTTTAATTGCTGCCACCGCATTAGCTAATGATTTGATATTGGTTACATCAAATGAAAAGGAATTTACAAGGATACAGGATCTGAAAATAGAGAATTGGAGGTAGCCTTCTTAATCAATGAAGCCGGTTGATCCATCTTACTCAATCAGAAGGTTATTAGGATTGCAATAACTAATTACTATGAGTAGCAAAAGAATTTTAGCCAGTGACCTGTTTGCCGGACAGTTTTTGAAAAGCGAGCTGGAGGCCAGGGAAATGAAGTGAATTGATCCGCTCGTTCGCATTTGCAGTGCGGATTAAATCACCATTTGACTATTAAACCCCATTATTTCCACACCTATGGTTTTTACACTCAAAAAACCTAATTTTGCGCTCCGGTTAAAAACAACAAGTAAATGATTTCTACAAGCAATATTTCCCTCCAATATGGCAAGCGTGTGCTTTTTGACGAGGTCAATCTCAAGTTTACCGCTGGCAATTGCTACGGTATCATCGGCGCAAATGGTGCAGGAAAGTCCACTTTTCTAAAGATCCTTTCAGGAGAGATCCAGCCAAATTCAGGTCGGGTGACCATTGACCAGGGAAAGCGAATGGCCATCCTGAAACAAAACCACTTTGAGTTTGATGAGTTTCCGGTTTTGGAAACAGTTATCATGGGTCATACTGCCTTGTATGAAATCATGAAAGAAAAGGACGCCATCTACGCGAAACCTGATTTCTCTGAGGCAGACGGCCACCGCGCATCGGAGCTGGAAGCCCAATTCGCTGATATGGATGGATGGAATGCAGAATCGGATGCCGCTGCCCTGTTGAGTGGTCTGGACATCGATGAGTCCAAACATTATCAATTGGTCAAAGACCTGTCGGGTAGCGAAAAGGTGCGGGTACTTCTTGCCCAGGCACTGTTTGGCAATCCGGATATCCTGATCCTCGATGAACCTACTAACGACCTTGACATCAAAACCATCTCCTGGCTGGAAGATTACCTGTTGGATTTCAAAAATACGATCATCGTCGTATCCCACGACCGCCACTTTCTGGATACGGTTTGTACGCACGTGGCCGATATTGATTTTGGCGCCATAAAGATTTACACCGGCAATTATACCTTCTGGTATGAGTCAAGCCAACTCGCGCTCTCCCAGCGCTCGGCTGCTAATAAAAAAGCAGAGGAAAAGAAGAAGGAACTGGAGGAATTCATTGCCCGATTCAGTGCCAATGCTGCTAAATCCAAGCAGGCCACCAGCCGAAAGAAACTTTTGGATAAGATCAATATCGACGAAATTCAGCCTTCCAGCAGAAAGTACCCGGCTATCATCTTCAATCAAAACCGCGAAGCCGGCGATCAGATTTTGGAAACCAAAGGCCTGAGTAAAAAATATAATGGGGATTACCTCTTCAAAGGGATTGACCTGTTTGTCAATAAAGGTGATAAAATAGCGGTGGTAGGTGACGACAGCCTGGCGATCACCACCTTCTTCCAGGTTCTGATGGGTGAAAAAGAAGTCGACAGCGGCCATTTTAAATTTGGCCAAACCATCACGACAGCCTACCTGCCCAACGAAAACGCCCACTATTTTAACTCAGATGACAACCTGATCGACTGGCTGCGCCAGTATTCCGATGGGGAGAAAGACGAGGTATACATTCGGGGCTTCCTGGGCAAAATGCTCTTTTCCGGTCAGGAAACGCTGAAGAAATGCAGTGTGCTCTCAGGTGGGGAAAAAGTACGATGCATGATCTCCCGCATGATGTTGCAAGGAGCCAACCTGTTGATCCTGGATGAACCCACCAACCACCTGGATCTGGAATCCATCACGGCCTTCAACAACTCTTTGGCCAATTTCCCGGGCACGGTATTGTTCACCTCTCATGACCACACCTTTACCCAAACAATTGCTAATCGCGTCCTGGAAATCGGACCAAACGGTTTTGTGGATACACTGGGTACGTATGATGAGTATTTGGAGAAAAAGTTGGCGGCTGTTTCTAAGTGAATATAGTCCTTGTTTACAACGAGGACTTCCGAGAATAGCGAATGTTTCGCTATATTAATTTTTTTACCTAATAATAATCATGTCCGTAAGTAGATATGTCATCACTGATCAGCAAGCTCCTCACTATCTAACCTGTACCGTAGTTCATTGGATTGATCTGTTTTCCAGGAAGGATTATAAGGATGTAGTGGTTGATTCATTAAATCACTGCATCGAAAACAAACACTTGGAAATTTTTGCATGGGTAATTATGAGCAATCACATTCACCTGGTCGCACAGTGCCATTCACCAGGTTACATGTCGAATTTTTTGCGTGACTTTAAAAAATTTACCTCTAAGACATTTATTGAAGTCGTGGGTTCAATCAATGAAAGCCGTCAAAAATGGCTGCTGGATAAGTTTTCCTTTGAAGCAAGAAGGACCAGACGGGCAGAAAACTATAAAGTCTGGCAGGATGATAACCACCCCATTGATTTGACTGATATCGATATGATGGAAAAGATCAACTACATTCATGAAAATCCCGTTCGTGCAGGATTAGTTGATGCCCCCGAAGATTATGTTTACAGCAGCGCCAGAAACTATGTTGGAAAGAAAGGTTTAGTCCCTGTGACAGTGATTTAGATCTGGCAATACACCCGCCTGTCTTGTCACTGGCAATGCAATTGCCATTCTCTTGCATCCTCGTTACCGCTTACGCTCAAACGAGGACGATGGGACGGTTTAGGTGAAGTGAATATAGTCCTTGTTTACAACGAGGACTTCCGAGAATAGCGAATGTTTCGCTCTCTCAATCTCTCTTTCTACACCCCTGAAACTTGGAGGAGATACCGGAATACTGAAATTAATTCAGCACAGGCAGGTCCTGTAATTGTCTCTTTTAAGGTGACTATTGTTTAACAATCGACAAATTTAATCCCGAAGGTCTTCCAGATGGAGGTTAAATTTGTCCTTTATAGTTGGGGTCAAAATCTACCATCCATTCAATTCCGTATTTGTCTCTAAACATTCCAAAGTATGAGCCCCAGGGACTATCAGCAATTGGCATTTCGATTTGTCCGCCTGCTGAAAGACCATTAAATAAATTATCGGCTTCTTCTTTGCTTTCTGTGCTGATTGAAATCTTACTCCTGTGCTCGTTTTCGTTTGTTCGGCCCATACTTTCAGGTACATCATTTGCCATTAAAATGTTTTTACCAATAGGTAAAGCAATATGCATTACTTTATTGGCTTCATTTTCTGCTACTGGAAATTCAGCACTTGCCAGGTCTTTGAAACGCATAATTTTTGCAAACTCTCCTCCAAATACGGATTTGTAAAAATTGAAAGCTTCTTCGGCATTTCCGTTGAAGTTAATGTGAGGGTTGATCAGTGCCATTGTTATTAAGTTGATTTTTGCTGTTCAAACGTACTGCTTAACTATAAAATAAATAGGGTATAATCGCGTCAAAAAAAGAGGTTGATTACACCGAGAGGTTTTTTCGTCTAAGCAGGTCTGCTTCTACAACCACAATTTGTTCTCCGAGCAACTTTAATCATGAATGGCTTATAGTCCTTGTTTTCAACGAGGACTTCTGAGAATAGCGAATGTTTCGCAATATTTCCCCAAAGGTCGTACCTTTATGATCTAAATTCTTTTTAACTTTTCATTAAATGGCGGAGGGTAAAAAACGGTCTGATGTTTCCATCGGACAATTGGTAAATGTGGTTCAAAAACATCACCAGCGAAGCGGTGAGCTGACCGAAGGGATCGTGAAGAAATTACTGACCAAATCCTCTTTCCATCCCTATGGGATTAAAGTCATGCTGGATGACGGGACAGTCGGCAGAGTGAAAGAGATTTTGGAGGATGAGTGAGTTCAGCGAACGTTAAGCTTATGTTCATCCACGTTTTTAAATGTGAACAAGCAGTTTCACGAATCTCAACAAACATTTTTTTCACAGCCCAATTTCCGATACCTTACTTGAACTTATCTGTATCGATTTCACCACTATTTGGATGAAATGTAATTTTCGTAAAACGGAGCGGGTCATAACAAATGGATAAAAATCGGGCTGGCCCATGCTGCGTGCTAATTCGTTAAGCACCGTCGTCAGCTGCACCCATGAATTCATCAGCAAGACTACCCTTTGTGCATCAGGTGCTTCCGGGTTGTAAAGGTCATTCACCGTAAAGGGTTCAATCCTGGCTTCCACCTCCTCTCCACGAATGCCAAAGCTTAGCGCAGTATCCAGGCTGTCCACAACGTGCATATAATGCGCCCAACACTCCGCCCAATCTTCCCAAGGATGCACGGAAGCATACGAAGAGATGTAGTAGTCTTTCCAATTCGAGGGTGGACCCTGTTCATAGTTACGTTTGAGCGCTGCTGCATAGTCCTGCTGCTCATCCCCGAAGAGCTCGCGAAATTTTGGCAGCCATGGTGTGTCCGCAATCAGGCGGTCCCAGTAATAGTGGCCGACCTCATGGCGGAAATGTCCCAGCAAAGTACGGTAAGGTTCGTGCAGGTCTTGCCGTATTTTTTCCCGCTTGGCGTCATCCGCTTCCTCTACGTTTAAGGTAATGAGACCATTGGCGTGGCCGGTCAACACACGAGGGCCATTTTCCGGTGAGCGTAAAAAATCGAACATTAGTCCATTGCTGGTGTCTTCGCTGACCTTAGACTGTACCGGAAGACCCAGGCTCAGTAGTTGGGCCACGAGGCGCCGTTTTGCATTTTCAATGACTCGCCACCAAAGCCGGTTGTTTTCATCGTCGAGATCGGGGATGGTGTTGTTAAGCCTGCAGGAAATACAGAGGGAATGTGAATCGTCTGCCGGGACAAGCCAGTTGCAGCCCGCAGGGGAGCTGAAATTTTCACATTGCCGCCAAAGAAGTGAAGTTTCCTCCATGCCGGCAATATGCCAGGTATTTACTTCCTTTCCTGGTATCAGTGCACGTACCTGTGCCTGGTTCGGCTCATAGCCAAGGGGTGATTTGCAACCCAGGCAAAGACTGTTATGAAAGAAGACCGGTCTTCCGCAGGTGCAACGATACGATTGTCCACGACCCGAGAGCTCTTTTGTTTTCCAAACCTCCGTGAGTTGTTTCGTGATGATATCGAAAAGAGGATTCATATGAATTTGTTTTGATGGTAGTTGGGCCTGGTAGAGTCAATTTTTCTAATCTGGCCGACAAGTAGGGCTATAATTTCTCTTATTTCATTTAATGTAACGCTCCTTTGAAAGACAATCAAGCATCAATTATTTATCTTAAAAAGACAACTTCATGAAGTGCTGATTCACCGCTATATTAATTCTGTTGTTTAACGGAATTAGCCATTCACTTATTTTCAGCATTTTGTATCTTTCCTGTATCAACAGATTCCTCCTTTTGTCGGAATGACAATTAGGAGCTTTTTTCATTTATCCAGGTTAACATTGATTCTAACGCAATCCCCAAATTTCCAATCTGACAATGTTGGTCAGCCTCCTCTGATTTTTTAAATATTCTTACTGAAATCGATTTCGCATTGATCAATGCTTCTTGCTGTTTTATCAAAAGTTTTACCGGCTGAAAAGCATCATTTTCACCCGATAACAGGTATACGTCCTGATCGATTAAATGGCTGTGTAGATGTTCTTTGTTCATTCCCATCATCCACTCGACAGCATCAAATGGTTCAGCCTTATTTTGAATAAACAGCGCATTGTTGATCGCATGTCTCAACGCCCCAACATTCATTTTTATTTTGACAAAAAAATTCGTTAGCTGCCTGTGTTTTAAAAACCACCTGGCAAGATTGGCATTAAAGGAACTCGTCATCTCCAGCCAATCATATACTGGCGGCATTGCTATTACCTTTTTGATTCTTTTTTCAAATGCAGCAGCTCTCATAATCCAATATCCACCCATTGACACACCTAAAGCAGTAACCTCCTCAAGTTGAAAGTAATCTAAAACGGCTTTCACTGCTTTTTCATAATCATGGTCAAAATATTGGTTGTATATTCTCCTGCTCCCGCCTTGTCCCGGTCCCTCAAAAGCAATGAAATCGTATCCGTTTTCAGCAAAATACTCCCAAATGCAATAGAACTCCTCTATAAATGCATCAAACCCGGGAATGCTGACAATTGTCCCTTTTGCCTCCCTGGTTTTTGCAGGGATTTTTATTGCTGATAGGAAACTTCCTTTATAAGGTATTTTATGTCTTACAAACCCTTTATCAGCAAAAGCTTCATCAAATAAGTCAATAAATTTCAGGTAAACGGGAAGTTTTCTTTCGTCATCATGTTTAATAAGAAACTCACTTGCTCTTAGATAGGTTGCTGCATTTTTTAATCGATTTTCCTTGATGGCAAGTTCAGAAGCCGTTTGAAACTCGCTAATATATTGGTCAAACGAATGGATTTTCGTACCAATAGCTTCTATATCTTCTTTTCTTGAATATCCGAGGGAATACCATCGATTTAACTGATAATTCAAAAACTTGTTTTTATGAAATTTATGGTATCCTATTGGTAGTTTCAATTCAATGGATTTTTGTTCAAGTGGATATAACGGTCGCGTCTGCAAAAATAAGCTGCCTCTATGTTAACATTGATTCAGACATTTGTTACATACTATCATTATGATCCTTTTTCTCTTCTCAGAATTTCAACAATACGGCTATATACAATTTTCGATAAACTCCTGTTGTGACCTTCAAAATCCATGGTACGAAAAACATGGGAACGAGGGTCCCGACAAACAATGCTATTCTGATTATTTGCTTTGTTTGTTTTTTTTCATGTTATTTTAGGACGAAGCGGTTTACTATCCTCAACATTTGATTATTCCGGTAAGTTAATCTTTTTCCAGAAAACGTGAGAAATTGTTAAAAAGAGAGGGTTGTTGTTCTGTAGGTTTCGAGGTATTGCTATTGGCATATCGGATCAACTCGTCTTCCTGTAATTCCAAATAGCCAAACTATTCAGTACAATGGCAAATAGGATGAGGTAAAACAATTCCATGTAGACATGTCCGAGGCTGCTTCCTTTCAGGACAATCAACCGCACAACATGGATGAAATGGGTGACGGGGGTCAACAGTGATATTTGCTTTGCCCAGCCCGGCATGCTGTCGATGCTGGTAAAGAAGCCACTCATCAGGATGAAAATCATGATAAAGAAAAAGGCAACAAACATGGCCTGAAGTTGTGAATCGGAGAAAGTGGAAATCAATAAGCCAAAACCCAGCAATGCCACAAGGTAAACCCCGGCAAAGAGGTACAAGGTCGGGATGCTCCCTGCCGGAAATATGCCATACACCACGTACATCACGGTCAGTCCAAGCGTGAAAACGATCATCCCCACAATCCAGAAAGGGATCAATTTGCCCAAAATGAACTGCCATTTTTTTATGGGAGTCACATTGATCTGCTCGATCGTGCCCACTTCCTTTTCCCTTACAATATTCAGGGCCGTCATAAAGCCTCCAATCAACGTCAGCAACAATACCAGGATGGCCGGCACCATGTAGTATTTGTATTCCGCCCGTGGATTAAACCAATTGACACTGGAGATTTCAATGCGTTTTGCGGGTAGGCTTATGGCATCATTCGGGGATTTTATCATGATGTCCAGCCGACTGTTAAAATCTGCCAAAACCGACTTCAGGTAACTACCCCCCAAAGAAGATTTGGTTCCATTAATAGCATCTACTACGATGTTCACCTTTTGATGTCCGTGACGTACCAAATTGCGCTCAAAACCTGATGGTATTTCCAATACCAAGTCCGCGTCTCCCGTTTCAATAAGTTGTAAACCATCGTGATAAGAAAGCGGATAGCCAACTAGACTGAAATACCCGGAAGATCCTATTTTATTGATTAGCTCATTAGAATACGAGCTGTGATCATGGTCCAGGTAGGCGACATTTATATTCTTCACTTCAAAATCGGCTGCAAAAGGTAATATGATCAATTGGACAATCGGCACAAAGGTCATCATTGCCAATATAATCCTATCCCTGAATATCTGGCGGAACTCTTTTCGTAATATGAAAAACAATACATTCATGCCAATCGGATCTTAAATTTCTTCAGTGCCAATCCCAGTAAAAACGTCGTCATTCCCAGCAACACCAATGTTTCCTTCCAAACATATTCAAAGCCCAACCCTTTCAACATCACAGCTTTTACAATGATGTAATAGTATTTCGATGGAATAATATTTGAAATCACCTGGAATATCTTCGGCATATTTTCCAGTGGAAAAATAAAGCCAGTTAGTAGCAAGGTCGGCAACATCATGGCCATCATGGAGAATAGCATGGCCGCCTGCTGCGACTCGGTTACACTGGACACCAGCAGCCCCAGCGACAGACAGGTTATAATGAACAGGATACTTTCTCCAAACAGTAGCAACAAGCTACCCTTAATCTCTACATCCAGCAAATAAGCCGACAGCAGCAAAACGATAATAAAATCGATCAGCGAAAGTACCAAATAAGGAATGGCCTTAGCAATCAGTACCATGATCGGATTGAAAGGAGAAACCAAAAGAATTTCCATTGTTCCCATCTCCTTTTCCCGGACTACCGCCACCGAAGTCAGGGCTGTACTGACGATCATAAATATGAGCGCAATCACCCCGGGAATGAAACTCAGCGAACCGTTTTGTTCTTCATTGTATAGCTGTCGCACCGTCGGTACGATCTGGTAAGGAATCTTAACATTAGGATTTAGTTCGTGTTGATACTGACCTATAATTGCCGAAAGATAAGTTTCCAGTATTTTGGCGGTGTTTGGGTCAGCGGCATCCGCAATGATCTGAACCTGCGCCTGACCAGTCCGGTAAAGGTCTGCTCCGAAGTTGGGAGGAAATACCAGGGCGCATTTCACTCTTCCTTCCTGAAACCGGTCTTCAATTTCAGAATAGTTGTTAACCGACTCTTTTAAAATGAAGTATTCGCTCGTTTTGATGCGATCAACTATCTGCTCGGAATTAAGGTCATGAGCCTGGTCAAAT
Organism: uncultured Cytophagales bacterium; assembly: GCA_913057175.1. Lineage (GTDB taxonomy): Bacteria > Bacteroidota > Bacteroidia > Cytophagales > Cyclobacteriaceae > CAJXNP01. The sequence continues at coordinate 56,612 of CAJXNP010000006.1, forward strand.
ATCGTAATCCCAATGTTTTTTACCTCGCTGCTTAACGCAAAACCAAAAAGGACGATCTGCACCACCGGAAGGCCAAAAAGTATCAGCAGTGTTCGACGGTCGCGAAACACATGGTAGAATTCTTTTCGGATGAATACAAATAGTTGCTTCATATATTAATCGCTTGACCTTTTTGCTTTTCTCGCTAACTGATAAAATACCTCATCCATTGAATGGGTATGAAAACTCTCTTTTAACCTGGCAGGTGAATCCAACGCTTCCACGCGTCCATCCACCATCACTGTAATCCGGTTGCAATACTCTGCCTCATCCATGTAATGGGTTGTTACAAAAACCGTAATACCATCTTCAGCTGCCTGGTAGATCATATCCCAAAACTGTCGTCGGGTGATGGGGTCTACTCCTCCTGTCGGTTCATCCAGGAAGACGATTTTCGGCCGATGAAAAATGGCCACCGAGAATGCAAGCTTTTGCTTCCACCCGAGTGGCAGCGAGCCTACCAGTTTTTTGGCCTCTTTTTCCAATCCCAGTGTGGCAACCAATTCATTGCTTCTCTTTTTGATCTCTTCTCGTGAGACACCATACACTCCACCATAGAACTCAATGTTTTCCAGTATGGTCAGGTTATCGTACAGGGAGAATTTCTGGCTCATGTAGCCAATGTGCTTTTTAATTTTTTCCTGTTGTTTGTACACATTAAATCCAGCCACACTGGCTTCTCCTGAAGTTGGATAGGAAAGACCGCATAAAATGCGCATGGCCGTTGTCTTGCCTGCTCCATTCGCGCCAAGAAAACCAAATATCTCACCTTCCTTCACGTCAAAGGTGATCTGGTCGACGGCTTTGAAGTCACCAAAATGCTTGGACAGCTCGTGGCACTCTATGATCTTATTCGCCATCGGCTGTCACTTTTATGGTGTTTTCATGCATCAACCGAATGAACGCGTCTTCTATGGTCGGTTTTATTTTTTTCAATTCAAGCTCGTCCAATGGATGCCTCTCAGCGATGGCATTGAGTAGGTCATTTTCATTTCCGTCTGTTTTCACCGTGAAATGCAGGTACTCACCGAAGGCATAGCAACTCTCCACCTCTTCATCTGCCTCCAGTCGTTTTAACAGCAAATAGATATTTTTCGCTTTGGCAGCGTAAAGTGTATTGGGAAAGCTTTTCACAATATTCTCCGGGGTATTGATCGACATGATTTCACCATTCTGAATAAGCGCGATCCGATCACAGAGATTGGCCTCATCCATGTAGGGCGTCGATACCAAAATGGTAATTCCCTGTTGTTTCAATGATTTAAGCATATCCCAAAACTCCTTACGGGAAACCACATCTACTCCCGTGGTAGGTTCATCCAAAAACAGTACAGTTGGTTTGTGTATCAGAGCGCAGCATAAGGCAAGTTTTTGTTTCATTCCACCCGACAGCTTGCCCGCCCTTCGCTTTTTAAAGGGTTCAATCTGTACATAAATGTCCTTGATCAGGTTATAGTTTTCTTCAATGGTTGTATTGAATACGGTGGCGAAGAAATGGAGGTTTTCTTCGATGGTCAGGTCCTGGTATAAAGAAAATTTGCCAGGCATGTAGCCTACTCGCCGGCGAATTTCACGGTAGTCTTTCACGATATCCATGCCATTGACCGTAGCACTACCCGAATCCGGCAACAGTAAGGTGGTCAGCATTCTGAATAGGGTGGTTTTTCCCGCACCATCCGGCCCGATCAGGCCAAAGAGCTCGCCTTTTTCCACAGAAAACGATACATCATTTACCGCCTGAATGCTACCTTTTTCAAAGGTCTTGGTTAAACTATTTACCTGAACATCAGACATAATTACTTTAAAATTTTATTTCCCCGTACATGCCAATTTTATAACTTCCGTCATTCACCACTCGCACTTTAATGGCGTAAACCAGATTCGCTCGTTCATTCTTCGTCAGGATTGATTTTGGAGTAAACTCAGCCTTATCATTGATCCATGTGACGCTTCCTTCTGTTTCATTAAAACCTCCATCGCCCTTATCTGTATAAACCTTTACATTTTGATTGAGCTTCACTTGTGGCAATTGGTCACCGGTAATGTATGCCCGCAGGGTGAGGGTTGACAGATCCGCTATTTTGTACAATGGCCTGCCTGCGGCGGTCATTTCGAAAGGTTCAACAAAGGTAGTCAGGACTGTTCCGTTGACTGGGTTGGTGATTTTACTTTTTTCTAACCTGTCCAGCACTTCCTGCAATTGTACTTCAACCAGATTGGCCTGCTCTTCAATGGAGGTGTTTGTCGTGTAAAGGGAACTTTCCTGGGCGCTGATTTGTGCTTCGAGTGTGGTTATCCTTGCATTAGCGTCATCCAGTTGTTTGGGATTGGCTACACCACCTTGCACCAGGTTGGCCATGCGGTCACGGTCTGTTTTAGCGGTGGCCAGTTGTTCCTTGAGCGCTTTGGTCTGGATTTGCGTATTGGGTCTGCCACTCAGAATGGCCTTTTTGTTTTGCTCCAGTTGCAGGCGTTGCAGATGTAGTTGCGTGCTGTCAATGTAACCAATTACCTGACCAGCTTTTAACACGTCGCCTTCCTTTGCCTCGAAAGACAAAATCTTTCCGTTCACTTCAGCGGAAATAATCGTTTCCACCGCTTCAAAGGTACCGGAGGCATCAAAATCATTTTTGTCCTGGCGACAGGCAAAAAGGCAGGTCAGGGCCAACGCTGCGTAAATAAGTCTAACCTTTTTCATGTTAATGTTATTTATTACCGGTTTGTGTTTTGTATTCATAGATAGACATTAGTAATTGCATTTCGTGGAGGGACTTTTGGCTTGCTGCCTGGCTTTCCTTTTCAGTAGCATCAAGTAAGTCGAGCATCGAGCACATACCATTGTCGTATTTCAATTGATATCCTTCACGGATGCTGGTTCGTAATTTCACGATTTCGTCATCCTCTGCCAGCACCGCCTTTTGCTTCTCGATACTTGCCCTTGTTTGCGTGGTTTGAAGATCGTTATTGACCCTGAAAGTTTGCTCCTGGACGTTAATTTTATTAAGTGTTAACTGACTCAGGTTTTTCTCATTTGAATTTTTGTACAACCCACTGATACTCCAGGAAGTACTCAAACCAATCACACCCAATGAGGACATACTACTCTCACCGAGGCCTATTTCAGGATAAAGGAATACACCGGCTCCTAATACTCCTATCTTTGGCATCAGGCTTACCCTCTGCATCTTAGCTTGTGCTTCGGCCAGGTTTCTCTGACTTTGGAACATGGACAATTCTGGACGGATCATAGGCAAATCCGGCGGCAGATCCGATTGGGTAGGTCTTTCAAATTGCGTAGTATGGTCAACGTCCAGCCCGGTGAATAATGCCAGCATTTGCAGATAGCCATTTCGGGTATAGGTGAATTCGGTCTTTTGCTGTTTGAGTTTAAGCTGCTCGACCTGTATTTCCTGCAAATCGGTTTTGAAAGCCAGACCACTTTCATTCAGTTCCTTTATGCGTTTTGCATTGTTTTCAAGCACTTTGTCCTGCTGGTCAATTTGTACCAACTGTTCATCGATCATCAATATTCCAAAGTACAACTGATTCACCCGCTCCCGCAATTCAAACAGACTGACCTCGAGGGATGCCTTTTCAGACTCTGCTGTTGCAGCAATGATTTCTTTCTGTGCTTTGGTTGCACCGCCGTCCCAGATTGTTTGGTTTAGCTGGGCCAATCCAATTAGCTTAAAGTCATCGCTGTTTTCACCACCTAATGGAAACCCACCAATGATATAACCGGCAATTCCGGTCACACTCACCTGGGGCAGGTAGGCTTTACTGGCATTGCTGAGCGTGTATTCTTTTGTCTTTTCGATCAGCTCATACTGATTGATCAGCGGATAGTTTTTCAAAGCATGGGCATAGCAACTGTCCAGGCTCAGCGGTTGTGCGGCCAAATTATTGCTGTCCAAAACCAGCAGTAGTAAAATGGCTGTATAAAATCCATAAGTTTTGAATGAACCCATTATCATCATTTTTTTCCGTTCAGTATTTGGTTGATCCAGAGGGGAATGAGCTTTTTTCTTTCCAGCATCATCTGCTGAAAAGCATCCTGATCGACCAGTTTCGTCTGGATAATCACCGGCCTGGCCACGAATGGAAAAATAATCATCGCCACAATGCTGAAGAGAAACTGGATAGGATTTACGTCGCCGGAGGCTTCTTTTAATTGTTTCATAAAAAAAGACTGATGGACGAGTTCATCTAACCGGGCTTTAACAATGAAATCAAAATTACCCTTTCTGATTTCATTTAAAATGAAGGTGACGAGATCCGGATCGTTTAATAGAAAATCGATGTAACTATCTACCAGGCCATTGACTTTCTGTTCAAGCGTAGTGGTTTCATTTGTAAAGATCGGCGTGAGCCTTCCAAGCAGCTCTCGGATCTTTTCCAGCATCACTTCCTCAAACAAATTCTTTTTGCTGCCAAAGTGATAATTGAGCAAAGCTACATTCGTTCCGGCTGCCTCGGCAATGTCCCGTATGGTTGTAGAGGCAAATCCCTTTTGCAGGAATACCTTATGAGCAGCTTTTTTGATTTTTGCAACAGATGCTGCCTCGGGGTCTCTGGCTTTCTTTTTCATGACGGGTGACTATTCTCAGGCAGCAAATGTATATTAATCAAATGATTTAATCAAATGATTAAAATATATATATTTTATTCTTGGGGTTTAGCTAATTGCTCTTCTTCAAAGCTTCCTGCAGATATCATTTAGGGCGGTGTAAAAGGATGGAATTTGTATAGAACGGACGGTTTCAGCCTGAATACGAAAGAGACGATACAAAATAAATAATACGGGTTTCAGTTTTTTTGGCGTAATGGGTTGGTTCAGATTATCATGTTAAAAGTGACATTAGAATGAATCATATGTAAATATTTTTTTAATTTAGGCCAACCAAACAACCAGAATGAGATTATTCCCTTTTGTAATTCTCCTTTACTTTTTTATTGCTAATGATGCTATTGCCCAGACAACAAATTCTGATTCAACTTCGACCATTGCCAGGAGAAAACTGAATTTTGCAGTTTTTAAAGATTCTCTTGATAATGCCCTGGACCTCAGTAGTTTTCTGATCGATTTTCATGGATTTATTCCTATTCCACAGCTTATTACAGAGCCTGCTCTTGGAAATATCGGGGTAGTCTTTACACCTGTGTTTATTCATCCCAACAAATACAAGGAAAAAGGAAAATATATTCCTCCCGATATAACAGCTGCTTTTATCGGGTATACCGGTAATAAATCATGGGGTTTTGGTGGAATGCGTTCCGCTTCCCTTCCAAAACATCATATAAAATATCGTGCTGCAGTTTTTCATGGCGATATCAATATGGACTTCTATCGCACCCTTCCGGATATTGGGAACAGGAAATTCGATTTTGGTTTTAAAATGACGGCGATATTTGTATCTGTTCTTAGGCAAATAGCGAAGACAGACCTTTACGTTGGGTTGGATTATGCCTACGCACACAATGATCTGACACCGCAATTTGATTTGCCAGAGGTTCCTGATATTGCAGAGGGGTACGACTTAAAAGCCAATATCAGTAGCCTTGCCCTTGATATGCAATATGATAAACGCGACAATGTTTTCACACCTGATAATGGTTCCTACCTGCTATTGACCTATCGATTGAATGCATCGTGGTTAGGCAGCGATTATGACTACGGAAAACTCAACATTGCCACCTTTAATTTCTTTCAGCCAACGAAGAAATGGGTGAGTGGAGTGCGTCTGGAAGGGGTCTGGCTTACCGGAGGCGATGTGCCATTTTACCTGATGCCATATGTTGATATGAGAGGAGTGCCAATGGCAAGGTATCAGGGGGATCAAATCTACATGTTGGAAACCGAACAACGATACGATTTTACAAGAAGGTGGAGTGGGATCCTGATTGGTGGATTGGCCAAGGCGCTAACAAATGAGGTTTCTTTTGGTGATGCCGAACTGGTCTACACTTATGGGACCGGCTTTCGCTACCTGATCGCCAGAAAATTTGGCCTGCGAACCGGAATGGATGTTGCCTGGTCCAATGATGATTTTGGGTGGTACATCACGTTTGGGTCGGCGTGGAACAATAGAAATTAACTTATGGATACAACCAGCATATTTGGCTTTGCGATTACAGTCTTTACCGGGTTTTTTGCCATCATGAACCCCATTACCAATACGCCTGTGTTCACTGGTATGACAGCAGGAGCTACCTATAAGGAAAAGAAAGAAGTTGCCAAAAAAGCCGTACTCACCACATTTGCCATCATTGCTTCCTTTGTGTTGTTGGGTAAATACATCTTTGAAGTATTTCACCTGACCATCCCGGCCTTTAAAATAGCAGGAGGGATCCTGGTGTTTTTCGTAGGGTTTGAGATGTTGCAATCCAAAAAATCGAGCATTCATGATCAGAATGCCCCTGATTTTAATGAGGATGTCGCGATTTCACCGCTGGCCATTCCCATTCTCGCCGGACCGGGAACGATTGTTACGGCCATGAACTATGTAGAAGGGGTCAGTTACCTCTACATGGGTGTGGTGTTGTTGATGTTTTTGCTGATCTGTGTGCTAACCTATGTGGCATTTGTATTTTCAGACAAACTGGTGGGATTCATCGGCGCAAATAAAATTGTTGTTTTGGGAAAGCTGATGGGATTGATCCTGACAGTCATCGGTGTTTCGATGGTTGTGGAAGGGATCGGATTGGCATTTAGCCTTAATGAATGAAATTCTAAAGCTAAAAACACCTATAAATTAAATTAAACTAAACCAACTGAATATGAATTCCAAAAATGTTTTATTGATTTTCCTGGCTTTAGCTTGCTGTTGGATTGTGTCCTGCACGAGTAAAACGGAAACAGGTGTCGAAACTACTGAAACAGCAAGTGAATCTGCTGAAAATTCAGACCCTCTTCCTTCCTGGAATGATGGTGAAACAAAATCGGCCATCATCAGCTATGTGGAGGATGTAACCAATTCATCCAGTCCAAATTTCATTGATGAAAAAGACCGAATTGCTACATTCGACAATGACGGAACGTTATGGTCTGAACAGCCGGTTTATTTTCAATTGTTTTTCGCCATTGACCGGATAAAAGCCCTGGCACCTGACCACCCCGAATGGAAAACCAAGCAGCCATTCAAAGCCTTGTTAGAAAATGATATGGCTGAGTTAATGAAGCAGGGAGAAAAAGGCCTTTTGGAAATTGTCATGACTACCCATGCGGGAATGACAACTGATGAATTTGATGCCATCGTCAAGGATTGGATATCTACCGCACAACATCCCACAAAAAACAGACCCTATTCGGATCTGGTATTCCAACCGATGCTGGAATTGCTCGATTACCTGAGGTCGAATGACTTCAAGACATTTATTGTCTCAGGCGGAGGGATTGAATTTATGCGTCCATGGGCAGAGGATGTTTATGGGATCCCGAAAGACCAGATCGTTGGAAGCAGTGGCAAGGTAAAGTATGACTACAATGATGGAAATCCTGTGATTAGGAAATTGCCGGAAATTGAGTTCATTGATGACAAAGAGGGTAAACCTGAAGGGATTTTGAAATACATTGGCAGGAAACCGGTATTCTCAGCCGGAAATTCTGATGGTGACCTGCAAATGCTGAGATGGGCTGATGCAAATGATCTAAAAAGTTTCAAGTTATACGTACACCATACCGATTCCACAAGAGAATGGGCCTATGACCGGGCCTCTCATATCGGCACACTCGACAAAGGTCTGGATGAAGCCAATGAAAAAGGATGGACAGTTATCGATATGAAAAACGATTGGAAGGTAATCTATCCATTTGAATTGGAGTAATCAGGAAAGGACCCATCTCCAGCCCCTGCCTCATCCAGCAGGCGGGCCTCCAGGGAGGGGAGTTTTTACCTCGCTCCTCAGGGTTATCCGCAGGTTCCATGAGCTCCCGTAGAGAAACCCAGAAAAGTGAAATAGAAATGAAAGAAAAATATATGTATGTTAATTTATCTAAAATCAACCATTGCACATTTATCTCTGAATATCCATCGCGTGTTATTCCCCTCCCTGGAGGAGAATAGTTTTCGGACATTTGGAGGTTTAATCCTCAACGCTCGGGTTGGTGTCCTCACCGATCAATCCAAAACTTTCAAATCTTTCCTCATCCTATTCGCATTTATTTTCATCGCCTTTCCGGTTCTTTCCCAGGATGGAGAAAAAACGTCCGTTGAACTTTCCCAACAGGTTATAAACCCGACAACCCTGGCATGGCAATTACAACTGGAAGAATTTGCCATCTTCGACACGGAAGGTCAGGACGGTTTTGCCCAAAACTTCCGGATTCGTGGTATTCTTCCACTCCAAAAAGGCCCACTATTGCCATTTCCTCAGCTGATCAGGGTGATCGCTTTTATCAACACTGCTCCGGGTGGACCGACCGGATTGGGGGATATCACCCTCAATCAATTCTGGATTTTCATGAAAAAAGATTGGGGTCAGTTCGGCGCCGGATGGAATTTACAAATACCAACGGCCACTGACCTGGAATTAGGTTCTCCTCAATGGCAATTTGGGCCGGCTTTGACCATCACTTTTACGGACATAGGTAACTGGCAGATGTACTGGATCATTCAAAATTTTTTCTCTGTCAGTAAAAATGATGAATATGGTAAAACACAGTATGCGGTATTACAACCTAATATTTTCTATACCTGGGCGAATGGCATTTATGCTGGTATTGAACCTTTGTGGCAAATAGATTATCAGACTGGCAAAGTAGCAATACCGCTAAATTTCCGTGTGGGTTATGTCTGGGCTGGAAAATTAAAACACAACGCATATATCGAGCCTGAAGTCATGGCCTACCGATCAGAAGGCTACACTCGAAATTTAAACAACTTCGGTATCCGGTTTGGATTTCGGTGGTACCTGCCAATGAAATAAAAATTAAACTTAAACTATCAATTTGACTGAAATTATCAATACAAAACCAACTCACATATGTTATGAAAAAAACATCTAAAAACTATCTGATCCTATGCCTGATGGTTATCGGAATAGGATTTTCTCACAGTTGTAGCCCTCCCGCGGAAAAGGCTACAGCGCAATCAGCAGATGAAAGCGGGTTTAACGGAGTCATCAAACTCGATGTCCGTGATTCGAAAGCAGACTGGAAACCTTTTACACCGAAAAGTGCTCCGGAAGGAGCGCCTAATGTGCTATTTGTCTTGTATGACGACACAGGACTAGCAGCCTGGTCGCCCTACGGTGGAAGGATCAATATGCCCACCATGGAAAAGCTGGCCGCCAATGGCCTGACTTATACCCAATGGCATACCACTGCGCTATGCTCACCTACAAGGTCTACTTTACTTACAGGTAGAAATCATCATTTGAACGGAATGGCTGCTATTACTGAAACTGCTGATGGTTTCCCTGGTGCTAGTGGGAGGATTCCTGCTGAATGTGCTACCATGTCAGACATCCTTCAGGATAATGGATACAGTACCTTCTGGATTGGTAAGGATCATAATGTACCTGAGCAGGATATCGCCCCAGGTGGAAGTCGGGCCGAATGGCCGGTTCAGAAAGGTTTTGATCGTTTTTATGGTTTTCTGGGTGGAGAAACCAATCAGTGGTATCCCGATCTGGTAGAAGACAACCGTTTTACTGATCAACCATATGGTCCGGAAGAGGGTTACCATCTTTCCAAAGACCTGGCAGACCAGGCTATTTCCATGTTGCGTAACCAGCAAGCGACCAATCCTTCCAAACCCTGGTACATGTGGTGGTGTCCTGGTGCCAATCATGCTCCACACCATGCACCGGAAGAATATATAGCGAAATACAAGGGCAAGTTTGATGATGGCTATGAGGTTTATCGCGAGTGGGTACGCGAACGAATGATAAATAAGGGGATTTTGCCTGAAAACACAGCTTTAACACCCATGAATCCTCTTCCTGAAGATATGGCTAATCCTGCTGACATGGTAAAGCCATGGGATTCACTAAGTGATGATGAAAAAAAGCTTTTTTCAAGAATGGCTGAAGTTTATGCCGGCTTTTCCGAGTACACCGATGCACAGGTTGGACGTATAATTGACTACCTTGAAGAAACAGGGCAACTTGAAAATACTGTTGTTATTTACGCTGCTGATAATGGAGCTTCCGGTGAAGGAAGTCCGAATGGTTCTGTCAATGAAAACAAATTCTTCAACGGATATCCGGATGAATTGGAAGAGAATATGAAATACATGGATGTTCTGGGTGGACCTGAAACCTACAATCATTATCCAACCGGTTGGGCATATGCATTTTCTTCCCCTTTCAAAATGTTTAAACGATATTCCGAATATGCAGGAGGCACAAACGATCCATTGGTTATTTCCTGGCCTAAGGGCATAAAAGCAAAAGGTGAAATAAGACATCAATATCATCATTCGGTAGATATTGTTCCTACTATACTGGACGTGATTGGATTGGAAATGCCTGATGTTTACAATGGTGTTAAGCAGGTACCCTTATCAGGAGTATCTATGAAATATACATTTGATGCGGCACCTGAAGACGCAACTCAAAAACACATACAGTACTACGCCATGTTGGGTACCCGTGGTATCTGGAAAGATGGCTGGAAGGCAGCCTCTATACATGCGCCATTGACCGGAAAAGGTCATTTTGACCAGGACAAATGGGAACTTTATAATGTTGCTGAAGACCGGTCAGAGTCTAAAAACCTTGCGGAAGAGCATCCGGAGAAACTACAGGAATTAATTGATGCCTGGTTTGCCGAGGCTGACAAAAATAATGTGTTGCCATTGGATGACCGAAGTGCAGCTGAGATACTCACCATCGAACGTCCTACAGAAGAACCTCCAAGGGATCGATATGTGTATTATCCGAATACTTCTCCTGTTCCTGAGGGTGTGGCGGTCAATATCAGGGGACGTAATTACAAGATCTTGGCGAATGTTGAAATTACGGATGCCAATGCTTCCGGGGTGTTATTCGCTCATGGATCACGATTTGGAGGTCATGCATTGTATATCAAAAATAAAAAGCTGCATTACACCTACAATTTCTTAGGAATTGAAGAGCAAACATTTACTTCCAACACGACACTAAGGCCAGGTGAATATACCCTTGGTATGGAGTTTAACCGTGAAAGTGCCGGAAAATATGGTGAGTCAATGGGTAACATGGCACTTTACATTAATGAAACCAAAGTGGCGGAGGGTTCTATGAAAACCCAACCAGCAAAATTTACTTTATCAGGTGATGGATTGTGTATTGGATATGACAGTGGGGATGCCGTAAGTAAAAATTACAAAACCCCTGGTACATTCACTGGTGGTACCATACAATTGGTCGGTGTGACCGTTGAAGGAGAGCCTTACCTGAATCTGGAAGCTGAGGCAAGGCGTGCATTGATGGTACAATAAGCGGTTTATGAATATTACAGGTCCTGGTGAGTTTAGCCAGGACCTGTATTCTTTTCTTAGTCGATTGATATTAGTATATAGTTTTGATTTCGATGGCATTCTCCAACTAATTGGTCAGAATCTGGATTTAAATAAAAATGACCAATTTGAAATGAGTAAACCTTTACTGGTTGAAGTTGGCATCTTCGACTTAATGTTATAAAGCAAAATTATATAAAACCAGACACTGAATGTTTTACATATAGTAAACCGGACTACCAATTCTTATTTAATAGAGACATGATAAAACCCCAATACTCATGAAACAGTTACATAATTTCCTGAAGATCGGAATAGTTGCTATTCTGATCAGCACAAATTCTTTTTCTCAAACACCAGAAGTCTTGCCCCGTCCTGATTTTCATTTCAAGGGAACGGTGGGCAGAACGTTCAAAGAGTCCGACCCTGCACAGTTTCCGCAAATGGTACAGGCTCCGGAAGGAGCTCCGAACATCGTGCTCATTCTTATCGATGATGCCGGATTTGGTCAGTTCAGTACCTTCGGTGGCGGGGTTTCTTCACCGACGCTGGATAAACTGGAAGAGGGTGGGTTAAGATACAATCGCTTTCATACCACAGCACTATGTTCACCAACACGTGCTGCGCTTATTACCGGAAGGAATCATCATTCAGCAGCGTTTGCCATGATTACCGAGACAGCCACCGGGTATGAAGGCTATACCTGTATATTGCCACGGAGCTGCGGTACTTTAGGGGAGGTGTTGCGGCAAAATGGCTATTCCACCGCATGGATAGGGAAAAATCATAACACACCTCCGTGGGAACTAAGTCAGGCCGGACCGTACGACCGCTGGGCAAACGGATTAGGCTTTGATTACTTCTATGGCTTCAATGCAGGCGATATGAATCATTGGAATCCGGTGTTGTATGAGAATCGTAACCTTGTTCCTGCTTCTAAAGACCCCAACTATCACCTGACAACTGATATCGCTGATCATGCGATTGACTGGGTGAGAAAGATGAAGAGCATCGCTCCCGATAAGCCTTATTTTCTTTATGTGGCTCCGGGGGCCACGCATGCGCCTCATCATGCACCCCAAGAATGGATTGACAAGTTTAAGGGAAAGTTTGATCAGGGATGGGACAAATACCGGGAAGAAACATTCGAACGTCAAAAGAAACTGGGCGTAATTCCAGCCGATACAAAGTTGACCACACGCTCGAAAGGGTTGCCAGCATGGGACGATCTAAATGCTGATCAGAAAAAACTTTACGCACGCATGATGGAAGTCTTCGCAGCGTATGGTGCACACTGTGATTATGAAATGGGACGCATCATCGAAACCGTAAAACAATTGCCGGATGCTGACAATACCTTGATCATCTATATTGTGGGTGATAATGGTTCCAGTGCCGAAGGTGGTCTTGAGGGATCATTAAGTGAAAACATGTTTTTCAATGGCTTCCCTGAAAAATGGCAGGACAACATCAAGGCATATGACGAATTAGGCGGACCCAAACACTTCAATCACTTTACAAGCTCATGGGCACATGCCATGAACACACCTTTTCAGTGGACCAAACAGGTAGCCAGCCACTTTGGTGGTACACGTAATCCGATGTTTATCGAATGGCCCAAAGGAATAGAGGACAAAGGTGGATTGAGAAGTCAGTTCATTCATGTCATCGATATTGTGCCGACACTTTATGAGATTTGCGGAATTACAGCCCCTACTTCATTAAATGGTGTGCAACAGAAGCCCATTGAAGGCACCAGCTTCGCATATACCTTTCCGAAAGACAGTGTGAATGCCAAAGGTCGTCATGAAGTACAATACTTCGAACTTGGTGTCAATCGTGGTATTTATGATCATGGATGGATGGCCTCAGCAATATCCTTTGAACCATGGAACCCAAATCGAAAAGACTTTGATCCTGACAAACAAAAGTGGGAACTCTATAAAGTAGATGAAGACTTTTCGCAGGCTGAAGATCTTGCTGCTCAATATCCTGAAAAGCTTCGGCAAATGCAGGATCTTTGGTGGGTAGAGGCGGCTAAACATAACGTGCTTCCGCTGGATTGGCGGGCAACGGAACGGTTCAATTCTGAGGCGATGGGAAGACCAAGCCTAACACGTGGCCGAAAATCAATGACATACTTTCCAGGTACCATCGGCTTACCCGATGCAGCTTCACCATCTATGATAAATAAATCTTGGACCATCACTGCGTACATTGACGTACCTGATGGCAAAACAAATGGGATGATTGTCACACAGGGTGGTCTTGAAGGAGGTTATGGTCTTTATCTGCGCAATGGTAAAGTGAATTTCACTTACAACTTTTTGGGAACAGAAAGGTTTGAATTCTCTTCTAAAGCTCCGGTCGGAAAGGGAAAGCACACGCTGGTTGTTGATTTTGTCTACGATGGCGATGGGATAGGTAAAGGAGGAACCATTACTATTTCCGATAACGGAACAAAGATTGGAGGTGGCAGGCTGGAGAAAACTATTCCAGCACAAATGTCATTGGGTGAAGGACTGGATATTGGTATGGATGTGGGATCGGCTGTTGATTTCAGCTACAAGTTGCCTTTTGCTTTTACAGGAAAGGTTGAGAAGGTGACGGTCGAATTAAAATAAATAGTTGAGTGATTATTGGAAATTATGTATCACCTGAAATCAAAAACTATATCAGTTATGAAAAAACACATCTTAAACATATCACTGGCAGCAGCCGTGTTAGTCACCGCCTGTCAGCCACAAGAAAAGCAGCAAACAACGGACACAATCGAAGAGAATCATTACGAAATGCTGGCGAACCTCCCTCTTGAGGGCGGCTACCCAACAGCAGAAGAGACACGCACATTGGATGAAGAATTGTTCTTCCAGCGTGCTACGCAGGCTTATCTGTGGGCATTGCCGGCAGTTAATATGTACGCCATGAAAGAAGGCCTCGGCAAACTAAATGGCGAAGGCTACAATGTGATGTCCGTTTTTGAAGAACGTCTAAAACCTAATACCATCATCACCACACCCAACTCGGACGTTATCTACGGGTTAGCTTTTGCTGACCTGAGTAAAACCGGTCCTCTTGTACTTGATGCTCCTGCGAACCTGCAGGGACTCATGGATGACTTTTGGCACAGACCGTTGGTCGGCCCCAATATCAACGGCAGGCAATTTTTGGGAGATATTGGTATCCCCGGACCTGATAGAGGAAAGGGTGGCAAATACCTGATCGTACCGGAAGGTTATGAAGGCGAAATGGATGGAAATCAATATTTCATTTACACCAGCTCCACAAACGGGGTATTCATTTTTCTTCGGGGATTCTTCCAGAGTGTGGACGATCTGGAGCCTGGGGTAAAAGCTGTAGAAGGACTCAAAATGTATCCGCTCAATGGCGAAAGGAAGGAAATGAAGTATGCTCATTCTTCAAATAAGGAAGCCAACGCCCTTTTTGCCCACGATTACAGCTATTTCGAAATGCTCAACCGATTCATCCAGAGTGATCTGGTCGATGACTTAGACCCCTATATGAATGGCGTGCTTGCTGCGATCGGAATCAAAAAAGGAATGGATTTTAATCCAACAGCCAGTGAAAAGGAGTTGTTAGAGCAAGCGGCGCAAACGGCATGGCGAATGGCCAAAAACATAGCAGCTAATTTTGACCGAGAGTACAAAGGTCTGTGGTGGGAAGACCGACAGTGGGTGGCCCATGGTAAGACCGAACTGGATGACTTTATGCATGTGCTTTTAAACGAGGAGTTTGCGTGGAGAGAAACCGGTCACACAGATGTAAATGCCAAGGCGCACATGTTCATCAACCATTACTCCATCAGCACAGGTATGATCAGCTCAATCGTAGGGCTCGGTGCCAAATATGCCGGTGCATACAAAGACAGCGAAGGCAATTTCCTTTCCGGTGAAAATACCTATCAAATTGATATTCCGGCTGATGTGCCAGCCAAACTATTCTGGTCGTTGACCGCCTATGACTTTGCTACAGCCTCCGGCTTACCTGCCGGTCAGGAGTATCCCTCACTTAATTCGTTGAATGATCTGGATTACAATGAGGATGGTTCGGTGACGATCTACTTTGCTCCTGAGCAGCCTGAAGGTAAAAAGAACTGGATCAAAACGATTCCAAATGTAGGTTGGTTTAGCCTCATTCGTTTATACGGTCCGGATCAGGGTTTTTTCGACAGGCAGTTTAAACCGGGTGATTTTGTAAAGGTAAAGTAAGGCTTAAATTTTACCAAAGCTATGCTACAGGGTTGGTGAAAAGATATAATTTAAATTACACAAACAACTTATAAAATGTATAGAAAGCTCATTATAACCAGTGTACTGCTATTGGGATTGACTACAACGTTCGCCCAGGACCACGAAGATCACGCTGCGTCCGCTGCCCAGGCAAATAACCCTTTGGCGAACATGACCGCGCTCAATTTCCACAATTACTACATGCCTAAGATCAATGATGCTCCGGAAGGTACTTACCTGAATAACTCATGGATCCGGTTTGCAAGGCCATTTTCTGATGGCAAGTTGCTTTTAAGGGTTTCGGTACCCATAAATACCATTGCCGGCCCTGACCCAACAACCGGTTCGATTTCCTCAACAAATGGCCTGAGCGATATCAATGCCTTTCTTTCCTATAACTTTGTGTCAAAACCAACGGCAACCGTCGGTATTGGCCCTAACCTGACCATGCCCACTGCTACAAAAGATGCATTGGGAACGGGTAAATGGCAGGGAGGTTTTGCCTTTGTGGCATTTATCGCCAAGTCGCCCGTTTTCCAGTTTGGTGGGTTGATCACCTGGCAGGCTTCCTTTGCCGGGAATGACGACCGCTCGCCTACGAGTGTAGCCGCAATCCAACCTTTCTACTTTTGGCAATTGGGAAAAGGAACCTATTTAAGAGGGGCGCCGATTTGGGTATTTGACCTGAAGAATGATTCTTTTGCGGTACCATTGGCGCTGGGTATCGGAAAAGTAGTGAAAGTAGGAAATACGGTATTCAACCTGTTTGTCGAGCCACAATATTCAATTTTACATGAAGGCACGCAACCACAGGTACAGATCTTTACAGGGATCAATTTGCAGTTTATGGGTGAGTAGGGTTAACTGGCCGGTTCCTCTAAAGTCTCTACTGACGAGGTTTGTGTGTAATCTATCGTAATCGAGTAACTGAAGATCTGCTCAATGTTGCTCCTTTTATAATTGCAGTTACTCTTGATGTTCATTTTCTTTTACTCTCCGTGTGGACACGAACCATGGCAATGGAATATGACGAAAGATTGAGGATTGATCTATTCTATTTCGCCCTTTTGTGGCTGACTTATTGATGAAATTTGTATCGAGGATCTTTGCCTCCGTTATTGATGGAGCCCTTTTAGGGTTTACTTTTATTAAGCTGCAGGCCATGATGTCCTCACGAACCTTTATTGAACATATTAAACACTATCCCAGATAAGTCTTGAGCTCCCGGCTTCTTCCGCTGTGGCGCAGGCGACGAATAGCTTTTTCCTTGATTTGACGGACCCTTTCCCGCGTCAAATCAAATTTCAGCCCTATTTCTTCTAATGTCAGCGCCTGGTAATCATCCAATCCAAAATAATAGGAGAGAACATCAGCTTCCCTGGTTGTCAGGGTTGATAAGGCATTTCTGATCTCGTGCCTCAAAGAGTCCATCATCAGTCCTTCATCTGGTTTGTCCTCGTTTTCATTTTCCAGGACATCAGCCAGACTATTATCCTCACCATCTGCAAAGGGAGCATCCATTGATAAATGGCGGGAAGAAATCTGAAGATTGTTGTTGACCTCGTCAGGATCTATGTTCATCACTTCGGCCAGCTCTTCCGCAGAAGGCTCACGTTCGTATTTTTGTTCCAGCTCTGAAAATGTCCGGGTAATTTTGTTTAAAACACTCACACGGTTTAAGGGAAGCCGGACGATTCTGGACTGTTCGGCCAAAGCTTGTAGGATGGACTGCCGGATCCACCAGACAGCATAGGAGATGAATTTAAATCCTCTCTTTTCGTCAAATCTCGAGGCAGCTTTTACCAGGCCAAGATTTCCTTCATTGATCAGGTCGCCCAAAGTCATGGATGTACTTTGATACTGTTTGGCAACTGAAACTACGAAGCGCAAATTGGCTTTAACCAGTTTTTCGAGAGCGATCTGATCACCCTCTCGGATCCTTTCAGCCAGCTTTACTTCTTCATCTGCCGTGATAAGGTCTACTTTTCCTATCTCCTGGAGGTATTTATCAAGGGATTGACTCTCCCTGTTAGTTATTTGTTTTGAAATTTTTAATTGTCTCATAAAGATTGATTTAAAACCTTTCCTTTTGAGAAAGGATCAAACATCACGTCAACTTGCTCTAAATGTCTGTATACGGAAATGCCAACCAAAGAAAGATCTTGCACGAAGAAGATTATTCCCGGTAGGTGTTCCTATATTCGTTCCAGATATCTTAGATGAAGATCTTTTTTCCTCTTGTTTTTATTGTTTTAACGAAAGATTATTAACCAAACTAATGATTTGATACGAAATTATTTACCTTTTGGCGATATTATTCAAAAAAAGAAAAATTACCTTCTGGATAGTAGTATGGTAAAGAAACAAAAAAAGCCATTCTTTCAATGGCCTTTGTAAAACGAAAATAGGGTGTTGGCTTAGTCAATCAATTGAACATTGACTGCATTCATGCCTTTTCTACCTCTTTCTACGTCAAATTTCACCTTGTCATTTTCACGAATATCATCGATAAGCCCACTTTCGTGAACAAAAATGTCTTCTCCTTGATCTGATGGTTTAATAAAGCCAAACCCTTTGGCATTATTAAAGAATTTTACTGTACCTTCTTTCATGTGTTTTATTTTACTTATTACATTCACATGGCTTTAACCATGATTACTTTATTCTGTCATTACACTATTTTTTGAATAAAATAAGCACGGCTCATTTCATTACTTTTGTTAAATAGTTTTAGCTATTACGTTAAATTGCTAATTGTAAAGGGAAGAAATAAAATCAATACTAAATAAACTAATCGCCCCGGGCGGGCATTCATATAGAATAGTTTTACTGCTTTCCACCGGCAAAGTTACGATAAATAATTGATTAATCTTTTTATTATTTAATTATTTATAAAATAGGGGAGTGGTTGACTTTATCTGTGATTTTGGAAAAACAACAATTTAATCATCCTGATCCACCAACCGGCGGATCAGGACTAATGAATTTCGGGTATCAATCAAACAATAGAAAACAAGGTTTGATGATACATCCTGTTTGAAGTAAGTAAAGGTTTTTATTCCTCGTCATCCTTTTTCTTCTCCTGTTCTTCAGGTGGTTCGGTGGTGATATTGCCGTATTCATCTACATAGGCAAGCATTTCAGAAAGAGACGCTCCTTTATCATTGTTTTCCTGTCTTTCCTTCTTTTTCTCAAGCTTTTCTTTCTTTTTCATCATTTTTTTCTTCTCTCGCTGCTTCTTCATAAAACTGTTTTGTGATCTTGCCATATTCAAATTTTTAAGTGAACAAAAATGCGGGCTACAAGCACCTTAATGAATGGATATTGAAAGAGCATAGCCTGCTAAGATATTTTGCTATTAGAATTTCCCGTACTGCTCTTTCAATGAATTTACAGATTGAATAAAGGAAATTAGAAAACTAATATTCAATCCGGAAACTGGAAGAAATAATTCCGTGCAGAAATGCCTGTGAAGTGATATTAGGCCAATGCAAGGTGACTGTTACCGCTTTCCAAATACAAAGATAACAGAATAGTTTGGTTTTATTGAGGTGAAATCCGGTTAATGTTGTCTAACTGATTGATTGGAATCAAATAATAAACAGAAGTTTGAAAAATGTGATTAAAAATTGGGAATACAGGTTTTACCAGAACGACATGATCCATCCTACAGATATTGCCATTGATTATATTTTTCAAAAGCTGGTGGAAGCGTATTTTGAAGAGGAGGGCAAAGGCGCTATCCTTGAAATCGAGCGAATACTGGATTGTGTCAACCTGATCCCCTACAATCCCTAGGGAAATGAATTGGTACAGTCATTGAAAAAAGCAATCGAAAAGATCGAAAGAATCGAAACCCGCATTGACACATCAGATCTAATGGAAGTGCTGAAGGGCAGAATAAAAGGGGTTTTATAGTTTAAATATCTATAAGAGAAGAAAATTCCCGGCCTTGTACCGGGATCCCCTGGAAGTAGCTCACCAATTGGATTGAAAGGAAGGGATTTATTTTGACAATTTAATACATCGTTGCAGTTTGTTGACAGACCCCGGAACAGGTCCGGGGCTTATCGCCTTTTAGTTAGTAACGATAAAATTATTCTTCCTCCGTCATGATGAGGAGCGAGCAATAATTGACCATGTGATTACCATTTTTAAGCGACGTGGTCATATCCGGCTATTGGGAGGTGAGTAGTTTTATCATCAAAATTAATGTAGAAAGGTTAAGAAATTCCCGGCCTTGTGCCGGGATCCCCTGGAAGTAGCTCACTAATTGGATTGAAAGGGAGAGATTTATTTTGGCAGTTTAATATATCACCGTAGTTTGCTGACAGACCCCGGAACAGGTCCGGGGATTATCGCTTTTTAGTTAGTCGAACTGTGAGGAGTCTTAACATTGCTTTTGCCAACCGCTCGAAGTGAATACTTCTGATCCAGTAATTCTTATAATTTGTAAGGTACAAGAATCGTTTTGCTTATTCTTGCACCAGTGGGGGGGATCTTTTGGAAGTGGCTTACTTTTTGGATTGAACGGAAGAGATTAGTTTTGGCAGTTTAGTATATCACCGTAACTTGCTGACAGACCCCGGAACAGGTCCGGGGATTATCGTTTTTTAGGCGGTTGATTAGGTTTCAAAGTGTTTGAGCATATATATTCCTCAATTTTGGCACTATCCAATTCTTTAAAATCAAACTTCGGATAGCCCCAATTATCTATCAGATGATTCAGAAACACCACAGGATTCTGATCTTTATTAGTCTTTCTCCATTTTCTGAATTCATAGAAGGCATCACTTCCATCATCATT
This sequence comes from uncultured Cytophagales bacterium, assembly GCA_913057175.1. GTDB lineage: Bacteria > Bacteroidota > Bacteroidia > Cytophagales > Cyclobacteriaceae > CAJXNP01. The sequence goes on from CAJXNP010000006.1 coordinate 77,149, forward strand.
TCCAAATGGACCTCCTTCTTCTATTGGGCTCCAGTAAAAATCTTCTGTTAAAAGTTTTTGCGCATTTGCATGTGCATATTCAGGGCTTAACTCAAAAGTTTCCATTTGTAGTTTTTTAGATTGAGCATTGCAGGAAAGGCTGAAAAGCAATGAACTAAAAATTATTATTGTTTTTTTGATCTTCATTGATAAAAAAATGGTGTTCTAAACAAAAAGTAACTTAACATCTAAAAGTAGCAATATTTACAGGATTTCAAATTTCAAAATGATAATTCAATTGAAAATGAATTTTATTTATTCCCTCACCCAAATCAAAATCGAAGTCCCTTCCATCGTAAAATCCATTGCCTTTCCACCTTTTAGTTTCCGGCCAAATTTGTCATCCTTTACCCCGCTGATATCAACGGAATGTGTAGTGCCAATCAGCTTCCAGTCTCCTTCGGGGATTTCGACTTGCTTGAAGGTGTTTTCCTGCTGGCCGGCATTGAGAAGGACGATCACCTTTCCATCGATGATGTAGCCCAGCATGCTATCATCCTCTGGAGTGATCCATTGATAGTAATCATCCGTTACTGCATCGGGCACGCGGAAGACCTTGCCGTATTCACTCATGCGAAATTCATTCATCCCTTTCCAGAAGGCCAGCATGTTGGCGTAGTCGTTTTTGTTCTCTTCGTTGGGTGTTTGCCCTACGTTTTCCCATACAAACTGGTTAGCTGTGCGGTGGTTGTAGGTATCGCGATAGCCATGCATGTGGATCTTGTAGCCGGCTTCCGTCTCCTTTACCACCTCTTTGAGTGGGGCATGGGCCTTGCTTCGCATGATCTCCGAACCGCCATGCGTGACGATGGGACCTAATGTAGTGTATAGCAGCGTAACGGCGATCTTATATTCATCCTGGTCCACCGCCAGTCGTCCGTCGAAATTTTCAGATCCAAACTGATCTGCCAGGGCAAAGTTATCGTGAATATCGAGGTAGCTGATCCCGCTGAGTGGCGTTTTGTCATCCGGGAATTTGTTGGCCAGCCCTTTCATCACGTTTTCCCGCTCATCGAACTTTCCTCCCGGCCAGCCACGGTCTTCGTACTTGTCCTTTAGTTCAAACACCGGTCCCTTGTAGGCATTCCTGGAATCATCCTGGAAGAAAGTAATGGGGGCGTCTTCCTTGTACCAGTCCCAATCGGGATTGCTTTCAAACTCCGGATCATTAGAGCCGATCCACGCCTCACCGTAAACGATCTTGTCATCACCAATCGCTTGCTTCAGCGCAATCAGAGTTTGCTGGTCGATTTGTCCTGCCAGGTCTATCCGGAATCCGTCAATGCCAAACTCATTGATAAAATGCAGGCACTGATCGATCAACCATCGCTGGGTCATCGGCCGGTTTTCGGTCTTTACCTCATTGCCGTATGCGCCAATGTGGTTAAAGTCTTTTGTGCGGTAATAATACATCATGTCAAAGACATTGAAATTGAAGTAAAACCCATTCCCATCCATGTTCTCCGCTGTGTGATTGGGAACAATATCGATGATCACCGTAATATCCTTGTCGTGGAATGCCTGGACGAGATCACGGAATTCCTCACGTTCAGTTCCTGGTTCAGTTCCTTTGGTTCGGTATCGAGACTCTACTGCCATGGCGAAGGCCGTTCGGTAGCCCCACTGGTAGTTTTCCATGTTAACACCCTGTTCGATCATGTATGCATCGTTTTCGAAGGATGCCTGCCAGTCGTCATCCGGGAAGTGGAGGTATTCCTGGACGGGCATCAAGTGAACCACATTAATGCCAAGGTCGATCAGATAATCAAATCCGATTTTCTCCCCACGAGAGTTTTTCAATCCGGGAGTGATCATGGCTTTAAAAGTGCCTTTCAGTTCATCACTGACTGGAAGCTGGTCGGTAAAGTCCTGCACGTGTACTTCGTAGGCAATCGCATCTTCCATTTTGGGAATGCCTTTTTTCAACGGTGTCGCCGAGGTTGTGCGGTGCCAGATCCTGGCCTTGCCCCACGTGTCATCACTCACCCTGGCATATGGGTCATTGACATGTACAGGATTTGTTTCGTAAAAATGATTGCCGGGATCCTCGGCTCCGTGAACGGTGAAGTCATAGTACACTCCATGTAAATCCTCCGGAAATGCAATTTCCCATACACCGTGGCCATCTTCTTTCATTTCCTCCTCTCTGTAAGGATAGGTGTCGTCTTTACCATGGTAGAGATACACTTTTACCTGTTCTGCCCGTGGAGCAAATACCCGAATGGTGGTTTTGCCATCGTGGATATTGGCGCCCAATTCTTTGGTAGAAAAAGTCTCTCGAAACCAGCCATCAAATGAACAGAAGGCCTTAAGGTTTTGGGAGGGGATCTCCAGAAAATAAACACGCTTTTTTTTCAGCGGTGTGGCAGGAGTGATCAGTGTGGAGTAAGCTCCATTAGGCAACACTCCGGCCACCTTGATCTCATTGCCGTGAGCGTCAGTTATTTTGTAATCATCGGGGAGGAGGGAACGGTTTTCGTAGATATCGGCCCAGATCAGGTTTTCGCTTTTCAACTCGGCCTTGAGGCCGGTTTTCTTATCCGACTTCATGAAGACTAGGTCACTGTCTGATTTGTTAGGTGCCTCCGAGGGAGGTTCCATCCATTCGCCATCGTTGGTGCGGAATTTAAATTTTGTATTCGGTTTAACCACTTGAAAATCCGTATTATCCAAAGTTAATATCCACTGCTGCCCGGTTTTGCTGAGCATCCACTCGGGCGCATCGGTGTTCATGTCCCAGTTTCGGAACTCTCCAGTAACAAATACCTTGACCGGTTGCGTCTGGTAAATCTCCTCATCAAAGATAAAGGTCAACTGATCGCCAAACACCGCATAGCCCTGTATTTTTTGTTCATCGGAGAAGGATTGTCCGGAGAGGATGGAAACAGATATTAGGAAGATTATGAAAAGGAACAGGGATTTTTTGTACATGCTTAGTTAAATTGAATAGGTAGTAATTCAGTGTTGACTAAAGTATGAAATAGGTCATCCTGAACTTGTTTCAGGATCGGTTAAATACCATTACTAAGATAAAACGATTCTGAAATGAATTCAGAATGACACGATTTTTTATTTGCAGAAATGAATTCACAAGGAAATTTTGAGTGATTATTTGAGAAGTAATTAGGGCAGAAATTCCCGGCCCTGTGCCGGGATCTGTTGGAAGCTACTCTCCAGATTCATTTGAGGCACAATGCATACAGATTATTTGGCTATTTAAAACATCACTGCAGTTTGCTGACGGACCCCGGAATAAATCCGGGGATTGCCGCATTTAATTTTTTTATTTTATGAAATCGTCAAAAAGATCTTTCCACTCTGGATTCATAGAATTAATGAGGTTTATTTTCCAATCACACTTGTATCGTTTAATTGATTTTTCTTTTCTAAGAGCCTCATCGTTTTCATTGTGTTCCTCGAAGTAGACTAACTTATCAACATTATATCTGCTTGTAAATCCCTTCAGTAATTTCTTTTTGTGTTCAATCGTACGCCTGTATACATCATCAGTAAATCCGACATAAAATACAGTGTGGTTTTTATTGGTGAGGATATAAACAAAATAGATATTCATAGCCTGAAATATAAATAAAAGAAATAAAGTAGTAAGAGAAAAAATTCCCGGCCCTGTTCCGGGATCTTTTGGAAGTATTATACCAAGTTTATTTGAGGAACAATGCCTTCATGATGTTTGGCTATTTAAAACATTACTGCAGTTTGCTGACAGACCCCGGAATAAATCCGGGTATTGCCGCCTTAATTTTAATTCTTAAAAGTAGGTTTTTCACTCATTCTCTTTCATCCTCACCATCCCAAATAGCCCATCATAGTACTCCGAACATGCGACAATTTTACCATCAACTTCATGGAATTTGAACTGATCGAAAGGATAGGCTTTCCAGCTGAATACATTCTCATCAATTGGAAAAAATTGTGCTCCCGGCGTTTCGGTGTCCGGATTATCCCAAAATAGATTGCCATCTTCAAAGGTTACCATCCTGACAGATGGTTTGCCATCTCCCCAACGGTTGATGGAGCTGTATTCACCGACGTACTTATCGCCATTTTGGATGGACTGTGACTTATAGTTTGGCACATCCAGGTTAAAGACAATGGGCATGATGTTGTGTCGGAGGTGCCATGCATCTTCCGGGGAGTAACTGGTATTCATAGCTGCAGCAAATGTATAGTCGGTTTCCGGATAATGTGCGAGCAAAGCCCAGCCGATACCCTGGTAACCTCCCGAATGTCCCCAACATTTCTGACCGTTATACAGACCCATTTTCACACCAAGCCCATAATCAATAAAAATACTACCGATCGGAGATGGGGTCAGTATTTTGTTCAGGGAACTTTCGGATAGAATTGTCTCATTCTTCAAACCATTCACTAATTTCAATAAATCAACTACATTGGCGGAAAGGCCTCCATCTCCTTTCATTCCCTCTGTCATCATGTGAAAGCTCGTATCTACCCCTTCCTCCGTCAACTCATATCCCATCGTAGCCGATTCTCGGTCCCAGTTCTCAGGCCACATGCCCAGTGATTGCATTTGAAGTGGGGTGCCAACATTTTCAACAATCACATCTTGAAATGATTGATCAGTTATCTTTTCCAGGATCATGGACAGCACCGCATATCCTGAGTTGGAATAGGAGTATTGTGTTCCTGGTCGGAAGAAAAGGGGTTGGTTAATAAAGTCATAGAACTCCTCGGTCGTAAAGACCTTTTTGTGATGGATGTAAATGCTGTCAAACCAATCTTCGTGATCGATCAACCCGGATTGATGTCTCAGCAAATGTTCAATGGTGATCTCATTCATGTATTCCTGCCTTGGAAAATCCTCCAGGTAATCTATCAACTTATCATCAAGCGACAGCTTACCTTGTTCCACCATGATCATGGTGGTAATGGCGGTAATGAATTTCGAAATGGACGCAATGGGATAAATGGTCGATTCTGTTGCAGGTTGATCGGTTTCAATATTGACTAAGCCGTATCCTTTTGCAAAGATCACACTGTCTCCGTGGGCAAGGGCCAGTGAAAGTCCGACAGTATTCCCTTTGTCAATGAATGCCTGGCAGACAGAGTCAATGGCTTTAAGTTGTAGGTCAGATAAAATGGGTTCTTCGGTGGTTTCTTTATTATATTCCGTTGAACAGGAAATAAAAAGAATAGTAAGAATGGACAAGGTAAGTTGGATATAATTTCTCTTCATTGGTGGTTATTAGTTGTTTGGTTAAAGGAAAGTTAATTGATTTCAGTAAAAACATTTAGTTATCCAGGCGTTTTGTAATCGGAGGACTTCGATAATCATGTTTTTTAGCTAATTAATAGGCAGCATTTCATTTTATTTAACATTTTTGTTGATAAGAAAAACCCATGTTCAAGCCTTGTTAAAATTTTTAAACTTCTTCCTACTAATCCTTCTGGGAATATTATCAACTTGCACTCCTCCCAAAGAAAGCTCCAGACCCAATATCATCATTTTCTATGCAGATGATTTGGGATATGGAGATCTGAGTTGTTATGGTGCAACTGCATTAAATACCATCAATATTGACCGGTTGTCTAATGAAGGAATTCGATTTACCAATGGTTACGCGACATCAGCTACCTGCACACCAAGCCGGTATGCACTATTGACAGGCGAATATCCCTGGAGAAATAAAAGGGCACATGTATTACCGGGTAATGCGCCACTTATCATTGATACGGAAAAAGTGACGCTTCCGGATCAGCTGAAAAAAGCTGGATATCACACGGGTATCGTGGGTAAATGGCATTTGGGTTTGGGAGGTGAAAATTTGGATTGGAACGGAAGAATTACTCCGGGTCCGAATGAAGTGGGATTTGATTACAGTTTTATTTTGGCTTCCACTAATGATCGGGTACCCACAGTTTATGTTGAAAATGATCGCGTTACAGGCCTTACCAACAGTGATGATCCTCTGGAAGTTAATTACATCGAAAATTTCCCAGGTCAACCTACTGGAAAAGATAATCCCGAGTTATTGAAATTACATCCAAGCCATGGACATGACATGAGTATCAATAATGGTATTTCAAGAATCGGGTACATGCGAGGAGGTAAATCAGCCATGTGGATTGACGAAAACATGGGTGATACCTTGTTGACTCGTGCGGTTGATTTTATCAGGTCTAATCAAAATCAACCGTTTTTTCTGTTTTATTCCTTTCCACAAATTCACGTTCCACGAACTCCCCATCCGAGATTTGCAACTGCAACAGGAATGGGTCCGAGAGGGGATGCGATTATCGAAATGGATTTTGCTGTAGGTAAGGTTCTGGATTTGCTTGAAGAGCTGGATATTGATCAAAATACGTTGATTATTTTTTCAAGTGACAACGGTCCGGTATTGGACGATGGATATATGGATGATGCCATAACCAAAATAGGAAATCATAAGCCTGGAGGAGGATTGAGAGGAGGGAAGTACAGTCTGTTTGATGGGGGTACCAGGATGCCATTTCTGGTTCGGTGGAGTGGAACAATTCAACCGGGTACTTCGAACGCACTCGTCTCCCAGTTAGATTTGCAAGCATCGCTATCTTCTTTGGTGGGTGAATCACCAATATCAAATGATAGTGAAAATTTGATCAAGGTTTTACTTGGAAAAAACCAAGTCGGACGAACTGACATAATTCTGGAAGCCATGGGAAATACGGCTTATCGAAGGGGTGATTTCGTTTTGATCCCTCCATATGAAGGTTCTGCAATTACGGAATGGGGACCGAATATTGAGACAGGATTATCTGCAGAATATCAGTTATATGATCTTAAAAATGATCCCGGACAAAAGGATAATTTAGCTGTGGATTTGGCTGAAAAGCTGGAAGAAATGAAAGGTTATTATGAGGAATTTATGAATCAGTAAAATTCGAATCGATCATTGTGAATACACAGGTCTTAATACATTTCCTAATGAGTCCGTCGGATATAAGGCATTTTTAGCTTCAAGATCGTTGACCATTTTGTTCATTAATTCTTTGACAACTTCCGGGAATATTTCAGATACATCATGTGACTCTGACCGGTCACTTTTAAGGTTGTACAATTCAAAATGACTGTTTCGATTGTTTAGCTTCGGCATGTAATGATAGATCAATTTCCAATCGCCCTCTCTGTATGTCGTAAAATATTTATCCTCTCTGGAGTGCGGAAAATGAGAGAGAAATTCGTCTTTCCTTTCCAAATCTTTGTTGCCAACCAGTAATTTTGAAAGGCTTTTGCCATCAACCTTATAGCCTTCAGGAACAGGGAGATTCAGCAATTCTGTTATAGTTGGAAATAAGTCATAGCACGCTCCTATATTGTCAATCATCTTGCTTTTTTGAATGGGTAATTTCTGTTGCCAGAATATATCCTTATTGGCTTTTGCCCAGGCAGCAATGAAGGGCGTACGGATGCCTCCTTCCCATTTACTTCCTTTTTTACCTCTCAACGGTGAACTTGAAGCAATATCATCATTTCCTCCAAAGGGTGAATCCGAGCCATTATCCCCGAGGAATAATATGAGCGTATTATCTGCAATACCTTTTGATTCCAGGTGATCCATCAAATCGCCCAGTGATTTATCCATTCCTTCGATCATTGTTGCGAAGCTTATGCTATTTTCAGACACACTCGTGTCCTGGTAATGATCTATGAAACGTGGATCTGGCTGAAAGGGCGAATGAACGGCATAGTGGGCCGTATAAAGGAAAAATGGCTTACCTTCCAATAAAGAACTGTCAATTTGGGAGATAGCCTCGAGTGTGAGTGCCTCTGTTAAAAAGATATCCTGTCCATGGTATTTTTCAAGATCCGGAACAGCACGGGATTTCTCTCCATTGATATGTCCAAATCCATCGACACCATAATAACTACCCGGCCGGCCGATTCCGGTTCCGGCGATGTTGACATCAAAACCAAGGTTTAATGGATTTACTCCTGTATGCTCAAAAGGACCAAAATGAGCTTTCCCAATGAATATCGTTTGATAGCCAATATTTTTCAACAAGGCAGGCAGCGTCACATCCTGATCTGTCAATCCTGTCCATTTCCATTGTGGCGGATCGAGATAATCACCATTGTTTTCATAAGGATTGATCCAGTTGGTCGTTTGGTGTCGAGCGGAATTCTGACCGGTCATGATGGCTATTCGTGATGGGGAGCAAACGGTATGCGCATAGAAATTACTGAATCGCATTCCCTGGTTAGCCAGCTTTTCCATATTTGGAGTTTGAAACCAGTCATTTAATGGATGACGCTGTGGGTTGCCTAATGAATCTGTCAGCATAGGTACAGAGGTGTCCATCAAACCCATGTCATCGACAAGGAATAAGATGATATTGGGTTTAGGGCTATCGATAGTGGCTTTGTTACAGGCCCAACAAAAAACCATCAAAATAAATGCTATTGGAATCCTGTTTAATCTATGGGTCATGTGGAAGGTGAAAGTGATGTTTTAATCGGTTTTCAATTTAAGTTGATTTGAATTCTGATAAAAATGTTCTCAATAGCCGGCAGCCTGCCCATCTTTTCGTGATTCAGATGCACCGTAATAGACACCATTTTTGAGCATAATGGCCTGATATCCGCCATAAATACCTTTATGCATTCGTATCTGGTGGCCTTTGTCCATCAGCTGGCGAATGGTTTCATACTCAAATCCGGATTCCAGGTAAGTGTCTCCGACTGTGTCCTTATGTCCATCGTAATAAATCGTTCCCTGGTGAAAAATCCTGGGAGCATCTCCTGCTTCCTGCAAGTTCATGCCAAAATCGATCAGGTTCATAATAATCTGGACGTGTCCCTGAGGTTGCATACTGCCCCCCATCAATCCGAAACTGATGAAGGGTGATCCATCTTTGGTTACGAATGCCGGAATAATGGTGTGGAAAGGTCTTTTTCCTGGGGCATATTGATTGATGTGGCCTTTTTCCATTACGAATCCTCCTCCTCGGTTTTGCAGGGCAAACCCAAGACCTCTGGGAACTTCCATTGAACCAAACAAGCTGTATAAACTTTGAATAAAGGAGATCATATTTCCTTCACTATCAGCAACTGTCAGGTAAATGGTATGATCGCCTACAGGTATTCCCGGATGATAAATTCCCGCGACATCCGGATCGATCAATTTTCTTCTTTCAGCTGCATATTCTTTTGCCAGCAATCCTTCAATAGGAAGGGTGTTGAATTCGGGATCCCCATAATATTTGGCCTGGTCCTCATAAGCAAGCTTTTTCGCCTCAAGGAAATGGTGGATATGTTCAGGTGTTCCATATCGCAAGCTTGCCATATCAAATCCCTCCAAAATATTCAAGATTTGCAAAACAGTCATTCCCTGACCATTGGGAGGTAATTCCCACACATCATATCCACGATAATTAACTGAGACCGGATCAACCCATTCCGGTTTGTTTTTCTTCAGATCTTCTTTGGTCAGGAAGCCTCCTACAGCCTTCATGTGAGTCTCGATTGCCGTGGCTACATCACCTTCATAAAAACCAATTCTACCTTCTTTGGCTATCTTTTCCAGGGTATTGGCCAAAGCTGGATTTTGAAAGATATCTCCCTTTCGGGGAAATTGTTCGTTGTTGACAAAGTATATCTCTTTGAAATTTGTATTTTCTGATTCCTGAATGGACTTTTCAATTTCTTTGAAATTATCCGCTGTTTCAGAAGTAATGGGGATTCCTTGCCTGGCATATTCAATTGTTGGCATTAAAAGCTCTTCAAACGGTAGCCTGCCAAACTTTTCATGCAGGGCAAACCACCCATCCACGCAACCTGGAGTTGTGACGGACAGTGGGCTTTCCCAATATTTCAGCCCATTATCGGTTTCTTTTTTTATGTATTCGAAAGAGAGGCTTTCAGGCGATCTACCACTTGCATTCAGCCCAAATAATTTTTCAGATTCGGCATCCCAGACAATGGCAAACAGATCACCTCCGATCCCGTTCATTCCCGGATCTGCAAATCCCAAAAAGGCATTAGCTGCAATAGCAGCATCAATTGCTGAACCACCTTTTTTCAAGATTTCGATGGCGATTTGGGAAGCAATCGGGTGATTGGTAGCTGCCATTCCATTTCTGGCTAAAACTTCGGAACGGGTGGCAAATGATTTGCCAGATAACCTGTCTTGTGACAGAGAAATATGAAAAGTTATAATTAATATAATAGCTATTGTGATGTATTTCATTTAAGAAAATTAATCAATTGGTTTTTTAATCTTTTATTGTTCCTTAAAATTTGTTTAATCCCTAATCATTTTTTGCTATCAGCGGATTCGGCCCTAACTCCTCGTATGAAATGCTGGGCTCCGGCAGGATCCCGATCAGGTTGATGATCTCTTCGCTGCTATTGTAAAAACAATGAGGCGTGTTGGAAGGAATCCTAACGATTACCGGACCGGTCAATTCTGTTGCTGAGTCTCCGATCATAATGGTGTAGGTGCCCTTTTGCAGAATATGCGCTTCCTCGACAGCATGAGTATGGAGAGGGGGTCCTCCACCCGGATAGGTCTCTGTCATGATCACAGAGAGATTTTCAAAGCCATAATTTCCGCCTTCCAGAATGTAGCCGAATTCTCCCGGCACATCGTAAAAATGGATCAGTTGACTTTGCTTAAACCACCGATCTTTGGGTGAAAAGGCTTTTTCAGGTTCATGAACAAAGCTTTCGGAAGGTAGGTTGAAAACAGCAGTTGTATCCGGCGCTGTTTGTGTAAGATTGACTTCCTGGTTTTTAGACTGATTTGTACAGCAAAAAATAATGAGTACAATAAGGAATTGAAAGAATATGGTGGTCTTCATTTGATGCAATTCAAAGGTGGAAGATAGTTTGTGTTAGGACTGTTGTGATTTAACCTATATTACAAACAATCCATAAAAATTGCAATTTCAAATTAATCGGAAATGAGGCTTACAATTATTTCTTTTTATAATCAGGCTTAATATCCAATAAAGGCGTGGTGTTTAAAACTTCAAGATTGGAGACCTGGAATTGGAGATCAGATAAGATTTCTACAACTTCCACATAATGAACTCCAATTGGATTGGGTCGATCAGGTGACCGGGTTGAAAAGACCCCTGTCAACGTATTTTCAGGGTTATCCCGCGGATGTACCGATAACACAGTTCGGTCTGCCAAATGCAGCCAGGTCAGTAAAATAATGGCATCTCCCTGAGACAGATCCTTTAAGGCTTCTTTGTATTCAGGGAAGATATCAATGATGGCCTTCGGAGCATTTTCGTGCTCCTGTTTTGGGCAATCTTCCCTTCTTTTTAGTTCCGAGTGGATGATTCCAATAGGTGTGACGGTAGACATGTATGATAGATAATTTTAAGAGTTAAAATCTCAATTATATAAAACCGGAAATGATCATACTTTTCAAGGAAGGGATTTCTTTCTTTCCTGTAGGAGCATGGTTAATTTAGATTTCTTTTCGTTCCATTCCCTATCCGTAATGCTATAAAGGGCTGAGTCTCTCTTCGTGCCATTCTGCCTTAGCATATCATTCCTGACTATTCCTTCAAACTCTCCACCGATTTTTTCAATGGCTTTCCTCGATCGGACATTCTTTTCATCGGTTTTCAATTGTACCCTTTGTGTTCCTAAAGTTTCAAAACAGAATGTCAATAGCAATAATTTACATTCCAGGTTAATGGCAGTGCCCCAATAGTCCGGATGAAGCCATGTAGTGCCTATTTCCAGCTTTTTATGTTTCGGTTGAATATCCATGAATCTTGTACTCCCAATTAATTTATTGGTTTGATTTTCAATAATCACAAACGGGAAATGATTGCCTTTTTCTCTTTCCTCAAGTGAATAATCCAGGAACCATTGAAAGGTATCAGGATCACTTCCATCATATATATAATGCTCCCAAATGCGTTTTTCCTTTGACAGTTTCTCCAGCTCGGAAAAGTGTTTTTCTCCGATAGGCAGGAGACTGACTATTTCTCCGGAAAGGGTCGTAATTGCCGGGATCCAGTTTGCCATGTTAGATAGATGATTTAGTTTGAAAAATGTAATATTTTTTTACCAAATGTGGAAATGTATTTAGAGTAAGGAAGAAAATACAGTGTTTATTTAATCCCACAATTCGATTTGAAAAATAATAGTGTTCCTTAAAAATTAAGGGCAGGACGAATGTTACTTTAATAAAGCGCTGTACAGACTAAAATTAAAACTATTAACGATGTCTGTTTCAAGTGAGTAAATCAATTCGGAACATTCATAATCTATAACCATTTCATAGATTCCATCAACATTAAATTCAGTATTGATGAATTCTTCTCCGGACTCAATATCAACGGCTGCTAAAACGATTATATTGTTTCCGGTAGTTGGGTCAATAGCATCAGAACTTTTTGTAAAGACAAACTTGTTGCAATAAATATGATAAGTTGAGGAATTAATGTAAGAGTCATATGGTATTGCCCTTAAGATTTCACCCATATATAAATCCGAAATTGTCACCACACCAGACAGGCTATTAACATCATGGGTTACGCTGATCAATTTATCATCACCAGAATAAATTTTAGGATACATATAATCGTTACCGGAGTCCAAATACATTGAATCATAGGAACTGGGATCAAAGAAATATCTCACATATTCGCTTGCATACTGATTTTCCTGATAAAGCATTAATAGCTTTTTTGATTCAGGCAAGTAAATAAGTGGAGTTCCCTTAGCCGGAAGATTTTCTGTGTTTCCATTGAAGTCAGTCATTTGCAAGATATACTCACTCATGTCTATGTCGATGGTATCTATAGGAAATGAATTAAATATCTCGTCTTCACCTATTATAAAATCAGATCTGATTAATCCTTCCGCTAATTTTTCGACGTTACCGGTTTGAATTTCATATTTGTAAAGAGACGTGGATAAACTATTACAATCATTTATCGGAAATGAGCAGGAGGTTGTAATGTAAATCAAATTTTTATCTGTTCTATACTCATGAATATTTGCATAGTCACCCGCTGGAGGGCCAAAAATTTTAGTGTTAACTTTTGTTTCATAATTGTATGCATATATTCCGGAAGGATTTTGAAAATAGATTTCCTTCTTCATGTGATTGATATGCATATTAATAGCATCACCTAATTCGGTTAAGAAATTTCCCTTAAGTATTTCAGTTCCCGATGGTTCAGTTGAATCTTCCTTGCAGGAGTATAGAACTACTAAAGCTACTACCACAAAAATTTTTAAATAATTCACGATTTGGGGTGCTAAGTATAGAAATAAATATACTTATTTCTAAGCTCAAAATCACTGAAGAAGAAGCCTTAAATTAAATTTTTGTAGGATTGTTATCACTATAATTTTTAATGGATCTTCTTTGATGTATTCACTTGAAAGTACAGTTAAACCAATATAAAATATTCATTAAATAATGATGTTGCCAATTGGATCATAGAGAAAATGGTTTAAATTTAAAATGAAGGATTGGAATTTGTTTCAACACCCTTCCAAAGCATTACTCAAACTAAACCAACCATGAAAGCTCTATCAATCGGAATCAAAGCCTTTATTCTATGGGCAGCGCCTTCCACCTATTACTATGTTTGCAAAATCCAGGGATTTTGCGCAGAAGAAGAGACAGCGATCGTAAAGGTTGAACCTGAAATAAAAGGACCTGAAGAAACACCAATTGATACTGTGATCGGTGAGGAAGTTGTGCATTTGCCCGTTCCCGAAACATTCACCCTTTACCACGATTTCGATGTAGTGATATTTCTGGATGACCCGGGGTACAATGGTTTTTGCAATGAATTGAAAAGCTTTCTTGATAACGACCCAAATGCAAACGTGCTCATAAACGGGTATACAGATAGCAAAGGATCGAACGAATATAATTACGGATTAGGTGAAAAGAGGGCAAAATATGTCGAGACAGATTTGAAAAACAAAGGATTGCCACCCACTCTTCTCCGTACCAACTCAATGGGCGAATCAAGTCCTGTTTCAGATAATTCTACAGAAGAAGGAAGGGCAAAAAACAGACGTACTACCATAACAATTCAAGCCAATAACTAAAGAACAAATACTATGAAATTACCAATCATTTTTGCTGCAAGTTCAGCAAGTGGTGCAGCAATCGAAATAATCGTCATGTTGCTTGTAGCTGCTATCATCGGATTTTTAACTGCCTATTTTTATTACCGGTCAAAATGGAAAAATGGTGCAGTTGATCAAGCTGATGTTGATAGCCTGCGATCAGAAAATTCACGACTGGAGAAGGAACTCGTAGGTGTAAGGGAATTATATAAAAAAGCGGTTGCTGAAATTGATGACACCATGGTGGAATTGAAAAATACGAAGGATGAGCTGGAAGAAAAGGATGAGGTATTGGTTCGGATTGCCTCCCGAAAACACCTGTTGAACTATGATAGCTTCGGAACGGCGAGTGAAGAAGAAAAAGACGACCTGAAAATGATTGGTGGAATCGGGCCATTTATTGAAACGAAACTTCATGCCCTCGATATTTACACCTTCAGGCAAATTTCCCGCTTTGATGAGGAAGATATAAAAACCGTTACGGAGGCCATAGAGTTTTTCCCGGGAAGGATTGAACGGGACCATTGGGTGGAACAGGCCACAGAACTTGTTCATTCCCATGGAAAAGAAACAGATGTGCTGGCAAATATCCGGAAGAAAAAATCATTGATTAATTTTGACCGTATTGGTGTATCCAAAAAAGAAGATGCCGATGACCTGACAGTGATCAGCGGAATTGGTGGTTTCATTCAGAAGAAATTGAATGCATTGGACATTTATACCTATCAGCAAATAGCCAATTTTAACAAAGAAGATGAAGAAATTGTCACCAAAGCTATCGAATTTTTCCCGGGTCGGATAGAACGGGATGAATGGGTGGCCCAGGCAAAAGAGTTGTCCTATAGTGGTGGGGACAGGACGGAACTTTTTGAAAGAATGAAGCAGCGGAAACATAAAATCAATTATTCTGTTATTGGGGTCGCCCATCGTGAAGATGCAGATGATCTGACGGCAATAAGTGGAATTGGTGATTTTATACAGGAAAAATTAAATGCCATTGATATTTATACTTTTGAGCAGATAAGCCGCTTTACTGCAGTTGAAGAAGAAACTGTTACTGAGGTTATAGAATTTTTTCCCGGACGGATCAAGCGGGATAAGTGGGTGGCACAGTCAAAGAAATTGGCCGCAAAAAAATGATCGGAGTTTCCAACTGGTTTATCTGATTCCCCTAATCTTTTTCAATAGTTCTTTGTCGGGTTCAATGTACTTGAGTTTGTTGATCTTCTCGGCCACCGAACCCATTTCACCAAGCCTCACAAAGAAAAACACGAATCTGATGAAAGGTCCTGGTTTGGTTATTAAAGCTGCTTTCAGGGCTACCTTTTTATCACGCGTAAGGATATGTTCCTGCCAGTTATCGAATTCGATCAGGGAAATGCTTTCCGCAAATCTCCAGGCGCCATCGCGGGCTAACTTCATGCTAAAATCTACCAGAAGGTCGTCGATCTTTCCGGATAATTTCAGGATCCATTTTAGGGCCGGCCAGATAGCGGATAGGTTGTTCTGTACTTCTCCCACAAGTGAAGCAAGGATCTCGTTGATCTTATTGAAATCGTCCAGCAGGTCAGCAATTTTCTTCTCCCTGCAAATATCAGCCGCCGCAATTCCCAGGTCGAGGTTAATGTGGGCATTGATGCCAATCAATAAATGTTGCAAAACAACAGCCCAGTAATTTTTGGATAAAACAAAGGCTTCATTCCATGATTCGGTAATATTTCCTTTCTGTTGGTGGGAATGATATGCATCGATGTATCGTTTGGCAAAGACGATGTCAAGCTGCTCCATCCGCGGACCGTCATCAAAATAATCGTTTTCAATTCCCTCCTTAACCTTGACTGTAACGCGCTGGTAGAGCACGGCAAAATATCCTAACGCATCGTGTTTTTTTTCCGAATCAAGAATGATCTTGTCCAGTTCCGAAATGACGTCATCGATGGATTGAAGCTCCATTTTTTATTCCCGTTTGGATGAAAATAGTTGAAATATTAGGAATAGACAACTAATAAAATGACTCCAGGCCATATCAAAACCTTCTTTGCATTTCTCAGCGACTTTCTTTGAGGAACTTTGCGGTTAAATTTTCACCACAACGAATACAAAGTTTTGGCAAAGACAACAGAGGTCAATATTAAAAGTGGTTGCTATAGATTGGTCAAGTCGAGCCACCACTCTGAGTGGTGGCTCGACTAATTGCCTAAAGGGAAAAGAACTCTCCCAAATGCTCTTCGCTTTCAGTAAATTTCTCACATTTTTTGTCCAATTCCTGATATTCGGTAGCAAACAGCTTTTTGAAAGATTCGTAATCCTTTTTTGATCTCCAATTATCGACGGAAATGAATTGATTTGGATAGTTGATGTCCTGATGAAGGTCGGTTAAAATAAAGCCTTTGGCCTGCCTGAATAGCTTCACCCAGTCTCCATCAGAGGCATAGACCCTTTGAAATTCGGAGATGTAATCCTGCTTGACGGTGTACTGCCAGATGGTGGAGAAAGTTTTAGTCATTCTATTAAAATTATTGGTTTGTAAAAATAATCCACTGAATAAAAAATAATGCAGCCAAACATCATATAATCGACGAATTTATCAATTCCTTCCCTTTATTTCATATTGCACTAAACATTATCAACTCAATGAAACGATACGCTACTTTATTTTTGACATTTGCATGGATGTTGTGTATTCAGCAAGCATATTCCCAGCATAAATTTACCATCAACCTCAATGACATCGCTGATGATCAATTTAAGGTCACGCTAGAACCTGATGGGCTTTCAGCAGAGAATGATATCTTTCAGTTTGCAGCTACTGCACCAGGGACTTACCAGATCATGGATGTTGGCCGGTTTGTCCGATCGTTTACTGCATTTGATAAGGGCGGGAATACCCTGGAAACCGAGCAAATATCAACCAATCAGTGGAAACTTTCCGATCCGGTCAGTACCGCCAAAATAACCTATTCCATTGCCGAGACATGGGATACACCTGTTCCGGAGCACATCATTCATTTCATGGCCGGGACTTCATTGGAAAATGATCACACATTAATCAATAACCAGGCGGTGTTGGGATATTTTCATGGCTTACAGTCACATGAAATTTGGATCAAGCTGGAATATCCTGATCAGTGGAAGCATGGTTCAGCGATGACCATGAACGATGAGGGTTATTTCACAGCCCCTGATTACGATTTTGCTGTTGATTCCCCCATTTTGTTGGGTAGGTTAAGTACGGCTTCTATTGACGTAGAAGGCACAAAAATAGAGGTTTATACTTATTCAAAAACGGATATGATCCAATCGGACAGCATTCTGAAAGACCTTGAAGACATTTTGTTTGCCGCTTCAAAATTTACGGAAGGGCTACCAGTTGACAGGTATGTTTTCCTTTTTCATTTTGAAGACCTGGATTATGGAGCATGGGAGCACTCGTATAGCTCAGAATATGTTTTCAAGGAAGCGCCGATGGATGAACAACGGACTCAAACATTGAGATCAGTTGTTGCGCATGAGTTTTTTCATGTAGTTACTCCTCTTAACATTCACAGCGAATTGGTTGAAGAATTCAACTTTGAAAAGCCTGTATTTTCACAGCATTTGTGGCTTTATGAAGGAGTAACTGAATGGTCAGCCTGGATGATGCAATTGCGGAATGGGATCTTATCGTTGGATGATTACCTGAAAGAGTGTACGAAGAAAATGATGATCAATGATACCTATGATTCGACTGTTTCATTGACCTACCTTGGAGAAAATGCCGCAGAATTGCAGACTCAGTATTCAAATATTTACATGAAAGGCGCCATGACGGCAACCATGCTCGATTTGTTGTTATTGAGTGAATCAAAAGGAAAAAGGGGTTTGCGTGAAGTGATGATAGAGTTAACGGAGAAATATGGTCCCAGCACCCCATTCCCGGAAGACCAGTTCTTTGATATTTTTGTTGATATGACCTATCCTGAAGTAGAGGGTTTTATCAATGATTGTATCAAGGGCACGAAACGATTGCCTGTAAAGGAGTATTTTGCAAATGTCGGTATTGATTACCAGGAGTTTGCAGGTTATGATTCGACCAATGTGTCAATTGGAATTGGGTTGACCGTAAACAGCCAACAAAAAATTGTCATTACCCAGGTAAATGATCAGGAGAGTCCTATAATGGCTGGTGATGTTATCGATAAAATGAATGGTGTGGAAATCAGCCTGGCCAATGCACAACAGGAAATCAATAAAATCCATTCGATGAAACCCGGAGATGAAATTGCATTTACCATGATCAGGAATGGTGATGAAGTTGAACTCAAGGCTCCTCTCAAAGCACATCGGATTACCCATCAATTTAGAATAGAGGAGGATGTTAAGAAAAAGAAAATGAAGCTTAGAAAAAAGTGGATGACGAATTTGTAGCGATAGAGCAGTAGTCGTGGCACCACTCGAAGTGGTGCCACAACTAATTGCAAAGTCATCCTGAAACAAGTGCAGGATCGTTAAATACTGGTAATCAGATTTAAAACGATTCTGAACTGAATTCAGAATGGTAGTAATCATGGCATGGCTTAAAGTCATGCCATGACTAACAACTGGTTTTTAATTGATTGGTTGTGCTAAAAAGGAGTTAATTTTCCCGTACATCCATTCAGGCTGATCGAACATGACGAAATGTTTACTGTCATCAGCGATGAAAATTTCCTTGTTTGCCAGGTTGGAATATTGACTGTCGTAATTGGTTTTTACTACATTTTTATCAGGAAATGATGCTCCCAAAATAAGTGTCCTGGCTGTGATGCCGGAAAGCTGATCCCTTAGATCCAGTTTGAGCAAATCAGTGTAGCCATAAACATACGTTTCCCTGTCAGCCTTCAAAATCCAGCTTTTAATCTCATTTTGTTTTTCAGGATTAGACGTCATGTTTTGTGCCATTCCTGATGCCATTTGATTGAAAGCCTGTTCGTCCATGTTCAACATTTGCTGGTTGTACGGACTGTCATATTGTAATGCGCTTGCAGGTACACCTGGCATCATCAGCTCACGTATGCAGGGAATCGATTCAACCAGGATCAGCGTAGAAACCTTTTCTGGAAGGGCAAGGGCAATATCAATTGCCAGATTTCCTCCCATGCTGTGTCCGATAATGGTAACATTCGATAGATCTTCTTCCTGGATGTAATTCACGATCTGGTCTTTTAATGGTGAATACCAGGGAGTTCCGATTGGCTCTACACCACCAAATCCGGCGTAAGTAAAAACATGGCTTTCAAATTGGCCGTCCAGGTGGCGGATGGTTTCATCCCAAACGGAACCGGGAGTCGTGAAACCGGGGAGAAAAACGATGGCGTTTCCTTCCCCACTTTTTTCAACTTTAAATGCGTTCTGACTAAAGCAAAAATGGGCCAGCAGAATTAATGTCAATGCGATAATAATAGTTTTCATGATTGTTAAATTTTATAGTGATTAATTTTTTTGATGATGTGAAGATGGGACAAACCATGAAAGCGATCGTTCGCATTTTTAATCTGGAACGTATTGGTGAGATTCGGAACGTAAGGGGGAAAAATATTTGAAAAGGAAGGAAGTTTGTTGTTGCAAGTATGATAGACCAAAACCTAATAATATTTCAAATTAACGAACCTGATGTCAATTGTTTGGATGCAAAAGTATTTGATTGAGGTGAGCGCAAGCAGGCGCTTGCATGGTCAACAAGGTGAAACCACCTCATTTTGCGGTAAGTATTCATCAATTTTCGAGGCTTTTCGTACCAGTTATTTTTTCTGGTTTTATTTTTCGATGGATTTTAATAATTGAATTTGGCCTTATTAATCAAAGGAGATAATCTATACCGCGGTCAGGAAGCTGTTTTTAATATTGTGATTCAATTGAATGGGGCATGGAAATTACTTTATGCACTGAAGATCTTTCCACAATTTATGCGTAAAGGGGTTTATCACATTATATCAAAATATCGTCACAATTCTTACGTTCAAAGCCTTATGTCAAGATAATGTAGACATGAGGCCAGCTGATTCAATCAATAAACTCTTCTTTTAAAATTCCCTTTTCTGTCCCCTGATATGGTGGGTAAATAATTCCGCAGTCAGGCACTATTTTTCCACATCAAAATAAAGATGAGTACTGTTTTTTACCTCGATGAATGGGTGTTTATGTAATTCTTTTGCTCACTAATTGCCTTTTTTGACAATCTATGGGGGATTACATGATAAGTGACGATACGATGGCTTGATTTGTGAAAGTATAGCAATGATTCCGGCTATTTAAATAGTTGGAAATTTATTGATTCAAAACACATGAACAACCAAAAAGCTATGAAACAAACGATCAAAAAAATCCTCTCCATACTAGGTATGTTGAGTTTTATCTTTGTATTCTCCTGTACGGATCCCAAAAACCAGGAACAACAGGATGAGGGAAATGACATGAGAAATCGAGA
The DNA here is from genome assembly GCA_913057175.1 of uncultured Cytophagales bacterium. Classification (GTDB taxonomy): domain Bacteria; phylum Bacteroidota; class Bacteroidia; order Cytophagales; family Cyclobacteriaceae; genus CAJXNP01. Next base: position 97,713 of record CAJXNP010000006.1, read on the forward strand.
AGAACCCGGAATGTTAAATGACAGAGATACAACGGATCAAAGAATGGAAGACTATGACAGTGATACTACAGGGATGTAGTCTTAGCATTCTTACAGCTAACAGCTAATGGTTTGAAATCAGATTTAGCGAGAGGACATATACCCATGTTTATGTTTGGTCGTTAAATTTGATTTCTCCTTCTACCTGTTTGGAGAAAGCTTCAATAAAAGCATTTCTAAATATATTGGTTATCGTTGGCCACAGCGGTGTGTCAGGATTATTTAAATTTCCGGTAATCGGAATTTTTGTGGCCACTTGGTCTTTTTGCTGGTTTTCTAATCCTTCGCTAAACAGACCGACAATTCCTTCCCAAATAGTTTGAAGGAAGTTTTTATCCTTTATGTCTTCCTGAATGTTAAGAATTTCCACCTCATCAAAGATTGGTTTAATGTACCCGTCTAAATTTCCGTCATTAATAGTCACCTCGGTATAGACGTTGAAACTTCCTTTTTCAACATCAAAATTGCCATACACCTTAAAAAAATCATTCAGCGCAGGTAAGTCCACATTTTCGAACGATAGATCCGCATCAACATCCGGGATCTCTTTAAGAAAGTTCATTTTCATATCCAGACTAAGCGCTCCACCGCCAATAGAAGTAGTATTTGCGTTGATTGTAGAAGGGAGGGTATTGGTCTTGTCTTCCACATTGCTGATATTTAAGGCAGTCAGTTGGATGTCGTTCATGCTTAAGTCAACCTGAGGTTCGCTTGAAAAGTTGAGAAACGAGAGTTCGCCATTTTCTATTACAAATTCATTAATGGTCAAAGGCATGAGGTCCTTTAAGGTTTCCAGCCAATTTGTGCTGTCTTTTTCTTTTACCTTTTCGTCTCCACTATCCTGTTCATCTGTGGTGAAATTAAGTTTAGGGTGAATTAGCGTTACATCCCCGACAATAGCCCCTTTAAATATCGCATTCCAATCTACAGACAGGTCCATTCTTTTAATATAAATAAAGGGCACGGGATTTTTTTCCTTAAGTTTTTCGATGGTAATCTCGTCGATCACGTAAGCGCCCCGGTATAAGTTTAGGTCTACGTCTTCAATCTTTCCTTGATAGCCTTCAAGGTCGGAAAGGACATTATTCACATACTTTTCGACGAAGGTTGGCAGAGCCAGCCGTATGGCTACAAGTACCACCACGATAGAGATGACAGTGATTATAGTTTTTCTTTTCATAATAATGTATTTTAACTTTGCATCGTTGCCCCACCATTAGGATGCAAGACCTGTCCGGTCATGTATGAAGCATCTTCCGACGCCAGGAAAACATAACATGGAGCAACTTCGCAAGGTTGGCCAGGTCTTTTAAACAAGGTGTCTTTTCCGAATTTTTCCACTTCTTCCTTATCAAAAGTTGATGGTATAAGGGGAGTCCAGATAGGTCCGGGAGCCACACCATTTACTCGTATTTTTCTATCCGCCAGGTTTTGAGCCAATGATCTGGTAAATGCGATCCTGGCTCCGTTTGTTGCAGAGTAATCCAAAAAGCGATCACTACCCCTGTACCCGGTGACACTGTTGGTATTGATGATGCAATCTCCCTCCTTCAAATATTGTAAGGCAGGGATGGTCAAATAATATAAAGCAAAGACATTGGTTTGGAATGTCTTTTTCATTAAGTCAAGATCAAGATCCTCAGGACGATCAGTAGGATGTTGTTCGCCAGCATGATTGACCAGAATGTTTAACACGCCAAAGTGGGTCACGATCTTTTTTATGGCTTCATGGCAAAACTCTTTGTCATTGATGTCTCCTTTAAAGTAAATGCATTCCCTGTTTTCTTTTTTTACCAGCTCTTTGGTGTCTTCTGCATCTTTATCTTCGCTGAGATATACAAAAGCTATATTCGCACCCTCCCTGGCAAAATGGACAGCAATCGACCTGCCGATACCGCTGTCTCCCCCTGTGATAACAGCGGTTTTATTCAGGAGCTTTTCACTACCTTTGTAATTGTCCCTGATGTAAACTGGTTGGGGGTCCATTTTATATTCATGACCGGGTGTTGATTGTGTCTGGCCATGGACCTCTTCGGAAACATCTTTGTAATTAGCCATGTTGATATTGTTTTTTCAATAAGGAGTTTCTTTCATTATTGGAAAATATTGTGCCAGGGATCTGCCCATGTATTTTCATTCATATTTGTGACTTATTGGTCAGTGATGGTATTCAGGTGTGTAAAAAGACTACAATTTTGTCTTTTTAATTCGCTGATTCAAGAATCGACAGGACCAGCTTTTCCTCGTATTTTAATTTTTTTGGTTTGTCCTTTACCTTAAATTTTTTTGAGGAATAATCTTCATCTAAAAGCGCACTAAGGACAGTAGGGTGTATGTAGTACTTTTCACAAACAGAGATAGTATTGTCAAGTTCTTTTGCTACTTCCTTGACAATAGAGCGTTTTAATTTTAGTCTTTTATTCTCTTTGACCTTTTGCAAGGCAATCGGGTAATTTTTTATTGCAAGCACAGTAGCGCCCCAGGTTCGGAAATTTTTGCTGGTAAAATTCTCACCGCTTATTTTATTCAGGTATTCGTTTACGTCTTTTGATTCGACCGGAATGGTTTTGCCGCTTTTGTCTTCGTATCTGAAGACCTCATATCCGCTTAATTCTGAGCATTCTTTAATCAGTCTTTTAAATCGTTTACTTTTCAGCTTGACTGTTTTATATTTTTGACTTTTGGCTTTGTATTTGAATAAAATTCCATCCTGAAGGATTTCGAGGTTTTTTCTTCTTAAAGTTGTCAGGCCATAAGTGCCATGAAGATCCTGGTAAATTTTATTACCGATTCTAATATATGTTTCATCGAGAATGCTGACGATCAAAGCGATAACTTTTTCTTTATGCCAGCCTTTTTTGCGAAGATGAGATTTTACCTTCTTTCTTATTTCGGTAAGTGCATAACCGAATTCGAGAAGTTTTTGAAATTTTAAGTTTTGTTGATGTGCTGTCCACTCCTTGTGATATAAGTATTGTTTTCTTCCCATTTCGTCAAGGCCCGTTGCCTGCAAATAACCATTTGGCGATTGACAGATCCAGACGTCCTTCCACATGGGAGGGATGCTCAGGTTTTCTATCCTATTAATAGCGGATTTTTGGCTGATCTTTTTTTGATTTTTATCGAAATAAATAAATCTTCTTCCTTGCTTTTTCCTTTGGATCCCCGGAGTATCATGGGCAACATATATTAACCCGGTTTTACTACATTTTTCTTTGCCATTGATTTTCATACCTTCAGTTTAAGCAACAACACAAATGAGCAGTTTCCAGGCCAAATTTATTTGGCATTCCAAATGATTGGAAGGTTATTAAAAATGCTATTAAAAAAGGGGGCTATTGTTAATATCCCTATATGGGAGCCTGGGGTATATTGAGAATATTTCACCACAATGTGTGCTTTTTATCCTCAAATATTATTCGATTAGTTTGATATTATTCATTATTAAATATTTGAATTTCAATTGAATATGTAATTGGTTGATTACTTTCATTTAAGGCATCAAACTTGGCTATAGGTTTTGAAAAATTATTTGAAACTTAAAAAATTTTGACATGGGACAAACGCAAATTAAAACTTTCAAGGATCTGTTTATCCATGAGTTAAAGGATCTTTACAGTGCAGAAAGCCAGTTGATAAAGGCACTTCCTAAAATGGCAGAAACGGCAAGCTCTGATAAGCTGAAAAATGCCTATAATTCTCATTTGGATGAAACAAAAATGCACAAGGAACGATTAGAAAAAATTTCTAAATCCCTTGGCATAACCCTTAAAGGTGAAACATGTGAGGCAATGAAGGGATTGATAGAGGAAGGTGAAGAAATAATAAACGCTGATGCTCCGGCAAATATTAAAGACGCAGCTCTGATTGCAGCTGCCCAGCGAGTGGAGCATTATGAAATTGCAGGATACGGTACAGCAGTTTATTATGCTGATATGTTGGATGAGAGTGAGGCTTCAGACCTACTTTCAAAAACACTTGATGAAGAGAAATCTGCCGATGCTAAATTGAACAGAATAGCCATAAAATCAGTCAATGTGAAGGCAGAAGCTGTCTAGATATAATCAAAGACCTTTTGGTTGGGTTTTTATGCTGTTGCCACTCCGGACTCATGGCTTAGGGGGTGGTAACAGTTTTTTCCTATCTGGAATTTGGGTTTGATATACTTAAGATATTCCATTAATGGAAATAATTGGTTTGAGTGAAAAAACCGCTTAATAAACGTTTAGGCGGTTTTTTATATACAACTTGTTACTTGAAATTTTGAAGAATACGATAATAAAAATCAATTCACCCATCAACAAAAAAGCCCCTCAAATACTTGAGTGGCCTTAAAAGCGGTCTGGACGGGGCGGCAGGGGAGGAAAAACTCAGGGTGCTGGCTACAGGTGACGGGTCGGCAATGGGCGGCAGACCTGTAGGGAGAAGTGCCCATGACTAAACACCGCTGAACCAACAATGTTCATTTGTGTAAGAATGATTCCAGATGACCAGAAGGGAGGAAGTACAACGATTGATGCTGAAAATCAGTTTCACTATAAATTTTTTCAACTACTTTAAGCTGTATACTACCTTTCTATTGGATCATGCGATTGATTACCAGTACTATAACTATTCAACCTAATTTCTTACCTCTATGGATAAATTTGATCATATCATTCTTTGTACCGAACAGGCTACCGGAACATTGCTGGGCAAGTTAATACCAACCAACAAAAAAATTACCGTAGTAGAAGGAGGAAAAATTGGTGGAAGTTGCATAAACTATGGTTTTACTCCCACAAAAACACTTGTTGCTTCCGCATGCGCCATTCATGTTGCAAGACGTGGTAGTGAATTCGGATTCAAAACAGGCCCTGTTGAAATCGACTATTCCAGTGTAAGAGAGCGAATGAAGAAGATCAGGAATTCGAGTAGTGATGGATCAACGAAATTGATAGAGTCCAATCTAAATGTGTGGAAGGTCAAATGAATCGCAAGTCAGAACTTTTAAATAAACCCAATATTTATTGATAAAATGAGCCTTAGAAAAACCGTTGAATTAACAAGCAGTGTTTGTTAGTCAATGATTATGAAACAGATTACTAGGGTTTCCGGTGTGTTTATTTAAATAGTGAAGTAATTCAAAGGTATCATCGACAAAAACTCTGTGCTCTATAATTCTATTATCTCTCAAACGCCATTGGTTAATAAAATGAAAGGAATAGCTCTCATCAGCCTGGAACGCTTTTCCTAACATCTTGCCTTGAACCAATAACTGATCAGCACTTATTTCTTCTGACAAATAATAGTGGAGATAGGCAATTTTGAGATATTCCCAAGTCTGATTAATCTTAGATACCATGGCGATAAAACCCTCTCTACCGAGAAACTCTCCTCCAAATGGCAAGGACTTAGGAACCCAAATCTTTAGGTGTTCATCCAGTGCAGGTAAGACTTTACTTAAATTACGTTCAGACATATTTTGATAAAGCCCTTCAATGATTTGCTTATTATTTGTCATATAGTGATGGAAGTGTGGTTTGCACCCACATGGATATTTCAAGGAGAATGCCAGGTCATTTCAATGGTAATTAAAGGATTAAATGGGAGTAGTAAAGATGTTATATAAAGCAAATTCAATCGGTATGCTGGTTTTTACTTGAACTCTCTTTGTGCATCGGGTTCCAACAACTCTTAATATTATTGAGGTTTTTTTGGATAAACCCAACTTTGCTGGATTTCTCTTAAATTTTTGTATTGGCAGCTTGTTTTTAATTGGCACCACCTAAAAAAATAATTTTTTAAAAAACTATCAGGTCTGCATTTTAACTAAATACAAACTTAAAAACCATATTAATTTATATTCAATACGTAAATATGATGTACAAAACTTAAGGAAGTTATGAAAGTTCGTATACCTTATTTCTATTTCATCCAATGGTAAATGTTAGGTTCATTATTTGCTGGATTTTTACTACTTTCAATAGTTATTATCTGGCACTTAATGTAGTGATAAAAATTTCAATAGCTAATTTCTATTCTACCGTATGAACTCATTCCAACCACCTGAAGATAAGCTATTTAATAAAACCATTCCCACTGATTCACCTTATAAGGTTTTGGTTGTAGAGGATGAGTTTGTTGTAGCCAATGATTTAAAACTGGCACTAACTGAGGTTGGGTATTCAGTATTAGGAATAGCCAATTCTGTAGCCAGGGCTGAAGACTTAATGAAGCAACAAAAGCCAGATATTGTTTTACTGGATATATACCTGAAAGGTGAAAAAACCGGAATTGATCTAGCCAAACAGTTAGAAGAAGACAACATCCCCTTTATCTATATTTCAGCTAATGATAATCGTGGAGTTCTGGAGGAAGTAAAGGCTACCAAACCAAGTGGTTACATTGTAAAACCCTTTCGTGATCAGGACCTGCTTACTACGGTTGAAATTGCTCGCTATAAACATGAGCATAGCTGTGAAAAGAAACTTCGTGAAGAAAAAGCTCTGCAGATTGCTCTCTCAGATGCATTATCTACAAATGAAGATTGGGGTGCGAGGCTCTTAAAAGTTACGAAGCTTATTCAGCAATATATACCATTTGATCTTTTTGTAATTCAATACAAAAAACAGAAATCAATACAAAACTATATTTTTTATCGAACTGGGTTTGATGAGTATCAAACTATTGACTTAAATGATTTAGCAAAGTTGACAAATATTTCACTTGAAAAGCTGCAAGAAGTTCAGTCTGAGGATTTCGAAACCAGACCAAAGAATTTTGATTTGAACGATGTTGAATCACTACGCAAAAAAAATAAATTTGTACAGATATTAGCCAAGGCATACCGATTAGAATCACTGCTTTTTTTTCCTATGAAGATGCTCTCAAAAGACCGTCTTCACTTATCCTTTTATAGTCGTAAGCCTGATACTTACTTATTTAGCCATCAAGATTTATTGGTACGATTGGAACAACCAATGATGCTCACTTTGGATCGGGTACTTGCACACGAGCAGATTGCGAAACTTAGTGAACAACTTCAGTTAGAGAAAACTTATTTACAAGAAGAGGTAAAAACTACAGCCAACTTTGAAGAAATCATTGGTACTAGTCAACTTCTGTTGGAGGTTTTTGATCAGGTTTCGCAGGTAGCCCCCACTGAAGCAAATGTGCTGATTTTAGGTGAGAGTGGAACCGGTAAAGAACTTTTTGCGCGAGCTATACATAATTTATCTTCTCGTAAAGATAAAATCCTGGTAAAAATAAACTGTGCAGCACTACCCGCCTCACTCATTGAGTCAGAGCTTTTTGGTCATGAAAAAGGAGCCTTTACCGGGGCAATAGATAAACGGGTTGGTAAGTTTGAGCTGGCAAATGAAGGAACTATTTTTTTAGATGAAATTGGTGAGATGCCGCTTGAATTACAAGCCAAACTACTCAGAGTATTGCAGGAAAAAGAAATTGAGCGTGTTGGAGGTAACCAACCAATTAAAACTGATGTCCGTGTTATTGCAGCTACTAACCGTAATTTGGAAAAAGAAGTGAACGAAGATCGCTTCCGGATGGATTTGTATTTCCGGCTGTCAACCTTTCCAATTGCCTTACCACCATTGCGTGAGCGTAAGGTCGATATACCACAATTAGCTGCTTTTTTTGCACAGAGAGCTGCACGAAAAATTGGCAGACCATTCTTAGGTATTAGTCAAAATTCTCTTCAACAATTAGTCGAATATTCCTGGCCTGGAAATATAAGAGAATTAGAAAATGTGATTGAACAAGCAGTAATTCTTAACAGAGATGAGAAACCTATTGAATTAGGCCGTTCTTTAAACAACAATTTGTTTTCAGTAGATTCATACACAGCACCTACAGGTAATAAAATATCAGCCCAAAAGAAGGAGGTTGATTGTCAGCCGAAAAATTTAAAGGAAGTAAAACAGATTCAACAAGAGACTGAAAGAGACTACATCCTATCCATTCTCAGACAGACCAATGGCCGAATTAGAGGAAGTGGTGGCGCTGCCGAACTATTAAACCTAAAACCCTCTACGCTCGAGTACCGCATTGAAAAACTGGGTATTCGGAAAGTAATCACTTCTTAATCTATAGGAATATTATTATACCCATTGTCCTCTTTATCAGAGATAAAAAGGTTAAAAACCACCTAAGAGAATAGTTCACCTGTTTCAGGATCCAAATGAGTCTGATACAACTATTGGAGTCATCAGACATGACAAGGCTCTGCTTTCGTCAGCTGATAATGCTTTGATCAGAGGCCGACACAAAACGTTGGACCCAAAGGACAAATTCCGCACCAGGGCGGAATTTGGGTTAAAATTACTAGATAAAACACCTTCTTTTGGGTGGCAATACTCTGTTAGCAGCTACTTGTCAGCCTAATATTTTTAATGACTGTATTAATCCATTATTAATTTTCAAATGATATTTTAATAAAGCCGGACTTCCGGAAAACGTTCCTGAAATTTCTGCGGTTAAAATTTTAGCTATTCCTTTATCTACAAAACCGGTTGGTTTCATTACTGTTTTGTATTTTTCGGTTGCATCGGATATCCAATGTTCGATTTCTATTCTTCCATTGTGCGTCTTACCCTCGTCAACTACTACGGCATTGTCAGAAAAACAATTTGCATAAGCAATACTGTCAAAGTTGTTTTGAGCTTTTACTAATTCTGATATTATTTTCGGTAAATTCATTTTGTTCTTATTTTAGTTGTTAAATAGTTGGTATTGTTCCACCGTCAATTACAAATTCAGTTCCTGTCAAATATTCGGCTCTTGGTGAAACTAAAAAGCCGATCAATTCAGCAATTTCTTTAGGCTGAGCAGGTCTTCCGACAGGTATTCCTCCCAGTGCTTTCATTACGCTTTGTTTAGCTTCTTCAACAGAAATGTTTGAGCTTTCGGATATTCGTTCCATCATTTTTGTGGCTGATTCTGTCATGATCCAACCTGGTGAGACAGATAAAATCCGAATACCTTTTGATGAAACTTCTTTCGATAAGCCTTTACTGTAATTGATGAGCCCGGCTTTTGCCGCTGCGTAAGGTAAGGTGGAATCGTGCAAAGGCAGCTTTGCCTGAATGGAAGCGATATGAATAATTACTCCGCTTTTCTGTGTGATCATATGAGGCAAAAATTCCCTGTCTAACCGAACAGGAGCAAGCAAATTGGTTTGAATAGTCCTTTCCCATTCATCGTCGGTCAGTACAGAAAATCCTCCTCCTTTTGTTTCTGATCCTCCAAGATTGTTGACAAGTATATCCAGCCTGCCAAACTTTGATAAAATTTCCTTCGCAACTTTTTGTGTACCTTCAGGTTTACTCAAATCTGCGGAAATGAAATATTGCTCGTCAGTTTCTGATTCGGGTTTATTTCTTGCCGTTATGATTACCGTTGCACCTGCTTGCAATAATCGCTCAGCAATGGCTTTCCCCGTCCCTTTTGTGCCACCTGTTACCAAAGCGATTTTGCCAGATAATTCGTTATTGAAATTAAATTCCTGTCTCATTGGATGTTTTTAAAGAAGTATTTTTTAACCAGTTGTGTTAATTGCTTTTTTCAGATTTTCCGTCACGTGATATTTGACTTGTAATGGGTTTTTTGTGAAAACTCACCTCTGGATTTTCTCCCAATGCTATTAAGTTAAGGGGGTTTTTGCGTCCTCTCCCTAACCCGCTCCGAGAGATGGACACAATATTGTCTTAACTTATATAGCATTGGATCTCCTCCAGGGAGGAGATCCAGATATTCATTTCAAGTCAATTATTTTAGGATTAATTATCACGACGGCTTATTTTAAATAAAATTTTTACCGGGAGCCTGACTACTTCACATGAGAAGTGTTACTCGTGGCAAACATCTCTAGTTCTGTATTGAACTTCTGCATTTCCTCGATAAACAATGCATGTCCACTGTTTTCAAACTTTACCAGGTATGAGTCTTTGATTCCTTTATGAAGCTCTTCTGCCAGGCCGAATTCAACCAGTTTATCTTTTACACCGTGAAAGATGGCTACAGGAATTTCAATTTTTGGCAGTTCAGCTCGTAGGTCTAAGGCAACAAGTGCTGTTATTGATTGTGTGGCAGCATAGGGAGATGCTTCCATATTAATGCTCTTCAACCAATCAGACATTCCTTCTGATATTCCGTTTTCCGTAGCCGCGAATGCCTTATCAAAATTATCCAGTACCAGTGGCCTGTCTGTCTTGGTCAATTCGATAAAAGATGCTGCGCCTTCTTCCGTCAAACCATAGGGGAAGTCCGGACGTTGCAGCCACGAAGGAGCTGCTGCTGCGAATAAAGCCAGCTTGCTAATATGTGCTGCATTATATTTCGTCGCATAGTGAATGACAGCTGCACCTCCCATAGAAAAGCCGCCTAATACAGCATTTTCTATTTTCAATTTTTCCAAAACGACTTTAATATCATCAGAAAAGACATCAAAGTCGTACCTGCCGTAGGGACTGTCGGACTTTCCAAAACCTCTGAGAGAAATCCCAATTACCCTAAATCCCCTTTGTACCAGGTATTGGTACTGGTATTCGTACATTGCATTGCTTAAGGGCCATCCGTGAATCAAAACGATGGGTTGCCCTTCGCCGAGGTCAGTTACGTGAAGTCGCACATTTTTTTCTACTTCGATAAATTCTTCCCTTCCGGCAGATGCTGGTATTCTTTTGCCTTGAGCAAAAAGGGAAGATTGGAATGACAAAGTCATTAGGGAACCGATAATTAAAATCATTGTTTTCATTTTGTTAGTCGTTAGTGTTGATAATTTTAATGGAATGAAAAGGCTGACAAAAAACGAACCTGATCTTCATTATTGCTCACCCAAGAATCTATCAAACTGAACAAATGGAAATAAATAATGATATTCTTGCCTCCCAACATGCTTTTATGCATGTAGAATGGAGATTTATTGATTTCAATGGCTCTTTTTTTAAGGATTTTAGCACTTAATTTTTTTTTGTTGTGATGGCAATTACAGCCCCACTGCTTCGCCAAAAATTTGGGGACATCCAAAAACCTTTGGGGACACCCAAAAATTTTGGAGTTTTTTTAAGGATCATTTCATACCTTGAACAGTTCTTCTCTGTGTAAAATTTAGCTTGCCGGAAAATACTACCCGGCAGCTGTACCATGGATTTGCCCTATATGTAAATAAAGGCAAACAAATTCAGGCTGGGAAAAGGTATGCAGCTACCCTACTGGGTATTAGGGAGGCACAGTTTTATTTCTCAAAAAAACATTAACTGAAAAGCAGCTTGATAGATTACTGCATAGCCAACTACTTTTAGAAGGTCTAAAGTTCTCATATGAGCTCATAGAATAATAAAATACAAAGTGCGATGATCATTCTGTTGATGGTCCTAAACCTTAGCAGGAATTCCAGAATTGATAAAAAGGCCGTTCTTGGATGTATTTTGCTTATAAATAAAGGTTACCAAAATGGTGGTGCCGCCTTTATTTTCTATGGTGAAACTTCCATCGATATCTGAACTTAACCCTTCCATCAAGCTCATTCCCAAAGATTTTCTAGGAAGGACATCAAAATTGGCAGGTAGCCCTATCCCATTATCACTTATGTTCATGTTATATTGATCATTCCCAAGGTACTTCAAAGAAATATTAATCACCCCCGTTCTATTTTCCGGAAAAGCATATTTTATCCCGTTTGTGATTGCTTCATTTAGAATTAAACCTAAAGGCACAGCATGGGATACATCAAGTTTCACCGGATCATTTTGACATTTGAAACGAATGCGCCTCCCAGTATTGAATAGGTCACGTAAATACATTATCAATTCATTTATATAAGTGGGCATATCAATAGCAGCCACACTATCTGATTGATATAATTTTTTATGAATTAACGATATTGCCTGTACCCGATGTTGACTTTCACGGATGGCCTTTTTGGCAGCCTCATTATTTAGGTAAACCACCTGTGAATTCAACAAGCTCATAACAATCTGCAGATTATTTTTTACTCGGTGATGAATTTCTTTCAAAAGCCACTCTTTTTCAGTCAGTAACTGGTCTTTCTCAATAATCAAAGTATCTTGCTGGTTGATCAGAAAGTCCTTTTCAGCCAACAGTTGGGAAAGATGTTCATTCTTTTGGTGAATTTCTTCTTTTTGGGCTTGAAGTTCCAGTTGCTGGGACTGTAAATGCCGGTTGCTGCTCTGTTTCAATCGGTATCGGTTAATGAGTAGAATTAATAAAATTATCAACAATCCTGTTCCGCCTATAAGTGTATTGCGTTGATTTTCTTGTGTTTTGCTGAGTTGGGTGAGCAATTCAATATCTTTTTCTTTGAGTTTCAATTCCTGCTCTTTTTTCTTCGTTTCGTATTGAATACTCAGCTGTTCAATCTGGCTACTTTTCTTTTCGTTAAAGACCGAGTCACTAAGGGCTTTATAGAGCTGATAATGTTTTATGGCGCCCTTGTAATCTCCCTGTGCCGAATCTACCTTGAATCTCATTAAGTGCACATCAATGAGATGACTTGGTATGACTTTGTCAGGAGATGCTAGCAATAACTGATCTAAATAAGGAGCAGCCTTGGCGTATTGGCCGTTAGAAACAAAAAACTGGCTAATGACTTGCCATACATAATGTTGGAATTGCAAAGGTGTATTTACGCTCAAGACAACGCCTGCAAGGTAATACTGCTCAGCCAGGCTATATTGTTCTAGGGCATCATAACAGCCTCCGAAGCTTTGGGCTACAGAGAATTTATCTTCATAAGTGAGAGACGTAATATTAGGCGTAGCATCCTGTAATAAATGCAGGGCTTCTGTGGGTTTTCTTTGTTCTAATAAAGCTACCACCATGCGCCTCACGAGTCCAATCTGAATAAATGCCTCTCCCTTTTTTTGGCTCATCTCCAGAGACTTTTGGTAGTATAACATGCTTTTGTCATACTGCCCTAACTCCCAATACGCATTAGCCAGCCGATAATAAGCATAATCTAAATCCTCTTGCCAGCCGCTATTTTCTGCGCTTTTAACCACTTCAAGCACATAAAATAATTTCCGGTTCAGATCTCCACTGATCTGACCTAAATCTGAAAGAAGGTAACAGGCATTTGACAAGTATCCATAATCACTGGGCATGTGATAAACACTTTCATCAGCCAGTGCGTGATAAGCTTCGCTCACGGCGCGAAAGCCGATATTGTTTTGAATTTCCAATGCCTGAAGCGCATAGTTTCGAGCCTGTGTGGTAACTCCACTATCTTCCAATAAATATTTGTATCCCATCTCCAACAGAATCAGTGCTTCATTCGCCCTGTCACCTACCTCCCGGGCAAGCTTCAAAGCCCTGGATAAAGCATTGATATTTTCTGCACACTCATCACAAAACCTGACTGTTGCCATTCTCAGCCAGGCTTTCATTTCTCCATGTTTGTCGCCAGCATTCCGGCGGGCTTCTATGACCTGTGTAAAGTACGCTTTACCCCGTATCCAATCGCCTTTTAATATGAAGGTGGCTCCCATAAGGCACTGGTTCTCTTCTTTCCATTTTTGGTGTCCGATTCGATCACTGACCATTTGTGCATGTTGAAAAAACACCATCGCGCTATCCCAGTTAGCACTCTTTTCATAAGTTGGCCGAAGTTGGGATTTACCTAGTTCTACCAACAATTTGATACGATTGGTATCGCTAAGGTCTGTAAGCATTTCTAACAAAATATTGGCTTTTTCCTGCCTAACATAAATTTTACCTCTTAGAAAAACAGATTCTTTTTGTCCTTTGGCATAATTGAGTTGTTGGCTTAGCGCTTCCGCCTGTTTTACAAGGACCAACGCACTATCCATTTCCAGCTGAGGTGAGTAGGTTTTATGAAGATAAAACTTGCTTAGTTCAAGGAGTATTTTTACCCGATTGATGTCTGGCTTACTATATTGGAGTACCTTAAGCAGGCTGTCAGCTTCATCAATGGCAGATATCCGGGCATTGACCTGGCTTGATGAAAAAAGTACTATACAAATAATAATCAGTGGTTTCATCTTCTCTTTAATGACAGGATTTGGACTCTTATATTAACCTTCCATTTTTCAATATTTTATGATTAATAATATTCAAGATTCACCTATTAAATCACCTTCATTTTGGTAATATGTTAGTTAATTTATATAGGAAAGAATTGGCTAATAAATATAATTAATATTTCCAACCAAAATTGGACCATATGAATTGAAGTTGTAATACTTTATGAGGTGATCAAAGCTAAAAGCAAGGAAACAAAATAAATGGGAACCATATTTTTGAAAGAAAAAAGAAAAAATAGAATGCCCCTTTTGAAATTTGGGAAGGATTAAATAACGAAGTAAACAACAAAATTCTAATAGAAGTAAGTAGATCCATCCTTGGTTTTTAATTCCGCGCCCAACTAGTTTTACCTTTATTATATGAACTTTTCTTAATCGATGAACATACACATTTTGAATGCTTAAATGATATAGAGTCAACAGGCTCTTCTAATCATAGGCTAGCTTGGAGGTATTACCCTGGTTGTGTTGGTCTGGCATAATCCATGCTGACCCTGCTGGACAGAACACCGCTGAACCTGTGAAAGGTTAATGCGTTTAGGAAATAAATAGACGACCACCAGGGAGGAAGTTTAGTGCTTCATGCCGAAAATTAGTATCACAATTTATTTTTTCAACTAGTATAAGCTGTATACTACCTCTCTTTTGGATCATATCATTGATAATTCATTAACTACTCAACCTAATTACCTCCTCTATGGATAAATTTGATCATATTATTCTTGGTACCGGGCAGGCTACCGGAACGTTGCTTGGCCGATTAATTCCTACTAGTAAACAAATTGCCGTAATAGAAGGAGGAAAAATTGGTGGAAGTTGCATAAACTATGGTTGCACTCCCACAAAAACACTTGTTGCGTCCGCACGTGCCATTCATGTTGCAAAGCGTGGTAGTGAATTCGGATTCAAAACAGGCCCTGTCGAAATCGACTATTCCATTGTAAGAGAGCGGATGAATAAGATCAGAAATGCAAGTAGTGATGGACTAACGAAATTGATAGAGTCCAGTCCAAATGTGACCCTCTATCGGGAATGGGGTTCTTTTGAAGACAACCATACACTTACTGTTGGAACTAACAAAATACATGGCGAGCATATCTATATCAATACCGGAACCAGGGCGGTAGCTCCAGCAGTTGATGGATTAGACAGTGTGCCCTGGATGGATAGTTCCAGGCTCCTCAATCTTAAGGTTTTACCTGATCATTTGCTCATCATCGGAGGTGGGTATATAGGTATGGAATTTTCACAGATTTACAGAAGATTTGGTTCAGAAGTTACCGTAGTGCAAAGGAGTCCGGATGTTATGCCGAATGAGGATGCGGAAGTGTCAGAATCTATCCGATCTTTCTTAGAGGAAGAAGGGATTCGTATCCTATGCAATGCTTCAACCAAAGAAGTCAACCTGGATGGCAATCGCATCAAACTTGTAATCGAAAAAGATGGAGACCGCGAAACTCTTCTTGGAAGTCATTTGCTTATAGCTGCTGGGCGTAAGCCTAATAGTGATGGTCTTAACCTTAAAAGTACAGGTATTAAAACTGATAGAAGAGGGTTTATTCAGGTGAATGATTATTGCCGAACAGATGTAAATGGAGTTTTTGCTGTGGGGGATGTCAATGGACGGGGTGCTTTCACACATACCTCGGTCAATGACGCAGAGATCGTGCTTGATTACCTGTTTGGTGGCAGCCGGAAGCTTTCAACCAGGATTCCGATATATGGACTATTTACAGATCCACCACTTGGACGTGTAGGCATGACAGAAAAAGAGGCTCTTAGTAAGGGCATGCATATTATGAAAGCATTAAAGCCCATGAATGAGATTAGCCGAGCCAAAGAGATGAGTGAAACAAAAGGATTCGCCAAACTACTTATCAATGCTGAAAATGACCTCATTATAGGAGCTGCAATTCTCGGGCCTGGTGGGGATGAGATCGTAAATATGTTTGCAGCGATTATGCACAGTAATATTCCATGTAGAAAATACCGAGAAGTCGTTTTGATCCATCCTACCGTGTCAGAGTTGATGCCATGGGTACTGGATGGATTGCAGGAAGTATCTCCTAACGCCTGATTATTATTGAGAAGAAGTTGTGGTTTGGTGGTGTTTCTGGAGGACACGAAACATGGCTGTGTCACCATAGCGATACAATGCTTCCTTCGTAAAACTTCCTGATTTACCCCGTAGGGATGCCTTTGGCATTGTGAATTACACTCTCATAATGAAGTTCAAATGACAAATTTGGGTTTAACAAACTCTATGGATTCCCCTTATCATACCTATGTAAATCAAAAAGAGACATCAAAAGATTCTTAGCTTTCACCAGATCAAAAGGTTTCGTGAGATAACCTGTCACGGATTTGAATTTTTTAGCCATTGCAAGATCCTGTGAGGCAACTGAAGAACTGATAAAATAAACCAGTGATTGAGGATTCTTCCGCCAATATAGAGCTTCATATCTTTCCAAAAATCCAAAGCCATCCATAATAGGCATGTTGATATCGACAATAATCAAATTTGGGAATTTCATTTGTGCTTTATTTAAAAAATTGAGTGCTTCTTCTCCATTTTTCGTTTCATACAAGTTTGTATTTGCGAATGCATATCTAATATGCGACACCAGAATCATCCGGTCAATCTCACTATCATCAATGATTAAAATATTAATGCTTTTTTTCATGATTACTTATAATAGGCTGAATCCTACTTCAAACAAGATCTTGGATGAAGTCATTCTGAAATCGTTATTTTTTCGGACAAAGCTATTATTTTATGTATCACATGTTTACCCTACTATCCCAAAGTATAGTAGCTTGATAAAATATGATCAGGCAAAAACCTCACCCTGTCGTATTCCATTTTACCATGCATGTACGTCCAGTATATCTATCATTTTAGCCTTCAAAGTCATCATGCTATACATCGGTAGGGAAAGCGTGTTGGTAAATCAGCAAATCCAAAAAAATATTTTAATAATCATTATAAAAGTGAAAACCTTTTAATTAACACTGCGTATTTTACCTAACACTGTTAACTTAGGTTAGATAAAATGGGAATCACGGAACGCAGAACAAGGCAGAAAGAAGAATTGAGGACGTTGATCCTTGAGGAGGCCTGGGAAATCGTCAAGGCCGAAGGATGGCAGGCATTGTCGATCAGAAAGATTGCCGATGCTATTGAATACAGTGTTCCTGTCGTTTATTCTCATTTTGAAAACAAAGAAGCCATTTTAATGGAGTTTACCAGGCAAGGATTTCGTCAACTGAATAAAAAGCTTAAAAAGGCGATGACTTCTGTTAAGGATCCTTTTCAGCAGGTGGAATTAATGGCGAAGGCCTATCGCGATTTTGCTTTCAGGCAAAAGGAATATTATCAAATTATGTTTGGTCTTGGAATTCCTGCTTGCGACAAGGTTAATGAAGTAGAAGAGATCAAAATCATGAGTGATATGTTCATTGAGGTTATTGAAAATTCCCTTACCAACGGAACAAATAAGAAGGCAGACAAATTCCTCAAGTTTCATACATTTTGGTCCATCCTACATGGAATTGTATCCATTCAAATGGTAGGCACTTCAGGACATTCAAATGATATGAATAAGCAAATATTAGAAGATGCTGTGAGCGGATTCATTAGAAGTCTCAGGGAAAAATAAAAATTTTTTTCCAAATACCTAACACTGTTAGTTTTTATATTAGTGTAATAAAATAAGAAAATAAATTTAATCAAACAATTATATGAAGTACGTAACATTTATTGGCAGACTGTTGTTCGGTGCAATATTCCTGCTAACGGCCTATGGACATTTTATGCCCGAGACAATCAATTATGCAGCTTCCAAAGGTATTCCTCTGGCAGCAGTTGCAGTACCACTTTCCGGTGTGATGGAAATTATTGGAGCCCTTAGTATTGTCATTGGTTACAAGGCAAATTGGGGAGCATGGTTAATTGTTCTCTTCCTAATACCAATTTCTCTGGGTATGCACAGCTTTTGGACCATCGAAGACCCAATAGCAAGGTACGGAGACATGGTACATTTTCTTAAAAACATTTCCATGTTAGGTGGTGCGTTAATTCTTACTCAAGTTGAGCCTGGCTCAATCAGCCTTGACCGGATATTAAATACTGAACGCGCCAATGCCTAACCGGAAAAATATCAGTAAGTGAATATCTACTCCGCCAATGCTTTAATGTAACCATTGGCGGAGTACCTGACCAATAGTATGTCTTTTGCTATAAATGAAGCCAAAGATGGAATCTTCAACTTAAAAAAGCATTTAGTTTAAAAATTGTAATCATACTTATAGAAATGAAAATATTGCATATAATTTCAAGCCCAAGGGGAGCATCCTCCTACAGTGTCAAATTAGGAATAGAAATCCTAAATGAACTAAAAATAAAATATCCTGATAGCATCGTCAAGACAAGAAACCTGAGCAAAGTGCCATTTCCTCATTTGGACGAAGAACATTTAAATTCTTTTATGACCAAAGCGGAAAACCGAACACCGGAACAAATTGCAGCAACTGCCTTATCTGACGAAGCTATTTTAGAATTGATTGAAGCAGATATTATCGTTATTGGTGTACCAATGTACAATTTTGGGATCAATTCTACGCTTAAGGCATGGTTGGATCACATTATTCGACCGGGATTGACTTTTTCTTATTCCGAAAATGGCCCTGTTGGCCTTGTCGGGAATAAAAAAGTTTATTTGGCGATCTCCAGTGGAGGTATTTACAGTAAAGGTCCGATGAAACCTTATGATTTCACTGAACCTTATCTTACGAAAGCCCTGAATTTTATCGGCATAACAGACATCACCACTTATCGGGTTGAAGGTGTTGCTATTCCAACCTTACAGGATCATGTCCTTGAAAAAGCTGTGGAGAAAATAGCTGTTTAAAACAGTTTATTCGTAGACCCAAAGCTTAGGTCCGAGCAAGTCAGGTTTACTATCAAATATTATATAAGTATATCAGCCATGTCATGATATTCAATTCATGCACAACGAATAATTCTTCCAAGTATAGGTTTGGTAACAATTTTAATAGAGACTATACAATAGGATAGTACTATCCTGTCCAATTACTTCATTCCATACTTTTGCGCCATGAGTAAAAAGAAACGCAGCAAGAAAAAATGTTTTGAAAGCATCAACGCTATTAATGATGCATTGTATGTGCTTAACGGAAAGTGGAAAATTATGGTCATCAAAGCTCTCAATGAGGGACCTAAAAGATTCAGTGAGTTGGAAAGGTGCATTGATGGCATTTCACCAAAGGCGCTTTCTAAAGAACTAAAAGAACTTGAATTAAATGAGATCGTTTTCAGGAAGGTTTACAATACGATACCTGTAAAGATAATCTATGAACTAACACCATATAGTGATTCGTTAAAAGAAATCATTGATTGCCTTGGGGATTGGGGCCTTCAGCACAAAGAGTATATTTTTAAAAAAGGTAATAGGTGATTCCGGAAGTGTATACTATTTTTATTTTGCTTTCTCATAGTTATAAAGTGATTCAAGTATTTCAAATCCTGAACCTTCTTCAAAAATTAGATATTGTTGAGAATCGATATTTTCAATTTCTATCATCATTTCTTTATTTTCATTTTTCAAAATCAATGCACTTTCAAGTTCATCCTTAGTGTCTTCTATTGCCTCTTTATATTCAATTAAAAATTGTGACGATTCATAATCCAATGAATAGGAAGTGTCAATGTAGGAATCAATACTATTGTAGTATTCATTCAGTAAAATCAAATTTGTTTCATTTATGATTAACGAATCATTTTTCCGAAATTCTTCTAATTCACTTTCGTAATTGAAATTTTGATGGAATCCCATAGAATAATCACTTTGGATATTGCCATAAGTGATTTTATGCAAAGCCATCAGGCTATTAAAAACAATAATGGCCAACGAATCCAGTTTAGATTGTATATCGTTACTTTTATTCTTCAAATTTGCAATTTTGATCTTGTCAGAATATAACCTTTGCAGTTCTTCGACATTTTTTCTATAAATATCAAATGCATAGTAAAGAGATGTATCTGACTCTATAATAAATTTCTTGTCATTAATAAAATTTAATTTTAGATCCGCATCAGTTGCAATCTTGATGATTTCTGATTTTACAGTGGAGTTTAAATCATTTTGCCTTGAAAATGTAAACGAAAGTCCTTTCACCAATAGACCCTGTGAAATAATAACACACTCATCTTTTAATAGTTCTTCAAGTAAGTTTCTATCGCTTATATTATTTATATCTAATTCATGAATCAAAGTTTGCAATGAATTGATTGATACCTGATGTTTTTCGGCATTTTTCATTTCAAAATTGTAATTTGATTTTGAATCCAATCCAATATTTGCAATCATTGAAATTGAACCTGGTAATATTTCCGTAGTGCTGTTAACATCAAACTTTATTTTCTTTATCTTATTCATACCAAACACTGGAATAGGCGAAGGAGGTAGTTGTTCTAACTTTGGAAATGCTTCTACCTGTGGTGAGAATATTTGTTCATTTTTGTTATAAATTAACAATACTGTTCCAGGAGAATAATTAATATCGGGAATTGAAAATGGGGTAAGTCCTTTGAATTCCTTCTTTAGTATATTTCTGTATTTTTTCCAGCCTTGTGCAAAACTGAAGTTCGCAGTTAGAATTACAACTAGTAGTATTAAAATTTTCGAGTTCATTTTTTATACTTTAGGAAATGAAAGACTTACTGAAGAACTCGACTTCATTATTCAATTTAAAAAATATTGTACAATCGACCAGTATATAAAAGCTAAATAAGGGCTATTTGAAGTTTGTTAACCTATCTTTTAAGTGTTCCAAGTGTATTTCTTATCATTTTCGAGAATTTTTTTAGTAATTCTAAAACACTTGTTCTTTCTAATTATAAGGTAGTCTTGCTGGCCTCTTACTCCCCCTAAATAAATTCCTGAAAACCAGCAGTGATACCAAAGCTGCACCTCCAAAAAATTTCATGCTGTCTTCGCCGGTTTCGAGGCTTAGGTAGCGGAGAATGGAGATGCCTCCCAGGATGAGGACGACGATGATGGTCAGGTCGATTTCTTTTATGCTTCCATAGTGGCGAACTTCCCGGACGGTTTCGTTGGTGATGAAGGTTTCTTTTCTGAATCGTTCTATCAATTCGTAAATCACCCGGGGATTACCATTGCTCTGTTCCCAGATGTGGTTTCGGAAGAGATATATCTTAATTTGATATAGGTAACAAATAAGCGGACAATGTATGTAAAATCGTCTTGTATTCTGATTTAATTTTTTTCAATCAAACCATAAAAAATAATCATTACAAAGTATTGTAAATATTCCGACTATAATTTAATTTAGTACACTGCCGATCAGAGGTTTAAGTAAATTTGTTAGGAGCTATCTTAAGTAAGAAATTAAACCTCAAAATCAACAGCTTTTGCAGACAAATTTCTCATAACCATTTAGTGCAATAATTATATCTAATTCAACGAGTTAAGTATTATTGCGATGGAAAAACAATATATCAATGACATTGTTTTTGACGGATATACCTCTCATGACATAGATTTTTTTGGAAGGCTAACTGACCCAAGAAATGCTATGCAAATACCCATTATGACACAAATGATGCACAATATCACAAATGGTATTGAGACTCAGAAAATATGTACGGTCGTCATCGTCAAAGGACATAGTGACAGGGTAGATGATGGAGGTCTCTCATCCGAAGAGAAGCGTAAACTAGAATATGACAATAGTAAGGCCCGTTGCGAAAATGTTCGAGCGTATATTTTGGATAGGATCGCTTCCCTATTTCAACAAAGTCATGAATGGGTGAAGCAATCCAATTATCTTGGAATGTACCTAACACCCTGTGGAGCATCCGATTTAGTTGAAAATGCGAGTGTACTAAGTGAAAGTCAAAGGATGATGAACCGGAGAGTTGAGCTAATTTATTATAGCTTTAAATTGTAGCCTCGCGATGAATGCAACACCATCTATCAATCAGATTAATTTCCAAATATGAATAAGACATTAGTTGGGCCTATTTTATTTGAGGGGTATGCTTCCGGGCAGTATGATTTTGAACCTGTTTTTAACCAGGCTAATGAAGAAACCAAATTACAATTTTGGGCATTAATTGATGCGTTTGTTCTTGCTATAAACAACCCCACCATCGTTTACTGCCATGATGTAATTGGTCATAGCGATAGAGTTGACACTCCTGGTTTAGAATCCAGTGCACGGAGAAACCTTGAATATGAGGCAGCTGAAAATCGATGCGCACGTTTTTCGGAATTTTACCAATCAATTCTATTGCACAGAATACCAGGCTTGACCTATGAAAGATTAATTGAAATTAACAGGAATGAAAATATTGACGTAATAGCCCACCCAAAAGGTGCGGCTAAATTGAAAATTGATAAGCCGATTTTGACTGAAGATGAACGCAAACAGAATAGGAGGATAGAAATTTACTATATCCTATTTAATTCTTAAAATTTATTATAACGGTTGTAAGGATTGGAATTGATTCTTCATCATAAACAAAAACAGATAGATAAGGTGAGAATGTGAATGGTAAAAAAACTATGGCTATGACCCAAATCTATCGTGTTCAATGCCATGGTAGTGAGTCCTGGGGTATATTTATTAAAAGGCTATATTGTTTTCATCGATTAAAAAAACATTGGCTCTGAAAGCAAAAAAACGAGTTGGAACAAAATATGGTGAGTACGTAGTGATTAATTGATTTCAGGCCTAACAACAGTTCTTTTAGTTAGTTTATTCAAAGTTCCCTTTTTGATACACTTACGTCTAATGCCATGAACCTACATCCAAGAATTAAAGAATTACTGTCACTTATTGGAGATCTCATACCTGACCAATCAAATGAAGTAACTTATGCCATAGAAATTTGTGCAGCTGCTATTCTTAAAGGCCAGCTTGTATCGGAAATGTTGTTCACATATAATCCACAGCCTATAAATACTGTGAGGCTCAATGAAGTACATCCGGATATTATTTTTTTGGCAAACAGGGCTCTGGAAAATGCAGAGAATGAATTAGCAAACCTGGAAAAAAAATCAGTTTTTATAAGGGATCAACCACTACCTAGTCGTGGGATTCACTCTCCTGGAAGCTGGCATTCGGCCTATTATATTGAAGAAACCATTGGCCCTCTTCTTACCAAAATGGGCCATGCCATTTGGGTAGATGTTTATCCGGAGGCAACCTTAACTGCTACCATCAAGAAAAACTCAAATGGCGATGCTCTGTTGTACCTTTTAAACAGCTCAACTTTTGAAATTTTGCAACAACAGCCAGGCGACCATTTTGTTTCAGTGGAAGCTGCTGCAGCAAAAACTTTCGTTTGGGTTTCTGCAAGTTTACTTGATAATGATGCACCTGTTGGGAAGTATTTCGGGTTATATGCACGGAAGATCACCATGGAAATGCCTACATATGGCATCGATCCTAATAAGCCTTACAACCTTATCATTGCACCTCATGCAATCGACCAAGGCCATAATATTATCATAGAAATGACCTTGTCCGAAACGCCATTTAATGACAACGTTAGTTCTCCGATATTTGAAAGCCAGGTGCAATTACCCAAACGAATGGTCATAGAAATAAATAATACTGGAGCACAAATGATTGAGTTCACTGACAATGCTGGCATTCAATTCAGTCAAACCAGTATAGCTTGCCAATGGAATAATGCCGGACCAAAATACAGACATGATAAAAATGCCATCATTATTCCTATGGAAGTAAGTGAACCATTGATTCACACTATTGAAACCATAGGTAGCAAATACCATCTTTCGGCAAATGTACAATTTGATCATCCAGATTATGTACTTCCTTTAACATCGCTTGACCATTTACTCATTCCAAGCACCAAAGCTTTTGCCAGTATTTTCACATCAGGTTTACATATTTCCTTTCCCAATTACATTCTTGACGCGAATAATCGGACCGCTGTCATTGAAATACCCAACACCACACTTCTCATTGGTGATGATTCATTGCAGCTAATGGACCAATTACCTCCTTTAGGCGCCCTTATCCATTTGAGCTTTACCCAGGCGCTTACACCATCGGAAAAAATAACAGGCACGTTCGTTAGTGGCAGCAGGTTTAGTTTTCATTGTTCTGGTCGGGATGAATTATTTGAAATTTACCATGAACTAAGTAGTTCTCTATCTGCCCCGGTTTTTGCCAACGGTAAGGCAATATTAGATTCAATTAAATTGAATCTATCATGTTTTTATCATGCACCTGATTATGATTTTGCTGGCACCAGTTCTATAGATATGTTACCAGCCTCTACCGATCCGGACGAACTACCAACAATAGAATCCATCGTATTACGAAACGCTATTTTGGGCATCGCAATGCCTTACTATGTTCAATTCAGCTTTATTAATTTTGTCTCAAGTCAACGCCAGGCAAATGCAGCAAACATTTTCTGTCATTTGCACCGCTTTGAACCAATACTGGACAACCCCTATGTGGCAAATATTGATTTTTTGCGTCATCGACAGGAGGGATCCTTATCCAATGATCAACATATTGGGGAGCAATGCATTCTTAATATCTCCCTGCAGTCAAAGGATGAAGCAACACCAACTATGCATTTCAAATTTGGTGCAACCGAACTCAACCACAGCTTAAACCATTTACCCTATTGGGCTAAGTGGGATGCTTTGGAGCAATACACAGAAGAGGCAGTTGAAAATAAAATTAAAAGGACAACGATTCGCTACAAGCAGAAATTTGATCTCGATGTGCCTAATGATTTTAAGGCCAGTGTGGATGATACCTTACGAAAACCTAATCTCATTGCGCACCTAAGTAACGCTACCAAAAACCATACATCTTTTCGGTTAATGGATGTGAGTTCTGCGGCTGATTGGATAGGTATAGAATATGGAAAGCTTACAAAAGATTTTGAAATAACCCACGAGTTCATTATTGAACACGAGACTGACAGCGCCTATATAGATGGTATGGATGTTGTCGCATCTAGCCGCATGGTTCGTACTTTTATGAACCCTGCTTTTAGCTGGGAGCCCTATATAGACATTCAAAATGAAGATGCACTCTATGATCCCATAAAGACCTATTTAACAGATGGTCCTCCTGTTATTATGGGAAATTCAAGCGATAAACCGGTGAAAATTGATCCCATAGCCGCTTTAGAAAGTACAATAGACTTAATGAATGATCAGGAACAAAATCAATCCTGGACTTCTTTTTCATTACCAAATGGCATGTTGGCATTAGCGATTAATATAAATAACATACCTTCTGAAGCCAATGCATTTTTTTCAAGTCCAGCAATCGAGTTTGAAAACAATATTGCTGCAGCTAAATCCATTGTGATTCGTGCAGGAGTAGATCCAGCTACTGAAAAATCAGGAATTCCAGGGTTTTCCTTCCAACCATCTTCCTTGTTTAGTCAAAACGGAAATTTCCTGGATGAATCACCATTAGGCAAGCTGGTAACGGTGATTTACAATAACAATTTTCGAATAACCAACAATAACCAGCCCAGAGTATGTGGCATCCCTATCAATCGCATTGACTTTTCTGGTTATGGAGCGAATGTTTTTAGCTATTGGATTGATAAACATGCAAGCCTTGCTCAAATATCCCAGGCGAATTTTACTGCCTGGCGTGGCCGATTAGCTACTGAAATTGTTCAGGCTAAGGCAAATATATATCCGTTCGGTGTACGTTCGGTTCGTACCATTCATATTTACAGGTCACAATCGGCAATCGTTTACCGGGTTGATTCCGGATGGCAACCCGAATCGGATGGCTTTTTCAATTTTGATTACTCAATTGTACTTAATGGTATTCGGGTAAATGTGCCTTCAAAATATGAAATTCATCCCGGCTTAATTAAAGGAGTGACACATGTTGCTAACATAAGAGAAGTTAAAAGTGTAAACAATTACGTGAGGAATTCCAAAGGTTTTGAATATACTATTGATGAAAACACCGGAATTGCAACACAAGCCGATCCAACAGAAAATGTGCTTGTTGCACTGGCACCTGTCGTATTTGAGGGAAATATTATTCTACAGCAAGGTTCTGACAGTAATGATATAGTAAGTGTTTATTGTAAGGACATCGTTGGATATCTTCAAATTGCCCCTGTTGGGATTCCGATCTCCAGTGAAACTTTCGCAGACCTTATTAAGGATCGGGGTGGATTGCAATTCAATGCCAGCTGCATGCTAAATCTAGCCAACTCTAACCAATCGTTGAAAGTTACGTCAATAAAATTCGGGGTATCGAATAGTACTCCTGAGGCAATTGTAGGTACGGTTTTTGGCACCCCTGTTTTTCCAAATGAAGGTTCGTGGACAGCAGTAATGTGCAATAATTCAGGTGCCGTGACACCTACTATACCAGAAGGTGTGCCTGTTATTCGACGAGGCAAATTGAATGAGCCAATTGAAAAGCAAGTTTTGATTGGAAATCCCGAAGACTTGTTGCAGAATGATCCTCAACTTCGGGCGTTTCAATTTGGTTTTCTGCAAAATGTTGGTCCACAGAAATTACTGTTTTTAAATCCTTCCTTTAATCAGTCAGAAAAGATATTACATTCAACCAGTCAATTGTTGGCAGATAGCTACCATCTTGTGAAGTCTAATGCGATTTTTCCATCCATTAAGGGTCTTCCCACCTTATCGCTAAATGACTTCAAGGTGAATATTTTAGAGAAAGGTTACCAGCTTATCAATCCCCTAAATGCAAGTAAAACCTTAGATATACCGGCAACTGCCAATAGGCTTAAGATTTTTGAAGAAGGAGGCGTTGCCGTTTTTGCAGAATATAATAAAGAAAGTATTGATGGATCTTCTATTGAGCCTGGAAAATGTCTAATGCAACTTGATGCTGAGCAAAAGTCATGGTCACAGGAATTCAAAAACCTGGGCATAGCAGTTGACATTCACGATTATAAACGAATTTTCATTGTTCAGGGAAATATGCGGCTAAGTTCAAGCAGTTTACCATCCTTTAGCGAACCCTCAATATCATTTGGTAAAGCGCTTGAGCCTGTAACTGATATCCTTCAAATCCTATCTAAACTAAATGGAGGTGATTATGCTGGTGCTCTCAAGAATGGTCTGCATGTAGCAATGAGTAATTCACCGGATAACTGGCACTACTCATATAAAGCTGGTTTAGAAATACCCATCATTTGCTTTCCTAAAGCAACGTTTGATAGTCCCAATACACCGTTACGACTAAAGTGTTCATTGGGCCTGGGCTGTTATTTCAATTCAAGTGTAAATATCTCATCCACCGGCCAACCTATTGGAGCATCTGGTGGGGCCTATTTAGAGTTTAAAGGCGAAGTGTCTGTCATGTGTATCAGTATTTCACTTGCAACCATTTATTCCCATGGTACATGCCTGGCTCGTGTTTCAGCCGATTCTGTAAACGGACCGACGGTTTCTTTGCAGATGGGCTTTGGTGCAGAAATAATGATTGGTTTGCCCGTTGTAGGCAATGTAAGTGTCACTTATAGCGCCGGAGTTTATGTTGAGATAAGTGATACTAAAATCGTCGGAGGCGCTTTCATTTGTTACAAAGGCCGCCTCGAATTATTTGCAGGGTTGCTTACCACTCAAATTATGTTGGAAGCCGGAGGCAAATTTCGTTCATCTTACAATAGCAATGAACGAAAAAAAGATACTTACATCGTTGCCCAAGTAGTTTTTGCCCTGGATATCAGCATATTCATGGTCGCTGATATCAATTTTACTGAACGATTTCAAGATGAAAGACAAATTGCCTAACTATGAAAGCTCATTTCTCACTCTTTGCGATACCTCAGCGTTTTACAAACAACAAGCTGCAAGTAAACATTCTTATTTTACCCAGAAATTTTGACCCACTTATCGCACAACCCATGCTTGCACCTTTCGGGCCTTGGGTTGAGGCCAATTTGAAGTTTAAGATTAGCATAAGTGATGGCTTGCAACACATCCCTCGCCTGGATGTAAATCCGGCATTTACGCAGTTAATGGATAATTCTGTACCAACAGAGGCAAAGGATATTTTTCAAAAACTCAAACAGGATTTCGATATAACGAGTACCAGCAGGGCGGAAAAGCCCAGTCCCAATTATTTAATCAAGAAGTATGTACCGAAAGGCTATTTCGATGCAGCGGGTATAAAGCGACTACAGCACCCCAATGCGGTAACTGATGACAGCTACCAATGTGCTATGAAAAAGAGCAATGAACCCATTTCCGGATTTGAACCAAGTTCAAATGCCATTAGCTGGGGAAAGGCATTTGGTTATTGCATGAAAAATGAAAAATTAGCTCGTAAATGTGGTTTCTTGTATTCAACAGAGTTGGAGAATGTTGCTTCATACTTACAAAATGGAGGATGGTTATATGTTGATCTTGCTGAATCTTCAGATTATTACTTTGCAGATCATACCAAGCTCATACGCTATGCCGCGCGTATTCCGGCAGTTAAACCAAATGAAAAGCGTGCTATATTCTCATCTTCCTTTATTCCGGTTAGACACGATGAAATAACTCCAGCTCCTGACAATCCCGGCTTGCCACATAATCTTGACCAGATAATAGGGGAAATGGCATCTTACCATGATGGCTTTGCCAAACGAATTCATGCTTCCCAACCCTTCTCAGAAGACCCCTTCGAGGATAATGACAGCACAGAAACTCCTATATACAACGATCAAGGCATACAATTAGCCTGGGATGACGAGCAACTGCTCACCTGGTACAATCGTTTGCTTGAAGCTGATCCGGATCATCCTGACAAATATGTTAACGCACCCTTAGCCATTCTAGGCTATCGAGTAGATGTTCGAAGATCCGGTATTTCGTCAAAAAAATGGTATTCTCTGTGTGCGGTCAGGGCCAATAAGCAAATCAATTTTGGATCAGCTCAGCTGTATCCAAAAAACACTGTGCATGAACAAATGATTGAGGTTTATCCCTCTATACCAGACGGCAATGGAAACAACTCATTTTGGCTGCCTATTTATTTTTGTACCTGGAATGGAGGTAGTTTGGTGTTGCCTGATTCTCGAGCCATTCTCCTTTATAATAAAAACCGATTTGAGGATGCAGAAATGAATGCAAAATTGCATGACAATTATAGTGCTTTAGATATAAAAAATTCTTCATTGCGCTATGGCAGATCATACGACTTTAGGGTACGCCTGGTCGATTTTTCCGGTGGTGGTCCTGAAGTATCCGACCATCCAGCGTCGACCAATTCTTCATCCGTCACATCTATCCATTTTAAAAGGCATTGTAAACCTCATATTCCTACCATTATCAATGCTGAAAAAATAAATGACTTGGGTTATTTTGAAGATGATAAGCTTGTGATAGCAAGGCCAAAATTAACCTACCCAAGTGCATTATTTACCGGATATCCCAATGCGTTTCAGTTGTGCCTGGATGATTTGCAGATTTATAATAATACTTATGAAGATAACTTCAAAAATCCAAATTTCAACCACACCGTAGGCATCCCTGATCCTGATGTTTATGCCGTGAAGATTAATGTTTTTGTCCGATTACTGAGTAATGCGGCAACATTAAGGAGTAATCAACCCATTGAGGGTTATTCAAAACTCTATTATACTATTTATCGGTTTGACAAAGCAATACAAAAGCACTTATCTATTCCGATAAAAGTAAAAACCGTTGAAACTTTGCTTTTAGAAAATCCTGAAACTGATGCTCCATGGTTAGCAGGCCTGAACAAGTCAATCATAATCCCTGCCAACAGAGAGGTACTAATAGAAATTGCAGCTATTTGCGCAGATAAAAAAGGCTATTATGCATCGGATTCTGTAAAATCAAGCATGCCAACCACCATTAAAATCATACATCATCGTACAGAAAAAAGTATTCTACAGGCTCATCCTACTATGCCTGCTATCAGAGGGCTATTACTCAAAACGCCAGACAATGAAATAACGGATAAGCCATTGCCTGAAGCATCACCTGTCAACATCCTGAAGAATGCATTGGCTGACAATTCAACAAATTCAACACCCAGGCTATCACCAACGGCACTCGTTGCCAATAACCTGGGTTTACCTTCCATCAATGCTGCCATTTTTGGAGACGAAGGTGAGCGGTGGCAATTTGGCGCCAATAGTCTGTTGAACCATTCGTTATCACCTGATAACACAAACATTCATTTTACTAGCCAAAAAGGAATTTGCGAAAAATGGATTATACCCCTGGTATTCCAAATTAAAAGAGATTGGGCCTGGCAGGGTATTAACGATAATGGCATTGAAGTATTCAGGAAATTCTATACACCAGAATTTCAAAACCCAGATTCACTAGAATATCAAAAGGTCGGCCAAATAATTCCGGCTCAAGGTGTTCAATTTATTGAAGGCACACCCGGTAATTTTACTTCAACATTCTATTGCTATTTTGATGCTTTAGAGAAGATGCCCTTTCCCGATCAACTTTACCCCTCAGAATTGATGGTTGCTTATAAAATAGTTTCACACCTTCGTGAGGAAGATGATGATTTTCAAAATCGGGAAACGCTTTTAATTGATATTCACTTGCCTATTTCATCAAATCCTACCCAGGTTCCCGTGATTGTAAGCGCAGGATTGGCTTCATCCCCCTATACGAGGGATCAGGAAAAGTATGCCTTTTCACAACCTCGACAACAATTTCTTTGGGTGGAATTCAGTGAAATAGTCCAAAACCCTGCAGACAGGTATTTCTGTCGATTTATTGGAAATTCTCCTGATCCTCTATTGGCCAAATGGGATGAGTCCTGGATAAATGCAAAATTTGAAAATGAATTTCCTATAAAACCGGATGAATTAAAGGTAGTGTATAGTGATCACAGTGATGATAGGAGTGGTTTGACTGATATGCAGGAATTAATTCCATCCACTACAAGTGAGCGACATTTCCTGATGCCACTCCCTAAAGGACTAAAACCTGATGACCCCGAATTATTTGGATTCTTTTCTTATGAATTCAGGCTGGGGCATAAAGAGGGTTGGAGTATTGGGCAGGCCAGATATGGTCCGGCATTATTCTGCGACGGTATTCAATTTCCTACCCCTTCTTTGCCATGTATACCCTTTCGACACACTGACGGACACATTGGGGTGACGTCTACCTATGCCCGTGCCGTCTTTTCCGGAAGAAATATAACCAGCGTACCACCACGTACTCAGGTGTGGGCTATTTTGTATTGTCAATGCCAATTAACTGATGGCTCAGATTATCGAAATATTTTTCTGGGCGAAAAATTAATGACTCCAAGTTTTGATTTGATTGATGAAGTTGAAGGAAGTATGCCTTGTGTGGCTACCTGGTCAAAAGATGAATTGTACAGCAAAGCACATCAATATGGGTTAGGCAAAAATCCGGACTTTAGTGTGCTTTGTGTGGAAGTTTTACCCTCACCAGAGCAGTTTATTGCTCATCGCGATACTCCTAATTTCGTTGAAAACCACCAGGATATTCTCGGACGTAAACAATCGACGTTAATTAATGACTTATTGAGATTTGCTTCGGAAGTAGGCAATCAAAATCACAGAGTTTATGCAGCAGATTCCGAATACCTGGACAAACCTCTGTCGGAAGATTTAGGAAATTATAGGTTCTTACGTTCATCAAATCTTGTAGCGCTAAGTTCCGGCTGTTGTATTGATTGCGATTGATATGAAGATTAGTTTGTTAGGTTTATTTTAAAAAAATCGGTTGTCAAACATAGATGATTATTGAGACAACAAACAAGGTTAGTGGCCTCAATGATTTTCCCGTATTCAACCTACATTTAAGTATTGTGATACGACCAGATCATTTTTATGTGTATCGTATTTTACAATTTGATTGAAATTCATTGGTTGTAAATAGTTCAAATTTTTTGGGTGTTCGAATTCCATTGGTGACAACCTTTAATTTTTACTTGATTTGTGTAAATTTATAAACTAAGTATTTACTTTTTCCTAATACTAGGTGAACTTGTCATTACACCACATTTAATAATGAAAACACTTCCGTTTTCTACAAGTCTGAAAACGATTATTGAATCAAAGCAGAAAATAATCGATTATAAGATAATTAAAATGTATAGGCTCCATTGCAATAACGGTAGTTCACCCCTTTTTAAAAGAGGATTAAGGATGTTAAAAAAGTATGAGAGGTAGCGAAGATCATCTGGTTTTTCGATTATTGGCACGCCTAGGTTTAGTTTTAGGGGTAATCGCCAGCTTACTCACTATACTAAGCTATTTCAGCGAAACACCAGTGCGAGAGTATATCAATATAGAAGCTCTCCGTAACATTTGGGATCTAATTCTTCCTCAAGTTACCGCCTTTCGTGAATGGTGGCCTATCGGACCCGCATGGTCAGCTGTTATTGTTTATTTAATTGTAGCCTCTATTTCGTGGTGGGTTGAAGAAGAGGGTGATTGGTATCTTGATGAAACTGGTCCATATATTGGGCTTCTCATAATACTAATGCCTTTACCAGCAACCTGGTTTATATTACATCACGCTCAGACCTCATGGATATGGCTTGCTTTTTTGGGTGTTGGGTACATAGCTATGCCCTGGATCTCACTTAGTCTAATTCCTGAACTATTGTCTAAAATAGAAAACAAATTCTTTGCACATAACGAAAAGGATAAAACCATAAGAATAATAGGTGTCATTAGAAAAATAGAAAAAACTGAATCAAAGATGCTTGGTTACAATGGAGCCAAATATGAATTGATCGTGGATCACGATGACAGCGAAATCGTATTTAAGGTTTATTACGAAGTTTGGGATTCCAAAGGCAAACAAATAAGTCCTCTGAAGTCAGGTGCTAAGGTTGAAATTGAAGGACATTGGAATGAATTAATTTTTAACGCAAGCAAAATTACCACGGTCCGAAAAAAGAATTTTACTACAAAGGACACGAACAAATGAACTTCATTGCCCTGATTAAGTAGCAATCTTCAAAATAGGGTCTCATTTAAGTTACTTACAGTAAAACTTATAGAAAGAGAAAACATCATAAAGTGTCATCTTGTTCTGTGATTATTTTGAATCAGAGTTTCAAAATTATATGTATAAATTTTGTTTCTTGACGAAACCAGAAAGGGGACACAAAGTAAATCCAAGTGATTAAATGGCCTAACTAGTCTAATTTTAAAACACTTTCTCTTACTACCTCTAAATTGATTCCTAAAAACTAATAGTGAAACCAAATCCGTTCCTCCAAAGCGTTTCATGCTGTCTTCACCTGTTTCGAGGTTGAGGTAGCGGAGGATGGAGATAAAAATCAATTGAAAATAAAAGTCAATTGAACAATCCGGTACACAAGAATTGTTAAATAGTTTAAGTTATTGAAAATGAGATGAATAAGAAGTGATTGTTTAATCCTGCCACCTTTCGAATCTAATTAGCCTTTTTAATATTTAAGTTTAAATTAGATTTTGCTAGTCTTTTATTTAACTCGTTCATATCCTCACTCAACTTTGTCTCGACAACCTTTGCGTAAATCTGAGTTGTAGTGATCTTGGTATGACCCAGCATTTTGCTCACCGATTCAATAGGCACGCCATTGGCCAACGTAACTGTCGTCGCAAAAGTGTGTCTGGCCAAATGAAAGGTCAGGATTTTAGATATACCACATAGATCTCCGATTTCCTTTAAATAGCTGTTCATTTTTTGATTTGAGATCTTGGGGAATACAGATTCATTATTTACTGATCTTGGATTCATTTTATATTTATCAATAAGTTCTTTTGCAACCGGAAGCAGGGGTATATGCGAGGTAGTGTCTGTTTTTTGTCTGTCCTTAATTATCCAAAGATTGCCATCAATGCCTGTGGAAATATGGTTTTGATTTAGGTTAACAAGATCGATATAAGCTAAGCCAGTAAAACAACTAAAAATAAAAAGGTCTTTGACAATTTGAAGTCGTTCAATTCCAAATTCCTTATCAATGATCTTTTGAAGTTCAGGGTAGGAGAGGACTTCTCTTTCCGGCCATTTAAATGTACACTTGAAATTTTGGAAAGGATTCGTTTTGAGCCAGTCTTTTCTTACCGCATCATTTAAGATCTTCTTTAACATCCGGATGTATTTCATGGAGGTATTTGAGTGTATTTTATCAACAGCTCTCAGGTAATATTCAAACTCGGTAACAAAGCGGTGATCCAATTCTTCCAGGAAAAAGTCTGATTTTTTTCTGTATGTCTTTATATAGCTGGTGACTTTTGATTCGAGCGTATTGAATTTAACCCAGGTAGCTCTCACCACATCGAAACCTATGCTCCTCTTCATTTCTTCGTTATGGAACTTGATTATTTCTAGAATGGTCTTTCTAGGAGCCTCTTCTCCTGTGAATTTTTTCTTAATTAGATCGGCGGTAATGAATTGCTCCATGGATGCCATATGATGGTATATTTTATAAAGCTCCGATTTTATTTCCTGGATATAGTTATTGATACTCCTCGCTTCAACTGTATTCCCTTTTAGTTTCCCTTTTGAAAAATCCCACTTTTCCGGATCAACATTTCTTTTAAGTGAGATCTCTGCTCTTTTGCCATTTACTGTAACTCTGGCGTAAAGCGGCAGGCCACTTTTTGAGGCCTTTGATTTATTTGCCCAAATAAGAATTGAGAAGGTTTGTGTAGTTTTCATATTAATACTGTTTTAGGTAACCGATCTTTAATAGAATTTAATTGATTTTGTTTCAAATTGGTTCTATACAATTATCTGTAAATCAAATACTTGCAAGCAATTCGGTTACCAAAATAGGAAATTAAAATAGGTAACCGAATAGGTAACCTAGAGGATGTGTTAATATGATGTGAATTGGTTTGAGAAAATAAAAAAAACCGCTTAAACATTGAATTTAAGCGGTTTTGATTTTAAATGGTGCTTTAAAAGCGGTCTGGACGGGACTCGAACCCGCGACCTCCTGCGTGACAGGCAGGCATTCTAACCAACTGAACTACCAAACCAAAATGTCAATCTGTTCAACTTTGACAATCACTGGCTTTACCGTGATTCTGTCTGTTTCAAAATTGGAAGTGCAAATGTAGAAGCTTCCATATTATTAAACAACATTCTGTTCAATAATTTTTCAGCTTATGTCTATCAATTTTCTAATCATCTTTTTACCAGATATTTGACTTCAAAAGTTGAAAATTGATAATCTATTAATTTGAACACATAAATTACCTCTCCTTTAAAATCCACACATATTTCTACATCTTTTTTGATTTTAGTTTTAGATTTGCGCTAAAACCAATTAACTTATGCTATTGGACTTCGAGAAACCCATATACGAATTAGAACACAAACTGAGCGATATGAAGCAACTTGCTTCTAACAGCGGTGTGGATGTTTCCAATGCAGTTAAATCTTTGGAAGAAAAAATAGACAAACTCAAAAAGGACACATTTTCCAACTTGACAAGGTGGCAAAGGGTTCAGCTTTCACGGCATCCCGAACGTCCTTACACCCTCGATTACATTTATGAAATAACAGAAGACTTTGTTGAATTACATGGTGATAGAAATATTTCCGATGATAAAGCAATGGTTGGAGGTTTCGGTACAATCGATGGTCAAACTTTTATGATCGTTGGTCAGCAAAAAGGTAGAAATACCAAGCAGAGACAGCTTCGTAATTTCGGTATGGCCAACCCCGAGGGATACCGCAAAGCTCTTAGGTTGTTTCGCCTGGCTGAAAAGTTCAACAAACCTATCGTAACTTTCATTGATACGCCAGGAGCATTTCCCGGATTGGAGGCTGAAGAAAGAGGACAGGCTGAGGCCATAGCCAAAAACCTGAAAGAAATGTTTATGATAAAGGTTCCCATCATTTGTATTGTCATTGGTGAGGGAGCATCCGGAGGAGCAATTGGCATTGGTATAGGTGACAGGGTTTTCATGTTGGAAAATACATGGTATTCTGTTATCTCACCAGAAAACTGTTCTGCTATTCTATGGCGAAGCTGGGACTATAAAGAACAGGCTGCCGAAGCAATGAAAGTGACTGCGAAAGATATGAAAGCATTTGGTCTGGTGGACGATATCATCAATGAACCATTAGGAGGTGCTCATAAAGATCTCAAATGGATGTCCAATCAAATGAAAAAGGTCATCGTCAAAACCACAAAAGATCTTCAAAAGCTTCCAATTGAAGAATTGATCAATCAACGTATTGAAAAATTCTGTAACATGGGCGTGGTGAAGGAGTAAGCGGGTCTTGCCAGTTGCGGGTTGCCAGTTTCCGGTTATCTGTTGACCGATGTTGCTTGTTTGTCAATAGCTGAATGTCCCAATAACTAAATAACGATTAACAATTTTATATACCACCTGGTTCTTTTTATGAATCGGTGGGTTTTTTATTTTGGTAGAAAACTTTACCCAAAATGAATTTACACATCATCGAAACAGGATTTTTTAAAC
Source organism: uncultured Cytophagales bacterium (assembly GCA_913057175.1). Classification (GTDB taxonomy): domain Bacteria; phylum Bacteroidota; class Bacteroidia; order Cytophagales; family Cyclobacteriaceae; genus CAJXNP01. The sequence continues at coordinate 134,319 of CAJXNP010000006.1, forward strand.
TTGACGGAGGGGCCATGTTTGGTGTTGTTCCCAAAGTGATCTGGCAAAAAACCAACCCCGCAGATGAGAATAATCTTTGTACATGGGCGATGCGTTGTTTGTTAATTGAAGATGGTGACAGACTAATTTTAATTGACAACGGCATTGGAGATAAGCAGGATGAACGATTCCTAAAACATTATTATTTACATGGAGATGTTTCACTGGAATCCTCCATCAACAAAGCAGGCTTTACTTCAGGTGATGTGACGGATATGTTTCTGACTCATCTTCATTTTGATCATTGCGGTGGCGGAGTAAAATGGAAAGACAGGGAAAACAAGATTCCCGAATTGACATTTAAAAATGCGAGGTATTGGACAAACAAAGACCATTGGAGTTGGGCGACAAAACCCAACGATCGCGAAAAAGCCAGCTTCCTCAAAGAAAATTTATTACCCATGGAAGAAAGCGGTCAGCTAAATTTTGTCGAGGATCATCCGGAATCTCTTCCTTTTGACGTACTTTATGTTGATGGTCATACAGACAAAATGATGATCCCCCACATTTCTTACAAAGGAAAAACGATTGTCTATGTAGCTGATTTGTTGCCTTCTGTTGGACATATTCCGTTACCATACATTATGGGGTATGATGTGCGACCCCTTCTGACACTGGAGGAGAAGAAAAAGTTTCTGAATGAAGTGGTCGAACAAGAATACATATTGTTTTTTGAGCACGACAGTATAAACCAATGCTGCACGTTACGGCAAACGGAAAAAGGACCGAGAGTTAAAGAGACCTTTTTATTGGACGAGATATCATGACAAAAATAGGAGTTGCATTGTCTGGAGGTGGCGCCCGGGGGGTCTCCCATATCGGCATGATCAAAGCATTTCTGGAGGCAGGAATAGATATATCCATGTACACAGGCACCAGTGCAGGTGCGATTGTGGGTGCCTTTTTATGTTATGGATATTCCCCCGATGAGGTCATGGAAACCATCAAATCGGTGCGGCTATATCGGTATTTACGTCCGGCAATGAGTAGATCGGGATTGCTTAAAATTGAGATTACCCGATCCATCTATCAAAAATATTTTGAAAAGGATGATTTCACAGCATTGAAAAGTCCATTGGTGATAGCTTCAACTAATTTGCGAAAGGGTAAAAATGAATATTTTAACAGTGGTTCAATCATCGATGCGGTCATGGCTTCCACGGCTGTGCCTGTTATTTTCAATCCAGTGAAGATCAATGGGGAAATGTATGTGGATGGCGGCATTTTAAACAACCTTCCGGTGGAACCATTGGTAGGGCATGTCGATAAAATTATCGGCATCAATTGCAATCCGATTTCTGCTGATTATGAGCCTGGTAATTTCAAATCCTTGTTGGAGAGAAGCTTGTTAATGGCTATTAATGTCAATGCCTATAATAAAAAAGAACATTGCAATCTGTTTTTAGAAGCTCCTGGATTGAAGGGTTTTGGTGGTTTTGAGTTCAACAAGGCTGAGGAAATGTTCAATATTGGATATGAATACGGAAAGGAAGTCATTGGCCAGGTCAAATCATTAATAGCTGAATAAGCAAAACTACCAACTTAAAATCCATGAAGAAGCGACTGGCGGAATACAGAGAAATCATCACCCGACTGGAAGAGTTGATTGTCAAGATTAGCCAATTTGAAAAAGAATATTCCCATCTGACAGAAGCCGTTCATCCTAAATTTAAAAAGAGCGCGGTAAATTTAGTCCATTATTGGGCCGTCCGACAGGAGGATATCACTGTTTTGCAGAACAAACTTAAAAAACTGGGTTTATCCAGACTGGGCAGGGCGGAGGCTCATATCATGGCTAGCATTCAAACCACGCTGGCGATTGTGAAAAGCCTGGCAGAAGAAAAGATGGCACCTATTCCTCGCTCACAGGTAAGCATTGCAAAAGGTGAACGGTATTTACGAAGGAATACCAAAGTTTTGTTAGGGCAGGGGGCTAAAGGAAGAAATGTGAGGATCATGGTGACACAGCCTCTTGAGACCTCTGAAAATTCTCAATTGGTAGATGACATGGTTGAAGCCGGAATGAATGTCGCCCGTATAAACTGTGCACATGACGATACTGAAACCTGGTTAAAAATTATTGAAAATGTTCATAGTGCTTCTAAACAAAATGGCAATGGAATAAAGGTTTGCATGGATTTGGGTGGTCCCAAGGTACGGACAGGATATATTAGCTCCGGTCCTAGGATTATGAAGCTCCGGCCTCCAAAAGATGAATACAGCAGGATTATTGGTCCTTATGAGTTCCATATTATTCCTGATGGTCAAACAAAATCTGATCATTTAACTGAGATTCCGGTTAATCCGGCATTTTTTAAAAGGATTTCTGTTGGATCGAAGATCAAACTAACAGATGCCAGAGGAAAAAGGAGAAAAATTGAAATTGTTCAGAAGGTAGATGAAAAAAGGTATCTGGCGAGGGTTTACAAAACAACGGTTTTAGAATATAAGAGCCCAGTCACGTTGATTAATGGCAAGCATACATATTCCGGCGAGATTGGAATGCTGGAACCCCAGGAAGGAGTGATTGTTCTGAACAAAAATGACAAGCTACATTTGTATCGTTCGCACATTCATGGAAAGGAAGGCTCTCATGACTTTCATGGTCAGTTGATTGATCCCGCAAAACTATCCTTCACTCTTCCTGAAATTTATTCGGATTTAAAAACTGGCGAGAAAGTCTTGTTTGATGATGGAAAGATTGAAGGAATTATTCATGAAAAGCATGACGAATATCTTGTGGTTCATATTCTAAATGCCGGATTGAGAGGAAGTAAGCTGAGGGCGGACAAAGGAATTAATTTTCCCGACAGCAATTTGAATATCAGCGGATTAACGGAGAAGGATAAAGAAGATCTGAGATTTATTGCCGAGCACGCCGACGTTGTCAACTTTTCTTTTGTCAATAGCCGGGAAGATGTGGGGGACCTGCTCAATGAATTGGAACAACTGCATGCTAAAGAGAAGTTGGGGATCATTCTGAAAATTGAAACCCAAAAGGCCTATACCAATCTTTTTGAAATCCTACTTGAAGCAATGAAAACATACCCAATTGGTGTAATGATCGCCAGAGGAGACCTTGCCATTGAATGTGGATGGACAAATATGGCCCGGATTCAGGAAGAGATCCTGTCTCTTTGTAATGCCGGCCACGTCCCTGTCATATGGGCAACACAGGTTCTGGAAAATATGGCTAAGAAGGGTTTGCCGTCCAGGTCAGAAATTACAGATGCAGCAACAGCCCAAAGAGCTGAGTGTGTAATGCTCAACAAAGGCCCAAACATTATCGAAGCGATTAAATTACTCGATGTTATTCTGAGGAATATGAAGGGAATTGTAGATAAGAAGGCAGCAATGTTACCTGCAATTAAATAATGTAAGTTCAAAAAGAGCCTACAATTTTGATTAACCTTCTTTTAATAACATACCTCTGAATCTTCTCTCAATAGAATATTTGCATAGTTCAAGTCAAAATATTGTCATAATCTAAAGCTAATTTAGCGATTCTCAGCGAGTCTGCCTTTGCACAATAACATATTATATCTTCTTAAACTCGACCCTTCTGTTTTTTGACTTGCCTGCTTCGGTGCTATTATCGGATACAGGGTCGTTTTCACCTTTTCCGTCTGTTTGAAGATTACCGGCAGGAATGTTAAAGTTGGAAGTGAGATATGATTTCACGGAAGCTGCCCTTTTTTGTGACAAAGAAAGATTTGCATTGTCATCTCCATCACTATCAGTATGGCCGATGATCATTACTTTCATATTTGAATCACTTTCCAGGGCCTTGCCAACTTTATTCAGGAATTGATATGAATCACTCTTGATTTGATCAGATCCACTGTCGAAAAGTATTTTTGTTGTGCTGAATCCCCCTTTCATTAAAAGTGACCGGATATCCTCACTTTCTTCTGTAATCTTAATATTGGAAATAGCTACGATATGATTTAATGTTGGTTCGGTACCATGGAGGTAAAACTGAACATAACGGCCTGCATCATTTTGAAGAAAAGAAGGAATGTCAATGACCTTATCATTTTCAATATAAAGTCTGAATCTTTTACCATTGACAACCACCGTAAAATGCATGGTGCCATTTAATTTTTCATTTATCTTATAACTCACATTGTTGTTGATGGTAAAATCTGCTCCTTGGTTATAAACATTGATTTGGTCTGGTACAGAGCTTCCTTGCCATAGTGAAAAGTAAAAACGAGAATATTTGTGGGGATTTACATTAAGGGTATGTTCATTTGTCAATTGAACACGGAAATTTGCTCCACTTAGTTCATCATAGTTCAAATTAGCGGTAGTAAAGTCAAATTCCATCGCATAGTTTTCCGGAAGGGCTCCTGTATTGGCAATGCAAAGGCTGTTGGGATACATTCGTAGCGCTTTCGTTCCATCAATCAAAATCACTTCACCGCCCATCGTGGTTTCCCATTCAGCAGGAAAATCACCAGTGGCATCCATCTGAAATTTTTCTTCATAAATAATCTCACCGTTTGGAAAAAAAGTACTTCCACTAACGATTTCTGCTGAACTCGCAGAATTCAATGAATTGTCACCCGTAACAATTACTGGAGAAGAGGGGTTTCCAGTGTTTTGAGGACCCTGGTTAGTATTGGTCGGATAATTTGTTGGAACTTTTTCAGGTTGTTTATCGTCTCCCCCTTCAAAAACTTCATCTAATACCTCATCGGTTTTTTCTTGAGTTTCTTGTTCGAGCCTTTTGTTAACGGTTTCTTCAACCTTTTTTGAAAGGCGGTCGAAAATCTGAGCATTAATTTGGGAAGCTATTCCCACGAAGAGGATGATAAAGGTAAGTCTCAATACTTTCATGGTGCGGTTTTTTTGTTTTCGTTGATCTCTTGAATTTAAATAATTCTGATCTTAATTGATATTTTCAAGAAAGGTAACCCATAAAAATAATGAAATCATCTCTAAATAGTTATTGCCCGCCTGCCGGCGAGGCAGGAGTGAATAAGTTATTGGTTGTTTTGGTTGCTGGTTTCTTGTTGGTTCTACTAACTTCCAACTTCCATCTTCTCCGCCCTCTGAAAATAGTTATTGCCCGCCTGCCGGTGAGGCAGGAGTTAACTGGTTATTGGGTTAATTGGTTGTTCAGTTATAAAAGAAAACAGTTGCGAGCTGCCAGTAACTTGATCAAATGACCTCATTTACAACTTCAAAGTATCGTTCTCCTGGCATGGATGCATAGTTATTGGGTTAATTGGTTAATAAGTTATTTAGGATTAAAGGTGGCTATTTTCCAATATTTTATCCCTTGCTCTTTTTTTGTACCTTTCAGCTTTCACCTTTGAGCTTCATCCCTCTTATCCACACTTTCCGGAACTTTTTATTATCTACTTTCACTTCTGACTCTTTAAATACTCCCAACTCCCATCTTCAGACTTCCCGTTCAACGGCATATTTTCCCGGGCCATGTATTAGAAGAAAAATGGAAACCACTAACAAATGAATAGCTGGAGCGGTATTCAGGTATGTGTCACCAATATGGACTCCCAGGATGGCGATGATGAAATTGATGATCATAAATCCAGACATCCACCGCACTTTGTATCCAATAACCCAGCTAATGCCGGCAGCAAATTGAAAGATTACAGAAATAAAGGCGCTGACAATGGGAAAAGGAAAACCATGAGAAGTCAAAAAATCGCTGAATTCCAGCATACGATCATAGCTCAATATGTTGTCGATTGTTCCGTAAATGAGGCGGAATCCAAAAGCCAGTCTTATGAGTAGCACAGCAAGATCCGTATAGCTTTTCAAAGCTCTTGTTTTCATTGCAATTGACTTCAATGTTTCCAAATTACACTTTCTTCTAAGAATATTTTAACCAAAATTTAACAAATATCCCTTCAATTACCTGATTCCAAATTCAGACAGAGAAATCAAAATATTCAACATTAAAATTTGGTTAGCTCATTATTAAATCGATACAAAAATCTTAACAGATAATTCTTACAGTGGAAAATAAGTGGAAATAGTTGCTCAGTTTATTTGCATAGATCTTAAAACCGTGAAATCGAAATTAAAATGAAAAAACTGAACCGCTTATTTACTATTCTGCTCATCGTTGTTGGTTTCTCTGCCGCTTTTATCGGATGTGATGATGATCCTGTTATTGAGCAACAGGTAATCAATAATGATACGACCATTATTATTAACAACAACTATGATACGACCATCATTATCGGTCCTCAAGCTTTGGTTGCATTGGCTGAATCACATACTCCTGCCAGTATCCTTGAATTAAAGGGTGAATTTGCTGGTCTTGACCTGGAAGTGTTGCTCAGCTCTGAGGATACAATTCCGGGATCTCCTGCCTTCGTTTACGGAAGTATGGCTGATGGAGCGGGCTTACTAAGATATTCTGATAGCACGTTCATCCTGATCAACAACATCGAGGCTGACTATTCGGTAGCCAGAATATTAATGGATGAAAATCTCAGACCTCTGAAAGGTGAGTACATCCTAAATGCCAACGCCTCGGCTTTTACCGCTCAATGCTCAGGAAGTTTGATCACGCCTGAGGAACATGGTTTCGGGCCGCTGTATTTATCAGGTGGTGAATGGGGAGGAGCGTCCACGGGGGTTTTCGTGACAAGCCCGTATAAGCAGGCATCTGATGCTAGCTTCGCACACATGTTGCCCGCTTTTGGTCAATGGCTGACGGAAAATGCAGTAGTTATTGGCAAGGATGCTTATCCTGGTCAGACAGTAGCTTTCATAGGTGATGACCATAGCGATGATGCCGTCCCATCCGGACAATTGGGTATGTATGTAGGCCCTGCCGGAAATTTAAATGCCGGAAGTTTATATGGTTTGAAAGTGACCACGCCTGGCGTGGATTTCGAAATGGATATGGAAGAAGGTGTCGAATATGATGTTGAATTTGTCGAACTGGAAGAAACTCAACTTGATCTTTTGGATGCTGAAGCAAAAGCCAAAGGTGTAATGGGATTCTCGAGATTGGAAGACATCGACTGGAGAAGAGGTACACCTGAAAATAACCGGGAGCTTTACCTCGCTGTAACAGGAAGAAACAGGGGTGGTCTGATTGGAAAAGGTACGATGACCGGTCGCGTGTATAAAGTCATATTGAATGAAACCGATCCAACCGGAGCTGGAAAAATAATCTGTGTACTGGATGGTGACAAAGAAGGTGGTGTTGCAGAAGCTTTCCACAGCCCTGATAATATCCTTGTGACGGAAAACTACGCTTATATTCAGGAAGATCCTAATGGAGTTGTGTCAGCAAGAACTGATGGCTGGAATGGAAAAGCAGCAGCAGATCATTTTGCATATCTCTACCAGTACAATCTATCTAGCGGAGAACTGAAAGTTGTCCTGGAATGCGATCAGGAAACAGCTGCTTCATTGGGTTACGGAACAACAGACGATACCTGGGAAATAACAGGAATGATTGACGTGACGGATGTAATAGGTAGTTCGGAAAGCACCTTCCTTTTTATGACTCAGAACCACGGTTGGGAAACAGACACTCCTTTCACCGACCCTATGGCCAATCCAAGTATTGAAACATCATCTGCTGAAGGTAGTGTCTTATTCGCTATTAGAGGCCTGGAAAGATAATATTAGTTGCTTTAATGACAGATTTATTTCTAAGATGCGTTAAAAAGGCCTGCTTCCTGGCGGGCCTTTTTCTTGTTTTAACGGCTTGTCAGAAGAAAGCGGAGGAAACAACTGAATTGACAGGTTTTTCTGAGATAGAAGAGGTCTATCTGAACTATCTTGATAGCTGTATTCATTTTTCGAAAAAACTGGCTGATCATACGGAACACGACAGAGCGAAGAAATATTTTGCAAAGTCGAGAGCTTACTTTAAAAAGATTGAGCCGATTCTTTCATTTGTTGATGTTGAGAATTATGAAACCCTCAATCAGCCCAACCTGCTTCAGGTGGAGGAAGAGGATCAGACAAATATTAAGATCTTTGATCCCGAAGGATTCCAGGTATTGGAAGAAACCATCTTTTCTGAGGAATATGATCAGGATGTGGTCAGGCAAAAAGCACAGTTTGTTGCCGATCGGCTTGGACTGATCCTGTCCAACACTGACCTAAGCAAGTACAAGCCCTATCATTTTCTATGGCTTTTCCGCAATGAATTGGTAAGGGTAGCTTTTACAGGCATTACCGGTTTTGATTCACCTGCTTTGTTGCATTCCATCGAGGAGGCCAGGATTGTTTACAAAAGTTTGCATCAATATCTCATGGCTTTTTCGAACCAGTTTCATAATGAGGAATTGAAAAAAGAATGGGATAAGGAATTTAAAAAGACCTTGGTAGCATTGCACGGTGATTTTGATTCGTTTGATCGCTATGAATTTATAAAAGTCCGGTTAAATCATCAATTGGAACTGTGGAATGAGACAACGCTCGATTGGCAGGTTGAATTTCCCTTTGAACTTGCCTTTAAAAATGATGCTGCAAATCTCTTTTCCTTGGATGCCTACAACATTCACTATTTTGCAGATCGATATGCTTCAACCATCGACCCGAAGATGGTTAGCCTGGGAAAAAAATTGTTTTACGATGCCAATTTATCATCAGGTAAGTCGATGAGTTGTGCCACATGCCACCAGCCAGAAAAGGCATTTACGGATGGAAAAAAGGTATCAAGCGGTCGTGATGGGCATCTTTTAGAGCGGAATTCCCCCACACTTACTTATGCGGCATTTCAACGAGGCTTTTTTTATGACAAAAGAGCTGGGAATCTTGATGGACAAATTACCAGTGTTGTGCTGGAAAAAGATGAGTTCCATTCGGACCTGGATCAGATCATTCAATATCTAGGCGATCATAAGGACTATCAGGAGGAATTTAATGTGGTTTTTGCTGATGGGATCAATGAAGAAAATATTCACAAATCACTTGCAACTTTTGTCAGGAGTCTGAATCTATTTAACTCTAAGTTTGACAGATCACTGGTTGATCATACCGTCAAACTAAGTGAATCAGAAAAACTGGGAGCCAATTTGTTTATGGGAAAAGCTGCCTGTGCTACTTGTCATTTCCCTCCATTTTTTAATGGAACAATTCCTCCCCGTTACACAAAAACAGAGTTGGAAAACCTGGGTGTGCCGGCTGAACCGGACAATGCTTCTTTGGATGATGATCCCGGTCGTTTCAATGTGTATAAAACGGAGGAAAGAAAGCACTATTTCAAAACTCCTACCGTAAGAAATATTGAACTTACCGCTCCTTATATGCACAATGGGGTCTATCAGACTTTAGAAGAAGTGGTAGATTTTTATGATGCGGGAGGGGGAGAAGGTATGGGCCTTGAAGTGCCGTTGCAGACGTTGCCACCTGATTCATTAAAATTGACGGATCAAGAAAAGCAGGCACTCATCGATTTCATGCATACATTAACGGATGATCTATCCGTTTTGCAGGGAAGTTGAAGTTTTGTATTTCAATGCAATTAGCCCTAGTATAGGGCCAATTGCCAGGAAGACAAATACATACTGGGGATTGATGACATAAATTAAAACATTGATCAGCTGAATGCTGATAATGGTGATGGAAAAGCCAATGCAATTAACGATGGTCAGTGCGGTTCCTTTTACTTCGGGAATGGCGTTTTGAGCGACCAGTGTTGAGAACAAGGGTGAATCAGCAATAACGACCAGTCCCCAGAACAACAGGAATCCAAACAGAAAGATCCCTGAATTTACCATGTAAATGAAAGGCGAGAGGAGGCAGCAAATACAAGACAAAAACAGCGCAACAAAAGCAGTTTGCCTGGCGCCGATTTTTTGGGAAATGTACCCGCCGGCAACACACGAAAGTCCACCCAGCCCAATGATGAGAAAGGAGAGAACGGGTACATTAAAAGTAGTATCAGAGTGTTGCTGTGAATACGTTGCCAGCATTACGGGAATAAATGCCCAGAAAGCATATAATTCCCACATGTGGCCAAAATAGCCAAATGCTGCCGACCGGAAGTTGGCATTTCCAAACACTTTGAAAATAGCTGTCAGATCTGGTTTTTGAATGGTTTTTTTATAGGGCCCGTCAGGTATGAACAATAGCATGATTAAGCCACCAAAAACAGAAATCGCAGAAGTCAGAATGATGACGAATCGCCATGGAAGGTCGGTTGATAATCCTCTCAAAAGGTGAGGAAAGGCTGTCCCAACTACTAACGCTCCTACTAAATAACCGAGGGATTTTCCTAACCCTTCATTGAAATAATCAGCGGCTATTTTCATTCCAACGGGATATATTCCTGACAAACAAAAACCAACCAGAAACCGAAAGGCTATTAGACTTATGAAGTTGTTAATATCTAAAAGAATAGCAAAGTTAAACAAGGCTCCCAACAGGGCACAAACAAAAAAGACTTTGGATGGTGAAAACCGGTCGGCAATAGTTAGTAGTGCGAACAGGAAAGTGCCGATAATAAAACCAAATTGGACGGCAGATGTCAAATGACCGAGAGCACTTTCAGGAAGTAGATAAGTTTGCACCAGTTCATTCATTACCCCATTTCCTGCAAACCAAATGGATGCGCAACAGAATTGTGACATTACAATGATGGGTAATATCCATTTTATGTTAGAGCGTGATTTTTTCAATTAAAAAATGGTTTCCGTCAAGTTAATAAAATAAAGCTCAAGATCGGAAAGATAATGTTGAAGGGATGAATGTAGAACTACTGAAGAAACTCAGGGAAGGTTTGCCTGTACGCTAACGTTCTTATTTCTTTTCAAAAAAAGAAGGTGAAAGAAAAACAGGATTTTCTATGCAGTTTAGAATTTCCCTGCGTCGAGCTTATACTTAAGGGAATAAGCTTCAATTTCCTTTGTGAGTTCAAGCAATTTTTTATGGGAAACGTAATCGCTTAATGCTTTTTTAACTGCTTCAGAAATACTCTTTGTGTTTGAATATTTCATCGCTTCCTGTATTAATTCATAGTCAATGATGGTGGTAACTTTCATGATGCAAAGGCTGTTTTATTGATACGATATTATATACGTGTTTTTGAAAATTTTATTTGAAAAATTGATGATTTTTATTGTGAAAGTTCGCTTAGAAGACTAGTTAAGTCGAGTGGTTTGGTGACGAACATATTCAGTGAATCATCAGACTTCTGTGGCCACTGATCCTCCGGACGGTCACAATATAATTCCACACCATTTCCATCCGGATCATCGAGATAGATGGCCTCAGATACTCCATGGTCGGAAGCTCCGCTGATCGGATACTTTTCCTGTAGAAGGCGATTTAAAATAATAGCGAGATCTTTTCTTGTAGGATAAAGGATAGCGATATGGAACAAGCCTACTCCGTGTTTGGAGGCAGGAGGAGCGCTTTTGCTGTTCCAGGTATTCAGACCGATATGGTGATGGTATCCTCCGGCGGAGATAAATGCAACCTGATCACCATACCTCGCGGTGACTTCAAAACCAAGGAGACGCTTGTAAAATTCCAGCGACCGGTCGATATCAGAAACTTTCAGGTGGACGTGACCGATTCGGGTTTGTGAAGGAATCGTATATTTTTCTTTCGACATTTAATTTTCTTTGAATTGTATCAAATATCATTCTAAGGTTTTAACCGGCTACCTATCGGAAATGTTTGTTTCACTACCAGGAAGCTTAGCTTCTCAGACGGGAGTCGGACCGGTTCTGATTGCCGCTTGCCTTATTTAACCATACTTTTTTGCATTCGAAAAATTGGTAAGTAGTTAAGGGTCGTCTGACTAATGTCTGACTTAGTTGTATTCAACCTCCTTGGCTTGTTCCCAGACAAACCACTGCACCAAACCACAAAGATGGGTGTGGAACACACACAAATCATAAAGAAATTTTTCAACTGAAATATGGCAAACCCCAGCTTTCACGACTTGCTATGCCAAGAAGCCTACACATTGTACAAATATTTGCTATCAAGAAATTGAATGATTTTTTTGTCTAATGTCCACAATTGAAGCTTATGGTTTATGACAGTATATATGATGCACGCATCGATAAGTTTAATTCCTTTAGATACTAATTTCCGATCAAATGAAAGTTCTCCTGCTTTTATAAACAATTGAGGTTCCTGGATTTTAGTGAGCAGATCCCAATAGTTTAACAAAAGATCTTTTTCTCGTTTGTTGAGAGCACCTTGTAGAAGCTCCCCAAAAACAGGTTCTATGGTGAAAACCGAACCTGTCTCTATTAGCTTTTGAATTTTTTGAAAATAAGGTTCATTTCCTTTAAAATACTCAATCCATACAGAAGTGTCTAAAAGGACCATTTACTGTCTGTTCAGGGAGCGGATTTCCTCAGCAGTGTGCTTAAATTTTAGAGGTTTTTTCTTTATTTCTTCGCTTAGTTCCTTTAGCTTTTTTTGCGAAATGTATTCCTTGAGGGCTATTTTTACTGCTTCTGTGATAGTAGTTGCCTGAGAATATCTCATGGTTTCATGTATAAGATTGTCATCTATTAAGGCTGTTACTTTCATAAAGTCAATTTTTAAAAACGTCGATACGAACTAATATACGATGAATTGTCGTATTTGTTGAAAACTTATTTTGGAATTAGATTATTCAGAACTATTTGAAATGCAGGTGAGTTTATTTCTTATAATCTTTGCAGCCTTTATAGTTCTTGCATTAATTTCTTTCGAAAATCAATTTCATTAAAATTATTGGCTACAGTTTCCATCAATGATATCCTGTTTGGTAGGGTCAAATCCATTTCCATAAACTCCAAAGTATCCTCTTAAACCTTCATTAATTAATAAACCCTGCAAACCACAAAGGTCATTCATATCAGAATTTCCGGAAACCTGAAGGTCTAACCATACCGAATTCAGATTCGCTAACCCATTTAGGTTTGTGAGAATATCATTAGAAAATATTCTTAAGTCTCCTCCTACACTTGTTAGATTATTAAATCCATCTATATTTTCAAGTGAGCTATTATGATAAATCCATGCACCACCGGTTATTTCCATTACATTATTGAAACCATTAATATTCGATAAATTAAAACATTGATAGATTTCAAGCATGCCATTAATTTCTGATAAATTGGTAAATCCATTTATATTTTGAAGTTCATAATTGTTGTTTAATAATATTCCCTGGCCAATGGAATGTAGGTTCATCAAACCATCAATGTTTTTAAGTGAGGGATTGCTGGAAATTTCAATATTTTGCCCAATAGAGGCCACATTTTCTAGCCCGGATAGTTCTTCAAGTAAAATATTTGATGCAATAATTAATCCATAACCAATTGAAACGACTTTATTTAAAGCAGAAATATCGGTTAAAGATTCGTTATGATTAATGACCAGGCTCCCATTAATAATTTCAAGATTTGACAATCCATCCAGGTCAGCTAATAAATCATTGTTCCATATGGATAAATTTTCAAGACTTTTAATATTTGAAAGTGCACCAATGGATTCAAGTAAAATATTGGATGAAATAATTAATGAACCTCCAATTATTTTTATACTTGATAATTCATTTAGATTTCTCAGGGAATGATTAAAATACAAGCCTAGATCTTCATCAATTTGAGTCACATTATCCAACCCCTTTAAATTTTTTAAATTTGTGTTGCTTGAAATGTTTAAACTTAAAAGATGAGTGATATTTGATAAATCCTCTACGTTTTCAAGGCTGCTATTATTATCAATAAGTAGATGGCTTCCAATTGAGTTGCAATTCTGTAAACCTTCCAATGAACTTAATAAATTGTTATTGTGGACTACTAAATCTTTACCAACTGAATTTAAATAATTGAGTTTTGAAATATTTGTAATTGAATTGGTTGAAGAGTCACTTGGTCCGATAATAAGTTTTCCAGTAATTTTAGTATAGTGATCATTTCCAAAATCATCGACCTCTTCTTGAGTAAGTAGTATAACGTCACCATCAAAGATCTTTTCAGTTTTTTCGCTATCTGAATTCCCAGGTTGAGGTTCCTCAGATGTGCACTTAAAAAATAGTATTAAAAATATTGGGTAAAGTATTAAAAAATTCTTCATGTTCTTCTAAAAATAACTATTGGTATTTCTAAATAAATTAAAATCTACCAAAAATCAATCAACCTCACATCAAAAATCAACAATGCATTGGGAGGGATTTTGTTTCCCGTTCCTTTTTTGCCCCAGGCCAGATCGGGTGGAATGAAAAGTTTGAACCGGCTTCCTTTCCTCATCAAAAGCAGTCCTTCCCTGTAACCTTCAATTAATTCGTTCATCGGTACTTCATCAGCCTCGTTATCCTGAAAGGTATCTTCAATTAATTTTCCATTTAGCAATGCACATCTTTGGTGAATAATCACATTACAACCTTCAAATGGATGATCTCCGTCACCTTGCTCAATTACCAGGTATTGCAAGCCGGATTCCGTTTCGATGACTCCTTCCTTAGTTTTGTTTTTGAGAAGAAACTCTTCCGCTGCTTTACGGTTATTTCCAGCAGAACCTCTGCTTTTCTCCCTTTTCTCTCGCTTGGCCATGATTATTTCTATTCAATCGAATCCAACTCATCTCTTATTTTCCTGGGAAGCTTTGCAACTACCAAATTATAAGATACATCCAACCAATCATAGAGGACTTCGTCAGGAATGGTTCCATCCATTACCACCCTGCTCCAATGTTTTTTGCTAAAATAAGATGGCTCTTGCATTGCCGGGTATTTCGCTCTCAACTCATCAATGGTTTCCGGAACGCATTTGATGCTGATGCTGGCAAAAGTATTGATATCGGTTGCTGTGAACATCTTCTCTTTTACTTTAAAGACCAACACATCCGGCAGACCCGGAAATGGGATGGATTCCGTCGCACCGGGCTTTGTCAGGCAGTATTTTCTGTATTCTTCAATATTCATCTTTCAAAACAATTATGACCATTACCTCATGATATCTGTGTCAACTGGAATATAGCCAAGGTGCCGACTGATGGAAAGGATCTGCCCCTTGTGGTGAAATTCATGGGTGATGACATGGGTAAATAATTTAAAGGCTTTTATCTTCCGTTTTGTATCACTTAATTCAAATTCTATCTCAGAAGATTCCGGATTCACGATTTGCTCGATGAATTCCGACATCAATGCGTCTACTTTTTGGAATAATCCAATGACTTCATCAACATTCTCAACTGATTGGTAAGGAGTGAAAACAATGTCCTTTTTCAGTGCGTGTTTTCCAATCCAGAACTCATACGTATTGACAATATGCACCAGCAGGTTTCGCATACTCCCACCGCGGCCAAATGAACTGTTTTCGTTCACAAAATCCTTTGAACCAATGGTTTTGCAATACTCCACTAATACGTGGCGAGAATCACAAATATAGCCATATTGTTCTCTCAAGAGTTCACCGTTGATTTCCATGTTAAATCAAATTTACTGCAAAGCACCCAAAGGATTTCGCAAAGTGCGCTATGAGATTTATTAATTTGAATAGAGCTATTGAAAGAATAGCCATCTGATTAAAGAAAAGCTTCGGTCTTCCTTTGCGTTTTATCACTTGTAAATCATTCCTTGAACATATTCTCCACTGCCATAACCAGGAACATGTAATTGGTCGAGCCGCCACCCATCACGTATTCCGTTTGTTGCCAGAAGTATGGCCATATTTTTAATTCCGGCAGGTCGGGTCTGATCAATGCTGTTCCGGAGGCAACGCCACCTGGTATAAACGACCAATCGGCCCTGTTGACTCCATAGGCAACAGTCACAGATTGTGAACCGACACCCGAAGCAAACGAAGAGGTGTTGATACCGGGATGAACACCCAAAACAAAATTCAGGGAATTTATGGTGAATTCAGCATCGCAGATTTCCGGCCAGCCCTTATAAAAGAAGTATTGTTCTACGCCAAACCGCTGGATGTTCCAGCCGGCTCCCCAGATATTGGGTTTGTAAGGAACTCCGTATGGTGAATCAGCTTTTTGTTCATCTTTCAATTTTTTGTGATAAGCTGTGACAGCTTCATTGATAGCAGATTGGAAAGATTCATCTTCAATTTTATCGATCACATGGCCGACTGCCCAGCCGCATCTGGAGATTTGAGCGATAATGTCCTCTTGCATATCGATCAGAGCTTTGATATAAGTTTCACTTCCAGTTGAAAGAATCAGCTCCGTCAATGCAATGACTCTTGAGCTGGTTGTTTCTTTGCTAAATGAAGCATTTTCATACAAAGCGATAGCAGCCTGAAGAGCTTCTTCAGACATTTGAGGGTTGCTTTCTTTCAATACCCTCGATGCAGCGGCAAGTCCTCCTGCAACATACAGCTCTCTTCTCGGATTTTGCTCTGTAAATACCCATCGGTCATCTGTCAATGATGAGGTTGTAGCAGTTTTTTCTCCTGAAGCAAGTGAAGCATCATAATTCAAGTTGTCAGTCATGGAAGAGGCATCTCCCAACATCACATATTGACGAAGGGTAGGGCAAATGATCCCGCGATATAGCCTTCCAAGTGAACGATAACCACCCAAAACACTCTCCAGTCCATGTTCGATTTGTTGGATGGCATCCGATTTCCCATCCGGTTCGTGGATTTCTACCAGTCGATTTTGCTGGTCGATCATCGTCGCATCGTAATCCAGTCCAAATTCCTCAATCATCAATGCCAGGTTCCATAAAGTACCGATTTGAGATTCTACTCTCAGGTCATAGTCGCCTGCATCGTGCCATCCCCCTTTGTCAATTCCTGGGATATGTTGCATGGATTCAAAATCAGTGAGGGTGGAAGAGCCTTGCAAATACCCATCAAAATGATTGGTGTCCAGAGGCGCCATTAATGCATCATCCAGATGACAGTAGTCGTGCCAGACGCGGTATTTTTCATTCACCCTCACATGACACATCTGAACGGGCAAGTAGTATTCCAATACCGGTTGCCAGGCATGGCGTGAATATACATCAGAACTGATTTTAAAGGCATGAGACCCTTTATTATCGTAAGAAATGGTGTAAAGTCCCTCTTCCTTAACCTCCGAAAAATCAAAAGTGAAGTATTTATATCGAAGGAAATTCCCCCATGCTTGTGGTTTTGCTGATTTGATCAATTGCTTGCCATCTTCCGTCATTTTGTACAGCTTTGTTTCACCAGTTTTTTCATCATCAGGATCCATTTCGATAACAACTTTTTTCGGCTGAAGGGGATGATATCCCAATTGAGAAACCTGGATAACCGGCTCATACAACCAGTCATCAATAACATTGGGAGTGATGGTCCAGACAATGGCATTTTCGGTGGCTTCCGCCGGGACGGTTTCACGTATGATGTACCACCCGTTGTTGTGGTTGGAACGCCCATCTCTTAGTTCCAGGCTTCCCGAATTTGATTCAAAATTAATTCTTCGAAGATCAGATTCCGGGGCAACCGTCAGCTTTTTACCTGTAGCAAGAGGTTTTGAAAGCTGTTCGCCAAATTCATCAGCGATCGGGCCGTTAGGTTGCTGAGTGAAAATCCCATTCTGACTATCCAGCATCCAGGACTTGCCAAATAGTTCTCCTGGAAATAGTTCAAAATTAAAACCGACTTTTCCGATCCATTCATCCGGGACAGGTTCGTCCAGATGGAGGGCAACCTGAAAGGCGCTTCCTTCCAAAGCCTTAACTTCTACGCTATAGGTAAATGTCAGATCCGGGTATATAATGGGGTTGAATCCTTTTCTGTTTTTGGAACTGTCAGGATACCAGAGAACCTGTTTGATGGTTTGTGAACTCTCATCGATGGTCAGTTTTCCACCTTTTGGTACGGGCGACCATTGCCCGGGTGAAGCTTCCAGTCGAAGGTCCCCATTTGCAGCGACCCGGCTTCCGTGTTGGATAATTGTTACTCCGGTTTGATGACCGTCGGGATAGATATCGCTAAAGACCGTAACATTGAGTCCCGGCATATCAAAATATCCCTTTTCATTGATTTTGAGATTTAACTGGGCGAAGATCTGAAAATTGATAAATAAAAGTGTTAGAAAACAGGTAATTCTTAGCATGTGACTTCTTGTTTAAGTTGTTAGTGTAAAAGTAACAAAAAGCCCCGGATGCAAACAACTGATTTTGATGAAAGGAATGGAAGTTTTGAGATTATATTTTTTTTAAACATTAGGCTCCGATGGAATTGGATAAAACAGAACCTTGACATTGGGCTTGTTCAACTCGATGATCGTAAACACTCCCAATAGAATACCTAGCACTCCCGTAAAGCAGTTTAGTACGGAAACAACAATGATAAAGGTATAGTGTTTTCTCTCATGAATGTATTTGGCAGCAAGAAGTGTTAAGACTCCAAATGTGACCACCACTAAGAATCCAAAAATTCCAATTGCGACAAATATGAACCATGTATTGAAGGGTGGAGTGTTAAACTCATGCGGGAAGTTATTATTAGACGCAAAAAAACCGAAGAAGGCTGCGTAAGCCAGCGGAATAAAACCTAGCATCAGGTTGAGAATTCCCTTGACAATGAATAATATTTTGAATGTTCCGAGATTGTGGGCAAATTGGTCCATAGTATTGGAGTTTGTTAAAAAATTCATTCAATATAACAAAAAGATTATTTTGGAAGGGATGAATGGATTACAAATGAATAAGAAGTAATGCGTCCTGATTGAAAACATACTCCAATGGTTGAGTATCACTCCTTTTTTTACCTACCTTTAAGATTATGACAAAAGAAACCAAACTGGCTGTATTGATTGATGGAGATAATATTCCTTCCAAATACATCAAGGAAATGATGGAGGAAATCACCAAGTACGGAACACCGACTATCAAACGGATCTACGGTGACTGGACCAAACCTCATCTCGCAAAGTGGAAAAATATCATGCTGGAAAATGCGATCAATCCCATCCAGCAGTACAGCTACACTACTGGAAAAAATGCAACAGATTCGGCCATGATCATCGATGCAATGGACATTCTTTATTCCGATAAGGTAAATGGTTTTTGCCTGGTATCTTCCGACAGTGATTTTACCAAGCTTGCTACACGTCTGAGGGAAGCAGGTATGCAGGTTTACGGGATAGGGGAGAAGAAAACTCCGGATCCTTTTATCGTTGCATGTGACAAATTCATCTACCTGGAGATCCTCAAGCCTCAAAATGACCAAAACAACGGTATCGGAAAAAAGTCAAAATCGAACCTGGAAAAAATTACTCCCAAAGTAATTAAGTTGTTAAAGAATTCCGTTTCTGATGCCGCGGATGAAGATGGGTGGGCATTTTTGGGTGATGTAGGCTCTCTCATCTTGAAAAAGGCCCCCAATTTTGACTCCCGTAATTTTGGATTCGACAAACTGACCCCGATGTTCAAATCTATCAATCAGTTTGCCATCGAACAGAGGGATCATGGAAGTGGACGATCCAAATTGATTTATGTAAAGAATAAATAAAAGTGATGTTCATTAGTTTAATGATTGGGTAAAGCCGAACCGAGTATATTTTTTATTGATAAAAAAAGCGACCAAAATGTTCGGTATCCAGCACAACCAGGCTACGATTCGGTAAGCTATTGTAAAATCGTGAAATAGAGAGGTTAAAACCGGAAGCCAGATCCTTAATGTTACTGCAGCAAAACAGGCAGCAAAACTGTAGATCATTAATTGCTGATGTTCCAAAATTCTTCTATGCCGAATGTGGTTGAACGCGAAGTAGGTGGTGAAAAACCATGTTAGTCCCAGACCAATGAATCCTGCCGAGGCGATCATACCACCTGTTGCAAAAATGGCGATGTAAATACCTGCCAATGAGCTGATAAATACGCTGAATACATAAATTTTCCCAAATATCCGGTGGAGGTGAATGCGGTTGGTCCGGATCTTTTTACTGAACTGGATCCAACCTGTTAATAATGCGATTCCGCCAAATATGATGTGGCAATAAAATCCGATATTCCAGGGCATACTATCCAACAATTCGTCTGATTTTGAACTGAGCAAACCAAAATTTCTGTCAACCAAAAAGTAGGTAATGGGATACCATCCAATCATGAAACTTAAGAGACTTACGACGATCCAACCAATTGTATTTCCTGTATTTCGAGTCATCTTAATTTATTGATTATCAGAATCATAAAATAACAAAGTCCAAAGACAGCGGCAAGCAGTTTGTAAAATGTTTATTTGCCTCCTGCCTGATCAGTTTATTTTATACAATAGCAATTCTTTGAACGGATCTCCTTTCAATTCAAGTAATTTGCAAAAAGCGGGCTCGGTTTTCATCCCATTCTCCTTTAGTTTGATGATGTTTTTTCGAAAGGCCTCACCTTGTTTTTGCAGAATATTGTATTCGGCGATCATATGCCGGTATGCTTCCTGCTCATGACTGGGTCGGTTTTGTCCGAAAATCTCGAATGGGAACGGATCAATTTTGAAGGAAATTATGACCGTTTCCGTGCCATTGACGCACTTTTCGATCAATTTAAAGTCTTTATTTTTTGAAAAGGATAATCGAGTCGATTGAATGAACTGTTCTTTATTTTTCCATAAACAACAAATATCCACGTCGCTGTTTTTTAAATCGATTTCAATTGGAATAGTTCCCACAACAACCGGATCGTATTCAGCCAACAAATCCATGATTTCATGTTCCTTGAGGATTGTGAAGAGGGCTTTTTGCCTGGTATTTCCGGATTTCAGGTAATCGATGCAATTAAATCTTTTCATTAAGGGATCAATAGGGTAAACTTAATTCTCAATTTTAGCCGATTTGATCCTTTCGAGAAAAAGTGAACCTAACGACGAAATGGTATATCCCGGGTGATGACTGACGGTCAGACCCAGGTTTTTCAACTTCCTGACATTGAGCTTGAGCCATTCCTTTTCATAACCTGTTTTGATGGCAAGGTCTGCCGCTTTTAGTTTTGGATTTTCATGGATTGCCTTTAATATTTTCATTGTCCATTGACCTGATTTGCTATACTGATCCAATCGTTTGAGGCGTGTTATGAGTTCCTGAAACTCTTTTTCAGACAACTCACTTTTCTGCCTGAGTTCGATCCGTGGATCAGGAGAATGATACCTGACGCAAATTTTGTATATATTACCTTCTTTGGAAGAATTAAGGGTTTTCAATAAATCCTTTAAATGATCGAATCCGGCTTTTTGCGCATCGACCTCATTAATTTTATTCAAATTAATTTCCTGAATTTCAATAATTTCCACCTGACCAATGGAGGTCTTCAAAAGGCTGCCTTTTTTGACTGATGGCTTCTTCCATTTTCTGAATGCCAACGAAATATGACCGTCCTTGATCCCCTCGAGATGAATTTGTTTGAAAAGCATTTTAATTGTCGGGCTTAACTTATTGGGACAAGTTAATAAATCTTGCTTTTATCATAAATATGACATGAATGTCCTGACAGAAGATCGAGCATTTCTTCAACAGAATGCTCTTTTACCTTGCCTGCTTTCCCGGAGCAATATGGGCAAATATGAGCATCGCCGTCAGTATCCACATAAAAAAATCGGTTTCCTGCTCCAAAGCAACCTACTTTTCGCTGATGATATCCAAGATAGTTGATGATTGGATAGTCATTGTATTTAGGAGAAGAATTGTATTCCAGGTAAAATTGATCTAACAAGTAAAGTTCTTTTTCATCCAGCAAAACATCCTTTCCAGCATACCTTCCCGTAGCTCTGGGTTCAATGAGCTGCACAAACGCAACCCACAGAGACTTTGCCAGTTTCATGTATGAATCGAGATTTTCCCTGCTGATAAATTCTTTTGTTACACAAAGCGTGAGAGTTGTTACTAATCCAACACTATTGGCATTTTGAACCGCTTTGATCGCCCATTCATAGGCTTGATCAAAGCCACGAAATGCATTGTGTTTATCGGGATTAAAATGATCCAGGCTCACCATTACCCCGGTAAGGCCATAGCTTTTCAATTTCTCAGCTTGTTCCTGCTTTAGACCAAGTCCGGATGTAACAACCCAGAAATCAGCGCCGGGCTTGGCAGTGGCTAAAATTTTATAAAGATCATTGATCCTCAACATAGGTTCTCCGCCGCTAAGGATGAATTGTGTAGTTCCGTAATCCTGGTATTGATGGATCATGGAAATTATATCATTAGCAGATAATTGTTCTTTTTGGTTTAGGTTTTCCCACTCAAAACAATGCTCACAGTTCAGTGAACACTTTTTCGTTATGGCGATGAGGACCGTGCGAAGGCCGATCCGTGAGTTTTGAAAAATAAACCTCTTCACCTCGTTTGTTTGTAGTTTGTAATTGGCAACTGATGGAAAGCCGGGTACGCCCATGCGCCAGAAGTACCGGTTGTCAACCTTTGCTATTTTTGTCAGGAAAGACTCCCCAAAAATTGACCGATATTGCTTTTTAATCTGGTATAGCTTTTTAGTTGCCGAGAAGGGATTTTTTGTGATCGATAGCATGATCCGGTAGAGCTGACTCAGTACCCTCAATTTGAGCTTTCGCAATTCGTACTTGTCCTGGACGATAACTCCCGATTGGGAAATGTCTTTGGCAATTTTTTCCTTTTGAAGTTCAGCGATTGCCATACCATTAGTCATTTACAGGGTTAACTAAAACCAATTCGTTCTTTGGTGTGAGCGCTTTCAGATAGAGTTCCTTTGAATATTTAGCAAAATAATCAGGTTGTTTGAACTTCTTAAGCTGTGTGATTTCAGGGAATCCTGAGTAGTCCCGCACCAGCTCATAATATCCGCTGCAATGCAGGAATACGCCTCTTGAAAGGTCCTCCTTCAACTCAGGAGCCTGAAAAATAATTTCTGTTACTTCTACCGGTTCGAGTTGAGCCATATAATTTCCATCGTGATTTGAAAGTTGTTCCGTCCAATCGTTCTGACCTGTTCCCAATGCACTT
The DNA here is from genome assembly GCA_913057175.1 of uncultured Cytophagales bacterium. GTDB lineage: Bacteria > Bacteroidota > Bacteroidia > Cytophagales > Cyclobacteriaceae > CAJXNP01. The sequence continues at coordinate 157,215 of CAJXNP010000006.1, forward strand.
TCAGGTTTTATCCGATTGATAACCAGTTGAGAGTTGTCACTAAAATCCATGCCGGCAAAATCCATTTCCCAGAACATAAATCCTGTTTCGATCTTAACTTCAATTTCCTCTGCTTCCATTCCGTACAAATCAATAGGAATGACAAAATCACGTGCTGCAAGGGGGCCAACCGTTGATAAATAATCTACCAATTGCCATTCACCGTTTTTCTTAACATATACAGAAAGAGGAAAATGATTATCCAGCATTTTCTGAAGTCGCTCTTTACTTGGGATTTGGCTTTGTTGCTCCATCCACCGGTCAAAAGAACCTCCGAATTTGCTGAAGAAATCACCGATCAGATAATCGATCCACAACGAGTTTTTGGCATTCACAACTAGTTTTCCTGTATTGATTCCTGTCGGTTTATTGAATTTTAAAATAACCTTGTTGATGGGATCAGAAATATCATTAAAAAGGTGATAAAGCGAATCAGTAGCGGAAAGGCTATTCAAAAGATCTTCTCCTACGTTGGAAATGGCTGAGGTTGGCAATTGGATATTGCTCAATAAGTGTGGTTGACCGGTTTTATCCATAAGCACTCTTTGATCATCCGGGTGATCCACTACCAGAAGATGTGCAAAATCGGTGTACTGCTTTTCCTTCAACTCATTGCTGATTCGGATACCATAATGTCCGTTGATGGGCTTTATTTGCGGCAGCGGCATATAGTCCTCCCTTTCAAGGTTTTTAGCAAAAGCGCCACCATAGATTTCACCTGAAAAAACATATGCTTCGCCATCATTTACATAAATATAAGGACATGAGCTTTTTGTCAGGGCCGCTATGATCCCGATGATCACCATGATGCCAACAATTACACCAAGGGTTCCAAAAATATGGGATGCGATGGTTTTACCTTTATCTTTCTCAATGATCCGGATTTCCCGGATTTCTGTTAGGGGGATGTCAACATTTCCTGACTGAAAGGTTTGCGTACTATCTTTTAGGTAAAAGTGTACCTCATGCAAAATATCCCTTTCGTATTTCTTAATTCGATATTTGCGGTCATCCTTATAGTAAATTGGTTTCGTGGCGAGTTCAATATGGCCGGAAAGGTAAGTTGAATCCGCCGAAAGTTCACTTAGTGAATAATAATTGTGCCCTGAATGAATGACAAAATAGTTGTGAACAGAACCAATGCCATTAACTCCTGTTAATTCTTCAGGAGGTACATTTCTGTATTTAAAATAGTGGCAGGCAGTGGAATAAAACAATAGAAGTGCGATCATTCCATACGAAATGCACTTCAAAGGCGTAGGGTTGGTTAAAAATTTCATGGCATTCCAATGATTGGTATAGTTAAAAAGTTGTTTTGTGGAATCCAGTCAACCTATTTAAATTACTAATTTTATTTGTGTTTCTTTTAATTTAATTACAATTAATTAATTGTAATTAAATTTGATCTACCTGGCTACATTCGTAAACTTTCAATTTTGAATGCAACAACAGCTTGACAATAACAATTTTCAGGATATTGGCTGGCGACCAGATAAAAGATACTTTCTTAAATCCTTAAACTTTCACTATGATGAATTACAAAAAGCTATTTTTCACTCTCCTCCTGGCATGTCTATGTTTGTCTTTTCATAGTAAGCTTCCTGGCTCTTCTGAAAAAGTTCTTCATCACATTCTGTTATTCCAATGGGCGGAAGGCATTGAAAAGGAAGCCCAAGATGATTTGCTTAGTTTATTTAATGGCCTTCCAGCAAAAATAGATGGTTTTGAAAGGGTTGAGATATATGAGATAACCGAATCTTCCAATGATTTTGACGTGGTGCTTGGCCTGCAATTTACTTCCAAGGAGGCTCTTGAAAATTATAATGTTCATCCTGATCATGTAAAGATCACTGAAATTGCTCCGCCAATGTTGAGTGGATTTTCTGAATATGATTATTGGAAATAGCCCTGAACAAAACTTGTATGAAGAAAAAAAGATGGACGTAAAATGCCCATCTTTTTTGGTTATCGCCTATGTTTCTCCGATTCCTGTTACAAAAAAGTGCGAACGAACTATAATCCTTTTACTTGAATATCATCAATACTGTATTTGTCACCAGGATTTCTGGATGCTGCCCTAATATGTAATTCCTGAATATTTCTGGCTCCGGGTAATGACCACCACCCTGGCCCAATACTTGGCCAATACCACCAGGACCCATCGGCAGCTTTGAAGTAAAGTGTAATCGGAACATCGCCTTTTACTTTTATTTCAGTAAGGTCAAAATTAATCCTTCCCCGTCCGCTTCTTTGCATGTAAAAAGCAAACCAATCGTCACCAAACATTGCGGTATGTTTATGATTGGGCTCAACTTCCGGAAAGGCAAATCCCGAAATATGATAGTGGTCTCCTGTGCCATAAGAGATAAAGTTTGTTCCGGGACCGTTACTCATCCATGCATAGCCCCATTCACCATAGCCTGTACTTTGAATATAACCAGGCCACGTTACAAATGTGCTTGAGCAAATACTTGGTACGTAGATGCATGCATCTTCATCTCCAAAATGGATATAAGTGGTTGGTCCTGCTACACGTGCACTGCTCTCATCAAATGCTGCAAAATCTTCAGCCTTTTTCGCTCCCAACTTATCGATGGAGATAATGCTTTCTGGTGATTGAGGGTCTTGCTGAATAGCCTCAGGCGGGGTGAATTCATCGTAATTTCCTTCATCCGGATTCTTTTGTGGCTTTTCATCTTCCTTACATCCTGCAATGAAAAGCAGGCAAATGCTAATCAAAATAATTCCTGTACTCCGCAGTCTTCTAACTGATTTTTCAAAATTGTTCATGTTGTAATTGGTTTGGTTAATGATTGATTATGTAGGAAGTCAGTTTTTGAGGTTTAATAGCAAGATCTCCTACTGGTAATTAGTGGGGGATAACAGAAAAGGTCTCCCATAAAGAATAAAAAATTTTGAATGAACAGGAATTATTTTTTTATTTCTAAATCGTAAATCCTAATAAAGAACCAATAAACAACAACCATACCTGTCATGAAATACAAAGAACCTCCCATTGGATATTGGATCAAAAAAGCTGATGAATTATTTACAAAAGGTATTAATGAAATACAATCCAAATTTGGACTGACGAGAACCAAATGGCAGATTATCAATAGCATCAGGGATAATGAGGAGATGACAAAAAAAGAACTGTTTGATTTGATGGAGCCGTTCACAAATAAGAAGGAAGTTGAAGAATTGTTGTTAAAGTTTTCATGGGATAATTTAATAGATATTGAAAAGGATAAAATCAGGTTGACAGACGATGGGATTAAATTCCACACGGAATGTTTGGAACATCAAAAAATCTTTCGTCAAAAATGCATGCAGGATATACCCGAAAAAGATTACCAGGTTACACTCGAGGTGCTCAAAAAATTGGTAAATAATTTGAATTATCTGGAAGATAAAAAGATTTGATTTGAATGCTTTAACATAAAGTTAAAATCAAGTAAAGCCGTGCTAACCCTTCTCATACAAAAAAATATTCCTTAACTTAATTCATGCTGTATTTTGAAGCACCGATGGTTTGAATTTTCGTGATCAACTTTCTGATAATTATTTAGATCAAATGCGAATGGAAGGTGATCCACTTGCTGACCAGGTAATTACTGATATCATTGAGGAACATGGGCATGACAAAGCCCGGGAAGTTTTTAATGATCTTATTCGTGATATTGACCTTCCTATCTCACTACGCACACCCTCCCTGGAAGCTTATTTACAGGAAAGCCAATCAATTGGAAATTTGATTACCCAAAATGAGTTGAATAATTCATATATGTTGTTCATCGACCATGGGCCAAAAATGCTTCTCGCGCTTTTTTATAAATCATTGCCCCTGCTGTACACCAATGAAAAAGGAGCGAAGGTATTGATCAATACCGGGAGGCTGGCGCACAATGAAGAGAACATGGAAATATTTAGTAGAAGGATTGCGGAAACCGGCCAGTTCCTGATGGATGTGCTGGATAATTTCGGATTGCGAATGGGAGGTGAAGGTATCAAATCAATTCAAAAAATCAGGTTAATTCATGCATCCGTTCGACATTTTGTTCAACAATCCAATTGGAAGAATGAAATCAATGGTGTGCCCATTAACCAGGAAGATTTAGTTTTAACCTTACTGACCTTTAGCAATTCAATTCTCAGCAGCCTTGATCAATTAAAATTGCGCTATCCACAGGAACAAGCTGAAGCTTATCTAAAGCGATGGCAGGCAATTGGCATATTAATGGGTATCAGAAAGGAACTTATCCCTGTAAACCGGACAGATGCAGATTGGTTGTTGGAACGGATCTTAACCCGACAGGCAAAAGGTTCTCGGGAAGGAAAGACATTGACGAAAGCGTTAATTTACTTTTCCAGGGAGACTATTCCGGGAAAAATATTTGATATAACTCCCAGGACACTTATCCAATTTTACGTAGGTGATAATTACGCGAAAATGTTAGGTGCCTATTCATGGTGGTATGTTATTGCCCGGTTTATCCCCGACGTTATTCTCAAGATATTTAATTTGGGAGAACATCTTGAAACAAAAAGCTCCAGGCTAAAATGGGTAGCGGATAAGTTATCCGTGTTGTTGGTGAAAGCGATGGTCAACTATTTTAATAGATACAAGGATAAAAGCTTTCAGGTTCGAAGTGAGTTGTTAATTAAATGGGGAGTGTAGATGATTATCATTCTAAACATTTTATAGAAACAAATCTTTTTGACACGCAATTAACATGACGGACAATAGAAATGAATTTCTCAGGCATACACTGGCTACAATTTTATACCGATTTGAAAAAGCGGTGAGAAAAACCAACAATCAATTTGGAAACTATGACGCAGGAAGTGGAGTCCGCTCTCCAATTGAAATCATCCACCATATGTTTCATGTCATGCAATTTTCTAAGGGGATGGTACTGGGCAAGGAGTTTGAAAAAGATATTCGGGAAGATCTATTGTTTCATACTGAAACCTCCAGATTTATTGACGAACTGAAAGAAATCGATCAGTTATTGGTACAAAAGGAACTGGGTGTTGAACAAACCAATAGAATTTTGCAAGGTCCTTTCTCGGATGTTTTAACCCATATTGGACAGTTGTCGATGTTGCGAAGGATGAGTGGAGACCCGATTAGCAAAGAGGATTTTTCAGAAGCTCAAATTAGTAAACAATGAGACCCCGAGTAAAAAGACATACTTTATCTTTTCACCTGGTATGATGCCTACATTGTGATAGGATTTATCCTAAAGATAAGATCTGTTAAGTAGTTGTGAGACAAAAGAAATTTATTCTGGATTTAGGCTCAGGTGCTTTATGCATAAGCCCCAATATTCATCGCATGTTTATTGTATTTATTCCTGTACTCAATAGGGGTGATGCCGGTAATTTTTTTAAAGATGGTTCGGAACGCTTTAGTATCTGTATATCCGATATCAAACATCACTTCATTGATATTTTTTCGGCTGGTTTCAAACTGTCGCTTGGCAGATTCAATTTTTACCCGCTGTATGTACTCCAACACTGAATTGTTGGTGGCATTTTTGAATCTTCTCTCAAAACTCCTTCTTCCGACAGCTACTTTGTCTGCCAGCTCGTCTACACGGATTCTTTCATCGACATGTTTTTCAATGTATTCCTGGGCAGATTTCACTTCATCATCTTTATGCCGCTTTTGGCCTTTAAACATTGCAAATGCTGCCTGGCTATTTCTGTCAATGTCAATGGCAAAGTATTTTGATGCCATAATTGCCGTTTCACGATCTGTATATTTTTCTAACAGGTAAAGCAGAAGGTTCCAGTAGGAGTGAGCTCCTCCACTGGAATACAGCCTGTTTTCTTCCGTCACAATGTTTCCATCAACCAGCTCAACTTCAGGAAATAGTTCTCTGAATTCATTGGTGAATCCCCAATGTGTGGAACATTTTTTTCCGTCAAGCAATCCGGTAGAAGCAAGCAAAAATGCTCCCACACAAAGTGAAGCTATTTCTGCTCCATTCGTATATTGTTTAACAATCCATGGAATGAGGTCACGATTGGCGTCTACGGCTTTCTCCAGATCTCCAAATAGGGCAGGTATGAATACCAGATCCGTTTTATCAACATCCTGGATTAACCGGTCTACGTGTACGGAAAAGACACCATCATTCAGCCTGATTTCTTTTTTGGCACCAACAAGCTGCACATTAAAAAGAGGAGCTTGTCCTGCTGATTCCAAAAATTGATTTACGGCGGTAAACAGATATCGGGGGTCGGCAATAGCTTGCATCACCGATGATTCCGGTACGAGAATCGATACATTTTTCATGCTTAAATATAGGGAAATTCTTGTCGGGGTTCACCTTTAAGGTGTCACTTTTGAATAGTATGATTAGCGTTGCAATCCTGTTTTACCAGTCATGGAATTATTAAGGGGAATTCCAACTATTGTTTGTAAATTATGCGTCAAATAAAAGAAGGATGAAAACATTATTTGTGGCTTTAGTATTAGTTCTGAGCCAAATGATTGCTGTTGGCCAGGACCAGCAGGAATACTACCAATTAAAAAAATACACCATCAATTCCGAGTATCAGGAGAAAATTGTAGATGATTTTCTAGAAAAGGCCTATTTACCGGCTTTGCATCGGTTAGGAATTGAAAACATAGGAGTTTTTAAACCTGTTGAAAATAAATCAGATTCATTGACTCACATTTATGTACTTATACCATTCTCAACATTGGATCAGTATGCTGAATTGGATTCCAAACTGGCGAGTGACGCAAAGTTTCAAAAAGATGGAAGCGGGTACCTGGAATTGCCCAATGAAAACCCTGCCTATGAGCGTATGGAATCGACATTATTGATTGCCTTTGAAGATATGCCGCAAATGAGAAAACCTGATTTCGCTACCGAACGAAAAAGCAGGGTGTACGAACTTAGGAGCTATGAATCAGCAACTGAAAAGCTTGGTGAAAATAAAGTAGATATGTTTAATGCAGGAGGGGAAATTACCTTGTTCGAGAACCTTGGCTTTAATGCCGTATTTTACGGGAAAGTCATTTCCGGCTCATCCATGCCCAACCTGATGTATATGACGACCTTTTCTGACAAGGAAAGCAGAGATGCACACTGGAAGCAATTTGTTGAATCACCAGTATGGATCAAAATGAAAAGTCTTCCAAAATACGATATTGGGAATGTTTCACATATTGACATTCATTTTCTTTACCCGACGGAGTATTCTGATTATTGATGAATAGTGTTATATAAATTAAAATTAGAATATATAATCAACATTCCTCTTCTCAGTTTTCCCAAAACCAATAGCCTTCCTATATTTGCCCCGCCATTTATAAGTTGACGGAAATGACGAAAGATTTTATTGCTGAATTGCAGTGGAGGGGAATGATCCACGATGTTATGCCAGGTACACAGGAACAATTTCAAAAGGAAATGACCACAGCCTACATCGGTTTTGACCCAACGGCGGATTCGCTTCATATCGGTAACCTGGTGCAGATCATGGTACTGGTCCACCTTCAGAAAGCGGGCCATAAGCCAGTGGCATTACTCGGAGGAGCTACTGGAATGGTGGGAGATCCTTCAGGAAAATCAAAGGAAAGAAATCTTTTATCGGAAGATATTTTACAGCACAATCTCTCTTGTGTAAAAGCTCAGCTCGAAAAGTTCCTTGATTTTGACTCTGGACTAAATTCTGCTGAATTGGTCAATAACTATGATTGGTTCAGGGAGTTCTCGTTCCTTGATTTTATCCGCGATGTGGGAAAGCACATTACTGTCAATTACATGATGGCGAAGGACTCCGTTAAAAACAGGCTTGATACAGGGATGTCATTTACGGAATTCAGCTATCAACTGGTGCAGGGGTATGATTTCTATTATTTATACAAAAATAACAACTGCAAGGTGCAGCTGGGCGGCTCCGATCAATGGGGTAACATTGTTACCGGAACCGAGCTGATCAGAAGGATGGATGGCGGCGAAGCGTTTGCGGTGACTTCCCCACTTGTGAGGAAAGCTGATGGAACTAAATTTGGAAAAACGGAAGAGGGAAACATCTGGCTGGACAAGGAAAAAACTACACCTTACAAATTTTATCAATACTGGATCAATTCTTCCGATGAAGATGTCAAGAACTATATCCGGATCTTTTCAATGAAAGGGAAGGGTGAGATTGAATCGCTGGAGAAAGAACACGATCAGGCTCCTCATTTGCGGATACTTCAGAAGGCATTGGCGGAAGAAATAACTGTTCGCGTTCATTCAACGGAAGATTATGAAATGGCTGTGAAAGCTTCGCAGATCCTTTTTGGAAAATCTACAACAGAAGACCTGGCAAATATCAATGAAAGTACCCTTCTTAGTGTCTTTGAAGGAGTACCAAAAATCGATATTTCTAAGGATAAGTTGGGAAGTGCAAGCGATATTGTTACATTTTTATCTGAAACTACCGGTGGTGAGATATTTCCATCAAAAGGCGAAGCTCGCAGGATGATCCAGGGTGGTGGCGTTAGTGTGAACAAAGAAAAGATCCAATCCATCGATACCAAACCTGAATTCAATTTACTACAAGAGAAATATTTACTAGTGCAAAAAGGAAAGAAGAACTACTATCTGGTGGAAATAAAAGTGTAAAATTATCAATTTTTGACCCCAAATTTCTTTGAAGGATTATACCGAATTGCAAAGTAATTGTGTAGAGGTTCAAAAAGGTTTTTCCCCTCCGCCTTCAGACTTTGGATTTCCGTCTCTTGACTTCCAACTTTGCTTCCGGTCCTATGTTTTCTATAACTCAGCTTGCAAGAATTTAACCCAAATTTGTTCATAGGTATTTCAAGAATTTATATCGACGTTGTTCATTTGATATCTACATTTTCATCTATTATTTGATACATTTCGTAATTCTTTATTGGGTGTACACTATTTCATTGATTTAATAATCAATCGAAATGGATGTTGTAATCGAATGATTTCGAATTAATTGAATTTCTTCAGTAATATTTATCTTACGAATAAATCAACTCGTTTTACTTACAGCTAAAAAAAATAATATGGCAACTCTCGCAGATTACATCGTCATAAATGATGCAGAATTCGCATTAAATCCTGGTGAAACACAAAGTTTTTTTGACCCAATCCCTGAAGACCTAGTAATTGGTACCAATCGTGGTAAACCCATTCTTGCATTCAGAGCTCGGGCAACTCCTTCAGGAGGTTCTTTTGTAGTAGAAGTAAATGATAATCAAATATATAGTGATTCACTTTCAAGTGGAGATGTGCGAGTAGTTTGGGAGGCTTTTCCAGGAACTATTTTAAATCCCGGAATCAACAATTCAGTTCAATTTCGAGCCACCAAAAATAAAGTATGGTTTGCAGATGTCATTTTGTGGTTCCAAAGACATCAGTAGAATACAGGCAAGTATAAGAACTTCCATAGTGGTAACATCTGTAGGCTTCGGAGTATTGGCTATTACATTTGAGCGATAATCCCCTTCTCAAAAAAATAGAAGAAGGAATAATAGAGTAACAGCATATCTTTTGTACAAAATTGCACATTTAAATATCTGAATCTAAACCCCTTTAAAGGGATATGTCGCAAAAAATTACAAAGGAGTGACACAGAGGTTTGCAAAGAATATTTCTTTTGACCCCCAACTTCCTACTTCAGGCATCCATCCCCTGCCTTACACACTAATCACCACTTTTCCTATATGATTTCCGGATGCATAATATCTGAACGCCTCCTGGATCTTATTCAAAGGAAAAACTTTATCGATCACCGGTTTGACAACATCCTTTTCGAAAAGATCGGTCAGGAAGTTGAGATCCTTATTCGGTTCATGGGCCAGGATGCCCAGTTTTTTTCCATTTGATTCTGATAATAATGGGCCAAGAACCATAGATTGAATGATGGATTTTCCCGTTCCACCAACCATTACAAATTTTCCGGTAGAGGTTAAGGACTGTTTGTATTCGTAAATTGATCGATTGGCTACCGGGTCTAATATCAAATCGTATTTTCTTCCGTTTTGGACAAAGTCTTCTTTTTTGTAATCGATAGTATGATCTGCACCAATAGATGCTGCCAATTCTAATTTGTCGCTGCTATCAACAGCAGTAACTTCCGCTCCGTAATATTTTGCGAGTTGAACGGCAAATGTTCCCACGCCACCGCCGGCACCATTTATCAGGACTTGGTGCCCCGGTTTTATTTTTCCTTTATCCCGAATACCTTGCAAGGCCATTACCCCCGCTTGAGGATAGGCAGCTGCCTCTTCAAATGACATCTCACTGGATTTCAACGCCAATGAATTTTCTTCGACACATACATATTCCGCATATCCACCCCAGCCGGAATTGCACAGGTCACCAAACACGGCATCTCCGGGTTGGAATTTGGTAACAGATTCGCCCACTGCTTCCACACGACCCGCAATATCTGCCCCGGGTATTTTACATTTTGGTTTGAACAGCCCCCACATTCGGATGATATATGGTTTTCCTCTTACCATATCCCAATCCCACGAGTTGATAGAGGCAGCATGAACCCTTACCAGGACTTCATTGTCATTTGGAACAGGTGTGTCTACTTCTTTGAGACGTAATACATCCGGTGATCCGTATTCGTGATAGACAATTGCTTTCATCAGGTCAATTTATTCTTAGCAATTTAAAACTTCGCAATTGAACCCACAGGTTCTGATCATATCTATAACATCCTTTTCTTTTAGTTTTTCTGATGCTTCTATTCGCAAAACGTGATCAATATCCTCAATATCAACTGACCAATCCCAAATGACAGAATGTTTGTTAATAACCTGTTTGATCCGGTTGAGCTTTTGTTGCGATCTGATATTCGTTTTAAAAATCAAAATATTCATAACGAGAAGATTATACTTTATGATATTTCTTTTCTCTTTGCAGACTTTTACTGGCTTCTTCACCTTTAATGTCGATGACCAATTTAGCGCGTGCATGTCCGGTTTCCAGGTATGTCATTGCCTCCCGGATCTGTGCAAGCGGATATTTTCTCACAATGATTGGCTTCAGTTTTTCACTTTCCACGAGGTCTTTGAGATAATGCAGGTCTTTTCGGGTCACATCGATCGAAACCAAACGGATGTTGCTCTTTCGCGAAAGGCTTTTCATCATAGCAGAAAACAGCCGGGAAACTGAAGTAAAGCCAACCACTGCGCAAGTACCACCCGGTTTCAATAGTTCTCGGTAGTCCCGAATGGACAGGTTTCCTACGTTGTCGATGATGGCATCATATTGTATTCCAATTTCAGCTACTTTTTGTTGTGTATAATCGATCACGTGATCAGCACCAACCGATTTGACCAGTTCAATGTTTCGACTGCTACATACCCCAGTCACTTCGGCGCCAATATGTTTGGCTATTTGAATGGAGAAAAGTCCAACGCCTCCTGATGAGCCGTTGATCAATACCTTTTGGCCCGGTTTTACTTTGGCAAAATCTCGAAGGCTTTGCAAGGCAGTGATACCTGCTATGGACAAGGAGGCAGCCTCTTCAAAAGAGGCATTCGATGGTTTGTGGATCAGCTTATCTTCTTCCACACATGTATATTCAGCTAATCCACCGAAATTGCTAAATCCAAAAACCAGATCTCCAATTTCAAAATGCGTTACTTTTCGTCCTGCTTGTACAACTGTTCCTGCCACATCCATTCCAAGTATTTGGTTTCTTGGTTTGAAAAATCCGATGGATAGTCGTGCGAAGAGTGGCTTTCCTCTCATGTGGTGCCATTCATAGGGATTGATAGATGTAGAATGTACTTTTATAAGCACCTCATTTTCTTTTGGTTTAGGCTTTTCTATTTCTTTCAATTCCAGCACTTCCGGTCCTCCGTATTTTTGATAGACAATTGCTTTCATAATAATTAACTTTTTGATGTTTCCAATCTGACGACATTGCGGTTTTCCAAATTCAGCTACGCCGTTTTTAACTCAACCTGAGCACTATCCCGGGTCCCTTTTATCAATAACCACAATATGATGGCGAATTCGCCCACGGTACCAGTGATGCTGGTGAATTCCGACACCAGGCCGCGGATATCCGGATAGATCAAAGCCGCAAATGTATGGGCCAGGTAGCCGAAACAAGCAATCATAAGCAGGATCCCAAAGACCTTTGGAATGAATCCTGATTTATAAACCAGCACGCCAAATGGAAACAGCCATAATCCCCAGAAGATCTCAACGATATTTATCCCATGATAATAGAGCTCGATACAAAACATGCTAAGGGATTGAAGCTGTTCCTGGTTAAAGGACTGCAGGAAGTCATTACCGCTCAACAGAATCAACGGCGCGATGTGGATCAATTCACTGACAAAAGTGATAGGGATGGAAACGACTACAAATGTTACCATCAATTTGGCATTGTTCTCATCCACATCTTTAAACAACCGGTACAATTTGAGTACTAAAAAGATGAACAACGTCTGACAGATGAGGTTTCCGAGAATACCATAACGATACAGCAATTCCGACTGAATGATATTGTTTGCAGTGGCTGCTGCATTTCCTTCCACCATGATTTGGGAGGGTATATACATTAACCCGAAAATACCGGTTATTCCAAGTAATAAATACCATAAACCGGCTGTTCTGGCAGTCTTCTTTCTTGAAATGGAGGTCATATTCCCAAATATTTAAACCCTTCGTAAACAAAAAAAGCAGGCCAGACAATGGCTTTAAAAAAGCCCAGAACACCAAACCAAAAACTGGTCGCGGTAGAGATAAAGTAAATTGCCGCGCCAACGAATCCCAATCCGTAAAAACAGCTGGAATTATTTCCACATTTATAATTTTCTTTTTTCATCTTATTAAATTTTGAGTTGAACATTATTCACTAATTCGTTTTGCTTCATCCGCCATTTCCTGCGTCAGCTTTTTTCCGGCTGAGCTGACTGCGGCGATGTTGAAAAACCCTGCAATGTCTGTTGTGGAATTCTCATTTGTACTTTCAAGATTTGTCAAAGAATTTGCCAAAGGCATAGCAAACAGTTCTGCAAATCCTCCCGGTCGATCGATCTGAAAATATACCCCATACAGAAAGTCAAAGGCTTGTTGATCAAGGGAATGAATCTCAACGTAAACCGAATCACCCACCAGGTAAGGAGGTAGATATTCGTTGTCATTTTCCGGGTCTTCATCAAATGGATTGATGAATTCCTGCCGGATGGGAATGATGAATACTTCTCCATCGATAGATTGACCAGAAGAGAAACCAGCATCATAAGCCATATTTAATTCTGATGGTTTGCCTAGGTAAACACCGTTTTTCCAGGCCTTGATCCAATAAGCATCTCCTACGCCAGCAGGATCCGATGCGATGAACTCTGCCATGTAATAATCCTGTTTGACGATCAGGTCTTCCTCTTTATAGTTGAATCTGAATGAGTCGATAGGAGGGACTCTGCCCAAGCGGGAATATGCTTCAAAGGTTTCTCCTTCTACCGTAACGGTTAACCTGTACTCATGACCAATTATGCCAAATGGTTCACTAACAGGATCCCAGAAATAGGAAGAAGAACCTTCCTCAAATTCGTAAGTCGTTCCGTCGTCTAAATCCTCAATGAATACTTCCGCATTGGGGATTTTAGACGGATAGGAATCTTCAAAATAAGGTTGTGATCTGGTAATCTTAATCTCCTGCCTCTCTATCTTCTGGTCTACCCATGCATCGACAACGATAATTTCCTTAGCAGGCTCCAATTCCGGATAGATGGTGGTTTCACACGCAGAAAATAAAACTGTGAGTATTACTAAAAGGGTCGGAAGCCCGAAGACGGAAGCCCGAAGAGAATTCTCAACAATTTGACTACCGGCTTCGGACTCCCAACTTCCGACTTCCAGGTTTTTACCGTCCTCAGTTTTAACCAAGGTGGGCCTACTCCTTTGAAATGTTTTACCGCAAAGGTTCGCAGAGTTTTTGCGCAGAGTTTCGCAAAGATTTTCTTTGTGTTCCTTTGTGTGTTCCTTTGTGTGTTCTTTGTGAAACTTTGTGTTATAACTACTTCGGCCTTCCACCTCCCGACTTTTTACCCGCCGTAGTTTTAACGAAGGCGGGCGGACTTCGGACTTCGGTTTTCCGACTTCCATTCCTTCAAAATACCATCGTGTAATCTCTTCAAAGAATTTTCTGTAAGTAGCATTCACGTTATTTTTATTAACCGTTATCATTTTCTTAAAATTTAAAGTTGTAGGAAATAGCAGGAATCAGCGTTCCTATGATGGATAATTGGGTTGAGGAGGTGACAATGGGCTTGTCGCCAAGCTGTCTGTCCGTACCTTGAGAGAAATAGATGCTAAAAGGATTTTCCCTTGCATACAAATTGTAGAAAGAGATCACAAAATGATCGTTCCCTGACCGTCCTTTCTTTCCTCTCCAGATATTGTGAAAGGTGACGGAGACATCCAGCCTGTGATAATCAGGAATCCGAACATTGTTTCGTTTATTATCGCCGATGTATGGGATGACATATTCCTGGATTGTGATCCTGTCAGTAGGGTAGGTGACAGGTGTTCCTGAAAGAAAGGTGAAGTTAGCTGATAGGGAAACTTTTTGACTGAGATCATAAAAAGCAGCCATTTTCAGGTTATGTCGCTGGTCGTACCGGGTCGGGTACCAGTTGCCTATTCGGTTTTTCTTGTCATCACCAAAATTGATCCCATCGGCTTTCAGTTCCGATTTTCCCAAAGTATAGCTAGCCCAGCCTGTGAGTCTCCCAGCATTTTTCTTCGCGTAAAGTTCCAGACCATATGCCCGGCCATCTCCAGATAGCAATTGGGATTCCAGGTATTCATTACCAAAAATATCGGCACCATCGATGTATTCTACCTGGTTTTTGTTCCATTTGTAATAGATCTCTGCAGATGTTTCGTATTTATTTCCACCGAAATTCCTGAAGTATCCCAAAGCGACCTGATCTCCCTGCTGAGGTTTGATGTTATTTGTCGAAGGTTGCCAGACATCGATAGGGGTGGAAGCAGTAGTATTTGAGATCAAGTGGATGTATTGATTCATTCGGTTGTAGCTTCCTTTGATCGACGAGCTTGGGTTCAGCTGATACCGAAAGGAAAAGCGTGGCTCCAGGTTTCCGAAAGATTCAATCGTTTCCCACTCGTCTTTTTCCGTAGTATAAAGCAATGGCTTTTCCATTCCCGGAATGGTGTCTCCATAGTGATAGACTGTGCCACCGAGGTAATTAAAATAGCTGTACCGCAATCCGTATTGAATGGATAAATTATCGCTTATTCGTTGATCATTTCCGATGTAGATCGCACCTTCCAAAGCTTTGCGTTCATCCAGGCTGAAATCTACTTCTTCTCCTTCCGTGATCGTTTGAGTTGTTGCCGGTTCAAAGCGATAAAGGATTGCCTCCCCACCAAATGTCAGTTCATTGTTTGTGTTGATAAACCAGGTATATTCTGGCTTGAAGTTGTATGTGCTGATCCTTGCTTTCCACCCAAACCGATCGGTTTCGCTGTCCCCGAATTTGAATCCATAGTCATAATTGCTGTAAAACAAGGTGTAATTTGAAAACAACCTATTGGAGTGAAGGTGGTTCCAACGGAATGTCGCCGTACGGTTTCCCCAGTCAAATCCCTGGTATTTATCAAATTTAAAGACATCCCTGCCCATGTAGCCGGACAGATAGATCCGGTTTTTATCGTTGATGTTAAAATTGGTCTTGGCAGTAAGATCGTAGAAATACAAGCCTGCTCCATCGTCCAATACATCCGTAAATGGCCTGGCCAGAACGTCAGCGTAAGACCTTCTTCCGGCAATGATAAAGGATGATTTATCTTTTTTGATCGGGCCTTCTACCGCAAGACGGCTAAAGACGGTGCCTATTCCTCCGTTGACGGAAAACTTTTTGCTATTTCCTTCTTTCATTCGAATATCGAGAATGGAAGAAAGCCTTCCCCCGTATTTAGCCGGAATGCCTCCCTTATAAAGTTTTACATCTTTCACGGCATCCGGATTGAAAACCGAAAAGAAACCAAATAGATGTGACGATTGATACACAGGAGCTTCATCCAGCAAAACTAAATTTTGTCCAACACTTCCTCCCCTTATATTAAACCCGGAAGCGCCTTCTCCAACTGTGCTTACTCCTGGCAGCATCTGGATACTTTTAATGATGTCCACTTCCCCGACAAAAGCAGGGATCTTTTCGATGGTTTTGATATTCATTTTGGCCGTGCTCATTTCAAGACTACCAACATTTTCATCTATGGCATCGTCGGATATTACAATTTCTTCCATCTGTCTATCCGAAACATTTAATTCAAGATCGAGCCGTGTGTCTTCGGTGAGATCAATTTTCTTGTGTACATCTCCAAAGCCAAGGTATTGGAAATCAATGTTGTAATGACCTTTTGGCAGGGTGATGGAATAAAAACCATATACATTGGTAGTAGTTCCACCTGAAATTTCTCTGACGTAAATAGTTGCCCCGATCAGGGCTTCCCCATTGCTGGCATCTTTAACATAGCCACTGAGGGTTAGTTGCTTTTGACCGTAGGCAGTCAGCGTTAAAAAAGAACATAGTAATCCTGTTAGAAATTTTTTCATTTCTGATTTTAATTTATGGTTGATTAAAAGTTTGGTTAACCGGACTTTGCCAGTCCGCTCGATATGTATTTTTTAATTATTTACATTTCCGTATCAATTAAATGAAGTTTTGTGTTACCCGAAGTATTGAATGTAGTTGCCCTGATCTGGTTGTTGATCCCGGTAAACGAACTTTCATTTTCCAGGATAACCTTCAGGGAATCAGTCTGGAAACCATTTAACTCTATGGTCGTTCGATCAGCTGCTTTGAGTGTCTTTAATTCCGGCATCATGATCCTGACTTTCTTTTGATCAGAATCGCTGAGACCTGCTTGATCATCAAATTTAAAATATAACGTACCTTGTATGTTTTCAATATCAGGTTTTGGAACACCTGTTTTTTGGACTTCTACTTCTATCTTGAATTCACGGCCTTTTTGGATTCTCACTAGCCAGTTGCCGGAAAAATCCAGGTTTTTAAAGTCAGTTATCTCCAAAAGTTCGTATTGGTTTTCTGCATTGTATTTTGCCATCATTTTTTCAAGGTCGATCCGCCAGGCGATCAAACTGGTCACGAGCAGAGCGATGACCAGCCCTGCAACAACAATCAATAGTTTTTTACTTGTTTTCATGGTTATAAAGTTTGAAGTCGGAAGTCGGAAGTCCGAAGATTTGAAATTTGTCAGGATTGGTTATACCACAAAGTTTCACAAAGTATTTTCGCAGAGGTTCACAAAGGTTTTCTCTGTGTAACTTTGAGAATTCTTTGTGTAACTCGGTGGAACAGTATTTCCAGCTTTTTACAAGCGTAGTTTTAAATAAGTTGAACCGGCTTTTAGTTTTCATCATTTTCCGATTTTAAATATTGCTCGTAGATCTTTTCCACATCCTTCAAAGACAGATTCAACAGATCCATTTCCTTGAAAAATTTTGGCAATTCCTGGTTTACGAAGTCTTCTTTTCGAAGGGACTTTGTTTTTTCAAAACCATCATCCGACACAAAATATCCAATTCCCCTTTTATTGAATATGATTTCTTTTTCTTGCAGATAATTAAATGTTCTCATGACGGTGTTTGGGTTTACTTCCATGTTAACAGCCATTTCCCTCACAGATGGGATCCTGTCACCCGGCTTCCACTTTTCTGTGAGAATATTCTCACAAAACAGATCAGCTATCTGCAAATAAATGGCTTGATTATCATTAAATTCCATCCTACGCTTCCTTCTCTTTTAATCCCTGGTAAGTGATAATCCAGCAAACAGGAGCAAGTGCCCACCAGAAAATCCATTTTATAATTGACCAAAATTTATTTTCTCCAATTGTGCTGAGATGCTCGCACTCATAACCTGCGCAATCGTGCTCGGCGATAAACAAGTCTGACAGGAACAGGACGAAAATAATTCCGCAGGCCAGACCTGCTGCAATAACGGTTAGTACCGTTTTAGGCAGGATGTACCCCTTAAAATGAGTGGCCCCGACCATGAAAATCCCTTGAATTACAAGATAATATTTGATTGCGCTGAGCGCTATTCCACTAAACGGATTAAAGTTGGTGAATTTCAAAGGACTGAAAAGTAATTTCCCTATCGGTGTAGCGATCAACGTAAAACAGTAATAAGCAATGGTGTACACGATCACCCAGCAAATTGTAGTAAGAAACCACATGCACAGAAATTTTTCCAGTGCAGAAACAGGTAGGGTAAGGTATCGATATCTTTTCAGGCTATTTCCCAGGTCACGGAATGTAAGGCTGCTTAAAACAAATCCTCCAATAAGGATGTGAAAAGTGTAGCCGTCATTATGGTCATAAATGGTCATATCCTGCTCAATGAACGGAGTCAGAATCAAGCCAAGGATGAAGAGTGTGCCGAAGCTAATCCCGAAGACCATCCAGATCCCTTTTCTGCTCCGGAATAGTTCCATTTTAAGGTATGACCAGAATCTTGAAAAATTGAAATGATTCGATCTGTGCATGAAATCAGTTTTTGAATATTTCATTGATTTTTGCCGTATTGCTGACCACGGCGTTAAATAATATTTCCAGGTTCAAATTAGTCTCTTCCATCTTCTTGTTTTCCGTCACGATGGTATAGCCTCCAAATGTCGATTCGGAATAAACAAGGCTCCCATCTTCCGGCAATTTCGCTTGCTTAGTCATGGCAAGCTTTCTTGATAGCTGTTCATAATCCTGAAAAAAGATAATTTTTCCTTCTTCCATGATGATGATGGGATCGATAAGATTTTCCATATCCCTCGCCTGGTGAGTCGAAATGATAAAGCTTCGATCCTCGTGAATGGCATTTGCCAGGATCTTACGGAACTGGCTTTTCGAAGGAATGTCCAGTCCATTCGTAGGCTCATCCAAAACCAAAAGTTTGCAATCGGTCGCAAGGCCAAAAGATAAAAGGAACTTCTTTTTTTGCCCATACGACAGGTTCGAAAGCTTTTGTTCCTTCACCAATTTAAATTCATCGAT
Source organism: uncultured Cytophagales bacterium (assembly GCA_913057175.1). Taxonomy (GTDB): domain Bacteria; phylum Bacteroidota; class Bacteroidia; order Cytophagales; family Cyclobacteriaceae; genus CAJXNP01. Next base: position 176,316 of record CAJXNP010000006.1, read on the forward strand.
GTATGCATTGAATACATCATGATCAAACCGCTGATAAAATGGGCTGTAAAGTTGAACGAACCGAGCCATTTTAATAGAAGGTAAATGAAACTCTTCGGTAATCAGATATATTTCCTGAAGGAAATCCGGATAACGATTTTGGGGTTGAAATCCCTCGACATTTACTTTTCCCTCTATAGGGAACAACAATCCTGTGATAATCTTAAGCAGGGTCGATTTGCCCGCCCCGTTTTTGCCCAGGAGACCATAAATATTTCCAGCGGGTAGGGACAAGTTCAGGTGATCAAACAAAGGGATGCCCTTGCTGTAGCCGAAAGAAAGATCTTCAATTTGTATCATGTTTCAATAAGCATCATAGTGTACTACTTAACTAATACACTACAATACTACGGGAAATTTTTGATATTGTTGAAAGAAATGTTAAAATTTTTTAAAGCGGGGAATGGCTTTAATGAAGCAATTTTTACCATTTACCACATCACCAATTCATCTATACAAAAGTGGTTTTATAGCCCGGTTTAATTGTTTAAATTCAATAAAGAATCATCACCATGAAATTCACTAAACCATTCTTGTTTCTCATATTCCTAATTTATTCCGGCTTTTCCTGCGCCCAATCAAGTAAAGATTCTGACCTGGACAGGAGGGTTAAAAATTTCCTTGAAAAGCATCGATCCGATTGGAATGACATGAACGTCCCTTATACTGATGGACAGGTTTTGTATGATCTGATCCTCAAAAATGAATATACTTCTGCGCTTGAGATTGGCACTTCAACCGGACACTCAACCATTTGGATTGCCTGGGCGATGAGCAAAACAGGGGGGAAGGTAGTGACGGTTGAAATTGATGAGGGCAGGCACAAAGAAGCATTGAAAAATATAGAAGAAGCTGGTTTATCTGAATATGTGGATGCAAGACTCGCAGATGCCCACCAACTTGTAAAAGAACTCGGTGGGCCGTTTGATTTTGTTTTTTCAGATGCCGACAAGGACTGGTATACCCAATATTTTAAAGATGTCGATCCGAAGCTCGAAACTGGTGGTTGCTTCACAGCCCACAATGTCAGGAATGGCTTTGGGGGTGTGAAAGACTACCTTGATTATGTGAAATCACTACCTAATTATGAAACCACCATTGATGGATCAAGCCGGTCGGGAATCTCCATTAGCTATAAAAAATCGAAATAATCCGTACTTTTAAGCGTGCCAACGGATAACCACCTCGAACGGAAGATCGGACTTTTTTCCGCTACCAATATTGTTATAGCCAATATGATCGGAGCGGGGATCTTCACTACTTCCGGTTTGTTGATGGAGAATCTGAACAGTCCGGCGCTGATGGTTGGATTGTGGGTTGTCGGTGGTTTGGTAGCTCTGGCAGGTGCTTTATGCTATGCCGAGGTTGGTTCAGCCATTCCCAAGGCGGGTGGTGAGTATGCATTTCTATCTGACCTTTATCATCCCATGTTAGGGTTTTTAAGCGGATGGGTGTCGTTTCTTGTTGGATTTTCTGCCCCCATTGCAGCATCAGCCATTGGTTTTAGCGAATACCTCTTTCGGGCCATTCCAACAGATTTGCATGAATCATACATTGCGGTTGGGCCATTGAAGAAAATCGTCTCAATATCCATTATTCTGGTTTTTACTGCAGTTCATCTACGAGGGGTGAAATTCGGAACCATCGTTCAGAACTTGCTCACCCTGTTAAAAATCCTTTTGATTGTCGGATTGATTGTTTTGGGATTTTTCTGGGGAAATGGCAGCATGGATCATTTTCAATACGCAGGAGACACTGTTGCACCTCAGGCTATGAGTTGGAAGTCGATCGCCCTGTCATTGATGTGGATCATGTTTGCCTACAGTGGCTGGAATGCGACAACATACATTGGTTCTGAAATAAAGAATCCTGGTAAGAATATACCTGGTTCGCTTCTAATAGGAACGGTGGTGGTTTTGGGTTTGTATTTATTGTTAAATATTTTATTTGTATTTGCTATTCCGGTTGAACAAATGCGTGGTGAAATATCAATCGGTGGTCTGGCGGTGAATAATCTATTCGGATCGTTTATCGATAAGATCTTTTCTATTTTAATTGCCATAGCGCTGTTCTCTTCCATTTCTGCATTTATCATCCTTGGGCCAAGGGTCTACTATGCCATGGCGCGAGACGGCTACTTCTTTGATTTTGCAGGAAAGATCCACCCAAAGTTTAAAGTTCCTTATTGGTCCATTATATTCCAGGCAATTATAGCCATTATCATTATCCTGTCTGGGACATTGGATCAGATCTTTACTTACATGGGCTTTACACTAGGCATTTTTCCACTATTTGTCATAGCAGGATTATTCAAACTTAAAAAAAAGGGGGGGCATCAATTAAGGCTACCGGGATTTCCAGTTACCGCTATTGTTTTCTTGATTGTTGGGATTGGTATTCTCATTCTATCTTACCTGGAAAGACCCATTGAGTCGACGGTGGCCATAGCAACTTTGGTGCTCGGTGTTCCTTTTTATTTTTTCTTCAAAGGAAGAAATGGATTGGAACTAAAGAATAAAAAATGAATGTAGATATGCCGTGAAAATTTTATTAAATAATCCCAAAGAGAGTATCCCAGCTTTTGCTTTTTGGGAAAATGTACCATTACAAAGCTTTAATTTTGGTGTGAGGAAAATTTAAACACTCACACCATTTCTATTTTGATAAAAAATGATAATCATCTCTTCTTTAATGAGTTAATTAGTAATTAGTACGAAATTTAGTACGTGTATTTTGTGGTTTAATTATTTAACTTTTATGTAATCAAAAAACCACAGCCATGAGACCTTTAACATGTTTATCCATTTATATCACTTTGATTATTCTATCTTCTTGCAGTCCAAGTATGTATTCAAATACTGGCCACAATGCACCTTTATTTCATCAAAAAGGCGAGGTGAACATTGCAGGAGGTTACAATGAAACCGTAAATACCGAAACCGGACTTTATGCTGAAGGTTTTGATTTGAAATTTGCAACATCTGTGAGTGATCATACTGTCATTCATTCCAGTTTTACTCACCAATGGAATAGCTCAGAAACTTCAGACAATTGGTCAGCAAAAGGAAGTTATTTTGAAGTTGGAGGTGGTCGGTATGGAGTAACCGGGGCTGAGAATATAGCTGCTGGAGAAATTATAGGTGGTATTGGTTTTATGTCTCTGAAAAACACCAAAGGCAATGATTATATCGATGCGGTTATCATTAAACCATATGTTCAACCAACCATTGGAATTACTCATAAGATCATAGATGTAGCTTTTACACCTAGAATTGCATACATATCTTATTTGAATAATGATTACAGTATAATGGATGTTGAAGAAAGATCGGAAATCAGACGATTTTTTGACGATAAAAAGTCAACTCTTGTAATTGAACCTGGAGTTACACTTAGGTTAGGATATAAAAATTTCAAACTTATCGGACAGTGGAGCTATTCAACGTTTAAATATGAATCTATTTTTGATGACGAATTTAAGCCATACCTTAATCGATATCTAAGCATAGGCTTGAGCATTCTGATCACGGACCGGTATAATTCGATAAATTAATAAAGGGGTTTTATGAATTTAAAACGAGGAGTATCCAAAATGTCGTTTTTGAACCCATTCTACTTTTTCCCAATCACCTGCACGACGACTCGTCTCGACCTCGGCCTAGTGTCGAAATCTACAAAAATAATCTGTTGCCAGGTTCCAAGGATCATTTCCCCATTTTTGAAAGGAACGGTTAATGAACTTCCCTGAGTGGTGGATCTTATGTGCGATGCTCCATTGTCATCTCCCCAGGTTTGGTTATGGCTATAATTCACTCCATAGGGAGCAATTTTTTGCCAAAATTCCGCTATATCATGCTTTACAAGTCCTGGCTCGTATTCAATCGTTGAAATTCCTGTGGTAGATCCTACTCCAAAAACTGTCACATTCCCTTCAGAAAAACCTGATTCTTCAACCTTATCAGCTACTTTTTCCGTCACATCGATAATATCTGTGTTTCCTTTTGAACTAAACTCAATTATGCTGGTTACTATGTCAAGCATCATATTATTTATTAATTATTCAACCGAATTAGCGCATTAAAATTATACAATGATTTAATTTGCGTTCAGGATTTTATCAATTATTATTAAGAATTATTGGTTTATAAATGAGTGGGATGAAAAACAGCAATGAAACAACCGAATATGTGCCGTTGAATTTTATCGAGCAAATCATAGAGAAGGATCTGAAAGAGGGGAAAAATAATGGAGAATTACTAACGAGATTTCCTCCGGAACCCAACGGCTACCTGCATATCGGACATGCCAAGTCCATTTGCCTGAATTTTGGTCTCGCCCTTAAATACGGTGGAAAATGCAATCTCCGTTTTGATGATACAAATCCCGAAACGGAAGATACTGAATACGTTGACGCCATAATTGATGATGTAAAATGGTTAGGCTTCCATTGGCCGGGTGAAGTGCTCTTTGCATCAGATTATTTTGACAGACTTTATGACTTTGCAGTTAACCTGATCAAAATTGGATTGGCTTATGTTGATGATCAAAGCGCTGAACAAATTAGTGAAACCAGGGGAACTCCTACTATCCCCGGAAAAGAAAGCCCAAACAGAAACCGGTCTGTCGAAGAAAACCTCGATCTATTTGCCAGGATGAAAAATGGTGAATTCCCGGATGCTTCCAGGGTTTTGAGGGCCAAAATAGATATGGCATCTCCGAATATGCATTTAAGGGATCCCGCATTGTACCGGATAAAAAGAGGTCACCATCATCGCACAGGCGATAAATGGTGCATTTATCCTATGTATGATTTTGCTCATGGACAATCCGATTACTTTGAAGGAATTACACATTCTATCTGTACGCTGGAGTTTGAAGTCCATCGTCCCCTATACGATTGGTTGGTAGATCGTCTGAAGGATGGAATTTACCGGCCCTATCAAATAGAGTTTGCCAGACTGGAATTGGGTTATACCGTTACCAGCAAGCGTAAATTGCTGCAATTGGTAAAGGAAGGTTATGTGTCAGGTTGGGATGACCCAAGAATGCCAACTATCCGTGGAATGAGAAGACGCGGTTATACACCGGAAGCCATTCGGGTCTTTTGTAACAAAGTGGGTGTGGCAAAAAGGGTAAATGTAATTGACCCGTCTTTGCTTGAGTTTAGTGTAAGGGAAGACCTGAACAAAATAGCTGACAGAAGAATGGCAGTTCTCGACCCAATTAAAGTCGTTATTGCCAATTTACCAGAGAATTATGAAGAAACTACCCTAGCTGTCAACAACCCGGAGATCGAAGATGCCGGGCGAAGAGAAATTACCTTTACTCGAGAAATATACATTGACAGGGAAGATTTCATGGAAGATCCCCCTAAAAAATACTTCCGTTTGAGTCCGGGTAATATGGTAAGATTAAAATATGCTTATATTATCCAATGTACAGACTACAAAAAAGACGAAAGTGGTAAGGTGACAGAGATTACTTGTGAATACATCCCGAATTCAAAAAGTGGTAATGATACGAGTGGTGTGAAGGTGAAAGGTACGATCCATTGGGTCTCCGCCAGGTATGGTATTCCTCTGGAAGTCAGAATGTACGACCGTTTATTTATGGTGGAAGATCCGCAGGAAGATGATGAGAGGGATTTTAAAGAATTCCTGAACCATGATTCTCTCAATGTCATTCACAATGCAATAGGAGAGCCTTCGTTAAAAGATGTAAATCCCGGGTACAAATGCCAGTTCGAAAGAAAAGGGTATTTCTGTGTAGATTCTGATTCGAATGATAATCAAAAGGTTTTCAATTTGACTGTCCCGCTGCGCGATTCCTGGGCAAAGATTGCTCAAAAAATGAATAATTAGAAGCAAATATTACAGAGCGATAATCCACGTATCGCTCATCGAATTTTATACCCACCTAAATAATATTAATTTTAAGGAGGGAATTGCATTATAGTCTGAATGAAAGCACACACATTTTTATTATTAGTTGTACTATTTTTTAGTCCGTTAGCAGGTAGCGTCGCCCAGAAAATCGATTTATCTTCTTTGATCAATGAATATAATTCACTGGAAGATCAGAAAAATTACTACGAGGCCGCCACGGTTGCTATCAACATTGGTGACTTATATCTGGATGCTGGTGATTTTGTTTTTGCTAAAAAATTCTACGAAAAGGGAATTAATGATAGCGAACGAACGGATGATATAAACCTTCAGTCTCTGACCTATTACTATGCAGGATATGCGGGTTTTAAATATGCAGAAGCTGTCACCAACCAGGATAAAAAGAATGAACTGTGGGAAGACGCAACACGACATTTTAAGAAAGCGGTTAAGCACTATTCGGACTCCGAATTTAAGCTAACCGAAAATCACATCATGGCATTTTACTACGGTGGGTTGTGTCTTTATTTGCTGGATGACACCAAAAATGCCATTGAGCCATTAGATAAAGCATTTCGGTTTGCACAAAGAGATAAACTGAACCACATTGCCAAGGAAGCAGCAAACATTTTATCTAAAATTTATGCTTCGCGTGATGAGCCGGATAAAGCGGATTATTATCATTCTGTTTACCAAAATTACCAGGAATTTACGACTGCTGTTGATTCATTGGAAAAGACCAAGCAAACCAACCAACAATTGAGTGTGACAATTGAAGAGAAAGAAACCGAACTAATCGACCGTAACATCGAATTGGAAAATGCCAATTTAAAAGCAGAAAGAGATGCCTTACTCATTCAGCAAAAGGAAGATGAATTAACTTATGTTGTATTAGGGGCATTCTTCGTATTAATTCTTCTTCTATTTAATTTTCGGGCTTATCGAATTACAAAGAAGACTAAGAAAAAGCTTGAGGTAAACAATAAAGAGCTCCAGGAGCAAAAAGCTATTGTTGAAAAAAGGCAAAAGGAATTGAAAGAGGAAAAAGTAAAATCCGAAAGACTGTTACTGAATATCTTGCCAAGGTCTGTTGCAATGGAGTTGAGGGAAAAAGGCAGGACCAAGCCATTGTTTTATAAAAAGGTAACAGTTCTATTTACGGACTTTAAAGGCTTTACCAGTTTTGCCGAAAAAAGATCGCCGACAGATATCGTCCATGAGCTGGATATTTGTTTCAATGCTTTTGACAATATCATTGAAAAGTATAACCTGGAAAAGATCAAAACCATGGGTGATGGCTACATGTGCGCCGGGGGAGTTCCTGTTCCAAATGAGACCAATCCATTGGATACGATTCGGGCTGCTATGGAAATGCTCGCCTTCATGAATAAGAGAAGGACGGAGATGAAAAAACAAGGTAGGGATTTCTTCGAGATCAGGATCGGTATTCATACCGGACCGGTAGTGGCCGGGGTAGTTGGGAAGAAGAAATTTGCCTATGATATTTGGGGTGATACGGTCAATGTTGCTGCCCGCATGGAGTCGAGTGGGGAAGAAGGAAAGATTAACATTTCAGGGGATACTTTTGTTCATGTTAAGGACAAATTTTTCTTCACGCACCGAGGAAAAATCAAGGCTAAGAATAAGGGAGAAATCGACATGTTTTTTGTCGATGGCCGTGTGAAGTATGCCATGGAAGGAGAGAGGAAATACGGTTGATTTTTTGCCTTTTTCTTAGACTGTCGACTTTGGCAAATTTAACTTTTAGCGACGTCTGTATCTGCACCTCCACATTTTGTTTTTCTCCTTGATTTAATATCAATAATGTGTCAGTTGTATAAAAATAACAAGGCCGGATTTCCTGACCGGGTTAGTAAATCAGGAATCCGGTTTTTAAGGTTTATTTGGTTTGAATGTTTAAAGTATTACTTTAATATAAATTTTTATTATTTTGATTAGCAATATTTTAAATACATGTTTTTAGACAAGGCTAAATTTACATTTTCTTTATTTGTTCTCCTTTTTCAAGTCCCGAGACTATCTCAATGTTAATTCCATCGGACAGACCGGTTTGAATTTCCTTCTTCTCGAAAACCTGGTTTCCTTTATGGACATCCACGTAGTATTTGTTGTCTTCGAAGATGAGATTTGCTTCATTGATCGCTAACGCACTGTCTCTTTTATCAAGCACAATGTCTGCATTAGCACTGTATCCGGATCGAAGAAACTGGTCCGATTTAAGTGACACCTTTGCGCGTATCGGAAACTGAATAGCGCCGTTTTCTTCAACTCCTTTTGGAGAGATGTACTCAAGAAATGCCGCGAAGTTTACATTCTCCAAAGCACCAACATTCAGGATCAATTCCATGTTTTCTTTTAGCTTGCCAACCTCAGATTCATCGATCTTTCCTTCGAAGATCATCTCGTTCATATCAGCAATGGTTGCAATAGAAGTTCCTTCATTAAAGGTGTTGGTTTCGATTACAAATGAACCTTCTTTAACCGGTACATCCAGCACCATTCCTTCAACTGTTGAGGTGACCAAATTGCTGACCGTTCCTGATTTTTTAGAAGCTCCTTCCTTGATCAATTCGAGGTTATTCTCGGCTGCATCGAGAGCCTGTTGGGTTAATTTGAAGTCGAGGAAAAATTGATTGTATTCTACTTCGGAAATCACATTGTCTTCAAATAATTTCTTTTGACGATCAAGCTCGATCTGTGCGTTTTGGAAATTGATCTTTGCCGTCTTGACATTTGACTCCGCCTGGTTGAGCATGACTACGTCCGGGATGATCTTAATCCTTGCAACCAGCTGTCCCATTTTGACTTTGTCACCAGCCTCCACAAACAGCTTATCTACTACTCCTGATACCTGTGACTTCATCTCTATTTCCCTTCGTGGAATGATCGAACCGGTAGCCACAGTCTTCTTGACGATATCCGCTACAAATACGGAATCGATCTCATAGACAACTTCCGGCTCTTCCGACTTTTGGTAAAGGAAGTAACCTGTTCCCCCGAACAAAGCAAATAGTATGATAATCGTAATAACAATAAATACCCTTTTCATGTGTATATTTTTAAATTTTTATTTTTCCCGTTTATTCGTCTTTAAGCGCAACTACCGGATTGACCTTTGCTGCTCTTCTTCCTGGTATCCAACCAGCCAGAATTCCAGCGAAGATCAGCACACCTATCGCTAGCAAGGCGGTTTGAAAATCTATTTCAGGTTTGTAAAAGAATTGCACTTCAATGTTGTTGGTTTCCATGATGTAGTTCAGCCCTTCCAATATCACTACTCCTCCCAGAAGGCCTATGTATCCCGCTATACTTGTAATAACCAGCGCTTCCAAAATGATCATGCTGATAATTGACCAGGGTCGTGCACCCAGGGATTTTCTGATACCGATTTCCCGTGTTCTTTCTTTGACAATGATGAGCATGATGTTACCCACACCCACGACTCCTGCTATGATGGTCATGATGCTCACAAACCAGCTGAACAACTTTATGCCAAGAAATAGATTAACCACTTTCATGTATTCTTCTTCTACATTTTCAGATCCAAAAACAACATGGTCGTCAGGAGAGACATTGTGTCTTTTGGCCAGGAGAGCTCTAACCTTTTGTTCCACAACCTCTGCATTTTCTCCATCTTTAGGCACAAAGGCAAACCACCCAATTCGGTTGGTCATATTGAATGCATATTGCATGGTGGTATTGGGAATGTAAATTTCCTGGTTACGGTAAAAAGCGCCTTCACCCCGTTGCTTTGATTTAAAAACACCAACTACTTTGAAATTGACACCCATTATCCGGATGTATTCACCAATAACATTTTCATCTGGTTCGAAAAGCGCTTCCACAGTTGCCGGTCCGATGATCACCACTTTTCTTTTTTGTTCAATGTCCATGTCATTGATAAATCGCCCCTGGGTAATTTCCATAGGCATCACATGGATGTATCCCGGATAGTCCCCGTAGACCCGATAGGATGCGCTTCTTTTGCCTCTTACAATTTCATAGGTACCACCAAGGAAATTGCGCGGAGCCATCACTCCAATTTCTTTGACATTTTCCTCAATGGCATCTTTATCTCCATTCGTGATCTGAATGTACCTTCCTTTCGGCAATCCTTTGTATGGTATGGTTGTTGCATTGGCACACCAGACGAAAACCGAGTTTTTAGCTACGCCAAAGTTTCTTTCTACCGAATTTCTCAAGCCATTTCCCGAGCCAAGCAAGATAACCAACATAAAGATCCCCCATGCTACGGCAATGGCCGTCAAGGAAGTTCTGAGTTTATGTTTCTTGATGGAATTAAATATTTCCTGCCACTTATCTAAATCAAACATGGTCGTATTTTTAAGCTCTCATTGCTTCAACGGGTTTTATTTTTGCTGCTTTTCTGGCAGGTATGAATCCTGCGATTGCTCCTGAAATTACAAGGATAACGGTGGCGGTGACACACACTTTAAAATTGATATTGGGGTTGTAGAAATAATCCATTTCGATGCCGTTCTTTTCAATCATGTAGTTTGCGCCTTCCAGCATGGCGACTCCTACCACCAACCCAAAATAGCCGGCCACTCCTGTAAGAAAGATGGATTCCTGTAGAATCATGCCAATAACAGACCATGGCTTGGCTCCCACGGCTTTCCTGATGCCGATCTCATTAGTCCTATCTTTAACAATAATCAACATGATGTTGCTAATTCCAATGATACCCGCTATAAGTGTTCCTATTCCTACAAACCAGATCAATCCATTTATACCCATAAATAGACCTTGTATCTCTTTCGCGTTTTCCTCCATGTCCATGATATAAAGTGCCTGGCGATCTTCGGGATCAAATTGATGATGTTTTCCGAGAACTGTTCTGACTTTCTCGGCCACTTCCTGTCCACTTACACCATCTTTAGGGACAAGGGCCATCACACTTATGATTGATTGAGGATTGAAAGAAGTATTGTATGCATCGAAAGGCATGTATGCCCTTTCGGATTGACGGCCATTAAATCCAGGGTCTTTAAATACGCCAACTACTTTGAAAGCAACACTATTGATATAAATGTATTCACCAACAGCTTCTTCATAGTGATCAAATAGTCCCTCAGCAACGGGTAAACCAACGACAACTACCTTTCTTTTTTCCCGGTGGTCGTTGATATTAAGTCTTCTTCCGGCCACATATTCCTGAAATACCTTAATATCAAAGTAGGTGGGACCAACCCCCAAGACTTCATACGTAACTTGTTTGTTGTTTCTGGTAATCTCCCAACTTCCCCTGAAATAACTGGTTTCCGGGGATAGGTCCTTTTTATTATCGATTTCATTCGAAAGGTGATCGATGTCTTCTTCCGTAAATTGGACAAACCGGCCGGCCGGCATTCCTTTATAAGGCTTGGACGTTTTTTGCGGGACGACCCAAAGGCTATTTCTCAGGTCGCTGCTGAATCCCTTTTCGATACCATTTTGCAATCCGTCACCGGCAGCTAATAACAATACCAGCATCAAAATTCCCCAGAACACACCAAACGCTGTAAGGAACGTCCTCAGCTTATTTCGCTGGATGGTTGAAAAAATTTCCTGCCATTTATCGAGGTCAAACATAATCTGTTCAGTTGGCTACTTTTACTTGATAATCCCTGCTGGCAATTACTCCGTCTACAATTGAAATAACTCTTTCCGTTTTCTCAGCAATGTCTTTTTCGTGGGTCACGATCAGTACCGTTTTTCCCATATCATTTACTTCTTTGAACAATTCCATTACCTCATTAGATGTTTGGGTATCAAGAGCTCCGGTTGGCTCATCAGCTAGAATAACTTTTGGATCATTGATCAAAGCCCTTGCAATGGCAACTCGTTGTTTCTGTCCTCCTGACATTTCGCTGGGCAGATGGTGTGCCCAGTCTTTTAGGCCAACCCGGTCAAGATATTCCATGGCCACCTTGTTTCGTTTGGATCGGCCGACCTTTTTGTAATAAAGAGGCAAAGCGACATTTTCTACCGCATTTTTAAAACTGAGAAGGTTAAAGGATTGGAACACAAAACCAATGAATTCATTTCGGTAAATGGAAGCTTTGGTTTCGGAGAGTTTGGCTATTTGTTTCCCGTTTAGGTGGTAGGTTCCTTCATCGTAGTCATCCAGTATTCCAATGATATTTAACAGAGTAGATTTTCCGGAACCGGATGATCCCATGATTGAGACGAGTTCTCCGTCTTCTATATCAAGGTCAATTCCTTTTAGTACTTTTAAGCTTTGTTTTCCCGTTTTATAGGACTTTGTAATTTGGCGTAACTTGAGCATAAAGGTAGAATTGTTCGAAATATTACAATTAATAACTATGCCAATATCTTAAAGACTTGTTAAATGCTTGTAAAACACCTTTTCTCAACAATTACCTCCCCGGAAGTGTTCATTTTTGTACAATATTATGATGCAATATTGGACATGTTTATATATTCAGCCATTATAACGTATTTTTGATGCTTTTAATTCCTATTTTAGCCGCTAAAATTAATTGAATGTTTACGGAAGATCAGGTATCTGCACTTCTCAAATTTGATGGGGTCGAACAAAATGTAGAAAGCTTAAAACTCCGGTTCAAAGAGGAGGAAGTGTCTTTACTCGAAATGAATAACCATGATTTTTTATCCTTGATTATCCTGACTCCGGTTCTGGATATTGCGCTGGCAAATGGAAGCATAAGCCTGATGGAGGAAATGGCTATTAATCAGAAAGCAAGGAAGATGTCAAAAGGAGGGTTCTTTCTACAAGCTGATCCCGTAGTATATGCATTGAAATACTGCATAAAAAGTTTTGATAAGTGGAAGGACAGGTTTTATGATTTTCTGGTTGAAACCATGAAAACAGCCGTTAATTTCAAGGAATTAAAGATAATGAACGGTCATTCGGAACGGGTGTTGGATTTTGAATTTGAAAAAAATCTTTTTCAGGCACCCTATATTTTTGCACAATTTATGTCGACTTTTTTCATTAATGATATTGAACAAACAACTGTGACAAAGAAAATTTCGCAGATCGAATATGAGAAGATTCTCGAAATTGGAAGGAAGTTAAAAATAGATCATTTGTTGATCTTCAAGGGATTTTGTCAAACATTTTCCGTTAAATAATTTTTGATTTGAGGAAGGTATTTATTCTGATAAGTTTACTTTTTATGACTTCTTTGGCTTACACACAGCCAGGGTTCAATCCCTATCAACCAGACCGTGAAATTGAGATTAAAAGAAGCCCCATCAGAGCCTTTTTGAATAAATTTTCCCTATTGGGATCCATAGGTTATGGACGTACCTTTTATAAGACAGAATGGGAGGGAGTGGACATTCTGGAGCATAATAACCGTGCAACCTTACTGGAAAATTACACCATCAATGGAAATAGTATCACTTACACTGGTATTGATGACTGGACCTTCAATCCGGTTAGTGTGTCAAATACTTTGACATATGACTCTACTGTGAATATTATTAGTGCCGATAGTTTGATCCCGGCATATACTGGTAGCGGGAAGAATATTCCATTTAATATTTCCCTGCATCTTGATATCAATCGATTTAGAGTAGGAGTAGGATACTCCCGTGAGATTCATGGTTTGAAAACGTTGAAACCAGTTGAAGGAGGCCTTCAGGAATATTCGCCCGTAATGGAAAATACAAGGATCAGTAAATATTACTTTTTATTAGGCGGTTTGGTGTATCAATGGAAGGGATGGGACTATCATGCAGAGATAAATGTAGGAAAAGCTAAATATGGTCCTGCATACAGTGATACTTTATTGACTAATGGTATGTATTTTAATTTTGGGATACCTATCGAATATGAATTCTCGGAATACTTCTGGTTTTTTATTCGTCCTTCTTTTGAAATAAAGAATTACACGCTTGCTATGCCTCTCCAATACCAGGATAGCAATATCCCACAGACAGTCTCCTATAAACAGCCTACTTTGTATGTGAATTTTGGTTTCCGCTTCAAATTTCCTGAGATCAGGAGGTGCCCTGTTAAGTCATGCAGGACACAACTCAAGCATGTTCATAGCCAAAGGGAATTCAGGGGACAGCCATTCTACAAGGTTCAGAATCCAAAAATTGGCGAATTGGAGCATTGGAGGCATAAAATGGACTGGCTCACAAAGTAGCTTCTATTCAACTTTTAATCCTTTGATTTAATTTATTTATTCGGTCTCAAAATTGATCAGAATCACCTCTGGTTAAATAAATTTGATTAAATTGCCACCGATTTTTTAGAGTGGTGAAAAGTAGATTTTATGGCCGAAGATTTTAGCGAAAATATCATACCGATTAATATAGAAGATGAGATGCGAGGAGCATACATCGACTATTCCATGTCCGTCATCATTTCAAGGGCATTGCCCGATGTTCGGGATGGATTAAAACCTGTTCACAGAAGAATTTTATTTGGAATGCTTGAGCTTGGAGTAAGCTATAACAGACCTTATAAGAAGTCAGCGAGAATTGTGGGCGAGGTATTGGGAAAATATCACCCTCATGGTGATTCTGCAGTTTATGATACCATGGTGAGGATGGCCCAGGAATGGTCCCTGAGATATCCGTTGGTAGATGGCCAGGGTAATTTCGGCTCGATCGATGGTGATTCACCGGCAGCAATGCGTTATACAGAAGCTCGTCTAAGAAGAGTTTCAGAGGAACTGCTGAACGACATCAATAAAAATACAGTTGATTTTCAATCAAATTTTGACGATTCTCTTAAAGAACCAACTGTATTGCCTGCAGCACTTCCCAATTTGCTTGTCAATGGATCATCCGGGATTGCCGTGGGAATGGCGACTAACATGCCCCCGCACAACCTTACTGAAGTAGTGGATGGGATTTGCGCCTATATTGATAATAATGATATCGAGATATCAGAGCTTGTAAACTACATAAAAGCCCCTGATTTTCCGACAGGTGGAATTATCTATGGTTATCAGGGAGTGAAGTCTGCATTTGAAACGGGCCGTGGGCGAGTGGTGATGCGGGCAAAAGCTGAGTTTGAGACCACCAAGACCGGCAAGGAACAGATTATCGTTACAGAGATCCCTTACCAGGTTAACAAAGCCTCAATGATTGAAAGAACGGCTGCTCTGATCAATGAAAAGAAAATTGAAGGAATAACAGCCATAAGGGATGAGTCTGACAGAAATGGTTTGAGGGTCGTTTATGATTTGAGAAAGGATGCCATTCCTAACATCGTTCTAAACAATCTGTTTAAATATACTCAGCTTCAGTCTTCCTTTGGGGTCAATAATGTTGCCCTTGTAAAAGGCAAACCCAAAACTCTCAACTTAAAGGACCTCATTAAGAATTATGTTGATCACCGACATAATGTGGTGATCAGGAGGACCCAATACGAGCTTGACGAAGCTGAAAAACGTGCACATATCCTCCAGGGTTATCTCATTGCCTTGGATAATCTGGATGAAGTGATTTCTCTTATTCGAAGTTCAAGGGATCCTGATGTAGCCAGAGAAGGGTTGATGGAAAAGTTTGAGCTTTCTGAGATCCAGGCTCGTGCTATTCTCGATATGAGGCTTCAGCGTTTGACCGGTCTGGAAAGAGAAAAAATTGAAAAAGAATACAAAGAAATCCAGGAATTGATAACCAAACTTAAAGAGATCCTGGAGAAAGAAGAGCTGAGAATGCAGATCATCAAAGACGAACTCATCCTTATCAGGGACCGATATGGAGACGAAAGAAGGACAGAGATCGTTATCAGTGGTGATGATATTCAGATAGAGGACATGATCCCGGATGAAGAAATGGTAATTACTGTCTCTCACCAGGGGTACATCAAAAGAACCCCACTTTCAGAATACAGGACACAGGGAAGAGGTGGTGTTGGTAGTAGAGGGGCGGGATCAAAAGATGATGATTATACGGAACACCTGTTCATTGCTACCATGCACAATTACCTTCTGATATTTACACATTTTGGCAAGGTATTCTGGTTGAAAGTTTATGAAATACCAGAAGGAAGCAAAACGGCAAAAGGAAGACCTCTTCAAAACCTGATCAATATTGAATCAGGTGATTCAGCAAGGGCCATTATAAATGTAAAGAATCTTACGGACGAGGATTACATCAATAACAATTACCTGGTGATGTGTACTGAAAAAGGTACCATTAAGAAAACCAGCCTCGAAGCCTACTCTCGTCCAAGACAAAATGGGATCAATGCGATCAACATAGTTGATGGCGATCGCCTATTGGATGTAAATCTGACCAATGGCAATAATCACATTGTTATCGCTCTTAAATCAGGCAGGGCAATCCACTTCTTTGAAGACCAGGTAAGACCGATGGGTAGAACAGCAACCGGTGTTCGTGGCATAACTCTTGCAGGTACTGATGACAAAGTTGTTAGTATGGTTTGTGTTGAAAGGGACGATGCCAATTTATTGGTAGTATCCAAAAAAGGATATGGAAAGAGGTCTGATGTAAAAGAATATCGCATTACCAACAGGGGCGGTAAGGGTGTCAAATCCATGAATATCACTGAAAAGACCGGTGAATTAGTGGCAATGAAAGAAGTAGTGGACAGCGACGATCTTATGATCATCAACCGGTCTGGAATAGTCATACGATTGGCTGTGGGTAATCTTCGTGTGATGGGGCGAGCCACGCAGGGTGTAAGACTGATCAAACTTAATGAAAATGATGAAATATCTTCTGTTGAAGTAATTAAGATAATTGAAGAGGAAGTAGATCAGGAGGAAAACGTGAATAATGAAAAGGAAAATAAAGACGAAAAAGAGTAATACCTGTGAATATTAGTATAGAACCAAAATAACAAAATGATGAAAACCGTAATTAATATTTTTATTTTAACCGTTTTGGCCAGTACGTTTGCTTTTGGTCAATATGAGCCAAAAGGGAAGGTTTCCAAGGCTGAGATGGCCCTTAATGGAAACAAGCTGGACGAGGCTAAGGCAGAAGTAGACCTGGCTTTTGAGGTTGATAACAAAGGCAAGGTGACTACAGATGCTAAAAGCTGGTATGTCAGAGGAAATGTCTATAAAGCTATTTATGCTGACACTACCGGATTCAGTGATCTGGATGATCAGGCTTTGGAAAAAGCCGTTGAATCATATAATAAAGCCATCGAAATAGAAGGCAAAGAAAACGGCACTTACACCTTTATGGCGGATCAGGCTATGACCAACCTGTACAATTCCACAATCGACGCTGGAGCAACTGCCTACAATAATGGCAATTATGAAAAAGCATTGGAAGAGTTCAAAAATTCTCTTAAAGTTCAGCCAAGTGACTCCCTGGCTTTGCTCTATGGTGGTTCTGTTGCCCAGGAAGTAGAAAATTATGATGCAGCAATTGATTTGTACTCACAACTAATTGAAAGTGGTAAAGCCAGTGAATCGGTTTATAATTCTGTCATTTACTTATATAAAGTTCAGAAAGAGGATATGGAAAAGGCGATGGAGATCAACACATTGGCCATGAAGAAATTCCCTGAAAACAAATCCTATGTACAGGAAAGGATCTATTATCTGATCACAACCGGTAAAACAGCAGAAGCTGAGCAAGAGATAAAAACCGAAATTGAGCACAATCCGGATGATCCTTTGCTTCATTTTGAGTTAGGATACCTTTATGATGAGGCCGACCAGGATGATAAGGCTGCAGAGGCTTATGAAAAAGCAATGGAATTGGATCCTACTTATTACGATGCTATTTTCAACCTGGCTGTAATTCATTACAATAAGGGCGCTGATATTATCAAAGAATTCAACGATATGCCTTTGGGATCGAATTATAATCCTGCTGCTTACGCCAAAAAGGAAAAAGAATATTTGGATAGAGCAAAACCACATTTCCAGACGTCTTTACCTTATTTCGAAAAGGCTTATCAGTTGAAAAGTGATGATGTAAAACTGGTCGAAATTTTGGGAGGAGTTTACAAACAGCTTGGAATGAATGATAAATATACTGAGATGAATGAAAAATTATCAACACTAACAGGCGAAGATGGTGATATGTAATTCATTTAGAATATAGTTCACTAGAAATCGGTTTGAATTTTAGAGAAGTTCAAACCGATTTTTTTTACAAGCTTGCCTCTTTTAGATAAACTTCCCAAACTTCTCTTATTTCTTCTCCAAATACTTTATTTGATTTCACCAAAATGGTAATAACCTTTCCATTTTCGTCATCCTGTCGATAGGATAAGCTTACTTCGCCAGAGTAGAGATCCTCTTTAGACGATTTATGATACCTTTTGGAGATGAGAATATCGCTTATAGATGGCAGATATATTTTATTGGTAAGAAGATTATCCAGAAATTCATGGATCTCATACTTTTTATTATTGACGCCTACTGTTCCGATATCTTCATAAAACAAATGACGACATTGTTCCAGCGCTTTCTTTCTTAGGTCCAAGTTGATGGTTGTATCCTGGATGATGCTGGCATATTCAAAAAACTCCTTTACTTTTTCTACTGCCCGTTTTTCAAAAACATCGATTGATTCCTTATCCAGAAGGTCAGCTTCAAAATCTTTGATGAGAGCTGCTTCACTTTCAGAAGGGAATTCACTTTGAGAATATTCGGATTCGACCTCTTTTGATGTAATGGCACATCCATAGATGAACATCATAAGTATTAAACCGTAAACATTATTTTTCATTTTCGGGCAATTTAAATCTTAAGAAAACTATTTTATCCTTGTACACCCTTGTTTCCAATACTTCAATGTTTTTCAATTTGCTGAGTGGAAAGGATAATCTATCAATGAATTCTTCCTTGTTAAAGATTCCCATTCCCATCCCGTTTTCATCTACCTGGAAAATAGTGGCATTGTAGGCAAAAATTTGATCGAGGTGTTTTCGGTATTTTTCCCATTCTTTCACATTAGAAGTGGAGAAAAAATGAACCATTAAAGAAAAATCATCCGGCTGAAGAGATATTTTCTCGTGATAATTTTTAAACGGGATCTTTCTGCGAATGGTGTCTGTCTGATAATAGGGAGCTCTGATCACAATCGTGATCTCTCTTTTTTCTGATTCCAGTGTGAGCTTTCCTTCCTCCAGCTTTTGAAAATAAGTTGGTGACTCATTTTCCTTCAGCCAGATCACTTCCAGTTTATTATCGTGTATTGATTCAAGGGTGATGGCGTCAATCACCTGGAGCTCATAAACATAATATCTCGTGCTGAATGAAAACCATAAAATTGCTACCAGTATGGCAATTAAAGGGATGGCAAATTTTAGTTTGATGGGTTGGCTGATTTTTCTTTTATTTTTGACCCTGAAATCCAGCCAATCCTGGTAGCCGCAATATTTACTCAACAGGTTCAGAATGTCTACCCTTGGCAAGCCATTATTTTCACTTTTAAGATGAGTATAAAACCACTTTTCACTAATCCGGCTTTGTACCTTTTCCATCAGGTCATCCTGAAAGCACTTAATTTCCTGTCCCTTCCAATGACTGATGTTTTCATGGTTTCCGGGATAACCTTTTCGCAAGGTAGCTGAAACCTCCTTCTTCAAAAGATCAAAAAGTAAAATGTCTGTTTTTTCGGACATGATAGTAAGATATAAAAAATTGAATTACCCCATAGAACGAACTGATTGTAAAATAATTTACAAAGTCTTTACAATTGAAAATCTCATATTTTTTTCATTAAAAAGCTAAGTTCCTTTAAGAATTTTATCCAAAATCAATCACTTAATTAAACTTTTTTAAAATGGAAAACTCAAGAAAACAATGGTTTAATCTGCTTGACACAACCTATTTGCTGTTCATTATTTCAATTATATGTTTTTCGTATTCATGTCATAATCGGGTAGGCCAATCTGCTTATAGACATCCGGTAAAGGAAGAGTCTGCTTCCAGGTCAGATTCTAAACGCACAGATGAAGAGAATCAAACCAATTCACCTCCACCTGTTCCGCCAATGGAAATGATTGAAGTTGAGGATGCTGAAGTTGAAATTTCATTGGATTTATCAGTTCCCGAGGAAGTGGTTTTTGAGGAGGTCTTTACCATTGTGGAAACCCAGCCATCTTTTCCGGCTGGCCATGGAGAATTTAGCACGGAAGAATACGATTATTATCAGGAAAACGATTTTACCAATCCACTCAACATGCCGCTATCTACTTTTTCAATTGATGTTGACAAGGCCTCCTATGCTAATGTCAGAAGATTTCTGAATGATCATCAAATGCCACCTTCCGGTTCCATTAGAATTGAGGAGATGATTAACTACTTTCCATACCAATATTCCGAGCCGGAAGGTGTCCATCCGTTCTCCATACATCACGAGCTTACTGAATGTCCATGGAATGAAAGGCATCAGCTTTTGAAAATTGGTATTAAAGGAAAAAGCATGCGGGAAAGTGATATCAAAGCCTCCAATCTCGTCTTTTTGGTCGATGTCTCCGGGTCGATGATGGATAAAAATAAACTTCCGATGGTTAAAAAATCGCTGAAGATTTTGGTCAAAAATCTAAAGGATCACGATAAAATATCAATTGTTGTCTATGCAGGGTCAGCGGGATTGGTCTTGCCAGCTACACCTGGTAATCAAAAGGATAAAATTCTAAATGCCATTAATAAACTATCAGCCGGGGGATCAACTGCCGGGGGAGAAGGAATTCAACTCGCTTATAAAATAGCCAGTGAAAACTACATTCCCAACGGAAATAACCGTGTAATACTGGCGACGGATGGAGATTTTAATATTGGAGTAAGCTCAACGTCCGAATTGGTTTCAATGATCGAGCAAAAGCGTCAGGAAGATATTTACCTGACCATCTGTGGTTTTGGATTGGGTAATTATAAGGATGGAAGAATGGAGCAGATTTCAAATTCGGGTAACGGGAACTATTTCTACATCGATGACATAACAGAAGCCAATCGGGTTTTTGATACCGATCTGATGGCCAATATGTTCGCTATTGCAAAAGATGTCAAGATCCAAATTGAGTTTAATCCGGCAGTTGTTGGATCGTATCGATTGATAGGTTATGAAAACAGGAAATTGGAGGCTGAAGACTTCGACGATGATTTGAAGGATGCCGGTGAATTGGGAGCTGGGCACACCGTTACTGCTCTTTATGAAATTATTCCGGCATCTATAGAGTCGGGAGAAAGCCCTATATCACTGAAATACCAGCAACCCACCTTAGTTGATTCTGAGGAAATGGCGACCATCAAATTTCGCTATAAACCGCTTAAAAGTGATGAGAGTGTATTAATCGATGAATCAATTAATCCCAATCTGATTTCATTCGATAAATGTAGCCAGGACACGAGATTGGCAAGCGCTGTGACAGCATTTGGCCTGGTTCTGAGAGAATCAAAATACAAAGGCAAATCGACCTTTCAACTTGCGACTCAATTAGCTGAACAAGTGAACGGAAAGGAATACGATGAATATCGATTTGAATTACTATCTCTCATCGAAAAGGCAAGATTACTATTGGAAAACCAATGATATAAATTCAATCAATATGCGGTTAGTTCAATTCAAGTTAAAATCAGGAGTATTTTTACTCCTGATTTTCCTCTCAAATCCTGTTTTTTCTCAAAACGAAAACATTGCTTCCAGCAAACAATTGAAATGGGACATCGAAACTCAGGAGAACTATGCTCTTTTATCAGACAATAGAGAAGACAATCTTCAGATTGCTTTACCAGCTTTAGAATGGTTGCTGGCAAATCAACCAACGTTGACAGAAAATATTTACATTTTTGGAGCGCAGATTTATAAGGGACTAATTGAAAAAACATCCGATCAGAATTTAGAAAAGCAGTATTTTCATCAACTCACTAATCTTTATCGCAATAGGACAAAGTACTACGGAGACGCTGAAAATAACACAATCAGATTTGTAAGGGATGTCTATCTGATTGGGAAAAAGGTCGAAGGATTGGAGAAAGATCAGCTGATAATTTTTGATAATATTCTTGTCAGGTATCCGAAGATGTTGGATTGTCAGTTAGGGCTGGCATACATGGATGTGGTACTCCGGAATTATACTTTTGAGAATATTAGTCAGGATAGCCTTTTTCATTATTATTTGAAGATAAGCGATTTGATCTCAGACAAACGGGAAGAAAATCCCGGTGATACAAAATGTATGAAAAACCAGGAGCTGATCGACAAGATTTTTGCCAGTAAGGTGAAGTTGAATTGTGAGGATATCCATAAAAAATTTAGTGAAAAGCTTTTGGATAAAAGCCGTTCCGGATACTATTCAAGGTTGGTTGTCAAGTTATCCATTCAGGCTGGTTGTACAAAAGAAGCTTATTTCCTTCCTGCATTGGAACATCTGTACAATGAAAAGCCGAGCCCGAAAGTTGCCATTTACCTGTCAGGTAAATTTGAACAGATGAATAAAAACGAGTTAGCTGAAAAGTATTTGATTGAAGCTATCCAGCACTCTCTGACCCAGCAAGAAAAGGTAGAACTGACTCTGGAATTAGCAAAATTTCATTCCCGGATGGGAGAAAAGAAAAAAGCCAGAGATAGTATCCGGGAAGTCCTGGTGCTACAGCCAGGAAATAAAAAAGCATTCGAATTATTGGGAGATCTGTATTTTGGTAGTTACGATGAATGCCGAAAAGGAAAAAGCAGGGTAGAGGACCGTCTGATTTTTATACTTGCATATGAGCAATACAAGCTGGCAGGTAATCTGGAGAAGATGAATGATGCCGGGAAACAATTCCCATCCGGCTCAGATATTCACATGGAAAACTTTCAAAAAGGAGATGAGTTAAATTGTGATTGTTGGGTTGACGAGAAAGTTGTTTTGGCAGGGAGGTAGAAGTGATTTATTGGGGTTGGAAGATGGAAGCGGGAAGCTGGGAGTTTGGTATGACATTTTCAACGATTGTCATTTACCCTTTTTCTAAATCCAATTATCATGTTCATCAGGTTAAAGGCGATATTATAATTATCGTAAAATTCCTCATTTGTTAAATATTTTCGCCTTTTCGCTTTATGTAAACAGGTTACTACTTCAGCTATAGATCGAATTGAGTACCCTAAAAACTTACTAAATTCTGGATTTGATTGGAGAATGGATCCTTCAGCAATATTTAAAGCTATTGAATCGGAAGCTCTTCGGATCTGTGAGGTAAGGTTGTACATTTCTGCTTTGGGAAATAGCGATGAAACTTGAATAATGTCCTCAGCCCAATCCATCGATTTTTGCCAAATCATCAAACTTTCAAATTTGAAACTAATTTTAACACCTATCTCTTTATCGTTAACTCTTTTCATTTTAGAGGAATGATTTTTATTATTCTATTTAAGTTAAAATATATAAGAAAATAACACCAATTTACTAAATGCCATGAAGTATATCACAAAAAAAATCTTCCAACTTCCCGCTTCCCACTTCTCACTTCTAGCTATGCACCACTTTCCACAAAAATTTGCTATGTTTATCGCGTAAAAAAATGTTGGAATTATGCGAAACACAGACTTTAGGATAGTTGCTTTTATAGCAGCTTTATTTTTTAAGTTTTCCTGTGCGGAAAAGGAGATTACGGATCTTACAAAAGAAAGTTTAATCCCAATTCCCGTTTCTGTAACAGCAACAGGAAGTTCATTTGAATTAAATGAAAATTCCGCCATCTACATTTCAGGGGATTCGGAGGAATTGATTGGAATAGGAGAGTATCTTGCTGATATTTTACGGCCTTCGACAGGGTACAATCTTCCTGTGAATTCAACGTCTCAGGCTCCTTCTTCAGGAAATATTTACATCAATCTTGAAGGTGATGAGGTATTGCTGGGAAATGAAGGTTATGATCTGACCATTACGGAGGATCTGATCACTTTAAGCGCTGACCAGCCTGCAGGATTGTTCTATGCCGTACAAACTCTTCGCCAATTGTTGCCAGCGAAGGTGGAAAACAATGGCAAGCAGGAAGGTCCCTGGAAAATTTCTACCGGAAACATCATCGATTATCCCAATTACACATATAGAGGTTCTATGCTGGATGTTGGCAGGCATTTTTTCGGTGTAGAGGATGTTAAGAGATACATTGACCTGATTGCTGCGTTTAAAATGAATGTTTTTCATCTTGGACTGACAAACGATCAGGGATGGAGAATAGAAATTAAATCATGGCCAAAATTGGCGGAAATTGGGGGAAGCACCGAAGTCGGTGGAGGTGAAGCTGGTTTTTATACGCAGGAAGACTACAAGGAGATTGTTCAATATGCCGCAGAAAGGTATATTACTGTTGTCCCGGAATTCGATATGCCTGGCCACACCAATGCGGCATTGGCTTCCTATCCGGAGTTAAACTGTGATGGCAAAGCCAGAGATCTTTATACCGGGATAGAGGTTGGTTTTAGTACTCTCTGTACGGACAAGGAAATTACCTACGAATTTTTGGATGACGTAATTGGCGAGATTGCAGCTATAACTCCCGGTCCTTATTTTCATATAGGAGGTGATGAATCTCACGTTACTCCAATGGAAGATTATAAACCATTTATTGCGAGGGCAGAAGAAATTGTGCATAAACATGGTAAATCCGTTATCGGCTGGGATGAAATTGCCCATGCAGAATTAGACCCGGGTAGCATCGCACAGGTTTGGGCGCGGGCCGAAAATGGAAAGATGGCTGTAGATCAGGGGTGTAAATTGATACTTTCTCCGGCAAATAAAACTTATTTGGATATGCAATACGATTCGACTACTCAGTTGGGGTTGCATTGGGCAGCCTATGTCGAAATTGACAGTTCATATATTTGGGATCCTGCAAAACTCTACCCTGGTATCGGAAAGGAGAATATTCTTGGAATAGAAGCGCCACTCTGGACTGAAACCATTACCAACATGGAAGAAATTGAATACATGGTTTTTCCCAGACTGCCAGGCATTGCTGAAATTGCCTGGTCGCCAGCTTCGCTCCGCGATTGGGAAACGTACAAAGTGAGATTGGGTAAATTTGCAAGCAGATTTGACAACATGGATATTAATTATTATGCATCCAAACAAATTCCGTGGGTGACGGATAGTGATTCATTGAAAACTTCAAATTAACTCTTAGAATATCAGCATAGTATTGTGATAAGTTAAATTTGAAAGTATTAACTTTAGCTAAACTACCTAATTCCTCATGAACAAACTGGAAAAGTGCTGGTAGATGGTTTTAACCCAGATGATGCTTTGATCACAGTCCGACATATATCGTTGGACCCAAAGGGCAAATTCCACTCAAATACGGAATTTGGGTTTAACTAACAATTTTGCCAATGTGTTCATATTTTGAGTTGCCCGTTTACTCTCATCAAAGAGGCATGTAGTTTTTGGTTCTTACATAATAGGATCATTAATTCCCCATAAATAAATGCAATAATAATCGATAAATAAATACTTATATCAACTAACCATTTAAACAAACTGACTATGAAAATCAAACAAAACAAAATGCAATGGGCGGTTAAAGGATTTGCCGTCTTATTAATCATTGGCGGAATTAGTTGCTCGAAATCGAAGAAAACTGAGACAGTGGCAGAACAGTTGCCTGTTGAAGAAGTAGAATTAATAGAAGAGGATATATGGATAATTGAAGAGCACAAGGTGAACGATATACCCATAACTTCTCATGGTAAAAAGGAATTGGCAGAACAGGATGGTGTGGATGCGGAAACGATCGATTCAGAAGCGGTTGCGGAAATGGAAGAAATGCAGGCTGAAATGGAGGATGTGAAGTCAGGTGAACTTTATGACATTTACACAATGGGAGTCATAGACCCGATGCTTCAGGAGGAAGATTTGGCGCAAGTTGAAGTTGTTGAAGCAGTGATTCCGCTGGAAGAAACCCAAACCATAACTGCCTACTCAAAAAAAGGTGAAGAAATTGCTGAACTGCAGGTTGTGAGCGGTGGTTCAGACAATGAAATTGAGCATATAGTCTTCACCGACAAAAAACATACGGATGTCTATGATGTTCAGGTGGGAATGACAGGAAAAGAAGTAAAAAATCTGAGGAAGGAATTGAAGCATATGGTGAAAAAAGGACAGGTATTCCTGTATCATGACGACTCAAACATTATGTATCTGATGGATGCTCAGGATATTGAAGGCAATGAAATTGCGGAAGCAGACATTGTAAATATGGAGGTTGATGCGATCATCTGGAAAGACAAAAAACATCATAAGAAGAAGGGCTGATTTTAACTGTTGTCAGCTCTCACATGAAGAATTAAAAAGTTCAAATGGTTCCTGCAACTTATCAGGGACCATTTGTTGTTTTAAAATAACCCTATGAAAACCACCATATTTATTGCTTTCCTGCTTTATTCATTTTTCTGTAGTGGTCAGGATGAAAATAAACACTCAGTCATATATGAGTCAGAAACCCTGGTTATTTCAAAGCTCAGTGATAATGTTTTTGTCCACATAACCTACCTGGATATTCCCGAATATGGAAAGGTGGCTTGCAATGGTATGATCTATCAAAATGATAGTGAAGCTATGGTTTTTGATACACCAGTGGACGATTCTGTCTCAATGGAATTGATCAACTGGATTCGCGATGACCTGAAATGTGAAGTCAATGGTGTTGTCATCAATCACTTTCACCTGGATTGTTTGGGTGGGTTAAATGCATTCCACGAAATGGGAATTCCTTCTTATTCGAGTCATCTAACAATAAAATTGGCTGAAGCCAATGAAAAAGCAGTACCCCAAAATGGGTTTGCGAAGGAATTAAAGCTGGATGTGGGAGGAAAAATTGTGGTCAATGAATATTTCGGAGAAGGGCACACTGCGGATAATATTGCTTGTTTTTTGCCTGATGAAAATACTATCTATGGTGGTTGCCTGATCAAATCCATGGGCGCTGGCAAAGGAAATCTCGAAGATGCCAATACCAAAGAATGGCCGGAAACCATTCGAAAGATCAAGGAAAAGTATCCGGATATCCAAACTGTTATTCCGGGACATGGCGAAAGTGGGGGATTAGAACTATTGGATTACACGATCGAATTATTTGAAGAAGAGTGAAAGATTGAATTACTTATTTGACTGGTTTTTACTATTTTGAGCAAATAATTCGCCAGTCAACTTGCTTAATGAAGAGGATACATCTTTTTGAATTTGAGGATTTTTCGTGGTTTCCAGGGTGGCTCAGAGAATGCATGACAAGATATATCATGGCCATTCATAAGCTACTCAATACAAGTGATGACCTTGCAGTCTTGTTATCTAAGTTATTGGGTCAAACGCATTCAAATCAAATCATTGATCTGTGTTCTGGTAGTGGGGGGCCTATGCTGGAAGTAAGGGAAATACTTATCAGTGAATATGGTTATAATGAATTGGATTTAACTTTAAGTGATCTATATCCCCACAAGGAAATTGCTTCCAGGATCAATAATTTCGGTAATCCAAAAATCAAATATGTTTTAGAGCCGGTGAATGCTGCCGATCTGGATAAAGATCAGAAAGGGGTACGGACACTTGTTTGCAGCATGCATCACATGAAGCGAGAAATTGCCAGGGAGATTTTGAAGGATGCATATTCAGCTAAACAGCCAATTTGTATTTTCGAGATCAGTGATAATGCTACTCCAAAATGGTTGTGGTGGATTGCAATTCCTATCAACTTTTTATCCGTTTTTTTTATCACACCTTTGGTTCGCCCGATGACATGGAAGCAAATTGTTTTTACCTATTTAATTCCGTTGTTGCCCATTTTTATCGCCTGGGATGGGGCGGTTTCCAATGCCCGGACCTATACACTATCGGATTTGGATGTGCTTTTAAAGGGGATGGAATCTGAATCCTACACCTGGGAAAAAGCCACGATAAAGGGAAAGGTTGGGAACAAGCTATATCTGCTGGGATACCCGATTGGCGAGAAGCAATTCTGAAGTTACCTAAATCGCTCCCTTCTTTGCTTACCTCTAAATCTTAAAGTACGATCAATTATCTGATCAAATTTTTTCTTTTGACCTTCATCACAAAGTTGATATACACTGGTAAGATGTTGATAAAGAGCTATCTCTTTCGTTTTTTCAAGGTCAGCTATTTTGTTGATCAATGAATCGCTATGGATGGTTGGATCTGAAATGCTTTCGTGCAACAGTTTTCTGCACTGGAAAATTTCCTCAAAAATTTTTCTCTGTTCAGTCCGAAAACTTCTAACCAATTTTCTGTATTCTCCTGTTTGAACAGAGTCAAAATCAATTTCCCTGATCATAAACCTTTGCTCTAATCTATGTGATCGGTTCTTACCTCTTCGATCAGGTCTTTTGAACCATATAATACTTATAAGTATAAGGTTAACTATAATTAAAGCAATAACAGACAATGCCAGTATTTTATTCGATTTCATAATTGTATTCAATTAAATCCGAACCATCGTACCAATCTTCCGCCAGGCTTTCAATAGGAGTTTCCTGACTTTCATAGAGCAAATCGCTTTTAGTAAGAATATAGCCATTTAACAAAGTGATCACAATCATTGCTGCAATTCCATATTTCAATCGATGATACCAAACATCATTTGATTGACGAACAAAACTGACTTTTTGGAAAAGTTCCTCGCTAAATCCGCTGGGGGCATTCACTCTGCTGATTTGATCGAGGCTGCCTAGCGTTTTTTCTATTTCTTCATTTATCTTCATAGTATTCTTTTAGTTTGCTTCGGAGGTTAAGCTTTGCACGATGCATAAGAGATTCTATTGATGAAAGGCTTTTCTCCATTACCTTGCTTACTTCTTCATATGTCAATCCTTCAACTTTGTGCAGGGTGAAAGCTACTTTCTGAAGTTCCGGAAGCTGGTCAATGGCTTGAAAGAGGATAGCCGATCTCTCCTTATTTTCCAATTCCACGCCTGGATGATAAAAGTAACCCGTTTGAAAATTTTGATTTTCCAGCGTCGAATCGATTTCCATTGGATTCGTTATTCGCTTTTTCCTTTTTGATTTTCTGATCTCTTCCAGACTAGTGTTGACTGCAATGCGGTAGATCCAGGTCCCAAGAGATGATTCCCCTTTAAATTTTTCCATATTTCTATAAACACGGATGAAGACATTCTGGGCGGCATCCCTGGCATCTTCTTCATTTTTTAAAAATCCAAGACAGGTATTATACACCCTGTCCTGGAATTCATATACAATATCTTCAAATGTCTGATCAGGGATCACAAATTACCAGTTTCTGCCTCGATGTTTTGGACCATGATGGCGTGCCATCATATCGAATTTCATTTTTTGTTCATCATTGAGAATGCTGCGTACTTCGATGCGGTGATTGACTCGTGCAAGCATAAGCTCTGTTCTGATTTCACCCATTTTATTCACTGTTTTTTCAATGGATTTTTGATCAATTTGATCATTGTTCATCAGATCGTCAAGTTTTACCTGCTCTGTTTTTAATTGATCGCGAAGCTCCTGTGTAGCACTGAAGTGAGCAACTCTCATTTCATTTATTTTAGCTTGCTGATCGTCAGTCAATTCCAGTCTATCAGAAAGATTATACCTTTCCCCTCTGTTAAAGTCACCTCTTTGTCCCGATCCACGTTGGGCAATGGCCATGTTTCCGATTAACAAAGCTATTACCATTCCTGCAATTAATTTCGTTTTCATTTTTCTTTTCGTTTTAATTTACCTTTTAGATGCAGCGGGTGAGAAAAACTTGCGGTGACTATTGAAAAAAAAGTTATAAGAAGGAATTCCCGCACTTGTCACTTGTCGGTAGCGAATATATTTCAAACCCTTGGTTGGTGTCTCACCACCAAACCAACCAAGGTGTTTCATCAACCAAAAAAAAGCGTTGAAATGGTAGAGATATTTTGAATGATAAAATTGAATTGAGAGGTAGAGCTTGGTAAGGACACCAATCTAGGATAGAGATTATAGTGAATAAAAAAACCATCGATTTTTTGTCGATGGTTTTTGTTCATGGGTTGATGTCATCACAACATCTGGTCAATTTGTCTAAGGTCTTTCCACTACAACTGCATGACTGCTTAGCGGCTTATCTTCGATGCCAAAATGCTCAATCACTTCATAATAATTGCTGTAGTCTATATTTGCAACCCTTCCTCCATAATAGTCCGAAGGAACGATGACCACTCTTGCTATCCAATCACTTAATTCATTATCACCTAGTTGACTTCTGTCAAAATCAGAATCAATAAAGAGTTTGACATCAACAGGGGTAAAATCATAGTTATATTGCATTGTCCCGAATTCTGTAAAAATTGTGTTCGGGAGGGCCCTCCAGATGGGTGTTTCACTTTCCACTCCCCACAATAAATAGACTAGTGCTACATCTGATTCAAAAACCACAAGTTCTTCCGGAAAAGGTAGCAGAACTTCATATCCATTTTCTTCTGAGAAATTAATATTTTCATATTCTATGGTTACACCTATCAAACCATCTAAACCATCTTCTCCATCCTGCCCATTTTGACCTGGAGGTCCTTCAGGGCCTGGAGGGCCTTCCGGTCCTTCGCACGCAAAAAATGTTAACATAAAAGCCAGGCAAATAAAAGGTATTGATTTCATGATCTTAATTTTTTTATGAATAAAACTTGAACAAAAGGTATTCAAAGGCTGTGCCAAAACAAAGAGATTAATTTTTCCTTCAAAGAAGAAATATTTGCAATATGTTTATTTACAATGAGTTATGGTTCAAATAAATTGAATTTATTTTTGCTTGTAATGAATTTCGGGAAGTTCTCTTAATCTTTTTGCGGCTCCTTCTGCAGTAATATCACGCTGTGGCTCCCCCAACATTTCATACCCGACCATGAATTTCTTTATGGTCGCAGATCTCAATAAAGGTGGATAAAAACACATATGAAAATGCCAGTAAGGATGATCCTTTCCATCAGTTGGAGATTGATGGATTCCTGCAGAGTAGGGGAAAGAAACCTCAAACAGGTTGTCGTATTTGATGGTCAGCCTGCGATAAATTTCAGCAAAAGCATTTTTCTCTTCCTCCGTCATGTCTAAAATACTTTGAAAATGTCTTCGGCTAACGATCATGGTTTCAAAAGGCCAGACTGCCCAGAAAGGCACCAATGCGACAAAATGATCATTCTCCACCACAACCCTTTCTTGCTTGTCAATCTCTGCTTTCAGGTAATCGCTTAGCAGGCTTCTGTTGTGCTTGTTAAAATATTTTGACTGATTGTGTAATTTCTTTGCCGGCTCCTGTGGGATGTCACTTTGTGACCAGATCTGTCCATGCGGATGGGGGTTGCTGCAACCCATGATCTGACCTTTGTTTTCAAATATCTGAACGTAGTTGATTTCAGGATTCCCGCCCAGGATTTTATATTCTTCTATCCAAAGATCCACTACTTTACGAATTCCGGAAACTTCCATTTCAGGAATGGTCAGATCATGTCTGGGAGAAAAGCAGATTACTTTACAAATACCGCTCTGACTGGAATATTGAAATAGCTCATCGTCGCTGTTATGTTGTTTTGGAGTATCTTTTAACAGGGCTGAAAAATCATTTGTAAAAGAGTAAGTGTCGGTATAATCTGGATTTTTCTCGCCATTTGCCCTTGTATTTCCAGAACATAGATAGCATGTTTCATCGTATTTGGGTCGCTGCTCCTGCGCCGATTTTTCCATTTGTCCCTGCCACGGTCTTTTTGACCGATGTGGGGAAACCAAAACCCATGTGTCGGTAAGTGGGTTGAATCTTCTGTGAGGATGTTCGGTTATGTCAAATTGACTCATTCAAAAATAGTTAAAAGTTGAAAGTAAATAGCTGAAAGCTCAAAGCTGAAAGAAGCTACAGGTTGCGAGTTGCGGGTTACCAGTTCTTAACCTGTAACCCGCAACCCGTAACTGGCAACTCACAGTTTGCTCGTTCCATTCTCAATGTTCACAATGTACGTCTCCAGTTCTATTCCTTTGTCTTTAAGATAGGATTCCGACATGAAGTTGATGAATTGATCCTGTCGGCTTCTGTTGACAAGATTGATGGTGCAGCCACCAAATCCACCACCCATCATCCGGGAGCCGATAACATAGCCTGTGTCCTTTGCTTTTTCAACCAAATAATCCAGCTCATCGCAGCTCACTTCATAATTGTGGCTTAGTCCATCATGCGTTTCATACATGTCTTTTCCAAATCCAACCAAGTCGTTATTTTGTAATTTCTCACAACTATCGATCACCCTGGCAATTTCATTTATTACGTATAAACATCTTTTGTATACAACAGGATCCATCTCCTTTTTCACGGATTTCAACTGTTGTGATGTGGCATCCCTTAGTGAATCGATATGGTCAAAGTGTTTTTGGAGAATGGAGACACCAGTTTCACATTCCTGCCGTCTGGTATTGTATTCGGACGATGCCAGGGAATGTGCTACCTTAGTATTACACAAGATGACTTCGTAATCGACAAGTTTGAGAGGAAAATACTCATATTCCAGCGACCGGCAATCCAATCTGAAAACATGGTCTTTCTGACCAAACATACTGGCAAACTGGTCCATAATCCCACATTTTACGCCGGCGAATTCATGCTCTGCCATTTGTGCTATCTTCACCATTTCTTCCTTATCCAATCCGAGGTGCCAAAGCTCATTGAATGCAAAAACAAAAACGCATTCCAAAGCTGCAGAAGATGATAGCCCTGCGCCAAGAGGTACATTACCTCCGAAAACACAGTTGAACCCTTCTATCGATTTGCCCTTTTTGTTAATTTGATCAATGACGCCCAGGAAATAATTTGCCCAGCTAACACTGGAAGGAGAAACTTCATGGATGTCAAATTCTATGGATTCATTAAGGTCGTAAGAATGGACGGAACATTTGGTGCTTCCACTTTTTTCGATTGCAATGATAATTTCTTTATCTATTGCGGCCGGAAGGACAAAACCATTGTTATAGTCCGTATGCTCTCCAATAAGATTAACCCTTCCCGGTGAACGAAATAGGGAAGGGTTAGTCCTGAATTTATTAATAAACGTTTCTTTTAACTTTTGATGCTGCATAAATAATTAAAATGGTTATCTACCAGAAAAATGCATACAAAAACGCCAAAATTATAATAATTGCAAATGCAGCAACATTAAATTTCGGATCGGTTTCGAATGTTGATTTTTTCAATGGTATTCCTTTAGGATCATTCTGACCTTTACCTTCTCGTAAGCTTAAAATGACCATGATCAATACTGTTAATATAAATGTGATTCCCATTTGATCCATGAATGGAAGTCTTGGGAAAAGCCACTCAATGTTTGAGCCTTCTGCGATCCAACCTTTGCTACCAATTTTCAGATAGAAAGCA
This sequence comes from uncultured Cytophagales bacterium, assembly GCA_913057175.1. Classification (GTDB taxonomy): domain Bacteria; phylum Bacteroidota; class Bacteroidia; order Cytophagales; family Cyclobacteriaceae; genus CAJXNP01. The sequence goes on from CAJXNP010000006.1 coordinate 209,545, forward strand.
ATTGGAATGGAAGCAAGAGCTCCGATAATGGCGGCCTTATTAGTTGTTTTCTTCCAGAAAAGACCCAGCATGAATATAGCCAGAATACCCGGGCTAACCAGTCCTGTGTATTCCTGGATGAACTGAAATGCCTGATCGATCCCTCCAAGGAAAGGAGCCAGAAAACAACCTATAATCAAAGCAATTGTAGCTGAGATCCTTCCAACAGAAACAATTCTTCCTTCTGATACCTCCTTGTTAAACCAGGGTTTGTAAATATCCATGGTAAATATGGTAGCGGTGGAGTTGAGCATGGATGCCAATGACGAAACAATAGCCGCTGTCAACGCTGCTAGCACAAGCCCCTGTAAACCAACTGGAATAAATTGGTTGATTAACCATGGAAATGCCTTGTCATTTTGAATTTGTGTAACTCCATTCACATCTTCCAAAAACATTGGCGCAACAGTAGAGTTAGAAATAGCGCCCTCCGGCCCGGCATTGATGACAAATGCTACGATTCCCGGAATAACTACGATTAGAGGAATGATCAATTTCAAAAAGGCTGCAAAGGCTATTCCTCGTTGAGATTCTTTCAAACTTTTTGCTGCCAGTGTTCGCTGAATGATGTACTGGTTAAATCCCCAGTAGTAAAGATTGGCAATCCACATACCACCAATTAAAACAGCCAATCCCGGAAGATCCCAATAGGCATCCGTTCCATTTGGTGTAATAATCTCTCCTTTCCTCAGGATCATGGAAAATTTCTCCGGAGCTCTATCCATTAAAATGCTAAACCCATCCCATACTGAATTGTCCGGGGATAAATGGCGAAGAGCAAAAACAGTAGTTAACAATCCACCAATAATCAGCATAACTACCTGGAAAACATCCGTCCAGGCAACAGCTTTTAGTCCTCCCCAAAGTGAGTAAGCTGCAGCAAATAGAGCCAACCCAATGATACTTGGAATAACCAGATCGCCCTGGCCTCCACCGATTATTGTATCCAGGGCCTTAGCCCCCAAATACAGGACCGATGTCAGGTTGACAAAGGTGAATAGCGCGATCCAGAATACCGCCAGAATTGATTTTAAGTTCGTACTATATCTTTGTTCCAGGAACTCAGGAATGGTGTACAATTTCTTTTCGATAAATATGGGTAAAAAGAATTTCCCGACGATCAATAAGGTAAGTGCAGCCATCCATTCGTATGAGGCAATGGCTAAACCGATGGCAAATGCCGAACCAGACATTCCGATCATTTGTTCAGCAGAAATGTTGGCAGCAATAAGGGATGCCCCAACCGCCCACCAGGGTAAAGCTTTGCTGGCTAAGAAATAATCCTTTGAATCTTTTTTATGTCCTTTTTTCTCCCGTGAAACAAAAAGGCCAATCCCGATAATTATTAAGCAATAAACAATAAAAATTATGACATCAAGGGTAGAGAAATTTTCCATTTTGATAATTTTAGATATGTCAAAAAAGTTAGATTGCGAATATAGGAATTAATGATATTTATCTTTAAAAAATTGGTTATTTATTCATTTACGACCTCTAAACCAAAAGAAGCCTCAATTCGCTCTTTACTTTTTAAGAAAAATAATCCCTGTTTATTGTTGAATGCATCGATGCAACAGGTTTGTGGCTCAATGGCGATAGATTTCCTGTGAGGGGGTGTGAATATCTGTAAATAATTCAACTTTTTCTCACCGGTTTCCTGCCAAAGTCTTAAGGATATGCCTTTCCCGCTTTTTAAAAATGTTTCACAGATCTCCCCCGTTTTTGTGATTTCGAAACAATCATCTAATGAAACATCATTTAGAGAATTTGGTTTGTCAAACTCATGGTAGATGGTTGGTTCACCTTCCGGGATCATTTGATCATTAACTTTGAACCGATTAACGGGAGGTAGTTTGAGCATTAGGTCATCTACATCGTCTCCAAATTGCAGATAAGGATGCCATCCATATCCGAAGGGTATTTTCTTTTCCGATTTATTGGTGAAAGTAAATCTACAGGAAAACCCTTTTTTAATATCCAGTTCAAAAATAATTTCAGTATCAAAGGCGAAAGGGAATCCTGCATCTTCACCATTATAATGGTTTGTGAACTCAATAATTGCTTTTTCATCATTGAGTGAAATGTCTTTTACACTAAATGAAGACTTATAAACCAAACCATGTAAGGCATTGTTGAGTGGCTTTTCATTGATGTCCAGCTGAAATGTTTGACCATCAATTTGGTATTTTCCATCTTTGATCCTGTTGGGAAATGGAGCAAGAATTGTACTTTTATAGGCATTATTATGAATAAGATCATCTTCACTTGTAGCTCCTTCGATGATGTTTATGCCCTTAATTGTTAATGATCTGAGATGTGCCCCTATTTCAGGAATTACTTCTATCTGAAACTGATGATTTGAATGACGAACAATCAAGGCTTCGAGCGAGCCAAACTTTCTGGTTTCTTTGCTGAACATTAGGTTAAATTTTGCTTCAAAATATTTTTACATTACATGAATGAGGTTTAACTTTCTATGTATGTAAATTGTAAGGGGCAAAGATATAAATTGCCTTTATTCTTCGCTGAAGATATTTGATTATTATCAAATAATACAAACGGGATAAATTTAGTTAACTTAAAGGAAGAAATTCATATGGCTATTTCATTGCAAAGAATATTCGAAATGGCAGATATTATTCATGATCACAATCTGACAATACCGAGAAATATTCACTTAAGTGAAAAATCGGATGGATTGAGTATTGAATACAGCTGGTTTAAATTAAAATATCTTCTGGTTTTACTTCTGTTTCCATTGTGCTCCTATATTGTGGTTCAATCGCCCTATGTTGAGGGTAATATAAATGAGATCACTTTTCCTGTTTGGATTATTATTCTTCTCAACATAATCGCAGCATATTATTGCTTGACAAAGGTGCTGAACACCACAGAAATTCAGGTTAACTATAATCGAATTGTCATAAAACATGGTCCTTTACCAATGGAAAGGGACCTGATTATCAAGAGATCTGATCTTACCCAGCTGTATGTTACTAAAAGGAGACTGGCACATCGGTATTATCTGTACTCGTCCACTTACCAGGTAAACGCAATACTTTCCAATCAGCATGTTGTGACCTTGGTAAAGGGTCTTTATGAACCAGAACAGGGACTTTTTATAGAAAGGAAAATAGAGAAGTTTTTGGGTATTACTGACATCTCAGTCGAAGGTGAGGTTAAAAAAGATTAATCTCATGACAATTTAATTGGTTGGATAATTGTGGGTAACTATCGATTAAAACTAAAAGTTCATCTGTGTTTTTATGATGATCGGCATGAAGGGCTTGATGAAAAAAAGGATGTTTGAGATCATTTTTTTATTAAATACGGTGATTTTTTTACATGATTAAATATTGACTGCAGGGAAAGAATAGCTACTTCTTTTTACACATTTGTATTAATAGCCGAGACCAATTTTTTATCATATGGAAAGTTTTTACATTTTTTACAAGGTCTGTATTGTTTTGCTTTTGGATAGCTTTCCTTCGATCAGCGGAACGAAAACTTCCATTTTCTTTTTTATTGCTTTGGTTTTTGTAACCCTTGTTTTGTTAATCGCAATCAATCACTTAGCTAAAAAAGGATCAAAAAAATATTTCTATCAAAACCTTTCAGGAATATTGAACCGGCATAATCCCATTGAATTTCGGGAAAGACCTGGCGAAATCAATGAGCGCGATCTTACTTTGACCAGAACTTTTACAGATCTGAAGAGCTATGTGAAATCTATCAGGGGGCTTGCACAATTAGGAATGAAAGATGAAAATCTATCCAACCGGGTAAATTACTTTCATATGATCCAGGAAACTTCTCTAAATCTGGAGGAAGCACTAAATGAGTTGCTAAAAATTGGAGTGAGAAAAAGGGAGAAAGTCCATTTTACTAAAATGAAGTTGGCTAGATTCCTGGACGAATTAAAAAGTGAACTGGAGGATAAATCCGAATTTGATGCGATCAACATCAGGATGGATGTTGATGTGGATATAGAGGTTTATTCAGATCGTTCTCTTTTGCGAACAGTTTTTCAGAGTATTTTGGAAAATGCTGTCAAATTCAGAGATATGAGTAAAAAAATCTCATTTGTCAGGATAACTGCAATGAAGCAAAGTGAATTAGTTTCAGTAACCATTAGTGATAATGGAATCGGAATAGTAGAGGATCATATTCCAAGAATATTTGACCTGTTTTATCGTATCCAGCCCGCAGAAAGTGGCAAAGGTTTAGGCTTATATATTGTGAAGGAAACGTTAAAATGCCTTCATTCCGGAATAAAAGTCCATAGCGAAAAGGGAAGAGGAAGTATTTTTATACTGGAGATTCCAACTACAAAAGATTCTTACCTTATCAGGAACTCAGCCATTCAAAATGAAATGAGACAAATTGAAAATTGATGGCGAAAGTCTGTTCTCTTGAAAATTAATTAATGCTGTCAATGCCCTTTCTTTTTTCCAGGCCAATGTGTTTAAAATAGGTCGGGTTTAAACCTGTGATCTTCTTAAATTGGTTTGACAGGGCCTGCACACTGCTATAACCGAGTCGATCGGCAATTTCACTTAGTGTCAGCTCATTGTAAACCAGTAATTCTTTGACTCTTTCTATTTTTTGTAAAATGAAATACTTCTCAATGGTTAAACCCTCTACAGATGAAAATAAATTTGTAAGAGTAGAATAATCTTTCCCAAGATCTCTCGACAAATAGTGCGATAAATTTTCGTGGAAGTTTTGAAGCTTATTACCATAGATCAAGTCAATTATACTGCCTTTTATTTTTTCAACCAGGGCAGAATTCTTATCCTGTAGTAGCTCAAATCCATTTTGGTCCAATATTTCTTTGATTTTAAGCAAGGGCAATTGCTGGTCATTTTTCAATTCCGCTACACCCAGGTTTACAGATATTGGCTGAAGGCCGATTTTTTCCAGCTCTTCACGAACTACTTTAATGCACCTTGGGCATACCATGTTTTTTATGTAAATCTTTTGAGTCAACATTTTTCACAGATTTGCCAATACAAATATAGGGCATTTATTAGCGGGCATAAAAAAAGCTTTGAACGACTTGTCCAAAGCTTTTTGAATACGATGATTATTAAAACTTAGATTCAGATTTTTTCAACCGGTTCGTCATTATTGTTTTTATTATTGACTACCTCAACGAAATTTTTCACTGGCTTCGAGTTGTGATTGAAGTTCAGCCCAATGATTTCAAGGTCAATATTGCTATGTTTTGCATGTTCTTTAAAATCATCCAGGATCTCCTTCACATCATAGTCCATGTTTTTATTTCTTGAACCATCAATGACCAGTTTTGAGCCTTCAGGAACACTATCAAGAGTCTTCATGATTCCGGCTTTATTAATAAACGATATGTTTTCAGCCAACTCAATTTTTATGGTTTCACCATCATGATGCTCTTCCGGCTCAAAATGATAGGGCCTTTTATAATTTTCATAAAGGATATGAAAGATAGCTACCAACATTCCGGCGCCAATACCCATTAGCAGATCTGTTCTCACAATGACCACAATTGTTACGATAAATGGTAAAAACTGAAACCATCCGGCACGGTACATGCTTTTGAACAAACTTGGTTTTGCCAGTTTATACCCCACGACAATTAGAATCGCTGCCAAACTTGCCAGAGGGATCATGTTTAATATTTTTGGAATAAACGCTACGCAAAGTAGCAATAACACACCATGTGAAATGGTTGACAATTTTGACACTCCGCCAGACTGAACATTGGCAGAGCTTCGTACAATAACCTGAGTTACGGGAAGGCCACCTATCAATCCGCTGAGCAAATTACCTACACCCTGGGCTTTTAATTCCCTGTTCGTAGGAGTGATCCTTTTATATGGATCCAGTTTATCTATTGCCTCAACTGATAAAAGTGTTTCAAGGCTTGCTACCACAGCTATTGTAATGGCAACAATCCAGACTTCTGAACTTGTGATTGCACCGAAATTGGGAAAAGTAAATTGTTGAAAAAAGCCCTGTATGCTTTCAGCAGCAGGGATATTGACAATTTGTTCGGGTTTCAAGGCAAGACTTGGGATATTTTTGAAATATAGATGCAACCCCAAACCAGTAATTACAGCAACAAGCTGCCCTTGTATAATCTTAGTAAAAGAAAACTTTTTCATAAAGGGCTGTTCCCACAAGATGAGAATGATCAGTGATATGGCTGCAATAATCAAAGGGCCAGGTGAGATGAAATTCAGCATATTCCCCAGTTCTGAAAAAGTTGTTTCCCCATCCGGTTGATTAAAGGAAATATCCCCTTCATAATCCGCATCATAACCAAAAGCGTGAGGGATTTGCTTTAACGCAATGATGATACCAATACCGGCCAGCATTCCTTTGATGACTGATGAAGGGAAGTAATACCCGATGATCCCAGCCTTGGCAAATCCCATAATCAACTGGATGACGCCGGCAATTACCACAGCGAGAAGAAAGACCTGATATGAGCCAAGATCTTGTATGGCCGTCAATACGATTACAGCCAACCCTGCGGCAGGCCCGCTTACTCCAAGTGATGAATTACTAATAGATCCTACTACGATACCACCGATGATACCAGCTATAATTCCCGAAAATAAAGGTGCGCCGGATGCCAGGGCTATTCCCAAACACAACGGAACAGCGACCAGGAATACGACAATACTAGCAGGGAAATCCTTGTTTAAATTTTTGAATAAATTCTGTTTACCCATGATGACAGATTAATTTTTTAATGTTTTGACCTAAATGTGCAATAAATAGTGCTAAACGATCAGAATAATGAAATATCATTGTACTCTGAAGGCGAATACTGTTGGTAGAATTACCGTTAAGTAATCTTACTTTTAACAGAAAGTTATTTCCGGAGGGGGGCAGGCTGGTGGATTGACATGGCTATGCCAATTGTCACAAACAACTTCAGGTATATTTCGGGCCTGAATATAGATAATTTGGTGTTCAGGACTATAATTGAGAAGCTCATACTTCTCGCTCTCTTCTTTTTCCTTACTTTCTTTTTCTGATTCAATATCGTCTGCCAAGACTTCGTAATCTACCTGAAAAGTGAAATTGAATATTTCTTCCACTACATTGCTATTCACCGAAACCATAAACATGAACAGCAGAATACAGGCAAAAAATGAAGATGTCTTTGGCTTTCGCATCTATTGATTAAATCTAATCTCCCTACAAAAGTACGGATTTAATATTTCTAAAATAAAAAATTGTTACGAAAGGATGTATTTTTTGTTTGACAGGTGCGGTTTAAATATTATTGATTTCCTCAAAAAAGTACAATTTAAATATTGTATTGCGTAAAAATGACGAATAAAAATTTGGCTTTCGTATCCATTCCCCAATTTAATTTTAGACCATAGACAGTCATGGATTCATTCGAATTACCAATAGGACATAGAACATTTTTTATGCTTCAAAGATCCTTTTTGCTCATGTTAATTTTTTTGATTGATACATTCCATAAGAAGGTTTTAATTGAAAAATACAAATTGCTGAGATTATTTGATTTTCCGGCCGGTTAAAAGATGCTGTTTTTCAGAAGTCTTATATTGATCAAAATTAAATATAAAATACAACGATTAAAGAGTGTTTTTTTGTAATATAGCCGGCCAAAGTAAACACACAGTTTTTAGACATAGTTAGTCCAACGCGCAAATTAATTTTTAACTTAACTAATAACTATGGCGAATCTCCGCATTTATTTAGAAGCAATTAAAGAAAAAGGAAAGTATCAATTGAAGCTTTCTGACAGTGATGGTAATTCCGGCATTGACAACCTGATCTCAAAAGCCAAACCTAACGCAAAAGTGAAATGGGAACCCAAACGGCACGCTGATCTAAAGATCACCAAAATCTCTAAAATTGGAGCCAAAGATGGAAGTGATGATATTTTTGGTAAAACACTTAAGCCCGTCGGTAGAAACTGGAGGGGGATCGTAAAAGCTGATGCAGCAGGAAAAGAGGAGGAATATTTCATTCATTACTATGTGAAAGGTGAAGATAAGGAACAGGTTTGTGATCCTCTGATAAGGGTCCCGCCTGATGATGAAAATGATGGCGGTTAATACTCGATTAGCAACTCTTTTCTTATTATTTGTCTGTATTGTTGAAATTGGGTATTCACAAATTTTAAATGCTGGTACGGCAGATAGCTTAAAACTCATATTAGGTCAAAATACTTTTACTTGTGTGGAGGAAGAAATTGACCTATATATTGATATTGCCAAATATGAAACCAATTCACACGAAAAGATAGTTTACGCACAAAAGGCTTTAGACCTCGCCAAATCCAACGATAATGCTCGTTCAGAGGCGAGGGCTAAATTTCTTATTGGTCAAACATATTCGGTTCAGGGTGACATCGATAAAGCACTGGAAATATTATATGATTGTCTCCGGCTTTATAAAAACCTGGGAAGAGAAATAGGTATTGCAAACGTAAAATTTGAATTAGGCTCCATATATCATAGAGAAGGAAGGTACAGGAATGCATTACGAAATTTTAAGGACGCTTATAAACTTTATAGTTTAAAAGATAATGCTATTGGTCAGGCTTCTGCATTGTCAAATATTGGGGAAACATTCAGGTATTTAAACGATTTTGATTCCGCTCTTTATTACTTCTCCTTATCATATCAAGCATATGATGCGATAGATTATGTCTTAGGACGAGCGTATTCACTAGGAAATATAGGTCTGGTTTATGCTGAGATTAATCAAAACGACTCAGCTGAAAATTACATCCGGCAGGCTTCGGAAATGCTGGAAGAATTAGGCGATCGGTATCCTATTGCAGTTTATCAAACCTATATGGCCGATATTTATAAGGATAAAGGTGATTGGAATGCTGCACTTGGCTATGCTCATAGTAGTCTTCAAATATCAGAAGAAGAAGGTTTGAAAGAGCAGATTCGTGATGCAAGTTTAAAACTTTCGGAATTGTACCATGAAAACGGAGACTTTCAAAGGGCTTTTGGGTATCAGTCACAATACATTGCTTATCGGGACAGCATCAACAATGAGGATATTATTCGTAAAATGGCTGACTTGCGTATGGAATACGAGATGTCAAAAAAGCAGGTGGAGGTTGATTTGCTACAACAAAAACGAAAAAATCAACAGTTGATCATCATTGGCTTATCTATAATTTCTGTTTTGATAGGTATATTAGCAATCCTCACTTATAGAAATAATCTGGCAAGAAGAAAGACAAACAGGTTGCTTCACAAAAATAAAGAGGAAATCGAAGAACAACGCGACAAGCTGGAGAGCCTTAACGGAATGAAGGATAAATTTTTTGGCATTATCTCTCACGATCTGCGAACCCCTGTCAACTCACTTCAGGGAATAGCTCACCTGTTAAAACATCACGCCAACTCTAAAAATACTGAAGAGGTTGATCAGCTAACCGATTTGGTTGATAAATCGATTAATACGCTATCCACCCTTCTCGACAACTTACTTAACTGGGCGCTGACACAACAGGGAGCTTTGCCCTATCATCCACAAAAGGTAGCGCTAAAACCTGTTATTAATAATGCATTAGATATTTTTAAGAACGCTGCTGAGGCTAAATCCATTCAGTTAAAGTCGGAAGTTTCAGATGATGCTATAGCATTTGTGGATGAAGATAGTATCCATTCTTTGCTACGAAATGTGATAAATAATGCTGTTAAGTTTACCTTGAAAAAAGGCGAGGTATTTGTTACGGCATTTAGGAATGGTGAAAAGGTAGAAATTGTAATTTCTGATACAGGGACAGGAATGGATGAGTATCAGCTGAAAAATCTTTTTAAAATTGACAAAAAGAAAGTGAGCAAGGGCACTTCAGGTGAAAAGGGTTCAGGGCTAGGAATGCTTCTTTGTAATGAGATTGTCAAACTAAATAATGGGAAAATTCGCGCGGAAAGTGAGTTTAGCAAAGGCACTAAAATATTCATTGAATTACCAGCAGCCAGATTTTCTTAATACCATAATTGAATCAAACTGAAATCTTTCTTCCATGTCCTCAGTAAAACCACATCTTAAAAGATGATCTTTTTTCTATGGTTACTATTATTAACACGCATTTTTCTGTTTTTCACATGAATAATGAGGATAACTTCTGTTATTCAATAAGTTATGTCATGGTTAAGCGTCTCCTACCCATTTGAAAATCCTATCCCATCGGATCCTTGAGAAATATCCTTCACTTTCATTGGAATTTGTAGACCAGTAAATGAACAAAGGTTTGCCAACGATATGATCTTCGGGTACCAATCCCCAAAATCGGGAGTCCAGGGAATTATGCCGGTTATCTCCCATCATAAAATAATAATCCTGTTTGAAAGTATATGTTTCGATTGGCGAATCATTTATATATAATTTACCACCCTTTAGTTCTGCATTTTCATTTCCATCAAAATATAAGATGGTGTTCCCATATCGCTTCAAGTTCTGTTCATCCAATTCAATTATATCGCCGGCTTTAGGTATATAAAGAGGTCCATATTGGTCGATGGTCGATGATTGTTCGATATCACCAAACATTTCTTCCGATGGATTAGGTTCTTCATAAATCCGTTTTGAAACGCTATCTATGAATGGCATTTCCTGCAATTGATGTGTTTTTTCCGGCGAAGTAAAGATGATGTAGCCACCATTCACTTTGTGAAAATCAGAGATTTTCTGGTCATAAAAGAACCGGTCTCTGATGACTGTATTTGTCTTCAGAAAATAACTCCATTGTCCCGTATTACTTAGCTGGTAATCAATTTCGTTAACCACAATCTTACCGTTGACGATCTGCAAAGTGTCTCCAGGTTCGCCAACGCATCTTTTTACGTAATAAGTTCTCAAATCTACCGGATGTTCATGAACTTCAGCGGGATAATTGAATACTACGATGTCGTTCTTTCGAACATTCGAAATAGCTGGTAATCGCCAGTAAGGCAAGTCGATCCAATCCAGGTAAGAGGGAATATTTGTTCCCCAAATCGTTTGATGGGTGAGAGGAATTTGTAAAGGTGTCTGAGGCAAACGTGCTCCATAGTGAAATTTGCTCACGAACATATGATCTCCTACTAACAAGGTGGCTTCCATTGAGGGAGTCGGGATAGCATAGGCTTTGACGAACAATGCACCGACGACCGTTGCCACCGTAACGGCAAATAGCAGGTCTCCGAACAAACTCCTGAAAAAATTCTTCTTCTTTGACGTCTTTGATTTCATAAAAATGAATTTGATTAATCTCAATAACGGTAGATTATCCTCAGGTGTCAGAATTTTTGATAAGTGGAGTGATGGAGGAACTGAATGGTGGGTGTCCTATTCTTTGCGTTTGTTCTTCCCTTGAAAAAAATACACATATACAACAAGGGAAACCATTCCATAAATCATGATAAATGTATCAGCAATAGTGGAAGGATGCATCATAATAAATGTTTTGACCACATAGTAGATCAGGCAGCCAAAAAAGCTGGTCATCCATATCAATTGCCAAGGTGGAATATTTTTCATCGCTTAGAATTCAACCCTGTAGTTGATCACCGGTAAGATACCCAACTGATATCGTGTTTCCACACTTTCCGTGAACCGATCATAGTATTGGTAGCCGATATTTTCCTGATTTGTCAGGTTTTGAATATCAAGAGAAAGAGTTCTTGTATACTTCGGTTTGTTCTTCTTGAGATAAATCCTCAAATCTGTACGAAAAAAGTCGTTATATTTTAATGTAAATGCCTCAGAATCTACGAATTCTGTTCTGCCGGAATCTTCTGAAGCAGTTTCATCAATTGGGGTATGGCGGTATCCTCCTTGCCAGATAAGTCTGAAATTAGCACCGAAAATCCTGTTTTTGTTATTCTTAAGAGATTGAATTTCCTTTCCAAAAGTAAAGGTGTTGGCATATGAGCCATTATATCTCGTATTTCTCTCAATGCCGTCCAAAGCTGTGTATTTTGAATCATAAACGGACGAGCTAAGTGTGAAATAAAATCCGTTTTTAAAGGCCCGGTCAATCATCAACTCCAGTCCCATATTATCACCGGTTCCCTCGTTTACCAATTCTTCATCTATAAAGACATCAACAGAATTTAACAAAGAAAAGGTGCTTTCGATGTCTGAGGATACCGGCACATTGAAATGATGCTGATAATATGCTTCTATTTTCATGGTAGTCAGAGCATTGATCTTGTAAGAATAGCTAAGGTTTACCTGGTGAGATTTTGAAAGCTTGAGATCTTTATTTGGATAGGACAATTGACCATTATCTTCCGTTGTTACAAAATAAGCTTGTGGAAAATGCGATTGACTGATTAATCCATAATGGATTGATAGTGAGCTTCTTTGGTTAGTAAAATACGTCAGGCCTAGTCTTGGTTCAACAGAAACTTCATCATTCAAATCGAAATACAAAGCATGTAGGCCAACTATGCCCGCAACCTTACTTGAAATAATGGGTTTCCATTCTCCAAATGCCTTGAATACCTGGTAATTTCCTTTGTTATTCACATGCTCAGTAAATGGCTCCTCAGTATCATTTTTTGACTGGCTGAACAGGTTGAAATAATAATGATTGGCAATGATTCCGGCTGAGAGTTGGTGATTGTTCTTTGTTTTGGTTTGGAAAACACTATTGAGGGTCAAAATGCCCTGATCATATACATCCTGTTCAAATAAGGTCGGCTGATAATCTTCCTCAACATAATAGGCATTTCTTTCCGTTTGGATTTCTGAAAGCGCCAGAACGGTATTAAGACTTGATCTTTTTCCTAAAATGGTCTTATTGGTGATGCCAATTGCTCCCATATCAGAGGAAAATTTTGTATCAACACGATCTTCTATTAGTTCCCATTGAGTGCTATCCTTTTCAGACTCAAACTTCTCGCTGCTCAATCCAAGTATACCAAACAATCCCCATTGGCTGTTTTTCTTTGTATTGAGATTGACATGAAATGATAAGTCCTGGAACGTTATCTCTTCCGGACTGACTTCTATTCCAATGGACTGTAAGAGTCCAATGGTCGAGTATCGATAGTTTATCAGGTAGGAATCATCAGAATTTTTTCCAAATGGGCCTTCTGCTGCGACGTCAATTCCCAATAAGCCAACCTGCGCCGTATATTCAGCTTCATTGGTATTTCCTTCACGAAGGTGAATGTCCATGATGCCACCCAATGCATTTCCGTAGTTCGCCGGAAAAGCGCCTGTTAAAAATTGAGTACGGTCCATTAATTGAGCGCTCAAAATGCTCACTCCGCCTCCAACTACTGATGGCCTGTCAGAAAATGTCCCTGCATTCGTGAGATGATTGGGATTAACGATGTCAGCTCCCTGTAGCCTCCAGGAATTTGTATAAGGTGCATTCCCACGAACCGATATATTATTTGCTTCATCGTTAGCTGAAGTAACTCCTGGAAATGACAACACCATTCTTGCCGGGTCATAAAACGTTGCAGCGACTCTTTGTGATTGTTCCAGAGAAAAAGGGTAGAAGCTGATCTTTTCAAGGTTATCAAGAAAATTTCCCTCATCAGTAATGGTCAATTCTTGCAATTCGTAAGGTGAGAAATCAAGTTGAATTGCCATGTATTTCTCTTTACCTGCTTCAAGAAGAACATCTCTTTGAACTTCGTGTGCATATCCGATATGGCTGACAAAAATATTATATCGTCCAACAGGTATTTCAGTAATCGTAAAAGTTCCGTTTTCATCAGTCACTATGCCTTTTTCGAATGTTTCATTTTTAATCAAGACATTCGCCTGAGCGATACCCGTTCCTGATCCTGAATCGATGATCTTGCCCGATAGCGATTGGAAAATGGTTTCTTGTGAATAAGCAAGGCTGATCAAAAAGAGCTGTAAAAATGTTAAAAGGATAAATTTTGTTTTCATTTGCGCATGATGGTCATTTCAACTGGTAAAGCTAATAGACTGCTTATTTAAAACAATGAAAAACAAATTGAATAAGTTATTCGAAATGTAATGTTTAATATTTATTTTTTGTTTTGGTTTCACAACAATTTTTGTTAATTGAATACAATAAATTATTTGAATAATTCTAAAATTTTATACTTAGCTAATAACATCTTGAAACCGGTCTCTTTTCTCACCTGTTTATTCATTTTTTTATCTGTCAATTCTTTTGCTTTGGATGAACCAGTAGCTGGTGATACTTTATTGGCTCTGTTTCAAAATGCTGACGCTAAGGATAGTATAGAGATTCTTACTGACCTTGGAAGGCAAAACTTTAAAAATGACAGGCACCAGGTAGCCATCCAACAGTTTTATGATGCTTTGAAACTTAGTGAAAAGATCGGTGATAAAAATAGTAAATCAACTCTACTTAATAACATAGCTGCAATTTATTACCATAATGACGATCATGAGAATGCATTGAAGTATTTTATACAATCTTATGAGTTGGAAAAAGAATTGGGTCGTGAATTAGAGGTAAGTAAATCCCTTAATAACATTGCTATCATTTATAATGAACTGGGTGATTACGAGGAATCACTTCAATACTATAAAGACGCTCTGGAAATTCGAACTAAGCTGGCTGATGAGGTTGGTATTGCCACGATTCATAATAACATGGGTTTGGTTTATGTGAAATTGCAAAAATACAATGACGCAATTGATCAGTATAATCAGGCTGTTGAGATTTATCTGGAACACGGTCAGGTTAAGAGCCTGGCCAATACATATGGTAATCTTTCCAGGGCATACTTGTTTAAAAAAGACTACGGACAAGCTGATCATTTCGTTCAAAGAAGTTTTGAAGCCATTGGAGATAATGACTTTCTGTACATAGAGCGGGATAATTATGAAACTTTATATGCGATAAATAAAGAGCTTGGAAACTATGTGAAGGCCCTGGAATACTATCAGAAATTCGATGGTATTCAGGATAGTCTGAATAGTGAGATCATTGCAGGTCAGATTGAGAAACTAACCCTTCAGTACGAATCAGAACGCAAGGAGCTGGAGAATATTCAGTTGAAGAGGGAAAGTGAGCAACAAACGTCTCAGATTAAGTTCCAGAATATCCTTGTGATAAGTATTATTTTGGTTTTACTTCTTGTTTCTGCGTTGGCTCTCATGCATTACAAAAATTCCCGGACCAGAAAAAAATCTATTGAGATACTCGAACAGCAAAAAGCTGAAATAGAAAAGAAAAATGAGGAGCTCGATAAGCTTAACCAGGTGAAAAATAAGCTTTTCTCAGTCATTTCACATGAGGTGAGAAGTCCGTTAAATTCTCTTTTGGGAACGGTTGAATTGCTTACTTCAGGATTTTTATCTCCGGAGGAATTCTTCAAACTTTCGACTGAGCTCAAGCAAAAGGTGAATCAGACAACCATTTTCCTCAACAATATCCTGGTGTGGGCCAAATCCCAAATGCAGGGATTAAACCCTGTTAAAGAGGAATTTGAGATCAATGATCTGATCAATGAAACCCTGGATCTTCTAAAAGAACAGGCTGATATGAAAGGTGTGGAAATTGATAGAGAGCTTGGTGAGGAAATAAAGGTCAAGGCTGATAAAAACATGATCGGGATTGTCATTAAAAATTTGATTTCAAATGCCATCAAATTTACGAGCCAGGGGGAGAAGATTTGCGTTCATTCCAAGCGCAATGGTAATTTCGCCATTATCAATGTCGTCGATCAGGGGGTTGGGATAGCAAAGGAAAACCACGAGAAAATATTGGGTAACGAAGAATACAGCACACGGGGAACCGCCCAGGAAGTCGGAACAGGGTTAGGATTGGTATTATCCAAAAACTTTATCGAAGAAAACGGTGGCAAGATCTGGCTGGAAAGTGAGGAAGGGGTGGGAAGCACCTTTAGCTTTACCGTTCCACTCGAAGATCAGGTGAATTGATTTTTTACTGTTCTATACCTTGTCTTTGGTAGGTGTCTCATCAACCAAAAAGTAGCAAGATGTCAAATGGCTGGTGAGACACCAACCAAGGCATAGTTTATCATTCACAACAGTTGGGTTTAGCTTTAGAAAAAAGTTGTAAATATAGACTTGGAAAATATTGAATTCGAATATTATAATTTTAATCAAATTACAACTAGAAAAGTTTTTAGATACATCTTTTTAGGTGTATCAGTGATTTTATTAAAATTGATGGTTCGTGGCCCCATTGGTGATACTGAATCCTATTTTGAGGAAATTGATGCACCATTCTGGTTGTATGCGACAAACTCTTTTTTATTTTTATTTGTCTTAATTCTGCTTTTCAACAATATTTTTTCGCACTTAAAGCCAAAGGGGAAAATCTTTTTAAAGGAGACAAGCATTATTTTTAAGTTGTCTGCAGAATGTAAAACTATCCAAAGTGCAGATATAGAAGAGCTAAGGCTAGTTCCTCTTTACAATTTTTCAAAGTTAGAGAAAGGCAAGAGAGCTTTAAAACTATTGCTTAAATCAAATGATCAGGTTAGGTCATTTGATGTGCTACTTTCTTTTTCCGAAGAAAAGGAAATCAAAAGGATTATTGAATCAATAAATTGAGAGTATTTCACTCGTCAAAGTTGGTGTTTATGCCGTGGCTGGTGAGACACCAACCATGGCATATACTAAACAAAAAAACCGATCCGCCAGCTGACGGATCGGTTTTTTAATAAATAATGGGTCTTTTTTTTTCTCTTACATCATTCCGCCCATTCCACCTGGAGGCATTCCACCTGGCATTCCACCACCTGCTGGTTCTTCTTCAGGGATGTCAGAAACGACACACTCAGTTGTCAGAAGTAGTGAAGCAATCGATGCAGCATTCTCCAATGCCAATCGGGTCACTTTAGTAGGATCGATGATACCGGCGTTGTACAGGTTTTCGAATTTATCTTCCCTTGCATTGTAACCGTAATCATCTTTTCCTTCTTTCACCTTCTGAACGATGATCGATCCTTCTACGCCAGCGTTTTCAACGATGATTCGAAGTGGGAACTCAAGTGCATTTTTCACAATGTTCACACCGGTTTCCTGATCTTTATTTTCAACTTTTACTTTATCCAAAGCAGCGATCGCCCGAACCAATGCAACACCGCCACCAGGAACGATACCTTCCTGAACAGCAGCTCTGGTTGCATGCAGCGCATCATCCACTCTGTCTTTCTTCTCTTTCATCTCAACTTCGGTAGCTGCACCAATGTAAAGGATGGCAACACCACCTGAAAGTTTTGCTAATCTTTCCTGAAGTTTTTCTCTGTCGTAATCAGAAGTAGTTGATTCGATCTGAGATTTGATCTGGCTTACTCGAGCCTGGATATCTTCTTTTTTACCATTTCCATTAACAATTATTGTATTGTCTTTGTCAATGTTGATTTTCTCAGCAGTACCAAGATAATCGATGGTAGCATTTTCAAGCTTGTAACCTCTTTCTTCAGAAATTACTGTACCACCTGTAAGGATAGCAATGTCTTCCAACATAGCTTTTCTTCTGTCGCCGAATCCTGGAGCTTTAACAGCAGCAACTTTCAGAGAACCTCTGATCTTGTTCACAACCAAAGTAGCTAAAGCTTCTCCTTCAACATCTTCAGAGATAATCAAAAGAGGTTTTCCGGTTTGAGCAGTAGCTTCAAGAATTGGAAGCAATTCCTTCATTGAGGAGATCTTCTTGTCGTAGATCAAAATATAAGGAGACTCAAGCTCAGCTTCCATTTTTTCTGTGTTGGTCACAAAGTACGGAGAAAGGTATCCTCTGTCGAATTCCATACCTTCAACGGTTTTAACTTCCGTGTCAGTACCTTTTGCTTCTTCGACAGTGATCACACCGTCTTTGCCAACTTTATCCATTGCCTCAGCGATCATTTTACCAATCGTTTCGTCATTATTGGCAGAAATGGTAGCCACCTGGGCAATTTCTTTCGAATCTTTAATAGATTGAGATTGAGCTTTTAGGTTTTCAACAACTGCTATAACAGCTTTGTCGATACCTCTTTTAAGATCCATTGGATTAGCGCCGGCTGCCACATTTTTAATTCCGTGGTTGAAGATAGCCTGCGTCAATACAGTTGCTGTGGTTGTTCCGTCGCCGGCATCATCAGCGGTTTTGGAAGCAACTTCCTTCACCAGCTGGGCAGCCATGTTTTGAACAGGATCTTTCAGTTCGATTTCTTTCGCAACCGATACACCGTCTTTTGTTACGGTAGGAGCTCCAAATTTCTTGTCGATAATGACATTTCTTCCTTTTGGTCCTAAAGTAACTTTTACAGCGTTAGCAATTTTCTCTACACCTTTTTTAAGGTCTTCTCTAGCTTTGGTATCAAATATTATATCCTTTGCCATAATAAATTAGTGTTTTTAATTTTCTGGGTTATTGATTAGATAATAGCAAAAATGTCAGATTCTCTCATGATAAGGTAGTCTGACCCTTCAACAGTTAATTCGGTGCCAGCGTATTTACCGTATAGTACTGTATCACCTACCTTCACAGTTAACGGCTCATCTTTTTTTCCATTACCAACTGCAACAACTTGACCACGCTGAGGTTTTTCCTTAGCAGTATCCGGAATAATGATCCCTGATTTTGTCGTTTCTTCTGCCGCAGCAGGCTCAACAAGAACTCTGTCTGCAAGAGGTTTGATATTAACTTTTGACATGTTTATAAAATTTTAGTTTTGATTTTGAATTCACGATAGATGCCTTATCATTTCTTGTGCCAAACCTCAATTGGCAGTTTAAAAGGCACAAAAACTGACAAATTAGCATTGTTGGCATTTTTCTTGAATCATCTTCAGGTAAGATTAAATTAAAATTTCATTTGTGTCTTTTTACGATAATAATTATATTTCTTTCTATTGGTTGTAAATTTTTTAGGATATGGATAGATTAGATGAAAATTGGTTAACAGATGGATTGATTGATTTTGAATATAAAAAATACATCCTTCTGGCATACCTGAAAACTGTCAAGGACAATTTTAATGACAAAAAGTTATTTCCTTTCATGTCAGATTTGATCTTTCACTATCGAAATCTGAAACTCGTCCGTGAAAAAAAAGAAATAATTGTCGAGAACTTCCCCAAAGAAATTACGAAAGCCGATTTTAAAAACCTCAAACTGAGCTACAAAAAACTGATCGAAGATGACGAGATCATGAAAGAGCTTGATTCCATTATAGACTTCTCTACTAATAAGATTAAAAACAGATTAAATGAGGGAAAGGAGATCTATGATTATCTGGAAAAGCACATCGAGATCCATCCTGTCGGATTGACGCCTATTAACAGCGATGAAGGCTATATTTTTATTGGAGAAAAGAGCAACAATACTTATAGTATATTCCGATACCTGATAACCATTTTTGAAAATAGTGTTGATCGCTTCAGGGCTGTAAATTTCCAGTACCTGGGGACTTTCAAGAAAATGATTGTTGAGACTTATGAGTCAATTAAGAAAAACCTGATCAATAACTACCGCGAGCTACCCAATCCGGCTACCTATCTTATGTTATCCAGTTTTGAAATTCCATTTGATGAAACCTATCTGCCCATGGCAAAAAGGATGCTGGTACAATACCTGGAAACTAATTCCAGGTAATATTGTAATTATTTAATAAATTGTATTATTTAAAGGAATCAAAGCGGAGCATTATGGATATTTTTTAATAAAATCCATATTTCATTGAAATATTGCATTGTATAAAACTAATGTTAAACTAAATGATTTATGCTTTTGAGCATCAATTTTTTTATTATAGATTGCGCACTCGGAATAAAACATTGCCCAACTTCAATATATAAAAATGGAAGGAAAAGAATATAAAGATGACGATGAGGAAAAAATGAATTCTGACTCATCGGAAAATGATAAATCTTTTGACGATAGCGAATCGGATGATTTTGGTTTGCCAGATGTAGATAGCTCAGATTCATCAGGTTCTTATGAAACGGATTCTTCTGAAGATCCTTATGATTCAGGTAAGGATGAATATTCTTATAGTTCTGAATCCGGATATGAAAGTGAATATACCAGTAGTAGTTCTGACTACGGAGACTCAGGCTACTATGAAGAAGAACAAACAGGAGGGTTCGAGCCACAACAGGACAAGACCAATTATTATGTTCACGGTTTGGATGATGATGAAGGTGGAAGGTCTGGTGCAGGTTGGATCATTGCTATCCTGATTATATTGGTCCTTGCAGGAGGTTTTGCTGCCTGGTGGTTTTTAATTAGAGAGCCGGAAAAACCTGTCGTGCAAACACCACCTAAAACTCAACCCAAAGTTGAACAAATAACAGAACCTGAACCGGAACCTGAACAAGAGCCTATTATTCAGGATGAGCAGCCAGCAGCTACATCGGTTGTTCCCGGACAAGTCATACAATTAACAGAACCTACCGGTCGTTACTATGTCATTGTTGCCAGTTTCATTGACGATGACCTGGCGATGGACTACGGAAATAGGTTGGCGAAATCGGGGGTTGGTTCCACGATGCTAAGTCCTAAAACGGAAAAAGGTTTTTATCGGTTGGCATTGGCAGATTATGTAAGCCTGAAAGATGCCACCTTAAAATCTGAAGAGTTGAAGTCCACTTACGGAGAAGATGTTTGGGTAATTAGATATTAATATGACATTATTATTGCAGATTAGTACTTCAACGGCTATTGATACCGTTGCTGTTGAGGGAACCGAATCTATTGAATGGATAGATCTTATTTTAAAAGGGGGTTACATGATGATCCCCATTTTTATTTTGTCAATTGCTGCGATTGCCATTTTTATTGAAAGACAGCGTACCATTTCTCAGGCAGCAAAAATTCCCGGAGGGTTTATGGATCAGATTAAAAATGCCATTGGCAGGGGAGATATCAACGGGGCAAAATTAACCTGTTCACAAAGTGATACACCTATTGCGAGAATGATCGAGAAAGGAGTTAGTCGATTGGGTAGTCCATTGAAGAACATTGAAGTTTCCATCGAGAATGTTGGCAAAATAGAGATATACAAGCTGGAGAAAAACCTCTCCCTTCTAGCGACAATATCAGGCGTGGCGCCCATGATGGGGTTTTTGGGAACGGTTACCGGGATGATTCAAGCATTTATGGCCATTGCGCAGGAGGAGGGATCTGTCAGCCCAAAATTACTTTCAGGGGGTATTTATGAGGCTATGATCACAACAGCAGCAGGACTACTGGTAGGTATCGTTGCATACCTTGGATACAATTATCTCGTTACAAGATTACAGAAAGTAATCCATATGATGGAGTACACATCGATTGATTTTGTCGACCTGTTACAGGAGCCCAAGAAATGAATCTGAAATCAAAACATAAAATTGAGTCGGCATTTAGCATGTCGTCCATGACGGATGTGATCTTTCTCTTGCTGATCTTTTTCATGCTTACTTCATCGTTTATCACTCCATCCGGTCTACCGGTCAATTTACCATCGAGTAAAACCAGTACAATCGTGATGCAAAAAGTTAGCGTAACGATCACACCCGATCTGAAATATTACGTTAATGACAGGAGAGTGGTAAAAAGCCGGTTGGAAGATGAACTTGCAAAGGAATTTGAAGGCAAAGAAGGAGTTGTTGTACTACATATTGATAAATCCGTTCCGACCGAATACCTCGTAGAAGTGGCGGGTATCGCCACAAGCATGAACGCTAAAGTTTCTATTGCGACAAAACCGAATAATTAAAAGTATCCATGGAATCCAGGGAGAAAAAAAATAAACGAATTGGTTATGCAGTATCCACAGGGTTGCATGCATTGCTCATTCTGCTGTTTATTTACCTGGTGGCCTGGAAAGCTCCCGATCCGCCTCTTCCCGAATATGGCATTGAATTAAATTTTGGAATGACTGATGCAGGATCCGGAGATGTTCAGCCGGTTTCTCAAGAACCTGTTGAAGAAGTCATTGAAGAAAGTCAACCGGAAGAAGAGATTGTTGAGCAAGCGCCGGAAGAAGTTATTGAGGAACCTGTAGAAGAAGTGGTAGAGGAAGTGGTATCTGAACAACCTACACAAACAGAAAGTCCACACTATGTTGAGCCTGAGCCCGAACCAGTAGTAGAAAAAAAGCCACCTGCAAAAGAAGTAAAACCGGAACCGAAGAAAAAACCTGAGCCGAAGATCAACCAAAATGCGTTGTATCCGGGAGGTAACTCCAATTCAAAAAATAACCAGGAAACAAGCCAGGGGGATAAAAATAGAAGCGGAGATCAGGGAGCTGACGACGGAAAAATAGATTCGAGAGCACTGTATGGAAAACAAGGAGGAGGAGATGGTGGTCCACTCATCAACCTGTCAAATTGGGCCTGGGATAAGATTAACATTACCAAGGATCCATCCAGCGAAAATGGCAAAATTATATTTAGAATAAATGTTGATGACGGCGGATATATCACGGGAATAAGTGTAGTTGAGACAACGGTAAGTCCTTCTGTGGTTCGTTATTATCAGAGCCAGGTCGAGAAATTTACTTTTACATTTAATCCGTCCTCGCCAGGAGCATCCCCAGCCGCTCAGTCCACCGGTACGATCACTTTGTTTATCCGTCAACAATAAATGAACAGTAATTTTCAGGAAGTATTAAGCTATTTGTATGGTTTGTTGCCCATGTATCAGCGTGTGGGAAATTCAGCCATCAAGAAAAACCTGGACAATACTATCGCCTTGTGCAAACATTACGGCGATCCTCACCTCAAATTTAAATCCATCCACATTGCTGGTACCAACGGGAAAGGAAGTGTTTCACATATGTTATCATCCGTTCTGCAGGAAGCGGGTTATCATACAGGTTTGTACACATCTCCTCACCTGAAAAGCTTTACCGAGAGAATCAGGGTGAATGGTTTAAATATTTCTGAAGAATATGTAATTGATTTTGTTGAGAGCAGCAAAGCAATTATTGAAAAGGTAGAACCGTCTTTTTTTGAGTTAACTGTTGCGATGGCTTTCAAATATTTTGCTGACAGTCGTGTCGATCTTGCAGTGGTAGAGGTTGGGTTGGGAGGAAGGCTGGATTCTACCAACGTCATTCATCCGTTGGTTTCCCTGATAACAAATATCGGCCTGGATCATGCTGAAATGCTGGGAGACACATTGGAAAAAATCGCTTTTGAGAAAGCTGGTATCATTAAACAAGGCACTCCTGTAGTTATTTCAGAACGACAAGAGACAATTTCAAATGTCTTCCTTGAACAGGCAGGGAATAAAAAAGCCGACCTTTATTTTGCAGGTGATGAGCTGCAATGTAAAAACGTCCGGTCGGAGATTTACCGATTAAAATTTGATCTTTATAAATGCAATCAATTGATGATCGAGGGATTGGTAACGGATCTGGCCGGAAAATACCAGGTGAAAAATGTTCCCGGAGTTATCAAAGTCCTTGAATTATTACCCCAGGAGTTTTCTGTTTCGAAGGATGAAATCAGGAAAGGATTGGGTAAAGTTGTTGTCAATACCGGCTTGAAAGGCAGGTGGCAAATATTGCAGGAATCGCCATTGGTTATTTGCGACACCGGGCATAATGTTGAGGGCATAACGGAAGTTGTGCGTAATTTGTCTGAAACTCCTTACCATAAACTTTATCTTATTTTAGGAATGGTGAAGGAAAAAGACTGTCAGAAAATTCTGGAATTGCTTCCAAAGGAAGCAAATTATTATTATTGTGAGCCTGATATTCCGAGGATGCAGTCCGCCGTCAGATTGAACGAGGTTGCCAGATCTATTGGTAGGGAGGGGGGAATTATTCCCGATGTCAATGAAGCGTTGGATTTTGTACTTCAAAAGGCAAACAAAGATGATTTGATTTTTATTGGAGGCAGCAATTTTGTCATTGCTGAGTTAAAAAATTTATAAGGAGTTTGAGGAAAAAATTAAAGCGGTTCCAGGATAACACAGAGAGTAGAAATGTTATAGAGCCTGGGAAAGATATTTTTGAGAACATCAAAGGGAAATGGAACGAATTTTTTGCAAATGAATTTCCAATTACTTTAGAACTGGCCTGTGGTAGAGGTGAGTACACTGTTGGTTTAGCACGAAATATTTCTGATCGGAATTTTATTGGTGTTGATATCAAGGGCGCTCGTATTTGGAAAGGAAGCTCTATTGCCAAGGCTGAAAAGCTGGATCATGTTGCTTTCTTACGCACACAAATCGATCACATAGAAAAGTTCTTCGAGAAGGGTGAAGTCGATGAAATATGGATTACTTTTCCGGATCCCCAACCCAGGGAAAGCGATGAAAAAAGAAGGCTAACCCATCCTGCATTTTTAGACAGGTATAAAAACATTTTGAGAAAAGCAGGGACTATCCACTTAAAGACAGACAGCAAAAGTTTGTTCGATTATACCATGGAGGTCTTGTCGTCAAGAGATGATGTAAAAGATCTGATTCATACTTATGATCTTTATCATTCAGAATGGCTGGACGACCATTACGATATTCAGACCCGGTATGAATTGAAGTTCCTGAAGCAAGGCTTCAAAATCAATTATCTCCGGTTTCAGTTATATTGACTTGGGTTTCCATATAGATTTTTCTACTATAGCCAAAATTCCACGTCTGATGTCTCCGGTAATATTGCCCTAACCTCGATATCGTGTACCACAAAAAAACAAACGTCACACTGAGCCATTTCCCAGAGGATGAGCGTAGGGAAAGGGCGTGAGAGTCTCGTGATAACGAGATTCCTGCGGTTTCTCTATCCGCAAGTCCTGTCTGAAACCTCGGAATAGCCTGTCCCGACGCTTGTCGCGGGAACGGTTTTTTTGTGGTTTTCTTGCGTCGAGTCAGGTTACGTTAGCCTTCTAGCTGGGATTTTTGTAATATTTTGATTGTCTCATTCTTGTACTTGCGTCCGATAGGTATTTCCTTTCCATCTACATTCAGGCTATTCATCGTATAGGAAGAGATCCTTTCAATCGGAACGATAAACGATCGGTGTACTCTTATGAACTGATTCTCAGGAAGCTTTTGTTCCAGGTAGCTGATTTTCTGGTAGGTAATAATCTGTTTTTCCTTCGTATAGATCCTGATGTAATCGCGCAGGCTCTCGAAATATAAGATGTCATTTAAAAACACCTTTACCATTTCCCGCTTTTCCCTGAAGTACATGTAAGCATCCGTTTGTGGCTCATCTGATTTTCCATCTTCCGGGAAATGATTGAGATAAACGTCCTTCAACTGATACACTTTGCTGATGCTTCTTAAAAACCTGTCGAAAGAGATGGGCTTCAGTAAATAGTCGACAACATCCAGGTCAAAAGCTTCAAATGCGTAATCCCGATAGGCGGTTGTTAAAATGACGACAGGTGGATTTTTGATGGATTTGATCAATTCCAGACCGGTAATTTGAGGCATTTGGATATCCAGAAAAAGCAGGTCTATTTTTGTTTTCTGAATAGCAGAAAATGTATCGATGGCGTTAGCGCAGCTTCCCACCCATTCGAGTTCATCTACCCTCTCGATGTAATCTTCCAGAATTTGACGGGCAAGAGGTTCATCATCCACTACCAGACACCTCATACTTGTTCTACTTTTTCCTTTTCAATTGAAACGACTGTTGCAGGAAGGTCAATTTTCAAGATGACCAGGTAGGAATCTTTTTCTTCCATGATCCTGATCTCATGCTTGTCAGGGTAGATCAGGGAAAGTCTTTTTCTCAGGTTTTCCAACCCCAAACAAGGTTGCCCATTTTCCTCTTTCTTATTTGTAGGATCGCTTTTGCTGTTCTCTACTTTAAATGTAAGCTGCGAATTTTTGATGCTTATTTCTATTTGGATCCAACCACCTGATATCTGATTACTCACACCATGCTTAAAGCTGTTTTCTACAAATGGCAGTAATACAAGCGGTGCAATCCTAATTCCACTGTTTTCCAGGTTTGTTTTGAGTTGTACATCCAACCTCCCATCATATCTCAGTTTTTCGAGAGAAATGTAGTTTTCCAGATACCGTATTTCCTTTTCAATGGAAACCTCCGGATGATTGCTTTCATACAACATGTACGACATTAGTTCAGAAAGCTTATGAACCATTTCCGGGGCTTTGGAAGAATTTTTAAGTGTGAGCGAATAGAGGTTATTTAATGTATTGAACAGAAAATGAGGATTGATTTGGGATTTTAATAATTTCAATTCTGCAGCTATTTTTTCTTTCTCCAATTCTTCTGATTTCTGTAAAAGCTGCTGGGTATGTAGTTGATGTAAATACCAGATCTTAGCCAGGTGAAAAACAGAAACAAATGCCACAACAGCATAGATATAAAACATCGAGATCAATAGTTTAGGTGGCCAGAAAAATGGAAGGTTCAGTGATTCAGGATAGTATTTTGGGTAGGTGAAATTGAAAGCCGTAAACCGCAGGGCGATCCCGAAGAAAAACATCGATATTATTAGGAAAATGATAAATTCCTGGTATTTCTTTTTGATCAGATACTTGTCGATCAATACATATATTGTAAAATAGGTTGCAGTAACTTTTACTGGAAGTTCAACCATGGAGATATAAAATCTCAGTTCATAAGTATCATCCACCATTCCCCAGATCAAACCCTCGTAGATGACATATGCCACCCAAAATAATATGTGCCACCAAATGCGGTATTTCCCATAAAAATGGTTTTTCACCTTTTTGCTCATATAAAGAGTAGTGCCACCAACAGTCATGTTCGTCAATTATCTTCTATGTTTTTTCGCATCCTGTCCATCAAACAGGTCAAATATCAGGATCTGATTTCCATATAAAATTATCAAATATTCATCAGAATGGTGTTTTTTTCGATAAAAAACCAATTTCTACGACAAACAACACCTTTGCTTTATAAATGACACTTGTCGGTCTAAATCATCAAAGTATCGGGTCGTTTGTCGCTTGGTACAATAACTCAGCGTAGCATTATTTTTTTGTTTTCCTTCAAATCGAAAAGTGGAAATATTCCAATAAACCCGAATTAAGAAAGATCCAAACGTCATGGATGCAAACCAGTCAACAGTCAATGATAAATCAATCACTCAAAAAATATAAACCTATGAGACCTTATGTATTCATCATTCTGACCATTATAAGTTTTAAGTCCATTCACTATGCTTATTGCGACATCAAAAACGGCTATGAATTTGAAATAAAGTTAGCTGATCAGTGCCTGCGAAATATTGATAGCCTGATGGAGATTTGTACAGACGATGATCAAATGGTGAAGTTAAAAATGCACCGAAAAAGAATTGAATATAAAAGAAAGGAATACCAAAAAAAGTATTTGATAACCCACCGCATATTGAAAAAATTTAAAGACATCGCCCCGGAAATTTATTATACGGTCGATAGGATCAGGGATTATGAGAAAAATGTCACAGACATATTTGTCAAAATAGTTGATAAAAGTGAGTTTAATCAGGAAGGGATTTTAGCGACAACCAATTTGGCTCAAAGTGAAAAAAGCGAACACAGGTATCACTCAGAATATTGCGATGGATCCGTGAGCGTAAAAGTAAGTAATTTGAATGAATGGAAGACACTTGAAATGCTGGCGCATGAATTTGGGCATGTGCTCTACCAGGTCCCGAATCTGGCCTCTTACCTGGATTATTATTACAAAGCATATCTAAAATATAAGCATTCCATTTCGAAAGGTCATGGCAGATATGACCCCAGCCATCAATCCGTCATTAATACCTTAGCTGATTACAGTGATTCGATGAGAAATTACCTGAGCACAAATAAGAAAGGTGTTGAAAGTGCCTATTGTGAAATTGCAATACCTGCCCATATTCAATAGGAATATGAGTTTTCTTAGTTTTATAGATAGATTGCAGGTTAAGCCCCTAGCCAGGGTTTAACCTTTTTTTCTGAAAGTCCAGACGTCCGACCACTCTAAGTGGTCAGACGACTTTCATGCCTGTGGGTGAATTCTCTCATTCATGAAAGTTTTATTTCTTTAAATGGATTTGTCCGGTCGGTAATAATCAAGCAAAATTTCTGAGGAATGGAGAAGTTTTGCCGATAAAAGCATCAATTTTCAAAACACAAACAACAAATAAATGTCAATCTACAAAGATCAGATTTTCAAATATTGGGATGTTGTTTTTTTGGTTTTGTGATTTATTTGTTAATTGATCGATTGTGTATTGGAGGTTTTATAAATACTGCTCCACGGTTTTTTTGGCTTGATCCGTCCGCGTCGTCCGACCTATTTCAGATATCATCTATAGGGGAATATCATCATCAGGATCGTGGTCATTTGCATCTATTCCGGGGGGATTGAACAGTCCCCATCTGTCAATAATGTAATCCCATTGATCGAATGACTTTACCCAATCCACAAACAAAACCCGATATTCTTCAATTGCATCCCGGATAAGATCCAGGTATTCGGTTTCCTTGAAATCAAACATTTCCAGCTCGCGACAATGGAGAATCAAATCCCGGGCAGCTTTTCGGATGATTGCGGCATTTTCCATCTTGATGTCATATAGCCCGCCAGCTTCTGCACCAGCTACCTTGACTGATAGGAGACCTGCATCAGCCAACATGAATTGTTTGGTGGTCATGAGCATCTCATCATCTTCCGGTATCAGATCGGCAATTTTATGCGTCAAATCCCAAATTTCCCTGCCTTTAAGATAGATAGGTAGTTTTTCAGGATTTAACCCATCGTCATCCTCATCATCATCTTCGAACATTGATTTTGTGGTTTTATTTACGAATGGACTAATGATACAAAATTAATTCTTCCTTACAAAGATGAAGAATTATGAGATGAAATCTCACTGATCAAAATGTGAAGAGCAAATATTTTTCAAATTTCGATTTTTGCTTGGTCAAACCAATCAAGTTTTCAGAGTAGGAAGTTAGATGCTTTAAGCTTTTGCAAATTAGAACTTATTTGATTTTTATGCTTTGTTGTTAAAAAAAAGGCCTGCTATGTTGCAGACCTTTAAATTCAATTGCCGGACAAAGAAAAACTTTTCTTTTAAAATTCTATTGTGTACATGAGCACAGGAAACAGTGGCAACTGTTCACTGGTTTCAATTTCCTTCGTAACGCTGTCGTAATACTCATCTATAACCGCCTGGTTGCCAGTTATGTTTTGAACGTCCAATTTGATTTCCTGACGGGTTTTAGGTCTGTTCCAGCTGTAGGTCGCACCAAAGTCAACCTTCCAGACATGTTCCCCACTTTTACTATAGGCGTCATTTTCATACCAGACCGTTCTTCCCAGTTCACGGCTGCTTTCCAGATCGATTGGGGTGATATTTCTCGGCCCAAACAAGGAGGCTTTGATATTCAGACTCAGGACCTTGTTTTTATTTCCACTTCCGAGATAAAACTCTTTTCCAACCAAAACATTGGACAGATAATTGCCATTGAACATGGTCGAACGTGTGATGCCATCCAGCGCTTTATACTTCGACTCGTACAAACTAGCTGTCACCAGGTAGTAATAATTCCTGCTGAAGAACCTTTCCAGGGTCAATTCCAGGCCATAATTGTACCCGGTTCCTTCGTTGACTAAAGCCCTGTCTGTAAATCCGGACACAGAATTTAGCAATGAATATGAACTGTTAGGATCATTTTCAACAGGTATGTTGTACAGATCCTGGTAATACGTCTCCAATTTAAAATAAACATTTTGGCTGATCTGCCGGTCGTATCCCAAAACATAGTGTCGGGCTTTCATGAAACCCAGGCCTCTGTTTGGTTCCGTTACGACTCCATTTTCATCAGTGATGTTTGAAAAGTAAACTGGTAAGGCTGCCATTTGACTATGGATCCCAAATCCTGCAAAGATGGATTGATTTGGGCTAAATTGCCATTTTGTGCTGATTCTCGGCTCGATAGATGATTCATTATTCAGGTTAAATTGCATCCAGTGTACACCTGAAGTAAATGTCAGTTGTTCCGAAATCCTGTATTTCCAGGAAGCATATGCCTGCATTAATCCGGCATCATCTTTATCGTTCAGCCAGGTTTCCATATCATTTGTGGTCTCATTTCGGAATTGTTGCTGAAAATCAAAGTAAAAATGATTGTACTTAATCCCGCTCTTGATGGTATTCCGTGCATTGAGTTTGCTATTTACAGAAGTGGCAAACCGTAGCGTGTATTTATCTAAGTTGTCGGAATAGGTGTTTTCAAAATAGCTATTTGTCTCATCCAATTGTTCGTCATCGTATTTACTTCCGTTTTGCGATGCTGAAATGAATGATTCGATGGAGGTATTGGCATTGAAGAAATAAATATGGTTAATATTAAATGTGCCCATGGATGCACGGTAATCTCCTTTTTGCAAGACCTCTTCTGTATCTTCAGCGAGAGTTTCTTCGTTAATTGAGCTCTTGCCTCCCAAACCGAAAACTTCAAAATAACCAGCTTTTTTGGTAGGTAAAGCAAGTTTAAAAGAAAGATCCTGGTACTTCGGAACACCATCAAAATCGGCGACACCGATTTGATCCAATATTGCCAATGTAGAATAGCGGTAGTTGGCGAGATAGGAAGATTTATTTCCTTTTTTAAAAGGGCCCTCAACCGTAATATCGGTACCTAAAATTCCTGCCGATAGTGAATACTCTCTTTTCTCCTTATTTCCTGTGCGCATCTTCATGTCAAATACAGCCCCTAGGACGTTTCCGTATTCGGGTACAAAAGCGCCGGTGTAAAAATCAGAATTTGCCAGCATATAACTGTTGAGCATGTTAATGGCTCCACCGGAAGAACCTTCTTCGGCAAAATGATTTGGGTTAGGAATTTCGATCCCTTCCATTCTCCATTGAACGGTATTGGGAGAATTCCCCCGGACTACAATGTGATTGGAGCCTTCCGCATTACCCTGAACGCCGGCAAAATTGGCAACCAGCCTGGCAGGGTCATTGAATGAGCCGGCGTATCGCTTGGTCTCTTCGACTGAGAATGCTCTTGCGCTTACGTTGGCCATTTCATTGGAGACATCGCTTTTATTTACCTTTTCTTCAATCACAATATCATCAAGCTGAACCAGCGATTCGCGCAACTGTACGTTTATAAAGACTTCTTTTCCGGTTCCGACAATTAAATTGGATACAAAGCCTTCCTCATATCCAACGCTGGTAATTTTCAGATCGACTCTTCCTATGGGAACATCATCAATTTTAAATTCGCCATTTATATCTGTACTGGCGCCCTTGATGGGATCTGAACCAATGATAACAATACTGGCTCCGATTATTTCTGATTTACTGTCCTGATCGGTGATCTTTCCTCTAATCGTTTGGGTTAATCCCTGGGAAAATAGATTAAGTGAGAGCAGACAGAATGCCCCGGTCAGAATAGCGATGAAGTATACAAGTCTTTTTTGATTTTTCATTTTTATGGATTTTAAAAATTATTGGTTATTGGATGATTGTTTATAGACGGATACCCAAATTGAATCCGATATATGATTTGACTTTGTTTTTCTTGTAAGCGTGCGATGAAAGCTCTCCCCAGTCAGGAGAGAATGATTCCCCGATAAGATTTCCTTCCAGGTCTTTAATACCTGAAACTGAGACATTCATAGAGGGGCCCCCGTAGATTTCCAAACGCTCACCAATCAGGTAAGAGAAGTTGATTTTCAGCGTGTTCCACATATTGAGTTCCTCAGTCCATCCTTCATCTTCGTTCACTTGTCTGGCAATCAGGTCAATGTTTGCATTCATTTTTTGGCTAATGGGCATAAGAGTTCCCAGGCCGATTCCCGGCGCCCAATATGTCTTATCCATGTCCGTTTTGAAACTTACTGTGTAGATCGTGTAGAGGCGGGAAGTTCCTGATTTAAATGCCGCATTGAGGTAGAAAGTCTCATTGGTTTCAAGTTCTACTCTGCGATATCCATCCCGAACAAATGAAAACAGACCGAGCACGGCACCCTTTTCGACACTTTCAGTGATATTAAGAAGTCCCAATTGGAAACCCTTGACGGATTTTGCATAATTGGCCAGGCCTATCTGAACGCCGTCCAGTTTGCCTGCAGAGACATTGGCTATTCCGGACAATTGAGCCCCATCCGTGTCGCCAGCACTAACATTTATTAATCCGGCTAACTGGGCGCCATATGTACTGCCTGCACTGACATTGACCAACCCCGCAAATTGTCCTCCATCGACTGTTTTTGTAGCAACATTAACCAACCCGCCCATTTGAACGCCATTTACTTTATGCGTGTTGAGGTTTGCCAGTCCCGAAGCCTGGACACCTACCAATTCACCTTTATTAAAGTTGGCTAAACCGGACATCTGAAGTCCATTCATATAACCAAGGGAGGTATTGACAAGACCTGCCGCCTGAAGGCCGTCAACTGAGCCAAGAGATACATTTACCAAGCTGCCCAGTTCAGCGCCTTTTACCCCACCGGACAATCCAGCCAGCATGTTGATGGAAACATTGTTCACGTAATTACCGGCTGAAATGCCATTCGTACCGACCGGGTAAACAAATGTAAATTGAAAGGGCCTTGTTAATTCTCCATTTGTGGTTTCCTGCGCAGATGCTGAATAACCTGACAGGAAAAGAATGATCAGAAAAAATGGAATCCGAAATGTTAATTTGATTGAGTTCATTGTTCTTGTCTATTTTAAAATTCACCCTATAGACAAGCGAACCATTTTTTACCCCTATCGGGGAATGAAAATTTTTTTACGAGAAAATTAAAGGCAGGATGAAAGGTTGATTTTTCTTCAAGGATGAGTTGTTACGAAAAAGTTTGTGGAGAATTGGCTATTGAACATTAAAAAACTCTGTAATATAGCTCACGATTCCTGAATGAAGGTTTGTGTCCTCACAAACCTTGGAGCTTTTATCAAACATTAAAAAATCCCGCAATGAAAACCTGTCTATGGCAAGCATTGCGGGATGAAACCAGTTTGACTAAACCTAATTTTATTAATACCATGGACTGTTTCCTCACAGTCCGCCATCAATCATATTTCCAGATTTTTCAGGTATTCGATAGCGCCCTTCAGGTTTCCAAATGGATCTTCCGTTCGTTCATCCTCTACAAAATAGTAGTCCAGCCCTGCTTCCTCATGCGCACCCAACAAAGATTTAAAATCGATGATCCCCGAACCTACAGTTGTTTGATCCAGCTCCTGGTTGGCATCTTTCACATGGTAAAGGCTAAATCGGCCAGGATATTTATTAATCAATTCCATCGGATCCATCCCACCTTTTACGACCCAATACAAGTCTGCTTCGAATGTGACAAGCTCAGGGTCTGTTTCCTTTAGCATTATCTCTAGAGGAACTTCACCATTTTGCTCTATTATTTCAAAATCGTGGTTATGATAGCCGAATTTTATCCCTGTCCCTTTAAAGAGTTCGCCGACCTTGTTCAGATTTTCTGCTACTGCATGATAATCCTTTCTCTGATCCTCGCCCATCCAGGGAATAATGTGATATTTGATACCTACTCCCTGTGAAGCTTCGATCATTGCCGGTGCTTCTTCCGGAGTGAAATATGTGCTGTGACAGGACACAACTTCCATCCCCAGATCATCCACAATCTTTTTGTATTCAGACGGGGCCATACCAAACAGCTGGCCGTCAGTGCTCATGCCATAAGCTTCAATATATTTATAGCCCATTTCAGCAATTTTCTTCATGGAACCAGCAAAATCCTCCTGCAAGGCCTCTCTGACCGAATAAGCCTGTACGCCAATTCCTTTTCTTAGGGTAGAAGTAGAAGTTGTGGATGGAGCTGTCGCCTCTTCTGCCACTTCTTCTGTTGTTTTCTTTTTTGGAGAACAAGCCATTGGCAGGACGATCGATCCCAATGCCAGGTATGAGCTAGTCTTAATAAATTGTCTGCGTTTGTTCATCTTAATTTCAGTTTGTTCAAAAAGAAGTCAAGTTAAAAAATAACAGGAATAATTGGGGAATTAAGGTTTAAAAGGTTTTGAGATTGGGATATTTAATTCGGTTTGAATGTTAGATTTACAGTCTGAGATAGTGAATGTCACCCCATTTTTTGTTAAAAACTTCTTCGATAGGACACAGTAAGGATGTTCTCTCTATCCATTCCATCCGGGTTGGTATCTCTGTTTTTGAAAGCATAACCAAAAAACATTTTAAAACGACATGATTTGCTTAATTGGTAGGCAGCACTGACATAACCTGTAAGTGCCATGCCTGAAGATCCATCAACTTTGATTCTCTGGTTAAATGATTCCGAATCCAGGTTTACATCGAGGATATTGTCTTTGGAAATTCGGACGATAGGCAATAATCCCAACCTGAAGTCAAATCGAGAAACGTAAATAGCTCTTTCTATCCAAAACATAAGGTCCGTCCCCCTGTTTAAAAAATTGGCTTCATCGTACCGATGGATATATTCGTCATTCGGATAATTCTTCCAGTCTTCATAGCGAAAGTCGTTCTTATTGTCATTGAAAGGGATCTGTAGTCCAACACCAAGGACCCAAAAGTGACTGATAAATGCACTGCCAAAGATTAGATCAAAACTTCCCAGACTTCTCTGGTAGTACATAGGGAGGATATGAGATTGTAGATCGGTGGTGTACTCAATATAAGAATTATTGAGATCGGAGGGATTTGCAGGGATCCTCAACCCTAAAGAGGCATTGAAATCGAAGTTTTCACTTTTTAAAATATTTCTCGTGTAGCATACACTAATATCACCCAACCCAGATGTTTTGCCGAGGTTTCCTTTTACCCATTTAAAAGGTAGCTGCATTTGCAAAGAGTTTTTCTCGTTGATCGCATAGAAAAGATCCAGTGTCAACGACTGGATGGTAGGGGAGAGTTGGGTGGCACCACGATAATAGCTTAGTTCAATTGATCTTTTGTTGAGGACAGAATCTCCCTCAAAAGTTTGACCCGATCGCATGGCGCCCATGGATGCCATTCCGACGTCGCTACTACCTTGTCCGTACACTATATTGCAATAAACCAGCAATACAATCAGGTGGGTATATCTGATTAATTTTGAAGGGTTTAGTTGAATGATGATCTTAATTTTCTGTCTTGAAAAATAATTTAAAAATTTATTTCCAGATATGGGTGACCTTTGACGGGAATCTGCATAAAGGGAAAGTTGTCATCCATTTTTGTGATGAAGAAACGGTTTAAAATCCTGTTATTAAAAATTCATTGAATTCTCATCAGGGTTTTAAAGGAAATTTACGTAATTTTCTTCAACACAAATTTGATCATTAAAACAACTAATTAACTAAACCTAATTGTTTAACTACCAAATCTAACCACTATGCCACAAGCGCGAGGAGCAGTTCATGTACCGGACGATCCAGGATTACCAGCCAATGGACCAATAATGGGACAAATTTTTATCACACAAATTGAAAGAGGGGATGGGGAATGGATTACTCCTGAATTTATCAGGTTAATTCCATTTGAGAATTCTCAAGGATTAAAAAAAGGTCAGACTGTGATTTTTGATGTAAAACTACTTCCAGGCCGAGTAGGAGAAATCAAAATATATGAAGCGGTGGACGTCCGAGAAGTAGATCCAACAGATGGATTGGTCCAGGGTGAAAAAAAAAACTAGGTTGCAATTTCTTGGGTTTCTTAATTCCATTGTTTAAGGGAATATTTAAGCCTTTTTAAATAAGTTGGTGTATTCAATTCATCACAAATCAAGAATGTGTTGAATGTTGCGGATATCAATCTTTCAATATTGGGGTAAAAATTATCTGGAATAGTGGAATGTTGGGCAATTTCAATAATTGATTGATAGATAAAATGAGTGATGGCTCTACTTATTGAATAAGCGTCTCTATTATTAGATTGTTTATTTAGAATACTACGCAATCCATAGTTTGTATGGTAGAAGCCCCATGCAAACTCAGTAATCATGCTTTTTTGTTTTAAGGAGTTCGACTTTATTTGAGCCAAACATTCACTAATTTCAGGGTTAGATATTTTAAGAAAAAAGGCTGACAGATCTGCAATAGCCTCGATCACTGCCATTCCATCTTTTCCACAGCTCTCGTGAATACCTGGTCGTAAACTTTCAATGATGGCATGAGAAGTTTCATGGGCTACCAGATCCAATGATCGACAAAAATACTGGGTGTCATTGTTTGTCTTTCCAAATAAAATGGAGTTGTTATGAATTTGATAGGATGCATCTATCCAATTATTGTAAAGAACAATATTTAGTTTTTCATTCGGGGAATTACTACCCCAAGGCCAGTTAATTTTCCTCTTACAATACTTTTCCCACAATTCAATTGTTAACTTCGCGCATGCAAAAGCATGGATAGCGTCAATCTCTTCGTCAGTATATTTTCTATCAACAAATTCACCTTTTTTATCAGGTTTGACACTGTGGTTTCGAACTTTAATTAACTCATCCTCAGGTCCATCAATAGGATTTGAACTGACATCGACTTGTGCAAAGTCCCAACTTTTATTATAGGGGCACCAAAGTCGGACAGTCATTTTGCAGGCCATTTATTAACCTTTTTTCTTTTTCCAAAAGTAATATGAAACAAAAAATGGAATTATCAAGAGCAATAAATAATAGAGATTAGGCTTTGACTTTATAACCGGTGATTCGTCTCCTAAAAGTATGAAAGCTGCCCAATTGGCCGGATGAGCTAACCTTGAATCTGATTTCTTTAAGAAATTGAGTTTAGATAGTCGAAGTGATTCGTCTATTGGTTTTCCAGTTGCAAGCTGTCTGTAAAATTCCAACATGATTTTTGCAGTAAACTGATCATTTACTTTCCATAAACTCATGATTGTTGAGTGACAACCTGCATACCTAAATCCTCTTGCCATGCTAAATATCCCTTCTCCCTCATATTGTTTGCCTATTCCAGATTCGCAAGCGCTTAAAACAGCTAATTTTACATGGTTAAAATCCAGGTTGTAGAGTTCATAGGCATGTAATAGTCCGTCTTCCAACGTGTCAGAATTTGATTTGAATTCAATTCTTGAATTAATTTCTTCTGATGGATCACCCACTCCATGAACTGCCAAATGGATGATATCAAAAGAGGAGGCAAGTCTTTTAAATATACTTTCAGTAGCATTTTCCCCATAATAAAATTTACTATTATTTTCGCTGAAAATTTGGCTTATCGATTTAATTTCAATGGCTGAAGCAGGAAGCTCATCATTGTTACTTCTATTAAAGTTACTGTTAGTTGAGTTTTCCGAGGAATAACTAAAAGCTAACATCGAGGGATTTGTTTTAGGAATATTTTTATCTCTAAAGAAAAGATTACAACTGTAAATATATCGGAAGTCAAAATCTTTGATAAGATAAGGAGCATCATGAAATGTATAAATGCCAGTTTGGGTTACAAAAGCTTCAAATGGAACTTTTTCCAGAGGGCCATTTGCTGAAATGATTAAACTTTTTGTATCGTTAAATAAAAAGGGAGTCAGAAGGCTTCTATATAGAAAATTAGCGGGTATAATAAATTCTTGAATAACATCAGAATCACTTACATTGAAGGGAATATTACCGTTCAATGATAAGGAATATCTTTCCAGGTTTTTGATCAATGAATCTGTTTTTGGTATAGTATGAAATTCCGATTTTTCTTTGTTAATAGAAAGGATATAAATTGACGAGTCTCCCCAAAAGTATTCTATAACTTGCTCATCATTATTTAAGGCTTTTTTAATATCACTCAGAGACAAAAAATCATAACCGTAACTCTTCGAATTAAAATAGTTGGGATAATTTTTTTCCTGATATTTGATAAGTTTTTGATATTCTCTTTCAAGTGAAAAAATTTTGTTCTGAGTATTTTGATCTGTTTCCCCTAAGTTTTTAATTTCTTGTTTGAGGATAGCAATCATGGCGAGGATATTTTGTTCCTGCGAAATCAGGGAATCAGGCATCCCAATATTTTTACTTTCCTTTAATTTCAAAAGATTTGTTGTCAACTGAGCGTACCTGTTTTTTTCTATTAAGGAAAAAGCTTCAAATATTAATGAGTCGTTTTTCTCTAATTGAACTAGTTCGTTAATGGCTTGTAAGGCAAATTCACAGTTATATTTGAAGTGCTCTGCCATTTGCAATTTAACTTCTTCAGTAAAATACCCTTTTCTGATGACTTCAGCTATTTCATTAACTAACTTTTGAGTTTCCAGGTTTGCTTTGAGATACTTTTTATTATTTGAAGTAATATAGAGTTGGAAGTAAGCCTTCTCCTTTTGGGAAAGTATGTCAACTATTTCAATTGGATTTAAGAGATTTCCAATTTTCGGATTGGAAAATATATTTTTAGGTTCGAATTTCGGAATATTTTTCGACAACGCGGATTGATAAAAACCAAGACTTTCAATCGGACTTTGATTACGAAGATGCTGGTTTCCTATTTTTAATAGGATAATAGAAATTTCATTTTTTCTATTAGAATATTTTCCATTTAGAATGGCCAAACTTTTTTTGTAATAGGCAATTGCAGAATCTGAATTTTGCATAGCGTCGTAAATATCTCCTAAAGTTTCATAACTATAAGCCAAGTGAAGAGAATCAAACACTGGATTGGAATTAATACTAATCGATAATTTTGCAAAGTGAAATGCTGAATCACTTTGTTTTAGATTGATATATGCATTGGCTAGGCTGTTGGTAATGGACAATACTAAAACGTCTTTATTTCCATATTGAGTTGTAGCTAGGTTCAATGATTTGTTAAGGATGTTTTTTGCTTTTATGTGTTCTTTTGTGGTTC
Organism: uncultured Cytophagales bacterium; assembly: GCA_913057175.1. Classification (GTDB taxonomy): domain Bacteria; phylum Bacteroidota; class Bacteroidia; order Cytophagales; family Cyclobacteriaceae; genus CAJXNP01. The sequence goes on from CAJXNP010000006.1 coordinate 248,241, forward strand.
TAAGGTAATTGGCAATCGATAAATAAATACTTATTCTGAGCCAAGGATTAAAATCAGGATTGGCTTCAAAAATCCTGGCGGCTTCTCTGAAATAATTTATTGACCTGGGGATATCATTTAAAGTAAAAAGAGTTTGTCCTAAATAGTAATAGCTGTATCCAAGATATACATTTGTTTTATTAGGATTACGTTCACGTATTTCCAGTGCCTTTTCATAATAAATCATTGCATTGATATAATCCGATTTTCTTTCCTGCAAAAAACTACCCATCGCATGGTAACTTTGAGCCAGATCGTTATGATCTTTTGGTAAGCTGGTTTCCCGGACTTTTATGGATTTATTAAAAGCCCATTCCGAACTATCAGTGTTGTTTGTGAATTTGTAATAGTATCCAAGGTTGTAATACAATCGACCTAATTCAGGATGATTGGCTGGTAAATTATTCTGAATGATCTTTTCCGAATTGTTAAAATATTGCCTGGCTTGATCAAATTCTCTCAGGTATCTGTGGCAATACCCCAATAAATTCAAGCAATAAGCGTAACTATCCCATTCTTTATTTTCATAAAATCTATCAGCAGCCTTTTTGTATACATCAATAGCGCTTTCCATTTCCCCTTTACTCACCATTTCATCCCCCTTTAAAATCATCGGATGCTCCCGGTAAGACTCATCGAAAGCTTCATTTTGTAAGAAGGAAAACAAGGGAAGAAAAAGAAATATGAAAAATATCTTTTGTGCAAAAAGAGGGTAGTTCATTTTGGTGTTGTGTTTCCGGGTCCGCGCTTTAAGTTAAAGAAAATACATGAAAATCCAGTTAAGTGGATTTTATCTATTGTGTCTTCAACTTGACTGATATAACCTGATCAGACCATTTTAATATGAAGTCATAAAAGAATTCTCGTCTATTGAACTTGGTAAGCTACTTCCAAAAGATCCCGAAACAGGTCCGGGAATGGTCTTCTCTATCTATTTTGAGCCACTTTCACTTGTAACATGGGTTTGGCCTGGGTAATGTCAAATTTTAGAATTTTTAAGAAGAATTTACCCACTCTGAATAGCCTACATCACTTTCAGGAACAAGTTTTTGTTAGTTTTCTCTTTCCGAATTCAATTAATTTTAAACACAAACGTGCTCGATGTCATGTATTTCCCTCCCTGCGTTGTCAGGAACAGATGGCTGGGTTTTCCATTCTGCAGTAGCAGTTGTGGACGCTCGAAGCGACCGTATTTGGAGAGATGTTTGGGCTTTGGCGGTTGGGTAAAATAATGATCTGTGTTGTAATAAGCGATCTTTGGTTTGGACCAGTGAATGCCGTCAGGCGATTCAATGTACAGTCCATATTGATGATTGAAAATGCCCATGTCGCGAAGAATCATCTTAAATTTTCCATTCTCATACCAGACATAGCCATCTTCCGCCTGGATGTTGTTACCCATTCCGGAATAATCGATGACCGGATTCCCTTCGTATTTCGAGTAAGGTCCTTCTAAATTTTCCGCTATTGCCAGGCCATATTTTCTGTTCCCTCGGATCTTTGGGTCGGTATAGTTTTCGTAGTCAGCTGTATTCCACGATTTATAATAAAGCCAGTATTGGCTGTTAGGGTGTTTCAGGAAAGTGGGATTGGAGGTACAGTGATTGTCCCAGGCTTCTTCTTCGCTCGAAACATTCAGAAGTGGTTTCTCTGCATGTTCCCACGGGCCATTAGGAGAATCCGAAATGGACAGTCCAACCCGCTTGGTGTTGGTCTTTTTATTGGAGTTGCCCATGTAAAACAAGCAGTATTTCCCATCCACATATTTGATATGCGGATTGTGACAGGTAGTGCTGTCCCAGAAATTACCTTCTCGTGGTTTGAGAATCGTTGAAACGTATTCAAATTCAGATTCCGGTGTGTCAGCAACAGCATGGGCAATTTCAGATTGATGGATCCAACCACCCATTCCATATTTTTCCGGCCAGCGGGAATAAAACACATGTGTTTTTCCATCATCCCCAATGATTGGGCTCGTTCCCCAGACATAGTATCCTTCTGTTTCCAGCTTTCTTCCAATAGGAGAGAGGCTTTTACAAAAATCAGATTCATCGTCATTGAAGAGCAAGTTTTTGCCGAACGATGCATGGCTGATGGCAATAGCTGACATTCCAAGTCCTCCTTTGATGAATTTCCTTCTGTTTATTTTCATTAAATATCAATTAAATAAAAACAGCTTTCAGTTGCCTCCCGGCAATTTAAATTATGTGTTAAACCCTTCAAAGAGCATTCTCTTTAACATTTTCGTAATGGAATACCTTGTCATTCAAGCCTGGTTTAGATTCTTAATCAGAATAAAAGTCCTGAAATGGGTTGAACTTTTTTCAACCGCACTCAGGACTTTACCTATTATTTCAAATAAACCTATATACTTCTAATATCCAGGGTTTTGTTCGTACAAACCTTCTTTTACTTCAAGCTGGCTTTGGTGAATGGCATAGATAATGTCATTTGCCACAATTGTTGGGATCTTGTCAGAAGCATCATCGACTTGTTCCCAGGCATTCATCACATCCAATACTCTTCCGGTCCGCACGAGATCATGCCACCTATGTCCTTCTGCAACAAACTCTTTCCTTCTTTCTTCGAGTAACATGTCCAGGTCGACATTAGACACCGGTCCGACTCCAGCCCTGGCCCTGACATCATTGACAATCTGATCAATTTCCGTCTGGCTACCTCCGGTTTGAAGAAGCGCTTCAGCTTTCATCATGAGAATATCGGTGTATCGGATGACAGGAAAGTTAATTCCCCAGTTAAACCGGTCAGCAGGCACATGGTCTAGGCTCACCCACTTGAGGTATTGAGGATTGTCATTTGTATTTCCATTTTCATCGACATAGCTCAACAGGATCGAGATATCGTCCCTTATATCATCGACTTCAAAAGATGCCAGATAATCATCTGAAGGATTGATCGGACTATCACCCGGAACTCCACCTGCAAAAGGAAGATTAATTCTTGCCCATGCTTCGTGATACATTAATGTTGGTAAGATGGTTCCTATTCCCAAATCACCTGTCACATTATTATTGATGTTTTGTACAGCAAATACAATATCTCCATTGTATTCATTGTCATAATCAAATATCGATGAGTAATCATCCACCCAGGAAAACTCATTGCTGGCAATGACTTCATTCAACAATGTTAAGGCGGCATTGTACTGATTGGCTTCCATGCCCGGGCCATCAATTCCGTAAGTAGGTCCTGACATAGTCAAATATACTTTTGCCAGTAATCCTTTAGCAGCCCACGTTGTCGCCTTACCTGCTTCAGAATAGGAAGACGGCAATTGGCTGGCGGCCTCTTCAAGATCTGATACGATCAGGTTGTAAACATCCGCTACAGGTGAACGAGGAATATCCAGCGCTTCTGTAGGAGTGACAACTTTGTCAATGATTGGCACTTTGCCAAAGAACCTCACGAGGTCAAAGTAAAACAAAGCCCTGAGGAATTTTGCTTCGCCAATGATCCTGTTTCTTGTATTGTCATCAGGTACAACTTCCAGATTGATGTAATCGATCACTGTATTGGCGAGGTAAATTCCCCTGAAATTGGAATCCCATGCTGTTTGCATCAAAACATTGGTTGCCAACGTCTTTTCAAAATTATTTACCGGATTCCATTCTCGAACGCCTGTCCCCGGTGAATAAACATTGTCTGATCTTATCTCCGAAAGATAAAAGTGGTTGCCGGAATAATCATTTAATGAATTGTAAACGCCGGTAATGGCCTGTTCAAAATCCTGCGTATTGCGGTAAAAATTTGCCGCACTAGGTTCTGATATAGGAGCCTGGTCCAGCTGATCTGTGCATGCACTGAAAACCAGGACTGATAATATGTATATGAATATTCTTTTCATGATTTTGTCAATTTTATAGTCCTAAGTTTACACCGAAAATGATGGAGCGTGACAATGGAAATGCCCCATAATCATCACCCTGGTTATTACGGGCTTCAGGATTAAATCCACCATTATATTTGTCTCCACCAAACCAGTTTTCTGCTGTAACATAGATCCTGGCATTTGAAATGATATTGGATTCAAACAACCTGCCCAGATCGTAGCCAAGCGTGATGTTCCTGATCCTCCAGTAATCATTTGGATAAAGCCAATCGGTGTTTTTGATCCGACCAAATGTGGATGGTGATTTTCTTTCTTTACCTTCCACATCTGCTGCCGTAACTTCAGCTCCTTCTTCCCACACATATCGGTCTCTTGTCTTGCCAAGGGTATTTTCATTAGAACCCATACCTGTTCGATACATCGCTCGTCCAAAGGTGGAATACAGATGTCCACCCCATTGTCCCTGTATTAAAACAGACAGGTCAAATCCCTTGAAAGTGAAGTTATTGGTCATGCCCCAAACGTAATCAGGGTTTGGATGACCTGAATAAGTACGGTCATCTGGATCGATCACGCCATCGTCATTGATGTCCACATATTTCGGATCACCTGCTTCCTGACTTCCGTAAAGTGGGTAGCCATTAGCAATATCTTCTGATGTTAACAGTCCATCCTGTTGTACAATAAAGAGGGTGTACATTGGACGGCCAACTTCCAGGATATTATGTGTGATATCGAATCCACCACCTAAAATTGGTGTATCGTTAGGGCCTAGTTTAACTACTTCATTTGTATTGTGGCTAAAATTGACCTGGGTTCCCCATGTTAGGGCACCGGTTAGGTTTTTTGTGCTCAATTCCAGTTCCCAGCCTTTGTTTAGCACTTCTCCAATGTTAGTTAAAGCTGTGGCAAAACCACTTGCTGTTGGAACTGGGATATTCAATAAAAGGTCAGTATTTCTTTTGGTGTAATAGTCAAAAGATACGTAGATCCTGTTGTTCAATAGCCCGGCATCTAATCCAATATCGATTGTTTCGGATTCTTCCCAGCTTAAGTCGGGGTTAGCAAAATTGTCCGGAACCTGTCCATTGGCCAAATTTCCTCCGTAGCTGTAGTTCGCATAGGCAAGTCGTGCTATCTGATCGTAATCACCTACACCGTTATTTCCAGCTATTCCCCAGCTGGCTCGCAGTTTCAAGTCACTGAAAAAAGTTGCGTCTTGCATAAAACCTTCTTCAGACATCCTCCAGCCGGCCGATACGGAAGGGAAGACACCCCATTTGGTATTATCGCCAAACTTGGATGAACCGTCACGCCGGATACTGGCCTGCAATAAATATTTATCGAGGTAGTTATACATCACACGACCATAGTAGGAAATCAAGACATTTTTACTTTCAGAAGAGGAACCGCTCGTGCTGCTTGCTGCATTGAGAGTAGGAACATCATCAGAAGCAAATCCGGTTCCACTCAGGTCGGAATCTTCGTATTTATAGGAGCTGTATGAATATCCTGCCAAGACATCCAAATTGTGGTCTCCAAAGGAATGGTTGTAATTTAAGGTGTTCTCACTTACCAGGTTGATCCTGGTATAGCCGGATTTGGATCCGCTGGCTGTACGGTTTCTCGTTACAAATGATGGTGTAAATCTCGCACTGTTGCTATTGTGAATGTCAAAATTCAGATTGGTTCGGAATCGAAGTCCATCAATAAACTCATATTGGAAATATGCTGTACTGATATTTCTGAATAATTTGGTGTAGCGTTCAACATTTTGTGCTTCAGCAATCGGACTTACACGTGAAGTTCCCCATGCATACGATGTGAAGTCTCCAACATTTGTCAATTCCGCTCCGGTTTCAGATTCAACCACCGGTTGCATACCAACAGTAATATGTGTGATGGCATCCTTTCCTTCCACACCAGGATCATTCAGGATACTGTAAGAAGGATTAAGGTTTAACCCAAACGTGACCTTGTTATTGGGTGAGACTTCGACATTCGCCCTTGCGCTGAACCGTTCATAATTGACACCAACGGCAACTCCTTCCTGGTCAAGATAATCTCCTGATACGTAGTATTTGGTAACTTCATTTCCACCGGAAGCTGACAATTGGTAGCTTTGGATTAATCCTTTCTGGAAAAACAGATCCTGCCAGTCTACATAGTCCAGACCCGGATGTCCGGGTTCCATCCATCGATCATCCCACATGTATCGGGTATTGTATTCACCATCCGGTAATCCAAGTAACGCTCGTCTTTCTGCATTTGTATCAGAAGAGCTTGCTCCCTGATCACCGTAATCTCTTACCCAGAAATAGTTCATGTGTTCGACTTGTCGATCCACCCATTCCTGTGAGGATAGTACATCCAGTTTTTTAACTGTTTCATTCCAACCCAGGTAAGTATTGAAATTAATGTTCGGTTTGCCGGTCTTTCCTTTTTTAGTGGTAATAATGACAACTCCGTTAGATCCTCTTGATCCGTAAATCGATGCAGCTGCTGCGTCTTTTAAAACCTGGATGGATTCGATGTCATTGGGGTTAATGTTGGATAGGGGGTTCCCATTATTGAAACCACCTTCCGCAGTTTGAGGAGAGACTTCCAGAGGGAACCCGTCAATTACGTAAAGAGGTTCGTTGTTAGCTGATATGGAACCAGTTCCCCTTACCTGAATACTAAAGCCTTGTCCGGGAAGCCCACTTGTTTGTTGTACCCTTACGCCAGCCATTTCACCGACCAACGCCTGATCGACTCTGATCAGCGGTCTTTCCTTTAGTTGTTCTCCGTCCATGGTGGCAATAGCGCCTGTTACATCCGCACGTTTTTGGGTACCATAACCCACTACAACAATTTCACTCAATTCCTGTACATCGACAGTCATCGTTAAATTGATTGTTGATCGACCATTAACTGGAATTTCTTCAGCGACATAACCAACAGCGCTGAATACCAGAACAGACTCATCAGAAGGTATTTCTATGCTATACCGGCCATCCAGGTCGGTAACAGTTCCTACAGAAGTTCCTTTGATAAGAATGTTTGCTCCGGGAAGCCCGGCATCATCTTCAGAGGACGTGACGCGTCCTTCTACTTGCATCTGGGCCTGAACCGGATAATTTATCCAAAGCCCTAAAATCACCAGGTAAAGAATACGGGTGACCCTTTTTGGTAGTTGTACACTCATAAACAAATGATTTAATTAAATAATTAATTGATTTATTCTATTGCATTTTTCTAATGCACAATTTTTCGTCCCAACAAAAGCGCTGGGTTTAGCGTTAGCAAAAGGTTAATAAAGGTTGGATATGAGGCTGCACTTTTATGAATTTAATAAAAATGCATTGGAAAAGTATAGAGAATAATTTGTATTCATATCCTGCCGTATCCTGCAGGATAATAAAGCAGGAAACATGGAATTGTATTTTTACAAGTTTTTGACATTTTTTTTGTCAAAACTTGCCTGAGAGTCCTGAGACAAGGTTTCCTCATCACAATAAGTTAAAGCTCATTGTCAGTAACACAAGTATTTGCAATGGCTTCCAAACAAGGATACTGCATGACAGGAAAAATCAATTTATCGCCCAACTTCGCATATTGTCAATAAAGTAAGTATCAATATGAATCCTCTTTTAAATAAATTCTCCCTTTCGCTTATCATTTTGTTTCTTTTAACTCCGGAAATTTATGCACAGGAACTGGGAAATATGCAGTCCGGGCTAAATACAGATGGCAATATCATAGATGTTTCCTATCAAAATGCAGATGTGCGGTTGGAGATCTGCCAGGATAACATGATAAGGGTGCGCACGACCTGGAACAAAGGATTTGAAGAAAATGAACCCTACATGGTTGTAAAGTATCAGTGGCCAAAAATTGAATATTCCATTGATAAGTATTCGGAATACTACTCTATAAAGACTGATAAACTTGAATTGAGGCTAAAAAAAGGAGATTTTGATTTGAAAATTTATGATATCAAAGGAAATCTATTGACCGAAGATGTCCTTCATTCTAAGGCAAATGAACAAGTGAAAAGCATTCATTCCCTGCAACCGGATGAGCATTTTTTCGGGTTTGGAGAGCGGATGGATTTTCTGGATAGACGTGGGAAGAAAGTAGAACTCAATGTAGGTCGCGGTGAACAAAGACCGCATATAATTGGTGCTTACAATGTGCTTGAAGCTAACTATTGTCCGGTACCGTTTTTTATGAGTACAAAAGGCTACGGTATATTTTTTCACAATTCATATGCTACGGAATGGGATATGGGAAACGGAAATCCGGATGAGTATTCCTTTTCTGCTGATGGTGGAGAGTTGGACTATTATTTTATATACGGTCCAAAATTCGCCAACATTCTCGACGGATACACTGATATCACAGGAAAATCACCCATGATGAACCGATTTGCTTTTGGCCTTCATGTCGGGACTTACAGCGGAGGGACCTGGGGGCATGAAGAGCTTACCTCAACCCAATATGTGATTAACCTGGCCCGAAAGTTTCGGGAATTGGGTATCCCACTTGACATCCTTCATCTGGACTCCACATGGCGAATATTTGGCGATACGGGAGGAAAGGGTGCCACGACTTTCGAATGGAGGGAAACATTTGTTGATCCCGAAGCGATGTTTGATACACTTTATCAGTTGGATTTGAATATGGTGGGTGTTCATCTCCGCCCAAGGTTTGACAATGGTAATAAACTGAAATTACTTACTGCAGCAAGAGAAAAGGGCTTTGTCTACCCGGAAGATGATAACCCAGGTGAGTTTGTCAATTTCTTTGATGAAGAGGCTGTTGACTGGTGGTGGGAAAACGGTGTGATGAGAGTCGCCGAACAGGGAGCCATGTTCTTAAAAACCGATGAGGGGAGCGCATTTGGTAGAAAAGCTAATGAAAGTGATAAAATTGGACCGACCGGACAAGAAATTCAACGTCTGCACAATATTTTTCCTCTGGCCTATGCCAAAGCTCCTTATGGAAAGTTCGCTGAATACAATGGTTTGAGAGGGATGAACCATACCCGCGAAGGCTATGCCGGTATTCAGCGATACCCATTTATTTTCGCCGGCGACTGGCCGAGTGAATGGCAGTACTTTGAACCTGTTATCAAAGCTGGTTTAAACATCGGTATCTCGGGCGTAGGATATTGGGCGCATTGCATGGGTGGTTTTGAACACGAAGCGGATCCTGAACTATACATCCGGTGGTGCCAGTTTGGTCTGCTAAGCCCGGTTGCGCATTTATTTGGAATGGACCATCCAGCGTACAAGGAACCTTGGAATTACGGAGAAGAGGGTTTGAGAATCTTCAGGCAATACGATGAATTACGCTACCGGCTTATTCCCTTTATGTACAGCAATGCCTGGGAAATGAATCAAACAGGTATGCCATTGATGCGGGCATTGGTACTGGAATACCAGGATGATGTCAATACCTATGGAATTACCGATCAATATTTGCTGGGAAGTTCCATGCTGGTATGCCCGGTTACAACCAAAGGAGCAAAGACGAGGTCGTTGTATTTGCCTGAGGGAACCTGGTACAGCCATTGGGACGGTAAGAGTTATGAGGGTAAGCAATATGTACATGTAGTGACTCCATTGGATCAAATGCCGATCTTTTATAAAGAAGGAAGCATCGTCCCAACCCAACCGGTTGTTCAATATGTTGACAAGGAACCTGTGAAGGAAATCACCCTTCATATTTATCCGGGAGCGGGAGGGAGTTTTGATCTTTATGACGATGACGGAAGATCATTGGAGTATCAAGACGGTGAATATGCTTTGACAAGAATAAACTATAGCGAGTCCGAAGATGGGTCAAAGGTTGAAATATTGCCAGCAAAAGGAGGATTTGAACTACCGGAACGGACGTACATTATTCAGGTCCATGCAATGGAGAGGCCTTCCGAATTAACTGGGCTATTAGGAAAGAAAAAATTAAAATTATCGGAGTCCACTACTTTAGAAAATGAGAATGAGTGGGGTTATGATGAAGGAGGACAAATACTGACAGCTAAGGTGAAGAAGGGGAAGGATGAAAAGGTGACTGTTGAGTGGAGGTAGGTTTGATTAGTTAGACCTGCCTCGTCCGTCAGGCGGGCACCAACCAAGGTGTTGCCGATTGGTACGAAAAATATTTATCTACCAAAACAAAGTACAAGAGACAAGAGAAGTAATTCCCGGCCTTGTGCCGGGATCCCCTGGAAGTAGCTTACCAAGCGTATTAAAAGGACGATGTTTTTTCGATTCCCTTGCTATTTATTAGACCTCTTCAGTTTGCTGGAGATCCCGGCACAAGGCCGGGAATGGTCGTTTTATTGTGTTTTATACTAAATCTCCACTGCATAAATATTCACCTCCCCATCAAAATCCGATCGGAAGATGATCCATTTGCCATCGGGTGAGAAATGCACATTTGGCTCAAGCGGTCGGTATCCGTGATGTTGCATGTTGACCAGCTTTTCCGACTCCAGCCGATTTCCTTTTGGTGTGAACAGATAGAGCCATTCCCCGTCCTCCGCATGTGCGACCTGGGTGGGGTCTCCACCGTCACCGGCAAACAAGGCTTGGTCGGGTGATTGGTTAAAATGGATGGACCATTCATTTCGATCCATTTCATATAGTTTCTTTTTACCCGTTTTAATATCAACTCCCGCAAGGAAAAAGGTTTCGCCTCTTGGTTTTTGAAGATCATACCATATTGTTTTACCATCCCTGCTAAAAAATTCATGTCCGGCTATTTCCATATCCATTTCACGCTCGTGCATCAGCTGATTTTTTCCTGTAGTTACATCGATGGTCCAGATACGATCCACTTTGTGCCAGGGGCCTTCGTGATCGTACATCAACAGATTGGGGTCGGTAGGAGAGAATTGGATGTGGTTGAGCCAGGCCCTTTCGCTATAGATCTTGTTTAATTTGCCGGTTTCAATATTTAAGGTGAAAAGTGTATGGGGGATCTTAGCCTCATAAATCAGGTTGAAGTAACTGCTTTTGTCCGGATTCTTTTTATAGATCTCGTCCTTAACCGGATCGGCATAGGAGCCGGCCAGCAAGGTTTCGTTGGAGTTGAGAGTCGTAACTCCTGCTTTGAAATCTTCAGGGAACACGTAAACCAACCTCGGAGTTTGGGTATCCACATTTGTAGCAAACACGCTGTCATTGCTTTGATAAAAAACTTCCCTTCTCTCAGGAGCAACAATCTCTCCCCGGATCTGATTGCCATGGTTGGTCAGCCGGGTGATTTCAAATGTTTTCATGTTTACAGTAAAGAGTTGGCGGAGACTGTCGACTTCTCCATAAAAGACCATCAGATCCCCTTCATCTCCGGTTTGATGGATGAAGGGGTTGTTATGGAAGTAAAAGCTTCTTGAGTCACCATCTCTCCGGCTTAATTTAATAATGCGATGCTGGGTGTCTTTGTCAATCCATTCATTGGGCATCGGTTTTTCACTCCCTGTTTCCAAAACAGGAACCGTATCGTTTTTGTCCATGAGAAAGAAAAACAGCGCAGCAATAAAAATAAATCGCATCATGATGGTCTGATTTAAGGGTGACTATTTAAATGAAATTACCTTTTATGGGTGATCGCTGCTGATAAAATAAAAAGAATATTGCTAAAGATCCGTCCTGTTCTGACCCGAATAAATATGACGACTTTATGATCGCTCAGAGGATAATTTGGCAAACAAGCTCAGCCATCGTTTTAACTGGCTAAAAACTGTAAAGTGTTCAATCACCCGTATTTGACCATTAAACCCCCATTTTTCCCGAACTTTTGGTTGGAACAGCATTTTATTCAATGCATTGGAAAGGAGGTCAATATCTGTGGCATCATCGATGATCATTCCATTGATTTCGTGTTCAACCTGATATTTTAATCCTGCTGCATTGGAAACAATGATGGGTACTTGCTTCCACATGGCTTCGGTCGCTGTCAGGCCAAAACCTTCCTGCAATGAATTTTGAACAATGATACTGGAACTCCGCTGCAAGGCATTAACGATCAGCGCATTTTGCTTGGGATCGTCCATTGGTAGCAAAAGAATGGCGATGTCTTTTTGATATTTTTTTGCTTTGCTCGTGTAAATGTCAATTAGTTCCTCCAAAACTTCTTTCCCCTCCGGATCATCCTTGACAAAATCAGGATCCGGTCCAGCAAGGATTAACCGGGATTTTTCGATCCTTTTATAATGAATGGTGTCATGTCGATATTGATCAATATTCTCTTTCAGTTTAATAAACGCTTCCAAAACTTGTTTGAATCCTTTGAGTTTATCCCATCTGGACACCTGTAAAATGGTTGGTCGGTAGATGATATCCAGTTCCTCCGGCTCCTTGGCTTTGCCAAATGTTCCATCAGGTTTAACACGTTTTACCTGGTGTTTATAAAAGTTGTAAATCACCGGTTCCTTTTCGTTGATGATCCCCGACTGATGCAAAATCCCAATGCATTTGTGTAATTGCAAGGTTCTGTTTTTGTGGCTTAACGGGTCAATTGAAGGGGGGATAATGGTATAATTTTCCTTGATAAAATCAGGGACGTAAGCAGGAATGCTAAAGACAAAATGATTGAAATGTGAAAGGATGGGTTTCATAAACTCCCAAGCTTCATGGGTTGCCTTATTTCGCTCTTCCAGTCCGATATGACACCGCCAAATGGAAGTGATATTGAATGATTGGTTGAGATACTTTATCATTCCTGCCGGCTGAGGATCATGAATGACCACGATGTCTCCATCTTTTATAAATTTTTTAGCCGATTCAGCATTGGACTTGTTGACCCGATTGTAAACTTCATAGTCATCGTCCGTAAAACTGAAAGTTCCTGATCCATGAATGGCATTATGTACCTGCTTTGTCAATTCAAAAAAATGCTCATCATTTGTTTCCATCACCAGCCATTCCACTTTGAGCCCTTGCTCACGCATGATGCGGATCTGACTTGGGAGCATTTCGGCAACTCCGCCTCCGGTTTCTGTTGAGTTGATCATCCAGATAGTTTTGTCCTCAAAGAAGGGGATATCCTCTTCGCATTCTTTTTTGTACCCCCTTACCGTTGTTGCAAGAGATGCGTATGATTCGTAATCTGTTAATTTTGGACCCCCTGTTATTTTTACTTTGTTCATATATTCAATTTATGTTAGACCCTTTCAAGGACCCGCATTGCTAAAATTGTTCTTTATTTTAACTTTCCAAATGGCAATTGGTTTTAACTATGAAATGTTAGGTATAATACAATTGTCGTTTTTAGAAGCTGATTCGTGGCAATTTTTCGCATTTGGGCGATTAAAATTTTATTTTTGTTATCACACAGCCAATCTCCTGCCATGGTTAATATTCAGGATGAAATAGTCAATAGTGGTGAGTACAAGACCTTTAAAGTTGATGATCTGCTTTTTGTTGATTATCGATGCCTCGTGGAAGAAGATCATTCTGATGTGTGGGCACATGATAACTACCTGGCCTATGTGCTGGGAGGCGAAAAAAAATGGAAAACACCCACAAATCAAATTAAGGTAAAGTCGGGGGATGCATTGTTTATTAAAAAGGGTGCGAACACGGTTTACAACTATATTGACAAGCCTTTTATTGTGCTTTTTGTCTTTATTCCCGATCATTTTATTCGGCATGTGGTGTTGAAGCATGAGGATCTGGAGTTGGAAGAAAACTATGATGAATGCCAGGATAACAGCCTTGTTTTGTTGTCTTTAAATAACCTTCTCGAGTCATTTTTTCAATCCCTGATTGCCTTGTTTTCTGAAAGTGCCGTATTCTCAAAAAACATTTTGAAATTAAAAATGGAGGAGTTGGTGCTGAACGTGCTTACCCAGCCGGGCAATTCTTCTTTGAAACAATACTTTCTTACCCTGAGTCATCATCAAAAAGTAGATATTTCGGATGTCATGCGAAATAACTATTTCCGACAGCTTTCCATTAACGATTTTGCTCGCCTGAGTGCGAGAAGCATTTCTACTTTCAGGCGGGATTTCAAGCGTACTTTTGGTACCGTTCCAGGAAGGTGGCTGATTAACAAAAGACTGGAGTACGGCCGGTTTCTATTGGAAAATACGGATCAACCTGTCAGTGAAATAATGGACAACTGTGGCTTCAAGGACCGTTCCCACTTCACCAAAGTATTCAAAGAAACATTTGGCTTATCTCCCAATAAATACAGGACAATGAAGTCAATCGAAGTGGTTTGACTTTCTCAACCACATTTTTGAATTTCCCAGCAAACCCGCCTTCATCACTCATTTATACATTTGTTCATGTCAACCATCCAAAAGAACAACTGTATTAATATGAGAAAGTTAAAAGCAAATATCCGAACAATATTTACATGCGATTTTATTCGTCTGATCACCTGTTTATTTTTTTCAGTAAGTCTGTTTTGTTGCCAGGAAAACCAGCAAGGTACTCAAAGTGAAGAAATAAACGTAAGCAATGAGTTGATTACCGACTGGAATAATCTGACCTATCAAATTGCCTACGAGCATGACCAGTTTTATTCTTTTATCGGGGTAAGAACATTGAGCATGGTTCACCTTGCCATGCATGATGCATTGAATTCAATTGACCGTCGATATGAACCCTATCTCTATGATCAGCTGAATGCTCATGCTGATCCGGTGGCAGCATCCTCGCAGGCAGCGTATCAAATATTGGTTGATGCTTATCCAAACAGAGAGGATACGATTTCACTATTGTTGAATAAATGGATGGGGAGTGTAGAAGAAGATTCCCAAAAACAAAAAGGGGTTGAACTGGGAAATGAAATTGCATTTCAGATGATCCAAGTGAGGGAAGGGGATGGTCACCATAAACAGGGAGACTATGCCCCCATGTCAAAACCCGGTGATTATCAATACACGCCAGGCTGGGATGGTTGGGTGTTAAAGCCAGATTTTGAATATGCAAAACCTTTTGCATTGGATACAGTCACACAATTTCGTTCGCCCCCTGCACCGGATTTGAGTAGTGAAGAGTATGCTGATTCGTACAATGAAGTAAAAATGTTTGGCTCAAAAGACAGTAGCGTACGTATGGAAGATCAAACCCATTATGCCCATTGGTGGGCGGAGTTTGCCGAGCATGGATGGAATAGGCTCGGCAGAATCGTTACAAAATCTGAAGACTTGTCTGCCTGGGAAGCTGCAAGAATGTTTGCATTGATCAACGTGGACATTTACGATATTTACCTAGCATCCCTGGAAAGCAAATACTACTACGACACCTGGCGACCTTATACGGCCATTCGCGAAGCTGAAAATGACCAGAACCCATTAACAGATCCACAAAATGATTGGGAGCCGGAAATGATGACACCACCATGGCCGGAGTACCCTTCTGCACATGCAGCTGTCGCAGCAGGAGGAGCCGAGATGGTTAGTCATGTTTTAGGCACGGCGGATGTATCTTTTTCAATGGAATCTGTCACTGCTATGCCGGAATCAAAATCCCGCAGTTTTGACAACTTGTTTGAGGCTGCCAATGAATGTGCAGAATCGAGGATTATGAACGGCTATCACTTCAGGTTTGCAACGGATGAGGGTCTGAAACAAGGCAGACAAGTTGCCGAATACATCCATTCCAATTTTCTGGGGCCCGTAGAATAGGATCCGAAATGCTTTAACCTGACTTAATTCCTTTTCTTTTGCTGGCCAGGGGCATATTCTTTCGCAGACTTTGACCCGGTTGCTTTTTTCATTTGTCCAGGAGGAACTTTAGAACTGTTGTTTGTTGTAGTGGTAGTTTTTACCGTCGTAACTGAAGTGCATTAAAACGTCCCGATCATGGCACCAGCAAAAAGTATGATAAGCATTTTTTTCATGTTGCAACTTACTATCTCTTATAAGGACAATTTTTTGATATCACAGACAGTCACTACGTATGTAAGCAGGGAACCCGCTTTAAAGAATTTTGCCCACTAAATAAAACTTATGTGAGTCAATAGAAAACTCAAATTTTGACTTGAATTATACAATTATTCTCCTCTTGAGAGGAGATTCAGAGGTGTGTTATTTAAAAACTACATAATTCAAGTCAAAATTTCTTTAATCTCAAAGTCAAAAGCGATTTCCCAGCGTATTTATTCAGTTTAAGAAATTGGTTGTAGTAACCGTATTGGTGATAAAATCAATCGACTGGAACGGTTATTGGTTTTATACAAGGTCTTAAAATGGTATATTCATGAAGAAAAAGGACATGTATTTGGATCTTGATATAAAGCAGGATAAAGCCTACCGGCAATTAGCAGAAACGATGGCTGCCGAATTGGTTGCTCTGACGAAGAAAAAGGGTCTGATCGATACAAGGGTACATGAGTTGAGGAAACAGCTCAAGAAGATGAGAGCCCTTCTCCGCCTGATTCGAATACCGATTGGCAATTCTAAATACAAAAGCTGCAATTACTTTTTCAGGGATTTCGGCAGGGAGTTTGGCGACGCGCGTGATGCTAAAGTAAGAGTGGGCACGCTTCAATCGCTCAAAGAACCTGTAGATGAATCGATCGAAGAAAAAGCCTTTAACAGACTTGAGGAGCTTTTGGTAGTTGAACACAAAAATGCCAAGAAGAAATTGAACAGAAATTTTTGGAAGGAAATGCAGATGAAATCGGCATCGGCAAAGCCCCTTATTGTTCACAATATTCATAAACCTGACGGGTTTAAGACCTATAAAAAATCTGTCAAGAAAGTGTACAAAGGAGGTTATAAGGCCTTGAAGATTGCCATCGAGAACCCGAAGGCAGAAGAGTTGCATGAATTTCGCAAGCAGGTAAAGTACCTGAGGTATCAGTTGACCTTTCTGGATGCCATGTGGCCAAAGATGCTTCAGACGATGGAAGACGTGATGCATGACCTGTCAGATTTACTTGGCAATGACCATGACCTGTATGATTTGGTTTCATGGCTTGAAGAGAATGACTGGCCGCAAATGTCTGAAAACGAAAAAGAACTATTAAAGGGTCTGGCATGCAAAAAGCAAAGTGTATTTCGAAGTGAAGCGCTCAAACTAGGCCAGAAGATCTATTATGAATCCCCTTCTCAATTTATCAATCGATTGGAAAGTTATTGGTAACGTTTTTATCCAGTAATTTTGCTACTTTAAAAGCACGTGGGTTCTCTATCTAAGACCCCGCTTAAACAATTAAGTTGTCACCTCGACCGGTAAGGAGAGGTCTGCTAAGTACTCATTCTAAACTCAATTTTGTCATTAGCAAAGCGCCCAAATTAATGGTAAAAAATATTGTGGATTTTATTTCTAAAACTTCTTTATCCATTTTAACACCTTGTGAAAAGGGTCGACTTTGCCAACAAACATCATGGGACATCCGTTTTTGATCACTGTTATTCCTTTTTCTCCGGCTAGCTGGTCTGCTTTGGGTGAGTAGCTTCCCTGCCCGATCCCCTTGTGCATCCAGACAAGGTCGACATGGTTGTCAAGGCATTCTTGCATGACTTTCTCCGAAACTACCGGAGTGCCGGCAAGCATGACAGCTTCTGGTTTTTCGGGCAACGAAGAAATATCGGGATAACATGTTAAGCCCTCAACAACTTCTGCATGAGGATTGACCGGATAAACGTCATAACCGGCATCTTTGAATTTATGAAAGATATGATTTGCAGGGATGTCTCCTTTTCTTGACACGCCCACAACGGCAATTTTCTTTTTGCTGAGAAATTCGATGATAAGTTCTGTTTGTATCATTTTGATATGAATTTCATACTTTTCAGTCGAATATCATATGATAAATATCAGCCATAGATTGTGTTTTCACCAGTAAGACCTGCATGTTAAAGTTGGAAACAGCTTTATCCTGCCTTTTATCAATCAGAAAAAGGTTATTATGTGTTGGGATACCGGGATGGGGATGGTTGATGATGTTTTCACCAACAACAAACTAGGGAGTAATAATTTCAGTAAACAATAACCATAGAGCATATATGATTTAGATAAGACTCAAAGCTTATATATTATCATCGAAGGTTCCATATTTTAGGATTACCTTAAAAGACACAATGATCCTTGAGTATTTATGATTTTAACAAATAACAAATTCATTTTTCTAATTGAGACGACAAAACCAAATCATTGTAACAGATAAAAAAACCATTCGACTGAATGGTTTTTTTAACAGAACAATAATATAAGTGGAGGCGTGCCTTATTCCTCCTTGATCATGACAAAAGGACTTTCATCAGTTTCGCCAATAGTATGTCCGGAAATATTTCCTTTTGTATGATTTAAATGTTGACCTTTCAGGTTTATTACACCTTCATCTAAATTAATCTCAATAAATACTTGGCTGTAATGAATCTTTGGAATACGCATGCGAGCATTTCGTGCTATACCATCTTCACCGGTAAAGGTTCCCGTGATAAAGTAGTTTTCAGGGAACTCTAATCTATAGGGTTCAATCTCATCCAGCTCAATCCTTCCAACTTGTTTGTCCAAATGGATGGCCCAGGAAGAATTTTCAAAACTGGAAGGCGAAAATGGTCTGAGCGTCAAAGCCCCTTCACTAAACAAATCACCTTTAATAGCATATCCGGCATATGATCTTCCATCAGGGTCAGTATGGAAGCCAGCCATGTAATCATCGTCAGAAAGATAATATTCAAACCGACGGCCACCAATCTCATCCCACCGGGCATTGGAATTTGAGTTATCCAGGTAAAATACTATCTTATTTCCATCGATATTTCCATTTACCTTAAATGCTTTTCCATTAGGAGCATAAAAAGAACCAATGCGCTTATCATCCATGCCAATCAAATCACTCCTATATCCCGGAAGATGGTAAATATCCAGGATACCATCATGACCATCGAACACCAGATTCCACCTTCCGACAAATTTAAACGCGTTCCATTCCTGAGGGTCAACCATAGGTAATGAAATGTAGGCTGCAGAAGTTCCAAACTGCCGGACAAATTCATAGGACACTTTTGTAAAGTTATCTGGCGTTGATGTAAAGCCACTTCCCCAGCTATTTTTGACGATAAAATAATGATCGTCCGGATTGGAGCTGGTTTTATCAAATCCCACAATCAGCATGCTATGTGTAATGTCAACACAACCTGTACCACCCATTGGACAAGGTATCCATATATCCCCACGCAAGGTTAGTCCATCAAAATCCCAGGCAATTTCGAAACCACGCCTTAAAATACCTTCCATAAAGTCGGTATCTCTGGAGAATTCACCGTTTCCAGTTTGAGGGCCATAAAACTTTCCTTTGGAAGCACCATAAAACTTGTCGGAATGTTGCAAATCGTATGTTAATTTACTTGGATCCAAATTGAAGTTGCTCATCACCCGTTGTTTATTGTAGACAGGCGAACTCCAGTCGTTGTGAGCTAGCGTTGGGTCGTTAACAGTGTTATATTCTGAATCTTTGTAAGGCATAAAATCTTCTTTTGGAACCCTTAATCCCTTGGTAAGCATTGAGTAAATGTAATAAGCCCCACTACCACCTCCAAAAGCACCAACTTGCGTTTCACTTCCGTCGTTGCCCTTGGCCTCGATTTCACTCCAGTTAGGATGCAACCAGAATGTTTTACCAACATGATTCACAAATTCTTCGCTTAGGTCTAGGTCGCCATACCCATTTCGTTTATAAGCAGCTTCAAGGCAAGCTACAGCAGCAAAAGATATACAGGTGTTTCTATTGCCCTGAAATTTTATGGAGGTTTGTTGTGGTCTTAAATCCACCCGATCATCTGATGAGAACACTTCCGGTGGGGTTTCAAATTCCTCATCACACGATACTAATACAAGAGCCATAGCCACTAGGAAAGGGCTCAAACATTTTGTCATTAAATTTTTCATTTTCTTTTTCTTTTTGATTTAGCCCTTAGTGTTTGTCAAAAAGAATAGGTTACCGTAAATTTGAAAAAATCTGGTATTTTTTTGAAAATTGCCCTTAATGGAGCAAAAAACACAGTTTATACCTATAGAGCGTAGGTTTTTATTTCAGCTCACTTAAGATTTCTTGGGCCTGGCTGGCAAAAATATGGTCATTGGCAACCATGTTGTTCAATAGGATGACTGCTTTATCATGATCGCCTTGATCTATATGTATAAGTGTCATGTACCAGTCGGCCAACTCAAGAGGAAGGCCTTGTGCCGTCTTTCTGACTTCCTCCAAATGATCAACCGCAGCTTGGGGATGATTAAGCGATATTTGACAGACGGCTACATATACCTGAACCATAGAATTCTCGTTATCAGAAAGGTAATTTTCGAGGCTGGAAAGCGCTGATTGATAATCTTTTGCATTGTAGGCAGCCATGCCTTTCATAAGATCTGGATTGTCGGTTTGTGACCTTTGGGTGAGAATATCTTCATATGGTGTGTAATAAGCTAAAAATAGCTCTTTGTCTGATCTGGAAGCATCCATGATACCAAAGTACCACAAACCTGTTGGAATTATTATTAGCAAGACTATAGCGGCATATTTCAGAAAAGTATTTAGTGAAAAGGATTTCGATTTTCGGATATCCTCTTCCCAGTTTTGAAGATTACCCATAAACTGATCTACACCTTCATCATTAATCGATTGCATGATAAGCACATAATCTTCTACCTTTTGATTAAATGCGTGATCAGAAGACCTTCTTAATTCGAAATCCTTAAGATCTTTCTCACTTAACTTTTCTTTAAAATAGCTTTCTATTAATTCGATATCCTTTTCTTCCTTATCCATATTTACTGCTGTTCTGCCAATTCCTGCAAGTCTTTTCTGATTTTTTGCAAGCACTGGCATTTCTTTTTTTTCGCAACCGAATCACTTTTATACCCCATATCCCTGGCAATGCTCTCCATGGAGAAATTTCGGAAGTAATATAGCTCAAGTATGGTCTTACAGGGTTCCTTAATCCGCTTTAGTATACTCCGAACTACTTCCTGTCTATGAGTCAACTCCTGTTTTTCTTTAAAATCATGTATCGCCATTATACTTTCAGGTATGTTTTCCAAAGAGGAAGATTTTCTAATACGCAAATTGGCTCTGATCAGGTTTTTACCAATGCCAAATAAGTAAGTTTCTATCGAACTATCCAATGTTGTTATCTTCTCCTCTTTAAAATTCAAAAATAGAATGGTGAATGCACGTTGATACAATTCTATTGCGTTTTCTTTATCTATGGAATAGTTTTTGAAAAACCATCCTATAAACCGATTCCTGTGATGTTCATAGAGTGATTTAAGTGTAGCTTCATCACCTGCTTTAATTTTCTCCAGGAGCATCCCTTCATCGATATTTGTTATTCCATTATTCATTAATGCGGTGAGAGGTAAAGGAGTTACCGCTGTGCTTATATTAATATGTGAAAATTTAATCAACGATCAAAAACACAATATCCAATTCTGCTGTAGAGAATTGATAATTGATTGACTTTCACTGATTTAATGGTTATATTGAATGTTAACCAAATTGATTATTAACCAAATATGGTATGAAGGCTCGCATATTTCTATTATTTCTTTTGATTTTAGGATTAGTGTGGATGACAAATTGCGTCAAGAAGGAGGATACTGCGCCGGACAATAATGATCAAACACTTATCTTCGGTAATGGTGATTGTGATTGTGCCTTATCAGAAATACCAATGGAATGTGAGTCTATTTGCAATAGTACTTACATGACGCTGTACAATGCAACTTTCATTATCCGAGGCCGTGGATGTAAACTCCCGACAGATTGCTTTCCAGATTCGCCAACTTTAAATGAATTCATATTAAAAGTTTTAACAGAGCAACCTGAAGAAACTGAAGCAGCTATTGTCAATTCAAGTAACATGGGAGTGGCGCTTCCTACCGATGATTATGGGGGTTCGTCGTCGTTTGATAGTGAAACAGGAATGACAACCTTTAAATTTGGATGGGTGGACAGTCATATTGGAGGACAACTCTATCTGAGTCTTAAAACCGTGATCAAGCAACCAGATGGAAAACTTAAAGTCATCGAACTACAAGAGGATTTGGGAATGGATTTCTTTGCTAAATAATTAATATTTTCCTCGGCGATCTTATGACCTTTTTAGCTATACAAAAAACACTTGGGATCAGTATGTTCTTTTTATTATCCCCAACTGTTTATGCGGCAACAACCAACGACAGTACCCGTCAGGCATTTAACCAGGCGCTGGAGGATATAGGAAATAGTTATTTTTATGAACGTCCGGATACAGCTCTTCAGTTGTATTCATACTATCTAAATAAGGCCAAAGATGAAAAGTTGTGGGATGAATATTTACATGTCGTTCTAAATTTGGCATCAGTTGCCAGTCATTTGGATAGTATGTCCATGCTGAAAAGGTACCTTGAAGATGGGCAGAGGGTATTAAAGGAATACTCAAATGTCATTTTACGATATGATACCATCGGATTTCTTAGATCTAATTTTTATTATTTTCAGGGGCGGCATTATTATGATCTCCTGGATTATCACCAGGCGATCACCGCATTTGATCAGATTCTCAAGCTGAGAGAAGTTGTTTCTGATTCTCTCCTGGCATTTGATACCCACGTGTCTTTGGCTCAAAGTGCGTTGAACCTGGGAGATTTTGTAAAGGCGCAACATCACTTTGACCTTGCAGAACATTGGCTACCCAAACACCACAATACCTATGTCGCAGGTAGGGGGTATTACTATCAAAAGGCATTTATCAGTACGCAAATAGGTCATGCTAAGTATTATGAAGCCCGGATAGATAATCAGTTAGAAAGCTTTAGACAAACACTTGACCAGTATCAATTAGCGTGGAAACAGTTGGGAGGTCTGTCTAAGAAAAAATCCAGTTGGAGTCTTGCTGTGACAATCACTAGAAGTATATCCCAGTGCTATCTGGATTTGAAAAACTATGATAGCTCCGTGTACTATATGCAACGCTTGTTAAATCTTCCTTCACGTTCGTTGACCGATGAGATTTATAATCTGGTGCACGCAGTCCATGTCCGATTTGCCTTACAACAATTTGATGAGGCCAGGATTCACCTGAGAAATGCTCAGTCCATCATGGAAAATAATTTTCCTGCAAATCATGCCTTGCTAGGTCGTATTATCCGATTGAAGGGAGAGTTATGTTTTCATCAAAATAAGCTTGATTCTGCGATAATCTATTTTAACGAGGCGACCACATATTTTATAAAAGACGGTTTACAGGATAATCAAGGGATCATCGGTGATTTTGATATACTCAACATCTATGAAAAGAAAGCAGATGCGTTGGCAAAGTCGGGCACAGTTGCAGATTTGATTGTGGCCATTCAGTATTATAAAATGGTTGTTGACTTTGCCGCAACCATGCGTCAATCGTTTATCTCACAACAATCACATCAATATTTATTAGCAGATATCTATCAGGTTTTTGAAAAAGCGTTAGATGCAATACAAGTGTTCAGGCATAAGGAACCTCAAAATAAAAGTTGGAAGGAAGATTGCTTATATTTCTTTGAAAAAAATAGAGCGAATCATCTTGCCAATAATCATCGCCAATTAGAAGCCGTTCGTGCCCAATTGATTCCCTCAGGCTGGTGGGAGCGAGAACAGTTGTTAAAGGGGAACATTGCCTATTTCAAACGTCAACTCATTCAGAAAAATATAGGACTTACTAAACTTGAACAGGCATATGACGAATATGAGGCATTTACAGATTCTTTAAAGCTGTTTTATCCCGAGTACCTGGATTGGGAGGGGGGACAGCAAGTGCAAAAGGAAGAGGATATTCTAAAAATATTGCCCAGTGATAGCCGATTGCTATCGTTCTTTTGGGGGAAGGAAAATCTGTATGTTCTTTTAGTTGATCACAAAACATTTGATATGAAACGTCTTCCAATAGAAGAGATTTCTTCGCAGCTTATAGATTATTTATCACATATTCAAAATCCTCCTGGTACAGTTGAAGAATTAAATATGGAACTTATTCAAGCAGGTCATAGTCTCTATGTTTCATTTCGCGAAGTCCTGACAAGTGGTCACAAGTCGTATGTGGTCATTCCTGATGGTCCACTAGCATACCTGCCATTTGAGGCGCTGGTGGTTGATTATAAAGCAGACGAGCCTGACTGGTTTTTATATAATGCGACTGTCTATTATGCTCCCGGAATTTCAATCCTGCTGAAATTATTGACAGATTCTGAATCAACAAGCGAGTCACTGAGTTATTTGGGTGTTGCTCCTGACTATGGAGCAATCCAGACTTCATCCGAAAAGAACAAACTGGCTCCATTATCACATAATCGGGAAGAAGTAAGGCAAGCTGGTAGAATCTTTGGTGGTACAATGCTTTTTGGAGAGAAGGCAACAGAATCCAACTTCAAGAAATTAAGTGGAAATAAACAGATAATACACTTAAGTGCACATGCAACTGTGAACCGGCTATACCCTAATTACAGTGCAGTATACTTTGAGCAAGATATAGAGGACAGCACTGAGGTTGTTCAGGTTTTTGAGATGGATGGTATTTTACATCTATATGAGTTGTATGGATATCAATTTCAAGCTGAACTCGTGGTACTTAGTGGTTGCGAAACGGGTTACGGCACCTATGCTAAAGGAGAGGGAGTTCTTAGTATTGGCCGCGCTTTTCAACATAGTGGACGTCCTGCAGTTACCTTAAGTTTATGGCGGGTTAGTGACCTTTCCACTGCTACCATCATGGAAAACTATTTTAAGCATTTGCATAATGGAATGTCCAATGAGCAGGCTCTTCAGAGTGCTAAAATAGGATATTTAAAAGATCCAATGCATAAATATTTTCAGCATCCATATTACTGGGCTGCGTTTATCCTGCAAGGTAATCCTAATCCAGTAGTTAGCAAGCACAATTTCATTTTGTTTTGGATTTTTGGCATAGTTACCATGTTGCTTGTAGGCTTGTCAACTCTCAATTTATATAGGAGGAAGAATAGATGTAAAAAGAGGTAAATTGATTAATGGCGGAATAGAGTATTGCTAAGGAATGGTTATAAACCAATGTGAAAGCGTCAAATCCCTGGGATTAACGCACTCCATTGCTTTTACTCGAAATTCCGGATGAAACTGTACGCCCCATTCAGGGGTAAGTGGGCATCTTATTCCGGTAAAACTACACACCCTGTACCGGTGAAACTGTACACCCCCTATGTTAGCATTTCAAATTTTTTTGTAATTGTAATTTTCTAAGAAGGTGTACTCTTGGGCTTTTAAATTTTAACAAGCCCAACATGTCTAACAAAAAGAATGATATGCTAATAATCCGACAATTAATCGAGTTAAAACTCCAGAAGGTCTCTCATAAATCCATCACCAAACAACTTGGCATCAGTCGTACCACTTCATTCACTATGTCAGGCAGCTTGAAGCAAGCGGTCTTGGCTGGAAACAATTAGATGAGATCGATGATCCTGCCCTTGCTGTTATTCTTACTGGCAGTGAAAGAAAAGACCGTTACAGACGCCTGCTCAGTTTTTCGCCTATATGGAAAAAGAGCTCTAATGCTGGGGTGTGGCCAGACAGTTTCTCTGGAAGGAATACAAGGCCGATGAAACTGACCCTTTTTGTTCTTTTTTACAAATAAAACCTGATTGTTGATGATGAAAGCTGCTTTATCCAGCCAGGTATGAATCAGAAAAAGGGAATTATATATTAAGATATCAGGATGGTTGTTGATGTACGACCTTCGGCAAGCATACGACGACCGATGGAAAAACACCAACAAGGAACTAGAAATAGTTGATGCAAAGAGATTTTTCGTATTTCATTCATGTGTGTAACAAAAGTTACCATTTTTATCCAGTCAGGCTAATTACCTTAGCTCTGGACAAAATCATTTAAACCAATCGTTATGAAAGTTTCGGAAAATATTGATATTAACTCCATGAGAGGAGATATCGCCAAAGTCAGAGCTCATGATGCCATTGTGGGCGTATTATATTTGAGCTCAGTGGTTCTTGCCTATCAGTTTGGAATGGAATGGCTCTATATTGCCCTGGGAGTTGCCATTTTACAGATCATCAGTCCAATCACAAAATTTTGCCCGGTATATATGATATTGAATAAGCTCATGCCAAATTCCACTCCCATGCAAAACGGGAAATAGCCAATCCACTGGCGTCTACTTAGTGTGGCAAATTGCATGTGAAATATTCAGGAAGCCATCCTGACTTCCATCTCTGTTGGTGCTTTCACCAACAATACTCTCATGCTCCATCCTTGTTGGTGAAAGCACCAATAATGAACTAGTTGAGAGTGATTTATACTGGCAATGCAACTGCCTGCCTGGCGGGCTATAGCCGTCAGATAAGCCCCGTTATATGGGGCGAAATATCGGTAGAATAGATTTGAAATCGTAGAGCAGTGCTATAAGTACGATACATGTTTCATCCCTAAAGGGATTAAATCCAGCTTTGACATAGTTCTACCGATATTATGTCCCTAAAGGGACAACAAATATCCTAGCCTGAAAGGTATCGTCGGCAAGGCAGGATTGGCTTTTTCTTCCATCATCGTTATCGCTTTCGCTCAATCGAGGATGATGGGGCTAAATTCAGAATGTTAACTTTAGTCATTTTAGAAAATCTATAATTTTTGATTCTACCTCCTTTTTGAAAATTTCAAATATATTATGCGCCGAATTAAGTCTAATGGGAGGCCTTCCTAGTTTTCCATTATAACCAATACAATTGTTTCTAGAGTTAAATAGTAATTTGTTTTTAGAATATATAATAGTAATAATCTGTGAAAAAGGAAAAGATTTATTGAAAACCCCAATAAAAAAAAATCTCTATTATTTTTGTGTACTTCAATGCCAAGTTCCTCAGAGATACTTAAGACAATCTGTCTATAAATTGCTGTATTGCTAGTGTCAATAGTTTTTAGTTTCCAAATTTTTGAGACATTTCGATATAATGAAAAGATTCCAAGAACTAATCACAGAGATGCTGTGATAGTTGTATGGAATGAAATTTCAGTATTTCCTGATTCGGTTCTTTCATAAAGCATCATTGAGAACCAAATATTTGGGAAAATTAAGATAAGAATAGGAATATTTAAATCATCTGACCAATCGTGACTTATGAATACAAGTCGTTTTTTCTGCTTACTCTCTTTAAGGTTAAT
The DNA here is from genome assembly GCA_913057175.1 of uncultured Cytophagales bacterium. Taxonomy (GTDB): domain Bacteria; phylum Bacteroidota; class Bacteroidia; order Cytophagales; family Cyclobacteriaceae; genus CAJXNP01. The sequence continues at coordinate 275,248 of CAJXNP010000006.1, forward strand.
TTTATCAAGATAAATTTCAAACATTGTTAACTTGCTCTATCAGTTTTAATGGAAATTCTTCAACTTATATCCAAATGTTAGTCTCACAACAGAATTCCTGAGCGATTGATCATAAACAAGATTTTCATACTTCATTACTCTGTAAAAACCATAATCGTAAGAAGCCTGGATGGTGAATGATTTCATTTCAATACCTAAACCTGCATTCATTCCATAATCAAGCCGGTTGACAAATTTTTCTTCAATGGCATTTTCTAAATCAAATGTATTTTCAATATCAGTTGGTTCTTCATTAACAAAAAATCCGGATGTTGAAGTGTCAAAAAGCCTCAGGTTGATGTATGGTCCGGCTAATGCATAAAAATTTATGTCGTCAACTATGAATCTGAACTTCACAGTCATGGGTATTTCAAGATAATATTCATTCAAAAAATTTTCGAACCTGTAGGTATTTGTTGTTGATACTGTTGGGTCTTCAAAATCCGGCACAAAATAATGGTATTCACTTTTCTCCCTTTTTAAAGAGAATTGTATGCCTGGTGTAAAATAAAAATTGTTGTTTAAATCAATTTCAATTGCCGAACCTACATGGAATCCTGGCCTAAAAAAACTTTGACCATTATAATTGTCCTTCTGCTGATTTAACCTGGAGATATTTACCCCTCCATTTAGATAAATTTGTTGTCCATAAGAAAAATCAGCAACCGCAAACATTAAAAAAATAGATAGTGCGAAAGATATATTGAAAAAGTTCATTTAAAAAAATAAGGTTACAATGAAAAAATATTTTGTAAAAATGCTATTAATTTCAGACCAACGCAACCTAATTTTTAACAATTATTCATGGGTAGTAATCAGGTTGTCAGGTCAGTAGTTGCAAGGCAGCTATTCAGTTTTCGGTTCGTAGTAAAGAGTTATTGCACCACCACCAAAGGTTTTGGTCTTTGTGAGTTTAAGAACAGTTCTGTCGTCTATATTTTCAAATAATGGCAAACCGCTACCTGCTATAACAGGGTGAACGCAAAGCTGGTATTCATCAATCAAATTAAGTTTCATGAGCTGTATAATCAAGCTCCTGCTGCCAACAAAAATATCTTTGCCCGGTTCCTGTTTGAGTGCTAAGACCTCATTTTCAAGGTCCCGATTTGCCAATTTTGCACTTTTCCAATCCACACTTTTAATCGTACGGGAAAAAACAATTTTGGGAATTTTGTCTATAGCTATGGCGAATTCATTCATTGATTTTTCTTCTGAAGGTGTTTCTAACAGTGTTCGCCAAAATTCCATAAGCTGATAGGTAATTCTGCCATATAGAATGGCGTCTCCCTGACCTAATAGTTCCGTATAGTGTTGATGTATTTCTTCATCGGGTATTCCGGCAGTATGGTCGCAAATCCCATCGATTGTCATATTGATTGCTGCAATTACTTTTCTCATATTCATCAAGTTAATCAACCATAAATCTCGCAATAAAATTCACTCTATTGCAGTACTGTTTTGACAATCTTAGCGGGGGATTCCGACAAGTAAGAATCGTCCCAAATGTCGGAATGTTAAACGAATTGGGTCTGGCATGCAAAAAGCTAAAGTGTATTTCGAAGTGAAGCGCTCAAACTGGGCCAGAAGATCTATTATGAATCCCCTTCTCAATTTATCAATCGATTGGAAAGTTATTGGTAACATTATGATTCAGCGATTTAACGGAGTTTTACAAATCATGGATATCTGTCGAAGACTCCATTTAACATTCAAACAGTTTATTGATTGTCACCTCGACCGGCAGGGAGAGGTTTGCTACGTTCTCATTAAAAAAGTAATTTCCTTGTGGCCTAAAAGTGTGGAAAGATTAGATTGATTAAGTGAATTGTGATTTATACCGGCAATGCAATTGCCTTTCTCTAACATCCTCGTTACCGCTGTCGCTCAAACGAGGACGATATGGGAAAGCGGTAACGAGGACGATTGGGATAGTTCCTGAAACCCCAATGAAACCAATAAAAAACTTGATCAGTCCGGTTATAAACATTTTTTAATTGTAAATGAACTGTAATGAGTGAATAGAAACAACTGCTTTTTCCTTTTTATACCTTAGGCATAATTCAATATGATATATACGAAACAAGCCCCAAAAATTATTTCTATGCTCACAACAAAATAATTGGTTATGTCTTAGTGGGGGTTTGCTCAAGGGACCCTGCGTTTAAAAAAAAATCATTCTTAACCCCCAAAGATTTTGATTCATACGGCCTATTGCTTTATAACTTTCCAACACGTAATTTGCACAGTTCTTTCAGGTTATACAGATGTGCTATTCATTGCCTCGATTCAAACAGTGCATTGCCTTTTTCCCGGTCATTCTTTTTTCTTTTTTTACCCAACTATCCGCACAAGATCATCAATTAGACAGCCTGGAACAATTATTCAAAACCTCAAAGGGAACAGACAGGGTTGACCTTAGCCTCGAAATTGCCAATTACCTGAATGAAAAGAATTCTGATGAAGCCCTTAAAAATGCAATTTATGCCAGGGACGAGTCAGTTAAGTTAAATTACCAGGAAGGTGTGGCCACGGCCAACCTGGTTCTATGCAAGGTTTACAACACCCAATCCAAATTTGACCTGGCCAGAGAAAACTGCGATCTGTCGCTCGAGACCTACCGATCAATGGCCGATCAGGACGGTATAGCCAGGGTATTAAAAAGTTACGGTTCTATCGAGCAAAACCTCGGCAACTACTTTAAGAGCCGGGAATATCTATTAGAGGCTCTCGCAATAAGCCAAAAATCAGGAAATAAGGCCCTTATTTCGGAAATCTACCATAACATCGGGCTCAGTTACTACTTCCAAAACAAGGTGGATTCTTCCCTGTTTTATCATCAATTAAGCCTGGAAATGAGTAAGGATCTTGGTGACAAAAGTCTCATTTCAAAAGCGCTGTTTCACATCGGCATTAATTACTCAGATCTGAAATATGATGACAGGGCGCTTGATTATATTTTGCAGGCGCTTAAGATGAACGAGGAATTGAATGATGAGGCAGGCATGGCCGCTGCGCTAAACTCCATAGGTTTGATCTACAAACAAAACGGAGATCATGACAAGGCGCTTGAATACCAGCACAGGAGTCTGGAACTCCATGAAAAGCTTGACAAAAAGCGGGGAACAATCATTGTTATGAACAACCTTGCCGTCATTTATCAAATGCGAGGTGACCTGGAAAAATCACTGGACTTTCTTCAAAGAGCATTGGAATTGAGCCAATCCATTCAATATAAAAGAGGTCTAACCTTGTCGTATGGAAATATTGCCGAAGTATACAAGGATCAGAAAGATTATGACAAAGCCATTGAATATGACCTTCTCAGTTTAAAGTTGAATACAGAATCAGGCTCGATAGGAGAGATGGGAAAAAGTAACCTTAACCTGGCAAAAATTTATCTGGAAATTGATGAGTTGGAAACGGCAGAGGACTACCTGGAAAAGGCTATTGCTTTGTGTACCGAGGGGCAGAGTATTCTGGCATTACGCGATGCGTATTTCACACTGTCGAATGTGAATGAAAAGCAGGGCAAATACAGGGAATCCCTGGTCGCATTAAAGCAGGCGGAGTTTTTGGAAGACAGCGTGTCGAACGAAGAAAAGACCAAGAGTTTGACTGAGCAACAGGTTCGTTATGAAACGGAAAAGAAAGAACAGCAACTCGCATTGTTAAGCCAGCAAAAAAAGGTCGATACGCTTTGGCGGTATGTCTTGATTGGCTCCCTGGTGGTTCTGGCAGTTCTGGGGTTTCTCATTTATCGTTACATGCGGTTTAAGGCCGTCCAGCACAAAAAACTATACGAAGAAGAGCATAAAGTTAGCAAGCAGCTTCAGGAACTTGATGCCATGAAATCCCGGTTTTTTACCAATATATCGCATGAGTTTCGAACACCATTGACCCTGATAAAAGGTCCGGTGGATTCCCTTCTTGGTTCAGTGAATGAAGAACAGCGAGGAGCACTTTTATTAATAAAAAGAAATGCAAATAAGCTCCTCAAACTTGTCAATCAGCTACTGGATCTTTCGAAGATCGAATCCCATAAGATGGAATTGCATACCTCACCTCAATCGATTGTCCCATTTATCCGTCGTATTACCATGCTGTTTTCTTCTCATTTGGAACGGAAAAAAATTAAGCTTGACTGGGTTGAACCACCTGAGGATATAACGGTCTATTTCGATGAAGAGAAGCTCGAACACGTGGTTGAAAATCTGCTTTCCAATGCGGTCAAATGGACACCAGAGGGAGGAAAGATCATTGTTTCTTCAGAAAAGACTTTGTGGGCTGGCCGGCAATGTTTCAAATTATCGGTTAAGGACAATGGCCCTGGAATTCCGGAAGAAAGCCTGCCGTATATTTTTGATCGGTTCTATCAATCTTCCAGTCAGGAGCAGGTGGAGGGCACCGGAATCGGATTAGCTCTTGCAAAGGAATTAGTTGAGCTTCACCACGGACAGATCCAGGTCGTTAGCAAGCTCAGAGTGGGTTCAGAGTTTATGGTTTTACTGCCTTTAGGGAAAGAACATCTTCAGGAAAATGAAATCAACCTTTTCAAAGCAAACGATATTGCTTTTCCAGATCAGGTAGAAAAAGCCGTAGAAATTAATTATGAAAAGATCAATGATTCCGCACCGGATGAAAGCTGCCTGGTTTTGTTGGTTGAAGATAATGAAGATGTAAGGCTTTATCTTGAGAAAATTTTAAGGAGGAAATTTAAATTAAGCCTGGCCGTAGACGGGATAGACGGGTGGAATAAAATCCTTGATAGCATTCCGGACCTGATCGTAAGCGATGTGATGATGCCCGGGTTAAACGGACTTGAGCTTTGCAAAAGGATCAAATCTGACAGCCGGACAAGCCATATCCCGGTTATTTTATTAACTGCAAAAGCCAGCGAGGAGGATAAAATTGAAGGATTGCAATACCGGGCAAATGACTACCTGATGAAGCCATTTAATGAAATGGAATTGATCCTCAAAATTGAAAATCTGCTGTCCATAAGGAAGGAGATGCGGTCAAAATTCTCCAATCCGGAAATTAAACCCAATGAAATCGGCTTATCCTCTTTGGATGAAGTTTTTGTCGAAAAGCTCAAGCAAAACCTGGAAGAGCATCATTCGAATGAGCGATATGGAATTGAGGAAATGTCCAAAGAGATGGGAATGAGCAGGTCACTGCTTCACCGGAAGATACTCGCTATGACCGGCCAGGCGCCGAGTATGTTGCTTCGCAAATTCCGACTGGAAAGAGCATTGATGATGCTCAAAAAGCAAACAGGAACAATTTCCGAAATATCCTATCAGGTGGGCTTTTCCAGTCCGGCTTATTTTACCAAGTGCTTTTCTGAAGAATACGGCTACACGCCAAAAGAAATCATGAAGCATTGAATATAGTATGATATCAATGTCTTGCGACCTGATTTATAATTTTGGCGACGTGGTTTATAAGTATTGAAAACAGGTCCTGAATTGTTTTTTGCCCAATCAAAAAATTGTAATTCTTTGCGACAAGGCTGATAGCCATGGCATAGGATTGTGCCGTTAATTTGCATCAACAATCAATCGTGCCATGTATATCTTAAAAATTATTTCAATCATCGTGTTGCTAATCATCGCTCCTTCATTAATAAAAGGAAATTCTTTTAAAGCGAAAATTGATATCAGTTTTCCAAGAAACTGGAATAATACGGATGCTGTTGAAGGATTGGAATACCCAATTGAATACAGGAAGCTGGGAATGGAAAGTCAGTTTTTACTGACCAGAGGACTTGGAGTAAAAAGTACGGTGATGGATTATACTGAATCTTCGGATCAGGATGATCATGTATCAATAAAATTTAATGTTTCACCATCTAAAAGCTCAAAGTTGTCGCTTGAAATTATTGAAAAGGGAGAGGTGCTGATCAATCTGGAAGTAGTTAAAGTAGCTTTTGAGTTTAAAAGTGAATCAATTTGAGATAAGACAATTATTCAATTTAACCTGAGCTTGATATAAACCCTGTAAAAATCAAATGAAAACAGTTTTTTACGTTTTACACACCCCTTCGCCCTTCTCAAGAGGGGAACATTTGCGTTTTCATTTGATTTTTTCATTCCTCAGCTAACAAAATTTGAAAATCTAACAATTGAAAATTTTCGTGATAAGGTGATAAAACAAATGACACGCTTCCTGTGAGGCGTGTCTGTTTTTACAAGACTTTTATGGAATATCATTGACCTGATTTTTAATCTGAAATATTTTTTTTCTAAATACCCACCTCTAACTACTCCGGGGAGGAGAATAATGGCATATTTCAGGGTTAATAATCTTAGAAATAATAGCACAACAGGTATCATTAGATTCCGGTAAAGATGCTATAAATATCATTTCCTTACATAAATCCGAATCCAGGTAATTCCGATCAGCAAACCTTTAGTGAAAGGCTTTAATTCGGGTAAAATTAAAACTTGATGGACTGGAAAAGAAAATTGGCAGTTTGTTGTCTGATTTTATTTGTTTATGCCTGCTCTGACGAAGGAATAGATTTAGCAACAGACATTCACAATCCTTTGGAGAACCCATCCGAAGGTCCTCCTGCGGGTAATCCCGATGGAAAAGTTGCCATTCCGGTCCAGGCAGGCCTGGAAGATGTTTCGTCCCCGGATCAGGTTGTTGGAAATGGCACTCCTGAAAGTTGCAATTGCGATGCTTTTGTCAATGCGGTTGCAAAAGGAGGGAAGATCGTTTTCAACTGTGGAGAAGATCCTGTCACCATCAAAATGGACCGACCGGCTAAAGTTTTCAATGATGCCAATCCCAATGTAGTTATCGATGGAGGTGGATTGGTAACGTTGAGTGGAGAGGGTATGTCCAGAATTTTATATATGAATACCTGTGATCCGGATCAAGCCTGGACAACAACCCACTGCCAGAACCAGGACCATCCGAGATTGACCGTTCAAAACCTGACATTTGCCAATGGAAATTCCAAGTCTGAAAAAGGATACGATGGTGGTGGTGCCATTTGGGTGAGAGGTGGCAGGTTCAAGATTGTCAATTGCCGGTTTTTCAATAACGTTTGTGCAAGTACCGGACCCGACGTTGGTGGGGGAGCTGTTCGCGTTTTCAGCCAGTACAATAACCAACCGGTTTATGTGGTCAACAGTACCTTTGGAGGTGCTGAAGGATATGGAAATGTAGGTTCGAACGGTGGTGCATTAAGCAGCATTGGGGTTTCCTGGACGATTATCAACAGCCTTTTCTCTCATAATGAAGCTGTTGGAAATGGTGGCAATCCTGCGCAAAATGACACTCCCGGGGGTGGAAGTGGCGGAGCTATTTATAATGATGGCAATACCATGACGCTCACCATTCTTGGCTCCAAACTCATTGAAAATAAAGTGAATGCATATGGGTCGGCCATCTTTTTTGTGACGAACAATCATACAGGAGACATCAGGATCAGTGAAACGACGATTCAAAACAACATCGGCGGCTCATGGTATCCTGTGTACCCTGCCATTTCCATGCACAGTGATACGAAGATTGAAGTTGAGAATTCAGTGATTGAATGAATTTAATTAGAGCTTTCAGAGAAACGATATAAGATACAATTAGCTCTCTTTAATAAGGACTGATCAAAAAATACATTTTTGATTATGTAATCTAAATTGTTTGTATTTCGCAAAGAAAGAATTAACTATTTCTCTTTCCAAAATTGAAAGGTAATTTTTAGCTATGATACTTAATGGCTTGTTCATTTCTTTTTCAATCGAAAAAAAGAAACGAACCAAAGAAAATTCTTGTCAAAACAAAGCTTCCTCCCACATATCCAGCGCACCCCCCGCTGTTTTGACAGGCCGACGCTCTTTTTTTGTAAATAATAGTTTTAAACTGGGCACTAATTATTTATCAAAAAATTTCTCAGCACATAGTGCAGAATGCCGCCGTTTTTGAAATATTCCACTTCGATCTTTGAATCCAATCGACATAGCGCTTTGAAGGCGGTTTTATTACCTTCTTCATTAATCGCAACTACATCAAGCATTTTCGCAGGTTCCAGGCTATCGTCGATTCCCGAAATGTGGAATGTCTCACGTCCGTTCAGTCCATGTTTATCAAAGCTTTCTCCATTTATAAACTGTAGGGGTAAAACTCCCATCCCCACCAGGTTGCTTCGGTGGATCCGCTCATAGCTTTCAGCGATGACGGCCTTCACGCCCAGGAGGATCGTTCCCTTGGCAGCCCAGTCTCGCGATGAACCGCTACCATATTCTTTTCCCGCCAGTACTATCAGGTCGGTTCCGTCATTCTGGTATTTCATGGATGCATCGAATACAGACATTTCCTGATTGTCAGGAAAATAAGTGGTAAAACCACCTTCTTTTGTGGCGATCTGATTCTTGATCCGCACGTTGGCAAAGGTGCCGCGCATCATTACTTCGTGGTTGCCCCTTCTTGAGCCATAGGAATTAAATGATTTGGAGTCTACTCCATGATCCAGAAGGTACCTGCCGGCCGGAGTATCGGATGCAAAAGCACCTGCCGGCGAAATGTGATCGGTCGTGATGCTATCGCCTAATTTCAATAAAACCCTGGCATTTTTTATATCTTTTAGAGGTTCCGGTTGTTCTGAAATCTGTTGGAAGAAGGGCGCTTCCTTGATATAGGTTGAATCGTCACTCCACCTATAATCGGTGCTGGATGGAGCGGATAATTTCTGCCATTGTTCTTCCCCGTCAAAAATGACCTTATAGGTTTCTTCAAAATCCGATTGTGACATACTTGAAGCAATTAGGTCATTGATCTCTTTTTGCGTGGGCCAGATATCTTTCATGAATACAGGTGTATCGTTTTGATCATACCCAACTGGCTCGGTTGTCAGGTCAATGTTTACCCTGCCTGCTAGCGCGTAAACGACAACAAGCATCGGAGAAGCAAGAAAGTTCATTCGAACCTGTGGATGTACCCGCGCTTCAAAGTTTCGGTTTCCTGAGAGAACCGATGAGACGTTTAGCTCATGTTCGCTTACAGCTTCAGCAATCGGATCGGGTAGGGGGCCACTGTTTCCTATACAGCTGGTGCATCCATATCCTACGGTATTAAAATGCAGCGCGTCCAGATCTTCATTCAAACCTGATTTTTCCAGGTACCTGGTGACAACTTTTGAACCTGGCGCCAGGCTGGTTTTTACCCATGGCTTTACGTTCAGGCCTTTTTCACGTGCTTTCCTTGCCACAAGTCCGGCACCGACCATTACACTTGGGTTGGAAGTATTGGTACAACTGGTAATAGCTGCAATGACTACGGAACCGTCCAGTAATTCGAAAGTCTTGTTGTTGTATTCCACTTTGGCGGATCTCAGGCTTAGTTTTACGTCTGGCGCTTGTACGAATTCCGTCAACGAGCCTCCTTCGCTCAACCAGTTCGATTCAGCATTGCTGCCGGCAGCTTCTTTTTTGTGCTCATATTCTTTTTCAATCAAGTCATAAAAGGTGTCTTTCAGGTCTTTTACCAGGATTTTATCCTGCGGACGTTTAGGTCCGGAAACTGTTGGTTCCAGTGAGCTGAGATCAAGTGTTAGTACGTCTGTGTAATTGGTTTCTTCTTTTCCGGTTCGCCACAAATAGTTTTCTTTCGTGTATTTTTCGACCCGTTCAATGATCTCTTCCGGGCGGTTGGTCCTTCGCATATAGCCCAATGTCTGATCATCGATCGGGAAATAGGTTACCGTACAACCAAATTCCGGAGACATATTGGAAATGGTGGCCCTGTCTGGCACAGTAAGGTGGTCCAGTCCCTCACCAAATACTTCAACGAATTTTCCTACCACCCCATAATTTCTCAACAATTCTGTAATGGCAAGCACCATATCCGTAGCTGTAATACCTTCTTCCAGCTTGCCTTCCAGTTTTAACCCGATGACCTGAGGACATGTAAAGTAGATCGGCTGACCCAGCATGGTGGCTTCTGCTTCAATTCCGCCGACTCCCCATCCCAAAACTCCTATGCCATTGACCATCGGTGTATGTGAGTCTGTTCCCACCAGCGTGTCGGGAAACAACCAGCCGTCTCGTTCTACCACTCCCTGCGCGAGGTATTCCAGGTTAACCTGGTGACAAATACCCATTCCGGGAGGGACAACACTGAAATTTTTGAAATTCTTCTGTCCCCATTTCAGCAGTGCATACCGCTCATGGTTTCGTTCGTATTCTTTTGCCACATTTTTTTCATAAGCCTCCTGGCTACCGAAAAAATCGACCTGGACGGAATGATCGACTACAAGGTCAACAGGTATGGAGGGGTTGATCTTGCTTCCATCTTTTCCTTTTCTGATTACTTCGGAGCGGATAGAGGCCACATCCACAATGGCGGGGACACCTGTGAAATCCTGCATCAAAACCCTTGCTGGTTTGTAGGGAATGTCGTTATCTGTTCCCTTTGGGTTCCAATTCTCAAGGATCTGAAGGTGATCATTTGTAATGGCCAGTCCGTCGATGTTGCGTATCACATTCTCGAGAAGAATCCTGATGGAAAATGGCAGTTTGTCAATTTTTGGGATAGAACTTAGGTCTGCTATTTTGAATGAGGAATTATTAAATGAGAAAGTTTTTGTATTCGTAGGCATAGCTGGTAATTAGTTTTGGAGATATTATAATTTACTGATAATTATCTGTAAATGTTCCCTGTTACGTCATAAACTACTGTCTTAAACTTAAGTCAATGTACTAATCAAGTCGTTAAAAAATCAGATGAAAACAGTTATTTGATTGTTGCCCACCCTTTCATCCTTCCGCAATGCTATTAAGTTAAGGGGTTTTTTAACACCTCTCCCTAACCCTCTCCGAGAGAGGGACATAGTATTGTCTTAACTTAATATCATTGCATCCGTCAGTTGAAGGAAATTGAGGTGTTTTCATCTGGTTTTTCAATAAACTTATCCTTTTAATTAACACATCTGGTTGAACTTTTTAATACTTTTTCGCAGTTGTCATTAATTCTTTTTCAATTTCCCTGAACTCTGTTTGGATGATATTCCAAACGGAATTAAGATCTATCTCAGCTTCCTGGTTAAATCGTGCATTGCTAAATCGGCTCAGGTTGTCCAGAATGTCTTTGTTTTTGTCTTCATCTTCATACTCATTCAAACTTGCGGAAATTTCATTCGCCGACTGACCTATTTCCTGCAATTGCGAAAAGACGCGCTCTTTCAATTGTTCGTTCTTTGTGAATTCATTATAAGGCACATCATCTGTTTCCGCAATGATATTGTGGATGAGGTCTGCAATATTTGTTAATTTAAATTTCAATTCTTCTGCAGCAATCATAATCTTTTGTTTTATGGTTTTGTGTAATAAGAAAAAAGGAAGACCAGCACCACGCATGGCGCCGGAATTCCAAATCGTGTATGGAGCTTATAATTAATTTCCATTAGCTGAAAGACCCATCGTTAATGATGGATCACATATTAAGTCTGGTAATTTCAAGGTTGTTGTTGACTACGATGGCTCCTCCATCAAACGCATTAATTTCTGCTTGCTGGTATTCTTTCCAGCTATCTACCGTCCCGCTTAAGGTTGCGATCCCGTTGTCAACGGAGACGTTCACATCTTCCGAATCAATGAAAGGAGACCACCAGATTTGCTTGGAGATATTTTCTTCAATTTCAGCATCGCTTTCCGCCAGGTTATCTGTTGCCGGGGCACGGTTATACTCATACGGGTAATAGTGGAAGTAATGATAATCATAGACATATGGAATGGTGCTAACTGCCACGTTTATGTCGTTTTCTATTTTTTGGACACCAAAAACTTTTGAAGCTACATCCTCAGCCGTATATTTTTCGAAATTGGAGTTGACCGTACCCGAGAGAATAGCTGTGCCATCCTGATAGTCAACATCTATCTGAAATTCCTCTACATAAGCGTTATAGGATAAGGCTTCTTCAATGTTTGACTTAATTCTTTCTTCAGGTGGAAATTCGGTACTGTTAACTTTCATTTCGTTGTTAACTTTCCAGACGCCGATCACATTTTCAGCATTCATGGAGGCGACATTTTTGGATTTCAGGTTATCGACAATACCTGAAAGTATAACTTCACCATTATTTACCTCAACTTCAATACCATACGCGTTGAGGCGGGCATCGTAAAGAAATGCATCTTTGACGGCCTCCCGGATTTGTTCATCTGATCGCTCAACATATTTATCATCCCTAAGGTCTTCATCGCGAGCCCAGCGTTCTACTTCAAGTCCATCGATGTTAACAGCCTCAACGCCCGCTACCCATGCATTTACTTCGGCCTGGCTTTTCTCTGAGGCGCTTCCGACAATACCGTTAAGCGTTACCTCACTATTTTCAACTACCACATCTATCAGGGCATCGTCCACGCGAATGTCCCAGTTTAATGCGCTGACCACATCGTCCCGGATCTCTTCGTCTGATCGGGTTTTTGCGTAGTCAAAATAAATATTGTTATCAATGGAAACCACACCATTCACCCCCTGAGCAATATCTGTCGCGAGCCTTTTTTCATGCCATGAATCAACTTTCCCTGTTAAGGTGACATGTCCATCTGTCGCCTCTACCTCGACTTCGTAGGACTCGGTCGTCGGATCCATCACTAACGAGCGTGTAACATTTCTTTTTAGTGTTTCATCATCAAGATCAAGGGTTTTAACGGTAAGATCGTTAATGACTCCCCTTACTCCTTTGAATGATTTTGAAATCTCGATAGCTCGCTCTCTGGCTAAGATGCTTTTTACGGTACCTTCAAGGGTAATGATACCATCCTGTGATGCAACTTTCAGTGATTCCGCAGCGATACCATCCTGAATCATCAGCTCCGTTTCAATGGTATTGGCTATTTCACTATCCGTCGGTAGGTTTCGGTCTTCGGTAAATTCCACCGGCACGGCATCACGTCCGGTTTGGGCATCAGTGGTTACGGATTGCTTTTTGTTGCAACTGAAGCATAGAACCGCTATCAGCCCAATAACAGGCAATGTGTTTTTTAAGTGTTTTATTTTTATACTATTTGTGTTCATAATTCCTCCCTTTTTAATTCTTTTCATTAGGATCAATTCCAATTCACTTATAAAAATGAATGAATAAATTCCCCTTAATTGGGTAAAAAACTATGCCATAGCCATTTCTAAACTAAAAAAGGTGGTTGTGTGAAGTAAAATAGTATCTAGTTCTACATTACGTGTAGAAGAGTTTCAACATTTTGTGGGAGATTATTGGCTTTATTAGAATGAGGATATGATTGGCCGGTTGTTTTCTATGCTGTATCGTGTTCGTACTTCTCTTTGATTTTCTTTTCTTTGGTCTTATTCAATCCCAGGAATACCACGAAAATATTGACAAAGATCTCCATGAATCTTTTCAGACCCAGGCTAAGCTTATTTTCCTTTTTGCTTTTTGATTCTTTCATTATTTCAATTCATTGTTTCTGGTTATATTTTTGTTTTATCTGTTCCGGATTCGTCTTTATTGCTCAACTCATCTTTGAAGCTATGACTCACCATATCCATTTTGATAAATTCAAAAGATGATTCAACAAAGGAAGCACGGTCATGATAGACAGCGATTGGCGTTTTCATGATAAGCGGATTGTTTTTAATGAGCTTTAATATATCCTCTTCATCGTAATTTAAACCGTTATACTCTTCCTTGTATAAATCTGAATTTTTATTGATCAATGAGATTGGATGCTCGCCAATCTTGTTGGCTATTTCCTTGATCTGTGTTTCCGAAAGATTTTCCTTATAGAGGTCCTTTTCTTTCAGCTTATGATTTTTTAGACTTTTAGCATATCCCAATGCTCTTCTTTCTTGCATATCATTGGAATTGTAAATAAATAATACTTCATTATCCTTGATCATCATTGTATATGTTGTTGGTGAAACAGCAATATTAACAGCAACATCGCTTTGCATAAGTTGCCTTTGACCAGCCATTCGCTCCGCCGTGCTTGCTTCTCTATATCAATTATTATTGAGCTATTTTTATTCCATTTTCTTTCATCTGACTTTTAATGAATAATAGTCAGGTTATAAATTAATGCTCTATACCCCCGATTTGGATTGCGGTGAGATGTATTTATGAACTTATTTTGTGGCTAAGCAATTAGACATTCCTTAAGTTTTTGTCAAAATGAACAGTTGGTTGTGGCATGCAATCTTGTGAATTATATTCCACAAATCTGCACTATTGGGGCATTTGATACACACAAAGATTAGATTTTTGGCATGTTATAATTCATCGGTTAAAATTCTTTTAATGGGTAAATCTCCTTATTGATGAATAATATTTTGTGCAAGATCTTATCAAAAACTCCATTGGCCTGGTTGATTTTATCTCAGGTGAATGGCCACATTGTTGTCAGGTTAAAACTGGCAGGGTATTGTATTTGAATATTCCCGAAATATAAAAGTTGTATTAGCTACGGACTGCTATGAAAACAAAAACTATTCTCGTACCTGTGGATCTATCTGATCATTCAAAAAACCTGATCAATTATGCAACTGAATTGGCAATCAGGTTCAATTCCAGGTTGATCATTCTTCACACACATCCCCTTACCAATATTCCTCAGACCACAGCAGGATATATGGGAACGGTTGAACCTATTTATCCGACTTTCGCAGATGTAGAGGATTATGCTGCCATCAAAGAGGATAAACTAAAGGTCCTTGACAGTTTCATCAGCGAAGTTCCAATTATTCGCTCGGTACCTTATGAAAAGCGCATTGCAATTGGACAACCTTCGGACTTGATCTGTGAAGAGGCCAGGAATAATTTGGTTGATCTGATCGTAATGGGCACGTCAGGCGCTTCAGGACTTGAAGAAATACTGGTCGGAACACGAGGCGAAAGTGTCACACGAAATGCTCCATGTCCCGTTTTGGTTTTACCGGAAAAATGCCAGTATAAGCCTATCCGATCCATCTACCTGGCTGTCGACGAAGATAGCCTGGAGCATAATGCCCAGTTGGAGTTGCTTGTTAAAATTGCCAGGTACTTTCATTCGGAAGTTCACATGATCTATGTGACAGATAAGATTTCCCGGGAAAAGGGTCAGCTGATTATGGATAAATTAAATCATGCTGTCAATGACCTTAAGTATTCATTTCATATTATCACACATGATGATCCGGAAAAGGGATTAAATAGCATAATAGAGGAAAATGAAGTTAGCCTGGTGGCGCTGATTTACCGGGAACACAATTTTCTGGAGCGGATTTTCAGTCCCGGCTTACGTAAAAAAATGGTTTTTCACACCGAGAAACCACTTCTGATCTTAAAATAGAACTGATATGAAATACCTGAAATCAACGATCATGCACGATTTGCAGCATCAAATGTTCAGCAAAAGAGTGAAAGGTGGTATGGCTTACGTAAAGTACAATAAGCCTGAAGAAGATCTGATAGAGATCAGACATACCTTTGTCCCGAAAGAAGCCAGGCATAAAGGCGTGGCGTCTAACCTGGTGAATTATACGCTTGATTTTGCTCAGTCGGAAGGAATTGAGGTAATCCCAACCTGCCCGTTTGTAAAGGACTATATTGATCATCACGATGAGTATAAAAAGCTTGTTCATGATTGATAAATAATTATTAAAAGTTCAAAAAATGATTTTTCTTCTAACTTGTTCAGGTCGGGCACTACCCACTTAGAAATTTGGAAACAATCTATCATAGGCATGGTTTTTCCTTTTTTCTAAATGAGAAAAAGGAGGTGGTTTACGATTCAAAATGACAAAATCACTTTCCCGAAATACTTATTATTCTTTAACCCGAAAATCTATACATTATGAAAATTATCACATCAAGTAAAGATTTAACTAAAAAGACATTTAAGGGGTGCACCATTCCTACCATTGGAATGGGAACTTTTGAAATGACAGGTATGGAATGCCGAACAGCTGTTCGTGATGCCCTAGAAATGGGCTACCGTCACATAGATACGGCTCAGGCATATGACAATGAAGGGGAAGTTGGCACAGCGATAAAAGAAGCAGGAATAGATCGGAGTGAAATATTTCTTACGGATAAGATCCACTTTGGAAACCTCCGTCCGGAGGATTTGAAGGAAAGCTTTAGAAATAGCCTGGTCAAGTTACAAACCGATTATATTGACCTGTTATTGATCCATTGGCCGTCGCCAAATAATGTTCCGCTTAAGGAAACGATCGATGCCATGTATCAAATTAAATTATCCGGAGGAATCCGGCACGTCGGGGTGAGTAACTTTACGCCAGAACTATTAAAAGAAGCGTTGACGTATGAAAATATTGTAGCCAACCAGGTAGAATACCATCCTTATCTGGCTCAAACGGAATTGCTGGAAATGTGCAGTAATTTTGATACGTTTTTGATCGCCTATTCCCCATTGGCCAGAGGTGAAATGCCTGAAAATGAACTTATTGCTAAAATTGGAAAAAAATATGGAAAAGCCCCTGCACAGGTGGTTTTAAGGTGGTTGATCGAACAACATTGTGTGGTTGCCATCCCGAAAGCTTCTTCTAAAGAGCACAGAAAAGATAATCTGAATGTATTTGATTTTGAGTTGACCGAAGATGAAATGCTTCAGATCTCTAATTTGGAAAAAGGGATGAGAACCATTGATCCAGACTATGCTCCAAATTGGAATTAATTGGTCAGCATCAGTTTTTGGTTTGAAATTTTGAATAGTTAACGAGAGGAAAAAATATGATTGATAAGAATGAATTTCTGGCTTTATCAAATTTTCATGATGCACACTGTATATCCATATATCTTCCTTTGTCGGGGGTAACAGAAACAAACAAGGATAAGATCAATCTGAAAAATCAGATAACAAAAATTCGCGAAAAATTATCACAAGAATACCGTCTGAGTACCAGACAAATCAATGAAAAATTAACTCCTTTTATAGATTTTTATGACAATCCCGGCATGTGGAAAACCGGGAACAAAGGTTTGGTTCTTTTCCAGTATGGGAATGAATTCAGTTATATTTTCTTGCCTGACGCAAGTGACACCAGGACCTATATTTCTGATCATTTGTACTTGCTGCCACTGGCAAACCTGGTACATAAAAACCGAAATTTGTTCATCCTGACATTGAGTGCCAACCACGTTCATTTGTATGAAGCAACATACGACCATATAAAAGAAAGCCCGCTGGTTGAGAAGCTACCCACCGACAAAGAAGATGTCATTGGAAAAGATGTGCATCAAAAATCCCTGCAATACAGGTCTGGTCAGGGTGAAGCAGAAAGCGGGATGTACCATGGACAGGGAGCCGGTAGTGATTCCGAGCGGAAATGGGAATACGAAAAATACTTTCGAGAAGTAGATCAAAAGGTAAATGATCTATTGCCAAAAAATCAACATGAGCTGGTGATAGCTGGAGTGGATTATCTTTATCCTATCTATAAGAACATTAGCAACTATAAAAATATTTATCCCAAACCCATTACCGGCAATTTTGATCAGCCTAATCAGAACTTATTACAGGAAGAAGCCCGTAAGATATTACTGGAACAGGAATCGAAAGAGCTAAACGAACAGAAGCAACGATTTGATGAATTGCTGAACGTACGAAGGGCCTCTTACAAACTTGAAGAGGTAGTCTCTGCTTCTGTTGAAGGTAAAATTGATTATTTATTTATCAACAATGAACAAGAAATCTGGGGGCTTTATAAACCTGAAAGTGATTCGGTTATCATTGCACCGGAAAAGAATATCGATAATGTATCTCTTCTGAATTTGACAGCTATTAACACTATCAGGGGCGGAGGAAAGGTATTTATCGTCGATAAGGAAAATATGCCTGCCCGGGATACCCATATCAATGCAGTATTTCGATACTAATTTCTCATTCTATCAAATGACATTAACGGTAAATGTGAGTAGATTCGGTTAAGGAAAGGCAGGTTCATGTCACACGATCATTCACACCGTGCTAACTATGACAAAGCATTTGGCTTTGGGATGGCCCTTAATGTCATTTATATCATTGTAGAGGTATTTTATGGGTTAAGAATTGATTCAACAGCGCTATTGGCGGATGCCGGACACAATATCAGTGATGTCCTAAGCCTGCTCATCTCGTGGGTAGCTATCAAGCTAGCTGCAAAGCCTACCTCTGCGAAGTTTACTTATGGTTACAGAAAAGCAACAATTTTTGCTTCCATCCTGAATGCCCTCCTCATTTTTGGTGCAGTCATATTAATTGGGAGGGAGGCAGCCATAAAGCTTACCAGGCCTACAGAAGTACCGGGAATTCCCGTAATGATCGTAGCAGGAATCGGGATTTTCATCAATGCCCTGACAGCTTTCTTCTTTTATCGTGGACGAAAAAAGGACCTCAACATAAAAGGGGCTTTTCTTCACATGGCAGCCGATGCTGCGGTATCGCTTGGAGTGGTGTTGGGCGGTTTTTTAATCCTTCGTACCAATGAATATTTAATAGATCCGATCCTGAGTTTCATCATTATCATTGTTATCATCTATAATACCTGGGATCTTTTGAAAGATGCTGTTAACCTGGCGCTGGATGGCGTTCCTAAAAACATCGATACCAATGAAGTACAGAAGTTTCTGGAGCATGTTGATGGGGTGGAAGAGGTTCACGACCTGCACATCTGGGCGATCAGTACAACAGAAACGGTTTTGACCGCGCATCTGGTCGTTCCCGGTGGTCATTCAGATGAATTTATTTTTGATGTGAGGGAGAAGTTGAACGAAGAATTTGGGATCGTGCATGTCACCCTTCAGCTTGAGCATACCTATCAGGATGAGTTGTATAGAAAGGAGAGGTTCTAAGCTTAATTCGTAAAATAAACAATGAGGAAAATATTCCCCGGTAAAGTTGGAATACCAACACCTGATTGCTTTAACCCGGAAAATTCGTTGAATTTTCCGCCCAATGGGCCGATGTTTTTACAAAATCCTGGTCACAAGTAAGTTAAGTTTATTATCATCGTAAGTGAAGAATCCAAACATTCCTCAAATTTGGGGGATAAGGATTTTGTTAAAATCGGGGTAACCCTGACATAACTTATTGAATAACAGAAGTTTTCAATAAGTTATCGTCATTATTCATGTTTTTCCATGAATAATACGGGTTAAATGATGATGGCTCGATTTTTTCGCATAAAAACCCGAATACCCAAATGTTTGGGTTTCTGTATATGACAAAAACCAATATGAAAGGTAGAAAGAGATTGATCATCATTTTGATTGCCCTGATGATCATACCCATGATATTGTATATGATTATGCAATCCATGGTTTAAATCTGTGAAAGAACGACCTTGATATACTTACTTTTCAACGGTCATTACCCAATCGCATACGGGAATTGAAAAAATTCAATCAATTGAATTAAGGATCAAAAATTAAAGCAATGAAAAATATAATCATAACAGATGATGCATCGGGAAATGCAGAACTAGCCCTGAAGATGGGTGTGCGTATTGCAGAAAAAAGCGAGGGGGAAATTGAGCTTATTCATCTGAAATACGGAAATGATGACGAGGAATACTCCGACAAGCTTGATAGATATTTAGAAAAGGTGCGACACGAATCCATTTCGAAAATAAGAAAGACCATCAGCTCGCTAAGCGGGGCAATAGAGATGATAAACCGTCAAGGTGATTCATCCATTTTAA
Source organism: uncultured Cytophagales bacterium (assembly GCA_913057175.1). Classification (GTDB taxonomy): domain Bacteria; phylum Bacteroidota; class Bacteroidia; order Cytophagales; family Cyclobacteriaceae; genus CAJXNP01. Next base: position 294,931 of record CAJXNP010000006.1, read on the forward strand.
TCCTTCCATATGACATAGATAAGAGACGTTCATCCAGTATTTTTTCCAAGCCCATTGAAAAGATCCTGGACAATGTAAATATCCCCATTTTGTTCATATCCGATGAGTTTTCCATTCAGGAAGTCAGGACTATTGCCATCATTGAAGATCTTACAGATGCACAAATGCACAAAACTTTTGAAGACTGGGGTGGTACATTTTTTGAAAATGCGGAGGTCCATTTTGTCTTTCACAAGCAGAATATTTACCAGGATGACGGTGTGATTCTTGACAAAATGAAAGAAGTTTCGTCAGAATACAACCTGATCCCAACCCAGATCCACATCATGGATCATTCGGACCTGAAGACGCTCATTACAAATCTCGATGAACGGTTTAACCTGGATGTACTTGTACTGAAGAATTACAAAAAAGATATCCTCAGAAAATTATTTGAAGGAAACGAATACCGTGAGCTGATCAAGGAAAAAAAATTCAACGTGATTACAGAAAAGGTATAGATCTTTTCATACCACTGGACATATTGGTATGTGGATTATTTTCCACACAGCTGGTGAAGGAATGACCCCCTTGTTTTTTCATAATGTGTAATTGATCATCAATATTCGGCTGTTAATGCCTTTCTTCTTTAATTTTTGATCCACCCAATTTGTGGCAACGATCTTGCTCACTTTTTCCCGGAATAATAGCTCAAGCCGATAAACATGAAATGGTCATTAAAAATTGGTAGAATTTCAGGGATCAGGATATTGGTTCACTGGACATTCCTCATATTGTTGGGGTGGATTATCTTTCACGAAATAAACAGGGGAAGCGATCTGCCAACCATTTTGCTGACTATTGGATATGTGCTTTCTATTTTTATTTGTGTGATCCTGCACGAGTTGGGGCATGCGCTAATGGCGAAGAAGTACAAAGTAAATACGAGAAAGATCACCCTGCTCCCCATTGGAGGAGTTGCCAGCCTGGATAAAATACCGGAAGACCCAAAGAAAGAATTTTGGGTTGCCGTTGCAGGGCCCGTTGTAAATGTAGCGATTGCTTTTATTCTCGCTATCATCATTCAGTCGCCCTGGCAAACGATCACTTCGGACCTGAAAAGCATGACGGTTCTCACATCGGATAATTTTCTCTTCTCATTAATGCTGATCAATATTTTGCTGGTTGTTTTCAACGCCATTCCGGCATTTCCAATGGATGGAGGAAGAGTGTTGAGGGCCTTGCTGGCAATGAGAATGGGCAGAAGTAAGGCCACCAAAATTGCGGCTCTGCTTGGTCAGACCATCGCTTTTATTTTCTTTATTCTTGGATTCTTCTTTAATCCGTTCCTTGTCTTTATTGGATTATTCGTCTTCCTCGGCGCTTACTCGGAAAATACCATTGTTCAGCAAACGGAATTTTTACGGGATTTTGAAGTTGAGGAAGCTATGATGACCAATTTTACGACCATATCCCCACATGATACCATCGATAATGTAAAAGACGTATTGATTTCAGGTTCTGAAACTTCCTTTGTTGTTGTCCATGAAGATCTGCCAGTTGGTGTAGTAACTCAAAAGGACCTGGTAAAGGCCCTAAAAAACGGACAGGCCGACGAAGCTGTAGCAACAATTATGAAAAGAGATGTGGAAGTATTTAATCCCCGGGAAAAATTAAACGCAATATTTGAATACTTACAGAGAAAAAGAGACCTGGTTTTTCCCGTGGTGACAAATGATAAGATAAATGGTATTATCAATAGCGAGAATGTTTATGAGTTTATTACCATCAAATCTGCACTAAGATATTGAGGGATAACGGTAAGTATGGAAGTAAAATTACGGTGGAGAGAGGAGCGGCTAAAATGACACAAATCGATTTAAACATACCTTCTACCCAAAGACACAGGTTAATAATTATTGGCGGAGGCTTTGGTGGTATTCATTTACTGAGAAAGGTAAGAAAATCTAATTTTCAGATTGTTATCATTGACAGGGAAAACCATCATACTTTTCAACCCTTGTTGTACCAGGTTGCTACGTCCGGATTAGAGGGAGAGGCTGTAACCTATCCGATCCGAAAACTATTTCACGGAAGGGGAGAGACTCATTTCCGATTGGCTGATGTTCAGCGCATTGATCCTGAAGAAAATCTGGTTGTGACAAATAAGGGAGATATCAAATATGACTTTCTGGTAATAGCAACCGGTGCCGAGCCCAATTTTTTTGGCATGGAAAATATTGCCAAAAACGCTAATACGATGAAGACACTGGGAGAGGCTTTGGAAATCAGAAATAAGATCATTGAGAATTTTGAATCCGCGTCTATGATGGATGATAAAATTTCAAGGCAAAGGCGATTGAGTGTTGTGATTGCGGGCGGAGGTCCGACTGGTGTTGAACTGGCAGGGGCGCTATCTGAATTTAAAAATAAGCTATTTCCAAAAGAGTATTCTACACTTAATTCAGATGATTTTGACATTTATGTCGTTGAGGCCCTGCCGAAGTTATTGCCAGCAATGTCAGAAAAGGCTTCAGCAAAATCCAGGGAATTCCTGGAAGAAATGGGAGTAATTGTCATTACTGATACGATGATCAAGGGGTTTGACGGTGAAAGAATTGAAACTGAAAAAGGTGGTATAGAAGCCAATACCATGTTTTGGACTGCAGGGGTTAAGCCGGCTGCTATTTCTGGGTTAAATAGTGAAAGTAATACAAAATCAGGCAGACTGGCGGTTGATGAATTTTTAAAGGTAAAAGGATATGAAAATATCTTCGCCGTTGGTGATGTAGCTCAGTTTACATCCGAAGATTGCCCTGATGGATTACCAATGCTCGCTTCTGTAGCAACTCAACAGGGAAGACATTTGGGCAACAATTTCCTTCGAATGGAAAAGCGTAAGAATGCTAAGAAATTCATTTATAGGGATAAAGGAAAAATGGCCACAATAGGAGAAAAAAGGGCTGTTGCTGATCTAAAAAACTGGAAATTTCAGGGAACGTTTGCCTGGTTCCTGTGGCTTGGCGTTCACCTGGTCACATTGATCGGTTTTAAAAATAAACTTATCGCCCTGACGAACTGGTTTTGGAATTATACGCGCAATGACCGCCACTCGGAGATACTTACAAAAATCAAAAATGAATATAAAACCACATAAAATTTGATGGAAGAAGTAATGATAATCAAAATTAAAGGTGAAGAGGTTCCTGTAACCCTTCTGGATAAGACAGAAAAAAATTCAAATCATAAAAACACCAAGAAAATGAGTATGAACGCAGTGAATCCGGTAAACGGATCGATAGTAGAAGAATATCGCCAGCATACCGTAGAACAAATATTGGACATCATAGACAAATCCCATGCTTCCTGGAAAATGTGGAAAGACTCATCTTTTAAGGAGCGAGCCGTCTTGTTGAGAAGGGCTGCAGAAATACTTCGTTCCAGGAAGGAAAAATATGCAGATCTGATGACGAAAGAAATGGGTAAATTAACGAAAGATGGAAAAGCCGAAATTGAAAAGTGTGCATGGGTTTGCGATTATTATGCAGAAAATGGTGAGAAATTCCTTTCAAGGGAAGATATCAAAACGGATGCATCATCAAGCTATGTCACGTACAATCCGCTCGGTGTCGTATTAGCCGTTATGCCTTGGAATTTTCCATTTTGGCAGGTTTTTCGTTTTCTGGCACCGGCATTAATGGCCGGAAACGGAGCCGTACTCAAACATGCCAGCAATGTGACAGGGTGTTCGCTTGCCATAGAGGAAATCAATAAGGATGCAGGATTTCCAAATGACATTTTCAGAAGTCTCATAATCGATTCTTCTCAGGTGAAAATGGTCATTGAAAATCCATTGATTAAAGCTGTCACGTTAACGGGTAGCACGGAGGCAGGTCGTTCAGCTGCATCGATTGCCGGTCAAAACCTTAAGAAAATTGTGCTGGAACTGGGTGGAAGCGATGCTTATGTAGTACTGAAAGATGCCGACGTTAAAAAAGCAGCTGAAACATGTGTCAACAGCAGATTGATCAATGCGGGTCAAAGCTGTATTGCAGCAAAAAGGTTTATTGTTGAGCAAGATATTTATGGGGAATTTGTCGAAGAAGTCAGGGAGATATTGGAATCGAAAAGTATAGGTTCACCGAATGACGACGATACGGATATTGGGCCGATGGCAAGAAAGGACCTTCGTGATGAAATACACGAGCAAGTGCAGGAAAGTATAAAAAAAGGAGCTAATTGTCTGCTTGGCGGAGTGATACCGGATAGGGAAGGAGCTTATTATCCACCAACCCTCTTGACCGATGTGAAACCCGGAATGCCAGCATATGAAGAAGAAATCTTTGGGCCGGTTGCGTCTGTGATCAAGGCAAACAGCGAAGAAGATGCCATTCACATTGCCAATGAGAGTTTCTTTGGCCTGGGTGCAGCAATCTTTACTTCTAATCATGAAAAAGGGGAGAAGATCGCTGCTGAAGAACTTGAAGCAGGGTTTTGCGCAGTCAATGATTTTGTACGTTCTGATCCGAGATTGCCATTTGGCGGTATCAAGGAAAGTGGTTATGGGCGGGAGCTAAGCTCAATCGGCATCAAAGAGTTTGTGAATATCAAAACGGTATATGTAAAGTAGACTGAAAACCTTATCTAAACCATGGATTCCATATCGAGAGAAATAGAAGTGGGAATTGCCGTCGACAAAGCATTCTCCATTTTTGTTGAAGATATTAACAATTGGTGGCCGCAGGAATATACCTGGTCTCAGGAAAAACTGAATGAGATCAAAATTGAAGGCTGGGAAAATGGCTTGTGTACGGAAATGGGCCCTTTTAATTTTAGATGTGACTGGGGCCGTGTCACAGAATTTGTTGAAAACAAGAGGCTTCGAATAAAATGGCAAATAAGTCCTAATCGTGAGCCTGTTCCCGATCCTGAATCAGCTAGTGACCTTCATCTGGAATTCGTAGCTTCACACGATTCAGATAGCCTTATTAAATTTGAACATTCCAATTTTGAGAATCACAAAAATGGCGCGAAGAAATACAGGGAAATGATGGATTCGGAGAATGGTTGGGACTATATCCTGAAACGATATAAGAAATATTGTGAAAAAAAACCATGAGACAATATTCGTTTTAGGATAATACTACAAATTACGATTCATCCGAATTTTCTTTTGCTATATTCTTTTCTACCATGGTATATTTCATAATGGCCACAAATACAACTCCTCCAATGATATTGCCAAGGGTTGTCCATGATTGAAAATGAAAGTAGTCACCGATTTTGATCCTCGCATCGGATATGGTTCCTGCAAATACTTCAATGGAACCGGCAATAGAGTGATGGAGTCCGCCAAAACCAATCACTGTTGTGATGAGTGCTACGATGATGATCCTGCTAATGGTTTCCTGGGCGCTTGTTACCAGCCACGACAAAAGGCCCATCAGCCATCCTGCTATGATACTGCTTCCCAGGATAATGGCCCAGTTAAAATCAACCATTTTTATGGCCAGATGATAAAAAGCTTCTTTTGAAATGATTCCCATAGCCGGGCCAAGGGTGACGAAAATAAAGGAGAACAGATACCCACCCAATAAATTTCCGATGTAAATAATGATCCATATTTTGAGCAAACTTTTGATGGAAGTTATTCCCTGCAGGACCGGAATTACAGCCAGTGTGGTATGTTCCGTAAATAACTCTGATCTTCCAATGACAACAAAGATAAATCCCAGGGAGTAGGCAACGGCAATTAAGCATGTGAGATAATAATCCTCTATTTTACCATGAAATAAAGTATAAAAGATTCCAATGAGAAACAGGCTAAATCCTAATTCCAGACCTGCTGAGAAAGAAGATGCGAATAACCTTTGTGTTGATCTCCTGTATTGATCCAGTCCGGCTTGTGATTGTTCCTGTAGGATTTCACTAACCGTTTTAGGTTGGTTGCTGACATCCTTGACCTTTTTTGGTTCTTGCTTATCAAAAAACTTTATTGGAAATTTCATATACTTTTTGATTCAATCATTCCACACTGTGTGGTTGTACTTCTACATCTGAGAGGAATTTTTAAAGAATTATCAACTTTATTCATCCAATTTTTGATTTCTGTAATATCATAAGTTATTGTTAATCAGTATTTTAATTCAATCAATGTTTGATAATTACAATTAACTAATTATCAAAAACTATGTGACAAGCAAATTGCTGTAAATAAAGGGTGACAGATTTATGAATTTAACGAAAGGAATTATGGAATCAATTAAAGAGAGAAAAACAATCAATACTTCGAATAAGTTAGGCTTTTCAAAATCGCAAACAACAGTGTTAGTCGAACCAATGAATGCCCTTCTGGCCAATTACGTGGTTCACTATCACAAACTGAGAAATTACCATTGGAATGTGGTAGGACCTGATTTCTTTGATTTGCACAATGAATTCGAGGTACTTTACAACGAAGCTAAAAGCAATATTGATGATATCGCCGAACAAATCAGGGTTTTCGGAAGAACGCCACTCAGTACAATGGCCGATTTTCTTGCCACATCAGAAATCCGTGAAACGGGAACAGACCTTAAATATGATGAAATGGTAGGAGAAGTTCTTAAAGATATGCGTACCCTTATCGATTTGATGTACCATGTTTTGGACAATGCCATCGAAATCGGAGATTCAGGTACAGAAGATATGATGAAAAAATTCATCAAGGGATTGGAAAAACACCATTGGATGCTGAACAGTTTTTCTATTCAGGCCTAGGTGAATACGATTTACCCGGTGAATGGACTATGCCAGTGAACCATTATATGAAGAAGGAAATTTTGTCAATCCGATCCCCGGCTATTTCATCAATTTTGTGCCTTCTTCAGAAGTTCCGACTGGCGAAAACATTCGTAGCCCTTCATTGTTAATGCTTACGATAACGGTCCATTCCCCTTTAACTTTAATTGGCTGCATATCCTTCACATTGTAAGGCACGAAAAATCCACTTTCGGTAGGTTTAAGGTTTTTGAAACCAAGGTCTCCGGTTCCTTTGAGGAATACTCCCGGTGAAGCATCTGCGGCTGTTGTTTCGACCTCAACATCAAATTTGTTTCCTGCCAGCAGCATATCTTTCCGGCCATCCTTATCGAAATCTTCCACGATAATGCCGTTCACAGCTGATAGCTGTGCCTCGACCGGAAGCTTTCTTATCTCTAATTCGCCTCCTTCATTGATAAGTATAACACTGGAAAAAAGATGCGCTTTCCGATGAATAGCATTCTCTATACTATTACCCAGAATGCCACGAACATCAGACCTGGCAAAGGAAAGATAGGTAGGGAATTTTTGTGCAATCACAGGCATCTGTTGTGAGGAGCTTTCCAATCCCCGGACAGGCACCATCGTTTCATTATAATATTCTGCAAGAAAGATATCGTTGGTTCCATTGTTGTCGAAGTCTTGTGCAAAGACCTGAAACGGTTTTTCAACACTTGCTTTAAACTTGTAATTTTCACCAAGATTACCGACGATGAGGTCCATGTCGCCATCGCCATCCAGGTCGTCTGCAATAACTTTATTCCACCATCCTTCCGTATTTTTCAGACCATAATTGTCAGAAACATCTTCCAGCTTTCCGTTCGTATATTCAAAAATCGTAACCGGCATCCATTCACCTACTACTACTAATTCAGCAGAGTTGTCACCATTCAAATCCACCCAGACTGCCGAGTTAACCATTCCTATTTCAGAAAGTGCCGGAGAAATTTCCAGGGTCCTGTCAACAAATTTTCCCTTATCATTTATCATCACATAGCTTTTGGGAGCCTTCGGATAAGCGCCGGCTACCACCTGACCGCCCCTGAACAAATCCATATAGCCGTCTCCATTTATGTCGTGCGCAACCACACACGAACCGCTACTTTCCGTTTTTGCAAACTCCTTCCTCTTAAAATTACCTTTGCCAACATTTATATAGAGCCTGTCCTGGTACATTTCGGATCCTTCCTGAAATTCGCTTCCCCCGCTTACAACGTAAAGGTCGGTATTCCCATCATTGTCAGCATCAATCAAAATGGCGCCCATGTCTTCATATGCTTTATCAGCTTCGAATGCAGGTACCGAAGCCTTAACCATTTTTCCATTATCCTGAATAAACAAGTTGCCTGCCTGACCGGCCGCGCCACCCACATAAAAATCTTCGTTGCCATCATTATTTATATCTCCTGTAGCAATAAAAGGGCCGCTGCGGGAAAACATATGGGGTAGCAACATTTGTTCGCCATATTCATAAAACTCATTTTCCCGGTGTACAAACGGACGGGTCAACAATTCTGTGGTTGTTTCTTTAAAAAGGCGTGTTTTTTTGAGTTTGTCTGAAGATTTTCGTTCGGACTCATCATATCTAATCTGGAGCAATTGATTGGCTTCCTGATTCTTTAACAGGTTCTCTTTGCCATCATTCCACAGCACTTTGATGCTATCGACCATTTTTACTTTTCCCAGGCCAAAATGAACGATCGGTTCACACGAGGAAAGGTATCCTCTCACGGTCTTATTTTCGAAATATTGAATTTCATCACCATGGTACAGTGTCACTTTCGCACCCAATCCATCGGCATTTCCTACCGGTCCTATCAGCTTTAATCTTAAATAATTGTTCCGGGTAGACGATGTGTTGTCATAAATGAATGCCTCTCCGTCAATGTTGTTGACAACGAGGTCAAGGTCACCGTCATTATCAAGGTCAGCGACCGCCGCCCCATTGGAAAAGCTGGCATCGGAAAATCCCCAAGCATCTGCTACATTTTCAAATTCCAAATCGCCTTTATTCCTGAAAAGGTAATTTTTAACCTTGATTGAATCATACACATTGATAAATTCTTTGAATCCCCTTTCAAGCATGTCCCTTGCTGAACGGTATTTATGCTTGTTTTTCATGATGAAGGCAGATAACTTTTGCTGCAGATCGCCATCAAAGACGTCGCGCTTGTATCCATTTGCCACAAAAATGTCCTTGTTTCCATCGTTGTCAAAATCAGATAAAATTGCCGACCAGCTCCACTCTGTTTTCGCAACACCTGACAAATGAGAGATCTCACTAAAAAAAAGATCGCCCTGGTTCAGGTGCAACGCATTGTGCATGTATTGCTTGTGCATTCCGCTGTTGACAATTGCATAGAACCCATCGAAATCGATCGGAGGCATTGAAACTTTTGAACGTCTGTAGTCTTCGGGGAGCATTTCACTCACGAAAATATCCTCGAGACCATCGTTGTTAATATCTGCAATGTCAGTACCCATAGAAGACATGGAAATGTGATTGGTTGCCTGTTTTATTTTTTCCACAAAGGTTCCGTCTCCCTGGTTGACGTACAGGTAGTCACATTCGGCAAAATCATTGGCAACAAAAATGTCAATGAATCCATCGTTATTGACATCAGCGGTCACGACACTTAGTGCATAACCGTAATTGTTTGTAATACCCGCCTGTATTCCTATTTCGATAAATTTTCCCGCATCATTCCGGTATAATTTATCCCGGGAGAAATCAGGAGAAAGTTTTTTTAATTCTGCCATTTGCGTTAACGGCAGGTTGAAAGAGTCGGGCCGGTTGGCTATGTAAACATCCAGATCATTGTCGTTGTCCATATCAAAGAAAGAAGCATGTATGGAATAGCTCATTTCATCAAACCCGTATTCCTTGCTTTGCTCTTTAAATGTCAGGTCACCCTGGTTAATGAACAGAAGATTTTGTAGCTCTTCTTTCCGCTCCTGCCATCCGCCCCGGCACACATAAATATCCAGGAAACCATCGTTGTTGATATCGACCATGGTAACACCATTGTCCCATCCTGGTCCGCCCTCCACACCAGCGGACGCGGTAATGTCCTTGAACCGCATATTTCCCTGATTGAGATACAGCTTATTGGAAACCTGGTTGCCTGTGAAGTAAATATCTGGAAGTCCATCGTTGTTGATATCTCCTATACCTACACCACCGCCATTATATACATAGGCAAAATCATCGAAAAAATTCCCGACAGTTTCTTCCAGTGAGTTTCGAAAAGTCACACCACTGTATCCGGAAGATATCTTTTTAAAAACCGGTTCTTCCTTTGCAGCTGTAGTAGCTGATTCCGTTTTTTCCTTTTCACATCCAATCAGGCACAGAGAGATCAGAAATAATCCGGATACCCCGGATAAAAGCTTTGAATATTTTTTTGCTTGCATGAGCGATTCTATTTCAGGGTTTTATACTCCAAACGGTATAAATTGAGCCATTTTGCATAAAGTTGGCAGTTGGCATAACCTGTCCCGATTTGTCGGGAAAGCAGTAGGCTAATTGCGCTTATAAAAATGTGTAAATTTGTCCCGTGCAAAGTATAACGGTAATAAAATTCGTATTGCGCTTTAACCATACAAGATATTGTGCCATATATGAACACGTGGGTTCGTAAATAATCTGTTTCAAGTCAACAATCTGGTGTTAAAAAAAATCACATGAAAACAATTATTTAATCGCTACCCACCCCTGCACCCCTCCATTGAAGGGGAATAGTAGTGTTTTCATGTGATTTTTTTAATAAACTTAATATTTAATTAGCACAACAGGCTAATCTAATAATAAGCTCAGTTCGTCAAGGTACAGAGAATTCAACATTGATAAAAATAAAAATTGGCCGGAGATCAAGACCTCTCCGGCCAATTATTTTAAGCTTGTTTAAAAATCAGATTAAATTAGTATCCATCATTCTGAGGATAGCCTCCGAATGTTCTGTCAATTTGTGGTTGAGGGATGGGCCTGAAAACATGATAGTCCTGAATATTTGCAGCCCCAAGCGGATTATACAATCTGACATATTCCACCAGTTTCCCGGTCCGGGCTAAATCAAACCATCTTACCTGTTCAGCATCCAGTTCAAGCGCCCGCTCCAGTAAGATACGATCAATGTCCACATCCCCCGGTGCTATTTGCATTTCAGCAATTTTTCCGGGTTTTGCGGCCCGTGTTCGTACAACATTGATATCGTCTGCTGCTCCTGCTGCGTCGCCGCTATTAAACCTGGCCTCTGCGCGAAGCAACAATGCATCTGCCAACCGCATCACGAACCAATCTCGCGACCCTGCTTCATGCTGGATAGCAGGTCTGCGTGGGTCGAAGAATTTAGCAATGGTTGGAAATAACCTTTCATTATAAAAGAAAGGATCGGATGGATAAAAGTTAGGATCGTCGCTTGGCAGCGTACTCGCCGGGTAAGATGCCTTTTCCTTTGTAATAACGGTATATCTTACCTTGAGCTTTTCATCACCCAGCCAGTTGGCATCTTGCCCGGGACCTGGGTAATAAAGCGCTGTATCCCCAACTTCAAACCTTCTTGTTCCTATGTCAGCAGCAGTCACGGTAGAACCATCGGCTTTTTTGGCTCCTTTGTCAACATGAACCTGTTTCCATAAAGGGATACCATTACCTGAACTGCGGGTGTCGTTAGAATAGTAAACGTGCTTATAGGTGTCTTCATAGCGTTGGTCGTTTTCGCGAGCATCAGCCCACACATCGATCATATGATCCGTAGGCCTGAACCGTTTGAAAGGCCGGCCATTGGCAATGTCCCGGATCATTCCCGGCTGAACATCATACTCACTCCCAAAATACAAGTGAGCACGGTTTCCAACGCCTGAATTCAATATTAAATCAACTGCATACTGAACCGCCCAAATGACTTCGCTGTTGATCTGATTGTCCTGATTCCATAGGTCTTTATGCGAAGGAACCAATGCAAAGTCATAATCTTCAATAACACTTGACAGCAGCGTTTCTGCCTGGGTAAAATCACTGCTTGAACCAAACGACTGATAACCTCGTGTTAAATAAGCTTGCCCTAGCAAAAATTGTGCAGCGGGCTTCGTGGCCCTTCCATAGTTACTTTGTGAGGCGGGAAGAATATCAATGGCAAATTCAAGGTCAGGGATGATCCCTTCCGCATAAATGGTAGACTGTTCCGTTCTGTTGGCATCTACCTCAGCGCCTTCCGTTTCTTCCAGAGAGAAGTGAACATCGCCCCAGGTCCGAACCAAATAAAAGTAATAGAACGCCCGTAAAAAGCGAACTTCAGCGCGCCTTTGCTGCTTTACGTCTTCCGACATATCAGGGACATCGTCTATACGGTTTATCACGGCATTTGCCTGGTTGATCCCCTGATACAGGAAGCCCCATTGTTGGTCTAAGATGTTGACGCCTGAATTAAGTCCATTGTCATAGAAATTAAAGGACTTATATCCACCATCTGCACCATTGGTATGTGTATCCGTACCAAAAATGCTCAGGGTGTGCGCCCGCTCATTACTATAGATTTCACGCAGGAAGGAATAGGTAGCATCCACGCCATCTTCCAAACCGGCAGCTGTTGAATAATACCCTCCGGCAGAAACACCGGCAACTAATTCCTCATCCAGGAAATCCTTACAAGACTGAGTGCCGAATGCGATCAATGCAACGGCTATTAATATTGATTTTGTTATTTTCATTTTCATGATCATTTCAATTTAAAGTCGTTCGATTAGAATGAAATGTTGATACCACCCACATACATAATATTGGAAGGCATCGCCCCACTGGTAACATTGCCTGCTCTTTCCGGATCAAATAATTTGTAGTTAGAGAAGGTAAGTGGATTTTGTGCCATTGCATAAAGTCTCAATTTCTGTATTCTTAGCTTGCTAACAACACTTTCCGGAAAGGTATAACCCAAGGTGACATTACGGAGTTTAACAAAGCCTCCATCCACGTACTGCAAAGATGACCCATACGTAATGCTTTCCTGGTTTTTGTTCGGTCGTGGATATTCATTGGTTGGGTTATCAATGGTCCAATAATCGACATCCAGGTTATTGTACCGGCCTTGCATAGTAGCCTGACCGTTGCTGAACTCGCTTCGGATCATAAAACCAAGTCTGTAATAAAGGAAAAAGGAGAAATCAAATCCTTTAAATGTAAACTTATTGGTAAAACCTCCGTAGGCCTTAGGAACATCATTGCCAAGAATTTTTCTGTCATCAGTAAGCGTGATTCTACCGTCGTCGTTCAGATCCTCAACCTTTATTTCTCCCGGGAATTGGTCATATGATTCGGCTTCATCTACTTCATCTGCCTGCCAGATCCCAATTTTATTGAAATCATAGAAGACCCTGATAGGTTCCCCAATAAACCATCCATTTCCTACATCGTCAATGAGTTCGCCGTCCGGGCCACGAAGTGCAAGGTCAACAATTTTTTCGTTCAGGCTACCAAGGTTAAATTCTGAAGTCCATTTTAACCCGTTCGGATTATCGACGATGGTAGAGCTAAGCGTAACTTCAAAACCCTTTGTTTTTGTTCCTCCTACATTTTGCAGGATAAACGCATATCCCGAAGTTGGCGGAAGTTGACGGTTTAACAACAGCGAAGTACCGGTAGAAGTGCTGTAATAATCAACATAACCATTCAGTCTGCCGTTGAAGAAGGCAAAATCAACACCTACGTCAAAGGACTCAGAAACCTCCCAACTCAAATCTGCATTTGGAATCAGATCCAGCCTAAAACCTTTTGCATCGCTGTCGTTCCAATCGTAAAAGGTATTGGTCAATGTACCTTGTGTTTGATAAGGTAAAACTGAGGTATTACCAACTTTGCCATATGATGCTCTCAACTTAAGTTCAGTTAAGAAATTGACATCGGCTAAAAACGGTTCCTCTTTCAATCTCCAGCCGGCCGATACCCCAGGGAAGCTATTCCACTTGTTCCCTTCCGCGAGTCTGGACGAACCATCCCAACGAATACTAGCCTGTAAGAGGTATTTATCCTTAATGGAGTAATTGATACGGCCCATATACGATAGCAATTGGTACTCTGCAAAATTACTGCTGTAGGCCGTGATTGTTCCCAGATCCAGCTTGTTCCAAAGGGCTGTTTCATAGGGAAGGTTTTGCGCTGCTAATGAACTGGTATTATACCTTTGGTCTGCCACACTCTGCAAAAAGGTAAGTCCAAATCGATGATCTCCCATGGACTTATCGTAGGTGAGTATGTTCTCCAGGGTATATCCTGATTCTTTGGCGTTTTGAAGAGACCCAAATGGTGAGCCGTTCTTCCGTGTATTCGTGAATTGGCCTTCAAAAATACCTCGCCGAAAATTTTGGATATCCATTCCCAACAGGAACTTATATTTAAGCCCATCGAGAATATTAACATCCAGATAAACCGAAGAAAAAATACGTTCAAATTTTCGTTCATCGATTCGTTTACCCGGAACCAACTCTGAAAGTGGGTTAGACCGGATACCATCCGATATAGGCAAAAAGATAATGTTGCCTTCCTCGTCATAGGGTAAACCAAGGGGAGATTGATTAACGGCCTCGGGGATGACTGATCCGGAGCCAAAATTATCTGTAACATTCGAGTAGATACTGGAAACACCTATCTTAAACGTTTTGCTTATGTCATGATCCACATTGATGCGACCGGTATATCGGTTGTAATCGACTCCTTCGATAAGACCCTTTTCATCAAAATAACTAAACGCTAAGTATACACGAGTCTTTTCAGTTCCTGTAGATACGCTCAATTGATTATTCCACTGAGACCCGTTCTGATAGATCAGATCCTGCCAATCGGTTGACAAACCATTTTGAACGGAATTTAGTTCAACAGCATCATTAAAAACGGCAGCATCATCGGGAATAGAAGAGCCCTCAGCCCCCCAGGCAGCGCGACCGGATTGTCCGGTTTCATCTAAGCGGTTACCTTCACGCTTCAGGTCTGCAAATTGTGCCCCATTCATCATCGGAATGGTTCTGAAGGCCTGGGAAACACCGTAAGTAGAGGTGAAATTAACCCTCGTAACGCCTGGTTCGCCTCTTTTGGTGGTGATGAATACCACACCATTCGATCCTCTGGAACCATAAATGGCTTGCGACGCAGCATCTTTTAATACTTCCACAGATTCGATATCTGCAGAGTTAAAGTCTGCCAGCGTTGACGTACCTGCCGTCATGGGGATACCGTCGATGACGAACAATGGATCATTGGACGCCGTGAGTGACCTTCTTCCGCGAATGGTAATTGTGGGAGCCTCACCGGGACGCCCACCATTTTGCAACACGTCAACACCGGCTATCTGTCCTTTCATGGCATCCATTGGATTGGGTGTTGGGAGGGCTGCGAGAGCCTCACCCTTTACGGTTGAAATAGAGGATGTTACATCACGCTTTTCCTGTGTACCGTAACCAACAACAACTACTTCAGAAAGCTCTGAAATATCGGGCTCCAGAGTTACATTGATGATTGATCGGTTATTGATTTCCTGTTCTTGGATAGCAAAACCAATAAATGAAAATACAAGCGTTCCGTTCAATTGATCGTCAGACAGACGTAATGCGTAAGCGCCATCAGCATCTGTAGTGGTACCTGTTGTGGTTCCTTGCAGTATAACGTTTACACCTGGTAACCCTATACCAGTGTCATCAACTACTTTTCCCGTTACAGGAGAGGATTGAAAATAATTTAAATCATAAGGTGATTCGGGAAAATCGAATGGATAGGCGCAGATCGATATACTGCACATTCCTATCCACAGCACTAGTGGTAGTAATCTTCTCATTTGATTAAGATTTAATTTTGTTTATAATAAATAGAAAAACCTCACGTTTATTCGAAGCTTGTTTTCTTCCTTGTTCCGAAATGAACGGAGTGCATGCAATTTCCAGGAGTCCCTACCCGGAAGGATTGTACGAATGACAGTGTGTCAGCATAAGCATAGTTTTTAAGTGATAATTTTTGATTTAGAATTACGCAAACGATTGCGTACGTTAAGAAAAAATTTCCGTTTTATTCGAATTTATTCGAAACCCGTTTTTTTCTTTGTTTGTTTTGTGAAAACCGTAGTCAACGAAATTTTCAGGGGTACTATCCGGAAGGATTGAACGAATAACAGAGTCTTAGCATAAGATTAGTTTTTAGGTGATTGTTTATGATTCAGCAGTACGAAAACGATTCCGCACTTCAAACAATATCGGAATTAATTAACATAAAAACTATCCTGCTGTGTTATGGTATTTGAAATATTATAAAATAACTTGATTGTCAATGATTTAATTAATTCCACTAAGAAAGCGTCCTGGTGTCAGCGACTCCTATTTTACTAAAATGTACAAAGCGTCCGCTTGAAATCTTTCAATTCATTTTTCTTTAATGATTTTATCTGCTGCACAGCTGCACAGCCATGCTTCGGGACTTTCTGCAATTAAGTAGGCGCCGGAATCATGCGGAGCTTTCTTTAGTGAGGCAGGTATTCCCGCTTCTGAGCCCTCTGACAGGATTTTTACCCTGTTTGCCAAATATCATGTTAATACGGTTTGTCAGGGAAGGCATGAAGTATCCATGCTTTGCAGGATGATGTTCTGGACGATGCCATCAAAATTGGAGATTTCGGAACGGAAGACTTGATGAAAGAATTTGTCAAAGGTCTGGAAAAAAATATTGGATGTTGAACAGTTTTTTTATACTGGTTTAGGGATGATAATTTTAGGTTGAACAAAAACTTATGGTTTTCAAAAATCCCAATCCCTATCCAAGCTGATATACCCTTAGGTAAGCTGGTTCTGGCAGGCTTCCTCCGGGTATATCAACACTTGGATATGGCTGGTTTAACTAAACAATCTATTAATTATCATGAAAAAGCATGTTCGGGTACAAGATGCCCGTTGGATTTTTGTTGTTTTTGCAGGACTTCATCTGCCTCACTTGGCATGTCATCCAACGGAGTATCATCTATTTCTATTTCCTTGGCTTTGTCCATTCCGAATTTCGCCAGTATACGGTCAAACACATAATAGATCAATGGCACTACAATAAGCGTCAGAAACATGGAACTGCTCAATCCTCCGATCAGTACCCACCCCAATGCGTTTTTCCATTCAGCACCGGCGCCTCCTGCCATTGCAATGGGCATCATCCCGATTACCATGGCAATGGTTGTCATTAAAATCGGCCGGAACCTTGTTCGTGTAGCCTGTATCAGGGCATCTTTTACTGCCAGTCCTTTCGCTTTAAGCTGATTGGTGAAGTCCACAACCAGAATAGCATTTTTTGCTACCAGACCGATCAGCATAATAATCCCCAAAATGGAGAAAATGCTAAGGTTCTGCTTGGCCAAAGCCAATGCAAGCAATGCCCCGATAATCGCCAATGGAATCGAAAACATAATCACGAGTGGATAGACATAACTGTCGTACAATGCCACCATGATCAGGTAAACAAAGAATAATGATGCCAACAACGCAATACCAAGTGTACCGAATGCATCTGATTGATTCTCCAGGTTTCCACCAAATCTCCAGCTGACCCCTTCAGGCAGGTCTACCTGGTTTAAAGCTTCGGTTATTTCACCACCAATCACACCTTCTGATTTTCCCAGCACCTGTGATGAAACAGTGATCGCCGCAATTCTGTTTTCCCGGTCAAGTCTTGTTGGACCGGTAGCTTCTTCAATGGCGGCAAACTGCATTAATTTTACCAATTCACCATGATTGTTGACAAATGTAAGCTCACCGATGTCTTTCTTGTTTTGCCGGTCAAACTGGTCGAGACGTACATTGATCTCATATTCATATTCTCCGTCTTTGTATTTGGAATCATCATTTCCATTGAAAGCTATTCGGAGTCCGGCGCCAACCTGTTCCAATGAAAGTCCCAGGGAAGCCATTTTATCACGATCTACTTTTACGCTTATTTCCGGTTTTCCAGCTTCTACACTAGACTCTATTCCCGCGGTACCTTCAATATTTCCAACAATGTTTTCTACTTCTTTTGAAAGTGTCATCAGATCGTTCATGTCAGGCCCGGTCAGAATAACCTGGATAGGGGCACTTTGAACCGTTCCCATGATGGAAACCGGCACGGTGTTGATTTCCACATTGCTGATGGTTTCTTCCAGCTGTGCTTTAAGTTTCCTGGCAAAAAGATCAGTGGAATAGTCCCTTTGTTCTTTAGGGATCAGCTTGACGTTGATTTCTGCTGCGTTGGCCTTTTCGGTATTTCCCAAAAACATATCCGATATTTCGCCAACCGTTGTGAAATAATTGATCACATCGGGGTTTTCATTCAATAGATGTTCTACCTGCTGGGTTGCATAATTGGTTTGCTCGATGGTTGCATCGTCTGGCAATTCCATCTTAATGACGAACTCACCTTTATCCCCTTGTGTAATAAATTCGCTTCCGATAAATCCCATCGGGATCAAAGCAATGGATCCAATAAATAAGGCAATGACTACCAGAAACGTAACGATTTTGTGGTTGAATGACCATTTCAGCAAACCTGTTACCTCGTCGATGCACCAGTCAATCATTTTTTCAAAACCATAAACCAACTTTCCGATCAGGCTTTTTTGCGAAATATGTTCCAGCTTAGAGAATCTTGATGCCAATAGAGGAATCAGTGTAAATGCAACCAGCATACTTAAAAGGGTAGATATGGCAACTACCACAGAAAACTGCCTCAAAATATCTGCAACCAATCCACTGGAAAGAGCGAGTGGAACAAAAACCACAACGATTACCAGGGTAATAGACGCTACCGTAGCACCAATTTCCCTGATCCCATCATAAGCGGCCTGGATTTTATTCTTGCCCATTTCCAGGTGCCGGTGAATGTTTTCTATGACCACAATGGCATCATCAACGAGAATACCAACTACCAGGGACAATCCCAGTAACGTCATCAGGTTAAGGGTAAAACCCATCAGGTACATGAATGAAAACGTGGCAATGATTGAAGTAGGAACAGCTATCATTACAATGATCGCGTTTCGGATACTGTGCAGGAACAATAGCATGACAAAGGCAACCAAAGCGATGGCAATAATCAGGTCATGTACCACCGCGTCAGCAGCTTCAAGTGTAAAAATAGAGGTGTCGTTTGCAGTAGAAAACTTCAGTTCTGTCCTTTTGTACTCCTGCTCCAGATTTTTCATGGCTGTATTGACCAGGGCACTCACCATTACCGCATTGGCGTCCGTTTGTTTCTGAATGGAAAGCATGATCGACTCTTTGGAGTTGATCTTACTGATCTTTTCAATTTCTTTTTTGGTATCCTGGACTTCTGCAATATCCTTCAATCTGATTTTTCCTCCATCCGGATTTTGTATCAAAATGAGGTTGCTCAACTCGTCAAGGGTTTGGTATTTTCCCGTTAGGCGAATGGAAAGCTGTCCATCGTCGCTTTTAATCTTTCCAGCGGGGAAGTCAATGTTTGAATTGGCGATTTTCTGGTTGACCTGTAAAATGGAAAGATGGTACGATTCCATTTTGCTTTTGTCGATGTTGACCCTGATCTCGCGTTCTTCTCCACCTTTTAGTTCAATTTTTGCCACTCCTTCAATTCTTGCCAGAGCAGGTTGTATTTTATTTTTTACCAGGTCATAAAACTCAGTTGATGAAAGATTTGACTCAGCGCCAACATACATGATTGGCCGGTCACTTAAACTGAATTTTGCCAGTGATGGAGGGTCGACTTCATCGGGCAGATCTTTCAGAATGGCATCCACTTTTCTTTGTGCGTCCTGCAGTCCCAGGTCGGGATCCGAACCGATGACCATTTCAGCAATAACGATGGAAACATTTTCAAGTGAATAAGACTTGATCCTTTTGAGGCCTTCCATGGAGGCTACAGCATCTTCGACTTCTTTGGTGACTGATGTTTCTACTTCCTCCGGTGAAGCCCCTGGATAGATCGTGGTGATGGTCACAACAGGGGTAGAGGTGTCGGGTATCAACTCGTAGCCCAAAAAAGTGTACGAAACAGCCCCAAAAACCAACAGCACTGAAAACAAAACCGTGACGATGGTAGACCGTTTGATTGATATTTTAGTAATCTGCATATTGATTCAGTTTGAAATTAAAGTGTGGAAACCTTGGTGCCTTCTTTGAGGTTGATCTGTCCGGTAAGAACTATTTGCTCACCATTCTTCAACCCGTCAATAATCTGCACCTTGTCTTCGTAAATATTCCCAATGGTGACTGGTTTTTGATATGCCAATCCATTTTCAATGACAAAAACAGATGGGTTTTTTAAACTGCCGATAATCGCTTTTCTTGAAACTACCATGGCAGGTTTTGGTTCAAACTTAAAGTTTGCTACAGCGTACATGCCGGCCTTCAATGGTTCATCTTTTTGATTGTTGACCAGTTCTATTTCCACATCGTATTTCAGTGTATTATCTGCTTTTTCAGCGATATTGGTCACTTTACCTTTAAATGTGATTCCCGGATGAACATCTGTAGTAATATCAACTCCCTGACCGTCACGGATCTCAAGAATGTAGGATTCCGGAACTTTAATGTTGAGTTTAAGCTTCGATACATCCACGATGTCGTAAGCTTTCGTGCCAGGCGCCACGTAGGTCCCGATCTCAACAAAATCTTCATGGATCACCCCGCTGATCGGACTTTTCAGGTAGGTGTTATTTAGTCTTTTTTGGATGGCTTTGTAATTGGCTTCCGCCTGTTTTAATCCAAGGCGGGCATCTTCAAGATCCCTCTCCGTAATGGCATCTTCCTGATAGAGTTTTTCAAACCTGGCGACGTCTTTCCCCAGTTTCTCATATTGAGCTTTGGCGGCAATAAGTTCTGTTTCGATGAGATCGTTGTCTGTTTGTAGCAGCAGTGTGCCCTGCGAAACCTTGTCGCCTTTTTTGCGGTAAAGTTTTACTACTTTACCTTGTGCTTCAGACATAAGGGCTAACTCCGTATTGGGTTCTAATGTGCCACTTATCTTGATATTACCTTCAAGTTTTTCTTCCTTCAACTCCGTAATGGTCACCGGAATGGCTTCGCTTTTTACCTGCAGGGAAGCAACTTCCTCCTGCATTTCCTTTTTGTTGTTCATCAGGGTGAAAGCGACCAAACCAGCTGAAGCAATTACTATGGCTATTATTATGAACTTTTTCATGTTGTTTTGTAATATTTTATCTTCTTAATTTTTGAGTTTTCCATTCGATTTTGCCAGGTCGAGTTCTGCAATTTTGATATTGATGACCACCCGGTTGTATTCAATTTGCGCTTCGCGAAATGCTGTTTCTGCATCGAGCAGGTCTGTTAATTGAGAAACCCCTTCACTGTACAGGCTGTTTACCTGTTTCAGTACCTTGCCTGCCAGCTCTACATTTTCCTGCTGGGCTTCCAGGGCATCCAGGCCATTTGATAATCGTGACATGGCGGTTTGTTGTTCCACATTCATGATCTCTTTCGTTTTGACCGTGTTTTCCTGAATGACCGACTGGTCCAGTTCACTTTTAATGATCTGGTGTTTCTTTTTGAACCCATCAAAAATCGGGATGTCAAGCCTGACTCCGATCACGGAGGCATCAAACCATTGTTCGCGGTATAATTCGTTAAAAGAATTTCGCTGACCCTGGAAAGTATACCTGCCATATGCTTTGAGGGTAGGGTAGTAGCCGGAGGCAATGTATTTTTCGTTGAGCTGGTTTAACTCCAGTTGTTGTTTGAGAATTTTAAGTTCGATCCTTTCCTCAGGCTGCATATTTAGGACGTTAAGGACATCCGACTCCTTAAATGCCGTTACCGAATGATTGTCCAGGTTGATTTCCTGGCCTACCGGTAACCCCATGTAAAATTTTAACATGTCCTTCTGGTTGTTAAGCACAACCTCAAGGGCTTTGCGTTGTGTCTCCAGGTTGATCTTATTTACTTTTACACGATTGTAGTCCACTTCCCTGATCAGATCATTTTCAACACGGACTTTCATGATTTTCAAAAGTCTGTCAAACAGTTCCAGGTTATTGTCGATTATTTTAAGCTCTTCCTGATATTGCAAGGTCTTGTAGTAATTTGCCGTAACCGTATAGATCACATCTTCTTCTGTTTTTTCCTTTTCGAGAAAAGACAATTGTTCCGAAGCTTTGGAGGCCTTCAAACCAACAAAATAGGACTGGTTGTACAGTAACTGGTCTACCTGGACGCCGGCAGTTGAACTGAATTGGGTTCCGAATTGTACGGGAACAGTTGTGCCAGGTTCGCCAAGAAATTCCCCTGGGAGCATTTGCGTGGGCAATTTTAAATTGTCGTCAAAAGTAGCATAGGCATTCACTTGCGGCAAACCAACACTTTTGGCCTCTTGAATGGTATGTTCGGATTGCCGGACCTGTAATTCCGAGATCTTGATATCGCGGTTATTTGCCAGGGCATACTCCAGGCATTCGTCAAGTGTCATGATATCAGGATTCTCAGCAAATGCAAAAGAAACGGCCAGATTTGCCACAACTAGATAAAGCAGTCCTGTTTTTAGAATATTGTTCATTATTGAATTGTTTTTGATTACTTAGTTAATGTTAGTTAGTTCAGTTAAAAAAGAACCAAACGGATAAAATTTTTTATTGTTTCTTCATCTTTTCCCATTTTTCCAGAATTTTGGGAAATTCTTCATTCAATAGGTCCATGTAGTTTATGATGTCTTTTAGGTTGTTAGCCAATTTTTTGTTTTTGAAGTCCTCCCTCATTTCATAAATTTCCTTCAGCAAAGCTGTCATTTCCTTCCTTTTTTCGTGTTCGGCAATGATCATATCGCGAAACATGGAAATGCGGCTTCTGAAGTATCGTTTTCTATCACCTGTTTTGGTGATGTATTCAATTTTGCCAGTATTGAGCAATAACTGAATGCCATTGCTGGTAGCGCTTTTACTCAATTGAAGTGAATTCCTGATATCGTCAAATGTCAATTCCCCCGAATCGTCAACGAGAAGCAAAGCCATGATCCTGGCAACAGCCGGTTGCCAGCCTTTGGTTTCCAGCATGACTCCTGTCTTTTCAATGAGTTCTTGTTGTTTGTCAGTTAGTGTGGTGTTTTCCATCATCATAGGTGACTTTACGGTGCAAAAGTACAAAGGTTTTTTTAGTTCTGCAAATAGAGAACTAAATTTTAGAAAGTTTCACGAACTGCTAATCACAACATACCTTTAGGAAATAACCTGGAAAAAGAAAAGAGTATTGGCAGTCGGTCTCAGATACAGGGAAATCCCTTTTTACTTTGAGAGGAAGAATTTTTGACTTGAATTATGTCGTTCTTAAAATAACGTACCTCTGAATCTCCTCTGAAGTGGAGAGAAATGGCATAATTACGTCAAAGTTTGAGTTTTCTATCAACTCACTTAAGTTGTTTTATTTGATGCGTAAAATTCTCAAAAGCGGTTTTTCTGGTTTCAAACATAGATCTGGAGTGAATTTTCAAAAATCTAATTTTGCTATTTGAATGGGATTTTGATTTAAATCTATGGAATGTATTTAACCCAAATTCCGCATTGGAGCGGAATTTGCCCTTTGGGCTGACGAAAGCGGAGCTTTGTCAGGGTTAACCTTG
>CAJXNP010000007.1:0-305000 GCA_913057175.1 uncultured Cytophagales bacterium
CCTTATGTGGATACATATGGGTTCGCAGCATAAAAATTGTAATATTTTTATTGCTTAAGTCTTAGAATACTGGCGGAAATAAATGGTGTTTTTATTAATGTTTTTAATCGAACTCAGGTTAAATATGTCTATTTGATTATTCACTACCAATAATAAAATGTGAACGGACATATTATAAGCAAGTCGTTATTCATTGAATTGGTTTTGATGGGTTTCCATATATGAAGATGGAGGTTGACCATAAAATTCTTTAAAGGCATTAGAAAAATGAGCAATGTTTGTAAAACCTACAGCAAATGCTACTTCTGATATATTCATGTGTTTGTCAGATAGCAAATTGGCGGCCTGATGGAGGCGAATATTTCGCACAAAGTCTCTTGTAGATTGATTGGTTAGCTCCTTCAATTTCCGGTGAAGGTGTACACGGCTGATACCAATTTCATGAGCAAGCATTTCTACATTAAGCTCGGGATTACTAATGTTTGCATTTACCACATCAATTATTCTCAACAGTAATTTTTCATCAGGTGATTTGAGAGCTATCTTTTTGATTTTATCATCCTGCCTTTGACTACCACTAAAGCTATTTCTTAACATTTGCCTGTTTTTGAGGATATTCTGTACCGTTTTTCGCAATATATTTATGCTAAAAGGTTTTACGATATATGCTTCTGCGCCAATACCTAACCCTTTCAGATTATCTTCTTCCTTCGATTTTGCTGTCAGAAGAATGACCGGCACATGGTTGATGTTCACATTTTGTTTGATTTTCCGGCAAAGGGTAATTCCATCCATTTCTGGCATAACCACATCACTGATGACCAGGTCTGGTGGGGTTTTCAGTACAAAAGATAATGCTTCCTTCCCATTTAGAAACTGGACAACCTGGTATTCGATTGATAGTTCCTGGCGAATATATTCAGCGATCTCTTTATCATCGTCAACAACTAAAATCTTTCTTTTTGAACCGGATTTAACTTTTATTTCATCTTCGATTTCGATCAGATCAGGATAGGTAAGTTCAGTTTCATGCGCATGGTGTTTATCATGATCAATGAGCATTTCATTTTCATTCAGATGCCTGTTGCCTAAAGGAATCCGAATGGTAAACCGGCAACCTTCCTTGTCAATATTATTTTTCGCTGTGATGGTACCATGATGAAGCTCCACAATAGAGCGGGAAAGGTGAAGACCAATTCCAGTTCCGTCGAAGCTATTATGTTTACCATCGTTTACTTGATAAAAACAATCGAAAACCTTTTCCAATTCATTTTGGGGTATACCAATTCCACTATCTGAAATAACAATTTGTGCAAATGAATTGAGTCCAATATCTGGTAAATTGATCTCAACTTCACTTATGCTTATATCTATCTTTCCATCTACCGGGGTAAATTTTATGGCATTTGACAAGACATTAATGATAACTTTATCAAAGTTGCCAGGATCAATCCAGGCTGTAATTTCTTCTGTTTTAAACTGAAAGTTGATATTCACATTTTTCAATTTAAGCTGTTCCTCAAAAATATCACACAGCTCTTTTACGTAGCCTACAATTTCTGTTTGTTCAAATTTCAATGCGAGCTGGCCTTTATCAATTTTTTGAATATCCATTAACTGGTTGACCAAATGAAGAATCCGAACCGAGTTACGGTTCATAATGGTATATGACTTGTGACGTTCGTGATCCCTATCTTTTTGAATGAGTTTTTTAAGTGGGCTAATAATCAATGATAAAGGGGTCCGGATTTCATGGGCAACGTTGATGAAGAACTGCAATTTTGCATCATTGATCTTTTTCGCTTGTATATGTTCATGTATTTTTTGACGGGTACGTTTTCTTTGGCGTACTTCGCGGGAAACCAAGACAATGATTAACACAAATAAAAGTATGTATGCTATTTTGGCCGTGTTGGTAAAATACCATGGTTGATGGATAAATATGTTTATTTCCTTTTCATTCGATATAGTATTATAATCTTTGGCCCTGACGGTGAATGAATATTGACCTGGTGAAAGGTCATTAAATGTCACGGTGTTTGTTCCTTGTCTTAAGCTGATCCAATCCTTATCATTTCCAACTTTATACATGTAGCTGATTCGTTCAGGGTTTGAATAATCCATAGATGAAAACTCAATGGTAAAGGAATTATCACGATGAGATAAATTGATTTGGTCTGCTTCAATCAATGGAGAATCAATGATGTCAAAAGGCCCTGATTTCATGCCAACATTTACAGCCCTATCATGAATATAAAATCCAGTAAAAAACACATCCAATTTTCTGCCTTCATCTTTTATTTCCAATGGATTAAAATGCGTAATGCCATGAATGCCTCCAAAGTAAAACCTGCGACCTTTATCTGAAAATCCGGATCTAAGAGTGAATTCGTTACCTTGAAGCCCATCGTAGCTAAAATAGTTAATGAAGGTTGCCGTTTTGGGATCCATTTTAGAAATGCCATAATTGGTACTTATCCAAATGTTTCCAACTGTATCCTCGGCAATAGAACTGATGACATTACTTGGTAAACCATCTTGTATTGAAAATGAATTAATCTGTTCGGAGATAGGGTCAAGATTAAATAGTCCCTGGGAAGTGCCAATCCATATTAAACCTGTTTGATCTTCAAATATTGTATTGATAGCATAATCAGGCAATAAACGGTTGACACCAAAGGCAGAAGTAAAGCTATTGGCTTTTAGATCCAGACAACCCAAGCCTATAACGGTACCAATGTATAACCTGTCGTCACTTGAGATCAATAGTGAATTGATAAAGCGGTTTATTATTTCATCCGATTTACTGTGAAAACTCTCAGACTTTTCACCACTGAAGTGTTTGGTTTGCTCAGTTTTTAAATTATAGCAATACAATCCTGAACCGAGTGTGCCAATCCAGAGGTTTTTGTTGCCATCTTCAACGATGCTAAAAACAGGTTTGAACCAATCAGGCGTTTCTTCTAAAATGTGATTCATAAGGTCGCAGTGGCCGGTTTTCCTATTCAACCTAACCAGACCTTTGTCATAGGAACCCAACCAAAAATTGTTTTCCGAATCTTCAAAAGCCGCCATGATGGTTGATGGCATAGCTGAAGCATTGCCTGTATTTTTGTAATGGGTTTTTAGGTTGCTCAACGTGTCGAGCTTATAAATTCCATCACCGTCAGTTCCTACCCACAAAGAGCTATTGCGATCCTTAGACAGGGTTGTAATATTACTGGAACCAATAATATTGTTTTTGATGGATTTATAACCAATATACTGGAAATTGTTGCTGCTGGCAGGTAACATGACAACACCTTTTTGATAAATGCCAAGCCAGATATTTCCAACGCGATCTTCTATTATAGAGGTGATTTTTGATTTTGAAAAATCAAATGTTGAAATATTGAAATTACCACTGGAGAATTCCCTGTTTATTGGATTGAACAACATCAACCCTTCCCCTTCTGTACCTACAAGTATTTCCCCTTCCTGGTTCAGGTAAAGAGTATTTATTGGGAGTTTATTGTTATATCCTTTTGCCGGTAACAGATTAAATTTTTTCTGATCCCTATCGTAAATAAACATTCCGTTTCGATTGCATCCGGCATAGAAATTTCCATTTTGATCTTCAGCGAAACTTCTTATCTCCATTTGAGATCCGGTTTCATCAAAGAAAAAGTTTTTCCATTCATTATTATCTGCAAGACAATAAACTCCTTTGTTTTGTGTGTCAATCCATAAATTTTGAAAACTGTCTTCATAAAGGTTCTCGATAAACAGACTTGGTATAAGGGATGGCTCCTGAATCGCTAAAAATGAGCCACCTTCCCGTGCCCTAATTAATTTGAATAACCCAAAACCTGATGTACCGATAATTAATTTCCCATTACGACGCTCTATAATAGAAGTGACGAATGCTGACAAAGTATCTCCGCTTTCAGAAATCAGAGGAATAGTGATAAATTTATCAGCCGCGAAATCGTATTGCTGAATGCCACCAGCAAAGCCAACAAATAAATTGCCTTGGCTATCCTCACACATTACATGAACAAAATTACTTAATATGCTACCAGATACGTTGTTGTTTTTTTTGTAAAGCGTAAATTTAGCTGCATCATATTTATTCAATCCGTCTGCTGTTGCTATCCAGATCTGGCCATAATGATCCTGTAGGACATCATGGACCATGCTACTGGAGAGTTCCTTGTCAACAGAATAAAATTTAGCGGTTTGGGATTGGCTGTTTTTTGAAATGAGTAGATAAAAGGTGAGTAGGATAAAAAATTTGATTATTATCAATGAATCAGTAAAAATACTTTGAAATCGATACTTCACCATCCTCATTATAACTTAAAAATGAAAATTTCAATATCTTAATAATTGCCTGGAAAATAAATAGTTAATGCTGATTTTTCATTATCTATTGAAGAGAATAGAATCAAATCATAACTCTCTTCTCGTGTTATCAAATTTCGTCTAAAACAATAATAAGAATTTCAGACACGATGATTGTATAATTTTCATTTGTGATCCAAATTCATATTGATCAATTATTAAACGATATCGTTTAGGTATCAATCTTTTAAATGTCTATAAGTGCTTTTAACTGAGGATATTGAGAATCTTCATCATCATAATGGATTTTTAAGCTATCTAAAATTTGCTTTAAATCCGAAACAGTTTGTTTATATGTTTGATCCTTATACACATTCACCATCTCATTAGGATCTTTTTTTAGATCAAAAAGCTCCCATTCCGGTGGAGTGGGAGAATATTCTGTTTGTCCGAGAGAGAGTCCGTAGTAGTAGATTAGCTTGTAATCCTTCGTTCTGATCCCATAATGTGCTGCAACATCCCGATGCAACAAGTGTTGCCAATAGCGATAGTATATTGCCTCACGCCAATTTTCCGGTGGATTTCCTAATAAAAATCCTTTGATGGACTGACCCTGCATATCCTCTGGAATGTTCACTCCAGCCAGATCTACAATTGTTGGTGCAACATCAACATTTGCAATTAATTCTTCATTTTCGCTTCCCGGATTAATGTAACCCGGATACCGGATTATCAATGGCATTTGCATGGATTCATCATACATAAATCGCTTGCTGAAAAAACCATGTTCTCCCAAAAAGTGGCCCTGGTCACTCGTATAAATGACAATGGTGTTCTTATCCAGTCCTTCTTGTTTAAGGAGCTTCAACAATTTACCCACATTGGCATCCATAACAGCGGCGCTTCGCAAGTAGGCTTTGATGTATTGTTGATAGACATGTTTTCGTTGAAGGCAAGTGTCTTCCGTATCAAGCTTTTCGTGATGAAAAGTTTTCCAATCAAGCATATCCAACTTAAGTGTCGTTCTTTTGGACGCTTCCGTTCGATGGATGTACTGGTCACATAAGTTGTCTGGCTCGGGAATTTCCATATTTTGATAAAGTGTATCAAATGGTGGGCGGGAAGCCCATGGATCATGAGCTCCCTTGTATTGCGCCATGACAAAAAAGGGTTTATCTTTTTCCCGGTTTTTAAGAAAATCAATCGTCATATCAGAAATGATGTCCTCAGACCATCCTTCATATTCTGTCATTTCAGATTTGTTTTTCTCAACAAATTCAGGATTTTGATACCTTCCTTGTTCTCGCAGTACTTTGTATTCATCAAACCCGGTTGGTGTCGATTTTAAATGCCATTTTCCAAATATTGCTGTTTGATAGCCAGCGCTCTGCAGGATGCTGGCCGATGTGGGTTGATCAGGGAAATTCTGGTTCAGGCAATAAACTCCATTTTTATGACTGTATTTGCCGGTCAAAATAGTCGCTCTACTAGGCGAGCAAATACTATTTGTAGCAAAG
This sequence comes from uncultured Cytophagales bacterium, assembly GCA_913057175.1. GTDB lineage: Bacteria > Bacteroidota > Bacteroidia > Cytophagales > Cyclobacteriaceae > CAJXNP01. The sequence goes on from CAJXNP010000007.1 coordinate 5,841, forward strand.
CAATTTTTAAAGAGCATTCCTTGGGAAGAAAGTTGGTCAATATTGGGTGTATGGGCAACATTCGACAATCTCTTGCCATAACAGCCAATTGCATTCACAGCGTGGTCATCCGACATGATAAATAGTATGTTGGGTCTTTTATCATCTGATTGACAAGAAATGAGCACATATCCTATTATTCCTGTAAGAAGTAATTTTATTTGTCCAACCATTATTCTTCTCTTTTCTTTGATTTTAACCAATCCATGAGTTCTTCCTGGTACTCCCCCAGGTATTTATGTCCGACTCCTTCTATTTCCTGCCAGGTTAGATCCACTCCTGCCTCTATAAATAGATCCCGGACCAGCCGATTGACTTCGGCAATTCGCTCTTCTTCGCCCCAGGCCATCCAAACAGGTGTGGTTTTAAATTTCAAGGCATCCTCCAATGTTGGGTCGTTCATAGCTCCGGAATAAACCCCTAACGCCGCCCATCGCTCCATGGACTTTTGTGCGATACGAAATGTACCTGCACCGCCCATGGAGAAGCCATATAGATATTGTTTGTTTGAATCAGTTTTGAACATTTTATCAAAATCATTCAACACCTCAAAGACATCTGCTTCTGCCGTATCCCGGTACCATTTATCCCCTCTTCCCCATGGATAAACATAAAAACCTTCCTTTCGATAACCCTGACTGGTGACTCCTGCAACTTCCGGTTGGAGTGGCATGTACAGCATTTTTCGTGGATTGTCATTGCTCCCTCCTCCACTTCCATGTAATTCCATATATAATGGAAATTCCTTTTCGTTTCCGTCAAAGCCTTTTGGTAAGATCAACCAGTAATAGCTGTATTTGCCATCAGTATGGGATTTGAATGACATCATTAGAGGTCTTGGACCATTCAGATAGGTTTCCCATGTTGAACCATCATTTTTCATGAATTCAAGAACTTTAGCAGCCTGTTCCTGGTCACTTTCTGAAACCAAAAAGCCATGAGTGGTATCATTGGCAAATACTGCCAATGTCTTATAATGTCGTTTTAAAAGTGGATTTTTTTCCGCTTTTGCTAAATGATTCACCAAGGCAATCAACTCTTCCGTTGCATTTACGGTATCGGTAATTTCGAAAGCATCATTGTGGATCTTATTTGAATACCCTTCATCTGTTGATAATAAACAGAGTTGAACAGAAGGTACTTTGCTGAGAGAGTCAAAGCAAAGGGAGATTAAAGTTAACATTAGAATGATTTTCATTGTTTGCTATAGTTTTGCGTTCACAAGTGAATCTTGATAAAATTCAAAGGCCCAAATAAATACGCCGTACGACCATCCCTGGAAAGCACGACTTGGGTATTCGGCATCATTGATCGTACCTTTTACTACATTGTATTTTTCGTAGACAAATCCTGGCTCCCTCGTTTCTTCAGTGGTGGTTCCACGTTTGGTAGCCTGATATGAAATAGGTATAGGTTCTTGAAAGTTTTTCGTCACAACATCCAGGTATTTTGCTGCTATTCTTTGGGCTTCTTTATCATAGCCGTATTTATGCAAGCCTTGCGCAACCAGGTAATAGATTGGTGGCCATCCGGCCGGATAGTCCCACTGATAAACATGATGTTGTGTCGTCTTTTCACAAATTGTTGGTCCGGATTCGTATTCAAACAATGGTAAATTTCCAACAATTTTTTCAGCTTGTTTTTCTGATGCCATTCCTGCCCAAAGCACATAAAAATTGGCTATGCTGGCAACAGAGGACTGCTGGTCATTCACAAAGTCATAATCATAAAACAAACCTTTTTCTTCATTCCAGCAGTACTTTGTCAGCAACTTTTTTCTTTTGGAAGCGAGTTTTTCCCAATCGGGTTCGTTCTCAAGTCCCAACTCGATTACCATCCATTGAAAGTTTTTTTCATAAAGAAACAGATTGGCGTTCAGGTCAACTGGAATAAACTTATTACAGCGATTGTCAAACCTTGGGTTAAAATCCATCCCCGATTCTGCCTCTGCCATCCAGGATGAAGCAAGTAATAATTTTTTATTCGTTTGCAGTGAATCCTGAAAACCAAATCGCGGAGCAATTTGCTCGTAGAAGTTCAACAATTCTTCTTCAGTTGCGTGATGGGAAAACCGCTGGAGACCTTCTATGTCGGTATTGTGATTTTCAATGGATTCGGCAGATGTATCTGTCCAGAACTCATAATCTTTTCGCAGATATTCATAGGCGCTAAACAACCATTTTTTATCTAACTGCAGGTTTTCGTAAACATCGCGAACCATCATAGAAAGAAATGGAGTCTGTGCCCGGTTTTGTGCCCAGGGCTCACTTGCATTTGGTACATATCCAAGTTGGTCGATTTCAGCAAATTGGTTTTCTACAGCATTTTTAGCATAAACGGCAAAACTGTCAACTTGTAATAGTCCAAGATTAGTGAAGTAAGTATCCCAACCAAACAGCACATTGCGCCCCTTGTGAATGCTAAAATAAGGCATGGGTAATTCCAGGCTTCCGGGCATTTTCAAGGTTGTAGAATCTACTTTTGATTGACTCCAGGTTTGGAGAATTCGCAACCTTACGGTTTCCCAATCGCCGTGGTATTTTGGCACATAATCATTCACCTTTTGACCACATGAATTACCTGTGGATATTAGTATTGCTGATAGAAATATCATCGACATTAACCTAATATTGTCTCGCATGTTCATAGTTGGGTGTTGATGTTATTTTTCTTCCACAGCAAAAAAAGTTGTAACAGAACTGACTGGCAAACGGGTTCGGATTGCGCCGTTTTTCAATTCAAAAACACCTATTTCCTTGTATTTATCCCCGTTTTCTTCCTGGGTTGTCCGATAAGCTTTGAATTTGCTGGCGCTGGCTCCCGTGATATTTACATTGATGTTTTTCTCCCATCTATCCGAATTATTGATCACCACAAATGCATCCTGATGATCAGTATCATCACTACCAAAGGCAACAATGGGTGTTTCGGTCGACATCGCTATTGTCCGCACAACCGCCATACCTGGCTGACCGGCACGCGTGATTTGTTTGTACAAGTAATAGCCGGGAAGAACTTTGTAGGAGCCATCTTCCGAAACATGGAATGCCGCCCCTGCATTTGGGTCGCCACCCACCCATTTAACTGGTCGTTGAATTCCTGCCCAGGGGATGATCGCGTTAACTTTGGCGGTATAGATCGATCCCTGCATTTCGCTTATGAAATAGGTATCCATTTTACCCCATCCCGTGGAAGTTACCCATGATTTTAGGTCTGGCCTTTTCGTTCGAAGCAGATCAATACCTGTGCTTTGATGGTCAGCATACCACCTGGTACCGATAAATCCATGGTAAAATCCATGGGAGGTTACAATTGAGAGATTATTTAGAGCGCTGTCGTTTTGATACAATGCATAGGCATTTCCCCAATTATAAAAACGGTACCAATTGGTCGTTTCACCATTCGTCACACCTACATCCGCGTATCCGGAATCATCCAAATTTTTCCGTAAGGAGATAATTATTTCATTTATCAATTCTCTTGGCCAGTACATGTTATAGTCGTGCCCTTCGCCTATGTTTCCCGATTTTCCGTCAGTGGGCCAGCGTGACCAATCTTCCCCCTCGTTGTGCAGGGAAACATATTTGATGGGATAATCATGTTCTTTCAGATATTTTACCCAGTCGACATAGTAGTTGAGCAACTCATCTTTCATATCCGGATCGAAATCCCTTCCACGAAGAAATTTTTGTTTGGTAATAAATGGCGGAGGCCCATAAAGTGTGGTGAAGATCTGAAGGTCTTCCCCCCTTGACCGGGTCATTTCCACACCACGGCTGACAAATTCCCGCATATTAGAAGTACTGGTTTCATGGTCATATTCTCCGCCAGGTTTTTCCTGATGCCACGGATCAAGGAACATCTTGACAATCCCGACCTTTAGCCCATCTTCCCCAAAAACCATTTCGATGATCTCCTGTTTTTCTTTTTCACCCAGCAGGCTGAAGCCACCATAGTCCTGGGGATCTTTTTCATAATCGATGGTTTGAGCGGTCTCTACATAGTTAAATCCGAAGCCGTCCCATTCCCTGAGTTTATCGGAAAAGTCAACTTCCATTCGTATATCATCGAAGTCGTTATCCTGTGCATCTAAGTGAGAATGACATGTATTGAAAATAGTTGTCAACAGAAGGAGTGATAAAGCTTTATACATAGTTTGAGTTTTTCTTTTAGGTTTATTTTAAAGCGGTAATTTCAATATCATCATACCTGGTGCCCCGTTCGTATTTTTGAGAAAGGGTGAAATGACCTCCATGAGGCAACTTATCCGATTGCCCCGAAAATATTAGCTCTCCATTCACAAACCATTTTATTTCTTTGCTTTCTGAATTAACAGACAACTTATGATTTGCCCATTTTCTGAAGTATGATTTATCTTCAATGATCTGTTCCCCCAGATCGCCTAGCATGTACACCCGATTGACTGTGCTGTCGGTTTCAGGTACCTGGTTCATATAGCCAAATTTTACACCCCCATCCCCTTTTTCATTGGTACCCAGGTGATAAAATATGGGATCATTATCGTTCTTGAATTGCCGGAAGGTAATCTCGTAATGATGAACATTCTCGGGGATTTTAGTTTTAGTGATTAATCTGTAATTCCCTGGTGCCGCGCTTCTTCCTGCCTGCTCCATGTAATCTTTTCCTTTGGGAACTACATAGAAAGCCTGAGTCCAATCCCCATCGAAGGAATAATCCCAGCTGTAGATCCAGTTTTTTAACAGGTGTCCTTCATAAAGTGCATTTTCACCATATTCCTTTTGAGTGGCATTCCGGGTCAGTTCATTATAATAGGATTCTTGGGTATCAAAATCATCGGAAAAAATTACGTTGGAAGTTTTACATCCACCACTAATAACAAGGCTGATAGCTATTGCCTTTAAACTTAAATTCATAAATGAAAATGATTAATTCGTTTGATATTCATTCTTTAAATGGCTTTTTTTATTGCCATCATCCAAATTAAACTAAATCATTTTTAAGTATCATTTTATTGCAAACGTTCCCGGCAACGCTATTTTTTTTTCTTGTTTGTTTTAATGGCTGTTAATTCTTGAATTGAGTCAGGGAAGACGTAATTTAATCTAAAATCTTAAACACCTTCGATTATGAAAAGAAGTATACTAATGGCCATCATGGTCACATTTGCCCTGTTAGCTCGGGGCCAAAGTCAAACTATTACCGGTAAAGTGACTGATCATAGTGATAATTCACCGTTACCGGGTGTATCTGTTCTTATTAAAGGAACAACAGAGGGAACTATAACTGACGGGGATGGAAATTACTCTATTGAATCATCGTCCAATGACGTTCTTGCTTTTAGCTACATTGGGTTTATTTCAGAAGAAATTGAAGTAGGCAATCAGTCCGTTATCAACGTATCGCTTATGGCGGATATTACCCAGCTTGATGAGATCGTTGTCATTGGTTTCGGGACGCAGGAAAAGAAAGATGTTACCGGTTCCATATCGTCTGTAAAAGGCGAGACTCTTAATGAAATCCCGGCGCCATCTTTTGAACAGGCCCTTACAGGTCGTGCTGCCGGGGTACAGGTTACTCAGAGCTCGGGTGTTCCCGGTGCGGGGGCCAACATAAATATCAGAGGAATTGGAACCGTGAATAATGCCCAGCCGCTTTACGTGGTTGATGGGGTTATCATGGGCAATATCTCTACAGACTACGCCCAAATCAGCCCCCTTTCTATGATTAACCCAAATGATATAGAAAGCATTGATATTCTAAAAGACGCATCAGCATCAGCGATATTTGGCGCGCGCGCAGCAAACGGAGTGGTGATTATTACGACCAAAAGAGGTGCAACCGATCAAATGCGGGTCACATTTTCTGCGAGCTATTCCACGTTTGTGGTGGATGACAGTAAATTCAACCGTTTGTCGGGTCCCGACTGGGCGGAATATTATGATGACCTTCAAACATACATGAGGGATTCGACTTATACAGGTCAGCCCTTTGTTCAAAGAGTGGTGGAAGGAGAACGTCCCCAGGAATATAATTGGCTCGACGAGGCTTTGAGAAACGGTGTCATGCAGGACTATGGCATCTCGATTAGTGGTGGCAATCAAAACTCACAATATTTTGCCTCCCTTGGTTATATGGATCAAACAGGGATCATGCTTAATTCGGATCTTAAAAGATATTCTATGAGGCTAAATTCCGATCATAAATTTGGACGATTGAAATTTGGAAACACCTTCTACGTAGCCAGGTCAGAGAGCAACAGGGTGGGTATGTCAGATCCCTCCGACCCTGAAAATAATAGAAACCTCATATCAAGGCTCGTATATATCAATCCCTATCATCCTGTATACGGAGATGACGGGGATTGGGCAAATCCTAACAACCCGGCAGATTATGACCCTGATTTCGAAGGGGCGATGGATTATATCAACCAAAATGCTTTGTGGAGAATGCACGAATTCAAGGATTTTCAGGAACAAACCCGCTTGGTCGGGTCTTTCTATGGTGATTGGGAAATGATTGATGGTTTGAATTTGCGTTCGATGGTTTCTGCAGATATTACCTACAACCAGATAGAACTGAATGAGCCGGGGAATGACAGTTTAGGTGCTGCTAGCCGCCCGGCATCCCAAACAGCATTGGAGTTTAGTAATAACCAGACATTTACATGGTTTATCGAGAACACGCTTACTTATAATAAAAAGTTTGGCAGCCACTCTTTGACGGCTATGGCAGGATATCAGGCACAAAACACCCGGTACACCAGTTCGCTTTCGAGGGATGGTGATTTTGTCAATCCCGATCCGGATATCTGGCATTTTGGCACCAATGAAAAGACCCAGAACGAGATCGCTCCTGGGGTATTTCAAGTAACTGACCCTGTGGTGGGTGATGGCTTGTGGGAAGAGGCCTGGGTGTCGTACTTTGGTCGAATCATGTATGAATATAAGGACCGGTATCTATTGACAGCCACTGTCAGACGGGATGGCTCCTCTAAGTTCGGAAGTGAGGAACGATGGGGTACTTTTCCGGCATTTTCTGCGGGATGGAGGATAAAGGAGGAGGCATTCATGCAGGGTATTGAAGTCATCTCCTCGATGAAATTAAGAGCGGGCTATGGTATATCCGGTAGCGACAATACACCAAGATACCAGTATCAGTCATTGATCGGGCAGCAAGGCCAGTTTAACTACTCCTTCGATGAAACACATACTCAAGGTGGAGCCCTCTTACGGCCTGCCAATCCATTTATTCGTTGGGAGCGAATGAAAATGATGAATGTTGGGTTGGATCTTGGATTGTATAAAAACAGGTTGGAATTCGTTATTGACTATTTTACCAAAACCACAGAAGATATGTTTTTCCAGATCCAGTCACCTCTTGAAGGCGGGTTTGAAAGCAATGTCTCTGTGAATGCAGGGGAGGTTAAAAATTCAGGTTTAGAGCTGACCATACGGTCGGTTAACATCGTTTCCCCTATTCGATGGAACACCGATTTGAATGTTTCATTCATAAAAAATGAAGTAGTAAATGTTGCCAACCTGGAACGTATAGGTGGAACAAATGGCGTTGTGAACCAGGTTGCCCCGGGTGGGGAAATAGGTGAGTTTTTTGGTTACGAAGTTGAGGGGATATTCCAGGACTGGGATGAAGTATACAACCATGCCTATCAAAATCAGGCCACTACAGGAGTGGATTCCGATGGCGATGGGATCAATGACTATAATACATCCGCCAGGGATCATGCTACCGGCCTGACAAACACCGCGCCAGGTGATGTTAAATTCCGCGATACGAACGGCGATGGGATAGTTGATGCTGACGATTGGACGGTAATCGGAAGCCCGTTTCCTGATTTTTCATGGGGTATGACCAACACATTTTCCTACAAGGGCATAAGCCTTTCCATCTTGTTGCAAGGGGTACATGGAGTTGACATTTATGGAAATTCTTACGGCAGGATGTTCTCTAGTAATGGTTTTTATGCGCCATCCACTTTGGTAACAAAAGACCGTTGGTCTCCGGAAAATACAGGAGCAGAGTATCCGCGAATATTTGAAAACGACGCGGCAAACGAAAACTTCAGGCCTAATAACCAGATGAACATCGAAGATGGATCGTATGTCAGGATCAAAAACCTGAGGTTGGCATATAACCTTCCACAAAAGATCTTGAAATCCATTAGTTCCGCAAACGCCCAGATCTACGTTACGGCAACAAATCTCGTGACCTTCACAAAATACTCCGGATATGATCCTGAAGTCGGTGGCAGCAGTCAAAGATTTAGTGGTGATCAAAGCAGGCGACAGGCGAGGTCATGGACATACGGACAGGATTCCGGCACAGTTCCATTAACCAGGCAATTTACAGTTGGCGCATCAATAACATTTTAAATTAGAGCAACATGAAACGATATAAATTTATCATAACATTATTTCTACTTCTTACCATTTCATTTTCATGTACCGATATGTTGGACCAAAAGGATGAAACCGCCAAAGACCCGGATTTATATCCCGAAAATGAAACAGAATTGATGAGCGTGTTAGCTGCTGCTTACGCTGGGTTAACGGCTGGAAACAGTGGCGAAGGATTCTACTCCGGGGAAGGGTTATTGCTGATAGAAATGCTTGGCGATAACCTTTATCGAACAGGAAATGAGTTTGACGGAAACGTAGGGTATATTGGGGGACTATTATACACAACTGAAGACATCGGTATTTTCAACACTTACCGGTTCCTGTACATAGGTGTGGCCCGGGCAAATCAACTGATTGCAGCTGCCCAACGAGGTTTTCCTTTAAGCGGTGGAGAAACAGAAAGAAACCAAATCATTGCAGAAGGTAGGTTTCTGAGGGCGCTGAATTATTTTCACCTGACTTTGCTTTGGGGGAATGTGCCCCTTCAATTGGAGGATGATCTGTCTGATACAGACGCGCTATTGAATAACCCTTCAGTACCGGCCAGCGAAATCTATGGTCAAATCATTGCTGACCTTGAATTTGGAATTGAGAACCTCCCCGATACCCCAGAACAGCGTGGCCGCGCCGATATTTGGGCTGCCAAAGCGCTGCTTTCAAAAGTGTATTTGTTTGGAGCAGATGAAATGGGGGAGACTTCCTGGTTTGGGTTGGCAGAATCTTTGGCAGCAGATGTTGTGAATAACAGTCCTTACAATCTTGTTGATGACCCGAACAGGGATACACATGGCGATTATCTCGAATTATTTGATGCAACAACCAACGATAATGAAGAGGTGATTTTCGCCGTTCAGCATTACAATAAAGGTGGTAATTGGGCCAATGGCGATACAGGTGGTCGTTATCCTTTGTTTATTCTACCTCGATACATCGGACAAGGAACCCATTCCTGGGGCTTTGGTTGGGGTTATTTGTACGAAAGTGCTAATATACGATGGAGCAATGAGGATGGAAGGAAAGATTTTTCTGTATTTCTGACCGGTGATTCAATCCATTTTGAAAACAGGGATGCCCAGGACCTGATCATGGATAGCATTACTACCTTTAACAACGAAGTGGAAGCGCTCCATGCCGGCCGTATCGTACGTCCTTATGGCGCAGGTGTTCAGAAGTTTTGGTGGACTGAGGCTCCGCTGAGAAATGTAAATGCAAATTCTGACTTTAATTTCCCTGTTATCAGGTTTGCTGATATGTTACTAATCCACGCAGAGGCTGACCTGATGGCAGATGGTACGCTTAGCTCCGCAGGGTTGGAAAACATTAATAGGGTAAGAAGGCGTGCTGATTTAGGTGATTTGTCTTCGGCAACAAGGGATGATATACTAGCTGAAAGACGTTGGGAGCTTTTTGCCGAAGGCCACAGGTGGTATGACCTGTTGCGGACACGCACCGCAGAAGAGGCATTTGCATTGTTGATGAGCGATGACACAAATGGCGACGACAGGGATAAAGCTAATTTCTCTGCAGCCAGGCACTATAAACTACCTTATCCATTAGAAGCGACAATCGCAAATCAGGGACTCGAACAAAAACCGGAATGGTAACATAATTATAAAGGTAGATGAACAATGAAAAAAGAGAGGCTACATGGTCTCTCTTTTTTGTCGTCAATAGATTTAGAATTTTTTATTTAAGAATGGAGATTTGTAATTCGCTTAAGGATACATCTTTATGAACATTTTTATTTCAAAGCTTGCACATCTCGCCGCAAAACTAATGATCCTGTTCTTGGGGATGGCTTTTTTCACAGGGTGTTCTGATAAGCAGGTAATGGTTAAACTCGATCCCCTGAAGACTTCCGTAACTTTTGCCAATGTAGTGGAGGATAGAGCCGATCTGAATATCATTGAGTACCTGTACTTTTATGATGGTGGGGGTGTGGCCATTGGCGATATCAATAATGACGGCCTGGAGGATATTTACTTTACAGCCAATCAAAATCCCGATGCACTTTATTTAAACCTAGGTGATATGAAGTTTAAGGACATTTCCGAAAGCTCGGGAATCAGTGATAGATCTACCTGGTCAAATGGTGTGGTCATGGCAGACATAAATGCGGATGGGTTATTGGATATTTATGTTTCTACGGTGGCAAATTACAAAAATCTGGATGGACACAACTTGCTCTACCTGAACAACGGAAACAACACGTTTACTGAATCATCCAAGAAGGTTGGATTGGATTTTTCAGGCTATTCCACACATAGTTCCTTTTTTGATTATGACCGCGATGGTGATCTGGACCTGTTTATTCTCAACCATTCAATACACAAAGACGTTCGGTTAAAAGCTGCTGGGAATGGTTTTGATTCCCTTGCAGGTGACCGTTTGTTCGAAAGCAAAGTTGGTGAAGGAAATCTTTGGTTTGAGGATGTAACGGCGAAAGCCGGGATTTACAGCAACTCACAGGGATATGGATTGGGTGTGGTCACTTCAGACATCAATCAGGATGGTTGGATGGATATTTACGTCGGTAATGATTTTCATGAAGACGATTACCTGTACATCAATCAGAAAAATGGCACATTTAAGGACTTGAGGACCCGATACCTTAACCATACTTCAAGGTCTACCATGGGAGTAGATGTCGCAGACTTAAATGGTGACAGTTATTTCGACATTTTCGCTGTTGACATGCTGCCTGAAGGTCCTCAGATTCTTATGAGTTCGGGTGGTGAAGACAACAACCAATTGGCTGAATTGAAACTAATGTTGGGATATGGGCACCAGTTATCCAGAAATGTTTTCCAACTGAACAATCAAAATCGGTTTTTTTCGGATTTGGCGTTGCTTACTGACACCTATGCTACCGACTGGAGTTGGGCTGTTTTGTTGCAGGATTATGACAATGACGGCCTAACGGATATTTTCATTACCAACGGGATTTACAAGCGACCCAATGATTTGGAATACATTTCCCTTTTGAACAATGTTTTTCTCGATCAGCACGATGAGTTAATGCAGGACACATTGGAAAAAAGGTTGATCGAAAGTATGCCAATACTAAAAATATCCAATTATCTGTACCAAAATGAAGGCGGTTTAGAATTCAAAAATGTAACAGAAGATTGGGGGTTGGACGATCCTACTTGTTCCAATGGTGCCATATATGCGGACCTGGACAATGACGGCGATCTGGATCTGGTCATTAATAACCTTAATTCAACGGCTTCCATTTACGAGAACAGGTCAGATAAAATTTTTGATCATCATTATTTTCAATTAAAGCTAACCGGCGACTCGTTAAATCCTTATGCAATTGGTGCCAAAGTTAAAATATGGTATAATGGCCAGTCCCAGACCAAGGAAATAACGACGAGTCGCAGTTTTCAGTCATCACCATCTGCTAAGTTGCATTTCGGATTAGGATCAAACACCAAGGTTGATTCCATGCTCATACAGTGGCCGGATGGTTCACTGCAACGGCAATTCAATATTACTGGTGATAAACTGTACAATATAAAGAAAAGCGCTATTTACAATGGGAATTTTGCACCCGATCAAGGACTTGAAAAATTCCAATATCTGAACTTTGAACATAGGGAGAACATTTTCAAAGACTATGAGAAAGATCGGCTGATCCCCGAAAAATTGTCTACGGAAGGTCCCGCCGTTGTTGCAGGGGATTTTAATGGTGACGGTCTCAATGATATTTTTTTGGGAGGGGCAAGAGGTCAGGCAAGTGTAATCTTTCTCAATTCTTCTACAGGATTTGAAAAAAGGGAAATCCCCGTTTTTGAAAATCACCGATCTATGGAAGACGTGGATGCCCTGGCTTTTGACTACGACAAGGATGGCGACGATGATCTATATGTAGTGCGAGGGGGAAATGACCATGATCAGGGTTCGTACCTATTAGGTGACGTTCTTTATTTGAACGATGGGAAGGCAAATTTTCAGGAATCGGGAATTGATTTACCGAAAACAAATGGTTCTTGCGTTACGGGGGCTGACTATGACAACGATGGGGACATTGACCTTTTTGTCGGAAGCAGATCCGTTCCGTTTAGTTATGGTGCCTCGCCCATTAGCTATTTACTGGAAAATCAAGATGGCAAAAGCTTTGAAGTTGTCAAAGAATGGAAAATGGGGATGGTTACGGATGCGATTTGGAACGATTACGATGGAGACGGTTTTATAGATTTGATCATCGCGGGAGACTGGATGCCAATTACCCTATTAAAAAACCAGAAGGGATTGGGTTTTGTTGATAAAACAGATGAGACCGGGCTTGGCCAATCTAACGGGATGTGGAATTCACTTGAATTGGCTGATGCAGATGGAAATGGCACGTTGGATATTATTGCCGGAAACCTTGGTCGAAACAGTAAATTGAAAGCTTCAATGGATGCGCCAGTCACACTATACCTGGACGATTTCGACAAAAATGGAAAAAAAGATCCTGTCATCTTTTATTACAAATCCGGAGAATATATACCAATCGCTGAGAGGGACGAATTGATTTCGCAACTACCCTACCTTGAAAAGAGATTTCCGGACTATAAAAGCTTTTCCAATGTTCGTTCTATTCACCAATTGACTGGGAAACATGAAAATGAAATTGACGAAATTAAATATCTGTTCGAGTTAAACTCGGCTGTTTTCCTAAACAAAGATGGAAAATTCACTAAACATGAACTTCCAATAGAAGCTCAATTAAGTCCCATTAATGATTCTTTCACCACTGATGTTAATGGGGATGGAACTAAAGATATTCTATTCGTAGGGAATTTTTTTGGTCCTGTTTCAGTTTTTGGCAGATACGATGCCAACGCCGGAGCCATCCTTACAGGAACCGGTGAAGGGATGTTTCAATTCGGCGGCTTTTTGCCTATACAATTCGATATGGAATACCGAAGAATAATCAACATTGATAGCGGTGAATTTGTGGCCGTCCCCAATGGTGGGAATCCCATCATCCTTTCCAACATCGCAGCAAAAAAGTAGATGAAAAAGTTGAAGAAAAGCCTTTTAGAGTTTATTAGTGCGTTCACAAACCGTAATCGTTCCCGGTAACGGTATTTTATCATATCTGTCTCATTAACATGGAGTTGCATTCAGGATTGATTATTTTTCCATGGAAAGTTTCATTAAAAAACTTCGAAAATGAGAACCATATATTTTTTTTCAGCGTGCTTCGCATTTCTTTCCTGTAATGATGAAAAATCTGTTCCGGAACCGGCTAACCTGCCTCCTACCGTTACGCTGGCCTCTGAATTAATTTCGGTCGATCCGTTTACTTATCAATTCTCAGCAGCAGCAGAGGATCCCGAAAAAGATGATCTGGTATTTAGGTGGGATTTTGGAGAAGGGACTGTTAAGGAAGGAGGCGTCGAGGAGACCTTCTCTTTTGATGATGGAGGAGATTTTAATGTGAAGGTGACCGTTTCAGATAACGTCAATACTTCCACATCTGTGACGTCGGTTACCAGTAAAAGTACGACGATAACAATAGATGCCTCAATCACTTATCAGACAATGGATGGGTTTGGAGGGGCAGGACCGGCAATCCCTTTTTACTTTGTGCCAAACCCGTCGAGATATGACCTGGGCGATGGTTATTTTGATGAAGAGTGGCTCGAATTGATGGTAAATGACTGGGGCGCCACGATTTTCAGGGATGCTGTTTCACCGGCATTCGAAGCATTCCCTGGTGAATTTGATGAACACGAAAGGGAACCCAATTGGGCACGGGACGACAACAACCAGCAAATTTCCACCAGCAACTATTACCATTTAGGGGATGAAACCCCCAGGGGCCCGATTGGCTCTAGTTTAAGCACCAAGGCCAAGTACGCCAAAGCGCTCAAAGCCAAAATTGAAGAAAATGGGGAGGAGCTCAAATATGTGATGGCGGTTTGGACACCTCCGGCATGGATGAAGACCAGTGGCAATCACATGAAAGGTAGCCTTCAGGAGGAATATTTTGACGAGTTCGCTGACTTTCTGGCGAAATATGTGATAAAGTTTGAGGAATTGAGCGGAGTAACGCCATACGCCCTGAGTATTCAGAACGAACCCAACCTTGAACATGAAGAATGGACCTTCGGGTGCTCTTACACAGGTGAAAATTACCGCGATCTATTGAAACTTGTAAAAGGTAAATTTGTCGAGGAAGGAATTGAAAATGTGAAATTATTTGGCCCGGAGACCGTCAGGTTCCTTTATCGAATGACGAACATTATGGATCCGGTGTTCGCAGACCCGCAAGCGCACTCTTATATTGACATCATGGCCACCCATAGCTACGCCGGAGATGGGATAACCATCGAATCTGGTACGGCATCTGAGTGGGAGGAGTTATATACCTTTTCCCAACAAAAAGGAGAAAAACCACTGTGGATGACCGAAACGGAATCCGACGGCGGATGGGAAGGCGCATTGACAGCCGGAAAACGGATCCTGGCCGCGTTAAAATTTGGGAAAGTTTCCGCATGGATGTGGTGGTCGGTGGGAGCGCCTGATTGGGAAACCAATACCCGCAATGGATTTACACACAATGGAATACCTTCGGGAGACCGGCCAAAATACTGGACATCTAAAAATTTTTACAAATACATCCGGCCTGGTGCTGTTCAGATAGAAAGCAGTACGGACAACGATTTATTTGGCGTGGTGGCTTTTCAGCATGCCTCAAAAAAAACCACGACGATAGTTTCGATCAATGATTCCGAAGAAGAGAGGATCATGAAACTGGAAGATGAAGGTCTTCCCGAACGTTTCCAGGTGTTTGAAACATCCCAATCTGTCAATTGTGAATGGGTAGATACTATGGAAGCGGATCAGAATTGGTTTATTATGTCACCCAAAAGTATTTATACGATACTGTCAATTTCAGATTAGCAGTTATTTATCGCTTTATGTTTCACTTTTCAAAAGTAAATTGAAAATCAGCAGAGTAAGTATGAGCTTCATCCATCGTAGTGGTGGCCCTGGCGACTATGTCTGGATAAGTTTCGGCTACATTGAATTGTTCGGATGGGTCATTTTCCAAATCAAAAAGCAATACCTCTGGTTCATCAGAAGTATTTACGTCGAGTTTGATACATTTCCAATTGTTCATTCTGATGGCCTGCTTTCCTCCCTGTTCAAAAAATTCCCAATAGAGGTAGTCGTGCTTCGGCTGGTCAGGGTTGCCCAATAAGGTTGGCTGAAAAGATATTCCATCACACGATTCCGGGTGGTTTACACCGGCCAGGTCACATAGCGTAGGCATTACATCCCAAAAAGCCGAAATATGGTCAGAGGTGGAGCCCGGTTTTATAGTTCCCGGCCAATTTGCTATGAATGGAACCCTTATTCCCCCTTCATAAAGATCCCTTTTCGAACCTCTCAATTCACCATTACTATCAAAAAACTCGTGATCTGCCCCACCTTCGTCATGGGGCCCGTTGTCGCTCGTAAAAATGACCAGCGTATTATTGTCTAGACCAAACTCTCGCAGCTTGTCCATGATTATTCCGACATCTTTGTCAAGATAAGAGATCATCGCCGCATGTTCTTTTTGTGGCAACGGCCAGTTTTCATCTTTATAACTTCCTACATCCGGAACCTCCATTCCGGAAAGATTCCAGTTTTTGGATTCGTTATTGGCATGAGGAAGGGTAAAAGCGAGATAGAGAAAAAAGGATGAATCTTTGTTTTGTTCAAGGAATTCAAGTGTTTTCTCTGTAAACTTATCCTGGATATAAACATTTTTTTCTGTTGCTATTCCACCAATTCCTTTTGCGTAAGTACTGTCAATAATTTCAACGACATTACCAAGAGAATCCCGGCTGCCATTTTCCCAAACATAATCCGGGTAATAATTATGCGCGTGGATTTGATTGAGAAAACCATAGAAATAGTCAAAGCCCTTTTTGTTTGGCACACCGGGAGTATTTTCTTCACCCAAACCCCATTTTCCAATAATTCCCGTACGGTAACCCGCCAATTTCATGAGCTCAGCAATTGTTGTATCACGAGGCGACAATGATCCATTTGCAATGTTTCCACGAATGGTAGTATTCCCTGTATGTTGACCAGTCATGAGGGAACTCCTGGAAGGAGCACAAACTGTACTGCCTGCATAGTGCTGCGTAAAAACCATTCCCTCCCGGGCCAGTTTGTCAATGTTGGGTGTACCAATCTTTTGTTGTCCATATGCTCCTAGATCACCATAGCCCAGATCATCAGCCATTATGAAAATGATATTTGGCTTTGCAGTTTCCGGAGTATTTTGCCCGGCTGGATTGGAACAGCCAATCAGTATAATGAGTAATGATAGAAGTATATATCTAAAAATCATGATTGGAAAAATATTTACTCTTGTGATTGTTATTTTTCTAGATTTTGAATGTAAATGCCAAGGTATAAATTTTGGTATGGTGGATTCTGGTAGCTTTAGTGGGTTTTCTGATTTCTTTCGATTAATTCTTCATTTTTCAATAATATTGTTTCACATGATTTAATCACGAGATTGGCAAGGTTTGTTCCGAGGTAGTTTTGAATGACGTCCTTTGTAAATAAAGGTGGTTTTCTCCCATTTTCTTTTTGGATATTTGTATTCCGATTAACCAATATTTTAAATAGATTTTTAATTCCACCGATGTTCCAGCTTTGTAGTCCATAGGGAGCATCACTTCCCCATGCCAGGTTCTCCATAAAGGGTTTTCCTTTTTCCGTATAGAGGATCAGGTCACTTTCTATATGTGTATCTCTTTTGGCGCTTAAAATATAAAAAAGGTTTGGGTATTTTAATCCTAATTCTCTGGCTTTAAGATAAGTCGGATCACCCTCAACATAATGGGATCCTCCTCCTCCCATATGAACGCCGATAAACGGATGTTCAGGAAATGTAGAAATAATCCTTTCTAACCCCTCTGCAGGCGTATATGGTGAATCTCCGCCGAAATGAAATGCTGGAGTAGCTCCCAATCCAATGATTTTCTCCACCGTAGTGAAAACAAAATCACTGTCAATTGGAAAGGCATTTTGTGCAGGATTCATTTTGACGATTGGAAAGCCTAAATCCATGACTGAAATTTCACACATTTTAAGCGCATTATCCAGTCCCAGACTTTTAGGGTCCGTCCAACCGGCTGGAATGAATTTTTCAGGAAAGTCAGTGGCAAACGCTGAAATATCATAATTGGCCTGCAACAGCTTTTCAAAATTTTGACTTTTGTCCTCTGTATAATTAAAGGCAGCCGGATTCTGCCATATCAAAGACATGTCAATACCCGAAGTGGCCATTCCATACAGCAAATCCTTGTGGCCAATGGGACGGCCCTGATAATAGTCAGACGTCGATTTATATTTTTGAAGAATGGGTTCTTCTAATCTGGACAGATCAGTTGGGTGTGTATCACCATCTATCACCAAATGGTCTTTATTGGTTTTCAAATAGTTAATTAAACCTGTTAACCTGTTTTTAGCTTTGCTACTTAATGTCTTCATACACTTTACATGAGTTGGTTGAATCAGTAATGCCGAATTGGATTTTTTCACATAATTGCTGGTTGATCAGGCATTCGAACCGGCTATTTTTGGTCATCGGTATTTCCTGAATACTTTTTCCGTTCAATATTTCGAGTGCTTTTTGAGCTGTCCATTCTCCTTGTTCGCTAGCGATCTTGGCCAGGCCAAAGCAGGAATATGGCAACATGAAATCATCACAGGTAAAAACCGGGACTTTCGCATGCTGGTCAACAAAATACACGGCATTTTCGTGATCCCAATTTTGAATAGCTCCATTGGTAGGCAGAAATATGATATTTCTATCTTGCTGAGATAGAGCGAATTTAGCCTTCCAGGAATCAAAATCAGGCACCATTTCATAGTTCACGGAAAGATTTTGAGACTCAAAAATGGGAATCAACGCAGTTTTGTTTTTGATTTCTCCAATGGATTTTTCTGAAATAACTGTTACTGATTTAGCGCTATATCCAGATCTTCGTATCGTTTCAATACATCTTTCTACAGGAAGAATTTCCAGCATTCCGGAAGCTTTATCCGTTGGCAGGTTGTATTTATCTGCTGACCAATTCAATCCACAATAAAGCACTGGAACAAGAATCTCTTTTAAGTGCGGGACAATCACACTTTCCATAGCATTATCATCTGAGCTGATTATTATGTCCGGATCATGCTTCAGGATCTCATTCCAGGCAAGATCAGACCTGGTATTTAGTTGTTCGTTGTCAAGGCGTTTGGCATCCAGAAAAAAGATCCTGAGATCAATATTGCTGGTATCCAATGTTTCTACAATCCCCTGCATGATTTGATCACTTGATCCATATCCCAGGTGATAGGAGTTTAAATAAAAGATCTTAGGTTTATTGGCAAAATTGCATGAGCAACAAAGCAATAGGATGATATGAAAATGCCGGTAATTCATAGGATCATATTTATGATGAGACATCCCAACAATCCGACTATTCCAATGAGGCATTCCATCACCGTCCAGATCATAAAAGTTTGTTTAATGCTGACATTGTAGTATTCTTTAAACATCCAGAAGCCAATGTCATTAAAATGTGAAAACATCAGGCTTCCTGAACCTGTAGCCAAAACCATGATCTCCAACGGGACATCAATTGTTTGTACAATTGGAACCATTATTCCAGCAGCTGTAATAGTTGCAACGGTAGCAGAACCAAGGACGAGGCGAATAACAGCTGCCAGCATCCAGGCAAGAATGATCGGATTAAAGTTTGATGCTAAAGCTATGTCACGGATATAATTTGCAGAACCGCTATCGCTCAATACTTGTTTGAATCCCCCGCCTGCAGCGATGATCAAAACGATCATGGCTATACTGGAGGCAGCATCGCCTAAATTTTTCATAAGAGAATCCATGGATTTTCCCCTTCTTATCCCAAGCAGATAAATCGATAGAATGACAGCAATGAAAAGGGCTATATTCGGATCACCAATAAACTCCAACCACTCGATTTGATAATTCTTAAAAATGGCCGAAGTGGCCATAAGAATAAAGGGAATTGTTGCACAAACAAGACTTATCCCAAATGAAGGGGTATTTTCATATTGTTGTGGAGTAAACAGATTGGGGGGAGGTGTCGCCGAAACTTTTGTAAAAAATTTGGGCAACAAGATTCCAGCAACAAATATAGCAGGAACGCTTAAAATTAATCCAAAGATAAATACAGTGTTAATATCAGCCCCATACATTTGCGATACTACAACAGGAGCCGGGTGAGGAGGCAGGTATCCATGGGCAATAGACAATGTGGCAGATAAAGGTATCCCCAATTGCATTAGTGGTATTTTCGAAACATAACTAAAGGAATAAATGATCGGAATGAGGACTAAGAAGCTGGCATTGTACATCATCGGCATGCCGATAATAAATCCTGCGATTAAGATTGCGTAGGTAATCCGATTGGTTCCAAGCTTCCTGATGATTACATGGGTGATCTTATATGCCCCTCCGGTGACTTCCATCATCTTTCCGAGCATAGCCCCAAAGGTCAGGATGAGAACCAGGTCTCCGATCGTATCACCAATACCTTTTGTCAGCGAGTCGAGAACGGATAGTAAGCCCATTTTGTTTAACACTCCTACCAGGAAGGCGGAAAGCAATAATGCGATAAACGCATTGACCCTCAATTTCATCATAATGAGGATGAGAAACACAAGGCATATTCCTAAATAGATTAGAGGCATTTAATATTTTTTTATTAAAATAGTGAAAATATAGGCGGTTTCGCCTTTAATTCATGAAAGTGAAAGGATGTACAAATAAAAAACCGTTACCGGGAACGTTCACGCAACACGTATGAAAAACAGATCCATTACCATTAAACATATTGCAATCAAATTGGGTATTTCGACATCCACTGTTTCCAGGGCGCTTCGAAATAAACCTGACGTAAATCCCGAAACCAGGGCGAAGGTAGAAGAACTTGCAAACTCATTGAACTATGAGCCAAATTCAATTGCTGTAAGCTTGGTAAGCAAACGATCTTATACGATAGGAGTGGTAGTGCCTTGTTATCACTTTTTCTATGCAGAGGCCATTTCGGGGATGGAAGAATTTACAATCGATCATAATTATTATATCATGATCTGCAATACAAGGGAATCTTATCAATTGGAAAAGGAAATTATTAAAAAATTGGTCAGCAAGAGGGTAGATGGATTGATCATTAGCCTGTCGCGTGAAACTAAAAATTATGATCATTTGCTTGAATTAAAGAAGAAGGAGATTCCTTACGTACTTTTTAATAGGATAGCAGAAGATGTCGACACATCAAAAGTATGTGTGGATGATATGGATGGTGCATTTACTGCGGTCAATTATTTAATAAAAAAAGGATATCGTAAAATAGCTCATATCCAGGGGCCACCGGATTTGTTGCTTTCTCAAAGACGAAAACAAGGATACCTGAACGCATTGCGAAATGCGGGTATCGAACCCAGTGATGATGATATTATTACCAGCGATTTTTCTGTAAAAAGCGGAAGACTTTGCACAGAGAAATTGATGAATCTTGCGGATAAACCAGATGCTATTTTTTGTGTGAGTGATGAGGTCGCCTATGGCAGCATAAATTGGTTAAAGAAAAACGGTTATAGCATTCCAGAGCAGATCGCTGTTGTTGGTTTTACCGGGGAAGAATTTTCAGAACTCATCGAGCCACCGCTAACTACAATTCAGCAGCCTGCATATGAAGTCGGGTTGAAAGCTGCCGAGGTTTTGCTGGATCGTATTGAGAATAAAAACTTACCCAATGTCAATATTGAGATCAAAACAGTTTTAGTACAGCGAAATTCTGCATAGGCTTATTTATAAACATATTCGGTCAACTTACAATGCCATTTTTTACTCACAATCTAATGATCACTTCCAGGGTAATATCGAATGCCCTTAATAATGACAACCCTCCTTTATCATTTTATTATTATTTTCATTTTGTTCTGATATACTTTGTACAAGCATGTACAATGGTATATTTGTATGCGGCTATAACACGCATCAAACAACAAAAAAGCAAAAAGGTTAAATGAAGATTGTCATTCTTTCAACTGTAGAAAATTATCAATGGGCCGGCACCGAAGAAGTCTGGTGGCAGTTTGCCAACTATGCACTAAGCAAGCGACATGAAATCTTTCTTTACTGTTCCGAATCCATAGCAGAAAATAAAAAAATAGAACAACTCATGGGAAAGGGGTTGGAGGTAGTCGTGAGAAAATCCTCAAGATTTCCCTGGCCGAAGTTGATAAAAAAAAGGTTGAATAGGGATTACAAAAAGATAGCCAAATTCTATCCCGATATTTTACTGGTAAACTCTGGTTCCCTTGTTGATATTTTGAATTTGCCGTATGTGAATATTTTATGCAACAAGGTAAAATGTTCCAAGGTTTTGTACAGCCATTTTGTTTCCGATGACCTTCAGCCAGAAAATCGTCTGGCACTTCGGGAGTTTCTTTTACAAATGGATTCGATTGTTTTCGTCTCAAATCAAAATAAAGATCTGGCAGAAAGGCAAATCGCAGCTAAAATCGAAAATGCGGAGGTTATCCTCAACGAATCAAAATTTTTGTTGACCAAACCTCTTCCCTTCAACAATTCATCTAGAGTAAATTTTGCTTCTGTCGCTAAGTTTGAAACAAAATGGAAGGCTCAGGATGTGCTTCTGGAAACGCTTGGTAGCGAATATTGGCTTTCACTCGATTGGCATCTGAATATGTATGGAGAAGGTCCGGATGAAGAATATATTAAGGAGCTCATTACATTTTACAATCTGGCAGAAAGAGTATCCCTGCGAGGTTTTGTTGACAATGTAGCTGAAATATGGGAGCATAACCACTTGCTGTTGCTGCCGAGCAGGGCTGAGGGAACACCGCTGGCGTTGCTGGAAGCTATGATGTGTGGAAGGCCCGTTGTTACCACAAAAGTTGGCGGGAACCCTGAAGTCTTAGCAGACGAAGAATTAGGCTGGATGGCAGAATATGCAACGGCACCTTTGTTTGACACGGCTCTAAGGAAGGCATGGAATAGCCGTGATCAGTGGAAGTCAATGGGTGAAAGGGCTCATGCAAGAGTGGTGGAGTTATCCAGGGAAAATCCTATCAGGAAGTTGGAGAAAGTATTGCAAAAGAATATGTATCCTATTAAAGTCCGTCCATCCAGGTAAGCGCTGCATTTCACAAAATTTTAGGAGAGTCTATTCGGTTTCTTCTTTTAGCATAACACCGTTTTGCATCATACTTTGTAGTTTTAAATCAGTATGCTCAAAGAAAGAAATTACACGGAGGGAAAGATCCTCAATTCACTGGTTAGCCTGGCTTTTCCCATCATTATGGCCAATGTCCTTCAGACCATGTACCAGTTGATTGATACCTTTTGGCTGGGTAGGCTGGGTGCAAATGCCGTAGCAAGTGTAAGTTTAAGCTTCCCCATCCTCTTTTTAGTACTTTCGCTAGGCGGAGGATTAACATTGGGTGGGACGGTCATTGTTTCTCAATACAAAGGAGCCAGGAACCAGGACCAGGTCAACTATAGCTCATCTCAAACCGTGGCAGTGATTTTTATCATTTCCATTCTTCTGGCAGTATTTGGCTATTATATGGCGGCTCCCCTGATGAAGCTGGTGGGAGCAGGCCCTGAAATACTGGAAGATTCGGTGAATTATTTTCAAGTATCATCCTGGGGCTTCATCTTTCTTTTTATGTTTTTTGTTTACCAATCATTGATGAGGGGTATTGGGAAGGTGATCACACCAATGTTTATCGTTCTGGCAACTGTTTTGCTAAACCTGATTTTGGATCCGTTATTCATATTTGGTTTTGGTCCCATCCCCGGATACGGAGTGGCTGGTGCCGCTATTGCCAGTGTGATTACACAGGGGCTTTCAGCTATAGCCGGAATGATCATTCTATTCAGCGGAAAACAAGGGATTAAAATCCACTTCTCACAAATGAAATTTGACTTTCCATGGATAAGAAGATTGTTCTTTGTAGGTATTCCTTCCAGCCTGGACCAATCTACACGTGCCGGTGGGATGACCGTGATGGTTATGCTGGTTACCAGTTTTAGCAGCGATATTGTTGCAGCGTATGGCGTGGGAGCCAGAATCCTGAGTCTGGTTATCGTTCCCGCATTGGGATTTTCCATTGCAACTACCAGTCTGATCGGGCAGAACATTGGTGCAGGAAAAATTGTGCGGGCTGAAAGAGTTGGGAATTTAAGTAGCATCATAGCGTTATGTGGGCTTTCGGCGGTTGGATTGATTTTATTTGTGTTTGCTAAACCCATAACCACATTTTTCATTCCGAACGACCCACATGTCATCAGAGACGGGACTGTTTTTATCAAAACCATGGCCCCAAGTTTTGGGTTGCTGGGGGTTCAACAGGTTATGAATGGTGTTTTTAATGGTGCTGGCTTGACCAAAGTATCCATGTTGATCTCAGTGTTCAGCCTCTGGATCGTACGGTTTCCGGTCGCGTTTATCCTTTCACATAAAACACCCTTGAGTTATGAAGGTATCTGGTGGGCATTTCCTGTATCGAACCTGCTTGCAGCCGCGCTTGCCTTTGCATATTATAAAAACGGTTCCTGGAAGAAAGAGGCTTTGATCGAGAAGGGCAGCGGGTTTGAGTCATAAAATGCAGCTTTTTGTTTCTTTGCGTGTCATTTATTAGTGTCATAAGCATCTCAAAATCCCATTAGTATTTTCTCATCATAAACACTTTAAACCTATCAATTAATCAATGAAAGGATAAGATCGTTTTCCAATCGATTGACAACACCTTCAATTATTAAAAAATTTGAAAATCCAAATGGATTAGTAATTCTATCCTGTTAAAAAATAATCGCTCAAAAATTGATTTTTTCGCAAAAAAATAACATTTGTTACTGGTAAAATTGCCAAAAGCAAAATATTTTAGGGTAATAATTTTCAATATTAAAAAATGACAGTTAAAAAATATATTTTGGTTGCATGCCTTTTTATATGTTTGCAACACACCTATGCAGAAGATGGTTGGTATGAAGGAGTAGCCGTATTAAAAGACCATTCGGTTATCAATGGTGAGCTCAGGCTCAATCCTGCCCTAAACATATTGCAGGTAAAAAGTGATGGAAAAATGCTGGCATTGCCGGCGTTTAAAGTTGATCTTTTTTACATTAATGATACGCAATTCAATATGGTAAGGAAATACTTATCGATGCCTTACAATTTCAGGAATGATTTGAACGCTGACGTTTTCTTTGAGCAGGTTCTCAATGGAAAGGTTAAACTATTGAGAAAGGAGAGATCCGATTTTTCAGTAGAAGACTTAACACTGGAAAGAGATGTTTACACCTCTTCGGGAATATTGATCAGCGATTCAAAATATCAGCATGTCATGTCTTTTAATTACTTTTTTAAAATAGGAGACAGAATATTTACGAGTGCTCACTTTGAGAAGATATTTTTGAATGGTTTGAATAGCGAAGAATTCAAAAAGGTTGACAATTTTATTGCTCAAAACAGCCTGAATATCAATGATTTGGCAGATCAAATGCAGATCATTGAATTTTACAATGATGATAAGTTAAACAAGAATAGGTCCGGATCGCTCTTATAGCTTATCACAATTTTGTATCAGGCACGCAAATCGTTAATAGAACTTGGCGAAGAATTTTTATTGTATAAATAAGAAAAATGATCTGCCTGTTTTTATTTTACCTATTGTCTTCTAAATTGTAATAAGAATTTCCATTTGCCCTTTAATTATGTAGTGAAGTCCAGTCATTGAGGACAAAAGATGAACATGTTTGTTAATCATGAATGGCTAAACTATGGAAACGATAAATGATCTTCAGTTTGATATTGATAAATATCTGATTGAAATGGTAAAATTGGGTGACAACAGGGCGTTTGAGGTATTGTACCAAAAATACTGGTCGAGTCTTTACTATAAAGCTTTGCATCAAACACAGTCGAAGGAAGTTGCAGAAGAGCTTACTCAGGAATTGTTTTTAAACCTTTGGGATAAAAAAAGCAATCTGAAAGTGGAGAAATCTTTCCAGGTATATATTCACACTTCGCTGAAATACAAAATCATCAATTACATCAAGTCCCAGATTATTCAGAGAAAATACCAGGAAAAGGTAAAAGTCAAAGACTCTTTTGATGTAGTGGAGGAAGAAGTCAAATTCAAGGAGCTATACCAGGCATTTGAAAAGGAGTTAAATAAACTTCCGAAGAAATATCAAAAGGTATTCATGCTCAGAAAACGGGAGGGAATGAGTTTTAAGGAGATTTCATCCACATTGGATATTCCACTTAGCACTGTCGAAAAGCATATGAGCAAAGCGACAAAGCTGCTCAGAAACGGCCTGGAGGAATACAGACTAGCCTAGCTTTTTCTAACAGATTCAAACTCAATTGAATCGACATAGATCGGTACCACAATGTTTCAATTCTTTGGGGCTTACCTTTAGTCCTGTCCGTTATCCTATGAGGTAACGAAATCAATATTTCAACCGCTCATTTCTGGTTATCATTTTAGCAAAAGCCTGCTATCACAAAGGATATGAAATAAGTACAATTTAATTAGGGAAAAATTAAATACCGCCGAAAAAAATTTTGCCTAA
The DNA here is from genome assembly GCA_913057175.1 of uncultured Cytophagales bacterium. Classification (GTDB taxonomy): domain Bacteria; phylum Bacteroidota; class Bacteroidia; order Cytophagales; family Cyclobacteriaceae; genus CAJXNP01. The sequence continues at coordinate 31,929 of CAJXNP010000007.1, forward strand.
CTACATTTTTACAATTTTTATATAAAACCTATATGCCTATTGTCAAAATTATGATAAACCCTTATTTGTGGTCTCATTTTTTAAAAATTATTCATCTTTTATTTATGTTAATCATAACAAAAGGACAATAATTTTAAACTTATTACAAAAAAAATAAATTTTATTGGCGGTTTTTTCAATTAAGATTGACTTATTATTAAATATTCGAAAAACTCATTCGGATGTTCAAAAACTTAGATTGGTGTTTCACTTATAATTATTACACAGCATGGAAAAACTTTTTATTAAATCAATTAGGGATACCTGAACTTATAACCAGGGTATTTACCATTCGCTATTTTAAAATCCACAATTTCAAGGAATGAGGTTGGTGGGTAAGGTGTGCACAAAGTATACCTAAAGCGTTGCGGGTTAAATAAAGAAAATTTACTCAACTTGCAATTGTTGATAGAAAATCCATGGGTTCTCATGGACAAACTCCGGAATTATTTTTCTGGTAACGGAATTCCTTTGTCTTTTTTCAAATGGTCAATTCTATTGAAAACCAGTGATCTTAATGATTATTGGAAATCGGTTTAGACTAATCATCATTAATTAACTGCTAAAACAACTCTTTTATGAAATTATCTCTATTAAACTATTTCTCTATCATTCTCATTTTGATGATGAGTACGGATTTGATAGCTGCCAAAAGCAGTTTGATCTCCACAAAGGGTGATGGCACTGCTGAAATTACTGACGCTGAGCCAATTTCTGTTTCGGGAACAGTTACATCCTCTTCAGGTGAAGGATTACCTGGGGTAAACGTCGTAGTTAAAGGCACAACTACGGGAACTACTACTGATTTTTTGGGAAACTACTCCTTGCAGATTCCTGAGGAAACCGGCGATGTTTTGGTGTTCTCTTTTATTGGTTTTGTCACGAAGGAAGTTTCCATTGGCAATCAATCTGTCATTGATGTAGAACTTCTTGAAGATACCAAAGAACTAGCCGAGGTTGTTATCACGGCAATCGGTATTGAACGGGACAAGAAAGCAGTAGGCTATTCTACCACAACTGTTGATAAAGAACAATTAACTCAGAAGGCTGAAGCCGACCCGGTAAAAGCATTGACAGGTAAGGTTGCCGGAGTTAACATCCAGGGAGGTGGAGGAGGTGTTGGTAGTGCAACCAATATTACCATTCGTGGCAACTCATCGTTGACACAAAATACACAACCCCTCTTTGTCGTTGATGGCGTCCCATTTGACAATTCAACTTTTAATTCGGGAAGTTCTGCGGATATTGCAGATGGTGTAACGGGTAACAGCTATACGAACAGAGCATTTGATTTGGATCCCAACATTATTGAATCTGTCACAGTTCTGAAAGGTGCTTCAGCGGCGGCTCTCTATGGATCACGTGCCGCAAACGGTGTGATTGTAATTACCACAAAGGCAGGAACAAAAGGAAAGAAGGGACTGGAAATTACTTTTAACAGTTCTTATGCGTTCGAAGATGTCGCATCATTACCCAATTACCAAAATATATACGGTTCAGGCCAGCACCAGAATCTTGTGGTTGCATTTAATGGAAGCTTGGGACCAAGATTTGATGAATATGACTCCGTCCAGCATGTCTATGATGCCGACCATCTGAAAGGGACAGCAATTGGAGATATGTATGCCGGAAAAAGAATGGCTTATGAACCATATCCAAACAGCACGGAAGATTTCTTGCAAAGAGGCCATTTGATCGAAAATTCCATTCAGATAAATGCTGGTGGTGAAAATACAACTTTTACCGGGGGTGTATCAAGAATGGATAATACAGGCATTATTCCTAATAGCGAGATCAGCAGAACAAATGTCAATTTTGGCGGTCAGGGAAAGCTGGCCAATGGACTATTCCTGCAAGGTAGCATGAGCTATGTAAAAACCAAACAGGAAACCCCACAGGTTGCTACAAGTTTGGGAGGGAATCCATCTATCGTAGAAAGGCTTTTGTATGTGCCAATCATGTACGATTTAACCAATTTGCCATTTGAAGATCCGGTTACTGGTGCAAATGTTTACAACAGGACCGGTGTTGATAATCCTTACTGGATTGCCAAATACGCACCGTATACAAGTGATGTTGACAGGGTATACGGAAAAGCTTCTGTTGGATATGACTTTACTGAGTGGCTAACTGTAAGTTACCAGCTGGGTTTCAATGCCTACACAGATTCAAGGAAAAGTGTTATTCAGAAAGGTTCATCAGATGTTCCGCTAGGGCGCATAACCATCGATGATATTTACAGGCAAGAACTGGATGGGAACCTGCTATTTACCATCGATAGAAACATAAACCCTGACTTGCACGCCAGGTTGATATTGGGTCATAATGTTAACCAAAGATTGACGCAAAGGAAAATGCAGGAAGGAAACGAAATCATTGTATTTGGCAACAATAACTTCACAAACACTGCTTCCCAAAGAGTAATCAGGGATGAAATGTTCAAGCAAAGATACCAGGGGGTTTTTGCAGACTTGTCCCTTTCATACAAGGACATTTATTTTCTTAACCTTGTTGGAAGAAACGACTGGTCATCCACTTTGCCAGCGGAAACACGAAGCTATTTTTATCCAAGTGTAAGCGCATCTGTGATATTAACTGATGCACTTAATATCAATTCCAATATTGTCAATTTCGCAAAACTCAGAGCTGGTGTGGCCAGGGTGGGAAATGACGCTAATCCATACATGACCTCGACGACCTATGTAACAAATTCTACTTTTAATGAAACACAGTTTCCATTTACTAATCCGGATGGAACTTATAACAGTTTGACACTATCAAATTCATCAGGTAACCCAGATTTGAAACCTGAATTTATTACTGAATTTGAAATTGGTACAGAGCTCCGTTTATTCTACAACAGGATTGGATTGGATTTTACATTCTATGATAAGTATACAACCAATAGCATCATTAATATCACATTGCCTCCTTCCTCAGGATTTAGTACAAAGCTTACCAATATTGGTGAGGTCAGAAACTACGGAATAGAAGTAGGCTTTGATGCAGATCTTATCAGGATGAACAATGGCCTTACCTGGAATGTTTATACAGCATTTACCAGGAACAGAAACATAGTTGAGGACCTGGGAGACGCAGAACAAATTGTAGTTGGGGGTAATTCGACTGTCAATATTGTACATAGAACGGGAGAACCATTTGGTCAGATATTTGGAAACCGAATGTTGCGAGATCCGGATGATGGTTCATTGATTATCAGCAACAATCAGCTTGGCAGGCCTTTGTCTGCCGGACTGGGCGTCATAGGTGATCCAAACCCGGATTATATCATTGGTGTTAAGAACACATTTACCTATAAGGGTTTCACATTTAGCTTCCTGATTGACTATAAAAAAGGAGGAGATATGTGGTCTCAAACAGCTGAAGAAATTGTTGGTCGTGGGGTAATAGACGTTGGAGACAGGGAAGCTGGAAGAGTAATTCCTGGATATGTAGCAAATGCAGAAGGCACAGGACCACTCATTGTTGAGGGTCAAAAAGTGAGAAATAATGTTGTCATCGCCAACTATGACTGGTATTTCACTGACAGCTTTGGCATTACAAATTATACGGATGCTCATGTATATGATGCTTCAGTAGTAAGATTAAGGGAAGTAAGCCTTGGTTATTCTCTACCGAGCAAAATATTGGAAAACACTCCGTTTGGCTCTGTCAGGGTCTCACTATCCGGAAGGAACCTCTGGTATAATGCACCCAACTTTCCAAAAGAGCTGAATTTTGATCCGGAAACTGCAGTAAGCAGCAGCAGCAACTTTCAGGGGCTGGATTTCATAGGTGTGCCAACTACCAAGAGATTTGGAGCCAACTTATCTCTTACATTTTAATTCTCATTAATTCTCAAAATCGAATAAAATGAAAAGATTAGATATAAAATTATATAAAGCAGGTTTAGCGATGATGATCGTCTTTATCATTACCTCCTGCGGAAGCGATTTTTTTGATATCAATACGGATCCTAATAACCCATCGGAAGCCAATCCTGCATTGATATTGCCAGCCATTCAAACGGCATATGTTTCTGCGACATTAAGAAATGTCAATCGGGCATCGGCAGCACTGGTAGATCAATTGCATGACGCAAACTATGGACGATGGGACATTCGCGAAAGTCAGTTTAATGATGACTGGAATGGGTTTTATGCAGACGCTTTACAGGACATTGAAATATTGATTGGCAAAGCTGAAGAATCTGCTTTACCAGGTTATCTCGGTTCAGCGAAATTGCAGAAAGCTTATATCTATAGCATACTTGTTGATCTATGGGGAGATGTTCCTTTTTCAGAGGCTTTGCAATCGGACAACCCGGTGTATGATAAAGGTGAAGATATTTACCCCACCATTTTGGCTTTGATTGATGAAGCTTTAACTGATCTGTCTAATTACGATTCGAATCCACTTGATATAAGCTCGGCCTCTGACATTATATATAATGGGGATATAGACAAATGGATTATGATGGGCAACTCATTAAAGCTTAAAATGCTCAATCAGATGCGTTTGGTAGATCCGGCAGGGGTGACAGGTGAAATAAATACCCTGATCGCCGGAGGTGATCTTATCTCTTCCAATGGCGACGATTTCCAGTTCTATTTTGGTTCAGGAATTGCACCGCAAAACGCACATCCAAGATGGGTAGATGACTACAATGCAGGTGGAAGATCCGGTTATTTCTCCAATCACTTCTTCATCAAGTTGACTGGTGGAAGCGATAGAAAACCGGAAGACTATTTGAATTTAAGTCCGAATGTTCAGTATGGAATAAAAGATCCACGTTTACGGTATTATTTTTTCCGACAAGCGCTTTCCCAACCCGAGGGCTCACCCAATATTCCATGTGAGTTTAACCAGGTTGATTGTTTCTACTTCTACACCGGCAATGGCTACCTGGGTAGAGATAGAGGTGACAATAGTGTAGGTCCTGCAGATGTGGCTGTTTCTACCAAATGGGGTGTTTATCCGGCAGGAGGATTGTTTGATGCAGACAACGCAAAACCGCTGACTGTGAATGATGGAACAGGACAGGGTATTCATCCTATGATCACCAATTTCATGGTGAAGTTTATCATGGCTGAGGCAGCGTTGACATTGGGCACTAACGGCGATCCCAGGACTTTGCTGGAAGAGGGGATGAGAGCTTCCATTTCAAAGGTAATGGCCTTTGGCGAATCCAGGGACAATGTTTCAGCTGATTATCGACCAACCACCTCTGATATCGATTTGTATATCAATACTGTCCTGGGTAAATATGATGCTGCTGATAATGAGGGTAAGCTAGAGATCATTATCGACCAGGCGTATGTAGCAAACTTTGGAAATGGTATTGAATCCTACAATAACTATAGAAGAACGGGCTACCCGGTTTTAAAACCTGTTGTGGATAACAATGAAGCGGGTCCTTTTCCGGTAAGGTTGATCTATGTTGTAGACGAGATCGGAGCAAACAAGAACGTTCCGGCAGACAAAATGATAACCGTACCTGTATTCTGGGATAAATAATTCAAACTTCTAAACGATTGACAAAAATGAAAATATCGATAAAACTTTTAATAGGAACGGTCATTCTTATGCATGTTTTCAATGCATGTCACGATCCTGATTTGATGCCAGCTCCTGAACCTGAGTGGGCACCCGTTGCCGTTGTTCAATGGACAGATGAAAACAAGGCATTCTACAATTACGCCGACATTGAAAACGCTGAATTCGAGTATGTCCTCTATGGTGAAGATTTTGGCTATGAGGAAGCCAGTGTATCTGAAATTGATGTGTACCTGAGCATGAACGGAGCAGGCAAAAAATTATGGCAGACGTATTCGGATTTTCCTGTTACTGTAAATCTGCCAGCAAGTGCTGCAGCAAGTGAGTTTGGTTTGACAGCAGCAGATCTGGAAGTAGGCGATGTTTTTACTTTCAGCTACGTGGTTAAAACACTTGATGGGAGGGTATTTGATTTGTACGGAAACAACATATGCAACCTGATTCGTGTGGAAGGGATATGCAGTCTCCAGGCATATGTGCTTACCCCGTCAATTCCTGAAGCTACTGTTAGTTCTGATAACAGCTTCAGCGTATCTGAAATAACAGCATCTGGGGATGATCTGTATTCCTTTGACTTCTCCAGAAGGGATTTTATTAGTGTTGATCTGACGGAAATTGATGTGGAGCTTTCTTATACCAGCTCTTCCGGCACCTCTGATTTTATTACACTGGAAAATCTCGATCCGGGAGCCGTTCCAACATTTGTGGATATCTCCGCAAGCGAAGCAGCAGCCTTATTTGGCTTAACAGCAGGAGACCTGGAAGTGGGAGATGTATTTACAGTGATGTTTACTTTCGAAGAATCCTCTGTTTCATTCACCAATTTCGGATCTGCACTGTGTGGGGTAGATTTCCCAAGTACGATAGTTTATCCATATCATAATGGGATTACTGGTACAATTCCGGATCTCGGCTTTGAAAATCCATTAGGAGTAGCAACAGCGCCACCTGCAACATCTACTACAGGAACGTGTAGCTTGACCATACCAGTGACCGAATAAGTAAAGACAGAATTATTGGATTTGAATAATTAAAGATAAATGAAAGGATCTCATCTTAATATCATACGTGTTTTTAGTTTAATAACTATTGCTTTTGCTTTTCTGTCTTCCGTCGAATCTAAAGCAATAGAATCGATTAAAGTTAAAACCGAGGGTATGAAATACTACCCCGGTTTTTTCAATTTTTATTGGGACGATAAAGAGGGAAAGATCTGGCTGGAAGTGGATAAATCAAAAGGTGAGTTTATTTACTATAATGGGCTACAGGCAGGAGTTGGCTCCAATGATATAGGATTGGACAGAGGAAGACTTGGGCGGGATACAAAAATTGTGAAATTTGACAGGATTGGCCCTAAAGTACTATTAACCCAATCTAATTATGGTTTTGTGGCGCTTTCAGATAATCCCAGTGAAAGAAAAGCGGTGGAGGAAGCCTTTGCCAAATCCGTTTTGTGGGGATTTGATGTTAAGGCCGAGGAAGGAGATAAATATTTAATCGATTTAACACCGTTTCTGCTAAGTGACGAGTATCAGGTTTCCGAAACTTTGAAAAGAAGAAAACAGGGAACTTATAAACTTGAATCAACCAGATCGGCGGTTTATTTACCTAACACAAAGAACTTTCCGAAGAATTCCGAGTTTGAGTCGATTTTGACATTTCTTGGTACTCCGGAAGGCGAGTATGTTGAAGATGTAGTTCCCACTCCGGGAGCTGTAACGGTACGTGTCCATTTTTCAATGATAGAATTGCCGGATGACGATTATGAGCCTTTGCCCTATGATCCACGGTCTAGCTTTAACAGCATTGAATTTAAAGATTATGCGACGCCAATCAGCGATCCGTTGGTTAAAAGATTTACTACCCGACACAGGTTGAAGAAGAAGGATCCTTCTGCGGAAATCAGTGAACCAGTAGAACCAATCATTTATTACCTCGATCCCGGAACACCTGAGCCGGTAAGGTCCGCACTGTTGGAAGGTGCCAGATGGTGGAACCAGGCTTTTGAAGCTGCCGGATATAAGGATGGGTTTATTGTTGAAATGTTACCCGAAGATGCCGATCCGCTTGATATCCGGTACAATGTGATCCAGTGGGTTCATCGCTCAACGAGGGGATGGTCATATGGAGCATCTATCAGAGACCCGAGGACAGGCGAGATTATAAAAGGCAAAGTAACACTTGGTTCTTTGAGGGTTCGTCAGGATTACCTCATCGCTACAGGTTTGCTATCACCTTATGAAGAAGGTAAACCTGTAGATGATAAAATGAAAGAAATGGCGCTGGCAAGGTTACGTCAGTTATCAGCGCATGAAGTTGGACATACCCTGGGATTGGCCCACAATCACCTGGCCCATATGAATGACAGAAGCTCAGTCATGGATTATCCACATCCATTGGCGGTCTTGGATGACAAAGGGGAGATTGATCTATCCAAAGCTTATGACACGGATATTGGCGAGTGGGATAAGGTGTCAATTTCCTGGGGGTATTCCGATTTCCCTGATGGAAGTGATGATCTGGCTATGCGAACGGATATTTTGAAAGAGGCCTGGTCAGATGGCTTGATGTATCTCACCACCAAAGATGCACGACCAATGGGAACTGCACATCCCTATGCTCACCAGTGGATAAATGGTACAGATCCGGTAGAAGAACTGTATCGATTGATAGAGGTCAGGGAAAAAGCATTGGAAAATTTTTCAGAGAAAAGTATCAGAATAGGTGAGCCAATGTCTTCACTCGAAGAAGTACTGGTACCGCTTTACTTATCTCATCGGTATCAGGTTCATGCTGTTTATAAAATATTAGGTGGACTTAGCTATACTTACGCACTACGAGGCGATGGACAGACAGTCACAGAAATGGTACCTCCGGAAATGCAGGAAAAAGCACTGGATGCGTTGATTAAAACATTGAGTCCGGAAGTTTTAGCTATACCTGAGAAAATATATTCCCTTATTCCGCCGGTACCAAATGATATCAGTTCGGCAGAGATCTTTCCTCGCAAAACCGGACTAACTTTTGATCCATTGACTGCTTCTGAAAGCCTGGCCAATCTTACTCTGGCAGGAATATTTTACCCGGATAGAATTTCGAGAATTCTTACCTACCATGGATTGGATGAAAAATCACCGGCATTGGAAGAAGTCCTTGAAAAATTAATCAAAGCCACGTGGAAATCATCCAAGAGCGATGATATGTATGAAGCTGAAATACAAAGAGCCGTCGATAACCTGCTGCTTTCTTATATGCTGGGCATGATCAACAACGAAAACCTGCCTTCACAGGCACAATCAATAGGCTACTACAAAGCAAAGGAGTTGTCAGAATGGATGCAATCAGCAATGGCAACGGAAAAAAGCTATGAGCAAAAAGCACATTTCTCACATGCCGTAGCAAAGATTGAAAACTATGATGATGACGAGGATGATTTTAAGTACATGATTCTTGACAATGCTCCTCCGGGTGCACCAATTGGTACACCAGGTCATGATGAGCTTTTCAATTTCGGCTGTGAAAGCAATAACTGACCCACTGATAATGGAACATTGGTGGATGCATGAAAGGATTTGATTACATCTTACTTGGCTTAATAATGATGATGACAAATACATCAATGGCAACAGAGGGCATAGGCACCCGCAGCTTATTGGTTAGCAAGACCAATGAGAAGATCGTTGTTGATGGGAATCTGGATGAACATGCTTGGTCGGTTTCAACCTTTAGCGGGGATTTCATCGAAAATTTCCCCTCTGATACCTCACTTGCTTCTTCCCAGACAGAAGTGTCCATGATCTATGATGATGAAAATCTTTTTGTTGCTATAAAATGTTATGACCTAAAACCTGGCCCTTACAATGTTACTTCACTGCGAAGGGATTTCAAGGGTCCAGAAAATGACCAGGTAGTAGTTGTCCTTGATCCTTTTTTGGATAAGACCAATGGGTTTGTATTTGGAGTAAATGCCTACGGATCTATGAAGGAAGGCCTGGTTTCAGGTGGTGGGGAACAGGATACCGACTATTCCTGGGACAATAAGTGGTATGCTGAAACCAGCTTTCAGGAAGGGTATTGGGTGGTAGAGATGGCCATTCCTTTTAAAACTTTGAGGTATAAAAAAGGATCTGAAAATTGGAATGTCAATATCTACCGACTCGACACCAAACAAAGCGAGCGATCCAGCTGGTCTGCCATTCCAAAATCTTTCCGGCTCACTTCACTGGCTTTCACCGGCAACCTGACCTGGGAGGAGCCATTGGGAAAACCGGGTACCAACCTGGCTGTGATTCCCTTCGTCAGTACCGGAATTAGCCGTGATAACCTGAATGGAACTGGCACAGCCAAAACCTTTGAAGTAGGTGGGGATATCAAAATTGGTGTAACGCCTTCTTTGAACCTCGATCTTACTGTCAATCCTGATTTTTCACAGGTGGAAGTAGATGATCAGGTAACCGATCTTAGCAGATTTGAGATATTCTTTGAAGAAAAGCGCCAGTTTTTCCTGGAAAACGCAGACCTCTTCGCCAATTTCGGTACGGAGACCATCAGGCCGTTTTTCTCGCGAAGAATTGGTATTGCCTACGATTCAGCGATCAGGCAGTATGTACCCAATCCTATATTATTTGGAGCGCGTTTAAGCGGAAAGATCAATAATAACTGGAGGGTGGGTCTAATGAGCATTCAGGGAGCAAAGGATAGTGAACTGAATTTGCCAAGTCAAAATTACAGTGTTGCTGTTCTGCAGAGAAAAGTATTTTCCAGGTCCAATATCACTGCACTTTTTGTCAATAAGCAACCGGTTCAATTGGAAAACCACGATTCCTCTGCAGTGCAAAAGAGTTTTAACAGGGTGCTTGGTTTGGAGTACAACCTCGCCTCAGTCAATGGGCGATGGAATGGCAAGCTGTTTTACTTGCAAAGTTTCGACTCCAATCGCGATCAGCAAAGGCAGTCTTCACATGGATCCGTCCTTCAATACAAAACCCCCTATATAACCGTAGACTGGAGCCACGAATACGTGTCAGATAGTTTTAATGCAGAGGTTGGTTTCATTCCCAGGAAAGCTTATTATAAAATTAATCCCGGAATTCAGACCTATACATATCCTCAATCTTCCGTTATCAATCGGCATGGGCCGGGTATAAGTTTTGAAGCATTCTGGGATACTTCCGGGAATTCGATCGAAAATACGCTCACCGTCAATTATGAAATATTTTTCCAAAACCTGGCACAGCTTAAAGTAGAGGCAAAAGGGTATGACCTGGAGCTTTTGAATGATTTTGATCCTACTAAAAGTGGTGGGGAAAAATTAAAGGCAGGAAATGAATATCGGTATTATGATGTGAAGATCGATTTCACATCTGACAAGCGTAAAAAGTTTTATTACAATCTCGTCACCCAAAATGGTCAGTATTTCGACGGAACGAGGTACAGCTTTTCAGGAAGCATCAACTATAGGATTCCTCCGAAAGCCATCTTTTCGGTGGCTTATTCCTACAATAAAATAAACATGCCCGATCCGTATGAGGATGGAGATATCTGGCTCCTCGGACCAAAGATTGATCTGACTTTTCTCAGAAATCTTTATTACACCACGCTTGTCCAGTATAACAACCAGATCGATAACATCAATATCAATTCCAGGCTGCAATGGAGGTTCAAATCTGTTTCAGATCTATTTATTGTCTACAGTGACAATTATTTCTCTGAAAGCCTGAAGTCAAAAAACAGGGCGATAGTTATAAAGCTTTCTTACTGGTTTAATGTGTAAAAAAATTCCAAAAAAAATAAAATGAAAAAATATAATCCAACAAAGTCCATCAACAGAAACCTCAAGGCTAGAAACATGGGGATAATATTGGTTGCCCTCGCTTTAATATTCCATGTAAAAGCCTTTTCACAGGACAAAAAATTATCTGCCAAAAAAATTGAGGCATTAAAAGCAGAGGCTACAGAAGAAGTTGCCAACAGGGCAAAATTCACCCAGGAAATGGTGGACATGATCTTCAGCTTTGGCGAACTGGGCATGCAGGAGTTTGAGACGTCAAAATACGTTACCGGCATTCTCGAAGAAAATGGATTTACCATTGAGGAGGGAATATCTGGCATCCCCACCGCCTGGTTGGCAAAATGGGGCTCGGGAAAACCTGTCATTGCGATCGGAAGCGACATCGATTGTATTCCAAAAGCATCACAAAAACCGGGTGTCGCATATCATGATCCGATCATTGAAGGTGCACCGGGCCATGGAGAAGGCCACAACTCCGGTCAAGCTGTAAATGTCACCGCAGCTTTGGTGGTAAAAGAAATCATGGAAAGGGAAAACCTATCCGGTACGTTGGTTTTGTGGCCGGGTGTGGCAGAGGAACAATTGGGTACCAAGGCTTTTTATGTACGGGATGGATATTTCGATGGAGTTGATGCCTGTATTTTTACCCATGTTGGCAATAACCTCAACGTGTCTTATGGCAAAGCTTCCGCCAATGCGCTTGTATCTGTAAAATTTTCTTTTGAAGGGGAAGCCGCTCATGCTGCAGGAGCGCCCTGGAGAGGAAGAAGCGCCCTGGACGCAGTGGAATTGATGAACATAGGCTGGAACTTCAAGAGAGAGCATTTGTATCCCACCCAGAGGTCACACTATGTTATTACAGATGGCGGTGATCAGCCAAACGTTGTGCCCATCAAAGCATCTGTTTGGTATTACTTCCGGGAATTTGAATACACGAGGTTAAAGGCCATGTACGAGTCGGCTATCGATATTGCCAAAGGTGCGGCAATGATGACTGGTACCGAAATGACCTATCGCTACATGGGGAGCGCATTTACACGGCATTTCAATGAGCCCATCGCTAAGCAGATGTATGAAAATATCAAAAAAGTGGGCTTACCGGAATGGACGGAGGCAGACCACGCATTGGCAAAAGCGACACAAAAAAATATAGGGTCTGAGCAGATAGGACTACATACCGAGTTGGATGAGATCATTCCACCTGCAACATTTTCGCTGGGTGGCGGCTCAGACGACATCGCTGATATCTCGTGGACAGTCCCTACCATTACGATGCGGTTTCCTTCCAACATGCCGGGACTGCAGGGCCACCATTGGTCGAGTGCTGTCACGATGGCTACGCCTATTGCCCATAAAGGAGCAACTGCCGGAGCGAAAGCCGAGGCAATGACCTTGATCGATTTGATCTGCAATCCTGACCTGGTTCAAAGTGCGTGGGACTACTACACAAATGAGCAGACCAAAAATGAAAAATACTATCCACTAGTCAATGAAGATGATGTGCCGGCAATTGAACTGAACCAGGAAATCATGGAAGAATTCAGGCCGGAAATGAAGAAATACTATTACGATCCCTCAAAATATTCTACTTATCTCGAGCAGCTTGGTATTCAATATCCAACTCTTGAAAAAGAGGAATCATCGTCTGGTGGTGGAGGCGGACAATAGCATGAATTAAAATGTGATGAAAACATTCAATAAGAAGATTGCAGCAATAATGGAATTTCTCAACTTATTAAGTTTTCACTTCCCGATAGGGGTTGCTGGCATTGCTATGTTCTGCTTTTTGATAGTGATTTTACCTTCCTACAGTTATTCAAAATTTTCGACAGATAAGATTCTTTCCTTGAAGGAAGAGGTCAAAACGAATATCGAAAGTAACCGCAAACTTACTCAGGAGATAGTCAATTCGATTTTCAGTTTTGATGTGCAGGATGTTTCTGCAAATGAAACCATGGATTGCGTTTTAGAAATTCTGAAAAAAAATGGATTTATTCTTAAGAAAAATATTTCCGGGATCCCAACACAATGGATAGCGACCTACGGAGCAGGTAAGCCTGAAATCATTTTGTCAGATAACATTAGTTTTAATCAAACATTTTCACAAACACACGGTACTACTATTTTTGATGCGTTTTTTAATGAGAGTTCCAGCCATTTTGGAAGTAAAAACGCATCCCTCGGGGCAAATATCCTTGCCGCATTAGCCATAAAAAAAATAATCGACAAAGAAAAGCTGCAAGGTACTGTCAGTGTCATCTACGGTTTGGCAAGAGAGACTGAAACATTGCAATCAACACTCCTCAGGGCAGGATATTTTGATCAGACGGATTTGTGCATACTCAGCCACGTTGGCTCTGATCTTTATGTAGGTTACGGTCAGTCAGAGGGCCAGGGACTTATTTCTTTTGAAATTTCTTTTGAAGGGGATCAAAATCAATCCAACGTATCTGTCCGGAAAACAAGTGCCCGAAATGCTGCTAATTTATTGCGGACAAGCTGGGAAATGCTGAAGATGCATCGGTATCCACTAAAACCTGCCCATTATTTCATATCTAAAGATGGCATCAATTCCAATCTTCAATCCTCCAGGGCAACGATCTGGTATTGTTTCAGGGAAAAAGAATTTTCAATGGTAAAGAAGATGTTCGATCAGGTAATTAACCTGGCGGAAGGAGCATCGACCATTACTAATTCACAGTTTTCATTTAAGATATTGGGGAGCAGCTTGCCAGAGCATAACAACATAATTCTTGCCGAAACCATTTATGAAAATATCAGGGAAATTGGCTTGCCACGCTGGAGTGACACAGATCATGAATTGGCAAAAGCGATTCAAAAAGAGTTTGGTTCAGAGGTAAAGGGATTAAATACCCATCCTTTGCAATTGGGACATCCGTTAAAAAACTCAAAAAATGGTTTTACCAATGGAAGTGGAGATCTTACATGGACGGTTCCGTCGGTGGCACTTTGTTTACCATCCAATGTTCCTGGTATACCTCTCCATCAATGGTTCAATTCCGCTCCAATTGCATACAAAGGAACAAGTGCCGGGGCCAAAGTCATTGCCACAAGTTTAGTTGATTTTATGACCAGGCCCGAATTGGTGGATGCTGCAAAAACGTATTTCAACGAGGCACAAACAAAAAATATTAAGTGGGTTCCCTTCTCAAAGAATTTTGGGCAGGTATCCATGCATGAAAAGCCTTTGAATAATCTACCTCAGGAAAGGAAGTATGTCAAAGACCCTGCTTCACTTGGGACTTACTTCGAGAAAATGGGTATCAACTATCCAACAGTCAAAATGAATTCATCTGATAACAATCTAAAATCATGATACGAGAAATTAAAGTTTTGATCGTCTTACTCATCGCATTTTATGCCTTTGAAGGAATTGCTCAGACCAAAAGCCTGAGCACAAAGAAAATCGAATCTCTCAAAATGGAAGCGATGACAGAAGTTGAAAACAGGAGCAAGATGACACAGGAGATGGTTGATATGATTTTTAGCTTTAGTGAATTGGGCTTTCAGGAATTTGAAACCATGGAATATGCGACGAAGTTTTTGGAAGAAAATGGCTTTACAATAGAAAAAGGCCTTGCGGGAATTCCCACCCAATGGATGGCGACTTATGGTTCCGGAAAGCCGGTTATCACTCTTGGTGGCGATGTAGACTGCATACCGAAAGCTTCTCAAAAGCCTGGTTTAGCCTATCACGATCCAATCCTGGAAGGAGGTCCCGGCCATGGCGAAGGCCACAATGCTTCTGTTGGGGTAAATCTGACAGCCGCGTTGGTTGTAAAGGAAATTATGGAGCGGGAAGGTTTGTCAGGAACCATTCAAATCATTCCGGGTATTGCCGAAGAGCAATTGGCAACTAAATCTTATCTCATCCGGGATGGATACCTGGCAGCTACAGACGTTGCTATTTTCACCCATGTAAGCACAAACCTGCAGGTTTCTTACGGAGCTGCCAGTGGAAATGGTTTGGTTTCAGTTGAATTTATGTTCGAAGGTGAAGCAGCACATGGAGCTGGAGCGCCGTGGAGAGGTAGAAGCGCATTAGATGCCGTCGAGTTGATGAATGTCGGCTGGAATTTTCAGCGCGAACACCTCTATCCAACCCAGCGGTCACATTATGTCATTACCAATGGAGGCGATCAGCCAAATGTGGTTCCATCAAAAGCTTCTGTCTGGTATTACTTCAGGGAAAGAGATTACCCATCCATTAAAAACATGTACGACAAGGCGGTCAATATCGCAAAAGGGGCTTCACTTATGACAGGTACAGAAATGACCTATCGGATTCTCGGTAGCGCATGGCCACAGCATTACAACAAAGTGATCGCAGAAACAGCCTATGAAAACATAAAGAAAATAGGACTCCCTACATGGTCAGAGGGTGATCAGACTCTTGCTAAGGCTTTGCAAAAAGAAGTAGGCTCTGAAACAGAGGGTCTCAATACTGAACTGGCCGGACTAGGTAAACCTGCGGTATTTTCACTTGGAGGAGGATCCAATGACCTGGGCGATATTACCTGGTCGGTTCCCACGGTGACCATTCGGTTTCCTGCAAATATTCCCGGGTTGCAGGGGCATCACTGGTCCAATGCCGTAGCGATGGCAACTCCGATCTCTCACAAAGGTGCGACAGCAGGAGCTAAAGCGGTAGCCATGACGATGATCGATATTTATACCAAACCAGAGGTCGTACAGGGAGCGTGGGATTATTACCATAACGAACAAACAAAAAATACAAAGTTCATTCCCTTTATCGATGAGAATGACAAACCGGCTATTCATCTGAATAAAGACATCATGGCTGAATACAAGCCCATGTTGAAGGAGTACTATTACGATCCTTCAAAATACAAAACGTACCTCGAACAATTGGGAATTTCCTATCCAACAATAAGAGAATAAAGAAATGATCGAAATAAAACGACTAAAATTTTCATACGGTGAAACCCCGATTCTCAACATTGATGAATTGCTGATCCCATATGGTGAGGATTGTCTGTTCCTTGGAAATTCCGGAAGCGGAAAGACAACACTTCTCCATATTCTGGCGGGGCTGATCAAACCGATGGAAGGAGAGGTCATCCTGGCCGAGGAAAATATTACAAATCTTAAAACTCATGAGATGGATGATTTTCGGGGCAGGAATATTGGATTGATCTTTCAAAAGCATCACCTAGTGCATGCGCTTTCTGTCATTGAGAATCTGTTGCTGGCGCAATACCTCGGTGGCTTGCCAAAAGACCTCAATCGTATCTATCAGGCGCTGGACGATGTAAATGTATTGCATAGAAAAAAAGCAAAAGTATATGAACTGAGCCAGGGTGAGGCCCAACGTGTGTCGATTGCCCGGGCAATGCTGAACAAGCCAAAGATCATTCTGGCTGACGAGCCGACGTCAAGCCTGGACGATGAGAACTGTGAAAGAGTGATCGAGCTGCTGCAATACCAGGCAGAAAAATACGATGCAACCATGGTCATAACAACTCATGACCAGCGAATAAAAAAAAGATTTGAAAACAGTATAACGCTACGGTAAAGTGAATTTATTCAGGTTAAGTTGGAGTTATCTTAAATGCAAACCTCTCAATACAGGTTTGAATATCCTGATCCTGGCATTGGGCGTAGCCATTATTGTTGTACTTCTGCTTTTGAGTACACAAATGGAAAGTAAGCTCACCAAGAATGCTGAAAATGTTGATTTGGTGATCGGAGCGAAAGGCAGCCCCATGCAGTTGATATTATCCAGCATATTCCACATTGATTATCCGACAGGGAATATACCATTAAAAGAAGCTACCCTTATTTCTAAAAGTCCATTCGTCAAACAGGCCATTCCTCTCTCAATGGGAGATAGTTATTCCACCTATAGAATAATAGGAACGGACCATAGCTACATCGAATTATACAATGCAAAACTGGAAGAGGGCAAACTCTGGGACAAGGTTTACGAGGTTACCCTGGGAGCTGAAGTATCCGATGAATTGGATCTGGAGGTGGATGACTATTTCTATGGACAGCATGGCATGGCGAAAGGTGGCCATTTTCATGAAGAAGATCAGTATCATGTTGTTGGTGTTCTGGAAAGATCAAATACTGTTCTTGACAACCTTATCCTGACAGGACTGGAAAGTATCTGGGGCATGCATGAATACCATATTGAAGATACTCATCACGAAGAGGACAACCATCATGAAAGTGAAACCGACCATCACAAAACTCATTCTTTGGAAGGGAATGTTAAAAATGCTTCATTGATTGAGGGAGCAGACGAGCACGATACGACCGTCGAGGACTCCCTCGAAGATAAGGAAATTACTGCCATGCTCATTCAATATGCCTCACCGATGGCGATCATACAAATGCCCCGCATGGTCAATAGCAAAAGCGCCCTTCAGGCAGCTTCTCCGGCATTTGAGATGACACGTTTGTTCTCTCTTTTGGGTGTTGGCATTGATGCCTTGATCGGATTTGCTTACCTGATCATTTTCATCTCTTGTCTGAGCATTTTCATAGCCCTTTACAATGCGCTCAAAGAACGAAAATACGACCTCGCTATCATGCGATCGATGGGCGCCACACGAAGCAAACTGTGTATTCACATCCTTCTGGAAGGCACGATTATGACGACCCTGGGTGGGTTGCTTGGCTTTCTGCTGGGACATGGAGTGATCGAAATATTTACCCGGATCATCGACACGAAAAATGAAACAGGAATTACGGGGCTCATATTTCTGAAAGGTGAGATAGGAATACTGGCGTTGTGTGTGTTGCTGGGGGTTTTGTCTTCTTTGATACCGGCCATCAGCGCTTACAGAACTGATATTTCAAAAGTATTGGCAGAAGGATAATACGGTAAAACATAAACATGGAAATTATGAAGAACTCAATGTCAAAATTAACCTTAACCCAAAGAGCGATGACACTCTTGTGTCTCGTTCTTTTTGGTTCTTTTCCTGCTCCCGCACAGAATCTTCCGGAAGGGGCAGAAGATCAGAAGCGTATTAGCTCACAGACCTGGAACACTTTATCCAAGGTAGACTTTAAAATGCAGGAAAGCGCTTATGGCGAAATGTACTTGCCCGAGTTTTCCAGCGAGGTCAAGAATTTGGAAGGGAAGGAAATAACTCTACCGGGTTATATGGTTCCTGCGGATGGACTAAAGGGAGTATTTAAACCTACTCATTTTATTTTGTCCAGTTTGCCTTTGGCAGCATGCTTTTTTTGTGGAGTAGGTGGGCCTGAGTCTGTTGTTGAGGTTTACATGTCGGAGCCCATTGAGTACACCACCGAAGCTGTGAAAATAAAAGGGAAACTGATGCTAAATGGAGTGGATTCCTATCAGATGATGTACATCCTGGAAGATGCTGAATTCATGGGCATATCTGAATAATAAAACGTCATTGAAAATCTAAAAAATAACTATTCACTATATGAAAACTAATTATACACATCTGACTTGGAAGATTGCGTGCTTACCCATTTTCCTTGTCTTATTGGCTGTTTCCAATTCTGCAGTATTCGCGCAGGGGAAAACCATGTCTGAGAAAAAGATCAGTGCACTGAAGAAAGAAATAGCTGCTGAAATTGATGACCGGCAGAAGTTCACTCAAGAAATGGTAGATATGATCTTCAGTTTTGGGGAGTTGGGTTTCCAGGAGTTTGAAACCTCGAAGTACATTACGGGGATTCTGGCAGAAAATGGATTTTCCATAGAAGAAGGCATCTCCGGAATACCTACTGCATGGACTGCTACATGGGGAAATGGAAAACCGGTCATTGCCATTGGTAGCGATCTGGATTGCATTCCAAAAGCTTCACAAAAGCCAGGAGTTGCCTATCACGACCCGATCATTGAAGGTGCGCCCGGACACGGCGAAGGGCATAACTCCGGGCAAGCCGTTAATGTCACGGCTGCATTGGTTCTGAAGGAAATTATGGAACGTGAAAACATTCCCGGAACGCTGATGCTTTGGCCGGGTGTTGCAGAGGAGCAATTGGCGACAAAAGCTTTCTATGTGAGGGATGGATATTTTAAAGATGTGGATGCATGTCTGTTCACCCATGTTTTCAGCAATCTGGGAACTTCTTACGGACAAAGCTGGGGAAATGGAATGGTGTCCGTTAAATTCTATTTTGAAGGGGAATCTGCTCATTCTGCCGGCGCTCCTTGGAGAGGTAGAAGCGCCCTGGATGCTGTTGAGTTGATGAACATCGGATGGAATTTCAGAAGGGAGCATTTATATCCTACCCAAAGATCCCACTATGTCATTACGGATGGTGGCGACCAGCCAAATGTGGTTCCTTCCAAGGCTTCCGTGTGGTATTATTTCCGTGAAAGGGAATACCCGGCAATAGTCGATATGTATGAGAAGGCCAGGAAAATTGCCGAGGGCGCCGCATTGATGACGGACACTGAAATGACATATCGATACATGGGAAGCGCCTGGCCCGGTCATTTCAACAAGGTGCTGGCAGAAACCATGTATGAAAACATTAAGGAAATCGGTCTTCCGGAATGGTCAGAAGCTGATCAAACATTAGCGAAAGCAGTACAAAAAGAAGTTGGCTCGGAACCGGAAGGTTTAGAAACAGAGCTAAGTGAATTGAGAGAACCATCTAAATTCTCTCTTGGTGGCGGGTCGGACGACATCGCCGATATCTCCTGGTCGGTGCCCACGATTGTTTTAGGGTTTCCATCCAATATTCCGGGCTTACAGGGCCATCATTGGTCCAACGCCATCGCTATGGCAACACCTATCGCTCACAAAGGCGCAACTGCAGGAGCCAAAGCAATGGGGATGACCATGCTCGATCTTTTGGTCAAGCCTGAGGTTCTTGAAAGTGCCTGGACTTACTATAGGGATGAGCAAACAAAAAACATGGAATACAAATCATTCCTTAATCCTGATGACAAACCTGCCATAGAGCTGAATGAGGAGATTATGTCGGAATTTCGACCTGAAATGAAAAAATACTACTACGATCCTTCCAAGTATTCTTCATACCTGGATCAGCTCGGAATTAAATATCCAACGCTTAAAGATGAGGGGCCAACTTCCGGCGGTGGCGGAGGAAATTAATCTATTCTTCAAATCACAATGAAAAATTAAAAGTCAAAAACTTAGAAACCATGAAAAAATACAGCCTTATCACCCTGTCATGTTCCTTAATCCTTTTTATAGCATTTTGCCTTGATGGCAATGCTCAAACTAAGTCTTTGTCTGAAAAGAAGATCAAGGCATTGAAAGAAGAGATCATTGCTGAAATTGATGAAAACCAAAAATTCACCCAGCAAATGGTCGACATGATCTTCAGTTTTGGCGAATTGGGGTTCCAGGAATTTGAAACATCAAAATACATCACCGAAATCCTCGAGGAAAACGGATTTACCATTGAGGAAGGGATTTCCGGAATTCCTTCCGCCTGGACCGCTACATGGGGTAGTGGAAAACCGGTGATAGCCATTGGAAGTGACATTGATTGTATACCAAAAGCTTCACAAAAGCCAGGAGTTGCCTATCACGACCCGATCATTGAAGGCGCTCCAGGACATGGAGAAGGTCATAACTCCGGTCAGGCGGTGAATGTTACTGCGGTATTGGCGCTGAAAGAAATCATGGAGCGGGAGAAACTTCCCGGTACGTTGATGTTATGGCCGGGCGTAGCCGAAGAGCAGTTGGGTACGAAGGCTTTTTATGTTAGGGATGGATATTTTAAAGATGTAGATGTTTGTTTGTTTACACACGTTTCCAGCAATCTTTCCACTTCTTATGGAGGTAGCAGGGGAAATGGGATGGTTTCCGTCAAGTTTTATTTTGAAGGGGAATCGGCTCACTCAGCAGGTGCGCCATGGAGAGGAAGAAGCTCACTTGATGCCGTGGAACTGATGAACATAGGTTGGAATTTCAGAAGGGAGCACCTCTATCCGACACAACGTTCACACTACGTTATTACGGATGGTGGGGACCAGCCAAACGTGGTTCCTTCCAAAGCAGCTGTTTGGTATTACTTCAGGGAAAGAACTTATCCGGCTATTGTAGATATGTACGATAAAGCGGTAAAAATTGCTGAAGGAGCAGCTCTGATGACCGATACAGAAATGAACTATCGATACATGGGAAGCGCCTGGCCAGGGCACTTTAATAAGGTGGTTGCTGAAACGATGTATGAAAACATCAAGGAAGTCGGCTTGCCGGAATGGTCGGAGGCTGATCAGACACTGGCAAAAGCGGTTCAAAAAGAAGTGGGCTCTGATCCCGAGGGTTTGAGCACAGAATTGAATGAACTGTCTCCTCCAAGCAGTTTTTCTTTGGGTGGCGGATCGGATGACATTGCCGATATTTCGTGGTCGGTACCGACTGTTACACTAAGGTTTCCGTCCAATATTCCGGGTCTTCAGGGGCACCACTGGTCAAATGCGATCGCCATGGCCACACCGATTTCCCACAAAGGGGCAACAGCAGGCGCAAAAGTGATGGGAATGACGTTGATCGATTTATTGACTAAACCGGAAGTTATTGAGAATGCCTGGACCTATTACAAGGAAGAGCAGACCAAAAATATGGAATACAAATCATTCCTTAATCCGGATGACAAACCTGCTGTTGAGCTGAATGCAGAGATCATGTCGGAATTTCGTCCGGAAATGAAGAAGTACTATTACGATCCTTCCAAGTATGATACCTATCTGGAGCAATTAGGGATCCAATATCCGACCCTGAAAGAAGATGAGGAATCTCCATCTTCAGGAGGAAGTGATTAAAAGTATCATGAGGGTTTAGGAAAATATGCGAATCAGAAAAACGGGAAAGTTACTTTTCACAGCAATCCTAATATTGCTGATTATACCGGTCTATTCACAATACCAAAAGATAGGAGGAGTGATCAATAGCTATTCAGCTGTATTGACCGTCAATGAAAATGACGAGGCTTCCTTGTTGGAAGTCAAGGATCCTGACCTTTTCTCTAATGGTGACAAGGTACTTATCATACAAATGAAAGGAGCTGAAATAGACACTACTAATACGGAAAACTTCGGAAAGATCCTCGATCTGAAAGAAGCTGGTAATTTCGAATATGCTAGCGTAAGAGCGATAATCGGTTTTATACTCATTCTTGATTCCAAACTTAAACATCAATTTGATGTAGCCGGAAAAGTTCAGGTGGTTAAAATACCCGAATATAAATCATGTGTGGTGGTCGATGAACTCACTGCCAAACCCTGGAATGGCGAAACTGGTGGAGTCTTAAGTTTCCATGTTGCCAAAACCCTTTTCCTGGAGGCAGATATTAATGTCTCCGGAAAGGGTTTCCGCGGTGGAAATGCCTCCAACAACCCGGATGGTTTTTGCAATGTTTCTTCGGGGTCTTTTCATTATCCTCTTGAGAATGCCGATACGATTTGGTTGGAAGGTGGGGCCATGAAAGGTGAAGGAATAGCTGAAGTTCCGCATGCAATGATGGCTGGAAAGGGAGCCCTTGCAAATGGTGGTGGCGGCGGAAATAAGCACAATGCCGGAGGTGGAGGTGGAGCGAATTTCACCAGTGGAGGAAAAGGAGGCAATGAGATAGGGCTATGTGAGGTCATAGGAAATGGAGGATTTGGAGGATGGGCCGTCCCATTTTCCACCAATAAAATTTTCATGGGTGGTGGAGGTGGTTGCGGCGACTTCAATGATGATGCAGGCACACCCGGTGCAAATGGAGGAGGAGTTGTTCTAATACAAGTTCAAAAAATAGTGGGTAACCGTCATTTTATAAAGGCAAATGGAGCATCTCAAATACGAAAGGCCAAAGCCATGGGAGATGGTGCGGGAGGTGGAGGAGCTGGTGGAACCATTTTACTGGATGTTGAGGAATACGAAGACTCATTATTTCTCCAAAGTTCCGGAGGAGATGGTGGCAGCATCAGCGAGAATGCTCTTGTTTCTTCCTTTGGTCCAGGCGGCGGCGGCGGAGCCGGAGTTATCCTGATGAAGTATGAGGATAAACCGGGCTTTGTTACGACAGCGATGGGTTCTGGGGAAAGCGGACTGGTTTTAAATTCCAATAATTCCGAATACAAAACCGGCAATGGCGCAACCGCTGGTGTAATAAGTGAAAAAACCTTTCTTTCAATATTAGTAAAAGATGAAAACCTTTCTGAAATTCAGATGGAATATGAAGAATTGATAGAAGGGAATACGGTGGTGTTAGACAAGGTTCAGTTCCTGCAGGGGAAATATTTATTGACCGTAGAGGCAATGGATGCATTGGAAGACCTTGCAAAGTTCCTGAGAGAAAAACCGGAGATAAAAATTGAGTTGGCTGGCCACACTGATAATGTGGGTAGTGCGGAACTCAATTACATTCTTTCTGAAAACAGGGTAAAAGAAGTAAAGAAATTCCTGATTGATAAAGGTGTCCAAAAAGGAAATATCATAACCCGGGCGTATGGTGGCTCGCAGCCAATTGCGAGTAATAAATATCTTGAAACAAGAAAATTAAACAGAAGGGTCGAATTAAAAATTATTCAATAGAACTTGGGGAGATAGAAAAACATGAAAGCCGAGAAGCACCTGACAACACAAAAGAGGGGAACTTTCTGTGTTTTAATTATCATTTACTTTTTAACAATTATTCAATCATGCTCTTCACGTGGAGAAAATAAAAAGGTCGAAAAAAATTCGGACCAAACGCTTGAAGCGGATGTTGTCATTTTAAAGAATGAGAACATTGAAAACAATGTTTTCACCACCGGCACACTCATATCCAATGAGTACATTGAGTTAAAAGCACCTCTGGCCGGGATGATCATGGAAATTAAACTGAATGAGGGCGAAAGGGTCAAAACCGGTCAAAAACTCGTCCAGCTCGATGATCGTGAGTGGCAGGCCCAGCTGATCCGCTATCAATCCCAACTGAAAGTTGCTGAAAGAGTATTAAGCAGAAACTCCGCCTTGCTGGAAATAAATGGGATTAGCCAGGAGATGGTAGACCAGTCAGAGGGCAATGTAGAAACCTTGAAAGCCAACATTGCAGAGATTAAAGTTAAAATAGATCAGGCCTCTGTCAGAGCGCCTTTCGATGGAAGAGTAGGTTTGAGGAATGTTAGCCTGGGGGAATTTGTCACAGCGGGAACCTCATTGATCTCGCTGGTACAAGGCAACCCGATCAAGCTTGATTTTTCACTTCCCGGAAAGTATGCTAACCAATTGAGAACCGGACAAAGGGTGAGGTTTGTGGTGGACGGAATAACTGACTCGCTGAGTGCTGAGGTATACGCCATTGAACCAAGGCTGGACGCTGAGTCGAGAACCATCCAGGTTCGTGCAAGAGCGGATAACTCAGAAGGAAAGCTGTTTCCAGGCGCTTTCGCGAATATCAAAGTGACACTCGATGTCATTGAGAATGCTGTTTTGGTTCCAACTGAAGCCGTGATTCCGGAATTAAATACACAGAAGGTTTTTGTCATTGAGAATGGGAAAGCAGTATCAAAAATGGTCCGGTTAGGGATCCGATCAGGTAAAAATGTGCAAATAACAGATGGATTGCAGGAAGGTGATACTGTTATGGTCACCGGTTTGCTGCAGGTCAGGGAAAATTTTCCGGTAAGGGCAGGTTCTATTATTAATCCCCAACAATTTTAGCCATGAACTTATCTTCCATTTCCATCAAAAGACCTGTTTTAGCAACTGTTTTTTCCATTATTATCATTCTTTTTGGCGTGATTGGATACACCTACCTGGGTGTTCGGGAATATCCCAGCGTTGATGCGCCGGTAGTGTCCGTGACAACATCCTATACGGGAGCGAATGCGGATATCATTGAATCTCAGATTACTGAGCCACTTGAAGAAGCCATCAATACGGTTTCAGGGATTAGAAATTTGAGCTCTACGAGCCGAAGTGGTCGCAGTTCTATCCGCATTGAGTTCGAGCTGGGAATGGATATGGACAATGCGGCCAACGATGTGCGCGATAAGGTCTCCTCAGCCGTAAGGAATTTGCCTCCGGATGCTGACCCTCCTGTTGTTGCCAAGGAAGATGCCGATGCGGAGACTATTCTGTCCATCACGATCCAGAGCAACAAACGGAATTTGATGGAATTGACAGATATTGGGAATAACATGTTTAAGGAACGCCTACAGACGATTCCGGGTGTTGGATCCATCAGGATCTGGGGAGAAAAGAAATATGCCATGAGGCTGACGCTTGATCCCGATAAGCTTTCTGCCTATAACCTCACACCCCTTGATGTCCGGGACGCTCTGAACAGACAAAATGTTGAATTGCCTTCGGGGCTGATTGAAGGATACAGAACTGAACTCACCATCCGGACTTTTGGCAGGCTTAATACCGAAGAGGATTTTAACGAATTGATCATTTCGACGGGGAGGGACGGTTCGCTGATCCGACTAAAAGACATTGGATATGCACGACTGGGTGCTGAAGATGAAAGGACAATTTTACGAGGAAATGGAAGCGTTCAAATGGTAGGGGTGGCGATCCAACCTCAGCCTGGTGCAAACTACATTGATATCGTTGATGCTGCCTATCGGGAAGTCGAAAGGATAAAAGAAGATCTGCCTGTTGACATTGAGGTAGGTGTTGCACAGGATACAACTATTAACATTCGTAAGGCAATTACTGAAGTTCAGGAAACCCTGCTCATCGCATTTGGACTGGTGGTAATTGTTATTTTCTTTTTTCTTCGTGATTGGAGAACCACCTTGATCCCTGTTGTAGCGATTCCGATTTCCCTTATCGGGTCATTTTTTGTCATGTATTTGTTTGGTTTTTCCATCAATATTCTCACCCTTCTGGGAGTTGTTCTCGCGACAGGATTGGTAGTAGATGATGCCATCGTGGTTATGGAAAACATTTTCGTCAAAGTTGAAGCGGGGATGCATCCCATTCAGGCAGCTTTCAAGGGATCCAAAGAAATCGTTTTTGCAATTATTTCAACGACCATTACACTGGTCAGTGTTTTCCTGCCGATTATTTTCCTACAGGGGTTTACCGGAAGGCTATTCCGGGAGTTTGGTATTGTCGTGGCTGGTTCTGTGGTGATATCGGCATTTGTTTCCCTCACGTTGACACCGATGATGAGCGCCCGAATCCTTAGAAAAAAGACTTCTCACAATAAACTTTCTCAGGCAATTGAGAACTTTCTCCAATTCCTGATAGTCAAGTATAAAAGTTCCCTGACCAGATTTTTTAAGGTCCGGTGGCTGGCATTCCTGATATTAGCCGCCTCATTTTCCTTAGCAATCATTTTTGGACTGCTACTTCCTTCCGAACTGGCTCCACTGGAAGATAAAAGCAGGGTTCGGGTTTTGTCGACTGCACCGGAAGGGACTGCATATGATCTTATGGATGAATACCAAAAGGTTATGATCCAGATTGCTGATACGCTAAAAGAAAAGGAATCGATCCTTGCCATAACTGGTGGATCGAGGCGGTCAACTAATTCTTCTTTCGTCAGGATCACATTGTTGCCCCCCGAAGAGAGAAAGAAGAGCCAGATGGAAATAGCGGATGAATTGACTGCTGTACTAAAGAAATACAATTTTGCCCGTACCTATGTCGTCCAGGAGCAAACCATCAGCGCCGGTCGGGGAAAAAGCAATTTGCCCATCCAATTTGTCATCCAATCTAGTTCTATTGATAAGCTCAAAGATGTCATTCCAGGATTCATGGAGCTGGCTAACGATAATGAAACATTCGAAACTGTCAATCTTGACCTGAAATTCAATAAGCCAGAATTAAACATCGAAATTGACAGAAATAAGGCTCGTGAGATGGGTGTGTCGGTCATTGATATCGCCCAGACACTTCAGCTTTATTTTGGGGAGCAACGCTTTGGTTATTTTATCAAAAATGGTAAGCAGTACTATGTGATCGGCCAGGCAGACCGTGATGACCGGGATGAACCCATCGATTTGCAAAAGGTGACTGTGAGAAATCGAAGTGGTCAAATGGTCGAACTGGATAACCTGGTTTCTACATCCTTGCAAAGTCAACCTCCAGAACTTTACCGGTTTAACAGGTATGTCGCTGCTACTGTATCAGCTGCTCCTGCAAAGGGTTATACCATTGGCGATGGCATAACTGCTATGGAAAATATTTCAAATGAAGTATTGGATGAGAGTTACACAACGTCTCTAGATGGCGCATCCAAGGATTTCTCTGAAAGCTCAAACAGCCTTTTATTTGCCTTTTTGCTTTCTCTTGTACTGATCTACCTGGCGTTGGCTGCCCAGTTTGAAAGCTATCGGGATCCGCTCACCATCATGCTGACTGTCCCTCTTGCTATCGCAGGAGCTTTGCTTTCACTTTATCTTTTGGGACATACGCTAAATATTTTCAGTGAGATCGGTATGATCGTTTTGATCGGTATTGTGACCAAAAATGGGATATTAATCGTTGAATTTGCCAATCAACGTAGAGAACAAGGTCTTGGGGTCACAGAGGCAGCTATTGATTCCGCTGTGCAAAGATTCCGGCCAATCCTGATGACCAGCCTGGCGACGATCCTGGGCGCCCTTCCTATTGCTTTGGCGCTTGGTGAGGCGGCAACCAGCAGGATCCCGATGGGAATTGCCATCATTGGCGGACTGCTTTTCTCCCTGGTCTTGACACTTTACGCCATTCCGGTGTTGTATACTTATATCGCCAAAAAAGGACAGAAAATATATGTAACGGAGGAAGAATTTGATGAAGAAAAACTGAAGCATGTATTCATTGACTAAAAGAATTGGACTGATTTTTTGCATTCTTTTGAATGTATTTGAAAGCGTAAATGCACAGGATGATTACTCATTGAAGCGGTTGATCGATGAAGCATTACTCAATAATTATGACATTCAATTGGCCAGGATCAATGAGGTACAATTGGAAAACCAGGACATAGCTGGAAATGCAGGGATGCTGCCAACTGTTGATGTTTTTTTGAATAACAGTTACACCCACAATTCGACCAATCAAAAATTTTTTACTGGAGAGATACGAAACGCTGATTTTGCCAAAAACACTTTGTTTGATGTAACTGCAGAGATGAACTGGGTAGTTTTTGATGGCTTCAGGATGTTTGCCAGAAAGCGTCAGTTGGAGGAGTTGGCGGGTATAGGTAAAGTCAATACCCGGTTTTTTATTGAGCAGACTGTAGCGGATATTTCTAAGCTGTATTACCGGTTGAATCAGGAAAAGAAGCTCCTTGAGGCGTATGAAATTTCCCTTCTGATATCTAATGAACGGCTCAATCTCGAAGAACAAAAATTTGAGATTGGTTCGGGAAGTGGGCTGGATGTTCAGAAGGCACTCATTGACAGAAATAGTGATAGCTCGTTGGTGGTTTATCAACTGGCACAGATCCAGTCCATCGTTTTAGGGATCAACCGGTTGATCAATCGCGATCTGACCTCCGATTTTGTTGCTACTGATTCGTTGGTGATCAAAGAGAATCTCGATATGGAGTCCCTGATAGCTGCGGCAATGCAACAAAATTCACAAATGGAAATGTCCAGATTGCAGGAGTTAATCTCACAGGAACAAATTTCAATCAACCGGTCCAGGTTTTATCCGCAGATAGGAATATTTGGAGCTTACAATTATCGTAGGGCTAAAAACCAGGTAGGAGTGGTTGAATCCAATAAAGCCTATGGCCCGAGCTATGGCGTTGAAGTGCGCTTCAATTTGTTCAACGGAAACGTTAACAAGATGAACCTTGAAAACAGCAAACTGGATCTCGAGTTTTCAAAAATGGAGACAGACCAGCTTTCCAATGATATCCGAACCGACATACATATTGCCTATCTTGACTATAAAACCGGGCTGAACAACCTGCAATTGGAAGAAAACAATGTACATGTGGCCCGTCAGACATTATTTATCGCAAAAAGACAATATGAGCTCCGTGTGATTAGCGATATCGAATTTCGCCTCATCCAACTCTCAGCAATCGAGGCTGAAACTGATTATTTGCGCCAGCAATTCATCGTGAAAAATTCTGAAATTGATCTGTTAAGAATTAGTGGCCAATTATTAGATAATATTTATTAAAATAAATATTTCGTTATAAAATTTTTAATAAACAGCAGGTTTTATTAAATTTTACGTCCGTTTCATTTTGATTCATGAAAAAAGTGGTTGGTTTATCGGATAATCAGAATTTCGCACAGCATACGGTGCTTAGAGAATTGAATAATCTTGCTTTGTTTAAGGCATCTTATACGACTTATAGTTACAAGCCACATTTTCATGAAACGTATACGGTCATCGTGATCATTGAAGGAACGGGAGATTATTCACATGAGAAAAATAAATTCGTTACTTCAAAAGGGAGCTTTTTAATCCTTAATCCTTTCGAAGTTCACACTGGTCGGTCGGTTGGAGAAGTTCCTTTAAATTATCGGTCGATGTATATTCCCAAGGAAATTTTTTATAAAATCAATCAGAAATTCAACGAAGACCACCTGCCTGTATTCAACAATAAAATCATTGAGAATAATCGTGTAGCGTCCATGATTTTGGATGTTCACTACCAGTTATATCATACAAAGGATGTGCTTGCTTCAGAATACATTCTGTGCGACCTTTTGAAGAAGATCATGGATGTTGGTTCAGTAAAGGTAGAGTTTCAGAATGGTAATTATTTCCAGCCATTGGCTGCACGTAGGCTAAAAGAATTCATTCACGAACATTACCAGGAAAATATTTCATTGGAGCACCTTTCTCATGCATCTGGCCTAAGCCCCGATCACGTTGTGAAAGTATTCAGAAAAAAATATGGCCTTCCTCCTCACCAGTATTTATTGAATTTAAGGATCGAAAAAGCTAAGGATTTGTTGGCTGACAGGATGCCTGTGACTGATGTCGCCTATCAAACCGGGTTTTTTGACCAAAGCCATTTCATCAGGAACTTCAAAAAAATTATTGGGGTCACACCCAAAAAATATGCACAATAACGATTTTGTACAATTTTAAAAATCGTTTATTGAATAAATTTGCTTCTATGCAACAGATAGCGACAGCGGAAGCGATAAGCGTATTTGATATTTTAAAGGTTGGAGTGGGTCCATCCAGTTCGCATACTTTGGGGCCATGGAGAGCGGCTGAGCGGTTTTTGCGTGAAATAGAAAAAAAAACTTCTCTTGAAAACGTAGGAAAAATAACTGTTACACTCTATGGATCACTTGCCCTTACGGGAAAAGGACATGGCACCGACATAGCGGTCATGCTTGGGTTAAGTGGCAAAGATCCGGAAACCATTCCATTGGAGGAGATCCAGGATATTCCCCATCAGATAAAAGAAAACAAGACTTTATTTCTCGCAAGTAAAAAGAGGATTTCATTTGACTCGTCAAAAAACATCGTCTTTTTGAAGAACAAGAAATTGCCTTATCACTCCAATGGTCTTTCATTCAAGGTGGAAGAACCAGGCGGAAAAGAATTGCTGAAATCTACCTATTATTCTGTCGGTGGAGGATTTGTCCTTCATGAAGACGAAACCATCTCTGGTGTATCAGCCGGTGAATTACATGCTCTTCCGTTTCCGGTAGATTGTACAGATGATGTACTTAAAAACTGCACAGGAGGAAGGAAGTTAAGCGAAATGGTATTGGACAATGAATTGAGCTGGCGAGGTAGATCTGAGATTGATAGGGGCCTGCTGAATATCTGGCAGGTGATGAAGGATTCGGTTTACAAAGGTTGTCATACGGAAGGAAAATTGCCCGGAGGGCTGAATGTAACGAGGAGAGCGCCTCTGTTAAACAAGAAGTTCATCAAAAACAAAAAATATTCAAATGTAGATGAGTGGTTGTCCGCGATAAAAAAAACTAAGTATGATTTCTCTGATATCATTGTCTGGATAAGCTGCTTTGCGATGGCTGTGAATGAGGAAAATGCCAATTTTGGCAGGATCGTTACAGCGCCGACCAATG
The DNA here is from genome assembly GCA_913057175.1 of uncultured Cytophagales bacterium. GTDB lineage: Bacteria > Bacteroidota > Bacteroidia > Cytophagales > Cyclobacteriaceae > CAJXNP01. The sequence continues at coordinate 63,260 of CAJXNP010000007.1, forward strand.
GCTCAGCCGGGGTAATTCCTGCCGTGTTGTTGTATTATCTTCTTTTTACCAGGAAAGAAAAAAAAGAGCAGGACATTTTTAATTTCCTTATGGTTGCCGGAGAGCTGGGGAGCCTGTTTAAAAAGGGCTCAACATTATCTGCGGCAATGGGGGGTTGCCAGGCGGAGATTGGCGTATCATCTGCCATGGCTGCCGGTGCACTGACCGAATGCATGGGCGGCACGGTTGAGCAGGTACTGATGGCTTCTGAAATTGCGATGGAACACCATCTGGGGCTGACATGCGATCCGATAGGAGGGTTGGTCCAGATACCATGCATCGAGAGAAATTGCATGGGGGCGGTGAAAGCGATCACTGCCTCCAAAATTGCCCTGGATAGCAATCCGGAGGAAGCGAAAGTATCGCTGGACGCAGTGATCAAAACTATGTGGGAAACAGCCAAAGACATGAACAGTAAGTACAAGGAAACTTCACAGGGAGGTCTTGCAGCTAATATTTCTGTAAAGATTTCAGAATGCTAGAGAATATCCGATCCAGGCAATCTCCCTTACCAAACGCATTTAAAAAAAATTTGTACATAATGGTATCAATTTTAGTCTGCAAAAACACCTATAGTCCCTCTTTGAAGAGGGTGAAGGGAGATGTCCCATCAAAAGATCTGTTTTTACAGCCTAAAATTCCTAAATGCAAATGCCCAGCCATATCCCCTTCATTGTGCATTATTCAACTTTAATCTCAGGTATATTCAATGAAAATTGATCTTAAAACATCACGAAAATTCGAAGACAGGCACATTGGCCCGGATGAAAAAAGTATCGGCGAGATGCTACAAACCGTCGATGCGCCGTCTATTAAACAACTAATCGAAGAAACGATCCCTGAATCCATTCGATTGAAAGAAGAACTGAACATCCAGGCAATAAGCAACGAGTATGATTATGTGCACTCTCTGAAAAAAATAGCAGGAATGAACAAAGTATTCAAATCATATATCGGATTGGGATACTACAACTGCATTACACCTTCTGTCATCCAAAGGAATGTGTTGGAAAATCCGGGATGGTACACAGCCTACACTCCATATCAGGCCGAAATTGCCCAGGGAAGGATGGAAGCATTGATTAATTTTCAAACAGTCGTGACAGATTTGACAGGAATGGAGCTGGCAAACGCCTCATTACTTGATGAAGGAACAGCCGCCGCAGAAGCGATGACGATGCTTTATGCATTGAGAAGCCGGGAAAAGAAAGAAAGCCATGTCTTTTTTGTTGATGAGCAAATTTTCCCTCAAAGCCTGGCGATATTGGAAACACGAGCCGAACCTTTGGGAATAGTGATAAAAACAGGAGATTTCTCCAGGATCTCGGTAAATGATAAGGATATTTTTGGAATGTTGATCCAATATCCTGGCGCCGACGGACAGGTGAAAGATATCCAACCAGTGATAGAAGCTGCGAAGGAAAATCAAATTTCCGTTGCGGTTGCCGCAGATCTGCTAAGCCTTACACTGCTCAAACCACCTGGTGAAATGGGAGCAGATGTAGTTGTGGGGTCTTCCCAAAGATTTGGCATTCCCATGGGATTTGGAGGCCCCCATGCGGCATTTTTTGCTACAAAATATGACAACCGCAGACTTATCCCCGGAAGGATCATAGGCATTTCGAAAGATAAGTACGGCCGGAATGCTTACCGGATGGCGCTTCAAACTCGTGAGCAACATATAAAACGAGAGAGAGCTACATCAAATATTTGTACCGCTCAGGTTTTATTGGCCGTAATGGCAGGGATGTATGCCGTTTACCATGGCTCGGAAGGATTAAGGGAAATATCAGGAAAAATCCATGGATTGACGCAGGTGCTGGATAGGGGAATTCAAATGTTGGATTTAAAGCAGTTAAACGCACATTTTTTTGATACAGTCAGCATTCAACTCACTGAAGAAGAAATAGAAAGTGTTGGAAAAGAAGCTGAAAGCCGGGCAATAAATTTCAGGTACGAAGGGGATAAAATTTTTATTACCCTTGATGAAACAACTAGCCTGGGAAGTGTTACTGAAATACTGGATGTCTTTTCAAAAGCATTGAATAAACCTTCCATCCATATTGAATCCCTAACTGACAATCTAGAGTTGAAAGTTCCGGAATCGGTTATCCGGACAATGGATTACATGAAACATGAGGTCTTTCATCTGTATCACAAAGAGCATGAGATGTTGAGGTATCTGAAAAGACTTGAGTCGAAAGATTTGTCTATGGTGCATTCGATGATCCCTTTGGGTTCGTGTACAATGAAACTCAATGCGACTACGGAAATGCTTGCTCTTTCCATGTCGGAATTTGCCAATATGCATCCATTTGCTCCAACCAACCAGACTAAAGGCTACCAACTTATTATCGATCAATTGGAGGAATGGCTATCTCATATTACCGGAATGGCCGCAACTTCGCTCCAGCCAAATTCGGGAGCCCAGGGAGAATATGCCGGGTTAATGGTGATTAGAAAATACCTGGAATCAACTGGTCAATCAAATAGGAATGTAACCTTGATTCCTGCTTCCGCGCATGGAACCAATCCTGCAAGCGCAGCCATGGCAGGGATGAAAATTGTGATCGTCAAATGCGATGAAAATGGCAATGTCGATGTGGAAGACCTATTTATAAAAGCAGAGGCAAACAAGGAAAATCTTGCCGCCTTGATGATCACCTATCCTTCGACTCACGGTATTTTTGAAGAAGATATACAGAAAATCTGCCAGATTATCCACGATTTTGGTGGACAGGTTTATATGGATGGCGCCAATATGAATGCACAGGTAGGACTGACAAGTCCGGCTATGATCGGTGCTGATGTTTGTCACCTAAACCTTCACAAGACCTTTTGCATCCCTCATGGAGGGGGTGGACCTGGAATGGGACCCATTTGTGTGGCTGCCCACTTGAAACCCTATTTACCTGGCAAGTATGATGATGGCAATGAAAGTATCGCTATTTCCGCTGCACCGTGGGGAAGCGCTTCTATTTTGACAATATCATACGCCTACATTGCCATGATGGGTGGTATTGGTCTGAAAAGAGCAACGGAAATCGCTATCCTGAATGCCAATTACATGAAAGCGAGACTTCAAAAATATTACCCGATCTTGTTTGTAGGGAAGAAGGGCAGGATTGGCCATGAGATGATCGTTGACTGTCGTGAGTTTAAGAAGAAAGGAATTGAAGTAGAAGATATCGCCAAACGATTGATGGATTATGGCTATCATGCTCCGACGGTGTCGTTTCCCGTTCCAGGAACCCTGATGATCGAGCCTACGGAAAGCGAAAATAAGGAAGAGATCGACCGGTTTGTTGATGCGATGATTAGTATTCGAAAAGAAGTAGATGAGATTTTTGAGGGAAAGTACGATGAGGTGAATAATGTCTTGAAAAATGCCCCGCATGCACAGGATGTATTGACAATTGGAGAGACCTGGGCTTTTCCTTATACGATTGAAAAAGCTATTTATCCATTGCCTTACGTCCGTAATGCGAAATTTTGGCCTTCGGTTAGCAGGATTGACAATGCCTATGGTGACAGGAACCTGATGTGCTCATGTATTCCACTTGATGAATACGAAGAGGTTAGCGAAAGTCAGATCAAAGAAATTGCCGTTAATTAGGGTTTGCTTGGATATATTTTTACAAAAGGTTCAGTCATTGGCTGGACCTTTTGCTTTTGAATGCTTCTACAATTCACATTTCAATGCAGTTCAAGTGATATTTGTTGAATTTGGATTGCAGACGATCGCAATTTTATATTATTTGAAATTTTCAAATTTTTTTTTGTGTTAAATAATATCACTGCTATCTTTAATTATATTTTTTTAATTGTAGGCCGTGGACACGCGATTTTTTTACTGGGTGATTATTTACATACTTTTTGTACCATTTACTTGTTTATCCCAAATAAGTCAAAAAGAGCTTAATAAAATTCATAAGATCCAGGATCTGTTTACTCAACATCATGTGGACCCTTATGAAGATAATAATCCTCCTAAAGAACTTATTGGTAAATTGTTTGTAAATCAAATTGATCCATTAAACTTATTATTTACAAATGACGAGTATGAACATCTGATAAAGCTACACTGTGATGCGGTTTCTTTCGAGAATTTGGATAGCATGAACACCTTCCTGACAAGTTTCAGGGAAGTGTCTAAGAAAGCCATAAGTCGTTCCGAAGAAATTTTAGAAGCAATTAACTCAACCAGATTAAAAATAAACTATCGGGATACAGTATCCTTAAAAGATCTCTTCACCAATCAAATCCCGGCAGACGAAAAGGAATTACATGAAAAATGGAGAATTTTGTTGAAACTTCGCTATTTATCACTAAAGGGTGCGTCAGAAGTGGATACGGAAATTTCTGCTATATTTAAAGATTCCTTTTTGTGTTGGCTTCGTGAAAAAGAAGGAATCATATCATCCAATCATCTACTTTTCTCGCAGTACCTGAAGGCATTTGCCAATGGATACGATCCTCATAGCCTGTATTTTTCGTATGAAGAAGCTACAAATTTCATAAGATCTTTATCAAAGTCCACTTTTAGCTACGGCTTCAAGCTCGATCGGAATGATTTTGGACGATACATCGTGACGAGTTTAATTCCGGGTGGCGCAGCATGGAAAAGCGGCAAGATCAATAATGGAGATGAGATTTGGCAGATAAAAGATGAAACGGGTACGATCCATCAACTAAGTTGCTGGAACCAGGAAACCATGAATATTTTTCTAGATAACCCGGCTATTAACGAAATAACTGTCTATGTCAGACACAAAGACCAAACTTCGAGCAACCTGGTTTTACGAAAAGAGAATACGGAAAACGTCGACAATCTGACCAACATATACCTGCTGGATGGAGATTCAAAAATTGGCTATCTGGCTCTCCCTTCATTCTACAGCAGTGATGATTTTGACAATGTCAAAGGATGTACCAATGATGTTGCTGCAGAATTGCTCAAGATCAGAGATCAAAACATAGATGGATTAATTCTGGATCTGCGAAATAATGGAGGAGGATCTCTTCAGGAAGCAATTGGGTTGGCAGGACTTTTTCTGGATGTTGGCCCCATCGGTATTACCAAAACACAAACAGGCAAAGCAGAAACCCTGAAGGATTTTAACAGAGGGGCAGCTTATACAGGTCCATTGGTTGTTTTAGTTAATGAAAACAGCGCTTCGGCCTCGGAATTACTAACATCCACTTTGCAGGATCATAACAGAGCGGTAATTGTTGGCACATCAACTTTAGGTAAGGCAACCGGGCAGGAAATTTTTGCGCTAAATCCCAAAGACGATGACATGGGTTTCCTCAAAATTACCACAATGAAGATTTACCGTGTTCGGGGAAATAGTTATCAATTAAACGGGGTGCAGCCAGATATTCCTCTCCGTAAAAAACGGACATTTAGTTTTAGTGAATCAGATTATTTAAATGCGTTGCAACCTGATCACATTATAAAAAAAGTGTATTTCACCCCTGGTGAAGAATTGCCTTTAGATACGTTGAAAAAGAAATTTTCTTCAGAAACCCGGAATTTGAAGAATGATCGTGGATCGTCCGGATTTTTTATTCTAAATGAAGACGTATTTAAAAATTCAGATGAAGAAAAAGCGGATTATTCCAATGATCTTTTTACAGTAAAAGATAATGCATTCAACAAAGATATTGTGGAAGCCCTGGAATTCAGGGATGAATTTAATTCTGAAATAAAGATGACCATCGAATCCGATAGCGAAATCATAGAAACCTATCAGATCATTTGTGAGTTGATAGAGCAATTGCATCCCTGATTTGATTTTTTGCAGGATGGATTCGGATTTTTTTTAAAGAACTAGTCAATAATTTTTTTATTCTATAAATGTCAATCATGAAAATAAAACGTCTCCTATTAATCACTTTTTGTTCATTACAATTACAGAGCTCTTTTGCTCAGACATTTCAATCAGCCGTTGATTATCTCTCTTATATAGGTGAAGAATATTCGGTTATTACAAAAGATGAATGGGATTATACCAAAGCAGCTGCCCATAGCCGTTCAGCCAGAAAGGTTGAAAACCGAAGGAGTGATCTGATCACAACCATTCAAAGCACGAAAATAAAAATTGCCCGCATGCCAGCTTTTCAGGGAAATAAATCACTTAGGGATTCGCTGGTGGCTTATCTTAACGTTAGCCAGATTATCCTAAGGGAAGATTATGCGAAAATTGTAGATCTCGAAGAAATTGCTGAACAATCCTACGACCTCATGGAAGCCTATATTTTGACCAAACAGGAGGTTAGTAAAAAGCAACAGGCGGCAAGTAAGATGGTAGATAACGAGATGAATAGATTTGCCGGGGAATTTAATATTACGCTTCAGGAAGGAGAGAAAAGCAAATTAGGTCAGAAATTGGAAAAAGCCGGTGAGGTCTACGACTATTACAACCCTGTGTATCTGATCTTTTTTAAATGCTTCAAGCAGGAGGGATATCTGATCGATGCGCTTAATGACAATGACATGGCAGCCTTCGAACAAAACAGGAATGCGCTTTTGCAATATACAGAAGAAGGATTGGAGAAAGTCAGAGGGATGCCAGGGTTTGGAACGGATTTGAGTTTGAAAAGAGCCTGTCAGAAAATGTTGATGTTTTATCAGTCAGAGGCGGAGAATAAAATGCCTTTGTACGCAGAGTTCTATCTGAAGAAATCCAATATGGAAAAGTTATCAAAAGCCATAGAGTCAAAACCAAGATCAAAACTCACAAAAGAGGAGATAGATGCTTACAATAAAGCCATTAATGAATATAATTCATCCCTTGAAGGTTTTAATAAGTTAAACCAGAGCCTCAATAAGGACCGGGAAAGTGAATTGAATGATTGGAATAAGACCTGTCAATCGTTTGTCGATAAGCATGTGCCTTGATTTTTAATCCAACAATAGAATTTTTTTTAACTAAATAGATTCACCATGAAAACTAGAAGTTTTATCGTATTATTTTTTCTGTTCAGCGCTGTAAATCTTTACGCACAAACAGAACCGGGAAAGACCTTTGTTGGTGCAGGCACCAATCTTGATTTAAGTTTTATTAATACCAAAATTAAGGTGGACAATGACTTATACGATGTAGGAAAAAGCAGTTCATTTGAATTTTCTCCTCAACTAGGCAAGTTTGCTACACTTAACTTCCTTATCGGGGGAGTTATGCCGATCAATATTTCAACAGAATCTGATGAAGATGATAATAAACAAACGATTACATCTTGGGCAATAGGACCGTTTACACGTGTCTATTTTGGCGAAGAGGACACAAAATTTTTTCTAAATGGAATGGCCGGGTTGGGGAAATATTCTATAAAATCTGATAGCGGATCAGATTCAAAGGAATCTGCAGGGTTAAATACATTCCAACTTGGTGCCGGTGTAGCCTTTTTTCTTAGCGATCACGTATCTCTAGACCTATTTTTGAACTACGCATCAACCACCATGAAACCTTCGGAATCAAGTGATTATCGTATCAAAAACAGGGGAATTGGAATGGGTTTAAATTTTAATTTTATTTTATAATAGTATCAGACCCTAAAATTTTTTAATAGCAGAATCAACTGTCCTTCATCAGTTGATTCTGCTATTAAAAAGGATTTTGATTAATAAGACTTTAGAATCTCTAAGGGAGTTCAATCTATCCATTATAAAAGGCAACCAGCAACTCAATACCCGCAACTGGAAACAGGCTGCCTACCCCCACACCTCCCTCAAAAACCTCAACCAATTCCCCGAACAAATATTTTGTATATCTTCACCGGAATAGCCTCTGGATTTAAGAATGCCTGGAATTTTCTGTAGGTCAGCTATGGTATCAATGTCCTTGGGTGATTGTTCGGTGCCAAACGCCCCATCGAGATCGGAGCCAATGCCGGCGTGAAGGGAATTGCCCGCCAGCTGGCAAACGTGATCGATATGGTCCACAACAGTTTCCAGTGAAACATTCAATTCCTCAGGAGTGGACTTTCTTTTGATCCAATTCGTATGCAACATCCACGCGTCAAAGGCAGCCCCAATCACAGCACCCCGTTCGATAAGAACTTTTAATTGATCATCGGAAAACTGGCGGTGATGCGGAACCAGGGCCCGGCAATTATTATGACTCGCCCAAACCGGTCCTTTGAAATGATCCAAAGCTTCCCAAAAGCTTTCATCACATAAATGTGTAGCATCAAGGATGATATTCAGTCTTTCCATTTCGGCCAGTAATTCCCTTCCCTTTTTTCCTATCCCGCCTGTGGCATCGGTTCCCTGTGCATACACTCCCGGACCGTAATGGGCAGGGCCTATGGCTCGCAAGCCACCTTCCCAGGCCTTTTCCAAATGTTTGAAACTAATGATGGAATCCGCGCCTTCAAGGCTTCTGATCATACCGATAGGTGTTTTTTCCGGATCTTCATTCCATTGTCTTAAGTGACTTTCCAATGTTTGCAGGTCTTTTATTTGTCTGATCCACCCGTCATATTCCATCGCCTGGTACCAGGCCAGCTGTCCCTGCGTTTGCGCCCATGCCTGTTCGGGGGAGTTCCAGCTGGCGCCGGGCATTTTGTTGGATGATTTGGAATAGCGTGCTATTTGAGTGCCCACCACGATTCCCACATTTCCCTTTCGGAGACTATCAAAAGATACTGTTCCATTCCCACGGTCTGGTTTATCAGTCATTTCTTTTTCTGATTGGCGAATTTCATGGACAGACCGCCGAAGATCTCGATTCCATTCCAGCGAATTCATGGCGAGATCCAGATGGGCGTCGATCACAAAAGGCTTTTCAATTGGGTTGTTTTGATTGCTCATAGTTGGTAGGTTCTTTTTCGGGCGGCAATGCTCCAATTGTCAGCAACCTTTCCATTACTCACAATCAGGGCTTTTTCGTGAAGTGCCACCGTCGGACAAATGTGCCAGGGAAATCCGTACAGCACATCACCTATGTGAAAATCATTGACCCGAGAAGTCTCAACAACCAGGTGTTCCTCACTATGAACTTTTATTTCGATATCAGGTAGTTGTGGAAAATAAACCGGTGAACCTTTCATCTCAGAAGCTACAGCCTTATGCCCAAGGTCCAGGCACATGAGGTTGCTTCCAGGCTTGCTCACAACCCTTGTCAGCAAAACCGCTGCAATCTCCATAGGAATATCGGGAAAATTTGCTGTGTAACCCTGGTCCCACAGCAGGGTAGTGCCAGGTGAAAGAGTTCTTTCCGGAAATTGAGCATGAATGGGGAAAGAAATACTTCCTCCGCAAATGACTTCAAATGGATCGATACCTTCTGACCGAATTTTTGAAATCAGTTGGTTGACGTCTGCAAAAGGTTTTTCGACGGTCTCTGTTCTTACACTTACCTCCCTTTCACGAATATGTCCGTCATAAACATGCAGGCCGGCGAAATGAAGATTTGATTTTTGGATATCTTTAAAGAGCTCAAAAGCATTTTTGGCTGCAATTCCTGTTCGGTGCATTCCAACATCAATATCAATAAAAACATAAACTGATTGATCAGCGATGACCTTCCAGGATGCAATTTGTTCTTCATGATCTACCAATGCAGAAAAGCGGGTTGTAGGATATTGCTTACTTAGTTCAAGGAGTCTTTTTTGTCCCGGACCCACCAGCGGGTATGCCACTAACACATCGTGTACGTTTTTCTCGGCCAGCATCTCAGCTTCGGCAAGGGTAGCACATTTGAACCTCGAAATCCCCGATTTCAATTGCATATCGACGATCTCCCGGCATTTATAAGTTTTGATATGAGGGCGGAGGCGGTCAGCAGAACCTGCTATCCGGATCATCTGGTTAACATTCTGCTGAATTCTCTCCGGATAAAACAAAAGAGCAGGAGAAAGTAATTCATCTGTATTTTCTACCTCAAACCAATTTTTCATTTTCAATACATTTCAAATATAGCCTCGATTTCGACAGCAATGTTTCCGGGAAGGATCATGCCCACAGCGCTTCTTGCTCCTTTCCCAAGGTCATCTCCCAGAAGTTCTACCATTAACTCGCTGAATCCATTGATCACTTTCGGATGGTCGTAAAAATCCGGCTGACTGTTAACCATTCCAAGCGTCTTAACCAATCGCTTGACTTTGTTCAAGTCTCCAATCTGATCTTTCATTGTGGAAAGCATGGTTAAACCGACCTGTCTTGCTGCTTCGTAACCTTCTTTAATACCAAAATCAAGTCCTAATTTTCCTTTGATCAGGCTTCCGTCACTTTTTACAGGTCCCTGGCCAGAGACATACATCATCTTGTCAATTATGATAACTGGCTTGTAAACACCTCCCGGAGGCGGAGGGGGAGGTAAATGTAAGCCTAGTTCTTTGATCTTTTCTTCCAGTCGCATGTGTTTATACAAATAAGTTTAGTAACAATACTCCAATCAAACCAACGACAGAAACTGTTGTTTCCATCAATGTCCAGGAGAGCAATGTTTCCTTTACGGAGACATTGAAATATTCTTTAAAAAGCCAGAATCCACCGTCATTGATATGTGAAAATGTAATGCTTCCCGCACCGGTAGCCAATACCAGTAATTCCGGTGAAACACCTGATTGGCCCACCATGGGCAACATGATCCCTGCCGCAGTCAATGCCGCAACCGTTGCCGAACCTACACTAACCCGGATAAGCGCGGCAACCAGCCACGCTAAGATGAGAGGTGACAAACCCAGGTTCCCCAGAACGACACCCAACTGATCACTTATCTTCGTTTCAACCATGATCTCCTTAAAAGCACCGGCTCCCGCGATGATAAGCAACACAACGGCGACACTGGAGATAGCAGATGACAAAATTTTCATTACTTCAACCATGCTTCTGCCAGTTTTGATACCAAGGAAGTAAACAGCCGCCAGAACAGAAAGGAGCATGGCAATAGCAGGATTTCCAACGGAATCAATGATGATATTTTCTCCAACCAAAACCTTCAGGAGGGAAGATCCTCCTATCAGCAAAACAGGTAAAAGTGCGATCACAAGGCAGGTTAGAAGAGGCGGTGTCTGAATGTTTTCATCTGTTTCGACCACATATTCCTTGAGGAGCGTAGGTTTGATTCTTTTCATTGTTCTTGACAAAAGGAATTTAGCGGCTATGATTGCCGGAATGCCGGCAATGATACCATAGATCAGTGTAAGACCCAGATCGGCTTCGTACATATCGGCGATGGCAGTAGGGGCAGGATGGGGAGGCAAAAATCCATGTGTGACAGAGAGTGATGCCAGCATGGGCAAACCGACATAAAGGAGAGGAAGCTTGGTTTGATAAGCAATCGCAATTACCAAGGGTACCAATATGACAAACCCAACCGTATAAAACATCGGAATACCGACGATGAACCCTGTTACAATCAATGAAAACTGGATGTTTTTCATTCCAAATCGTTTGACCAGGCTGTTGGTGATCTTATTGGCGGCTCCACTTTCGGCCACCAGCTTTCCCAGCATGGCTCCAAAGCCCAGGATGATCACTAAAAAACCTAATGTATTGCCAATTCCTGTTTGGATGGCAGATACCGTTTCATCCATCGACAATCCTCCTGCAACACCCATAAAGATGCAAACCAACATGAAGGAAATAAAAGTATCCAGCTTGACTACCGTTACGAGCAGGATAAGCGCAATAATGCCTATAATTATGGGAACAAAAACCATCTAACTATTCTTCTTCTTTAAAAATGTGTTTAGCATAATTGACGTCCCACTCATCTAAAAGAGGTTGGATGTCATTGATTCGGTCAATAAAACCTTCATAATTCTTCGTTCCCTTGGGAGACCAGAGTACTTCGGACATGGCAATGGCCCTTGGATAGACCATGTATTCTGCATAATCACTGGTTGTGATGTACTCTGTCCACAAGTTGCATTGAGCACCCAGGATGTGTTTAGCTTCTTCGGTAGAAAGTTGTGAGGGGATAGGTTCGTATGAATAGACTTCTTCAACTGTTGTCATACCTCCGATGGCCAAAGGTTCAGTCTTAGGATCGGCCTGATAATAATCCAGGTAGCACCAGTCTACTGGGGTCATGATCACATCGTGGTTTTGCTTGGCAGCTTCAATGCCGCCTTCTTCGCCTCTCCAGCTCATCACCACAGCATTTGGAGCTAAGCCCCCTTCCAGGATTTCGTCCCAGCCGATAATGGTCTTACCCTTATTGTTAAGGTATTTTTCCATTCGTTGGACAAAATAGCTCTGCAATTCGTGTTCATCAGCAAGTCCTTCTTCACTCATACGTTTCTGGCAATGCGGACATTTTTCCCATTGGGTTTTAGGAGCCTCATCACCACCAATATGCACATAATTAGAAGGAAAAAGCGGAAGCACTTCATCAAATACATTTTCCAGAAATTCAAAAGTCTCCTCTTTTCCAGCACAATAAATATCTTCAAAAACACCCCAGGTTTTAGCTGTTTCGTATGGGCCATTTGTGCAGCCCAAGTCTGGATATGCCGTGAGGGCTGCTTTTGAATGACCCGGTAACTCAATCTCCGGGATGACGGTGATAAATCGCTCTGTGGCGTAAGCAACTACTTCTTTTGCTTCTTCCTGTGTGTAATATCCACCGTAACGCTTGCCATCGTATTTGGCAGAGTCTCTTGTGCTTGTACTGGCGTGGCCCACAACTGTCTCATTTCTGTAGGCAGCTACCTCCTGCAGCTTCGGGTATTGCTTGATCTCGATCCTCCAACCCTGGTCTTCGGTCAAATGCCAGTGAAAGGTATTGTATTTGAAATGCGCCATCATATCGATGTATTTCTTGATGAAGTCCACCGGGAACATGTGGCGGCCCACGTCGAGGTGCATACCGCGGTAGGAAAATCTAGGTTGGTCAATGATCTCTGCCAGTGGAAGGGTGTTTCCAGCAGTTTGAACGATCTGCATGAAAGATTGAATGCCATAAAATAGCCCGGCGCCGGATGAGGCCAGGATTTTTACTCCTGAGTCACCAATAACCATTTGATATCCTTCTTTAGGGATATTTGATTCCGGGGATATTTCCAGGAAGATATCGCCTTCCGAATCAGCTTCGGCGAGTAGCGACGAATTGAATTCATTGACAGTTAAAAATTCCTGGAGAAATTGCGCCACCTTTTGGGCATCTTCAGAACTCGCTGCAATTTCAATTTGTTCATCCAGTTCAAAACTTCCTCCATGTGTAACCACCGAATCGGGTTGAGGGATGATGCTGAATGAAACCGGTACTTCTTCTTTAGGAGAGGCACAATTCAACAGTAGTAGAATAAAAAGGTAAAGGATGTATTTCATACTTTGCGTATTTTGTTCAGATAGTCCAGCCTAAAGGTATTAATTTCCAATAATAATTATACAATGATATTCATCTTGGTCTTTGGATTAAAAAAGCTGAACCAAGCAATCAGATACCCACCAAACAAAAGGAATCCAAAAATCCATTCATCCGATAAGCCCTAATTCTGATAAAAAGAATGTCTGAATTGAGATTCTTTAGATTTTGGGATGATTGGATTTTTATATATTTGACGTCAATCTTTTTTTATTATGAATGAAGAAATTAAAGATGATCTCACCTACAGAATAATCGGATGTGCCATGAAAGTGCACTCTACTTTAGGCAATGGCTTTCAGGAGGTAATCTATCAGCGAGCTCTGGCAATAGAATTCCGAAATGCACACCTGGAATTTACTCGTGAGCAGGAAATGCCAATTTTTTATGAAGGAGAAGATATCGGAACGAGAAGAGTTGATTTTTTGGTGGAACTTAAAGCATTGGTAACACTGGAAGATGTACATTTAGCTCAGGGATTAAATTACCTGGTGGCATACAAATTAGACAAGGGATTATTGCTCAATTTTGGATCCCAAAGTTTGGAAGTAAAACGTTTGAGACATCCTTTAAATAAAAGGAATCCAAAAATCTATTCATCTGATAAATCCTAATTCTGACAAAAAGAATGTCTGAATTGGGATTCTTTGGATTTTGGGATGATTGGATTTGCCTTGAACCTCTCAGGATGAATGTCAGGACAGGCATGATTGATTTGATTAAATGGATACACAATTGAAGGCAACTTCCTGTGAAAAACCACATTCACCCATAACGTCATCGAAAAATTCTTTCAACACAGTAACAGCGGCTATTCCCGGCCTTGTGCCGGGATCTCCAGCTAATTGAAAGGTTTTATTAAATATCAGAGGGATCGAAAAAAACATTGTCTTTCATGTGCCTGGTAATATATTTCCAAAAGATCCCGGAACGGGATCCGGGAATACTTTCTCTTTTTTAGTGATCTTTACTTTAAAGGAGAATGATCCTGCAACCTAAAATATACCAGTACCTTATGCGTAGACTTTGCATTTCGCTAAATTCCCGTGAATAATTTAATAAAAATCCTCCTCCTTCAGATCCAATACCCCTGAGGTTTTATTTTGATTGAGAATCCTGGTCGAGCGCAGGTAACGGTTGTAATTATACTCATCGTAAAGCTCATCGGCAGGATCCATGCTGCTTATGTGTACATTGCCCGAAGCATGGATGAACCGGTTGTTTCCTACCCACATACCAACATGAACAACTTTTTCCTCAGTTGTGTCCGTTTCAGGTCTGCCAAAGAATAGCAGATCTCCTTTTTTCAGCTTTTCAAATTGACGGGTGTCGTCTATGATCTTCCCTTCCTCTATCTGCTGACTGGCATCACGGGGTATGACAAAGCCATTCATAAAGTAAACCATTTTGGTAAAACCCGAGCAATCAACGCCTTTCGAAGAAGTGCCTCCCCACAAGTACGGAATACCTGTCATTTGCATAGCAGTTTTGACCAGATCGTCTCCGGTCACACGAAAGTCGGTGAGCCAATGATCGAATAGCATGGCTTCCTCCTTTTTGATGAGCGCCGTCCTTCCATCAGGGAATTTTGTTCGATAGTAAAGACGGGTTGAATCCAATAATTGCACAATATTTCCGGCGACGAGGTCCGAAACCGGCGTGTCAATATTTGCTGAATCATAGGCATGACCGTATGGCTCCAGGTAGATCACTTTAGAGGATGACTTGAATGCCCACAGCTGTGCATGATCCACCAGGTGAATGCCACCACTGTCTACCCAGGCGATGTAGTGATCGGGCGTTTGTATCAGGTACCAACCACTTTTTTGCTTGTATACTTTTAAAGGAGTACCCAGGAGAGCTTGAGATACCAGCTCCGCCGAATGCCCCGGTTCACTTCTCAGGTTGCATACCGAATTGTTCACCAGGGCATATATTTTTTCACCAAGTTGGTTCTCAGGCAATATTTCGATTTCACTTTTTGACTTGATATTAATTTCATGGAGCGATTTAAGCAGATCAGCTTCAACATTGGGAAGATTAGTTTCCCCATATAAAGCAACAGAATCACCGTCCTTCATTAGGGCAATGTCAAAAATGGCAGTTCTTTTGTCTGGTGCAAATACGTTTTTAACAGAATCAAGCATGCGCTGAGCTTCGGACAAAGAGGAATCCGTTGGACTACATGAAATGACCAGAGCAAATAATCCCCCAAAAAATAGCAATATCAAATTTTTATGAATAGTCCTGCTCATATAGTGTTATTAGCGTGGAAACGGATTGCTGTTAAATTAACATATTCAATCGAATTTCAAGACACTGATTGGCAGCAAGGGTAAGATTTTAGAACCTGACTTTTTTGATTTTTTATTTAATAATAGCCAATGTACCAAACCTTGCTTTACCTCGGGTCAAACCTTGCTTTACCTTTGGGTGGAGGTAAAGCAACCTCCGGTCGTTTGTTGCGCAACCTTTTTCAGAGGATGAGCATGGTTTTGGAATTTTGGTGTAAAAAGGATTAGAATTAAGTGAAATGCTGCGATTCGTGGAAGACAATGGGTCATAGTGAATTATTTCATTGTACTCGCCAACGTCGACTACTCAATAAAAAAGCCACCCCAATTCCTCGAGGTGGCTTTTAAATCTAAATACTATACACTTTTTAATAACCAGGATTTTGATATGCTGCTCTTGTCTCCGTGTCAATCGGAGTACCGTTTTCATCTGTTAGTAATGAAAGATATGCATCCGGCCATGGTCGGAAGGTGTGGTGCGGTTGCATTTGTCCCTTACCGTTTCCATCCTGTCCGTTGCCATTGTCGATATTGGTCGCTACCGGCCAAAGTCCTGCCATGTCAGACGCCATTTGGTTGTGGTAGATGATCCTTTCATACAGGATCCCGGCATTGTGCTGAGCGTCCCATCCAATACCTTCGGATAAATGCTCACGCGCCATTTCATTGTAAATAAAATGGATGAACATTTCTTCCTTCGACAAATTTGGAATATAATCTTCTGCATCTGCTTCGGGGGTTCCGGGAGTAAAATGGTTTTCCGTTACCATTATTTCACTATAAGTATCCCCGCCAACAGTATAGGGTGGAACTTTTTCGGCATCAGGAAGTGATTCTGCATCGGGTTCCCATTCAACCAATACATCGGGACGGTTTTCACCACCTTTGTAGGAGGCTCGTTGTCGAAGAACGTTGATATCATCCACAGCCAGTCCGTACTGTCCGGTGCGGCCATAAGCTTCCGCCCTGATCAGGTAGGTTTCCGCCAGGCGCATCAGGATGGCGTCTCGTGTTCCAGCTTCGCTATTGAAGTTAGCTTCGTCTGTGCTTCCACCCCTGCTTGGGTCAACATATTTGTTGGAAGACAGGTATGGAGCAGTTCTTGTTGTGGCAAGGCCCATGCTGGAGCCATCAATGAAAAGCCGGTAGTAATAATTGCCGGTTTCTGCTGAAACCACCCAGCGCACCATAAACTGGTAAGGAAGACTCATGACCATGGCTGAATCCAGGGCATCTTCCATACTGTTTTCCAGGAAAATAAGAGCCCGTTCTCCCGGCTTGATTCTCTTTTCACCAGCAGCCACTTCCGGTTCATCTGCAGGTTTATTGGCATTCCACCACGCGGCAGCGCTTTCACTCCAGGTATAGGAGGTGCTGGTAGCGGTGGGCATATTGCTGATGTATTCTGACTGGAAAGTTTTGTAAAAGCGCGAGTCATTTATTTTATCATTGTAATTGTCGTAACCCCAGTCGGTAGCCTTGAACCTGGCAAATGGTCGTCCATATGCCATGGCGCGAGTGACACCCGTCTGATCGGTGTAGTTACCTGTGTGGTAATTACATGATCGGTTCCCCCCAAAGCGACCGTTCAGGCCAAGATTGGTATCAAATTGTGCTGCCCACAACACCTCGGGATGAGGGTCAGTTTCTGAAACCGATGGGTTAAACAATGTCCAGTAGTCCGGTGCCAACCCTCCAACTCCGGCAATGACCTCCGAAGAGTAGAAAATGACAGAATCCAGGTCGGTACCAACACTACCTTTGTACAGCATCCTCTGGTGTTCCTCACTGCTGTTTTGGAAATCAGCTGCCTGAGCACGATTCAGGTAAAGTTTTGACAGGAAATGACCAGCCGCCCACTTGGTGATACGACCCCTGTCGCTCTGGCTTTCCGGAAGATTTTCGTAGGCAAATCGTACATCTGAAATAATTTGGTTATAAACTTCTTCCAGGCTTGTTTTTGGATAATAATAAATGCCCTCATCGGTGCGTCGTGGTTCCAGTAAAAGTGGAACATCACCCAATTGATTGGAAACCAGGTAATATGCCCATGATCTCAAAAACAGCACTTCTGCTTTTCGTTGGTTTTTGAATTCTTCATCGGTTCCAAACCGGCCCGGCGCTACATTATCTATCTGATCCAAAGCAATATTACAGTTGTTGATGTGCGGATAAGCACCCATAGGAGCATAATTTGAGTTGGCAGAGCCAAGGAAGTTATTGACGTTACCTGCCACACTACTTACATCCGATCCATATGTCGCGTTTGTGACTCGTGACCAGTCCTGGGCAGTTGTCATGTAGGCATCGGTTTCTGCTTCTACCAACCTTGCCCCATTAACATCCCATTCGTGTTTCACCCTCGCATAGACGTAAAGTCCCTTTATCAGCGCATCAAGTCCTCCCTCGTTGTTGTAGTAGTTTTGTGTAAGGGAAGAAACCTGCTCTTCTTCAAGAAAGTCCTGGCATGAGAAAAGTGAAGCCAGGATCATTAATGATACAATATATTTTTTCATCATTTTATTCTTTTAATGGTTTAAAAACTGGCTTTTACACCTATGACAAAACTTAGTGGTAGGATTGTGTTGTTGTTCATCCCACCTAGCGGAGCCGTATTGCCTGAAGCAATATTCCAGTTGGTAATATCATCAGGATTGATTCCCAATTTTACGGTTTCTCCTCCGAAAATGAATGGATTGATCACCTGGAACTTCAGTTGAAAATCACTCATGTTGATCCTGTCAATCCAGTCACCAGGAAACCTGTAGGAGAGTGAAATGTCCCGTACTGTTGCAAACGAACCACTGCGATACTGCATGGCTGCTGTGATGTTTTCCACATTGCCAAAATTTGGCATTGGATATTTTCCATCTGGATTATTCCAGTCCCACATATCATTTTCTACTCGTCCATTAGGCCATGCACCACCGTAAGAGTTGGGATAGCCTCCGAAATAGGTTTGCCCAACCCTTGCATAAATAAATGCGCTCAATGTCCAGTTTCTATATCGGAAGGTGTTGGTAATACCTCCTGTCCATTTAGGTACACTTGATCCTCTGATCACCATATCATCTGCATCGATCCGGTAATCTTTTTCGTCCGGGATTTCATCGCCGTTGGTGTCAACGGTAATCTGGTCCACTACTTTGATTGTACCTGGGTAGAAGTTGTGCCCGTTTTCATTGTACAAAGCCATTTCCTCCAGGTCTTCCTCGGTGTTTTGCCAGATGCCATCATTATCAAACTGGTAAAATACCTGGATAGGATGGCCTATGAATAAACGTTGGGCAAGCATATCTTCCTCGCCGTTGATCAGCTCGACAATTTCCTCTTTGTTATGTGCCCAGTTCGCATCGATAGTCCAGGTGAAATCCGGTTTATCGATGGCAACAGCAGAAATAGTTACTTCCACACCTTTATTTTTGGTTTTACCTATGTTTTCATATTTCTCAACATATCCTGATACCGCAGGAAGCGTTTTCCTCATGATGAGGTCGGAAGTATTTTGTTGGTAAACTTCGACAGAACCCATGATTCGACTATTGAGAAATGCAAAATCGACACCTAGGTTCCACTGCGCTGTTTGTTCCCATCCAAGTTCCGGGTTTTGCACGAGTTGTGGCAGATAGCCAATAGCAGCATTTGAGCCGAAAGCATATGGGTTTCTGCTAAGCGGGCCAGAGGTAGTGTACGGAGGTACAGCTGAGTTTCCGGTCACGCCATATCCGAAACGCGGTTTTAGCTGGTCAATCCAGGAAACACTGGATAAAAATGCTTCATCATGCAATTTCCAGGCTACGGCAAAGGATGGGAAAAAATCCCATTTATGTTCCGGGGCGAGGACTGACGCTCCATCCCATCGTCCGGTAGCAGTGAATAAATACTTGTCCATTAGGGTATAATTGATACGGGCCATGTACGACATCAAAGAATTTTCCGTAAAACCGGTTCCATATCCGTCAGGTCTACCATTTGTATTAGAGGCTAAATCATACCACAAGCTGATATCGTAGATCGTTCCTGACACTCTGGCATCGATATCTTCACGTCTGGAGTGCTGAGAAGACTGCATAAGGGTCACACCGATATTGTGGATGTCCCCAAAGTTATGGTCAATATAAAGGAGGTTTTCGGCTACCCACGAGAAGTTTTCTTCTGTGTCATAAGCGGCAGTATTGGGCCGGTTGGTTAAGTGGTTGGTAGCATCTGGTCCGGTCCACGAACCATTTCTCCAGTTACGGTACTGAACCCCAAGGTTCAGGCGATATTTCAACCACGGAGTGAATTTTACCTCTGCATAGGTACTGGAAAGTATGGATGTAGAACGCCTTTCATTCAGAACCTGGTCAATGTCGATCAGAGGATTCCAAAGGTTTAAGTTGCCACCTGCATTACGGATCCAGTTTCCTTCTTCGTCCTGAGGGAGGGCGTAGGGAAATTGGTCAAGTGCCCTGGAATAGAGATCTTTCGGGCCTGTATTGGAGGAATTGGGTGGCAAAACCCCAAAATTCTGAAGCGAAAATGCACCTATCAGGGAAGTACCAAGGGTAAACCATTTGGTGGGTGTAATGTCACCATTGATATTGATGGAATACCGCTCATAGTCCTGGTCTTGCTGTACACCTTTTTGGTCAAAATACCCCAAAGACATGTACAGACTTGAGTTATCTGTTCCTGCGCTAAGCGAAAGCTGGTGGTTTTGGGTAATCCCTTGTCGTAGGGCGGCATCCCCCCAATCATAACTCCTGATATTGTCTGAATTATAAACGGGGACCTGCGCCGGCCAACCCATTGCCTGCTCTTCTGCAGTCGTAGGTCTCATTCGAACAGTTCCTCCTATCTCATCTTCCCATTCATAGCCCATCAGTACAGACTCCATTGCCACTTGGTCCTGCGCCAGACCCATCCTGGTAACATCTTCATTGGGATCAGGATAGCCAGGTACAACCGGTGTATTGAGGTCTGTAAACTGGGCCGTACTATAAAGCCCTCCGTTCATTAAACTTTGTCTCCACCGGTCGATGTACTGTCCACCATTCATCCAATCGGTCAGGGGCTTGTATTGATCAAATGAAACAGATCCGTTGTATCCCACAGAAAGCCTTCCATCTTTCCCTTTTTTTGTCGTGATAAGTACAACACCATTCGCTCCCCGAGAACCATAAATGGCAGTTGCGGAAGCATCTTTCAGCACTTCTATCGACGATATGTCATTGGGGTTGAGGTCATTGATCGAAAAGGAATTGACACCCAAGGTGGTAGAAATAGGAATTCCGTCGATCACATAAAGGGGTTGATTTGTAGCCCCCAATTCGCCAAACGATCTGTTCCCACGAATGTTAATAATGGGAAGTTCACCCGGGCGAATATTTGAGGTAATATTGATTCCCGCAGCTTTTCCCTGTAGGGCGTCAAGTGCGTTTTGTACCGGTCTTTCTTCAATGACTTCCGAAGAAATACTGGAAAGGGCCCCGGTAATATCACTTCTTTTAACTGTACCATAACCTACGACTACCACTTCTGAAAGTGCGGTAATATCAGGTATCATTGCAATATCGATGACAGACCGGTTTCCGACTTCTATTTCTTCTGTGACAAACCCGATTGAGCTATAAACCAATATCCCCTCTTGAGCAGGCACGGATATGGAATAATTCCCATCAAAGTCAGTCACAGTTCCGGCGGAGGTACCTTGGACGACCACGTTCACTCCTGGTAGTCCCTCTCCATCTTCAGAGGAAGTTACCTTTCCGGTAACGGTGATATCCTGCAGATAAATCTCAATGTCTTTTTCATTGGAAAACAGTTTACCGGTTTTCTTACTGACATTGATCGATTCATTGATTTGCTTAAACTTTAAATCAGCCTGTTTCGATATATCGAGCAAAACATCCTTTACCGTAGCTTGTCCTTGGTGAATGGAGACTTTTTGCCATTTATCGATAATATTTTCGTCGTATAAAAAGCTCAAATTTGTTTTGGCTTCTATGGTATTGAAAACCTCGTAAAGAGGTGCATCATCTAAACTAATATTGATGGAAATATCATTCACGCTTCTGTTTCTTTGGGCTTCGCTATTATAAGCCATCAAAACGCCCATGAACAGAACCTGCATCATTACGCCATATAGTGTAAACTTGGTCAGCATAATAAATTGCCGTAGTATCTTTTTTTTCATACTTTTAACATGTTTTGATAATTGAGAAAATTGTCGAAATGCTAAATCTTTTTGCATGGAAAGCGCCAACTGATCATGCAAAAGATTGAGTGTCCGGAGGCTCTTGGTCTCCGGTCATTTTTTTCATGTAATCATTTTCATAGCTGTAGGATTTTAGTTAAAAAATATTACCACATTTTTGTCCTTCATTTCATAATTGATTTGACGGGCAAAGCTGAGGCTTTCCAGTACGTTGCGTAAACTTTCGTTTTCAAATCTCCCGTTGATTTTCCAATCTTTTTTGGGAGCGCCAATGACCATCACATTTACACCGTACCATCTTTCGATACGGGAGACGAATTCAGCCAAATCTGATTGCCTGAAATAGAGTATGCCCTCTTTCCATGCCAGGTCATCGCGAGGATCAAATCTTATTTTTTTGTTTTCTTTATTGTGAATATTATAGATGAATTTTTCTCCGGGTTCGAGGTATATTTTATCAGCCGGCTGCCCATTTTCTATCACCACTTTTCCGGTATTGAGTGATACACTGATGGTTTCGTCGTTTTTAAATGCTTTAACATTAAAAGATGTACCAAGCGCCCGGGTGGAAAGGCTACCTGAGGTAACAACAAACGGCTTATGTATATTTCTATGCACATTGAAAAAAGCTTCTCCTTCTAATGTTACTTCCCTGGTATCGCCAGCAAAGTTTTCAGGATACGACAAGGTACTTTCGGCATTTAAGGAGACCACCGTGCTATCTGGCAGGAGGAAGGTAGATTTTTGTCCTTGCGGATTTTGTTTGACAATTGTGTTGTTTTCAGTTATAATTTCGGTGTTGTCAAGAGGATTGAAAATCAAAGTGATGATAGTGGCAGAAATAATCAATGCAAATGAAGCGGCTATCCAGTAGAGTCGATTGTGAAATAATTTATGCTCAGTATTTTTCTTTATCCGAAGAAAGCCGGAATCATTTTGTTTGGCAGAAATAATGCGATCGAGATTGGCTACCAGCTGGTCAGGGCTTACATTCTCTTCCCTGAATCTGATGGACCGAATGATATGAATGGCTTCTATGATAACCGGTTTCTTATGTTCATGTTCTTTGATCCATCGAGTCCAGAATAATGTGCTCTCATCACTAGGGTTTTTTACCCAGTTAACAAATTCCTTATCTGTTAGAAAATCCTCAATTGAGTATTTATCGTATTTCACAGCTATCCGTTTTCACATAGACGACAGGGTAGCCGGAATGACATCAGTTTTTTATAAGAAAATTTTCATTTTTGTAATGCAACTAATGGATTTGGGAATGAATTGTGAAAGTGATGGAAAATCATGTTTTTTAATAAAAAATTTGTATCGATTTATCCCCCTTTTCTTTCGCTAGCTTCTTCGCTATCACATAAGTTTTTTACTAACAGAAAAAAAATAAAATAACCAGCGAAACAATCAGCTTTCTTAAAGCGCCAACAGTTTTATAGACAAGGTTACGCACAGATTTGACATTGCTGAAGCCCATCATGATTTTGATCTCTTCATAGGTAAAATCCTTGTAATAAAAATAGTAGATGATTTCCCGTTGTTTAATATTCAGCTTTTCTATCGATTTTCTCAGTTTTTCAACCCTTTCCTGGTGGTTTTGATCATCAATCATATGGGTATCTTTCGCAAGCAATACCTCAAAAACCGTATCAGAGCAGTTTTTTCCATTCAATACATAACGATTGGTTTTTTGGTGGTCCAGAAACCGTCTTTTCAGACATTGGAATAAATAAAGGCGAATGGATGACTTGAGTTTTGGGAGAGATGGTCTTTTATTTCGCAAGTGGATAAACAGGTTTTGAATGATGTCTTCGATAAGGTTTTTATCCCTGGTAAACTGGAAGCCGAAGTTCAGGAGCTCGCCAAAATATTTGACATAAACATGAATAAAAGCAGCTTCGTTGCCATCATTGAAATCATTCCAGATCTTTTTGTCATCAGCATCTTTGTATTTTTTCGAACTGCTTATTCCATCTATCTGGTCAGGAAGGCGTTCCGAGACTTCTTTTGTCAAAGTCAGAACCGTATTGGAAAGATTACTGAAAGGGCGATTCTCCAAGCTATTCATGCCTAAAATTTATGACAATTGTGTTTTTTTCCCTATCAGGCCTGTGTCTACATTGATAGATAATCACATGCGATTGATCATGTGAAATTACATTTATGAAGCGCACCATTTCAACATCCCATAAACACAATTAGTTAAATAAAGCAAAATTCCTTTATCAAACTGTCCTTTAATGTCCTGCTGGATTATTGGATTCCCTACGCCGGCCGATACAAAGGAGTAAAATCTATCTTACCCGTTTTTCGATTAAAAAATGCTGTGCTCAATCCTAAATTTCCCTGGCAAATCCGCTCACGGATATATTCATTTTTCCCGACAATTCTTTGTTTGGATTCATCCAGATTCCACAGCGTAATTTCATCAACAAGTACGTTGATGTCCTCATTTTTTAGTTTTTCATGAGTGAATTTTTCGGAACAAAGCGCAGGTTGAAGCAAGGGTCTTAAATAGGAGCTTTTACACGAAAGATGACATTCAAGAGCTTCTTTGACAAAGGAGTTTTTGGAATTTCCCATTAGGAGGATCAGCCTGACGCCCTGCTTTTTACAGGCTACTTCTGTGCTGTAGATCAGGTGGTCGCTCACAAGATTTCCAGCGGCTCGTAAAGGAATGATATCACCAATACTTGTATTCATTAGCATATTCAAAGGCTCTCGCATATCGATGCAATTGATAATAGCTGCCAATGGAAAATCCATCAGCTCCTTGTTTCGCAGCCTTCTGGAGATCAGGTTCCCATCCACATATCGTTGATTACCTTCTGCCAGATAATCCAGGATCTCCTGAGGAGAATTGAAATCCCGTTCAGCAGGAGTTGCACTTCTAACCAGGTTCAGCTGATTAACAGGATTGTAGTTATCCCTTAGTCCAACGATTACAACGTCGATCCCATGCTCCTGTGCGTAGGTATTTTGAAAATTATTCAGGATCTCAATGACATCGCGTTCTACATAGGTGGTAAATGTAGCGTCGATCACAACCTTGGATCGCTTGGGAAGACTCCACAGGAAATTCTTGATCGCCGGTTTATTGAGGAATGATACTTCATTAGATAGTTCTAGAAGGAATTCCTTTTTCTTTCCATCGTGTTTATTTTCGATGGTGAAGGGGTTATAAAAATTACTTCGAAGCAAAAAGAATAAGCTAGCAAAGGTTCCGATTAGTACACCAATCAATACATCCGTGACAAGGATCCCAACAGTGGTGATCACAAAAGGAATAAATTGTTCCCAACCTTTAGCATATAAATTTTTAAATACAGAGTATGAAGCCAATTTGTATCCTACAACAAGGAGTATTGAAGAGAGACACGCTAAGGGGATCTGATTCATTAGAGGGCTGAGCACAAGTACGCTGGCCAGTAATAATGTGCCATGAACAATCGTCGAGAGTTTGGTCTCAGCTCCCACTTCAATATTAACGGAACTTCTCACAATGACCGAAGTGATGGGAATTCCGCCTATTAATCCGGCCAACGTGTTCCCAATGCCCTGGGCGACCAATTCCCGGTTGGGCGGGCTTCTTCGTTTATGGTGATCAAGATTGTCTGCCGCTTCAATGGCAAGAAGGGTGGCAATCGAAGCAATCAAAGCGATACTTAGGCCATAGGTCCAGACCTGGATATTTCCAATGGAGCTGAAATCAGGAAATGTGAGGATGGAAGATACATCTTCTATGTTGGGGATGTTCACCAGTTGCGTGCTGTCCAGATATAGAGAAGGAACAAAGTACTTCCAGAATTGATTGATGACGACACCCAATATGACGACTGTCAGAAATGGAGGAGGGAATTTAATTCTTCTCAAAAATGTTTTATTCCAGAAAATGAGAAGGCTTAGTGAGATAAATGACAAAATGATTGGGCCCGGTGATAATATCTCCATAAACTTGGAAATATCGGGAGTTACGAGGATAAATTCCCTGGAATAGTCCATGATCCGGCTATTCTTTGTAATTCCCAATGCATAGGGGATCTGTGAGAAAATAAGGATCAAACCTATGGCTGCCAGCAAACCTTTGATGATACTTGTGGGCATATAGTCGGCGATAAAACCGGCCCTCAGAAGTCCTATCATAAGTTGGATGACTCCTCCGATCAGTAAGGCGAGGAGGAAAACATCAAAGCTTCCAAGCCTTTGAATAGCAACGAATACCACGGCGCTCAGGCTGGCGGCTGGTCCGCTTACACTCACATCCGACTGACTGATACTACCAATGAGGATACCGCCGATAATTCCCGAGATCAAACCTGAAATCAGTGGAGCTCCGCAAGCCAGCGCAATTCCAAGACATAGCGGAAGTGCCACCAGGAAAACCACAATACCAGCAGGGAGATCCTTTCCAGGGCTGCTGAGGATCGGCCTCCTCCGGGATTCGATCTTTGCCCGGATGATGAACTTCTTAAATCGTTTACCCTTGGCCAAAAGTTTAGGTTTTGAATGTGTCTCTAACTATATGGTATAGGAGAAAAGTTCACCACATCGAAATCACCAGACAGGCACTACTTGATGCTTGCTAGTGATTTGTTGCGGAACCGGGAACAGGAGCTATCTTTTCACTTTTTACTAATATGAATATTTTTTTTGAAAAGGGGAGGGAAAAATTTTAGGTTTTATTCACTACTATTTATGATACTTTTTTCAAGTATGATTATGAAAATAAAATCAGCACATTATTTATCTTCAACCTTCAAAATTACCTTGGTGCTTTTTAACCCTTTAGATTTAGCAGTAACAGTTATTTCACCTGCTTGCCTTCGTGAACAGACTATTAACAAAGCCTTTCCCTGGAAAAGTTTCCTTTGATCTGCCTGGAAAGGTTCATGGCTGATCACATCGGCATTTCCTACTCCTGCATTAATCCCACTGCCTTTTACTTCAAATTGAATTTCATTTGAAGCATCGGGAATTAAAATTCCATTTTTATCCACAGCTTTAACAGTGATGTAAGATAAATCAAGGCCGTCAGCAGCTAAAACGTTTCTGTCAGGTTCCAGGATTAGTTGATGGGGCTTGCCGGCCGTTTTGAGTTGATGACTAGCTACTTCTTTCCCATCTATCCTGGCGATAGCGGTGATTTTTCCTGATTCGTAGGGAATGACCCATTCCAGTTTTTTATGGATCTCAGGCCCTGTATTGATGGGATTGTCGGGATCGTATTCATCAGCAGAATAGGATTGGATATCTTTTGTGTAGTATTCTTCCGGCACTTTTTTGACACCAAGTGATCTTCCATTTAACAGCAATTCTACTTCCTGTGTGTTGGTAAATGTGATCAAACGAACTGAGTCTTTTCCTTCCCAGTTCCAGTGGGAAAACATGGGCTGAAACCTGAGATTTACCTCATTCCAGTATTTCTGCGTTTCTTCTGCCGGATCGTATGCCGTGATATGAACCATTGGTTCTTCACTGTACAAGCTTTGAATGTAGTAACTGAAGGGCTTCCAGTGATCATTCCAGTCAATGATCCCGTTGGGCCACCCTTTTGCCGGCCAGCCGAATGACTCACCGATGTAGTCTGTACCACCCCAATAAAAGAGCCCCACTCCATAATCATGGTTGAAATTGAACCATTCATTGCCGAGGTTCCCTACCTGGGCTTCGCTCAAAATGAATGTCAGTTGAGGATAATTCGCACGGTCAACCGGCCAGAATTCTTCCCGGTAGTTGGTACTGACTACATCCATGTAAAACTCCATTTCCGGAGGCCCTTCCCGGTAATAGTTTTCCGTGCGATATGCCCCGCTTTTGCGGGATGGATGAAGTCCGCAGGTTACACTCCTTGAGGGTTCCAGTTTGTGAACAAAATCGGCCATTTCCTTCATCATGGGAATACCAAAATCTGCTTTAGGATCTCTCTGTTGACGGGTTTCATTTCCAACACTCCAAAGAAATACCGATGGATGGTTTCTATCTCTTTTGATAAAAGCTTCCAGGCTGGATCGCCAGTGATCTTCAAAAGCATTCCCCTCGCCAAAAAACTGGTCATCCCATTTGTCAAAGGCTTCGTCAAAAACCAACATGCCATTTTGATCGCACCAGTCGAGGATAAATTCGTCATGAGGATTGTGAGCCAGGCGAATGGCATTGCATCCCAATTTCTTTAGGCCTTCCAGCCTTCTTTCAAATCCACGTTCAAAAGCGGCAGCGCCAAGCGGTCCAAGGTCGTGATGGATATTCACTCCTTTTGCCAGCACTTTTTCGCCGTTGAGCAATAAACCTTTGTTGCTGTCAAAACGGATGGTCCGGATACCAAACGGAGTTTCGTATTCATCGACTACCTCATCATTCACTAAAACGGAGCTGCGCAATTGATAAAGATTGGGATCCTCAAGCCCCCAGATTTCCGGATTTGAAATATCAATTGACTGATTAAAAAAATAAGTTTCGCCGGGTGACTGTGGGACAATGCTTTTAATTTCACCCACCTCTTTCCCTTCCGGTGAAATGATAGTAGAAATTAAGGTGACTTCCTTTTCTTCATCTGTATCATTGATGATCTCGGTTTGTATCGATATGGTCGCGGAATTATCTGTAACAAAAGGAGTGGTGACATAAGTTCCGTGATAGGCGACATGTACGGCATTTTTGGTCTTCAGCCATACATCCCGGTAAATGCCTTCTCCATTGTACCACCTTGAGCTTTCCACGTCGGAGTTATCATAGCTGACAGCAATGAGGTTTTGTCCCTGCCTGATCAATTGGGTGATATCTAATTCAAACCCTTCATACCCATTTAGTTGATGGGCAATTTCCTGTTCGTTAAAAAATATATGCGCATCGCGGTAAATCCCCTCAAATTCCAGAAATACTCTTTCATTTCCTTCAGGAAGGTCAATTTCAAGAGCTTTGCGATACCAACCCTTCTGCCTGGGCCGAAAGCCGTTTTTTCTGTCACTGTTAAGGCTGTCTTCATAGAAAGGTCCATAGATGGATGCATCATGGGGTAGTTGGACTGTTCCCCAATTGTCGTCATTGAAATCCATAAGATTTGCATTCTCTATAGTGCCTTGTTTGTATTTCCAATCAAAGTTGATCCTTTCATTGGATCTGGTTTGGCTAAAGGTATTTTGGAAAATCAGAAGGCTCAGGAAAATAATAATCAGGTATTTAAGCATGAGTTGAAGTGTAAGGTTTGAAAATGAAGCTAGATGTTTTTGAGGTTTGAAATATCCTGCTCCGTCCTGAGGGGTAGATCTTACGACTGAGCTCGCAATAATTTTTTTATTGTTAACATTTGGATTTGAAGGGCATATATTGTCAAAAAAGATACCTTTTAAGTCTATTCATTTTTTAGCCATTGCTATTTAATTTTCAATCGTTTAACTTCCTATTTTGCATTGATCACCAACCATGGACAAAAGCAACGTAGAAGAAATTCATCCTTTGAGTTACTTGCAGAAAGCCCTGCTAATGCATCATTTAAAGGAGAAAAATGATGAGGGATTCATCCAGGTTAAATGTATGCTCGAAGGAAACCTTGATCATACGTTGTTTAAAAAATCTATTGAAAAAGTCATTGATCTCCATAAAGCTTTAAGGACTTCGATTCATTGGAAAAATATCTCTAAACCCATGCAAGTGGTACATAAAAAGGTGGCATATGATTGGGAGGAAAAAGATCTGAGTCAATTATCAAAGAAAGACAAGAATGGCTGTGTGGAGGATTACTTATCAAGTGATCAAAAAAAAGGATTACAGCTTGATGTAGTGCCTGTGTTCCGGTTTTCCCTATTCAAATTGGCAAACAATCAATTCATTTTAATCTGGTCATGTCACCATATCCTGATAGATGGATGGTCAACATCTATTGTGCTGGAGCAGATTCTAAAGGTTTATGATCTTCTCGTAACTAATAGAGAAATAGATTTCGACAAAATTCCATCTTTTTTTGACTATCTAAAATGGACCAGGAAGAAGGATCGCTCTGAAATTGAAAGGTTTTGGGATAAATATTTTTTGGGCTTTGACTATCCCACACTAATAGGGGATGGTCAATATCAAAACCGAGAGGATTCAAAAAGCATTTCAATGGAATTAAATGAAGAAACGAGCAATGACTTAAGAGAGCTGGCAAAAACAAATCAGGTAAGCCTTAACATTTTGTTTCAATCACTTTGGGCCATTGTTCTTAGTAAACTTACGGGTCGAAACGAGATAGCCTATGGCGTAATTTTATCGGGCAGGTCCGGTACGGATCTTCCGAATATTGAAAAGTCTGTTGGGATGTTCATGAATATCCTTCCCGTAAGAGTAAAATTTTCAGATGAAAACTCCCTGATTGAACTCGGTCAGTTAATCCAAAAAAGCCAGATAGAATTAAGTCAATTCGACTACGTAAGCCTAAATGAAATTTCTTTAAAAAATGGCTCTCCAAATTACTATTCATTCTTTAACACCCTTTTCATATTTGAGAACTTTCTTGATTCTGCCAGCCGTTCCGGAAGCATCAGAATAAGAGAAATTAACAGCGGGATTACCACCACCTTCCCATTGACAATTGGCATTGTTCCAACAAAAAAGGTTAGAATCAGTCTGATCTGTAAAGATGCAGCCATTTCACATGAAATAGCGGAACAGCTCATCCATAATCTCAAATTACTTATTGACGATATATCCAGTGAAAAAAGACCTAAAAACCTTAGTTTTTCAGAAAATGTAAAATACTCATGGAATTCGTTAAAAGGTATTGCTGTAGCCAATGGCTCTTTAAGAAAAGTAAAGAGTGAGGAAAACAATGAAAATGTGGGCCCCCTTTCTGATTTGGAAAAAACACTCCTTGAATTATGGAAAAATACCTTAGAATTAGAACACATAGGTTTGGAGGATAATTTTTTTGAAATAGGCGGTACTTCGTTGAAAGCTCTTGTGTTATTTGACAAGATCAGTCATATGCTTGGAATCGATTTGCCTATAACTATACTCCTTAATTTTCCTACTGTAAAGGACCTCGCGAAAGAAGTTGAAAGTAAAAATATCGTTGATTCTGAACAATCCAATTGTATTGTGCCATTCAAAAAAGGAAGTACAAACAAATCGATCTATTGCTTGCATTCACATACAGGAGATTTACTTATTTACAAAGATTTCATAGAAAGTGTTAAACCGGAATATTCCGTTTACGGCGTCCAGCCTCGTGAAAAAGACAACAGTTATATTCTTGTTGAAACAGTTGAGGAATTAGTTGAAAGGTATCTGAAAGAAATAAAAAAGAACCAACCAGAGGGGCCGTATTCCTTTTTGAGCTTTTGCTATTCCTGTGTTTTCTCGATTGAATTAGCCCGAAAGTTGAGAGAGAGTGGGGATGTGGTGGAAGATATTGTAATGATCGACCCTGCACCTTTTGGATTGACCATTGAGGATATACCGTTAACCAAAAAATTAAAAATATATTCCAAGTGGGTTTATATGGGAGATGTAAAACATATTTATAAATATTTTAGAGGATTTCTCATAGAGAATATTTTACATAAGTACTTCCCTAAGGTGTTTCCAAGTTATCATCGGCTAGAAAATAGCAAAAATGAATTTCAAAAATCATTGAGGATGATGATCAAACATTATAATCTTGTCGCTCCTGATTTTAAAGTAGTCTATATTCAGACAACCGACCTAAGGCATATGTCTCAAAGTATTAAATGGTACAACACCTGGACAAGGGTACTCAATGGAAATATGGAGCTTCATGCAGTCAATGGTGATCATATGGCCAGCCTGAAGAAACCATACATACAGGAAATAGCTGATTTATTTGGAAAGGAAAAAGTTTGATAACTCCTGATCATTGATCATTGGCTCTCATCAACTCTTCAATTTTCACCTCAATTACTTTTGATAATTTCCTGATCGTATCATTTTCAAAAATGGAGGTCACTTTTAAACTCAGATAAAGGTTTTCATTTATTCGGGATATTATTCGAATGGCCAGCAGGGAATTTCCCCCTAATTCAAGAAATGGTGTAACCATACTAATGGAGTCTTTTTGCATTACTTCCTGCCAAATTTCTGCTATCGCCTCTTCGATTTCATTTTCGGGGGCAATATATTTTTCATTTTCAATTTGGAATGCTTTTGATTCGTGTGACAACATTCTAAAATCAATTTTCCCATTTGAATTCAACGGAAATTCAGCTGTATGAATAAACTTAGCCGGCAGCGCACTTTGGGGAATAAACTGGGCGATGTAGTTTTTTAGCTTTTCGCTTTTGACAGGTTTATCCGAAATATAATATGCGACTAGCTGCTTTTGTGGTTGGTCTTCTTCATTTTCAACAGGATAACCAATTTCAGCAAGCAGGGATTTCATTTCTTCCGGGTTGATTGAATCATCGAGCTCTTCTATAGCCTCCTTTTTGTCTTTATGTCCCATTCTCACATCCCAGCTGTAAGGAAAGGCATAATTGTGATAACCTCTTTCCCGCCTATGTATGTAGATACCCAGGTCATTGATCAGGCAATTAGTGGATCGACCCGTATCCTTAGGCCGGACCCAATTCAACCTTTTGTCGAGGTATGAAAACATTTCTCCCAGATTCACATCACAAAATCGATAGAAATCAACAAATTGGATTTTCTTAAATATGTCATCAGATTCAAACATGGACACATCCAGGTATTTACTCACCGCATCGGGAATGCGATGATAGGCTTTTCTCGCGTCCAAAATGGTTTGGTCAATATCAGCCACTTCAAATTGCCTCTTTCTAAACAATTCCTCCGTTAACCTGGTTTCGAAAAACTGACCTCGGGACAGCCCTGTCACAATCACTGGTACGCCTAATTCCAGGGCTTTCTTTGTACTTAAGGTATATAGGGTTTTAAAACATCCATTGCATACATTGCTGAATCTCTTCAGGCTATCTACAAAGATTTCGTTCATGTGAGGTGTGGTGTCATACATATGATCAACCCCGAGATTCACAACTACAGTTTTTATATTTCTTTTGGCATCATCAGAAATGTACCCGTTATCCAGTGTATATGCTAGAACATTCAAACCCATGTCAACCAGTTTAGCCAATGCATAGCTGCTGTCCTTGCCTCCACTTAACAGCATCATGCAGTCGTACTTGCAAGGTGATGTAGCTGAAGCGGATTTTAACAATTGTTGTAATTCCTCCAAAGATTTGAAGTACTGACTTACATTTTTTTGATAAGTTTCAAATGACTGGCAATAATTACATACACCATCCTCATCGTATTCTATGTTAGGATAATTTGAAGGCATCCCACATTTTGTGCAATACTGTTCAGGCGCCTGATAGTGATCTTTTTTAGGAGTGAAATGATGAATGACAGCATCTTTAATTCCATTGTATTGTTTCAGGACCGATTCGAGTTCTTCCTTTTCCATTCGAATGCCTCCAATTTTTAGCTGCTGGTCAATCCTTCCAAGGTATTCAAAATCAAAGTCATCGTTTATCCTTACAAGATCTCCGGTCTTATAATAAGTCTCATCTTTTTGACTATCAATTTTCGTAAAGCTCTTTTGACTCAACTCCTCATTATTCCAATATCCATTTGCCAGACCCGGACCGGAAACGTATAATTCCCCAGGTACTCCAATGGGAGTCAGATTATTAAAATCATCCAAAATTATTGCTTTTGCTCCAGCAAATGGCTTTCCGATTGGAACCGACTGTTTATTTAATCCATCAGGTTTGATGTCCTTTACAATACATCCAACTGTCGCTTCCGTTGGCCCATATTCGTTGTATATTTTTATATTTTTTCCAAAGGATTGAAATAATTTTTGAGTGAGTTTTGAATCCAGATTTTCCCCTCCAAGGATAATCGTAGAAATATTCGAATGGCTCAGGTGGATGTCCGAAATGAGCTTGGCATGAGAAGGTGTCAGCTTGATAAAATTCACCTTTTTATTTTCAACGACCTTTAGAATGGATAAATCGTGACCTGAATCATCGTCCTCAAAGACTTGGATGCTTCCTCCAGAAACTAAAGGCAAGTACAATGATGTAATCGTTAAATCGAAACCGATCGATGTAAAGAGCGGAGCATGAATTTTACCATTGGAATGAAAATAATAGTCGTAGGCTGAATGAACGTAATTGTACAAGGATCCATGGCTGATTACCACCCCTTTGGGTTTTCCGGTTGAGCCGGAAGTATACATGATGTATGCAGGATCGTTGTTCGGAATGCCAATTGAGTTAAACTCATTTGGAATTGCATCAAATTCCCATTCATTAAGATTAATCTGTATTTGGGAATACCCTGGCACTGAATTAGCAAAAAGATGTTTTTTATCAGAAAGGATCAATTTAGGAGAAACATCCAAAAGTATCATTTCCAGCCTTTTTATTGGATAATCAATCGGAACAGGTATGTAGCATGCCCCTGATTTTAAGGTTGCCAGGACACCGATTATAAATTCCGGTGAACGTTTCATTCGAATCAACACCTGGTCGCCTTTTCCTATTTTTTGTGAAGTCAGGTGATTGGCCAGCTGATTTGACTTTTCATCAAGGGTTTTATAGTTAATTTGCCATTCATCTCCATAGATTGCATATTCTGATGGATATTCTATAACTGCCTGACGAAAAAGATCGAGTATATTTTTTTGCCTGGGCAATTCAGATTGAATGGAAGAACATTTTTTTAGGAGGGTGTCTTTTTCATTTGAAGTGAGGATGTCAATTGCTCCTGTTTCTTTATTTTGATCAGTCAATAAATTTGATACAAGACTCTGAAAGTGGACAGGTGCTTGCTTAACCTGGTGATCTGCAAAAACGGAGGTATTGATGTCCATGAAAATGGAAATGTCTTCATCATTAAAATTATTGACTTGCAGGCGAAGTACATGTGATGGATCAATGTGATTGGGATGAATCCAATTCATGTTCACAGGAATTGATCCGAACGATGAAAATTTGTTTGGAATATAATTGATCACCACACCGATTTTTCGGGATACTTCCGAATTAGGAGAACCTGGGTTTGAATATTTTAGAAAATCAAAAATGGCTGCTCGAACCTTGGGATACAGTGTGAGTAATGAATCGTACGGATCAACTTCAACCTGGAAGGGCAATAATTCTATAAATAAGCCTGCTACGTTTCTAAATTCAGGCAGTTGTCTATTCAAAGACGGGCTTCCTATTGTGATTATTTTGTCATTGGTAATTTTATGAATATAAGCTACCAAAAAGGTAGAGCACAGCATGTAATAAGATAAATCCGGATTAAGAGATCGGAAGGGCGGTTGATTAACTAATCTATTTAACTCTTTTAGCACTTCAACATCCAGATCCACTTTTACCCTTACCGATTCCGAACCTGATTTCTTTATGTCCTGCCCATAAAGTTTAGTTTTTGTGTGTTGATTGCGAACCAATTTATTCCAGTGTTGGACAGATTTTTCAGGGGGGTCTTTTTTTAAAGAAGATTGTTCAAAGTAAATGTAGGAGGCAAATGAGCTCTTTGTCTCCTCTTCGATTTCGTCGCCTTGATTTAACTGATGATAATACTCACTCATTTTATCATAGATCAACTGAATGCTGGTAACATCAGTTATAATATGATGGATATTTAGAAACCAGATAAACTCGACTTCATTCATTTTTATCAGGAATGATTCGAATGGAGGTTTTGAAAGATCGAGGTTCCTTCCGGTTTTTTCATCTATTAATTCCTTGATTAAAGAATCCTTATTTTCCTTTTCAGAAAAGTCAACTACACTAATCTCGTAATGATACTCATCTAAAATTTCCTGATATGGCTCTCCATTTGGATGAGTACCAAAAACATATCTCAATACATCAAAATGTTGAATAAGTTTGTCAAAAGCTTTTTGAAAAGTTGCTGGGATAATGGGACCATACAGTGCAAATGTATGAGCCATATTATACAGAGGATGATCGCCTGAAATTTGCTGACCGGCCCAAATGGATTCCTGACTCTTTGTAAGGGGAAATTTGTTTGAAGAGGTGTTTTGAGTTTCCTTATCAGAAATCATAAGAACTTATTTTTTGGAATTCAGAAAATCTGAAATCGCTGAAACGGAAATAAAATTTTCAATCACCATTTCGTCGGCAGGAACTTCAACATCAAATTCTTCTTCTAAAAATGCAATCAGTTTCATCACGCTTATTGAATCCAATAACCCAGTACTGAGCAAATCGTCATCTTCCTTAATATCAACGCTTTCACCTGCCAGCATGCCCTGAATGTAAGCCGTAATCTTATCCTTCATCACTAAAAATGTAATTATATAACTGTGAAATCTCTTTTTACCATAAATTCTTCCCTTGGATTTTCTACCTCAACTGTTTTATTACTTATCGGGTTAAAAGTAAACATCAAAATTTTGCGATCCTCGTAGTGCATATTCTGAAAAGAGCCATGCAATAAACTGCAATGAAAAAACAACACGCTCCCTGCCTTTGCGGCAGTAGAAACAATACCGCCACTTTTTCGGCAAACTTCTGACAAAGTTTCAGGCGAGATCATGTATTTCAGATCTTCATTATGTACACCACCAGGGTTGTTTAATTTTGATGAAATCTCACCGTGCTTATGTGAACCCGGCACGCAAATGATCGGCCCACTATAATTTGTAACATCCGTCAGGTAAATGGCAACGGTTATTGCCTTATCTTCAGGCATCCCATCTTCCTTCCAAAACTTAAAATCCTGATGCCAGGGCCAGCTGCCTGACTCCAGGCTCTTTTTATCATTGAATTTTGATTGGAATAAATAAAACGGCTCATTAAACAATTTTCTGAGAGGTTCTACTAATATTTTATTTCCGATAAGGCTTTTAATCGTCTCGCTGAATTTTTCAGGGGCAAAGATTGTACGGATAGCGCCTGATTTTTCGCGAAAAAATTCTGGTCCATCCTTTTCTCCCATCAAGTCTATCTCACGCTTTAATTCAGAAACCAGATTTTCAGAAAGGCAATTTTCGACCAATAAAAATCCATTTTCCAAAAATTGCTTTATTTGTTTATCGGTTATTTCCATTTCTTAGATGATTAAAGACTCATTTTTAAATCTTTTAATAATGGCTGGCTGATCAATTTTTCCATTCAATGTTCTGGGAAGTATTTCCATTTTAAAGTATTGATTGGGTACCGAATATTTCGGCAATTTTTTGGAAATGAAACCAATCAGGTTATTAATTTCAATTGCACTGTTCCCTTCAAGGCTATAAGCAGCAAGCAGCTGTTTTTCGCCATCAGATTCTAAAGCAAGAATGGTAGATTCTTTTATTCCCGGAAACTGATTGATAACATTCTCCACCTCTTCCAATTCAATTCTAAAGCCTCTTATTTTAATCTGTCTGTCTTTTCTTCCCAAAAACAGGAGTTCACCATTTTCATTGTATTTTACCAGATCTCCTGTTCGATAATATGATATATTTTTTCCATCTTCATTGCAATGGTAGAAAGCTTTATGGTTCAGATTTTCTTGTTTCCAATAACCCCTCATCATTGTCGAGCTGTGTACGACTAGTTCCCCCGACTCGAACCTCACTTCCTGATCTTGTTCATTCAGAATTTTAATTTTCGTTTCATCCCAGACTTGTCCGATTGGAATAGTTATATCTTCATTGACAGCTGATCTGACATGGTAATAAGTACACTGGTTTACTTCTGCCGGTCCGTAGATATTGCTAATCGCCACTTCCGGAAGGCAGCTTAGGATGTCATTGATTTTATTGGACGGAAAAGGTTCTCCGCCATACAGGATCCATCGCAATGACTTAAATTTTTTTATTATACCAGCATCAAGTAGCTGAATGAAAAAAATCGGAACGGAGTATAGAATATTTATTTTCTCGTCAATAATAATTTTGGACAGGCTACCCAACAAAAGCAGATTAACATCTGAAAATAAAATTACTTCTGCTCCAACCAGAGGAGCTGTAAAATATCCAAATGTGGACTGATCGAAAAATAATGGAGCGACATTACCAATTATATCTGTGTGATTTAATTCGTATAGATTAGCAGATAGTTTAGCATAGCTCATTCCACTTTTATGAGTGTGGACTATTCCTTTCGGAAAACCAGTAGTACCGGAAGTAAACATGATATAGGCAATATCATCTTCTTGTAGGTTTATTTCTTTGTGAGAGGTAGGAAAGCTGAAAATACTATCCCAGGATATTGTTTTGTAAATTAACTCCGATTCTATTCCTATGATATGTTCAAGATGGTTGGAAATTGAGGACAATTCCACCAATGTTTTCTTTTGCTTATCAGAACTGATCAAAATCCGAATTTCACAATTGTTAATTATATGATTAATCCTTGAAATGGGTGAAGTGGGATCGATGGGAACGAATACAGCCCCGGCTTTTAGTATTCCATAAACAGAAATAACTGATTCGATGCTTCTCTCCAATAGTATACCTACCCGATCACCTTTTTTAATTTTGACCTTAACTAAAGCATTGCTCAATTGATTACTTCTTTCGTGGAGTTCCTGATATGATATTTCTTGGTTTTGACACAAAAAAGCTCTCTTCTTTGGAAATTTCTTTGCTGAAATTTCAGGTATCTGACTAAGAATTTTTATTTCAGGAACCATTTATAAAACGCCCTCCAGTTTTGCAATAATATTTCTCTGAATATCACTGGTGCCGGAATAGATCAAACCGCCTAATCCATCTCGAAGATCACGTTCTATTTCATATTCTGTTACAATCCCTTTTGCTCCATGAATACGAATGAAATCCAGACTTGATTCTACAAATGCTTCACTGATATATAACTTAGCCATAGCAGCTTCACTGATCAGTGGTGCATTTATCGAATCAAGGTAAGCTACTTTATACAAATGCATCTTAGAAGTTTCCAGTCTCAGTTTCATATTGGCAATTCGATTGCTGATGGATTGAAAACTTCCTATTGAACTTCCAAATGCCTTTCTTTCATTGGCATAGGCAATGGATATTTCTAATTGCTTTTCCAACCTTCCGATTTGACTGGCGAATATATACCCTCTCTCAGATTCCATGGCGGATGCGAAAAGACTTAGTCCAGAACCCTCCTTTCCTAATCGGTTTTCTTCCGGAACAAAGCAATTTTTAAGGTACAGATTACCCATGGGAGTGGTGCGCATACCCACTTTATCTCTTACTTTGCTGGTAGTAAAACCTTCCATGCCACGTTCAACGATAAATGCCGTTATTCCCCATTTTCCCAGTTTTTGATTTGTAGATGCAAAGACTACAGCTATTTCACATTCCGGCGCCAGAGTGATGTAGTGCTTTTCTCCATTTAAGAGATAACCGCCTTCTTTTTTGACAGCTGTCGTGGACATATTGTAGCAGTCCGATCCGGAATCTAATTCAGTTATTCCAAATGCCCCGATAGCGCCTATGCAAAGCCTTTTTAGAAATTTTTCTTTTTGGTGTTTGTTGCCGAATTTGTTGATGGCGGCCATAGTGCTCCAAAGCTGGGAATTTAAAGAAAATGGAAGGCCATTGTCGTTAGAACCGTAGCCCAATCCTTCTAAAAGATAAACAGTGGTTAAGATGTCAAACCCTTTTCCTCCAAATTCTTTCTCAAACGGCCAGGATAGAACTCCTAAATCTGCACATTTTTTCCATTTTTCTCTGGGGAAAATATTCTTCTGCTCATCTTCTGGCACTCCCTTATTCAATTCTTTTTGGGCAAATTCAATGACCTCATTCCTTAAATGGTTTTGTTCCGAAGTCCAGCTAAAATCCATTTATTGTGACAAATTAAAATTCATATTTGATTGAAAACCTCCAGTTGAATGGGGTTCCCGGTGTAAAATGTATTTCACTGATGGGAGCGGGTTCCAGACTTCCATCTGCCAGTCGGATTCGGGATTCGGTATCAAACTGGGCTTCGTTCCACTCTGTGTTAAAAATATTTTCAAGAAAAACTCCAAATGTGAACGATTTGAATTGATAGTTGGCATTAGCATCAAAAACAGTATATCCTTCTGCTACTACACTGTTATCTTCATTTGCTGGCCTGTCTTGTAGGTATCTTCCTCTGATGGAGGCATTAAATGCACTACTTTGATAGGTAAGGCCTCCCATTGATGTGATTCTTGGAGCAAGGGGAATGTAGTTCTCCCCTTCCGATTCCTCAATTGCTCTGGCTTCGGATATGTTGAGATCTCCATCTAAAAATAATCTTTGCGTAATCTGATATCTTATTCCCAGGTCAAACCCCAATCTTTCGGTTTTGCCACTCGGTTCCACAATTCCTGCATCGCCCACATAAACAAACTCCTGCTCCAGAAACAGGTACCAAAATGCTCCATTTACAAATAGCCGTGGTATAGGTTTCCAGACACTTCCGATATCAAAACCATACGCTTTTGGTATGATGGACTGATTATCGTTTCGCTCAAGGACCAATCGTGTATCATTGGAATGAAAGCCAATTCCGGATTTCAGATAAACCTGCAGGGTGGGGTCGAAATTGTAGATAAAATTCAGTTTGGGGCTGACAACCGGTTTGCTGAGGGTCGTTGGATCATACAACGGTGTGAGCTCATTCTGGTAATTAAATTGGAAAAAATCAATTCGAATCGCTGGATTAATGGTCAGGTCACCGATATAAAAATCTGCATTTGCATAAGCGAAATAATTCGATTCAATGATATTACCTAATTGAGAACGGTGAAGAGTACTATCCCTATTTACCGTTGAAGATAGCTCACTGTCATTCGTCTGGTCATTCCTTAACCCAATGCCAAACTGAAAATTCATTTCGCTACCACCGATTGGCGTAAAATAGTTTAGCTGACTTTCAATGCCAAAAATCTGCCGGTCTTCTCTTTGCCTTATCTGATCTCCATTTATGGAATCATTTAGAAAATAAGTGAAGTTGGAAAAAAGTTCAAAGTCGTATTTTGAATAATAAACACTGTTTTTAATAAATAAATTTTCATTAACAACCTTTGTGTAATCCAATGACAGGTTAGTACGGCTAGTCGATCCCCCTTCTGTATCATCCAGGGAGCCAAAACGCGTAATTTGCCGACTTTCAACTGCCCGGTTCGGAATTTGTCCGGAGGCATCCCACTGACTGGTAAAATGAGACACTAAGAATGAAATTTCACCACCTTGCTTTAATTGTGCATGATACTTACCCATTAAGTTGATGCGGTTGAAGTTCTGGCTGGATTCAAATGGACCATCGGAATAGAGGTATTCAGATGCAAAATAAGCATCCTGATTTTTCTTGTCCATTAAATTGAATAACCCAACTGTCCGGAAGGTATTAAATCTTCCGATTTCAGCTTTGATTAAACTATTGTCAAGGGTTTGCCTGGTTTGAAAATTAACATAACCCGCAGTTGCAAAATTTCCTTTAGAAGCATGGTAGGGCCCTTTACCAAAATCCACCTTATCTACTGTTTCAGGAATTAGCCAGTGAAGATCAGAATAACCCTGTCCATGAGCATGGGAAACCATATTCACAGGCAGCCCATCAACGGTGATATTTATATCTGTGCCATGATCAATATCAAATCCGCGTAAAAAAATTTGTTCTGCTTTTCCGCCACCCGCATGCTGTGCGATAAATAATCCGGGAACTTTTCGCAAAACATCCTGCGATGACCGTACCGGAGCTATTTCGAGATCGATTTTGGAAATGAGGTTTAAGGGATCTGTCCCTTGATTAAAAACCATTTCACTTAGTTTGATCGTTGCTTCGGGGAGGGAAACAGTCAAAGGTTCACTAATGTCGTCAATCTGTATTGTTCGGGTCTCAAATCCCACATGGGTTACCTGGATAGAATCACCATTTTTTACACCTGGAAGGATAAACCGACCTGCCTCATTTGTATGGGCATGATGTTCCGAGGAAAGATGGATGATGTATACTCCTTCTATCGGAGTTTTGGTTTTATCGATGACCCTTCCCTTCAGATCCTGGCTGAAAGCACCAAAACTTGGAAATATGAGAGGAATAGAAATGATCAGAAAGTAAATTTTTGTCATACTTTGTTGAGGTTTTGTTTAGCTGCTTTTGCAGTTAGGTTTAAGTAGAATTTAATCATTGCGTACAGCGACCAATTCAGTCATAAAATGATAAGGACTTTTGGAATTCCCTGGCAGAAATTCAAGTTCAACTTCTTTGCCAATGCCTAAATTTGAGGCATATTCTAAAAAAATATTCATACAGATATGATCTTCGAGTGCCCAACCAGTGGAATCAAATACGGACAGCTTATTTTTAACATAATCGAACTTTTCCGGAAAAGCCAATAGCGTTGACAAATCCGTGTCTATTCGTTCCCTGCTTATTCGTTGACACTCACCTTCTATCAGTGCCTGGTCAATAAAGTCGGCACACAAAAAAGAAGCATTAATTACATCCATTGGTAATTCTACTTTGCCAGGGAAATCAGAACCTACAGCGTTTATGTGTAGATGTGGTTGCGCTTTTATATTTTCAAATAATGGACCTTCATCAATTTCGATGGAGGTCGCCGTGCATAGAACATCAGATCGTGCAGGAATTTCTTCAAGTGGGAGATATTCAAAAACGGCGTTGAGATTTAACCAACTTACCCTATTCTCAAAAGTAGAAGCAGTTTCAGGATCTTTGTCAAAATAGAGAACATTTTCAATATCAAGACATCTTGAAATGGCATGAAGTTGTGTAACAGACTGAGCTCCGCAGCCAATCAAACCCAACGTTTTGCTACTGGGATTAGCCAGGTATTTGGTTGCAATAGCAGAAGCGGCTCCGGTCCTTAGCGCTGTCATCAACACGCCATCTGCTATACCAAGCAGATGTCCTGTTTGTGTATCATACTGTGAAATGGATGAAATGATAGTTGGCAAACTAAATTTTGATGGGTTTTTTGGGTGGTAGCCAACAATTTTGATGGTCACTTTGTTGCCTTTTTGATACAAGGGCATCCATTCAACCAATCCAATGTTTGGGACATTGTAATTGAAACCTGCTCTGGCTGGTATTTCAATTTTATCAGGATGAAAAGATTTTATCTCCTGTTCCATCCTTTCTATCAAATTATCCATCACATTATCCAGTCCATATTCTGTAATGATGGATTGAATGTCCAGGGCCGTAAGGATAGTCGATTTTGGGGTCGGGTCCATGCTGTGTAGTTGGTTATTGGTGATTCACTAAATTTAAAATTTATTTATCTCTAATGAAATAGGTTATTCACTGCTTCGATGAAAATGTTATGTATCAAAAGTCTCTAAAATTTAAAACTTCCCGGTTACGGACTTATTAACAAAAATTTATCTTCTAGGTTTTTAATCATTTAATCACTAAAATGTTTAAGATACTATACACAAATTGCTGTAATCCTAACGTGGTTTAATCTGTTTAGGATTTGTTATGTAAAATTTAAGGATTAAGGTTAACTATCTGAAAATTAGGAAGTCCAATTACCGACATTTAGTTTGAATTTATTCACTATGAAAAAGATTTTTAAACCCCTTGTTTTGATCCTGTCGATCTTATTCTCTTCATCAATTGAAACCATCGCTCATAATGTCGATCAGAGTTATACGTATCTGAAAGTATTTGAAAACTCGGTAACAGGAAGATTTGAAATTACCATTTCGGATATCAATACGATCCTTGGAACTAACTATAATAAAAATGCCTCTTTGGAAGATATTCTGTCGGAATTACCTGAGATACAATATTACTTTTTAGAGAGAACCGGATTTTCGTCGTCAAAAGGGGACTATGAGATTGTCTTTACGGAGCCGGGAATTTTAGAAGTTGGTGGACAATTAGGGAACTTTCTTCTGCTTAATTTTGAATTTCAAAATATGAATGAGGTACCGGAAAATCTGGATGTCTATTACAATGTTTTGTTTGACAAGGATGAGAGCCATATGGGATTGCTCCTGATCGAGTACAACTGGAAGGCTGGAATCTATAACAATGAGTCCTTACCGTCCTTATTTTTTAAGGGGAATCGTACCAGCGATACGGTTAACCTATTGGATGGGTCAGTATTCACAGGTTTTATGGGTATGATCAGGGAAGGTATCTGGCACATCTGGATTGGTATTGATCATATTCTGTTTTTGTTGGCTTTGATATTGCCAGCCGTTATTAACAGAAATTACAATTATTCTTTTGATGGAAATAAAGTAGCATGGAGTGTTTTAATCCCTAACCTGGTGATGAATCCTTCCCCGGAATATTATACTCCGGTGGAGAAATTCAAACCAGCTTTTATCTATATCATCAAGATTGTAACCTTCTTTACGATCTCTCATACTATTACCCTGGGATTGGCAGCTTTTGGGATCATTGTATTACCATCGAGATTGATCGAGTCTATCATTGCCATTTCCATTGCCTTGGCGGCGCTTCATAATATACAACCGATATTCAGGGGTAAAGAATGGATTATTGCATTCATTTTTGGCTTTTTCCATGGGTTTGGATTTGCAAGTGTTCTCTCTGAGTTAAGGGCAGGAGAATTTTTAGGCCTTACCCTGTTTGGTTTTAACCTGGGGGTGGAAATAGGTCAAGTAGCAGTAATAATTGTCTTATTCCCGATCCTCTATGCCATACGTAAAACCAAGATTTACAACTTTCTGCTGATATTTGGCTCATTTATTTTGATCCTGATTTCTCTCTACTGGTTTATCGAAAGAGCTTTTAATTACGATATGCAACTAGGATATAAACTATTTCAGGCTATTAAAAACATTTTTGTCTAAGAACAGATCGTATGAAAAAGGGTCTACTAAGCAAATGGCTGGAAATAAATGAAAAGAAACAAAAGAAGGCCGAGTCCGGGATGGATGAAGCCTATCCGCTGGCTTATAATCAGCAGGCTTTATATTTTTTATCTCGACTTTACCCTGAAAATCCTTTTTACAATTATCTGGACATACTTCATTTTGAGGGGAACCTTGATCTCAACATCTTAATTGAATCTTTTCGATATCTTGTACAAAGGCATGAGGTATTTCGAACCAGAATTG
Source organism: uncultured Cytophagales bacterium (assembly GCA_913057175.1). Taxonomy (GTDB): domain Bacteria; phylum Bacteroidota; class Bacteroidia; order Cytophagales; family Cyclobacteriaceae; genus CAJXNP01. The sequence continues at coordinate 108,134 of CAJXNP010000007.1, forward strand.
AACTTACTGAGAAAGGCCCCATTCAAATAGTTGAAAGGGATGGTGAACTGGAAGTATTCACACATAAGCTTAATAATACAAATTCCTATTCTGCTACAGATACTGCAAACAAGATTATTAAGGATGCACGGAAACCGTTTGTGCTGAATTCCAATAAGAAGCTTAGGATATCCATTGTAAAGGAAAGTAATACACGATATAGCATTGGTATTTGTGCCCATCATATTACCATTGACAAGTGGTCGAGAAATATACTGTTAAAAGAGTTAGCACAGATATATAGACAAAAGGTATTAAAGCAGGAAATCGAGCTGAAACCATTTTCAACATCATTTAAGGAATATGCCAAAGAACAGATTGAGGCAAAAATTGAAAATGAAAAGATCGATTACTGGCTTTCTAAAATAGATACTTCAGAGTATTTACTGGATTTACCGTTTGATTATAAGAGATTATCATTTCCAACATTTAATGGCACCCTATACAGTGAACCCTTAAACATTGAACATTCAAAAAAGCTTGGAAATATAGCCAGGGAAAAGAAAGTTACTCCTTTTGTGTTGTTTTTATCTGCCTATTTCATACTGCTCAAAAAATATAGCAGAAAATCAATGATAAATATTGGCATTCCGGTAACGGGCAAAAATTCCTTTGATCTTGAAGATGTAATGGGGTTTTTTGACGAAACGCTCGTTCTTACCTTATTTTCTGATATTGCCAATGAAACTTATTCGGATTTTATTGGACGAGTTAAATCCATCGTATTTAATGCGTTTGACAATAAGGATGTACCACTTGAAATGCTGATTCAAAAATTAAAGCCGAATAGGGTTTCTGGTATTAATCCGCTTTTTCAGGTCATGTTTATTTATAACAAAATTGAAGAGGTACCTTCATTTGGTGATGACATAGAATTCACAAGTGAAATTCCGGATATGGAAGTGTCAAAGTTTGATCTTACTTTGTTTGTCAATGAACATCGCAATGGCTTTCAATTCAGCTTTGAGTATGCAACAGACCTTTTTAAACAATCAACTATTGAAAAATTTGCCAGCCATTATCAGCATATATTAACTCAAATTGCTGAAAACCCAGATATTCAACTTTCTGATATAAGTTTGATCAATAACAATGATAAAAAAGCTTTGTTATTCAATCATAATAAAACTTTTGTACCCTTAGATCCTTATCAATCTGTCCTTGAACTTATTCAGGATAAGATCCGATCTATACCTGATCAGATTGCCATATCGGATGAAATTCAATCAATCACTTACAGGGAGTTGGGAGAAAAATCCGAAAAAATCGCTTTTTTTTTATTGAATTCAGATATCAGGACAAATGATATCATTGGCTTGTACTTTGGCCGGAGTGTTAACATGATCATATGCATGATTGGCGTTTTAAAAGCAGGAGGAGCGTATCTTCCTCTTGATCCTGTGTATCCGGTGAATAGAATAAAGTACATGATTGAAAATGCAAATGTGAGTATTATTCTATCAGAAAGTAGCCAGTTTCCTGATAACAGCATTAAGCTTCATTCTCTACAAAATATACTTCAGCACGAATATTCTGATTTCGAAAAACCTGCAATAAAAAGGGAGAATTTTGCCTACGTGATCTATACGTCAGGGAGCACAGGAAATCCTAAAGGAGTTGTGGTAACGCATGATAATTTACTTAACTCTACCTTAGCAAGATTCCATTTTTACAATGAACAACCAGAAAACTTTCTGCTATTCTCATCATTTTCCTTTGATAGTTCGGTAGCAGGAATATACTGGACACTGGCAAATGGAGGTAAATTGGTCATCGCCGCTGATCGACTGGAGCAGGATATGGATAAGCTCGCAGCTGTTTTGGAAATTGCAAAAATTACTCACACATTATTGCTTCCATCACTATATCGGGCAATTTTAACCAATATTGATCCATATCAACTTAGGTACATCAAAAATGTAGTGGTCGCCGGAGAAGTCTGTTCATCTGATCTACCTGAAAAACACTTTCAAATTACAAACAATGCGAAGTTATACAATGAGTATGGTCCTACTGAAGCCACAGTTTGGGCTACTGTTTCTGAAATAGATAAGGATAGTGATGGAGGCATTACCATTGGAAAACCTATTGCAAATACAAAAGTTTATGTTCTGGATACTGATTTACAGCCGGTCCCAATTGGTTTTACCGGTGAGATCTTCCTGGCTGGTTTGAACATCAGTAAGGGTTATTTAAATGATATTTCCGAAACCAGGAGTAAATTTCTTAAAGATCCCTTTGCTGATGGTGGCGAAACAATGTACAGGACGGGAGATTTGGGGAGATTTTGTGAGGATGGTCAAATAGAATTTATTGGCCGGGTCGATGAGCAAGTGAAGTTACGAGGATTTAGAATAGAACTAAGTGAAATAAAAAACAGGGTGTTGAATCTACCAGGAATTCTTGAAGCTGAGGTAATTCTTAAAGATCAAAATGAGATTTCTAATAGCTCAGATGACCTAATAATGAATTTAAAAAATATGTCAAATGATGAAGTGGAGAGCATCATATCACACATTGAGAATTTAACGGATAAGGAAATTGATTATTTGCTAAACGAATAAGTGCTTGGAGATGAGACTTGAGGATAGAATATCGAAATTATCAGATAAGCAAAAGAGTTTACTTTCACAAAAGCTGAAACTCATCCAAAAGAGAAAGGAACAATTTAAAATTTCCTGCTTCTATACAAGCACGGAAGGTACGGATATTGATCAGTTATCTGAAAAGTTATCTGCAGATCTGCCGTCTTATATGATCCCGCAAGAATTTATCAGGGTCGATGAATTACCCAGACTGCCGAATGGTAAAATTGATCATAAGCAGCTTTTAACCTTTAAAACTAATTCGAACCACTCATATGGATCTGACCGTCCTCTGAATAAGATTGAATCGGGATTATTGGAGATCTGGAAAGAAGTTCTACAGAATAATCATATCAATGTACATGACAATTTCTTTCAAATTGGGGGAGACTCCATTTCCAGTATCCGAATCATTTCAAAGGCAAAAAACAAAGGTCTTCATCTATTACCCAATCATCTGTTTGAATTTCAGACGATTGAGGAACTTGCAAAACAGGTACAATCTGAAAATAAAACTGAAAGAGGAAAAGCAGATAAATATTACGGAGAAATTAACCTGTCGCCCATTCAGTTGTGGTTTTTCGAAAAGTTTAAAAACCAACCAAATTATTGGAATCAAGCTTTTAGAATATCCTTCAAGGAGAAAGTTGGGAAAAAAGTACTTTTTGAAAGCTTAGCTAAGATCGTAGATGAGTATGATTCATTAAACTGCATCTTTCAGTTGGAGGCATCAAAAGTTAAAGGGTTGATAAGGAATTTTACAATCGACGAATTTATTGTTGAAATACAAAACGAAGATTATCAGGATGAATTAGTTAATATTCAATCTCAAATTGACCTTGAGAAAGGCCCGCTATTGAGGATGGTCCTGATAAATGGCCAGAACGATAAATTTAATTCGATTATTTTACTTTCCCATCATTTGGTCATTGATGCTGTTTCGTGGACACAATTGATTGAAAGGTTTCTATTTATAGTAGAGAGAAAATCAAAGAATAATCCCATTGATTCGAATGCAATAATTAAAAGATATAAGGACTGGGTTGATCTGCTTTATTCAGAAAGGACAAATAGGCGATTTGAAAAAGAAAAAGAGTTTTGGATGAGAGAAATTGATTCCGAAACTAATTGGGAGAGTCAGGAAGGCATTGAAGAGCATGTTGTGACCCGGCAATTTGCGCTTGGCATAAACGAAACATCTAAATTAATTGGAGCCGCTTTAGTCCCGTATAATTCAAAAATTCAGGAATTGATATTGACCGCTTACTTGCGTTCAATTTTTGCCATCCATAGAAAAGATAAAGTTAGAATATGGCTTGAACACAATGGACGCGAGTTAACGGAAAATGATCACTTCTATGATACTTGCGGCTGGTTTACATCATTCTATCCTTTGACTTTTCACGATAAAGGTTTGGTAAAGGAATCGATCATTTCAGTTAAGGATAAGGTCAGAGGTGTGCCATCGAATGGAATTGGTTATGGATATTTAAGATATGTCGCAAAAGCACATAATCTGAGGGCGAATGAAGATTTTGTCTTTAATTATCTGGGTTTGAATTCCGGAATGAAATCAACTTTAGTCAGATCAGTGGAATTTATAAGAGAAAATGTAAGGTCATCTAAAAGTGAAATAATCAACTACATCGAGCTGAATTGTTCCATTCACCAGTCAGATTTTGAATGTTTCTTTCGATTTAATTCAAAAAGATATGATTCATCTTTACAAGACAAATTTTTGGAATCTTTTAAGGAAAATTTAAAAGAAGTCATTGACCACTGTTCAAATGCTCATCAGCAATTTACAACTTCTGACTTTCCTGATGCAGATTTGTCTGATGATGATTTGAATGAATTATTGAAACAGATTTAGCGTTTCTTGTTTTTCTGAAAGAATGGACCTGCTTCAAAAAAAAACACCTCGGATTTGGATTCTTGATTTTGAAAAAGAAAGGCGGAATGTAGATGTTCATTTGACGAATCTGAATAACGAGGAAATAGATAAAGCCAATAAATTTATATTTGAAAAGGACAGAATAGCATCCATTGTTTCCAGAAGCGCTTTAAGAAAATTATTGGCCTTTTATTCAAATTCTACTCCTCAGCAAATACAGTTTAGGTTTTCAAAATTTGGTAAACCTGAATTAGTTGATTCAAAATATGACATCCATTTCAATGTTTCGCATTCCCATAAAATAGGGATAGTGGGCTTTTGCCTGGATGTTCCAATTGGAGTGGATATTGAATTTATAAAGTTCACACCAGATTTGGATAGTGTAGCAACAAAATTTTTCTCAGCTCCGGAAATAGAAAATTATTTGAATCTATCGGAAAAGGATAAAGTCCATGGTTTTTTTAACTGCTGGACTCGAAAAGAATCTTTTATTAAAGCACTGGGAGAGGGACTTTCTTTTCCATTGGATGAGTTTGAGGTGAGTTTAGAACCAGATAAACGGGCAGAATTATTAAATACATTTTTTAACCCAAATGAAAAGGAAAAATGGTCATTGGAATCTATAGATACAATTGATGACTATGCTATTGCATTTGCAATCAGGCAAAAAATAGAATCATTTAAAGTTTTTCAATTTGAAGATATCAACGATTGAAACTTGTAGACTAGTCAAACTTTCTATTTTTTCATATTAACATAAAAACCACCGGAGAAAGTCATTTCTCCTCCAGCTCAAATTCATCCGCGGCTTTCGTGATAGCAGCCAGCTCACTTTCAGAGAGCTTTACATCCAACGCCTTGATGTTATCGCGGACCTGCTTTTCGTTTCTTGCACCTGCCAATACAGAAGTCATAGCAGGTTGTTCCATGGTCCACCTCAAAACTAATTGAGCTAGCGTTGCAGAATGACCTTCTGCAATTGGGCGGATTTTATCTAATAGAACATTTGTTCTTCGAATGTTTTCCGAGGTAAAGTATTTCATATCAGCACGCGAGTCGCCTTCCTTAAATTGGTGGTCACTTTTGATCTTTCCTGTAAGTAATCCACGCATCAAAGGACTATAGGGAAGGATACTCATGCCCTTTTTTATAGCTTGTGGAATAACATCTTTTTCAATTTCCCTTCTTACAAGGCTATAAGGAACCTGGTTGGAGGCCAGGTTTAGCACTTGCAAAGCATCATTGACATTTTCTGCGCTGTAATTGCAAACACCTGCGGCCCTGACTTTTCCTTCATCGATTAGTTCTAATACTGCTTCCATCGTTTCGGCGATAGGCGTAGTTTTATCTAACCAATGGACTTGATAGAGATCAATATAGTCTGTCTTTAACCTTTGCAGGCTATCTTCGCATTCTTTTTTTACCCGCTCTCTAGCGGAATATTTATACATTTTAACCAGGTTGCCATCAAAATCTTTTGTGTCAAAAAAATATTCCCCCTCATGAGTTTCCCAGTTCATGCCATACTTCGTCAGGATCTGGTATTGGTCCCTGGGAATCCCTTCCATTGCCTTCCCGACTAATTCTTCGCTACGCCCAAACCCATAGACCGGGGCTGTATCAATAGTCGTAATGCCCAGATCAAATGAAACTTTTAAAGCGTGAATCCCTTCGTTAATATCGGCACCTCCCCACATCCAGCCACCGATGGCCCATGCGCCAAATGCCATAGGAGTAACCTCTATATCTGTATTTCCAAGTTTTCTGTATTCCATGGTTAAAGCTTATAGTTGAATAGATTTCGAAACCATTATCGAAGTTTTTCTTTCATATAACAATTAATTCTTTATAAATGGTTGATTACAAATACGTACAAAGTGTTTGACAATTAATTTATAAAATTGATTTTTCTAAATTTATTCTCCTAAACAAATAATTCTCATGATCAACATAAAAGGAATGATCAGGTCAATCTCATTTTTAGGTATGTTTTTTTTGATGTCAATCTGTTATTCTTTGGCACAAGGGCCAAAACTTTTGATAAGGATTGATGACATTGGGATGAACCACTCCGTAAATATGGCATTAAAGGATGCCGCAAATACTAAAATGAAACTTTCGGCATCAGTCATGTTTGCATGTCCTTGGTACCAGGAGGCTGTTGAAATCCTCAAAGAAAATCCACAGATATCGGTAGGCGTCCACCTGACTCTTAATTCTGAATGGAAAAATTACCGATGGGGTCCTGTTTTGGGAAAAGAAGCTGTTCCAACACTGGTGGCTGAAGACGGATATTTTTATCCATCCACACAAGAGTTTCTGGATGCTGACTATGATCTGGATGAAGTCGAAAGGGAATTGGAAGCCCAGATACAACGTGCAATCTCGACTGGCTTAAAGGTCGATTACATTGATTTTCATATGCGCACTGCGTTAGCTACTCCGGAATTAACCGAAATAACCAAAAAGCTGGCAGACAAGTATAACATGAAACGGTCGATGTTGATGGGAGAGGGATATAAATCATTGTTTGGAACGGAGATCAGCCAGAAAGAAACGGATCTGCTCACTCATCTGGAACAGGGTTTGGATAAGGGTAAAGTCAATCTGGTGATCATGCATATGGCCAAAGCCAATCCTGAAATGAAGGCATTGGTCGATATGAATAATGCGGATCAACGTGGTGAGGAGGGCAAACCTGTTGTAGCCATGCACCGGGAAGCGGAGTTACAAGCTTTACTTTCTGTAGAATTAATGGGTATGATCAAAAATAAAAATATTCAATTAGTGAATTACGGGGATTTTTAGATTGTTGAATGATAAGATCCTATTACTGGCGTTTAAACTGAGGAATTTGAAAATTATTTTGCGGGATTTTAAAAGTTATTTTTATGAGAAAGGATATCGAAATACCAAAGGTCAAAGGTGTTGAGCTTGCTATAGTGAAGGAAGAGGAAGTTGGTCATGATAGCTGGAAAGTTTATTTGATGAATAAAAATCAATTTGATATTGATAATGTCTTGGTATCATCAAAAGGGTATGGCACAATTGATGGTGAAAATCGCCAAACTTCCATTTTACGGCACCTGATAGGAAAAGTCGATTCCCAGGATTATGCTTTGATCGAGCCGATCGATCCTGAGGTTTTCACATTATCGAACGAGTATTGGGTGAGCTACCGGGCTAATGGAAAAGTGTATGATAAGAAATATGTTTTCGTAGAAGGAGCGATCAAAGAAGAAAATCTCATCGAAATTAAAATGCTTGGAAAGAAAGGAGTGTTGCATAATTAATGTCATAAAACTTAAAGACACTAAATCAATTCTTCTCGTAAACCTGCTGTCCCCTTCTGTTCCATTCCCGGTTGATGTAGGGTTTTGTTTCTGTATCATATGGATCAGAAGGATAGACAATTTCCTTTTTTCTTCGGTTTAAAAATGGATAAAACTCCGTCCACCGACCTACTTTCACTCCGTTTTTGTATTCACCTTTGATAGCCACTGATCCGTTTTCATGGAAAAAGTAGTATTCGCCATCTTTCTCCTCATAAACAATAGGAATGACTTCTTTCAACTTTTTCTCATCGTTGCTATAAAACTTTACCAATGACTCTTTTGGCCAGCCTTTATAATATTTTCTTTTATCAAGCAATATTCCATCCTCATTAAATTTCGTCCAGCGGCCATGCTTCATTCCATAATAAAAAATACCGTCCTGTGTCACCTGATCACCTACTAATTCCTGGTAGGTTCCATGTAAAATATAGCCCTTGGTAGGATCGAATTCCCTTCCGCTTCGTACTTTCCTTTGTTTGGTGTCATACCAATAGATTTCCGGCACATATGGATTGATTTCAGCAGGAGGTTGTCTTAGGTAATGGAATAGCTCAAGTGTGACATCTTTGCCATATCCTCTTCGGGTAAATCCTTTCTTTGTTTTGACACCGTAAAAAACCTTCTTCTTCCGCTTCTTTTTTTTCTTTTCGTCTTTTTCCTCTTCCTCCTCCTCTTCATCAAGATTAATGGTAATGGGCGATTCCCGGATGAGGCTGAAGGTGCTGTCGGGTTCTCCGAAGTAAAATGGTGTAGAATCTTCTTCCTTATCCTGTGCAAAAAGATGAAAAACAAAGAGCAAATAAAAAAATAGAAGAGCCAAAATCTTCCTCATAAATCCACTATTTAACCTTGAAAAACGCACAAAAAAATTAATTATTGAAAAGATTGAGCATATTCTTTCGCAAAATAGGTGAGGATAATTTTAGCTCCCGCACGCTTGATGCTAAGCAGACATTCCTTCATGGACAGTGTTCCGTCCAGCCACCCTTTGAAAGCAGCTGCCTTGATCATAGCGTATTCTCCGCTTACGTTGTAGGCAGCGATTGGGAGTTGAGTGTTTTCATTCAGAAGTTTAATAACATCCAGGTAAGGCAGCGCGGGCTTGACCATCAAAATATCCGCGCCTTGTTCTATATCAAGTTGGGCTTCAAGTAATGCCTCTTTTGCATTAGCCGGGTTCATCTGATAGGTCTTTTTGTCGCCACTTTTTGGTGCAGAATCCAATGCATCACGAAAAGGTCCGTAAAATGAGCTGGCATATTTTGCCGCGTAGGAAAGAATAGATGTATTGGTAAAACCAGCCTCATCCAATGCGTTTCTGATGAATCCGATCCTCCCGTCCATCATATCTGACGGACCTATAATGTCGGCCCCTGCTTCCGCCTGCGCAACTGACATTTTACTTAATACTTCCAACGTGGCATCATTGATGATTTCGCCATTTTCTACAATTCCATCGTGGCCATCCGAGGAATATGGGTCCATGGCCACATCTGTCATCAAAACAGCTTCAGTAAGCTCTTTTTTTATTCTGGACAATGCTTTTAGATAAAAATTATCCGGTTGGTACGAATAGGTAGCGTACTTATCTTTATGTTGTTCATCAATTGCAGGGAAAATGCAGAAGGATTTTATACCTATTTTCAAGCAGGATTCAATTTCCTTGAGAAGCAGGTCGATCGTCCTCCGGTAGATTCCGGGCATACTCGACACTTCGATTTCTTTATTGGCTCCCTCCAGCAAAAACAAAGGAAAGATCAGATCACTTGTCTGTACTTTGTTTTCTTCAACCAATTCACGGATCACCTGGTTTTTTCGATTCCTTCTCGGTCTTCTAAGCATAATTTATTGCTCCATTAGCTTTAAATATTGCCAAATATACAATCAAAACCCTAAAATTGATTTCTCTTTTCAATTATTGAATTCATTTGCTGATTCCAATGGGTCAGGCTGAAAAAATATTTTTACATTTGCCCTCTGAATTTTTAAATCCAGCGAAAATGTTACGAACACATACTTGTGGTGAGCTACGAATCGATCATGTAAATCAGGAAGTGACACTCAGTGGTTGGGTGCAAAGGGTAAGAGATAAAGGGGGGATGATCTGGATCGACTTGCGTGACCGGTACGGGATCACTCAACTTATTTTTGACGAAAGCAAAACCGACGAGAAAGTGGTTGAAACGGCTCGTAGTCTTGGAAGGGAGTTTGTCATTAAAGCAGGAGGTAAAGTGGTGGAACGATTCTCAAAGAATGACAAGATCCCAACTGGAGACATTGAGCTGGATGTTGAATCGCTTGAGATTCTTAATAAATCAAAGGTTCCACCTTTTACAATTGAGGACGATACGGATGGGGGCGAAGACCTGAGAATGAAATACCGATACCTGGATTTGCGCCGTGGCCCGGTGAGAAGAAGTCTTGAATTGAGGCACAAAATGCTGCAGGAAACAAGGAAATATCTTGATAGCCAAAAATTCATGGAGGTGGAGACGCCATTTTTAATTAAATCCACCCCTGAGGGAGCGCGTGATTTTGTTGTACCGTCTCGTATTCACCATGGAGAATTTTACGCCCTTCCGCAATCTCCACAGACATTCAAGCAGCTTTTAATGGTGTCAGGCTATGACCGGTATTTTCAGATCGTCAAATGTTTCAGGGATGAAGATCTGAGGGCAGACCGTCAACCCGAATTCACGCAGATCGATTGCGAGATGTCTTTTGTGGAAAGGGAAGATATACTGGCAACGTTTGAGGGGTTAATCAAACATTTGTTCAAAAATGTAAAGGGAGTTGAATTAACTGAGGTCGACAGAATGAGCTATGATGATGCCATGAAGTACTATGGATCAGATAAGCCCGATACACGTTTCGATATGAAATTTGTTGAGCTCAATGATGTAGCACAAGGAAAAGGATTTAATGTATTTGACAGCGCTGAGCTGGTCGTAGGAATTGTCGCGAAGGGGTGCTCTGAATATACGAGAAAGCAGGTTGACGAACTGACCGAATATGTGAAGAGGCCGCAAATTGGTGCAAAAGGACTGGTATATGTCAAGTACAATGTTGATGGTTCATTGAAATCATCTGTTGATAAATTTTATAGCCAGGATGATCTGAAAACCTGGGCTGACAAGATGAGCGCTATTCCGGGAGATTTAATCCTCGTACTATCAGGAGAGAAAAATCATACACGAAACGCCTTGAATGAACTGAGATTGAGAATGGGTTCCGATTTGGGCTTGCGGGATAAAAATACTTTTAAAGCTTTATGGGTGTTGGACTTCCCATTGTTGGAATGGGATGAAGAAACCAAGAGATTTCATGCGATGCACCATCCGTTTACATCACCATTGCTTGACGATCTCGATAAGCTGGATACCGATCCCGGCGCTGCCAAGGCCAATGCTTATGATATGGTGATCAATGGAGTAGAAGTAGGTGGTGGTTCTATCAGGATCTATGACAGAGGGGTGCAGCAAAAAATGTTTGATTGCCTGGGATTTACACCTGAAGAAGCAAAAAAACAATTTGGGTTTTTAATGGACGCCTTCGAATATGGCGCTCCACCTCATGGAGGGATTGCCTACGGATTTGACCGGCTTTGTGCATTGTTTGGAGGATCGGATTCGATACGAGATTACATTGCCTTCCCAAAGAACAACAGCGGTCGCGATGTGATGATCGATTCTCCATCTACCATTTCCAATGAACAGCTGGATGAGTTGTCATTAGGTGTTAAAAAGCTTCAGGAGAAGTAATTCTGTTATTAAATCATACAAAAAATCAATGCTGTTTAGTTAAGAAGTTGGTGAGACCTACTACATCGTTGGTAGCAATTGTGAAGACTTTATTGACGTTATTTGTCATTGGGGAGATTCGGGGACAGAAATTGAGGAGAGAAAAATATCAATTTCTCCCTTTCCGAATTGAATTCAGAATCTAACGTAAGGAGAACCAAAATCAAGAAATCATGAGAAATCACCCTATAAATTGTACTATTCATATATTATTATTGTACTATTCCTTACGTTAGTCTGTATTTTATTTCTAAACTTGACCCAATCGATGTCACAAGATATCATCGGGAAATGGTACGGAATTGGCGAAAACTACATTCTAGAATTTGCAATTCAAAATGATTCCATCAAATCCCAAATCCTCGATTCAAACCATGATTCCATTGGATATGAACGTGGTAAAATTAAACCCCAAGGAATATATAATGTCGGAGATAAACGAATAATTATAATAGTTGATGAAGACTCGAATGAACTGAAGTACCATGCTTTGACATTTTTTAATATCAAGGATAAAGTATCTATGACATTAGCGGCTAATGGAATAAAAAGTGCTCCAAGTATCGAGGAAATTCTAAAACTATCTGCCAATGACACTTCGAGTTTGTTTGGAAATATTTTTTATCATCAAGAATACATTGATGAATTAACAGATTCTAAGGATTTAGAGACCATGTCAGTAAATGACTTCATTATATTTATAAAAACATATTTATCGAAAAGAGATCGATTTTTATATATGGAGGAGTATATGTCAAAGACTTTCCAGGATCAATTGACAAACATTACTTTAATTGAACTAGGTTACAATCCACTTTTTAGAGGTGATTGGGAAAATAGATTTTTTGAAAAATACCTGCTTAATAAGGATGTTCAAGAACTTTTGAAAAAATTTTAAAATAAGAGTCGCCAGACTTTCATCAACTCAAATATTACTCATTTTCATGCTCTTTACAGTTTCAGGTAGTTGTTTACAAGGGTCGGTATGTGGACACCAAGCTGAGAAAGATCGTCATGGCCGCTGGAAACACTATCATCAAAAGCTGTAATTAAACGATATTGCCATAAAAATTAAAAATAGGATGTTTTGAGATTAAAATCATAAAAAAATGTAATAAAATATGATTACACACTTCAATTTATTACATTTAAACTATGATTAAAAGAAAGATCACTCAAAATATCCAGGAAGATTGGGATAAAAAAAAGGCATTGGTATTAACTGGGCCTAGACAGGTTGGGAAGACCACCTTAATTGAGCATTTGACGAAAGACAAAAATACGCTGTTGCTCAATGGAGATAACCCACAAACCCGTTTACAGCTCGCAGAAGCATCACTTAACTTTTTATTAAACCTGGTTTCCGATTATGATGTGGTGGTAATTGACGAAGCACAACGGATAGAAAACATCGGGTTAACTACTAAAATGCTGGTTGATGCAAAACTGGATAAGCAGTTTATTCTAACAGGTTCATCTGCTTTGGATTTGAGCAACAAAATAAACGAACCTCTTACCGGAAGGAAATGGGAACATCAATTATACCCACTCTGTTGGGAAGAAATAAGAAACCATTACACTTTTGCCAAGGCTTACGAACGACTGGAAGAGTTCTTGATTTATGGCATGTATCCCGAAGTAGTTACTCAATCGAAAAAACAGAAAATATTATTGCAGCTTTCTAGTAGTTATCTTTATAAGGACATCCTGGAGCTTACAAGTATTAAAAAACCTGATATCCTGATGAAGCTTTTAAATGCCCTGGCCCTTCAGGTAGGAAGCGAAGTTTCATACAATGAATTGTCAAATATTTTGGGCGTGGACAGGTTGACCATCATCAACTATATAGACCTGCTGGAAAAAGTGTATGTCATTTTCAGATTATATCCTTATGCGACAAACCAACGAAATGAAATTACTTCTAAACCCAAAATTTTCTTTTATGACAACGGTATCAGAAATGCGGTAATTGGGCAATTTGGTCCTTTACAAAGCAGACAGGATAGTGGCATTTTGTTTGAAAACTTTTTTATCAGTGAAAGAATAAAAAAGCTTGATTACGAAGGGTTTTATGGAAAAATCCACTATTGGAGAAACACAAGGCAAGCCGAAATTGATTTTTTGGAAATCCTGGAAAACGAAATCTCCGCATATGAAATAAAATTCAGCCCACGGACAAAGGTTAGGTTCACCAAATCATTCACCGAAAAATATAATCCAAAAAACACCTTTGCTATAAATAGTACAAATTTTTGGGAACACTTGCAATAAGCAAGGCTATTATGAAATACAACAGGACCCCTATTTAGTGGTCCTGTCTAAATATAATTTTAAATCAAAAATTTCTTAAGCTGGCTGCTGGCCTTCTTCTAATGTTATGGTTCTTTCAACTGGATTGAAAGGGCTATTAACCAGGTTTCCATCTTCGTCGAGCAATTCCAATTTGATCGTACTTTGTCCCATTGGAAGACCTTCAATGAATTGCGGAGCCCACTCTGTGATCATAAACTCCTCACCGTTGATCGTTGCCCTGACTTTGTATCCATCGGGTGACAAATCCAGGTTGACCAAATAAAAGTCGAGAATAACTTTTTTAGTATCCTCTCCGCTATAAGTTCCTTTTGGCCTGCTGTAAAAGATGTGTGGCTGGTTCAAATCAACTGGTTCTCCTTCAGCATCTCCAACTGAGAATTGTCTGATGACATAGGCCTCCGGATTTTTTACGCTTTCGTGATAGGATCGGGATAGGAATGCTAATGCTACATAGTGGCCGGATTCCATATCCATTTCAAATTCTGATTCATAGTGTGCCGTATAGGGCTGATTATTTAAGATCAGGTGAATGTGTTGCCCCTCAGCAGAATTTGCACACATTTTAATGTCAGCATCTGCAGTTTGAACCGCCAGTTCATAATTAGTTACATCAAAAACGAAATTGACAGGTCCTTGTTCCACCTGACCGTTTTCTTCGGGTGTGTTCATGCTGAGCATTGCATCATCATAATTTGGTGAATCATGATATGGTGTGAGTGAAATACTTGACTCTGGTTCCATTGTTTCGCTTTGCGAAGTAGTATCTTCAGTTTGATCCTTTTTACTGGTGCAAAATTGCAAGGTGAAAAGGAGCACAACTAGAAATGAATATTTGTTAAGAGTTTTCATGTGTGTATAGTTTTGTTTTATGTGGAAATATGTCCTAAAAGGGGTTCTTTGGAAGAACCTTGGATTAAAAATTCAATCTCTAAAGTGATAAACTTGTCAGAATTTTTAATGTCGATTTCATACATATTCTTTTTTAAAGTTTTCAATTTGTAAGAAAGGATAAATCTACGGAACATAATTTGGAAATACCAAAATGGTTTTGACATCCATTTTCATTTTGTTTTGAGGAAATTATTATAAATTAAGTCCCATTAGTCCTTTGTATGTGTTAAGAGTAAAATAATTTTTATTTGATCCAACGCATTAGACATATTATTTTTTTACGAGAAGTATTACTTATTTCGATTACAGCTTTTGGAGGACCACAAGCCCACTTTGCACTTTTCTTAAGAAGACTTGTCAACAAAAGAAGGTATCTCACTGAGGAAGAGTTGATTGAGCTTAATGCACTTTGCAATATTCTCCCTGGACCTACCTCTACACAAACGATCACCGCCCTTGGTTTTAAAATTGGCGGTCCCAATTTGGCTTATTTGACCCTTTTGGTTTGGGTTTTACCTGCATTCATTATTATGACAACGCTTGGGATTTTGGTTTCTTACTTCCATGAAATGGAGATTTCATTGGATTTTGCCAAATTCATTCAACCCATGGCTGTGGGGTTTGTAGCATATGCATCTTTTTTGATCAGTACAAAAGTTGTTAAATCCTACGTAGGTGTAGGAATTATGTTTGTCTCTGCAATTTTGACATTCCAGGTAGGTTCTCCATATGTTTTTCCGATCATTCTCATCCTGAGCGGGTTAGTTACGGCATTTAATTTTAAAGCACATCCGAGAGAAGAAAAAGATAGGTTTAAGATCAATTGGTCAAACTTTATTCTCTGGGCATCGGTTTTTGTAGGGATTGCTGTGATAGGTCACTTTACGAGGTTGCCACATATCATTCTTTTTGAGAACTTTTATAGGAATGGGAGCTTGATTTTTGGAGGTGGACAGGTTTTAATTCCACTCCTCTACACAGAATTTGTTGATTTTAAAAGCTTAATGAGTTCAGAGGAGTTTCTCACGGGTTATTCTGCCGTGCAGGCTGTTCCGGGCCCTGTTTTTTCTTTTTGCTCATATCTGGGAGTGCTTTCCATGAGAAATTATGGCATCGGAGGGGAAATTTTGGGTAGCGTACTGGCAACAGCAGGGATCTTTTTGCCTGGAACATTTTTTATATTTTTTACCATTCGTTTCTGGGAAGAGTTGAAAAAATATAGGCCAATTAAGGCTTCTCTTGAAGGGATCAATGCAGCCAGTGCCGGGATGGTAATAGCGGCTACATTTGTGCTATTTGAGCCCATTGAAGCCAATATTCTTAACACCTTGGTAATTGTTATCACATTCATTCTCCTAATGTTTACCAAGGTGCCTCATCCGGTTATCATATTATTTGGACTGCTGGCAGGGTTTATTTTTTAAAAAGTTAAAAAAGACCCATCCTGGTTGACAATAAGCTGGTAATCCTTACCAAGAATGACAGGAAGATTAAGATCTTCGTGGCCGACAGGCATACCAAAAGCTATCGGAGTACCCTTTTGATCCAGGTAACTTAAAATAATTTCTTCGGCGCTTTTACCAAATGGATTGTCAGCGTCATCTTTCATGTCGGTCAGTTGACCAACAATTATTCCTCTTAATTTTTCCAGCTTTCCAGCTCTTCTTAATTGCAACATCAATCTGTCCAGACGATACAGTTGCTCGCCGATTTCTTCTATGAAAAGAATTTTATTACCGAAATCTACATCTGAAGCAGTACCAATTATACTAGCGAGAATGGACAAATTTCCTCCAATCAATGGGGCAACGGCCTTCCCATGTCTGTTTAACTGATGTGGTGAGCCATTAATTTCAAACCTTTCACCAAAGAGCATCTTTTTCAGATAAAAGAGGGAGTCTTTATTCTCCTTTTTGTCAAAGATAACAGGCATCGTTCCATGAATGCTCCCTACTCCAAGTTTGATACAATGAATTAGAACTGCTGTTATATCACTGAACCCAACGATCCATTTAGGATTTTCTACGAATGACCGCCAGTTTATTTCATCAATTATACCTGCACTTCCATATCCTCCCCTGGCAGCTAAGATACATTTAGTTTTAGGGTCATTTAGGGCTTCCTGAAAATCGCTTATTCTATCTTCCTTTTTGCCCGAAAAACGAAAATGATCCTTAAACAAATTTTTGCTGATTTGTACTTTCAATCCCCAATCTTCCAAAATGCAGGAAGCTGCCTTTATTCTCTTTTTGGGAACTTTGGAAGCTAACCCTACAATTGTTACAGTATCGCCAGGTTGAAGAAATTCAGGAAATTGCATAGTCTAAAAATATAAAAACCCCTGCTGGTTGGGCAGAGGTTTTATAAAATTTTTTACTTAGTTCTTTAATTACTCTGTAGTGGCTTCTGCGGGAGGTTGAACACCCAATTTAGCAAAAACTAGCTCAGATACATCATACTGCTCATCAGCGCTTAGCAAGATAGAAACCATTCCTTGTCTGGCACTTAGTATGAATGAATATCCGTTCTCCTCTCTAACCTGGTCAATTGCTTTCTGGATTTTGTCATAAACAGGTTGCAATAATTGCATTTGCTTTTTCTGCAGGGAATTCTCCGCATCTGCTTGAAATTTCTGAATAGATTGCTGTAATGATTGCAATTCCTGCTCTTTGTCAGCTCTTATTTCCGGAAGCCAGGTTTGAGCATTTTTTTGATAATCAGCAGCCTTTGTCTGAAAATCCTGCATTTTTGAATCTAGCTGAGTCTCTAACTGCCTGCTATAATCGGTTAACTCGGATTCAATTTGTTTTGCCTCTGGCATTGCTGACAGGATATAGTCCACATCTGTATAGCCAATTTTTAAAGTACCCTGTGCATTTGCACCAAATGCAGTGAAAAAAATGCCAATCACTGCGATAAAAAACAACTTTTTCATATCTCTTTATTTTAAAATTCTATTTTATAACATCATTTGGATCTCCCAATCCAAGTTCCTCCAAAACATAATCTGTATAGTCGTGAACAGGATTTGTGTATATCATGACCAAGTCTCCTGCTTTATCGAAAACGATCTGAAGCTTTTTATCTTTTGCAACTTTCTCGACCGCTTCATAAACTTTTTCCATACTAGGTTTGATCAATTCCTTTTTTTTGAGGAAGTACAGCCCCTCAGCACCGAAAACTTTGTTATTGTATGCCTTGGCTTCTTCTTCCTTGTCTTTGATCGCAGCAAGCTTTTCCTGCTTCATTTCGTTTGTCAGTAAGACTTCCTGAGCCTTATATTCATCGTACAAACCTTCAATGGTTCGATACATTTCTCTGATCTCCCCCTGCCAACTTTGTGCCAATTGATCAATTTCACCTTGAGCTTCCTTGTATTCCGGCATTTGGTTGAGTATATATTCCGTATCCACATAACCAAATTTCTGGCCAAAAGCATGACAGGTCAAAAATATAATCGGCAAAAGTAATAATAATTTTTTCATTGAGAATAAATTATCTGATTTGTTGACCTATAGTAAAATGGAATTGTGCGCCACTGATATTAGGTGATCCGGGCAGTCTGTCAAAGCCATATCCCCAGTCGATCCCCATCAGACCAAATGCCGGCATAAAAATTCGCGCTCCGAAACCAGCTGATTTGTATAAATTGAAAGGATTATATTCACTGAGAGAACCAAAATTATTACCAGCTTCGAGAAAGCCTAGTACAAAAATAGTTGATTGAGGACTTAAAGTGACCGGGTATCTTAATTCAAGCACAAACTTATTATAAGCCACTCCGCCTATGATCTCATCACTCTGTCTTGTACCATTGTAATTAGGAGGGGTAATAGCATTGTTTTCATATCCCCTCAATCCGATGATGTCGTATCCGAGAATGAAGTTGTTTCCGCCGGCTAATCCGTCCCCACCTAGCTGGAACCTGTCAAATGGTCCTGTTGGTGCCTTATCAGAATAAGTGTCAATAAATCCTAAATGTGCCCTGGCATTGAAAACCAGGTTGCCCACCAACTTCTGGTAAAAGCTTGCATCAAACATCCATTTGTGATATTCTACCCATTTAAACATTTCTTCCCGGCTTGCATCGCCATAATTGATGTTGTTGAAAAGAGAATATGGAGGTGTTAAACCTATGCTCAGGTTTAGTGATGAACCAGATCTGGGGAACATAGGTTGATCTACACTATTTCTACTGATAGTAAGGGTGTACATCAGGTTCCTGGCAGTTCCACTGGTAAATCCTAGTTGTGAGTTGGCGCTTCCTGCAAAATCATCAAATTCGTAGAGGGTGTATGAGAGCGAATTAGATATCGTAAAGAAATCATCAGGCCATTTAACCCTTTTGCCAAGTCCAACACTTACGGAGGTCAGCTTCATGGATCCACCATCATTTACGGTGTATCCAGGGAAGTAATTTCTGGAAACTGATCGGTTTACACCGAATGTAAATGAATTAGGTTTCTTACCGCCCAACCAGGGTTCTGTAAAGGTCATTGAATACATCTGAAACTGCTTGCCATTTGCCTGGATTCGAAGAGAGAGCTTTTGTCCATCCCCGATAGGTAAAGGTCTCCATTTATCAAAATGAGGGATGTTTTTTACAGAGAAATTGTTAAAAGAAAGTCCGACTGTACCGATAAATCCATAGAATCCTCCCCAGCCGCCGGACAGTTCTATCTGATCACTCGGCTTTTCTACCACCGTGTATTCAATATCAACTGTTCCATCAGCCATGTTTGGCATAGGCTGGATACCGATCTGTTCCGGATCGAAATAACCAAGTTGCGATAATTCACGTTGTGTTCTGATCAAGTCGGATCGACTAAATTTCTGTCCTGGGATTGTCCTGATTTCACGCATGATCACATGGTCGTTCGTACGGTCATTCCCTTTAACGATGATTTTATTAATTGTCGCCTGCTCTCCTTCGTGAATTCGCATCTCAACATCTATAGAATCACCAATTATTTCGACCTCTACCGGGTCCACCTGGAAGAATAAATATCCAAAATCCATGTACAGAGCACCTAAGTCTGTTCCATTAGGATTAAAGGAAATCTTCTTCTGAATGAGCTCCATGTCATAGACATCCCCTTTTTTTACTCCCAGTACCTTATCCAATTGTTCATCCGTGTAGACAAAGTTTCCTGTCCAGATGATATCTCTGAAATAATATTTTTTACCTTCATCAACTTTGATATCAATGTTTATTTCATTGTCTCTAAGGGTATAAATAGAATCTGACACGATTTTGGCATCGCGATATCCCCTTGAATTGTAAAAATTGATAAGTGCTTTTTTGTCTTCTTTATATTCGTCTTTTTTGAATTTTGATGTTTTAAAGAAGTTAACGTTGATTGACCTGCTTAATTTTTCTTTTAATTCTTCCTTATCAACTTCATATGACTTTGTCAGGAAGTCATAAGTCTTTTTTGGTGTCAGATGGGTGCCAAACCGGAACAATTCTTGAAAGACTTTAAACCTCAACTTTTCATTGGTGTTTTTCATTTTGGATCGTAATCGGCTATCATAAAAAGCTTCATTACCGATAAAATTGACCCGATTTATCTTAACCTTTTGTTTTTTGTCAACATCAATTAATAGCTTCATACCGTTTGCAATGAGCGTATCCGGTTGTTTTTGGATATCTACCGCAACATTTAAATAACCTTTGTCGATAAAATAATCCTTGACGTTATATTCGGTGTTCTTAACAATGGCATCTGAAAGTACTTTGCCCCGGATTAGTTCAAGTTTTTCATTTAGTTCTGTTTGCTGGGTTTTGTTAATGCCTTCAAATTCAATTCTTGATAGACGCGGACGCTCGCTGAGTTCCAGTGTAAGAAAGGCCTTGTCCCCTTCAATTTTAGAAATGTAGAGGGATACATTTCCGATAATTCCATTTTTCCAGAGTTTTTTAATGGCATTGGAAGTGGCATCACTGGGTATTCTGATTTTATCGCCAACTTTAAGACCGGTAATGGAAACGATGGCATTTTCATTTAGGGTTTTGAGACCGACGACTTTTATTTCAGCAATTTCATATTCCCTGGGGTTCGCATAGCTTAATTCAATTTCGTCCTTTTGATTATTATTTTGCCTGCCAACTCCAAGCCTGACTTGCCCAAGACAATCTGACGAAATAATAAAAAGTACGGCGACAAGTACTTTGATGTAACTATGCATTATTTGACTCAATAACTTTTCCAAATCTTCGCTCCCTTTTTTGATATTCTAAAATTGCCTCATTTAGATGTTCTTTTCTAAAGTCCGGCCAAAGCACTTCGGTGATATAAATTTCCGTATATGCTATTTGCCATAATAAAAAATTACTTATTCTCAATTCCCCACTAGTCCGGATAAGTAGTTCAGGATCAGGTATTCCCTTTGTGCAAAGATATTCTGAAAATAGTTCACTACTAATAATATCTTCATTTAATTCACCTCTTTTAACATCTTTTAACAGGTTTTTAACGGCTTCTATGATTTCCCACCTGCCACTATAGCTCAATGCTAAGATAAGGGTGAGACCATCATTATTTTTGGTGGCTTCAATACATTCTGCCAATTCTCTCTGGCATTTTTTTGGCAATTGACCAGTTTCACCTATAGTCTGAAGCTTAACATTATTTTTCATGAGGGTTTTTGTCTCACCTTTAATGGTTGATACGAGTAGCTCCATTAACCCCTGGATTTCAGCTTTAGGGCGATACCAATTTTCAGTGGAAAATGCGTACAACGTGAGGTATTCAACTCCTAACTCTGCACAACCTTCTGTGGTATCCCGAACAGCTTTTATGGCATTTCTGTGTCCAAAAATTCTTTTTGCGCCTTTTTTTTGAGCCCATCTACCATTGCCATCCATAATAACAGCTATGTGTTTTGGCAATTTGCTTTTGTCTATCTCTTCAAACATTTTTATTAAGGCCTTTCGAATCAGACCGCAAATTTGCTTACTTTTTTCAACTTTTTAAAATTATTTGCCACCTTGGGTATGGTAAAAGTTATATGGGCAGTCTACAGCATAGATGGTATAGCTTAAAGTAATACCAAAAAAGTTGTACCAATCTTTGTCAAACTTATTGCCATACTGGTAGTTTTTAGCTCGATTTGGAGCTTCCGAAACATCGTCGATCCAATCGGTGAAAAGTTTTCTAAGGCCCACTTCAAAGCCAAGATTAAAATAGGGGTTTAGTTCAATTTTTATTCCTGTTCCAAAGGGAATAACCGGTTGAAAATTACTGTATTCTCCCTGACCGTTCACGGGTTCATCACCAAATATGACAAATGCCCCAAAGCCCATAAAAAGATAGGGAGTCCATTTATTTAAATTCTTTCCGCTTTTAATATCCAGAAAATTATATTCGAAATCAGCTGCTATTTCCATAACAGTAATGCCAAAAGATGCCATTCTTTCCTGGGCAAATGGGTCAATAGGTTTATCATCAGAACCGGTAACGCCTCCTACAGTTAAAGCACCTCTCAGGGAAATGATCGGATTGTAATTGTACCGGTAAAACAGTTGCCCTCCCGGGCGTATGGATTCGAAGTGATAACCTCTCTGCAAATCACCTGCATAATTCATGGCGCCAAGCCCTAGCCCAAACTCATGATGCTGGGCGATGGTATGACCTGCAAAAAGGAAACTTGAAAGTCCCAGTAAGAGAGTAATAGCAAAATTCTTTAAAAAATATTTATTCATTTTATTTCTCATTTTTACCAGCCAGAATGTATGATATTTTAAAACTGGTCAATAAGTAAAAGTCGGATGACTTGTCATCACCACGTTTGTTCCCCTCATTTCCATAACCGTCTAGCACCTCATAAATCTGGTTGTCGTACTTCGATGTATAATTTATCGGATCAGTAAATGCCAGAATATTGCTGAAATTCCTCGGGTTTCTCCCATTTGAGGAATTTATTTCTCCTGATCGATCCGAAAGACTCTTAGCCAGATCGCTGTCTAAAGACCCTAAATCTACATAATTTCCGCTTACATCATCTATGTAATCGGTAAACAGGTAACGATAAGAAACCTCAAAGATAATATTTAATGTATTATTTAATTTATAACTAAACCCTAATCCCACAGGGATAACCGGTTGAATAGTTGAATAAGGCTCAATATCATAAAAGGAGCTGAACTGTCCTTCCGTTCCCAATTCACGAAGAGGCTGCCACCTGCCAAAATTTTCGTATCGTTCGCTTGAAGGTTTAAATTCGGGAATTCTCGCTTTTGGTCCATGGTAAAGGACGCCAATGCCACCAAACAGATAGGGTGAAAAAACGGGCCTCTCAACATATGAAAATTTGTTTTTTACGAAATAATATCTTGCTTGAAAGGTAAATTCGAGCATGTCATTTCTAAAGCTCAGATTCCTGGTATAATTGGCTATTTCATCCGGATCACTTGAATCAAAAGTATAATAGTCATCTGCTGTGAGGCGGATCCAGGATAGCCCTGTATAAAATGAAACATTTCTTCCTCTTCTGTATTCCAGGTTTGCAGTGAGGCCAACATCAGATGATCTTACGCGAAACAGGTTGGAAAATGCAAACGGATTAAGGTCTCCAAAATATTGGGTGAAATGAATTCCACCTCCAACGGACAGATAGCGTTGGTCTTTTTTCATTTTATCCAACCCTTTCACACCAGAGTTCGATCCGAAATCCTGGGAAGATGCATCCCAGAAAGAAAATGTTATTAGGCAAATGAGGACAAAACTTTTCACGATCAATTAGTTTCTCATATCAATACCCCAATTCAACTTTTTTCTCAGTGTATCCATAAAAGTATGGTGACCGGTTTTAATGAGCTTAGCTTCAAAAGACTCCTTTCTAATAGTAAATTTTAGTCCGGTTGAAACAGTTGCTGACCGGCTGTCCAGAGAAACCAAAAAGTATTTACTTCGGCTTTTTACTTCAAGAGAAATCACACTTTTATCTGACACTACAAATGGCCGAACGTTTAAATTATGTGGACTGACGGGTGTGATGATAAAGCTGTTGGATTGTGGAGAAACAATTGGTCCGCCACAGCTTAGCGAATATCCGGTGGACCCTGTTGGTGTGGAAATGATTAATCCGTCTGCCCAATAGCTATTGAGAAAATTTCCATCAAGGTAAGTATTTACTGTAATCATGGATGAGGTATCCTGTTTCAATACAGCAAATTCATTCAAAGCAAAATTATCCCCTTCAAACACTTTTTGACCGCAATCAGCGTGGATTAACATCCTGCTATCAATTTCATGTGAATTTCGCAAGATATCCTCGACTACTTGGGGGGCATCTTCCAGGGTTGTATTTGCCAAAAAACCCATCGTGCCTGTATTGATTGCGAGAATAGGAATTTCAAGTTTATTAATATGTGTAATGGATTGAAGCAATGTACCATCACCTCCAATGCTGATAAAAAAATCCATGTCTACAAGCTGAGACTCGGTTGAGTACTTTTGGAAAGTATCATGATTTATACCGGAATCATGCAATAATTCTGAAAAGTTCTCAGAAACAGAAACAACACACCTATGCCTTAGCAGAGTTTGAAATAATTTTTCAATTCTAAAAACGGCATCCTGGGAGAAGGGCTTTCCATGAATAGCAACTTTCATGCGCGAAAAATTGGTTGGTAAAGGTAATAAGAATAATTGGAAGGGGTGGTCAAATGTTGAGATATCTCATCAAATGGTCAATTCTTTCCTGGGTTGTTTCGGTTCGATCGATGTCATTAAACTTTGCAACTACATCGTAATTAAACCTTTCAAGAGAGGCAATGACTTTTGACAGGTCGTTGACATTGAGCTTGAGGGTAAGGTAAATATCATCCGAATTTGAATATGGAGAAGAGACATATGCTCCTAAAATCTTCACATTGTCGGATTCGATGATCCTGGATATTTCAGAGAGTAAATAATCCCTTTGCTTAAGTGAAACCACTACAATTCCACCAGGACTTTGTATGGTGATAGTTTTTGCAAACTCACTCAAAGCATATTCGTAGCTCGTTACACCAATGAAATTTTTGCTTTCATCTACCACAGCGACGATTTGTACGGAGTTTTCCAGAGCAACTTTTAAAATATCAAAATAGTGTTGATTGACAGAAACATAAGTATTTTCTGAAGTAAGCTGATACTCGCTGACTGGTTTCTTCAAATCATTGGCATCCAGGATCATTTCTTCCGTGATAAGCCCCTTGAATTTTCCCCCCTCGATAACAGGTAATTGATTGACCTTTAGTTCTTCCATCCAAATAATAGCCTTCTTCGAAAGGTCTTTCAGCTTCAGAGCAGGAATCATTTGGTTAATTAAACTTTCGGCTATCATATCTTTACCTCTTCATCGACTAAGTATTCTTCTAAAATGTTATTAAATATTTCCGGATGTTCCATCATGGGTGCATGACAGCATTTATCTATAAATCTCAGTTCAGAGTTAGAAAGTAACCGGTTGAAATCATGGGCAACCAACGGTGGTGTGATTGTGTCATTCAATCCCCAAATTAACAGGGTTGGTGTTTTGATTTTAGGAAGATCATTTGCCAGGTTATGTCGTTGAGCTGATTTGGCGATGGCTATGATCCTCAAAACTTTGGGGATATTATTGGCTACTTCAAAAATCTCATCAATGTATTCCCTTGTGATCGTATCTGGGTCATAAAAGGTATATTCAATTCGCTCTTTTATATATTCATAATTGCCCCTTTTGGGAAAAGATCCACCCATGGAATTTTCGAATAAGCCTGAACTGCCCGTAAGAATAAGTTTATTGATCTTTTCCGGATTTTGTAGTGTGTAGATCAAAGCGACATGCCCGCCCAGTGAATTTCCCATCAGATCAAACTTATTTAGGTTTTTATATTTGATAAATTCGGAAAAGAAATTCACGAGCCCATCCACACTTGCTTTTTTTAGAGGCATGCTATAGATAGGCATCAAAGGAATCACCACCCTAAACCGGGATTTGAAACGTTCAATAACACCTCCCCAATTGCTTAACGCACCAAACAATCCATGAAGTAAAACCAAAGCTTCACCATGGCCTTCATCCACGTACTCAAATCCTCCGTCCTTCCTGATATTGTAGTCCATTGCCCTTGATTAATTGTATTTTTGCAAAATAAACCAAATAATCATAATTATCAATTAGTGGGATTAGTCACCGTTAACCAATTACTCAAAATATCCAGTCCATATTCAGTTAATGCTGCTTCAGGATGAAATTGAATTCCCCAAATTGGCAAATGTTTGTGTCGTATTGCCATGTTTTCCATTTCTTCTGTATACGCAATCAACTCCAGTTGAGACGGCAATTCATTAACAATTAACGAATGGTAGCGCACAACATTGAAATAATCTGGCATATTATTGAAAATAGGGTCCTTGAGACAATGAATCTTAGATATCTTACCATGCATGGGCAGGTGAGCATGCAGGATCGTTCCTCCGAAAAATTCACAAATAGCCTGATGACCGAGACATATACCAAGAATGGGTTTCTTTTGATGAAAATAATTTAGTGTTTTGAAAAGCAAACCTGCATTTTTTGGAAGGCCTGGTCCTGGAGAAATAACAACGGCATCGAAATTATTGTGAAAATATGATTCATAGGGATCATCATTCTTAACAACATGGCATTTGGTCCCTAATTGCTGAAAATAATCAACAAGGTTATAGGTAAAGGAATCATAATTGTCTATGATGAGAATCAACGGCTTAGCCCCCGTAAAAAATCCCCCACTTTTTCAACCAAATCATTGAGCGATGGGAAAAGAGAAAACAAGAAATTTCCTATGGCCGGACCTATCATAGCAACGTAGGGATAAATAGCCGAATCTTTGGATACCATATCCGGAAGATCAAATCCCATACTGATGATCACCCAATTCAATATGCTTAGAAAGAGGGTAAATTTCAGCATTCCTAACAGAGCGCCGGCGAAATTGTCGAAGCTACCTAAAATGGTAAAATCAATGATTTTCTTAAATAATCTTCCTGCAAGATTGATTACTATCAAAATAATGACGAACACAAGTATGAAAGCAGCAATGGGCATAAAATTGCCGAGAGTATCTTCAAAAGATTCTAACATATTCTTCCCCAGGTCAATTAGTTTGAAGCCTCCAAGAATCGCTACGAAAAAAGCTACAATTGAGACAATTTCCAACACAAGGCCAGTTTGAAATCCGCGGTAGGCACCAAACAAAAGAATCACCAAAATGACCAGGTCAACTGAGTTCAAGAAAGTTGTGATTTTACTATTTCAGAAATCGCTTTTCCATCAGCTTTCCCGGCAAGAGTTTTGCTGGCAATACCCATAACTTTTCCCA
Source organism: uncultured Cytophagales bacterium (assembly GCA_913057175.1). Classification (GTDB taxonomy): domain Bacteria; phylum Bacteroidota; class Bacteroidia; order Cytophagales; family Cyclobacteriaceae; genus CAJXNP01. The sequence continues at coordinate 135,325 of CAJXNP010000007.1, forward strand.
TATCTTTCATATTAGTAGCCCCGGTATTAGCTATTATCTTTCCGATTTCCGATGTCAATTCTTCCTTAGACAATTGTTTGGGTAAATACCGGTTAATGACCTCCAATTCCGACTGTTCGATTTCAGCCAGGTCATCTCTGCCCTGCTCTCGATAAACTTCGAGAGAATCGTTTCTTTGTTTTGCTGCTTTTTGCAGTAATTTCATTTCAGCATCAGAAGACAATTCTCCACCACTTCCCTTTTCAGTTTCTGCCAACAAGATCATGGATTTGATGGATCGAAGGGCTCTCAGTTCATCTTTATTTTTGGCTAACATGGCTTTCTTTATATCGCCTTCTATTTGTAGCTTTAAGCTCATAATTTCAATTTTTGTGTGGTTTGGGGCAAATTTATACATTTAATCAAAAAGGCATGACAAAGCTGAGCGTAAATATTAACAAAATTGCCACCCTGAGAAATGCAAGGGGTGGGAATAACCCGGATGTTGTGCATACTGCCATTGATTGTGAAAAATTTGGAGCTGAAGGGATAACCGTTCATCCGCGACCTGATGAAAGGCATATTCGATACAATGATGTTTTGCAGCTAGCTGAGATCATTACCACGGAGTTTAATATTGAAGGTTATCCCGACAGACGATATATTGACCTGATAAAAAAAGTGAAACCAACCCAGGCAACTTTGGTTCCAGATCCGCCTGATGTTTTAACATCAAATGCCGGATGGGATAGTATTAGAAACCAGGATTTTCTTGTTGAGGTGATCAATGAATTGAAAGATACGGGATGCAGGGTATCTGTTTTTGTCGATCCCGACGGAAAGATGGTAGAAGGTATTGCCAAAGCTGGTGCAGATAGGATAGAATTATATACGGAACCCTATGCTTCGCATTTTAATAGTGATCGTGAAAGAGCTGTTTTCACTTATGTCAATGCAGCCAAAATTGCGAAGGATTCAGGATTGGGTATCAACGCCGGACATGACCTCGATTTAAACAACCTTAACTTTTTAATTCAAAAAATACCGTATATTGACGAGGTTTCCATTGGTCATGCACTGATCTGCGACGCACTTTACTATGGCCTTGAAAACACCATTCAAATGTACAGGAGAAAGCTCAAAATATAATATATGATAAAGTCAATGACAGGGTTTGGGCATGCCAGGCTGGAAGATGGGGTGCGGTTTATTTCCATAGAAGTGAAAACATTAAATTCTAAATTTGTTGATTCTATGATCAGGCTGCCCAAAAATTTTAATTCCAAAGAGCCTGAAATAAAAAACCTGATAACTGAAAAGCTTGAAAGGGGAAAAATAGCCCTAACCATAGAATACACACGGCTGGATGATGGAAGTCAGCCTGTTGAATTTAACGAAGGCCTTTTTCTGAGTTATTATCGTCAATTATCTCACCTTGCAGAAAAGGTCGAAGCCAATAAGGAAGACATCTTTCGACTGGCCATAGGCTATCCGGATGTTCAGATCCAGAAAATTGATGATGAAAAACTCGAGGAAGAATGGAAGGAGATCAGTAAAGTTCTGATGGATGCATTGCACAAATGCGATGAATTCAGAATTAATGAAGGTAAGGATTTGATGAGTAAATTTTTTGCTTATCTGGAAAATATAGAATCGGGGTTAAAAGAAGTTGAAGCACATGATCCTCTGAGGTTGGAAGAACTAAAGATCAGGCTCAGGAAATCACTCGATGATTTAAAGTTAAATGGAGAAGTAGATCAGAACCGGTTTGAACAGGAATTGATCTATTACATTGAAAAGCTGGACATAAGTGAAGAAAAAGTCCGTTTGAAAAGTCATATCGATCATTTCAGGGAAGTATTGGATTCAAAGACTTCACAGGGGAAAAAACTGAATTTCATTTCCCAGGAAATTGGCAGAGAGATCAATACTTTGGGGTCAAAGGCCAATTATGCCCCAATTCAAAAAATTGTAGTGGGTATGAAAGATGAGTTGGAAAAAATCAAGGAGCAAATTCAGAATATCGTATAAACAAAAAAAGCTGCTCATTATTTGTGAGCAGCTTCTACAAAATATTTTTAATCTAATCCTAAACAGATGACTCTTCGCCGGTGGCCTGTTTCAACTTGGCAATTCTGAAAGCTTTTCTTTCTTTGTATCCGCAGTAGTCGCACTTATAAAATTTCATCAATTCACCTTCATCAGATTCTGTTGGCGATTCGAGAATTTCTTCCTTAGTAACTTTTAATGTCTGGTAATTACATTCCGGACATTGAAGTGCAATTAAGTGACCAGCATATTTTTCAATTTTAGTATATCCACTTTCTTCGTCAATCCATACATCATAGTCAACAGAAAAAACATTTTCTTCAGCCTGCATCCCTTCGTCCAGGTAAACATCCTCCTCATCTTCACTTAAAAGCTTCATGGCTTTCCCTGTTTTAGGTGAGATCCTTGGAGTATACCTCAATTTTTTCAATCTTTTCTCCACATAAAATGGATAGTAGAATTTTAAAAGATTTGAAATAATTACGCCCACGATCAATCCCATCATGACGGTTACGAATACTCTGACAGCCAGCCAGATAACTTCTCCCTCAGGCACTAATGTATTCACATAAATTCCTATGGCAATCAACAAAACTACTGATGCATACCACAAATTATTTATTTCATATTTATTAATAAAATCATATCGGCTTTTTGGGTCTTTCTTCATTCCCAATGATAACCAGTGGTATAAAAAAATGATCACAGCAATAGCACCAAATGCCAATGCTATGTACCTGCCCAAATCATTCCAGTCCTGCAAGTTCAAATTTTGATTCATGATCTAGTAATTTTAAAAATATTCAGTCAACCCAAATATACTACCCGTAATTTATTTAATTTTTATCTCACAAAAATAAGGAAATTGTACAACGTCTCTTAAAAATAATTAAATATTTACAATAATATCTTACAATATTAATAAATCATTCAAGAATTAACAGTTTTGGAAAATCATAAATTTTCGAGAATGAAGTTTGTCATCAGACTGTAAAGATGATATTTGGTATTTCCACCTTTTATACTGTGATCCTTGTTGGGATAGAAAAAAGTATCAAATTGCTTTCCTTTCAATATTAGAGCATTGATCATCTCCATGCTATTTTGCAGATGGACATTATCATCACCTGTGCCATGAATGATCAGGTAATTGCCTTTTAGCTTATCTACGTGATGAATTGGTGAGTAATCATCATATCCACCGGGGTTTTTTTGTGGTAATCCCTGGTACCTTTCCGTGTAAATAGTGTCATAAAACCGCCAATTTGTTACAGGGGCAACGGCAATACCAGTTTTAAAAGTTTCATCTCCAATGAACAATGAAAGAGATGACATGTATCCGCCATAGCTCCAACCCCAAATTCCAATCCGGGATTTATCAACATACTTTTGTTCAGCTAAATACTTAGCTATCCGTATCTGATCTTGTACTTCTAGCTTGCCCATTTGGCCATAGGTACAATGTTTAAACTCCACGCCACGACCATCAGTGCCCCTGTTGTCAACACTTACAACTATGTATCCTTGCTGAACGAGATATTGATGCCACAATTCATGGTTTCCTCCCCACTCATTCATAACAGTTTGCTTACCAGGTCCTCCGTACAAAAACATGAGTACAGGATATTTCTTTTCTATATCAAAATCTGCCGGCTTTAGCATATATCCATGAAGCTTTTTGCCATCCCCGGCTGAAAATTCAAAAAATTGTCGGTTAACAAGTTGGTATTTCTTTGCTATGTCTTTGAGGTTGGGATTATCCTTTAGTACTTTAATCACTTTTCCTTTTCCATTGCAAAGCGAGACTTTTAGAGGAGTATCGTCAGAGGTGTGTTTGTTGATGTAAAAAGATAGGTCTTCATTAAAATCTATTTTATTCACACCTTCTTCACGGGTCATTTTTTGTTTTTTACTACCATCAATCCTGACAGAATACAAATGTCGCTCTGTCGGACTAACTTCGGTAGATGTGAAATAAAGTGTTTCAGACTTTTCGTTAATACCATAAAACTTATCCACTTCCCATTCACCATCCGTGATTTGGCTGACGGGTGTTCCGTCTATATTGTAATGATAAATATGCTTAAAACCGCTTTTTTCGCTTGTTTTCAGAAATGATTGCCCATCTTCCAAAAATTTAAGATCATCTGTGAAATTCAGATCGATAAAGGTATTGCTTGTTTCAGAGAGTATAAGTTCTGAAGTTCCTGTTTTTGGATCGCTAAAATAGAGTTCCAGGTTGTTTTGAAGTCGATTAAGCTTTATGAAAGCTAATGATTGGGATTCCGGTACCCAATAGATTCTTGGTAGATAGATATCAGTTACATTCCCTGTATTTATTTCAGTAGTGTTACGAGATTCCAGATCATACACATGAATACTGGTAACACTGTTTTTTTCTCCAGCTTTTGGATATTTGAATCTCTCGAATTCAGGGTATAGCTCTCCCCAGATTTGCAGGCTGTATTCTTTAACCTCCCTTTCATCATATTTTATGTATGCAATCATTTTGCTGTCGTGAGACCACTTGAATGCCTTTGACATATGAAACTCCTCTTCATACACCCAATCTGCTGAGCCATTGATTATTTTATGAAGCTCACCATCCTCCGTAATTTGTGTGACTTTTTGATCAGCTAGGTTTTTGATGTAAATATTGTTGTTGATGACATAGGCTACTTTTCCACCATCAGGAGAAAAGGTCACATGCATTTGCTTATTTTCACTGTCAATGGAGGTGATATTTTTGGAATCAACATCATAGATATAATAAAAAGCTTTCGTTGATCTACGATAAATAGAATCAATTTCAGATTCTATGAGAATAATATTTTCGTCTTTGTTAATGGAATAATTATCTACATGAATTTGTTTACCATCGGAGTTTCTCAAATTCTGGCTATTTAAAATAGTCTCTTTAATTTCTCCTGATGAAGTATTGTAAAGAACAATAGATTCGGTATTTTCTTCTTTGTTCTTTTCAAGAATAGAAAAAGTTTTCCCATTCGTGTTCCATTTTATTCTTTTAATGTCTTTTGGATTAAAAATTTTATCCTTGAATGCCTGTTCTAAAGTAAATTTTTGCTGTGCTGATGTGTATTCTGTTAAAAAAAATAAAGTAAAAATAATGGTAAAAATACTTCGTACTGCTTCTCTGTTCATCTCCTGATCTTTTATAGCTATCGAATATTTACATGGTAAGAATTTATTGGTTTAGAATGGTGTTGGTAAAAAATTTAATAATCTCAGCTGATCGAGCTTTTTGTTCAAACATACTCATATGTGCTGAGGCGGGAAGAAGGTAATAGCGTGAAGCGCCAACCATTTCGGCCATTTTTTGTGATACAGCTTTCGGCACATTGTTATCCTCCTCGCCAGCAATGATCAGCGCTTTTGCTGAGTATTTTTTAAGAATGTCGATACTTTCTTCACGGTCCCTCATGGCTGCAGCATAACCCATCACAGCTTTTTCGTCCATTTTCAGGCCTTCTTCCCTAATTTGTTTGATAACAAAGTCAAATTCATCCAACCTTTCAATGTAAAAAAGTGAAGGAACAAATGTCCGGATAAATGGCTTTATACCATTTTCCTGAATGTGCTCGATAAGCTTATTTCTGTTCTCCTTTTTTTCTTCCGAATCGGCATAAACAGAAGAATTAAACAGACAAAAACCATCAATTAGTTCCGGAAACTGTCGAAGAAGGGAAAGCGTTACATATCCTCCAAGCGAATGACCAAAGACTATACATTTTTCTATGTCCAATTCTTCCAGAAGGACTTTTATTGAGCTAGCTACTTCATCTATACCAAAATCCTCTTTTAATATGGGGCTTTTGCCAAAACCAGGAAGATCCGGACAAATAACCCGGTATTCATCCTGCAGGGATTCAGCCAATCCTTGCCAAACAAAGTTTGTTTCACAAAAGCCGTGTAAAAAAATAAGGGGATAACCCCCTCCATATTCTTTATAAAACACCGATGGCATATTTTATTGTAGAATTGAATATTCTATAATTCTTTCGACTGCTTTTTTGATTCCAGTGGCATCAAATCCACAATCTTTGTGTAGTTCTTCAGGACTGCCGTGCTCTATTATCTGATCGGGTATTCCCAATCTTAAAGTATTAACCTGTAATTGATGATCGGATAAGAATTCAACAACCGCGCTTCCGAATCCGCCTTGCAGACACCCGTCTTCCACTGTAATAACGTGCTTGAAGTTAGAGGCGATCTCTTTAAGCAATTCTTCATCCAATGGTTTGACAAACCGCATGTCAAAGAGTGCTGGGAAAATTTCTTGTTTATTTAGTTCTTTGATTGCTTCCACTGCAAAATTCCCCACATGTCCGATCGTCAGGATGGCGATTTCTTCTCCTTCAATGATCTGACGGCCTTTCCCAATTTCAACTTTCTCAAATGAAGTTCTCCATTCCGGCATCACTCCTTGTCCACGAGGATACCTGATGCAAAATGGTCCCAAATTTTCATCCTGAGCGGTAAACATCATATTTCGAAGTTCCTGCTCATTCATTGGAGCGCAAATTGTCAGATTGGGGACACACCTCATATAGGCCAAATCAAAGTTTCCATGATGGGTTGGCCCGTCTGCTCCAACTAAACCCGCACGATCAAGACAGAAAACAACATGTAAATTCTGAATACAAACATCATGAATTACCTGGTCATAGGCTCTTTGCATGAATGTAGAGTAAATGTTACAGTAAGGGATCAATCCCTGGGTTGCCAGCCCGGCCGAAAATGTAACGGCGTGTTGCTCTGCAATTCCTACGTCAAAGGCTCGGTCAGGAAGTTCCTTCATCATAATATTCATGGATGACCCTGAAGGCATAGCAGGAGTTACTCCCATGATCTTTTCATTCATATTGGCTAACTCGACCATCGTCTGTCCAAAAACATCCTGGTATTTTGGAGGTTGAGGTTTTTCAAACTCCTTTTTGTGAATGACTCCAGTGAGCTTATCAAATTTTCCAGGTGCGTGCCACTTGGTCTGGTCTTTTTCCGCCTGAGGATACCCCTTTCCTTTAGTGGTAATGCAGTGCAAAATTTTAGGTCCCGGAATGTCCTTCAGGTCGTCAAGGATATGAACCATGTGATCCACATCGTGACCATCCACGGGGCCAAAATATCTTAAGTTTAAAGATTCAAATAAATTGCTATGTTTAAGCAAAAGGGACTTTAAGCTGCCGTCAATTTTGCTGGCAATCTCACGAGCATTTTTACCGAATTTGCTGATTTTTCCGAGCGCTTTCCAAACTTCGTCTTTTACTTTATTATAAGTATGTGAGGTAGTAATATCCGTAAGATAGTCCTTAAGTGCCCCAACGTTCGGATCGATCGACATGCAGTTGTCATTGAGGATAATTAGCAGGTTGGAATTCGACACACCCGCGTGATTCATCGCCTCAAATGCCATTCCCCCTGTCATCGCCCCATCACCGATGACAGCGATATGATGCTTGTCTTTGATTTTTTTGTACTTGGAAGCTACCGCCATTCCCAGTGCAGCTGAAATGGAGGTCGAGGAGTGGCCAACACCAAAAGTGTCATATTCGCTTTCGGTCCTTTTAGGAAATCCTGAAAGACCTTTGTATACACGATTGGTGTGAAATTCATCCCGTCTTCCTGTTAGGATTTTATGTCCATAAGCCTGGTGACCAACATCCCAAACCAGTAAGTCATCCGGAGTGTTGAATACGTAGTGTAACGCTACTGTCAATTCAACAACTCCCAGGCTAGCGCCAAAATGACCGCCATATATCGAAACATTATCGACGATAAATTGTCTCAATTCGGAGCAAAGTTGAACAAGTTGCCCCTGGTCAAGTTTCTTAAGATCTTTTGGAGAATTTATTCCTGCGAGAAGCGGACCTGGCTTTATTAACATTTTAATGTTTAATGGTTAAGAATATTAAACAATTGTGTTCAATATATGTTTAAATCTTCTATTTTTTTTGAAAAATCAAAAATTTAGTCTGCAAAGTTATGTTTTTTCTTAAAGGTATCATATTCTTAATTGCAAATTATAAATATCTTTGGGATGTCAAACATTACCCCGGTTGATAATCAGTAAATCCTGTTGATTTGAGTTTTGAAATTAAATTACCACTATTTGAAGGGCCATTTGATCTCCTCTTATTTTTTATTGAGCGGGATGAACTGGATATTTATGACATTCCTATCTCGAAGATCACCAAAGATTTTCTCGATTACCTTCACGAACTGGAAAAGCTAAACATCGAAGTTGCCTCCGAATTTATACTAGTTGCGGCCAAGCTGATGCGGATCAAGGCTAAAATGTTATTGCCACGCCCTCAGTTAGATGAGGAGGGAAATGAAATTGATCCGCGGGATGAGTTGGTCAAGCATTTATTGGAGTACAAGCGATACAAATCGGTATTACAAGAGCTGGCTGATCTGGAAGAGGCCCAACTTCACAAGGAGAAAAGAGGAAATATTTTAAAGGAGGTCAGAAAGCTTTCCGAATCGGTCAACGTAGAAAGTGAAATGCAAGACCTCGACCTTTACAAGCTTTTGAAAGTATATCAGAAAGTGCTGCAGAAATGGGAAATTGAAAAGAACAAGCCTACTCACACGGTTGAAAAATACCCATACACAATTGAAGAACAAAAGAGTTTTATTCTCTTGAAATTATCCGAAAAGGAAAAGCTCTCTTTTGAGTCCATCATCAAATACATGCCTTCAAAAATTGCTGTGATCTATAATTTTCTAAGCATTCTGGAACTATTGCAGTTGCGAATCATCACCTTACACCTTGGTATTGGATATAATAATTTTTGGATTGAAAAACTTGAGGAAGAACTGGTCAAATAAATGGATCTCGATACTAAAAAGATCTTCAAAACACTCAATCCAAATAAGATATGGCTTCCGGTTATACTGGGACTGGGCATTGTAGTTTACCTGATCTTATCCGACCCTGATTTTACACCATCGAAATTGACAATGGCGAGGGATGCCGCCATCTGGCCCATTCTTTTGTCTGTATTTGTATTGTTGGCGAGGGACGTTGGATATGTTTACAGGATCAGAACCATCACAGATAAAAATCTATCCTGGACGAGTAGTATTTATGTGATCATTTTGTGGGAGTTTGCTTCGGCGGTAACGCCTTCTGTTGTCGGTGGGACCGCGGTAGCTGTTTTTATTTTATGGAAGGAAGGCATCAATCTCGGGAAATCACTATCCTATGTGATGCTGACTGCGGTTTTTGACAACCTGTTTTTTGTAATTGCAGCACCTCTGGCACTTATTTTTGCCGGGAATTATATTTTTCCTCAGGTAGATACACAGGCAGTTTTGGGCAAAAGTCTTAACGCCATCTTTTACACTTCTTATGCCTTGATTGCTATTTATACTTTGATCATGGCATTTGCCCTTTTTGTCAATCCACGATTATTCAAATGGCTGATCATCAAAATCACTTTTAACAAATTACTGAAAAGATGGCGATATGCTGCTTATGAAAGAGGAAATGAGATCATGTGGGCGAGCAATCAGATTAAGGGAAAGAAATTTTCCTACTGGTTTAAAATAACGGTTTCCACTATTTTTATCTGGTCGGCAAGATATGTCATGGTCAATTGCATTATTGAAGCATTTGTCGATATTAATCTTACTCAACACATACTCGTTTTCGGCAAACATATTATCCTTTGGATTGCTATGCTATTGTCGCCGACACCTGGAAGTTCCGGAACAGCAGAGTACTTCTTTAATCTTTTCTTTGTCGAATTCCTAAAGGACTATACCCTTGTAGGCAGCATACTTTGGAGAACCTTTACTTATTATCCCTACCTGATTTTAGGAGCTATATTTCTTCCTCGCTGGGTCCGAAAAGTTTTCTTTAAAAAGAAAGTATCCTAATCACAAATACCTTCTTAAAACACTTTCCACACCCAAGAGATAAGAGGTACCAAATAAGTTGACATGAACCATCGATGGATACATGTTGTAAATTTCAACGCGTAAGTCAAATCCCGGTTCGAGAGGATAGGCATCGTGGTAGGAAGAGTAAAATTGGGAATCAAATCCACCAAACATCCTGGTAAATGCCAGTTCGATCTCGCGGTTTCCATAATAAACTGCCGGGTCGATCAGGCAGGCTTTTCCATCAGGACCTGTCATGAAATTCCCGTTCCAAAGATCCCCATGCAGCAACGAAGGAGGATTTTCGGGAAGCAAATTGGGAAGCAGGTTGTAAAACTTCTGATATCGCGAAGCAAATTCTGAACTAACCAACCCATTTTTTAACGCAAGTTGGAGTTGAGCTTCTAATCTTTCTTCCCGGAAAAAATCAATCCAGGAATTCCTGAAATTATTTTTTTGATACAGGCTTCCGATGTAATTGTCATGATCGAGGCCGTATTTGTTGTTGAGATGATTGCGATGAAGATTTGCCAGCGAAATGCCAAAATCTTCCCAGTAACCAGCAATTTGAGGAGAAGGTTCCAGGTACTCCATCAGAAGGTATTTTTTGTCTTCCAGTTCACCAAAAGAGATGACTTCGGGAACCTTTATTTCATCAGCCTGAAAAAGGAGCTTCAGTCCTTTTCCTTCTTTTTCAAACATGTCGTCCGAAATATTTTCATTCCACTTAAGAAAGTAATTTCCCCGATTAGTGGTGAGTTTGACAGTATTGTGAATGCAACCACCAGAGGTGGACGACGAGTCAGTTAGTCTTATGGATTCACCAAAGATTTGTTTGAGAAGGTTTTCATAGAAGGAATTGGCGGTTTGGAACATGAATGCTTTCTCAGGTATGGATATAATGCTTTTCTAACAAGTGTTCCAGGAAGTTGTTGCATGACCTGTTAAGCATATCGTAAACATGTTGAAATCCTTCCGGTCCACCGAAATACGGATCCGGCACATCACTGTTTGGAGCGACATCATCAAACTCACGCATTAACAAAAGATTTTCCCCATTGAATTTTTCGAACCCATTCGCAGCTTTAATATTTCGAAAGTTGTCCTTATCCATCGCAATGATGTAATCAAAATTTTCAAAATCTTCTCTGGAAAGCTGCTGACCAAAATGATCAAGTGTAATACCGTGTTTTTTGGCAATTAACTCAGAGCGACTGTCAGGTGGCTCGCCGATATGCCAACCTGAGGTTCCCGATGAATCGCAGGTGAATTTATCATTCAATCCCTTTTTGTCAACCAAATCCCTAAAAATTCCTTCAGCTAAAGGTGATCGACAAATATTTCCCAAGCACACAAATAAAATTTTCACCATAATTATTGTACTATTTCAATATTTATATTGACTATTTAAACAAAATTCAAAAAAAGTAAAAAATTGTGATGATTGAAGGTTACTACTTGTTTCTTACCGGTATAAAAAAACGCATAACACAATTTATTCATACACCTGTTTAACATTTAGCACGAAGCCTCTTATTTATAAGGGGCTTTCGTTTTTTAGTTAAGTGTTTTCGATCAACACAATCTTAGTTTCGATCAATTGCTCTTCGGGTAATTGGGTATCTGCAATTTCGCTCCTTTATTCTGTTATTAATCATCTCTATTACACAATATATTATATGGGCAATATTTGCACCGGTTTTTGTCATTTGTTTGTACAAAACCAATATTATGCCCGAATATATCTTTGAGCAGATTTGATAACTCAATTTTGTATTCCTCCAAGAATGGCTTTACGTCTGTTACAAGGAAGCCTTTATTTGATTGTTTATTTTGGATAAGGACATCGAAATTTTCACCGAATAAATCTTTTAAGTTGAAAAGACCTGCCTGTAAGGGATTTGAATACTCAGAATTTGCATTCAAAAATAAGAGAGCATATAAAAAAGTTTGGAAAATAGCTTTATTTCGTCCTTTATCTTCAGAATTAAATAGTGATGGGATATTTTTAAACTCTCGGGTATCTTTCCCGGTTTTATAATCAATGATCCTGACAGTGTTGTTTTTTTTGTCAATCCTGTCGATTATTCCCTTCAGACCGACAGATATTTTTTTATCACCCAATAAAACACCAAAGTCAAGTTTGTACCCTTTTTCTTCATTTGCTTCCAGTCCGACAATTTCGAATGGAGTATGCGATTTGTCTATTTCCAATACCCGGAGGATCAACTGCTTAACAATTCCGTAAACAAATTCCTGCCTTCCGTTTAGATGTAACTTTTTTGTTTTTCCTGAACCAAATTGTTCTCGGAAAGCAGTTTCAATAAATTGATCCACACATTTCTCGATTTTCAGGATGTCTTCGGTTTTTACCATTCTCTTTCCTTTCACATCAAATTGCTGATAGATCAGCTCGGCTACCCTGTGAAAAATTAACCCCAATTCACGATTTCCGATATCTTCTTCTACTTCATCATCTTCATAAAGGTCAAGCACATACCGGTAATAAAATCGAAGGGAACAATCTATGTAAGTGGAGAGTGCGGAGGGCGAAAGTCTCTTTTCCGGTTTTTCGTTGATAACAAGATATCTGTTAAGTCTTTCCATTATTTCCGGGGTTTTATCAATCTCGATCCCGGTTGATTGTGCCGAAAATATATTCAACTCCTGCGATGAATATTGAATATCAATTTGCGATTCCGAAGCTAATTGTTTGATAAATCGGCTCACTTCACCTGTATTTCCTTTTTCGCTATTTCCATTGAATAAAACCGTCAGATTAGTGGAGTTATGGACCAATCGGTAAAAAAGATAGGCAAATATGGAATCCATGTGATCGACTGTAGGCAACCCATACGCCTTTCGTATGGAGTATGGAATAAACGAAACATCGTGCCGTCCGGGAGGGAGAATGCCTTCATTTGTAGATAACAAAAACACATGATCAAAGCTCAGGTTTCGAGTCTCCATAAAACCCATGATTTGCAGTCCCTTCAGAGGCTCGCCTTCAAATGGAAGTCTTTCTCGGAAAATTGCATGATTCAGAAGTCTAAGAAAAGATCTTTGATCCACGTCGATCGAATGCGTTTCATAGAGATCTTTTAAGTTGTTCAGGATGCGGTAAAAATGAAGAATAAATTCAGACTCAATGTTTGCTTCATCCAGTTCATTTACTATGAGCATCATGCATTCCTGCAGGTAATCTATGAGAGCAACGCTTCCATGTATTTTTTGGAAAATGATTTTTAGCCAATCATTGCCTTCGTCTAAAATTTCAATATCGGGAAACAGAATATTATCCTTTTTTATTTTCTGAATGATTTCCTTAGCCATTCCATCAGGATTCTGGTGGATAAACGGATGGCTCAGAATTTTAAGGACATTTTTATAGTAAAATGCAATCGGTTTTTTTGTTTCCACTTCCATTTGCAACTCGATCAGAGCAATTAAAAAACTGTAGGCAAGGCTGTTTTGAAGTGGATAACCCATGGTCACATTCAGAGACTCGACTTCCTGTGGGACGGCATTCATTACAGGGATGAGTAGTCTTTCATTTGGAAGGACAATCGCGATTTTTTCAGGATCTGTCCCGGCATTAAGTAATTCTTGTAAATATCTCCCGGTTTCCTGTGCCTGCCCTGCATCTGAGCTGCATTCGATTACTTTGATAGACCTGTCAGAAAAAGAATCACTTTGATATTGGTCCCTGAATGTAGGAGAAAGGATGCTGTGTTTTCGTTTGTAATCCCTTAAAAACTGACCGGCTTCCTGCTGGTCATTATTTAAATAGTAGTCGTCGGCGTCCCAAAAAACTTTACAGGTTAAATTTTGACAACACCAGCTGATCAGATTATCTTCTGATTTTGTCAAAGCATTAAAGCCGGCAAAAATAATCTTTTGATATGGGACATCAATCCCGCTTTCCAGATTTTCTACCACCCATCGGTGAATCATTCCCGGATAAGCCTTTCTCCTGCGCTGGAGATCTTCGTTAAATTCCTGGTAAACATTTCCAAGCACCCGCCAGATGGACAAGGACTTCTCCTTTTCTCGGGTAAGTACGCCTTCAAAGCTCTTCCAATATCTTTTGATCAACTCCTTTTGCTGCTCATTTAGGTGTTCCAGGCTGGATTCAAGGTTTTTAATGTTGTTGAGGTCCTGGAAGAGCAGTTCTGAATCAATCAAAAAATTATCCAGCTCATCAAAGTCCGCCAGCAGGGTTTCTCCCCAAAAAAAGAATTGTTCAAAGGTTTCCTTTTCCAAAAAATGCTTTTCAATGGCCTGATAGAGACGATAAATAAGAGAGAACTTATCGGCATTTTCATAAGGACAAAGCCTTTCAAACAGCTCATTGATACTTAAGATATTAGGAGACCAGATGGGTTTTTCAATTTGCTGGCTTATGATCTTTTTAAAGAATAGCCCGGCACGCTTGTTTGGGAAAATGATGGTCCAGTTTCCCAGGTCCTGGGACCCTTCCTTTAACAATCGATCGGCAATGTGTTCCAATAAGTTCATCAGGCGATCTGTTTAACTTTATTGGTGTTGATGTAAAGGACAAAAGCATCTACTGCCTGATAGTCCATTTCTATCAATTTGTTTCGATAACGCATCAGTTGCAGGCTGTGTTCCTTCATTTCACGGCCGGTCTTGAAATCTATTATTATGGCTTTTTTGTCTTTGACCAATACCCGGTCAGGTCGCAGCTCAACGTTATCCTGCGATAGGATGGTGCTTTCCCGTTTGACCTCCCAATCACTTTCAAACCACTTATTGACAACCGGATTGGCAAAAACACGATCGAATTGATCAAGCAGATCGGAAATTTCGTTACGGGTAATCAATCCAAGATTCTGGTATTCCGAAAGCAATTTGTTGATCTCACTTTTGGAATGGATTTCTGCCAGGACCTCATGAACCAACAATCCGTGATTGATCTTTTCTTTACGTCCGGCCTGGCTTTTTTCGAAAAGGTCCCGGCCTCGTCTCCTCAACTTGATTTTTCCTGACCAATCGTTTTGGATAAAATGGGAATGCTTTCCCTTTTCGGCGATGGCTTTTTTTGATTGATCTCCGAGCTTACCATAAGTAAATTTATCAGTTTCCGAATCGAAGTATTCTTTTAATTCGAAGTCTTCAAATTCAAGTGTGCGAATAAGTATTTCTGACACATTCTTTAATTCTTTTTTATTCTTTTTCATAGATTCGCCATGGATCATCAGCGCTTTTTTCGCCCTTGTAAATGCGACATAGCAAAGATTAAGATTGTCGATAAATGCCCGGTGCTTTTCATCGCAATATTCCTTTTCAAAGTAGCTTTGTGACAAGGCACTTTGATATTTCAGCGGAACAATTTTTTGCTGATCAAATTGATCCTCATGGTTTTTGCACCAGATAAAGACATTTTTATTTCCGCTGTGATCAATTTCCCAGTTAAAAAAAGGAATTAATACTGCATCAAATTCAAGGCCTTTTGATTTGTGAATGGTCATTACCCTGATGGCGTTGATGTTTTCAGGACTTTGAAGAGTCTGTCTGTCTTTTTCATTCTCCCACCACTCGATAAAACTGCCAATATCGTTCCCGTTTTCATTGACAAACTGATGGATAATGTCCTGAAAAGCCATTAAGTATGGGAGATTTTCCTCCATTTTATCCAACCCGAAAATGTTGACAATGAATGAAAAGGATTCTAACAAACCAAACCGTTTTAAATTTTCCAACTTTTCCAAAAATGTTGGAGGAAATAATTGAAACACTTTTTTTACAAATGCAGGATTACCAACGATGGAGCTTAGGTCTTCCGATTCATTTTTTACCCTTGAATATTCAATCGCTACATCAGCTGCAAATAATTTGCTCTCAGGATCGGTAATGAGTTTCAGGCAATTGATCATCAGGCGGATAGAAGGAAAGTTCTTTATTAGCAAAGATTCTCCAGAAATGACATCATAACGGAAATTGCCGTTTGATCTATTTTGTTCGTTCAGAAAATTAACTGCTTCTGTCCCTTCGCTTTTTGTACGGGTCAGGATGGCAATCTGGTTGAGGGAATAATTTGCATCCTGCAATTCTTCAATACTTTTTTTCAACCATTCCAATCCCTTCTCTTTCCAGAGGTCTTTGGTTTCTTCTTTTTCAGAAAAATTGATTTTTAAATGCCCTTCTTTTGACTGGTTGGCTGCTGAGATTTTCTGCTCTATATTTTGATAGATCAGGTCAAAATCATCATTAAAATGATACTCATTTTCAACGGCAGCCTGGTAAGCAGATTTAAATACACTCGGCATTACTCGAAAGAGAGAGTTATTGAACTCTACAACATGTTTGGCGCTTCTCCAATTTGTATCGAGATTAATGACCTGAAGAAATTCGTCAGCAAATGATTGATGAATGTCTTTTTCGATCAGCTCCCAGTCGCCACCCCTCCATCGGTAGATGGACTGTTTTGCATCGCCTACGATCAGGTTTTCATCCAGCTCGGCGAGGGAATTTGCAATGAGAGGTTTTAAATTTTCCCACTGCAATCGGGAAGTGTCCTGAAATTCGTCAATCAGAAAGTGGCTGTACCAGCTACCCGTTTTTTCATAGATAAAAGGTGTTTCATTGTCCTGAATAATTCCCTTTAAAAAGATGTTGGTATCACTCAACAAAAACAGATCTTTTTCAAATTTATAGTCGTCGATTGCTTTTTTAATTTGAGTAAAAAGCCCTAGCGCATACATGTTTTTCAAAATAGAATCAGCAGAAATGTATTCCCTTCCTTTGGATTCATAAAATTGAATGGCTTGTTCCAGTTTGTTATGCAGACCATTTTCAACAGCAGCTAGGATGGATTCTTTTTTATCTGACTTTTTGGAATACCAGCTTTCTGGATCTTCCAAAGCTTTCAAAGCCCTCTGTCCGGGTTCATAGGACTTATTATTTGATTGGATCTTAATAAAATGACCAAACACCCCACTTTCTCCATAGCTAAAATCCTGTGGTATCAAGTCGTAAACCTCAGCTATCTTAACTGCATCAAGACCAATGTTTTTCATGTGGTTCTCAAAAGCAAATTTGATTTTTTTGAGTCTCCGAATGTATTCGTCCAATTGTTTATTATCCGAAATAATATTCGGATCGTCAGCTTCCAATATTTTAAATCGCTCGCTGTTTAACTCAGAGGCTAGATTTGCAAGATCAGTTCGTATATCCCAATTGGAACCGGCTATCAATTTTTCACGGGAAAAATCCAGCAGCCACTTGATAATTTCAGGATTGGCATTTGCACTTTCAATGACTTTGTCAATGCTATAGTCGAGCACTTTTTGGTAATCCAGTTCCAGGTTAAAATTTCCAATCAGCCCGATTTCCCTTGTGAATCCTCGTAAGATTTTCTGATTAAAGCTATCAATGGTGCTTACTCCGAAATGGCTGTAATTGTGAAGGATCTTTTGCAGCAAAAGGGAGGACCGGGTTTGAATATCGCTCGCACTTAGTTGAGTTTTGGTTGATAACTGTTCAATCAAAACCCCATTTCTACCTTTGGAAATCTGCTGGAGAAAATTCAGGATCCGCTCTTTCATTTCCCTGGTCGCTTTGTTGGTAAAAGTCACCGCCAGAATTTGCCTGAAATCCACCTTTCCTGTAATTGCCAAAGAAATGTATTCCAACGCCAGGTGGTATGTTTTTCCCGATCCGGCCGAGGCTTTGAGGACAATCAGCTTTTGAAGCGCATCACTGCTCATGAAGCAATTTTAAAAAATAATACGGGGTAAAAAAGAAATGACAGGGTTAGCTTCCGATCAATTTTGAACGACAAATTCTACTCTCCTGTTCATTGCCCTCCCCTCTTCGGTATAATTGGAACCGATTGGCTGATCTGACCCGTGCCCTACAGTCTTGAGCCTGTCTTCTGAAATGCCTTCCTTCACCAGGTATTTCTTTACAGATTCAGCTCTTTTTTTGGATAATTTTTTGTTAAAATCAGCTGACCCAACATTGTCGGAGTGCCCCGATATTTCAAGTTTGATATCCTCGTTTGTAGAAAGGTAGTTTGAGATCTTGTCTAGCAGTGTTTTTGATTTTTCTTTCAACTGATCCGAACCGGTGTCAAACAAAACCGCGTCACCAAGAATGAGTTTATCAGTCTTATTGCTAAAAAATTCTTTAAGCTTCCTTTCTTCGGCATTGGCAGTGGAAAGACTGAGATTTCTTTCGATTTCACGGTAATCAGATTCTTCATTCAAGTCAATATTTTGTTGTAAAGAATCATATCCATCAGCAGTAATTTGATACCGATATTCAGATCCGGCGGGTAATAAAATTTCGTATTCACCGGTTTTGGGGTCAGACATGACATATCCTACATCTTCATCCTCAGGAAGAAGTGTGTAAGAGATCCTGGCTGAAATAGGTTTATTTGTAAATTCATCAACAATTTTGCCTTTTATACTTACAACCGGTGAAGGTTGGTAGAATATTGGGAGCTCGATTTGATGGATGTCTGCATTTAAGTCTTGACTGCCACGAGTAAAATATGCAAATTTTCCTGAAGGGGGTAATGTAAAAAAAATGTCATCCACCTCCGTATTGATCTCTGAACCAAGGTTTTCTGGTTCTGTCCAGTTAGTCCAGGTATCATCGAGACGCCGACTAATGTAAATATCCGTACCTCCGTATCCGCTGAAACCACCGCTTGAAAAGTACAATGTCTCATCATCAGGAGCAAGAAATGGCGAGAGCTCGCTGGCTGCGGAATTAATATCATTTCCAAGATTCAGAGGCTCAGACCAAAGTCCATCCCCTTCTTGAAAACTTACATAGAGATCTCTTTCACCATACGCATCATATCTTTCGACCGACATAATGATGGTCTTACGATTATTTGCAAGAAAATAGTGTCCATCCTCGTTTTCAATATAAGGATTAACAAGATTGAGTTTCACAGGAGTTTCCCAGGTATCTCCCTGCTTGCTTGACATGGATATACCGGGTTGCATTTTCCCATTTTTCTCGTATTCGTTACCTAGCAACACAACCATCGTTTTTCCATCAGGGGTTACCGAGCTGATAAAATTCGCACCTTTGGTGTTAAGAGGTTCTCCAAGATTTTTAGCTGGTTTCCATTCGTTTGTGACGGTGTTTAATTCTGAATACCAAATATCATTTTCATCCTTTTTACCTCCTACATTATCCGGATGATACTTCCTACTGAAATAGATGGTTTTTCCATCAGGTGCGATAAGAGGTCTTGTTTCATCATATTCGCTGTTTACGTTTGAGCTAAGACGATCAATTTTTATATTTTCCCTGAGGTTTTCCGGGATATCAATTTCGACCTCTACCTTCTTTTTCGAAGGGGAAACTGCTATGGCGTCGATACCATTATAACCGGGAACTTTTGAACAGTCCAATACGAGCTTTAGTGCGCTGACTTTGAAATCCGTCCGATCGATGTAAATATTGATTAAGCGGCCTTTAAGATCAATAGGACGAGGTTCAAAGGTATGAACAAGGTGCTCATTGCCGTCAGGGTCGAACATGTAAACTTCAAATGTAGCCGATGGATTGAAAGATTCGGCAATAACAAGCTGTTGTACACGTACCTCCTTTTCAAAAGAGACAGTTACATATTCCGTCTTATTGGGTTTTTTGGGAAGCCAGACAGTCGGTGCATCGCCAGATTGAGGCAGGGAGTTGGGTTTGCCCAATACCTGTTTGGCAGAATATTCTTTATCAGAAAGCTGAGAAGAATAATCGACTACTTTGTTTGCCCAATAAATTCTTTGACCTTCTACAGTCGTACTTATAATAATTGCGAGGATTGCAATAGATAATTTCTTCATGGTGTTGTTGAAAATGATAGATTTAATCAATTTTTAAAATTCTTACTTCTACACGCCTGTTGATCGAGGATGCTTCGATGGAAGCATTTCTGGTTAATGGCTCTGTGCCGCCAAATGCCTTTGTTTTTATTCTTTTGCTAGTTATTCCTTTCGCCGTTAAGTAACTTTTTACCGCATTCACCCTTTCTTCCGAGAGTTTTAAATTGCTTTTGTGATCACCTCGCCAGTCGGTATGCCCTTCTAGCTGAATGACCATCGATGGATTATTAACCATCGCTTTTGAGATTAGGTCTAATTCTGAAACGGATTCGGGAAGGATAACGGATCTTCCCTGTTCAAAAATTAATTTTTTTAACCTTATTACCTGCTCTTCCCTCCATTCCGGCATCAAATAATAATCGACTCTCAAAGCCCCGTTTTGAGCCCATTGTTTCGGGCTTACCGTTTCAAAGTGGGTTTTGTGTCCATCGCTTTTAATATCCAACCGGTAGTCATGGTCGAGTGAAAGATAATATTCGAAATATCCCGATGAATCATTTGAAGAAATGATTCCGATTTCACTACCATAGGGTAATCGCTCCAAAACCATTTTAGCCCCAACAGGAAGCTTATTTGGGGAATCGGAAATCGTATCCAGCACATAGCCGTGAAACTTAATCAGGCTATCCAAAGATATATTAAATGCAGAAGCACCGGTACTCGTCATGATCAAAATGAACAACAAAATGAAAATGTTCTGTCCTTTTTTTCTATGCATAAGGCATAAAGGTTAAAAAAATCATATTATCATAAAACTAATAAGTTTTACTAAAAAAACATGTTGGTAAACACTATTAGTGTATAATTTAGTTATAATAAGAGAGCTTTCTAAATTTTGGAATCAACCGATCAAATAAAGAATTTAAAGGCTTTGTTTTTTCTGGCTATTGTGCCAGATGAAAGTGTCGGAGCCAGCGTAATTGAAATAAAGCAGGAGTTTGCCGAGGAATATGATTCTACGGCTGCACTAAAATCCCCTCCTCATATTACCATTATTCCACCCTTTCACTATGAATTGTCTCAAAAAACTGATTTAGAAGAAGAGCTAACGAAGTTTTGCAATGGCTTTCAATCTTTTCACCTTAAGTTAAATGGTTTTGGAGCTTTTGTTCCGAGAGTCATTTATATTAAGATCGATCAAAATGAGCAATTGTTTGCACTCTTTAGGAGCATTAATCAACATTTTGAAGATACGCTGGGAATTGTCAGTAAAAGGAGAAAAGGCAGACAATTTTCCCCACATATGACGGTTGCTTTCAGTGACTTGTCAAAAGAAATGTTTTTTAAAGCATGGAAGATTTATAAGAGAAAGGAGGTATCATTTGAATTTGACGTGAACGACATCAAACTGCTACAACATAATGGCAGGATTTGGGAGATCGTTCATTTTGCTCAGCTTATTAAACTTACCAGTTCTGAAAGTCACTAAAGCTGGCCTCCGGATTATTTTTGCTACACATCCGGCTTTTAATTTCATCACCATAATGAAAGTGAACCAGGTTGGACTGTTCAGGAAAAGTGTCAGTAAATATGCCATTTCTCAATTTTACCGATTCCAATTTGTCAGCAGATTTGAATTCCAGGTAAATCCAAACCACATCATCTTCAAATTCATAGCCAACAAAAGAAAAGTCGGTTTTTTTTTGATTGATGAATAGTTGAAAGTAGTTTATAAAGTAGGAACTTAAGTAAGACTTGATTTGCTGATTATTTTCTTCAACGTTAATGGTCTTTGAATTACTTTCACTAAGTGCAGACTCCAGGTCATCATGAAATACCTTGATGGTTGTGTCCAGACTTCTTCCTGACTTATTATAATTAATTTCTGTTACGCTGATTTTGAATGGGTGCAAGGAAACAAAAAAGAACCATAAAATTTTCATTATCAGGAGCATGAAGAATATCAATTTTAAATCTCGCTTTAAAGTTATAATATTGTGGCTTTTAAAAATGCATAATTCCGCGGGAAAATGGAGCAATTTAAGTTATATCTGAAGCTAGGAATACAGCATATTATAGATATTTATGCCGTTGATCATATACTTTTTTTATTGGCCCTTTCGGTTATATTTCTGTTAAAAGACTGGAAAAAAGTTCTCATTCTTGTCACTGCGTTTACTATCGGTCACTCGATTACGCTGGCATTGGCCGTTACAGATGTATTTCGTTACAACCAGAATCTGATTGAATATCTGATTCCGACTACCATTTTTGTAACAGCAATTTCAAATCTGATCAGGAAAAAGGATAATTTTAGCATTCACCGTAATCTAAACCGAAATTACTTTTTCGCATTGATATTTGGATTGATCCATGGTTTGGGTTTTGCTAATTACCTGAAAGGGATCCTGGGCAAGGAGTCAAGTATCATACAGCCATTGATAGCCTTTAATTTGGGTATTGAAATAGGCCAGGTCATAATTGTAGGCATATTTTTAATCATTTCAACCATCTTCATAGGTACGTTTAATTTTAGTAGGAGAGACTGGGTGTTAGTCATTTCATCGGGTATTGCTGGTGTTGCCCTCACCCTGATGTTTGAGTCAAAATATTGGTAGTATGCGCAGATTGATGTTGATTGGGCTAGTTTTATTAGTAAACTACTCTTACGGGCAGGAAAATTTTGAGGGGAGGAAATTTGAACAAATGGATCAATTGCTACCTACTCCCAACTCGTTTCGCGCAGCAGATGGAAGCCCGGGCCATGAATACTGGCAGCAGAAAGTCGATTACGAAATCCAGGTTGAACTAAACGACGAAAATCAACAGATTACAGGGTCAGAAAAAATTATTTACCATAATAATTCTACTCAGCCGCTCCGTTACTTATGGTTGCAATTAGAGCAAAATTTACGAACTGAAAATTCGGACTACTACACTACCCACAATGCTGAAATGGAAAAACTCGGCAGGTCAGATGTTACTTTTCTCGTGGGAGGAAATAAGAATTACGGGATGCATATTGAAAAAGTGTCTGATGAGAGCGGTCAGCCTCTTCCATATATCATCAATAAAACCATGATGAGAATTGATTTGGCAGAGCCAATTTTACAGGGTGAAAAATATGTATTTTCGGTGAACTGGAATTATTTCATCAATGACAGGGAGGGAGATAGTAATTCACGGTCAGGGTATGAATATTTTGAAGAGGATGGCAATTACGTTTATACCGTTGCCCAATTCTTTCCACGTCTGGCGGTCTACGATGATGTAAACGGATGGCAAAACAAACAATTTTTGGGTAGGGGAGAGTTCGCATTGCCATTTGGAGATTATAAAGTAAAAATGACTGTTCCTGCCGACCACATGGTTGGATCGACAGGGGCTCTTCAAAATCAGGAAGAAGTGTTGACATCAAATCAGATTGACTTACTGGAAAAATCTAAAACAAGTGAAACTCCAGTAGTGATTGTTTCTGAATCGGAGGTTAAGCAAAAGGAAAAAAGTCGGTCAAAGGAAAAAAAAACATGGATCTTTCATGCAGAAAATGTGAGGGATTTTGCCTGGACAAGCTCCAGGAAATTTATCTGGGATGCAATGGGAGTGGATATCAACGGCAAGACTGTTATGGCCATGTCATATTACCCTAAGGAATCCAAACCTTTGTACGGTGAATATTCAACACGGGTAGTGGCTCATACATTAAAATTTTATTCGGACTATACATTTGATTATCCCTATCCAAAGGCTATTTCAGTAGAAGCCAACAACGGAATGGAATACCCAATGATAGCGTTCAATTATGGGCGGTCGGATAAAAACGGAAAATATTCGGACAGACTAAAAAGAGGAATGATAAGTGTGATCATTCATGAGATTGGGCACAACTTTTTCCCTATGATTGTCAATTCGGATGAGCGCCAGTGGGCATGGATGGACGAAGGTCTAAACTCTTTCGTGCAGTATCTGGCTGAGCAAAGCTGGGAACCAGGTTATCCATCAAGAAGAGGGCCGGCCCACAAAATTGTACCATACATGAAGGGGTCAAAAGATTACCTGGAACCGATCATGACCAACCCGGAACAGCTTACTCAGTGGGGAAACAATTCCTATGGAAAACCAGCGGCTGCGCTGAACATTTTAAGAGAGGTGGTCATGGGGCCTGAGTTATTCGACTATTCATTCAAAACTTATGCGAATAAGTGGAAGTTTAAACACCCAAAACCTGCAGATTTTTTCAGAACGATGGAAGATGCCAGTTCTGTGGATCTGGACTGGTTCTGGAAGGGATGGTTTTATACCACCGATAATGTTGACATAGAGTTAACTGATGTGACATGGTATCGCTTTGATCAAAACCTCCATTCAGAAAAGGAGAACAAAAACAATAAAAAGAATAGAGCTGTTGATGATAACAAAGAATCGCCGCTATCGAAACTGGATGAGTATCAACGGGCAAATTTTATTCTGGGTGAATATGATCAATTGAATGACCCTGATAATAATTATTATGAACTCAAATTGACGAACAAAGGTGGTTTGGTCATGCCAGTGATCCTAAAAATCAATTACAAGGATGGAACAAATGAAACGGAGAAGTTTCCTGCAGAAATCTGGCGGAAAAATGAGAAAGTCGTTTCCAAAATTATCATCAGAAAAAAAGAGATCGCGTCCTTTGAGATTGATCCCGATCAATTAACAGCCGATGTCGATGTCACCAACAACATGTTTCCCAGACAGGAAGAAAAAAGCAGGTTTGAGCAGTATAAATCCTCAAATTAGCTAGCGACTCAGCATGAGTTGAATATCGCCCATCAGTGAAAGTCTGATGTTGTCATTTTCCATTTCCTCTACAACGTAGGGGATGCCATGTACATCATCCTTATCGATGAACCTCAAGATCTTATCTTCGAGCTTCCAGTTCATTGTATTGGTTGAAGTATCCGGCATGAACAAGCAACCATCAAAGCCATAGGTAGTGATCTCCACCTCACCGTTATTTGAAAATTTAAGTTTGCCTTCCATTCTCTTTTGATAATCTTCAAATTCTGTTACATCGCTGCCACTCATTTGCCAGCGTGCGTCCCACTTACCGATAATAGAATGAACCGGATCCGCTTCAACTGATTCTCGTTTTTCTTCAGATTTTTGTGAACTACAAGAGTAAAAGGTTGAACAAATACTCCATGCGAATAAAAAATAAATAATCGCTCCAGGTTTCATGTGGTAGTTTTTAAAGATTAAAAATAATAAGAGGTTTAAAATTTACAGATTATCAGACATACTTTTTGTCTTTTCAACCATTCTTTTTATCGAAATATTGTTTGCTGCAAATTTTTCAACTTCATTCAGTTTAATCCACCTCACCTCGTTTGACTCATTATTTTTGCGGATTTCAGATCCATTTTCCGGAATGATTAAAAACCTGATATCGTAATGGTCATGTTCTGGGATATTTTTGTATTCAGGGATAGTGTGAATATCTATATCAAATATTTCAGGAAAAGTATTTTGTATAGATATAATGCCTGTTTCTTCCAATGCTTCTTTCTGCGCCACTTCGTAAAGATTTTCACAACCATCGGCATGACCACCCGGTTGCAGCCATTTACTAAGTTTTTTGTGGTGAATGAGAATAACTTCTTTATTGTAAGGGTTGAAAATCCAGGCGCTAGCAGTAAAATGCCGTTTCATATTCTTTCTTAGAAAGGCATTCTTTTCTTTCAACAAATCAACAAACCTGGGGATAAAAGTTGCTTCTGCTGAATATTCAGTTTTGTATTCCTTGATTTTTGTTGTGAGTATTTCCCGGTCCATATAAATAAAAAAGGCAACTTATAAGAAGTTGCCTCAATATTGAATATCGTTTTCTATTTTATTGATTGGACAATGCTTCGGCACCACCAACAATTTCAAGTATTTCTTTAGTAATTGCCGCCTGACGAGTTCTGTTATACATTAATGTCAGGTCTTTCAGCAATTCGCCGGCATTCTCCGTAGCCTTATCCATCGCAGTCATCCTCGCGCCATGTTCTGAAGCATTGGACTCAAGAATCGCCTTGTAAAATTGAATTTTGAGCGTTTGAGGGATCAATTCTTTGATGATATAATCGACACTCGGCTCGATAATATAATCAACATTGTTCTGTGGCTGAGCATTTTCTTCCTTGTCATCTTCATTTGCTTCAATCGGAAGAAAGTTGTCAGCCCGTTGAATTTGAGTAGCTACATTTTTGAATTCATTGTAGATCAGATCAACCTTGTCAAAATCCCCTTTCACAAAGCCACTCATAACAAATTCAGCGGCTTCTCTGACTTTATCAAATGACAATTGATGAAACATTTCCCAAAAATCCGGAATAAGCTGATACTTCCTTTTTTTGAAGTATTCGAAAGATTTTTTGCCGATAGGAAGGATCCATAAATTTCCCTCCTGCTTTTGAACCTGGTAATGATCCTCGATTTGCTTGATAGCAGTTTTGAAAGCATTCGCATTGAAAGCACCACATAGGCCTTTGTCAGAAGATATCACCACTAACAGCACTTTATTTGCTGTCCGATGTTCTGCATAGACACTGCTAGCTGAACCTTCGGCCGATTGTGCCACATTCTCAAGAATTCCGTAAAGTTTTTCAGCATACGGTCTCATCTGAAGGATGCTGTCCTGGGCTTTTCTAAGCTTTGAGGCAGCTACCATCTTCATGGCCTTGGTAATCTGCTGAGTAGATTTTACAGACTTAATTCTGCTTTTTACTTCCTTTAAATTCGGCATTACTTAGATTCTCTCTCTTTTTAAATAAATTTAGAAGCGGTTTCCTTAGCAGTTTTTTCCAAAGTTTCGGTGACTTCGTCGGTCAATTTACCAGCTTTCAGTTCATCCAGTATTTTTTTATGATTTAATTTCAGCTCCTGTAAATAGTCATTCTCAAACTGCTTCATCTTGTCTACTGGAACTTTATCGGTAAAGCCTTTTGTAGAAGCATAAATGGTGGCAACCTGTTGTTCAACTGGTGAAGGAGAAAACTGTCCTTGCTTCAATACCTCCTGGTTTCTTCTACCTCTATCGATCGTACGTTGGGTAGCAGCGTCCAGATCAGAGCCAAACTTTGCGAATGCTTCCAATTCCCTGAATTGTGCCTGGTCTAGTTTAAGTGTACCAGCCACTTTTTTCATGGATTTAATTTGTGCAGCGCCACCAACCCTTGATACAGAAATACCAACGTTAATGGCTGGTCTGATACCGGAGTTGAACAGGTTGGTTTCAAGAAAGATCTGTCCATCAGTAATGGAGATCACATTCGTAGGAATATAAGCTGAAACGTCTCCTGCTTGTGTTTCAATTACAGGCAATGCTGTTAAAGATCCTCCACCTTTTACTTTTCCTTTTAAGGAAGGAGGCAGATCATTCATTTTTTGTGCAATCTCATCACTTGAATTGATTTTTGCAGCTCTTTCCAATAACCTTGAGTGAAGATAGAATACATCTCCAGGGTAAGCTTCACGTCCGGGAGGTCGTCTTAAGAGAAGAGAAACCTCTCTGTACGCAACTGCTTGCTTGGAAAGGTCATCATAGATGACCAATGCTGGCCGACCGGTGTCTCTGAAATATTCTCCGATCGAAGCACCAGTAAACGGCGCGAAGTATTGCATTGGTGCCGGATCCGATGCGTTAGCAGATACCACAATGGTGTAATCCATAGCACCGTATTTTTCCAGGGTTGCAACTACTTGCCTAACGGTCGAAGCTTTTTGCCCGATTGCTACATAGATACAGTAAACAGCTTCACCTCTGTCATAAAACTCTTTTTGATTGATAATGGTATCAACCGCTACAGCAGTTTTTCCTGTCTGCCGGTCACCAATGATCAACTCTCTTTGTCCTCTTCCGATAGGGATCATGGAGTCAATAGCTTTGATACCCGTTTGAAGAGGTTCACTTACCGGCTCACGGTAAATAACGCCAGGAGCTTTTCTTTCCAACGGCATTTCAAAAACCTCGCCTTCCAATGGACCTTTTCCATCGATTGGTAGTCCCAATGAATCCACTACACGGCCACACATACCTTCACCAACTTTGATAGAAGCAATTCTGCCTGTTCGCTTAACGGTATCACCTTCTTTTATTTCCTCTGATTCACCAAAAAGCACGGCTCCGACATTATCTTCTTCCAGGTTGAGGACCAATGCTGTCATTCCATTTTCGAATTCCAAAAGCTCTCCAGCCTGTGCATTGGAAAGGCCATAGATACGGGCTACACCGTCACCTATCTGGAGTACTGTTCCTACTTCTTGTAATTCAGCCTCGGTCTTAAAATTTGAAAGCTCTTCTCTCAATATTGCCGAAACTTCATCTGGTCTTACTGATGCCATTTTATATTTTAACTTTTATGCTCTGTTTAAAAATTTTCTTTTCAATTGTTTAAGCTGACCTGCGACAGAGTTATCCAATCGCTGGTCTTTTATGTTTAGTACAAAACCACCTATCAGATCCTTATCGATCGTTTCATCCAGGATCACTTTCTTCTTTTTATCAGCTTCAATAGCTGTCAGGATTTTCTTTTTCTCTGCTTCTGTTAGAGAAATCGCAGAAGCGATCTTTGCATGAAGGATATTTTTGTGCTCATTATAAAGTTCAATCCAGGTGCCAGCGATCTCCGGGAGGATTTCTGCACGGTTTTTTCTGGAAATCAATTCAATGAATCGAATAACCAGAGGATTGACTTTTTTGCCAAAAAGGCTTTTAAGGATATTGATCTTTTTGTCGTACTTGATGATGGGATTCTTAAGGGAAACCACGAGGTTTCTGTTCTCATTGCACGTATCTGCAATGAGTTGCATGTCGTCCTTAATTTTATCCTCGATTTTTTGCTCAATCGACAAGTCGAGCAATGACCGTGCATATCTTGATGCTACCCTGTAATCAGACATGCTAGTTCAATTTTAATTCATCAATGTAACTATCCAGCAATTGCTTTTGAGCCTTGTCGCCCTCAAGATTTTTTCTCAGAAGTTTTTCAGTTACCTGAAGGGATAATTCAGCAACCTGATCTTTGATATCTCTCAACGCAGCATTCTTTTCGGATTCGATGGAGGCCTTAGCATCCTCAATCATTTTTTTCCCGATCTCACTAGCTTCTTCCTTAGCCTTTTCTTTGATTTCGTTTGCTGCTTTGGAAGCAGACTGGATGATTTGATCTCTTTCCTCACGGGCTTCTCTGATAATTTGTTCATTTTCAGCTTTCAAATTAGCCATTTCCTCTTTGGCTTTTTCTGCAGCCTGCAATGCTTCAGCAATAGAATCTTCTCGAGTTTTCAGAGCACCAAGGATAGGTTTCCATGCAAATTTTCCCAGGACAAACAACACAAGGATTGTGATGATGGTTTGCCAAATGATCAGACCTGATTCAGGATTTAACATATTATTAGTTTTTAATTTCTATTAAAAATGTCCGGAACAAACCTACTGTTTAGTTCCGGACGATTGAATAATTTGTTTTTCAGAGAATTAGCTTGTTGCAATAATGAAACAAACAATTACACCGAAAAGCGCCGCACTTTCGATAAGTGCCGCAGCAATAATCATTGCAGTTTGGATTTTTCCGGTTGCTTCAGGCTGTCTGGCAATCGCTTCCATTGCAGCGCCACCAATTTTACCGATACCAACACCTGCGCCTAATGCAACAATTCCGGCACCGATTCCAGCTCCCATCAAAGCCAAACCTTCTACTGCTAATAATAAAATTGAAGTTAACATGAACTTATAGTTTATATAGTAAATAAAATTCTCATTATGCAGCTGCTTTTCCAACTTCATCCTCATGACCTTCTTCATGATGATGCTCTTCAACAGCTTGTCCAAAATATATTGCTGACAACAATGTAAAAACAAATGCCTGAATAAATGCAACCAATAATTCCACCATGTTCATGAACAATCCGAACAACACACTAACTGGCCCGATCGCCAAACTATTGAAAATAAAGATCAAGCTGATGACACTTAAGATAATAATGTGCCCAGCGGTAATATTTGCGAAAAGTCGTATGGTAAGTGAAAGTGGCTTGGTAAATATCCCAATGAATTCCACAATTGGCATCAATGGCACTGGTAGTTTTAGCCACCATGGTACACCAGGCGTATTGAATATATGTACCCAATAATTTTTATTGCTATGCCTTATTGTATAAAATAGTGTGAACAAGGATAGTACTAATGTGACTGCAATGTTTCCAGTAAGGTTAGCTGCGCCGGGGAGTAGTCCCAGCAAATTGTTGAACCAGATGAAAAAGAAAACCGTCAACAAAAAAGGCATGAATTTCATGTATTTGTCCTTGCCAATATTTGGTATGGCAATTTCATCTCTCACAAATAAAATGATTGGTTCTAACAATGACTGAAGTCCTTTTGGAGGACTCAATGGGTTCTTTTTGTATCGATTGGATACTGAAATAAATACCAGGAACAAAAGTATGACACTCACCAGCATTGAAGCGACGTTCTTGGTAATGGAAAGATCGACAATGCTTCGGCTTTCATCCACAGGTTTTAAATGATCATGTTCGTCAATGACATACCCCTGATGTTCCGACCATTCGTGGTGTTCATTTTTAAAGCTCGAGGACATAAAAAACTCCATACCGCGATCCTGAGAATATACAATAACAGGCAGGGGAATTGAGATGTGTGTATGTCCAAAAGTAGCCAGGTGCCACTCATGAGAGTTTTGGATATGATGTAAAATGAAGTCAGTTTTGCTTCCGCCTTCTTCTGAAGCAGCAAATCCTGACAGGTTAAAAGTTAAAATTAAAACTAATTGTAAAACACTAATTTTCAATCCTTTGCGCAGGATCTTAGTGGAATTTCTGATCATTTCCTATACCCTTCTTAAAATGAGTGCGCAAGTTAGTTAATATGCTATATATTTCAAACCCAAGAAATAATAAATACAATACCAAAAAGTTAATGCTGAAAATGAGGATGTTGTCACGGTCTTTTATGATAAAAATGATTGCAAATGCCAGGCTGATCAAAAGTCGAATGGTCATGACAATAAAGTATACCTGTATAAATTGCTTACCGAGTTTTAAAGCGGCATATTTTGTTGTCCAGATACTGGCTAGCGTAAGCAATAAAAAAAATATCATGATAATCCATACATAGCGGTAAATCCAGTTGGGTTCCAGATACTGAACAATGAAAATTGTAAGTGCGAGAAGACATGTATAGATGAAAAGAAGGTACTTTTTAAGGGGTTTTGTTTTTGGAATCAATCTTTTGGCATGTTTTTAATTAATGTATAAATCGATGCGAACAGGAACAAAAAAATCATAACAATCATGAAAATTGGATACTTTAAATCCAGCCATTCATCGATTTTACTTCCAATCCAATACCCAATTGCTACCAATACGGCCATCTGAATGGCCAGTCCGGAGTACTTTATATATTGTGTGTAGTTGTTATATGGCTTTGATTTGCTGTCCTGGTTTTTTCTCTTCTGGCTGTTCTTTTGGTTGTTGTTCTTTGACGTGTCCGTTTTCACCTATTTTGATTTCTTTTTGTGACACACCCATTTTGCAGCTTCCGTTAAATGTTGCTCCGGATTCCACTAAAAGTTTATTGGCAACGATATCACCACCAACTACAGCTGTCTTTTTAAGAATCAATAGGTCGGAAATTTGTACCCGCCCTTTCACTTCACCTTCGATTTCCGCGTTTTGAGAGATGATGTTTCCATCAACAAAGGATGATTGACCTAATGCAATTTTAGATTTGCTTTTTATATCGCCAATTACTTTGCCTTCGATCCTGATGTTTCCAAATGATTCTATGTTTCCCTCCAGTATAGTTCCTTTGCCTATCTGATTGGTTGAGTCTCTTAAGTCTTGTGTACCCATATTTTCATTGCTTTTCTTAAACATATATTTGCAAGTTAAAATGTAATAAAATCTTCCGGGTCTACCGGATTACCATTATACCATAATTCCAAATGCAGATGAGGACCGGTGGTCAATTCACCCGTATTTCCTATGATCGAAATAACATCACCTGAAAATACAAAATTACCAACTTTTTTTAATAATGCAGAATTATGTTTATAAACGGAAATAATGTTGCCGCGATGCTGCACGACAATTACATTTCCGGAATCCTGTGTCCATCCTGAGAAAATAACGGTTCCATCGGCAATGCTTTTAACCGGTTCGTTGTCTTTTGCGACGATGTCTACACCGAAATGATTGCTCCTGATATCAAATGGATTATTAATGATTCCCGAGACTGGCCGAAAGAAAAAGGTTTCCTCCAATTCCTGTAAATAGCTATTGCTCACAGTGATAAATGAAATTTCAGATTGCTCAAAATTCTTGCGGAACTGCGAGTCAATTTCAGCCATGGAAACCGGGTCTTGTTCATTTTCCTCGTTTGATACCATGGAATTATCCGTGATTTCATTCAAGCCTTCCGGTTCGCCGATTAATATTTTTTGAAGATTTTTTACGTATTGGTCTTTTTTACGCACTTCGTTTTGAAGAGAATCCAGCTCCAACCTCAGCTCTATTAAGCTTCTGGACATAAGCAATTGCTCATGCCTGGGATCGAACCATTGAGCCATCAGTGTCTGGGATAAGTACAAACTGATGAGCATTAACACAATTAGTATAAAAAAGGAAATCAGGATTAATTTCGAATAGGTAAAACTGATCGTTGTCTTCTCAGCGAAATTTTCCTCATTCCGAATAATCAATAAGTAACGATTATTCAGCCAGCTCGATAATGTTCTCCTCGGTTTCAACGTTTTTTATTAATTATCAATGACAAAAGTAATATTATAAGAGGATAGATAATTAATTATTGTATTATTTATCCTAATTTTCGCGTTAAAATACAAATATTTATTTTTCAATTGAAAAGGGTGACGGCAAGGCTTCAGGTACTATTCATTACTGTTTCTATTATCTTTCTAGGGTGTTCAGCAGAGAAAAAAAACGTTTTCAGCACTACCTATCATAACACGACTGCCCACTACAATGCCTTCTTTATTGCCCGTGAACATATCCGTGAAATTGAAACAGCTGTTTTTGAAAGTCACCAGGATAATTATAACCAGATCCTCAGTGTTTTACCTGATATCGACACAACTTTTACCAGGTCGTTGGATGATGAATTGGAGGATGTGATCAAAAAATCATCGCTTGCCATCCAACTTCATAAAAACAGTAAATGGGTAGATGATAGCTACGTACTGATCGGAAAGGCAAGAATGTATCAGGGGGATTTTGTCAATGCCATCGAAACTTTTAAGTATGTGAATACCAAAGGGGAAGATGATGTAGCCCGCCAACGGGCGCTCAATTCTTTGATGCGAACATTCATTGAATATGATGAATTTAATAATGCAATAGCCGTTGCGGATTTCCTGAAAAAGGAAAAAATGGATGATGAAAACCTTCATGATTTTTATCTGACCAACGCATATCTCTACCAATTGACAGAAGATTATCAAAACATGATAGCCTATCTGAATGAAGCCATCAAACTGAGTAAGAAATCAGATCATTTAGCACGAAAATACTTCATTGCCGGTCAGGTTTATCACAAATTTGGATATGATAGCGCCGCTTACAGCAATTATCATAATTGTATAAAGAGCAATCCTCCGTATGAACTATCTTTTTATGCCAAGCTTTACATGGCCCAGGTGACCCAGCTTGCCAAATCGAACAATGTGAAGAAAATAAGAAAGTATTTCAGAAAGCTGGAAAAGGATAAGAAAAATGAGGAATACAGGGACAAGATCTATTACGAGCTGGCAAAATTTGAGCAAAAACAAGGCAATTTCGATCAGGCAGTAGAATCATTGAAAAAATCTGTAGCTGCTAGCACGATGAACCAGCGACAAAAAGCCTATTCCTATTTAATGCTTGGGGAGCTACAATATGATCACTACCGCAATTATCTCCTTGCAAAAAATTATTACGATAGTGTGATGACGGTTTTGCCATCCGACGATGGACGGTACGAAGCTATTTCTACGAGGCAGCAAGTTCTGACAGAGTTTGTAGAAAACTATAACACCATTCATGAGCAGGACAGTTTGCTGGGATTGGCGGCTATGAGTAAATCAGGACTTGATGCCTTCCTCGACGAAGTGATTGCACAAAAAAAACTTGAAAAGGAAGAACTGGCCAAGCAACAAAAGAAAGAGCAGCGCAGAAGTTCATCTACCTATATGGATGAAGATACTCCGTTTGCTTCTCTTACCAATAGTTCATCAGAAGGTGGTCAATGGTATTTTTACAATTCAAATGCAATATCAACCGGCAGAAATGAATTTTTAAGAAGGTGGGGGAACAGACAATTGGAAGACAACTGGCGCAGGTCACAAAAAGCCGGTTCCAGAAGTGTAGAAGCTGACGAATTAATTGTCCAGGAAGAAATTCCTGTGATTGATTCTGTCGATATGCAGAAACAGGAAGAGGAGTTCTCCGCTGAATCGGAAAAAACAGCTCTTTTGTCAACCATTCCCTTTACAGCTGAAGAGAAGCAGATTGCATTGTCAAAGGTAGAAGAGGCACATTATAACCTTGGAAATATTTATAATTTCAAACTCCAGGAGAAAGACAATGCCGCAGAGACATTCGAAGCATTGATTACAAGGTTTCCTGAATCAGAACATGTTCCCGAAGCCCTGTATCAACTCTATTTATTGTACATGCAAAAGAATAACCCAAGAGCTGATTATTGTAAATCGGAATTACTCAGCAAGTATCCTGATACAGATTTTGCCAAATTAATAGAAAATCCAAACTATTACGCAGATCGTGATGCGGCCAGTGAGCGGTTGGAAAAGCTATATGATATTGCTTTTGATTATTATGACAATGGCAATTATGATGAAGCTGGAATGCTTGTCAGCCGTGCTTTGAGACAATATCCCGATAATCCATTTAGCGACCACCTGAAGCTTTTGGATATTATGGTAAAGGCCAAGGTGGAAGGCATTCATAAATATCAGTATGAGTTGCAGGGTTTTATTGATAATAACCCGGATAGCAACCTAAAGGATTATGCTGAAAAATTGCTGACTTCAAGTAAAGAATTGCAGGAAGATGAGGTCAGAAAGAGAGGCATTTCGTACATCGGCGATCTGGATCTTGAGCACTTTTATATTATATCATATGAAAACAGGGGGACCATTGCCGAAGATCTATCTGAAGCTATTGATAATTTTATCCAAAATGAATACTCGGATAAAAACCTGAATATTGGTAATTTGGTATTGGAAGACGGAATAGGGCTTGTGCTGGTTAATCAGTTCAACAGCAAAGCCGATGCAGAAAAATTCCTTCGCAAAATACATGGTAATCATTCTCCGTTAGAAAAATTCGGGCATGTCCGATATGAAGATTATATCATTACAAAAGAAAACTTTGAAATCCTGTTTAAAACGAAAGGATTAAAAGAATACAAAAAGTTTTATCAGGAGTATTATAAAATTTAGTTATGAACGCTGAAAAGAAAAGTAAGTTATTTAAAAATTTGATTAAGGCGCTTTGGATCCTTTTCGCTGCAGGCCTTTTGTTTGTTTTCGTTATATTTTTAGGAGCCTATCAAAACATATTTAATTTATTTGGCGATTTGCCTTCTTACAAATCCCTGGAAAACCCTGAAGCTGAAAATGATCTGGCTTCCCAGTTATATTCAGCTGACGGAGAATTGCTTGGAAAGTATTATCGTTTCAACAGAACACAAGTGACCTATGATGAGCTTTCCCCTGAATTGGTTCAAACACTTCTATGTACGGAAGACATGCGTTTTTATGACCATTCCGGCATAGACCTAAAAGGCTTGGTACGTGCGGCGTTTGGTAAGCTCACGGGACAATTTATGGGTGGAGGCAGCACCATCACCATGCAAACTGCTGAAAACCTATATGGTACCCTGACAACAAACAAAGGAGTTCTATCCCGGAATGGGGTTTTTGACGATATTATAACCAAGATCAAGGAATGGATCATTTCGGTTGAATTGGAGCGTTCCTTCACAAAGGATGAAATACTGGCTATGTATTTTAATACCATTACCTTTGGTCACAATACCTATGGTATTTCAACAGCAGCTAAGGTCTTTTTTAATAAGCCAAGCGATAGTTTAACTTATCCGGAATCAGCGTTACTTGTCGGTATGTTAAATGCCCCGACTCGCTATAGCCCGATTATCAACCCGGATAATGCGTTGAGTAAAAGGACGGAAGTTCTTTACAATCTTTATAAATATGACAAAATTACCCGTGAGGAATATGACTCCATGAAGATCATGCCTCTCGGATTGGATTACCGGGCA
Organism: uncultured Cytophagales bacterium; assembly: GCA_913057175.1. Classification (GTDB taxonomy): domain Bacteria; phylum Bacteroidota; class Bacteroidia; order Cytophagales; family Cyclobacteriaceae; genus CAJXNP01. The sequence continues at coordinate 171,415 of CAJXNP010000007.1, forward strand.
CAAGATCACCTGGAGGGACCTGCGCCCTACTTTCGTCAGGAAATTGGAGAAGATTTGAGAAGGTGGTGTGATGAAAATGGTTATGATCTGTATGAGGGAGGATTGAAAATCTATACAACGATTGACAGCAAGCTGCAGGAATACGCTGAAGAAGCAATGAAGGAGCACATGACTTACTTGCAAAAACTATTTAATGAACATTGGAAAGGAAGAAATCCATGGATCGATGAAGATGGGGATGAAATAAGAGGGTTTTTAGATAGAACAATTAAACGAACAGGGCAGTATCGGAGTTTGGTTAAAAAATATGGTCAGGATTCGGATTCTGTTGATATTGTTCTGAACACGCCAAAGCCTATGACGGTATTTTCATGGGGAGGAGAGATCGATACGGTAATGAGTCCGATGGATTCCCTGAAATATTACAAACATTTTTTACAATCCGGTTTTATGGTAATGGATCCACATTCAGGCGAGATTCGTGCGTGGGTAGGTGGAATTGATTTTAAATATTTCAAATACGATCATGTTAAGCGGGGTAAACGACAACCGGGTTCAACGTTTAAACCGGTAGTTTATACAGCAGCTATAGACCAGGGATATTCCCCCTGCTACAAAATATTGGATGCTCCGGTGACTTTTACGGTACCGGGACAACCACCTTATACTCCCGAAAACTATAACAAAAAATGGACAAACGAACCATATACCATTCGACGGGGACTGGCCAATTCTAAAAACAGCATCACTGCTTTTCTTATGAAAACAATGACGCCAGAAGTAGTCGTCAAATATGCCAGGGATCTGGGGTTTGAAAGCCATTTGGAAGCAGTACCAGCTCTTGCGCTGGGTACAAGTGATGTTTCTATTTATGAACTTGTGGGTGCGTACTCAACATTTGTGAACCAGGGAACATATACAAAACCATATTACTTGTCACGGATAGAAGATAAATATGGCAACATTCTAATGGAATTTCCTCCTGAGACAAAAGAAGCTTTAAGTGAAGAAACAGCCTACCTCATGGTGCATATGTTGAGGGGAGCCACTGAAGAAAGAGGAGGTACAGGTCTTGGTCTTTCTTCGGAGCTACGAATAGATAATGAGATCGGAGCGAAAACAGGAACAACTCAAAATGGTTCGGATGGCTGGTTCATTGGATTGACAAAAGACCTTGTAGCCGGAGTCTGGGTTGGTGGCGATGACCGAAGTATTCACTTCAGAACATCTGCTTTAGGACAAGGAGCTAGAACAGCCATGCCTATCTGGGATAGTTTTATGACCAAAGTTTACTCCGATTCTACCATGGGTTATACGAAGGGGCCATTTCCAAGACCCATCAGGCCTTTACCTGTTGAGATCGATTGTATGAAATATGAAGATCCCAGCTATAATCCACTGGATACGTTAAATGTTGACACATTAATGGACAATCGATTGGAGCAAAGTGACATTTTCTAGAGGAAATGGATGTTCCAAGCTATTCACCGGAGGAAATAAAATCTTTCCCGGACAAACCGGGTGTATATCGCTTTTTAAACAAGGAAAATAAAATTATTTATGTAGGTAAGGCCAAGAATCTTAAAAACAGGGTTTCTTCCTATTTTTCCGATAAGTCTGGGATAAACAGGAAGACCTTTCGGATGGTTTCTGAAATCCAATCTATTCAGTTTACCATTGTCAATTCTGAATTTGATGCACTTCTTCTGGAAAATAATCTGATCAAGAATTATCAGCCAAAATATAACATCCTTCTCCGGGATGACAAGTCCTTTCCCTATATCGTTGTTGTCGATGAACCCTTTCCCCGTATTTACCACACCCGACGCAAGTTTGACGACATTGGAAAATATTATGGTCCTTATACTTCTGTCAAGGCCATGAAAAATGTTCTGGAGCTTATCAGAAGTTTATATCATATCCGAACCTGTAACCTGAATCTAAACAAGGAAAATGTAAAAGCCGGGAAATACAAAGTGTGTTTGGAATATCATATCGGAAAATGCAAGGGTCCTTGCGAAGCGCTACAGGAGGAAAGTGAATACCTGAAAGACGTGGAGCAGGCAGAAAATATTCTGAAAGGAAACCTCGTTCCGGTTCGTCAATATTTTAAAGATCAAATGGCTGAACATGTTGAATCGATGGAATTTGAAAAGGCGCAGGTGGTCAAAGAGAAGATAGATCTGCTGGAGAAATTCCAGGCTAGATCAGTAGTAGTTAATCCCAACATCGATGAAGTTGATGTGTTCTCAATCGTCAGCGACGAGAAGCGTTCCTACATTAGCTATCTAAAAATAAATAACGGATCAATCATTCTGAGCCAGGTCGTGGAAGTAAAGAAAAAACTGGATGAAGGCGACGATGAGATCCTGGCGCAGGTTATTGTCGATCTAAGGGAGAAATATCAAAGCGATTCAAAAGAGATCCTGACAAACATTCAGGTAGAATTCGATTTTGGGGTGGAATGCCGTGAGCCAAAGATCGGTGACAAAAAGAAGTTGACAGAGCTGGCACTAAAAAATGCGCTCTATTATAAAAAAGAAAAGCTGAGCCGAACAGATCCTGACTTCTACAGAGAGAAAAGAATTTTGTTAAAACTTCAGGAGGATTTACAACTAAAATCTTTGCCTGAGCACATAGAGTGTTTTGATAATTCGAATTTACAGGGCTCCAATCCTGTCGCTTCTATGGTTTGCTTCAAAAAGGGAAGACCCGCAAAAAAAGAATATCGCAAATTCCATATTAAATCTGTCGAGGGTCCGGACGATTTTGCATCCATGAAAGAAATTGTCACCCGCAGATATAAAAGGTTGACGGAGGAAAATCAAGACCTGCCAGACCTGGTGGTGATCGATGGTGGAAAGGGACAGCTTAATGCAGCCATAGAAGCATTGAAGGAACTAAATCTTTACGGAGAAATGTCAGTGATAGGCCTTGCCAAAAGGCTGGAAGAGATTTATTTCCCTGATGATCAATTTCCTGTCCACATTAGTAAAAAGTCAGAATCGCTAAAGTTACTTCAGCACATCCGTAATGAAGCCCATCGATTTGCCATCACTTTTCACAGGCAGCTTAGGAGCAAGAATGCCATCACTTCTGAATTAACCTCTATTGAGGGCGTTGGCGAAAACACCGCCAATAAGCTTCTTAAAAAATTTAAATCCGTTAAAAAACTAAAAAATGCCTCTCTATCAGAAATTGAAGAAGTAGTGGGAAAAAGCAAAGCAAAGGTGATCAAAGAAGGCCTTTCCTCCTGAGCAATTTGTTTTTATTGCCAAATGCTCAATAACGACAGTTAAATTTTTCTAACCATTATGAATATTCTAAAAAATGTAGTAATATGATAATATTCTGATATTCTTCTGGAATCACCACACCGCATGCAAACACAAAGAGACAAGGGGTATTATCCCAGACTCGATCAAAATGAAAATGAAGCTCTGAAATCTCTGAAACGGGTTTCTGAATTTGATCTTTACACCGATCAGGAACTTTGGAACGAATTTAAAAGCGGGAAAAAAGCTGCATTCATTTACATTTACAATAAATATTTTGACCGGTTGTATGCTTATGGGCATCGGTTTACCAGTGATTCGGAATTGATAAAGGATTGCATCCAGGAAGTTTTCATTGTGATTAATCTTACCAAAACCAAACTTTCAGATACAGATTGTATTCATTTATATTTATACAAAGCCCTAAGAACTACCATCCTTAAATCCTTCAAAATAAAACAAAGGCAAGTAGCTTCCCTGAATAATGGTTTGTTTGTACCATTTAATTTTGATATTTCTATCGAAGAAAAAATAATTAACAGACAATTAGACGAAGAAAGGGTAGACAAGCTCAAAGTTGCCATTAAGAACCTTACTGAACGTGAGCGTGAGATAATTTTCTATTATTACTATGAAAATTTCTCACTCGATCAGATCAGGCAAGTAATGGGATTCAAATCATCAAAAATTGCCCAAAACCTGATCTATAAAGCCATAAGGGGCTTAAGAGAAATTATGCTTATTTTCTTATTCACTTTATTGGCGTTATAGAAGCTGATATCCACACTTTAACCTTAGGCCCGACAAAAAGGAAGTTTTGATTTTTTAATCAAATCCAGCCTTTTGTTACGAACAATTCAATTATTCTGATTGATCATTAGTCAAAATATAAAGTTGAAAAAATTTTATTCATTTTCTGGTGTAGAATTCTGGTTTGTTGTCTTATAAAAGTAAGACCTGGAAATGAATTAAACCTGAGAAACTGAATGGCGCAACCCAAGACAGAGCTGGAGAATTTAATTTGCGATGAGGAATTTATCCGATGGGTGACCAATCCTACACTTGATTCTGAAAAGTATTGGAAAGCCTGGATGGAGGCACATCCCGAATATACGGATGATGTGCTGAAAGCAAAGGAACTGATCCTTTCCTTTCATTTTCATGAGAAGAAAGCTTCAAAAAGTATAAAACAGGAAGTTTTAGAAAACATAATCCGAAATGTGAACCGGTCTGAAGTAAAAAAGCCGAATAAGACGAGGGGTCGTCTTTTGTTGATTACCTCTCTTGCAGCTAGTGTTATCTTGCTGGCTGTATTTGTATTGCGAAAAGATTTGCTTCACGATAAAACGGATCCAAGCCAACAAACCATTGCAAATAATGAAAAGTTTATCAAAACCACACCAACGGGTGTAAAGCTCCAAACTATCTTACCTGACGGTTCCAGGGTGTGGTTGAATAGCGAAAGTAAATTAACCTATGACTCGAAATACAATTTATCAGATAGAAGTGTATACCTGGAAGGTGAGGCCTTTTTTGAAGTAAAGGAAAATAAGGAAAAACCTTTTGTTGTTCATTCTGGTGGACTGCAAATTACTGCCTTAGGCACTTCCTTCAATGTCAATTCTATCAATTCAGATCAATCGTCTGTTGTGGCGCTGGTAACCGGAAAGGTTGAAGTGGTGAAAAAGAGTGGCGATATAAAAGAGTCTGTGGTACTTGAACCCGGGCAAAAGGCCATTCACCATGTTCATGCACCATCTTTTTTAACTTCAGAATTTTCAATTGATATGGAAGTCGGCTGGAAGAGCGGCATTTTGAGTTTTGAAAGTGCAGGTTATCAGGAAGTTAAGAAAAAACTGGAGAGATGGTATGGTGTTAAGATCCAATCAGATCTATCAAATACCAACAACTGGAACTATACGGGAAAATTTGAAGATCAAAGCCTGGAAATTGTACTAAAGAGATTAGCCTATATCAAGAAGTTCAGATATAAGCTTGAAGATAAAAATGTGTATTTGTATAACTAAAAGATATGCTATGATAAAAACCTGAAATTCAATAAAAGGCCCAACACCAAAGTGCTTGGCGGCAAGGTGTTAGGGCCTCTCTGTTAAAAATTATATGTATAAAGTTTAACTCTATAAAACTATGAAAAAAAAGTTACTTAGGCTTGCTAAAATGTGCTCTTATTATTCTTTTATCGGATTGCTCGCACAGCTAGTTTTATACAATTGCCTTTTTGCCAGTGATCTGTCTGCACAGGAGGTAAAGAGTATAGATGAAGTTTACGTAAGCGTAGATTTCAACAATGCAAAAATTGATGAAGCCTTCCACACCATTGAGGCAAAGACCAACTACCGCTTTGCCTACGAGCGCAAAGATTTGGATAGCAAGGTTCGATTAAACCTTGAATCACGCAATAGTACCCTAAAGGATGTTTTACTGGAAATCTCAAAAGAGGCTTCTCTCAAATTCAGGCAGATCAATTATGATATTGATGTGCAAAAGATTAAGCGTGCAGAAAACATTGAGGATAAAGAAAGAATAGATGTTTACCAGGGTGGGATTACCGTTTCCGGGAACGTGACATCCAGTGAAGATAACAGTGGAATTCCGGGAGTAAACGTGGTTTTAAAGGGGACAACAACAGGAAGTGTTACTGATATGGACGGAAACTATGTGATTGAGGTACCCGAGGAAAACTCAGTTTTAGTATTCAGCTCAATTGGATTTGTTACACAAGAAATAGAGGTTAATGGCAGGTCAACGATCGATCTGACTCTAAATCCGGATGTAACAGAATTATCAGAAATTGTTGTGGTGGGATATGGCACACAGGATAAAAAAGAGATTACCAGTGCAGTGGCAAGTGTGACACCGGAAGAGTTCAATAAAGGAAATATTACTGATGTTGCGCAACTTCTGCAAGGTAAAGTAGCAGGACTTTCCATAACACGGGCTGGTGGGGATCCCAATGGCGGTTATAACATTCGCTTGAGGGGATTATCTACCTTAGGAGCCAATACCCAACCTTTGGTGGTTATCGATGGTCAGGCAGGTGCGGACCTCAACAGTGTAGACCCCAATGATATTGAAAGTATTGATATTTTGAAGGATGGATCTGCAGCAGCTATTTATGGAACAAGGGGTTCGGCTGGGGTAATATTAGTAACAACTAAAGCTGGTTCTAAAAGAGGAACCAATATTGACTACAATGGGTATTTGACAATTGAATCAGCTGCAAGAACTACTCCAACTATGTCAGCAGAAGAATTCAGATCGGTCGCACCCTCCAATAGGGACTTCGGCGAAAATACTGACTGGTATGACGAAATTTCAAGAACATCCGTCTCCCATACGCATAACTTGTCCATTTCTGGCGGAAATGAATCTGGAACGAGTTTCAGGGCTTCCGCTAACTATAGGGACCTTCAGGGATTGGCGATCAATTCTGATTTGCATCGTTTGAATGCCCGGTTAAATTTACAACAAAGGGCATTTAATGATAAATTGAAAATAGATCTGAACATTGCCACTACAAACGAAAATTCTGATCTTGGGTGGAATGAAGCATTTAAATATGCAGCTATTTTTAATCCCACTGCACCTGTCAAAACAGATGATCCTGTTTATGATTTGGCAGGTGGTGGATACTTTGAAGAAAACTTTGTGGATTATGCCAATCCTGTTGCCATGTTGGAACAGAATGACAACACCCGGGAGATCAAAAGGATGAATTTCATGGGAGCACTGGAATATGAATTTATTCCCGGTCTGTTAGGCACAATCAGGTATTCCCAACAATCTGAGACAACATTACGGTCCATTTATATGCCGAAGGATGCGTACTATTCAACAGCTATAGATGACAATCCGGTAAGCAGGACATTTAGCGGGTTTACTACCAGTGGATATTCCCGAAAAAAAAATGATGAAAGCTTTAATCAACTCCTGGAAATATTTGGATCGTACGATACTGATATTGCAGATGTCTTAAATTTCAAGTTGCTAGGGGGATATTCCTGGCAGGAGTTCGAATATTTTGGTTTTTTAGCTGGAGGCAGTGGATTTTTGACTGATTTATCAGCAGATGATTTAAATGCTGCTGCTGCTGTAAGGGCTGGTTCAGCAGATGTTGATAGTTATAAAAATGGTTCTATTTTAATCGCTTTTTTCGGAAGATTGAACCTGAATTATGATAATACATTTTTCCTTTCGGCGAGCTTACGACGAGAGGGTTCCACCCAATTTGGTGAAGGTAATAAGTGGGGTAATTTTCCAGCTGTCAGCTTAGGGATTGACTTAGCACGGCTTGGTAATCTTAATGCCACAACTTTTAATACCCTGAAATTGCGTGCGAGTTATGGAGTAACCGGTGCTTTGCCACCACAAAGTTACTTATCACTTTCAACGCTGGCACCTGGTGAATCTTCATTTTATGCAGGAGATTTGGGGTATATCAATGCCTACGAGCCTCAACGAAATCCAAATCCGGATTTAAAATGGGAAACCAAAACGGAAATAGATATTGGATTGGATATTTCTTTGTTTGAAGGAAGGTTAAATGGAACCATTGATTATTATAATCGAAATACAGAAGACCTGATTTATGAGGCTACCGTTCCGGTTCCACCAAATCTAAACAATACAACCTGGTTAAATGTTGGCACGATGAAAAGCAATGGGTTAGAATTTACTTTTAACTATGACGTTTTCAGTGCCTTGGAGTTTACCTCCAGCAATTTTTCCTGGAATACCGGAATAAACTTTTCTACATACAACATCGAATTTGAAGCATTGAATGCTGAAGAAGGTGTGACATTCGATATTCCACCTGCCAATTTAGGTACTCCCGGCCAGGAGCAGACACAAATAGCCCGGGTAATCCCAGGGGAAGATTTGGGTATTCTTTGGGGATTAACCTTCGTAGAAATTGATGAAGATGGAAAATATGTGTTTGAGGATTTAAATGATGACGGAGCGATAGATACGGAAGACGAAGGACCTGTCGGAAACGGGTTGCCTAGTTTTGAATTTGGCTGGACCAATAGTTTTACCTTTGGAAATTTTGACCTTAATTTCTTTATAAGAGGAGCGATTGGTCACGACTTGGTTAATACCTATAGAGCTTTTTATGAGAATGCTACCCTGGCAACGACTTATAATGTGGTAAAAACCAAATACTACGATCCCAACCTGAATGATGCGCAGATATTCAGCGATTTACATGTCGAAAAAGCATCCTTTGTAGAAATGGACAATCTTACAGTGGGTTATAATTTTCAACTACCCAGTTCCAGTTCATTCAGAACTTTGAGATTGTATCTGACTGCTCAAAACCTGTTTATGATAACGGATTATACTGGGGTGGATCCGGAAGTAAGGTATGCTGATGTCCAGGCGCCTGATGACCCTGATCCTAAACTAGCTGAACGCGGAATATTGACACCTGGTATTGACAGAAGAAATACCTGGGTATTGCCGAGATCTTTCACACTTGGACTAAATGTTGGCTTTTAGGCATTAAAAAAATGAAGATTATGAAAACACAAATAAAAAATTCGATTTATATAAAAATATTCTTCATCGGTTTAATGGTCATTGTCTCTACACAATCTTGTACCGATTTGGATGAGGAGCAGGTTTTATACGACCAGGTAATTTCCGATGAGTTTTATCAAACTGAAGAAGAAGTATTATCAGCTGTCGGAGCGGCATATACACCTATGTTCGGCTTTTTTCAAAATACAAATATGTACGCACTTAATGAAGTACCGAGTGATGAAATTACTGTTCCAACACGAGGTCCTGACTGGAATGATGGGGGCCACTGGGTAAGATTGCATAGACATTCATGGAATATAACGGATCCCAGAATTCAGGAAGCATGGGAATGGATTTTTGGATGCATTAGTTCGTGTAACAGGCTAATCGCACTGCTCGAGCCCTTGGGCACTGACATTTCAGAAGCGTTTATACAGGAATTGCGTGCACTTCGGGCTATAAATTATTATTGGCTACTAGACCTTTATGGTAATGTTCCTCTTGTGACTGATTTTGAAGCGACTGAGCCACCTGCTACCAGAAGCAGGGCTGAAGTCTATGAATTTGTTGAAGTCGAATTACTTGAAACAATACCCAATCTGGCTGATACGGGACCTACCGATGAGTCAACTTATGGTAGGGTGAATAGATGGACGGCTTATGCTGCTTTGGTGAAATTATATCTTAATGCTGAAGTGTATACAGGAACTCAACAATGGCAAAAAGCAGCTGATGCAGCTGCAGAAATCATTAATAGTGGACAATATACTCTTGCTCCTAACTGGCGTGACAATTTTGTCAAGGAAAACAAAGGAGCTTCGGAATTTATCTGGGCGGTTCCTTATGATGAAGTTTTTACTCCTGGTTCGTTTCACTTGCCTGTCATGACGTTACACCAGCAACACCAGAATACCTATAATATGAGCGTTCAGCCATGGAATGGATTTGCCTCGGTTGCCGAATTTTACGAAACATTCATCGATCCTGTACAAAATCCGGGTCCGCAAGGTGATGTGGTTGGCTTGAGTCCTACAGGTGATCTTGTTACGGGTACGCAAGATGCACGTTTAGAAAGCTTTATTGTAGGCCCACAATTTGATTCAGATGGAGTGACAAGACTTGTTGATGGTGCCGCTGAAGCATCCGATCCGGATGGACCACCTCTGACAATCACACCTTATATCAATGAATTGTTACCTGGGGGTTGGAGACAAGCAGGTGCCAGGATTGGTAAGTGGGAATTCTACAATGGAATGGGTCAAGGTTTGAGCAACGACTTTGCCGTTTTCAGGTATTCTGATATCCTGCTTATGAGGGCAGAAGCCCTTTGGAGGATGGATCCTGGAAATGCAGAAGCACTAATGTTGGTAAACCAGATCAGGGAACGTGCCGGCGTAGATCCGTTTGATGCCTTGACGGAAGAAAGATTTTTAGCAGAAAGGGGAAGGGAGCTATTCTCAGAAGTTCATAGAAGGGTAGATCAGATCCGTTTCGGTACGTTCAACGATGAATGGTGGGAACACCCGGCAGATGCGAGTGATCATGTGAATATTTTTCCGGTTCCGCAATCACAGCTTTTGGCTAATCCAAACCTGGTTCAAAACCCGGGATATCCGGATGCCGGAGGAGACTAATATTTCAAACAAACAATCAAGCATTAGAAAGCAAGTGATCCCAGATTTCTTGCTTTCTTTTTGTTCTGAGTAAAGGTTGGGGGTTTAATAAGTTTTGATTTTTTGATTGACTTGCTTTTTCGGGATTATAACTATCAAAGTCGGTAATTACCTGTTATCCAATCAGGAATATTTATATTTTACGAAAACGAGCTTTATCATTTAAGAAATGAAAGTTTTTTGCTTTGCATTACTAATTCTTGTTGTAATATCCATAGGATGTTCAAAATCCAAGTATGAAAGGATGGTTGAAACCGAGCTGGCAAAGGAAGGGAAAGTGGATAGTTTGTTTTTGGGTCTGAAGTTTGGAATGACAATGGAGGAGTTTTTTGAGCATTGCTGGGATTTGAACAAGCAGGGAATCATCACAGACGGAAGGGGCAATACAGCCGCCCAATATAAATTAAGTGAATTAAGTCACCACGCATTCATGGATTTCTATCCGGAATTTTACGAGGAGAAAATCTATAAAATGCCGGTAGAATTTCGGTACAATGGTTGGGCGCCCTGGAACAAGCATTTGTCGTCAGACAGTTTGTTAATGGACGTAAAACAATTAATGATAAAATGGTATGGAGGTGAGTTCCTGGGAATGCAAAAACCCGATGGCTCAACTTTCTTTGTAAAAGTGGATGGTAACAGAAGAATTCTAATCTACATTTATGATCGGCGAATTGTAAAAGTTGTTTTCACAGATCTATTGACTGAGCGAAAGTTGATGAACGAAAATGGATTTTTTGACTAAGTTTTCAGAAGCAAAGATGAAAATTCCGAATTACCTGTTTTGTTTGTTAATCTTCTTTTTTGGATGTATTTCTGGTAAAAAGGAAAGTCAACCTTTGAAATTATTTTCTCTTCTCGATCAAGATCAGACTAACATAGATTTCAGCAATGATTTGAAATTCAGCGAAGATTTCAACATCTACACATACCGAAATTTCTACAATGGAGGTGGCGTAGGTTTGGGGGATTTCAACAACGATGGCTTACTTGACATTTATTTGATTTCAAACATGGAATCCAACCGACTTTATCTCAACAAAGGAGGTTTTAAGTTTGAAGATATCACCAAAAAATCAAAAACAGGAGGTAGGAGAGCATGGTCAACTGGCGTAAGCATTGCAGATGTCAATGGTGATGGATTGGCCGATATCTATGTTTGCAATTCCGGCGATGTGAAAGGCGATGACAGGAAAAACGAATTGTTTATCAACAATGGCGATTTGACTTTTACAGAGGCAGCAGAAGATTATGGCCTGGCTGACACAGGTTTTTCTATCCACGGTGTTTTTTTCGATTACGATAGAGACGGAGACCTGGATATGTACCTCGTAAATAACTCCTATCGGGCAATTGGAAGCTTTGATTTACAAGATAACAAGCGAATGGACCGAGATTCTCTTGGTGGAGATAAATTATACAGAAATAACTCTATCCAGTTCAAAGTCGAAAGAGATACATCGCAAATTCCCCCTTTGAGGGGGGCTAGGGGGGTGTTCACCGATGTAAGCAGCGAAGCCAGGATCTATGGAAGTGTTATTGGTTTTGGACTTGGAGCAACTGTAGGAGATGTAAACATGGACGGTTGGCAGGATATTTACATATCCAATGACTTTTTTGAACGGGATTATCTGTATATCAATCAGGGTGATGGAACATTTAAGGAATCGTTAGAAGATCAAATTAAAAGCGTGAGCGCAGCGTCCATGGGAGCTGATATGGCTGATATCAACAACGATACCTATCAGGATATTTTCGTTACAGATATGCTACCCAAAGAAGAAGACAGGCTGAAGACAAAAACTACTTTTGATGACTGGGGTCGATACCAGCATTACATCCGAAATGACTACTATCATCAATTTACTCGAAATACGCTGCAATTGAATAATGGCAACAACACTTTTAGTGAAATAGGTAGATTAGCTGGAGTGGAGGCTACCGATTGGAGCTGGGGAGCTTTGTTAACGGATTTTGACAATGATGGGTACAAAGATCTCTTTGTTGCAAATGGCATTTACCAGGATTTGACTGACCAGGATTTCCTGATTCAGATTTCTGATAATAAAACCAAGAGATCAATGGTGAGCGAAAATAAAGTAGATTTCAGGAAACTGATCGATCTTATTCCTTCCACGCTCGTCCCAAATTTTGTATTTCAAAACGAAGATGGCATTCATTTTAGAAATTCTACGGATGAATGGGGTCTTGGTCAACCAGGACATTCCAACGGATCGGCATATGGCGACCTGGATAATGATGGCGACCTGGACCTGGTTGTGAATAATGTCAACATACCATTATTCATTTACCGCAACGAAGCAAATGAACTTAAAAAGAATAATCACTTCCTTAAGTTTGTTTTAAATGGAGGCAATAAAAACCCTGGAGCTTTTGGGGCGAAGATCTTAATTAAAAGTAATGGAGAAAAATACTTTTTAGAACAAATGCCCATACGTGGGTTTCAGTCTTCGGTTGATCCAAGACCAAATTTTGGATTAGGCGACATTGCAGTTGCGGACTCGGTATTGGTTGTTTGGCCAGGGGGAAAACAAACTCTTCTGACGGATGTTAAAACGGATCAAATCATTGAGTTGAATGAAAAAGATGCCAGAGACTTCAATATCAAATTCCATGATGACTCCCGACAGGCACTTTTCAAAGAAACTGCATCTAACAAATTATTTAGTTACCGTCATGTAGAAAATGAACATACCGATTTTGACAGGGAAAAGCTCCTTGTCCATATGAATTCAACAGAAGGTCCTTGTTTGTGTAAAGGTGATATAAATGGTGATGGCAAAGAGGACTTTTATGTTGGAGGGGCTAAAAATTTTTCCGGAGCACTTTTTATTCAAAATGGGAATGGGACTTTTATTAAAACCAATACCCGCCTATTGGAAATAGACAAAGGCTCGGAGGATACGGACTGTCTTTTTTTTGACGCGGATCAGGACGGGGACGATGACCTTTACGTGACTAGTGGTGGAAGTGAATTTTCCGGCTCATCAATTACCCTGGTCGATCGACTGTATATTAATGATGGTTCGGGAAATTTTTCGAAATCAGATCAGATGCTCCCCAACAATAAATTTGAATCCAGCTCTTGTGTAACATCAGCAGACTTTGACAACGATGGTGATTTAGATCTTTTTGTAGGAATAAGATTGATTCCCTTTTATTATGGGCTACCAACAAGTAGTTATTTACTTCAAAATGATGGAACTGGGAAATTCACTAATGTTTCAGAGGAAATAATCTCAGGTTTGAGTGAAATTGGAATGGTGACGGATGCATCTTGGACTGATGTCAATGGAGATAACTTGGTCGATTTGATCGTTGTAGGTGAATGGATGCCAGTTACAATTTTTGAGAACAGGGGAGGGCAATTTCAAAATATTACGCAAGTCGCCGGACTTGAACATACAAACGGGTGGTGGAATTGCATCGTTGCAAATGATATTGACAATGATGGCGATGTGGATTTGATTGCTGGAAACCATGGCCTGAATTCACGATTTAAGGCAAGTTTTGAAAGACCAGTCTCACTTTATATCAATGATTTTGATAAAAATGGCAATGTCGAACAAATTTTTACAGCTTTCAATGGTGACGGAGCTTATCCGATTTCACTCAGGCATGATCTGCTTGAACAAATACCACAGCTGAATTCAAAGTATGTAAGTTATGAAAGCTACGCTGATCAAACCATTGAAGATATTTTTTCAAGTGATCAGATTGAAAATTCTGTGCGCTTGAAGGCGACAAGATTGGAGACATCATTATTTATCAATGATGGTGGAGGGAATTTTTCCATAACCTTCCTTCCTGTAGAGGCACAATTTTCTCCGGTCTTTGACATTCTTGTGGATGATTTTGATGGCGATAGTTTAAAGGACATTCTGATGGGTGGTAATTTGTATGGGGTGAAACCTGAGCTTGGCCGTTATGATGCCGGTTATGGAACATTACTTTTTGGAAAAGGGAACAATGAATTCGACTACATTCCCAATGGCATTTCCGGAATTTCATTGGATAGCGAGGTGAGAAATATGATAACCATTCAAATCAAGGAACGGAACTGGATTTTTGTTGCCTCTAGCAATGATCGTTTAAAAACTATTGAGATATTGAATAATGATCCGATCAATTAAGGCTATTTTTCTATTTTCGGGATTCATATTTTTGTTCAGCTGTGGGAAAAAGGCTTCTGTCGAGAAATTGTTCGAAGTGATCCCCGCCAATTATTCAAATGTTCATTTTACCAATCAGCTCGTTGATAATGATTCCCAGAATATTATTCAGGACCTTTTTTTTTACAATGGAAGCGGTATTGGAGCTGGCGATATCAATAATGATGGTCTGGTAGACCTGTATTTTACATCCAACCAGGGAGACAACAAACTTTACCTCAACCTTGGTGATTTTCAATTCAAAGACATTACGAATGAAGCTGGTGTGGCTAATCCGGACAGCTGGTCTACCGGCGTATCCATGGCGGATGTAAATGCAGATGGATACCTGGATATTTATGTCAGCCAGGTCAGTTATAAATCCTATAAAGGAAAAAATAAACTATACATTAACAATGGCGATCTCACATTTAGCGAACAGGCGGCGGAGTATAATCTCGATTTTGAGAAATTATCCATGCAATCAGCTTTTTTTGATTATGACCTGGATGGCGATCTGGACATGTTTTTATTGTGCTATTCCGTTCACACAGAGAGATCTCATCAAAATATTTCTATCAGATCAACTTATGATTCCCTTTCAGGAGATAAGTTAATGAGGAATGACACCCCCCTAACCCCCCTCAAGGGGGGAAATTTCTCTCCCTCGAGGGGAGTGTTCACCGATGTCACCAACGAAGCTGGTATCTGGAGCAGCACATTGGGCTATGGTCTGGGACTAGCTATTTCCGATATCAACCTGGATGGCTATCCCGACATCTATGTTGGAAATGACTTCCACGAAAATGACTATCTGTATTACAACAACGGTGATGGAACATTTTCTGACAGGTTGCCTCAATCGGTCGGTCATGCTACCTATTATTCCATGGGAAACGATATAGCAGATTTTAATAACGACGGAAAACCGGACATCATTTCCCTTGATATGAGGCCAAAGGACGATAAAATCTACAAAAGCTCGGTTGGACCCGATTCGTATGAAATTCAACAATTCAAGTTGAGTTACGGATTTCATCACCAATATTCCAGAAATGTGCTCCAGCTGAACATGGGAAATCTTTGGGATGGTAAAGCACATTTTGCAGATATCGCCCAATTAAGTGGATTGGAGGCAACAGATTGGAGCTGGTCTTCTTTATTTGCAGACCTGGACAACGACGGTTGGAAGGATATTTATATCACAAACGGGGTCATGAGGCGACCAAACGACCTGGACTACATGAAATATTTGGAAAATCCAATGGTCCAGAAAAATGCAACTGATATCGAATTGGCTCATAAAATTCCGCCCGGAAAGGCAAAAAATTTCTGTTTTCGAAATACAACAGATCTATTGTTTACGGACGTTTCTGAGGAGTGGGGTTTGGATCAAAACAGCTTTTCGAATGGAAGTGTTTATGCTGACCTTGACAATGACGGAGACCTGGACCTTATAGTCAATAACATCAATGAGCAGGCATCGATACTAAAAAACCGATCAAATGAAATCAATCCAAACAACTTCATCAAACTCAAACTGGCCGGCGATCAAAGAAACACATTTGGGATCGGCGCGAAAGTCACAGTTTATTCAAATCATATTAAACAAAACCAGGAATTATTTCCAGTTAGAGGATACCTTTCGTCAGTCGATTATTCATTGAATTTTGGTGTGGGAAATGCTGACATTATCGATTCCATAAAGGTTAGATGGAATGATGGAAAAGTTAGTTTGCTAACCAATATTACAACCAATCAAATACTGGAAATTGATAGAGGGGAAGCAGCTGTTTCTTTCGGAAATCCGCCAGACAAGAAGGAAACCTTTCCTTTTTTTAAGAAAGCCAGAAACAACAATAACGTTGATTTTATGCATCTGGAAAACAAGTTTATCAGCATAGACCGTGAAAAATTATTGCCTCACCGACTAAGCGCTATGGGGCCGAAAATTGCGGTTGCAGACGTTAATGCTGACGGATTAGATGACATGTATATTTGTGGGGCTCAGCTTCAGGCTCCTGCCTTATTCGTTCAATTGGACGATGGAAACTTTCAGCATGTAGAAACGACATTTTGGGAAGAAGAAAAGAATTATGAAGATGTAGATGCAGTTTTTTTTCATGCAAATAGCGATGTCCTACCGGATCTTTTTGTGATAAGTGGAGGGAATGAATACATCGGCAAGAACAGGCTTTTGAAAGACAGACTGTATTTAAATGAAGGAAATGGACAATTCAAAAAGGCAGAATCAAATGTTCCCGACTACTTTGAAAACGGATCGTGCGTAAAACCCTGTGATTTTGATTTGGATGGGGATATGGATTTGTTTGTAGGCACACAAAACCTTCCTTTGATTTATGGGCTGCCACCGGATAATTATTTATTAGTGAATGATGGAAATGGGAATTTAAGTATTGACAAAAATTTTTCCCTTAAAGCAATGGTTAGTGATGCTGTTTGGACAGATGTGAATGATGATGAAAGATTGGACCTGGTGGTTGCTGGAGCATGGGGGAATATAACCATCATGGTCAATGAGAAGGACGGTTTTGAGAAGGAAGAGATCAACCATACTTCCGGATGGTGGAATTGCATTGCAGCAGCTGATTTTGACAATGACGGGGATGTGGATCTGATGGTAGGGAATATGGGTCAAAATACGAACCTGAAAGCAAGTGTTGAGGAGCCGGTAAAATTATATGTTGCTGATTTTGATCAAGACAAAAACATGGACCGGATGCTTACCTATTACCGGGAGGGGAGAGAAGTTCCTGTTGTTCACTACGATGAATTGCAAAAGGAATTTAACCCGGGAAATTTATTTAAGAGTTATACTGAATATGCTTCTTCGGATGCGAAATACGTTTATTCGAAAATGCCTTCCGATAAACTATTTGAGTTTAAAATTAAGGAAAATTCTTCCTTATATCTTGAAAATGATGGTGAGGGAAACTTCATTCCTCATGCTCTTCCTATTGAAATACAATTTGCCCCGGTTCACTCTATTTTACCTGACGATTTAAATGATGATGGACTTGTTGATGCTGTTTTGGCAGGTAATTTTTATGAATATCAACCGGCTATCGGACGAATGGATGCCAGCTATGGATGGGTCCTGATCAATAAAGGAAAAGGAAAATTTGAGGTGATTTATCCGGAAAAGAGTGGCTTTTCGGTAAATGGTCAAGTCAGGGATATTGAGCAGTTTACTTCTTTGGATGGATCAAAATTCATTATTGCCGCTACAAACAATGACACAGTGAAGGTATTCCAAAAGCTCATGCATTCTAAAGCCTCGATTGTAAAATAGGACGATTATCTTAATTTTGCACCGCTTTTAATGGTTTGAAATATTAATTCAACCAATTATGGGTATTTCCGTTGTTTTGGAAAGTAATTTTTAATCGTTTAATCAAATAATAAAATGGAGTTAGTTAATGGCAGGTATCAGATCCAGGGGATAGACCTGGAATCTTTAGCACAGGAATATGGCACACCTCTTTACGTCTATGATGCCAAGAAGATCGAAGAACAGATCAATACATTGAAAGATGCATTTTCCGGATTGAAGCTTAAGATAAAGTATGCCTGCAAATCTTTGACTAATATTTCCATACTGAAGTTGATGAAGAAATACGGGGTGGAGATCGATGCGGTTTCTATCCAGGAAGTTAACATGGCGTTAAAAGCCGGATTTAAGCCTGGCGAAATATTATACACACCAAACTGTGTTTCTTTTGAGGAGATTCAGGAAGCCATCAATATTGGTGTTATGATCAATATTGATAATATTTCCATCCTCGAGCAGTTTGGCCACGAATACCATGATACAATTCCGGTATGTATCCGTTTAAACCCTCACATCATGGCGGGAGGAAACAAGAAGATTTCCACAGGCCATGTCGATTCTAAATTCGGGATTTCGATCTTTCAGATGAGGCATTTGCTGAGGGTTATTCAGACTTACAATATCAACGTGATCGGCCTGCACATGCACAGCGGATCGGATATTTTGGATGCGGAAGTGTTTATCAGAAGTGCGGAAATCTTTTTTGACGCTGCGCAGGAATTCAAGCAACTGGAGTTTATTGATTTTGGAAGTGGCTTTAAAGTGGCTTATCGGGATGGCGATGTGACAACCGATATCAAACAACTGGGTGAAAAGCTGGGAGCTTCCTTTAAAGAATTTTGTAAGGATTACGGGAAGAAACTGGAAATCTGGTTTGAACCGGGAAAATTCCTTGTTAGCGAATCTGGATATTTTCTGGTCAAAACCAATGTGATCAAAACAACACCGGCGACCGTTTTTGTAGGAGTTGATTCCGGATTGAACCACCTGATCAGGCCGATGATGTACGATTCGTACCACGACATTGTCAATATCTCCCATACCGAAGGCATCAACAGGATTTATACGGTTGTGGGGTACATATGTGAGACCGATACGTTTGGTACAGACAGAAAATTGACAGAAGTGAGCGAGGGGGATATTTTAGTAATCAAAAATGCCGGTGCATATTGCTTCAGTATGTCTTCCAATTACAACAGTCGCCTTCGTCCGGCAGAAGTTTTAATTTACAATGGAGAGCCAAAACTGATCAGGAAGAAAGAAACTTTCGAAGACATTCTTAAAAACCAGGTCGAAGTAGATTTTTAAATCCTGAATAAAAACTAAAATTGAAATGCCGCTTCAATTCCTGATGAAGCGGTATTTTTTTTGCAATTGGTCAAATTCCTTTAGATATAATATCAAACAGTTATCCAAATTTGTCAGTAAAAATTTTAGATTTATAATATAAATCAAACGACCGTTCTTACTGATTTGAAAACTTCGCACTGTTATTTAATAGCATTGATTATTTTTCTTGCAAGTTGCTATCCCATTTCAGTCAACCATAACAAATGGAAGATCAAATGGGACAAGGATATGAAAAAAGGCAAGGAAGAATTCTTTTCCAAACAATTAAAACCCTCGACCAATAAACCACCCAATGTAGTGGTCATAGTATGTGATGACCTGGGAAAATATGAAGTGTCTGCTTACGGTGAACAGCATGTGATGACGCCACACATTGACCAGTTAGGAGCAGAAGGAGTAATTTTTAATGAGGGATACGTAACCGCTCCAACTTGTGCACCATCCAGGGCCGGGATCATGACAGGCAGAATGCAAAACCGCTACGGATTTGAAACACAGATCATGGAGTTTTACCCCACCAATATGATCGAATACCTTTCCGGGAAATACATGGTCAAAACCGGCGATTTCGTATTGACGACTAAGCCGGAGTATCCGTCTGAATGGCAGGTTTACAAACAAGGTGTTCCTCCGACAGAGATCAACATGGCAGAATTGCTAAAAGGTTACGGCTATCAGACGGGAATTACCGGAAAATGGCATTTAGGTGTTTCAAAAAACCACATTCCATTGGAAAGGGGTTTTGACTATCAATATGGGTTTTACGGAGCTTTTTCGCTTTATACACCAGAAAGAAACTGGAACAAAGTAGTGAACTATGTTCACAATAGTTTCAGCACCCGGTACCAATGGGATAGTGGCAGGCATGGTGATGGAGCCATTTTAGAGAATGACGAAAAAATTATTGAAGAAGAATACCTGACCTTTGCCATTCGTGATAAAGCTATTAATTACATCAATTCGCATAAAGACGGAGAAAATCCTTTTTTTCTGTACTGTGCATTTTCAGCACCTCATATCCCTTTCCAGGCTCCTGTAGATTATTATTGTAAATATGAGCATATAGAAGATGAAAATAAGCGGGTCTACTATGCCATGATCTCTGCCCTTGATGATGCAATAGGTGACATGCACCAGGCAATTAAGGATGCGGGGATTGAAGAAAATACGATGATTTTTCTGATCAGTGATAATGGCGGCGCTACCTACACCGGCGCGACGGAAAATGGTCCCTTGAAAGGTGGCAAACTAACACAATTTGAAGGAGGTATTAATGTACCATTTATGATGAAGTGGAAAGGCCATCTTTCAGCTGGAACAAGGTATGATCATCCGGTAATATCTACCGATATGTTCACAACCATTGCATATAATGTGGGCGCTGAATTACCCACAGATCGGGAATACGATGGAGTAGATTTGGTTAAATATGTGAACAATGAATTGTCAGGTTTGCCTCATGAACGACTTTTCTGGAGGGCTGATCATATTTGGGCCATTCGGGACAAGGATTACAAAATGATTTTGAGTACCAGGGATGGATGGTCAGAATTGTACAACCTGAAAACAGATAAGTCTGAGACCATAAACCTCAAAGACGATATGCCCGATCTGTTTGAAGAGCTGAGATCCAAACACCAGGAATGGCAGCAGAATAATTTGCCTCCGAAACCCATGTGGCCCCGGGTGATGGATCATAAATTTATGATTGACGGAAAAGAATATTTATTTCCTGCATAATAATGAGACTCCTGATCATTATCGGTTTAATAATCTGCAGTTTATCTGACGTTTTTGCTCAGAGGCCTAAACTGTATTTAAAGGCATTTGCCGGAACCCATTGGCATAACTTTATTTACCGGGAACAAGTAAAAAACGCAGATAATTTTTTTGGCTGGCAGGGTGGATTTGGATTTCGTGTTTCGCACCGGCATGTCTTTGGTGAAGTCGATTTTGATTTTGTCAGGAGTGGGATAACCGCCTTTTTGGATGATTCCGTTGGACAAGTTTTGGAAGCAGACAAGTTGGAATTAAAGCTGAATGCATTTGAGTTGCCTTTAAAGTTTGGATGTATTCCTTATAAATCGCCGTTTTTTAAGTGGTACGTGTATTCCGGTTTTGCTTTCAGATTCAATACAAAAACAAAAGTGAATTTTGGGGATAATGAATTTACTTTTAAACCACGTGACCTGAACTTGGCCAATCCGAATGTGGATTGGCTCCTGGGAACTCAATTTGATGTGGGCTGGGTAAACATTGACGTGACGTATGGTTTAGGCATTACCAATTCTACAAAAACCGATATCCGGACAAATTCGCATGAATTACAATTAAACCTGGGATTTCTGTTTTAGAATATTTACACCAATTTCATTTTTATTTCGTCCATCGTGCCTTCATATTCCCAATAAATCAGCCGGTCAAAGGCGTAGGAAGTAAGAATATATTTTTCACTTACAGAAAGAATACGACTGATTGCAACTAATTTTTTTGATGGCTTTTCTACCTTCACTTCTTCGATGATTTCCCTGTTCCCTTCATCAAACCCGTGCAGGATCAGATGGTTTCCAACCGTAATTTCTATGAATCCAGTATGTGACATTATTTTCTCATTGACGTTTAAATCCGAATTTATTTTCTCAAATATGAATAAATTTCTGGTAGCTTCATGGTAATTATTCCAAGTTAAAATAATGGATATCAAAACTTCCCTGCCGACTATTATTGCCATTGTCATTTTAGTGCTGAAATTCAGCATCGGGGTGAATTCGTCCATATTTCCCTGGCAGAAATTGAAGCGGGATTGGAAACGTTTCATCGCTTCCATTTTAATATTGGTATTCGTAGCCCCACTGATAGCCTATTTGTGTATCCAAATGTTTGATGCCTCAAAAGGAGCAAATATCGCTATTATTTTACTATCAATTTCACCTGGCGCACCGTTGGCGTCAATCAAAGTTTACAAGTCGGGAGGTGACTATCAATACGCCGTTTTGTTGCAAATTGTGGTTGTACTGATATCCGTTTTTACCATCCCGCTCTTACTTGACATATCTGAAAATTTGTATCAAACTAATGTTTCAACTAACTGGTTGATTGTTGCAAATCGGATCTTACTGATTGTGGCTTTGCCTCTACTGACAGGCCTGGTCGTAAGAAGGCTTTTTCCAGACCTGTGTTTTCGTTACGGGAAATGGCTTGCAAGAGCCTCAAACCTGATATTGTCATTGGTAGGATTGTTATTGCTTTACCAATTCAGGAACTATCTTTTTGAAACTTCAATGGAGGATTTGTTCTTATTTACATTTTTCATTGTTACAAACTTACTGACCGGCCATTTATTAGGTGGAAAAGACCCGGACAAAAAAGCCACAATCGCCTTAATGAACGCCTCCAGGCACATCGGCATTACGATATACATTGCAGCCAATTTTTATGAAATGAATGAAATCATCAGATACATGGTTCCGTATCTTATTGTCAATGTCATTTGCGGAATTTTGTATGTGCAATGGCGAAAACGGGTTAAGGTATTATAAAATGATTTACATACAACCTCAATGCTTTTCACCAAATTTTAGTCCTTTCCTCTTTGGGTTTGTACATTGGATCTCCATTTCCGATTTCAAATGTTTCATAAAAGGCGTCCACATTTTCCAGCGGACCAATTGCGCGGTATTTATTGGGTGTATGCGGCCCGGTGTTAATTTTAATTTTTAAAGCTTCATCCGTCGAAATATCTCTCCAAAGCGTGGTGTAGGCAATGAAAAACCGTTGATCTTGGCTTAAACCATCAATTGTTCCGGGGTTTCCATTTTTCGTCAAATGAATTTGCAAGGCATCGTACGCAAGCTGGATCCCTAGCAAATCACTGATGTTTTCGCCCAGGGTTAGCTGACCATTGATGTGTACGCCAGGAATTGGCTCATAGGTGTTGAATTGTTCGACAAGCGCTTGTGTTCGGTCATTAAATGCCTGTCGGTCTTCATCCGTCCACCAGTTTCTCATCTCTCCATTCGCATCAAACTGGCTTCCCATGTTGTCAAAACCGTGAGAGATTTCATGCCCAATCACCGCACCTATGCCACCATAGTTCACCGCTGGATCAACATTTACATCATAGAAAGGGGGCTGTAAAATGGCTGCGGTAAATAATATCTGGTTCTTTAATGGGTGGTAAAATGCATTCACCATTTGGGGGGGCATATCCCACTCCGTTCGATTTACTTCTTTGCCGGCTTTCTTCATTTTTTGGGCGAAGTTCCATTGAGATGCATTGATTCCATTTTGAAAATAAGACCCGCCTTGTGCTTTGGTTAAAACCTCCAGATCTCTGTAATCTTTCCAATGGTCGGGGTAGCCCATTTTCACATTCATGGTCTCAATTTTCTTCAGCGCTTCTTCCCTGGTCGATTGGCTCATCCAATCCAGATTTTCAATCCTGATGGCCAAAACTTTTAAAATATTTTGCACCATTTCCTCGGCGCCTGCTTTTGCTTCCGCTGAAAAGTAGTTTTCGATATAAATTTTTCCAATGGCTTCCCCAAGCTGATTGGTACATTCATTAATGACTGCTTCTTCCCTTGGCTGAAGTTCCTGGGCTCCCCAAAGAACTTTTCCATAAAAACCATGGGTTGCCAAAACGAAATTGCCCGACAAATAATTTGCTGCATGATGAATGAGCTGCCATTCCAGGTAATTTTTAATTGACGGCAGGTTTTCTTTAGTTAAGAAATTTCCAACCTCTTCCAGGTAGGCGGGCTCTGTGACCACCACACTTTGGAGATCTTCTGTACCGATGGAACTTAAAAATGATCTCCATTGAATGTGGGGAACGATAGCCGAAAGCTCATCGAATGATTTCACATTGTACAAGATGATCGGGTTTCGTTTTTCTGATTCACTAAGCATGGGTGTAGCTAGCCGTATTTCTACCGCTATCACGTCATTCGCTTTTTCATTTGCTTCCTGCTCTGCATATCCACTTAGCAAGAACATTTCTATCATGTGTTTTTTGTAAGCAGTCCTTATCTTAATTGAATTTTCATCTTCATTCAGGTAATAATCTTTTGTGGGCAAACCTTGATTTCCGGGAAAGGTAAATAACGAACTGATTTGGCTGTTCTGAAAATCCGGGAAAACATCCAACGTAAAAAATCCGCGAAGACCGAGGGCAGTGATTTCCTGGAGATAGGCCTGAAGACCTTCCATGCTATTCACGCTTTTCAATTTATTCAACAAAGGCAACACAGGCTGAATGCCTAATTGATTGGCGTATGCTGTATCCATGCCTAATTCGTAAAAAGCAATCGCCTTGTATTGATCAGAGGTATTGGGGTATTTATTTTGTATTTGGGCATTTTTTAAGGATTTTAGAACATTTTCATTGGTTGTCCTAACGATTTGATCGATGGTTCCCCACGATCCTCGGTCGGCAGGAAGTTCGGTTTGCTCGATCCATTTCCCATTTACGAATTGATAGAAGTCTGCTTTTGGTGAAATGGTACTATCCAACAGCGAGGTGTCGATTCCCCGATGCTGACTAAATGCACTGTCTACATACATTCCGAAAATCAGGACGATAGGAAAAAATGGTTTAAAAAAGTTCATATCTGTTAAAGTTTAGAATATTGGTTTTAAGTTTTTGCCAAAGTAACAGTGAAAAAACCAGGTGATCGTCCGGGAAAACAATTCCAATCCTAAGTATAAGATTTAAAATATGCCTAAAACACAAAGTGGGGAGAAAGGTGGCAAAAAGGACGAAAAAATGAAAAGGCAAGATATGAGATTCCGAACGTTTGTGAGATTCGGAACCTTCAGGGCTATCGATATTGGTTGGTCCATTCCTTTGGGGACATGCCTGTGGCTTTTTTAAAGAAAGTGTTGAAAACTGTTTTTGAATTAAACCCACTATCAAAGGCAATGCCCAACAAGGTGAGGTGACTGTTTTCCGGATGGATGGCCTTTTTTTTAAAAGCATCCAGCCGGAAGGTATTGATGTATTCATTGAAATTTTTGCCATTATGCTCGTTGATCAGCCAGGATAATTTATTAGGATGGATTTTTAATTTCTCTGCCAATAAGCGTAGCGAGAGATCCGGATCAAGGAAAACCTTTTCATTTTGTAGAAGTGCTTCAAGTCGTTGATTGAGTTCTATTAGTTCTTCGGGATTAAAGGTCTGGCTTTTGTTTTCTGTTTTGTTTTCGCTGACTGAGGCCGATCTTTTAAAAACCTTCTGCATGGACGTTTCAAACCGGCCAAAAGAATGCAGCGGTTTGAGCAAAGGATCTTCCCGCAATAAAGTCATCAAAGGTTCCTTTTCTTCAATCCCCTGGTCAATCAACTGAAGCGCCCGGTCATATTTCTTTTGTTGGGTGTAAATATGAATAAGAAAAAACCGAATCCTCCCTCGCTCTTCACTTTGTAGCGTGTTTTCTAAATTCTGAATTTCCGCTTCTGCTGCCTCTGTTTCATTCAATTGACATTGTGAAAGTGCCGTCAGGATAGCCCGCTCTGTGTTGCCACCTGGTATTTCAGGGACCATCGCGGCCACTATTTTTAATTTGTCGCCCTGATCCATTCCGATTAATGATAATCCGTACATGGAATAAGGAAACAAAAACCCCGGGCTGATCTCGAAGCATTTCTGATAAAAAGAATTAGCCTTTTCATACTTTTTTTCTAAGTAGTAATAATACCCATGGAAATAATTGGTCAATCCGGAAAGAGGGTCTAATTCAAGCGCTTTTTGAATATGTTTGAAAGCCATGTCCTTCTTTCCTTCCAGGACAAGTGTAATGAACATTTTCTGATGGGCGTCCGCATATCCCGGACTTAGCTCCAGGGCTTTGCTTAAATATTTTTCTGCATTGATAAAATCCCAGTCCCGGTTAAGCGCATTCCACCCCAATGAATGATAACACTCCGGTAAATTCTTATCCAACTCATAGGCCTTGTTCAAATAGTAATTTCCCTTCTCAAAAGCTTCGTTGGATGGCAACCACCCGGCAGCAGCGAGCATGTTATAGGCATAATGGATATTGGAATAGGCCAGTGCAAAATCAGGCTCTTTTTCTATGACTTCCTTCAAAATCGAAATGCCTTTCAGGATCTCATTTTTATCAAAGGTGTGGAGCAGGTACTTTCCTTTCAGGAAATCTTCATAAACCTCCAATTTGATTTTTGGGGATGATACCAGCTGATCCTTAACATCGAGATGGCCGAAATTTTCACGGATCTGATCGGCGATGA
Source organism: uncultured Cytophagales bacterium (assembly GCA_913057175.1). Lineage (GTDB taxonomy): Bacteria > Bacteroidota > Bacteroidia > Cytophagales > Cyclobacteriaceae > CAJXNP01. The sequence goes on from CAJXNP010000007.1 coordinate 198,033, forward strand.
GCAGGCTGATTTCATCCTGCAAGGCGAATATATCTTCCAGCTCGCGGTCAAAATTCTTCGACCAGATATGGAAACCGTCTTCTGTCTGGATATGTTGGGCGGTAATTCGAATACGATTGTTTGATTTTCTGACACTTCCTTCGAGAATAGTGGATACTCCAAGTTGCTTTCCGATTTCCCGGATGTCCATGTTTTTGTTTTTGAAGGCAAAGGAAGATGTTCTTGCGGTAACATTAAGTCCGTCAATCGTGGTAAGTGCGTTGATGATTTCTTCCGTCATGCCATCGCTGAAGTACTCGTTTTCCGGGTCGGTACTCATATTGACAAAGGGTAATACGGCAATTGACATAGTCTTCATAACAGATCGAAAAGTGCGGTATTAAAAAATGGTATCTCCTTGAAATAAAGCTAATTGTAAAAGTAACACTTTCTTGTCAATAAATATAGAGGAAATATCGTGGATGAGGTAATATTTGTAAAAACAACTAAAATGATGGAATGGAAATTTACAATATCATAAAAAAACACTATTCAAATTGAAAGTTTTCAGATAGGATAAAGAATGTTTTAAAAAGTTCCTTTCTCTGAGAAGGATAAATATATAATGATTTATTCCCAATTGAATAATTTCTTAGGGAACGAAAAATTCACAATAATCTAATTTCATATCGTGTGCTTCTTCCCCCGCCAGCAGCAATTAACACATTTAAAGCAACCAGATCTTGTAAATCCCTTGTAGCAGTTGCTTTTGAAGTTTTAGTGATAGCCATGTATTTTCTTGCGTTCATCCCTCCCTCAAATCCATCAGGGCCTTCATCAAACATTCTTGCTATAACCTTTTTCTGTCGGTCATTGAGTTTGTTTTCGAACTGATAGAAGAATTTCGATTTTTTTAAGGTAAAGTCAATTTGAGCTTCCGCAAGTTTTTGGGCTTCCAATACTGTTTGTATAAAATATGAAATCCAGGAAGTAATTTCATTGGATCGTTGCCCTTTCTCCAGCGCGGAATGGTAGTCATTCTTTTTAAGTTCTATCGCTTTTGATAAACTGAGAAACACAGGTCTTTTTACCTCCTGTGATAAAGCCTTTTCCGAGATGGCTCGACCTACCCGGCCATTTCCATCTTCAAATGGATGGATACTTTCAAAATATAAATGAGCGATCGCAGCTCTTATAACAGGTTTCTTTATTTCTTTTGATTCGCCAGGAGCGGATTCGTTAAACCATTGAATAAAACGTTTCATTTCAAAAGGTACGGCCGATGATGGTGGCGCTTCAAAATGGATTTTTTCCTTGCCCAACGGACCGGATACTACCTGCATGGGATCTTCGTGGATTCTGTACTTACCAGATTTAACGCCAGTGGTTCCTCCCAGGATCATTCTGTTCCAGTCAAATAGCTTATTCTCGGTAAATTTTTCATTAAAGGTATTCCGGACATCAACCATCAATTCGGCAATTCCTTCGGCTTTTTTGTCACGGACGGATACAAGTTCGGTGTTCAAACCAAGGTTTTTCCTGATGGAGGAAGCTACATCCTTTTGGTTCAAATACTCTCCTTCGATCTCAGAGGTTTTGATGGCCTCAGCGACCATGGTTTCAATCAGGGTTTCTATTTTAGCGTCTTCGGGTAACCCTTCCAGAATTCCACTTATCCTGCCAGTTCGCTGGACAAATTCAAATAACAGATCCTCGATCTTATCCAGTTTGTACCTGAAATGAGGCCAATCCGATTGCTGCCAGTTAAAAGCCATGAGCCGAATAAATTACTTAATCGGCTCAAATATATGAAAATTATGAGCCGAATAGAAATATTATTCGGCTCAAACGTTAAAAATTATTTTCCGTTTTGCAGTTAATGGTCAAAAACTTTTTCCAGGGAATTCCTCTTTTAGTCTATATCTTATTTCTTTCCGATTCATTGTAATAGGCCCGCCTCTCATCTGTATCAGAAGAATATCCAATGTAGAATTTGTTAAGCTTTTCAGAGACGATTATGTAAACAAAAAAATCATTCATATTTCAAAATGAATAAAAAAAGCCTGAAATCGCTGATTCCAGGCTTTTTAGGCTCCTCCTCTTGGGCTCGAACCAAGGACCTATCCCGATGGCTATCGGGATCAGCCGCTCTACCCAACTGAGCTAAGGGACATATTTTTGGATAAGTTTATCAACCATTTCAGGGTACTTAGCCAGGTTTTCAATATACTTTTTAGATTTCATCTTCTTAATATGCCTTTCAATATTAATTGCTTGTTTTTCTGAATCACATTTGATAGTCAAAAACTTTTTCCAAGGAATTCCTCTTTTAGTCCATATCTTATTTCTTTCAGATTCATTGTGATAGGCCAGCCTCTCATCTGTATCAGAAGAATATCCAATGTAGAGTTTGTTGAGCTTTTCGGAGAAGATTATGTAAACAAAAAAATCATTCATATTTCAAAATGAATAAAAAAAGCCTGAAATCACTGATTCCAGGCTTTTTACGCTCCTCCTCTTGGGCTCGAACCAAGGACCTACTGATTAACAGTCAGCCGCTCTAACCAACTGAGCTAAGGAGGAATTTGCACCCTTTTTGAAAAGGGAATGCAATATTACAAGGTCACTTTCAATTATGCAATAACAAAATTTTAAATTTTTCATCTTTTTGCTTTCATAGGAAAATCAGGCCATATTGTCATTGATTTTAACGAAACTGACGATAAAAGTGTCAAAATGTCGGTTAAAATTCTCTTTTTCACCACATTTTCGCTTTGGTATATTTTTTACGGGTAATCCTGATAAAAATTATTCGAAACTTAAAACATTACAGATATGGCACTCATCATTAAAAGAAAAGAGAGAATTCCTCATTCATTTGAACAATTGGTTAATGGATTGATCAAGGATATTTATCAGGATGAAAAAAGTCCAAAAACCAAGAAAGAGGAAAAAACAGAAAGAAGGTTTAATCCGGCAATCAACGTGATTGAAAAAGAACACTCATATGTTTTGGAATTTGCCCTGCCGGGATGGACAAAAAAAGATGTTGAAATTACGCTTGATCAAAATATTCTGAGGATTACAGGAAACAAGAAAACAGAATTTGACTCTAAATCGACCTATCACTCTTATGAGATTGATTATGGGGTATTCGAAAAGAGCTTTGAGCTTCCCGAAAAATCAGAATTCAAAGTAAATGCAGAACTGGCCAACGGCCTGTTAAAAGTTGTAGTGGAAAAAATAAAAGAAAGGGAAGTTAAGAAAACCATTCAGGTCGGGTAAAGGTTTATATTACTAAAGTGTTTTGTGTAGGAGGGGTGGTATGGGATTAACTAAATTGTTAAAAAAAGTTAAAGCGGGTATCATACGCATCAATTGTGACGTTAATCCCACCACAATGATAAAATTAATTGGTAATTTTGAATCAAAATCTTGAATGACATGAGTAAAAGACAATTTTTCTTTGGAATTATACTGGCGTCACTTTTTGGGGGTTTAATTGCCTTGGGAGGCTACAGTTTATTCAATAAAAACAACAACAACGAACTTCAGTCCCAAAATACTTCAAATGTAAAATTCACGAATTATGCTTTGGATACGGCCGGATTTACCGTGCCGGAAGGGATGAATTTTATTTACGCAGCTGAAGTATCTACTCCTGCTGTTGTCCACATTAAATCAACCGTGAAAAGTACAGCCGGAAACATGCAAAGCCCGTGGGATGATATGCTCCGGGACTTTTTTGGCGAAAGTCCACAACAAAGACCCAGATCGCCCGGGCAAGCAACTGGATCGGGTGTGATCGTAACGGAAGATGGATATATCGTGACCAATAACCATGTGATAGAAAACGCCTCAGAAATTTCAGTTACCCTAAATGATAACAGGGTATTTGAAGCAGACCTGATAGGAGTGGATCCAAATACGGACCTGGCTGTTATCAAAATAGATGGCGATGGACTGAACCACATAAAATATGGTAATTCAGATAATGTTAAAATCGGAGAATGGGTTCTGGCCGTTGGTAATCCTTTTAATTTGACTTCTACTGTCACTGCCGGAATAGTGAGCGCAAAGGGTAGAAACATTAATATTTTGCAAAGACAATACGGTATCGAATCATTCATCCAAACAGATGCTGCAGTAAACCCAGGAAATTCTGGTGGAGCATTGGTAAACCTGCGTGGTGAATTGATCGGTATCAATACCGCCATTGCTACACCTACAGGAACTTATGCTGGTTATTCATTTGCTGTACCGGTTTCATTGGTAAACAAAGTAGTAGATGACCTGGTTAACTTCGGCGTTGTGCAACGAGCTCTTTTAGGAGTAAGTATAGCCAATGTTAATGACGAACGTCTGGAAGAGGATCTTGATGAGAGAAATGGAGTTTATGTTCTTGGTGTGAACGAAGGTAGCGCTGCGATTGAAGCCGGACTGGAAAAAGGCGATATTATTATTGAGATAAATAATAAGCACACAAATAATGTAGCCGAATTACAAGAGATAATTGCTACCAAAAGGCCAGGCGATATGATCCAGGTTACTTACATCAGGGATGGTAAAGTAAAAACAACCTCTGCTACCTTGAAAAATATGTCTAACAATACTCAAATCGTCAAACGCAGTGGAATACTTGAAATTGAGGGGGGGACATTTAGTAATCTTACAAAAGAAGAGAAGGAAACATTGAAGCTCCAGGGTGGTGTAAAACTTTCTGATCTGGGAAGCGGCAAATGGAAAGAAGCAGGTGTAAAAGAAGGGTTTATCATTACTTCAATTGATAAAAGGGCTATAAACAACACTGAAGATCTGGTAGCCACACTGAATGCCAAAGAAGGAGGAATCCTGATAGGTGGTGTTTACCCCGATGGAGGTGAAGCATATTATGGAATAGGATGGTAATCTGAGAAAAATAGAAATAAAATAAATTAAGCCGCTACATAGCGGCTTTTTTTATATTTTCACCTTAAGTTTTTTAACCTTGTAAATTGTCGAAGAAGAAGTCAAATCAGAACCAGGGGCTGGACCTTTACAAAAGGAAAACAACCATGAACTGGATTGTGGTTGTCCTTGCTATATTGATTGGTTCGGTTTCCATTTTTTATACCAGGGGTTTGGTGCAGGAATTGCGAGAAAGAGAAGAGATTCTCATCAACCTGTTTGCCAAGACATTGGAAAACACCTCCAACAGTCCCAATGCAGCTGAAGTAACATTTGAGGTACGGGAGATTCTTTTACCCAATAACCTGATCCCGGTTATCTGGACAGATGATGAAGGCACGTTGATGGGATTCAAAAATGTCGAGATCGATCCGGCATGGTCTGATACCGAACGTAATGAATTCCTGAGAGCCGAAATTGAGGAAATGAGAGCTGATAACGATCCTATAACCATCACTTTCAGGGATGAAGATGGGGAGATCATCGATTATCAATATGTCTACTATAAAAACTCAGATCTTTTAAAAAAGCTGGAATATTACCCCTATGTTCAGCTTTCCATCATTTTCCTATTTGGTTTGTTTGTATTTGTAGCGTTTACCTATTCAAAAGCTTCTGAACAAAACAGGGTATGGGTTGGGCTAGCCAAAGAAACGGCGCATCAACTAGGTACGCCAATCTCCTCACTTATTGCATGGATTGAGTATTTGAAATCCGATGAGAAATTTCAGAATTCCGAGATTGTTGACGAGCTGCAAAAGGACATCGAGCGACTTGATATGATCACAAATCGGTTTTCAAACATAGGATCTGTTCCGGTTTTAACCCACGAGGATATACCTGCAACCATTAGTTCAACAGTCGAATACCTGAAAAAAAGGATCAGTAAAAAAGTGGAATTCAATGTACACGCTAAACCATATAATTTACGAGCCCGGATTAACAAACCACTTTTCGATTGGGTAATTGAAAACCTTTGTAAAAATGCTGTTGACTCCATGGGTGGTATTGGGAAGATTGATATCAATATTAAAAAAGGACTGGATGACAATGTCATTGTGGACCTCAGCGATACAGGAAAAGGAATCCCTAAATCAAGGTTGCGAGATGTTTTTGCTCCAGGCTATACAACCAAGAAAAGGGGATGGGGATTAGGCCTGACACTTGTCAAGAGGATCATTGATAATTATCACGATGGAAAAATAATTGTGCTAAGCTCTGAGATAGATAAAGGAACCACCTTCAGAATATTTTTAAAGGCTTAAAAGTGAGCAACTTTTCGGGTAAAATTCTAATTAATCTTGGTAAATAAGATTATTAAACCTTAGTTTTGTGCTTCTTTTTCAAGAACTAAAATTTTTAGTCAAAAAATTTAAAAAAATAGATGGCAAACAAAGGAAAAGTTGCGCAGGTTATCGGTCCGGTAGTGGACGTTAGTTTTGAGGATAGCGAACGTATCCCTAGTATTTACGATGCATTGGAAGTCACCAAACCAAACGGACAAAAAGTTATTCTGGAGTGTCAGCAACACCTCGGGGAAGACCGGGTAAGAACAGTTGCGATGGATGGAACTGAAGGTCTGGTTAGGGGAATGGAAGTCCTTCACCTTGGTGGAGCTATTTCTATGCCGGTTGGAGAAGATATCAAAGGAAGACTTTTTAATGTAATCGGTGAAGCCATTGATGGGATCAAGCAACCAGAAGGAAAAAATCGTTTGCCAATTCACCGCGATGCTCCAAAGTTCGAGGATCTTTCCACTTCTACAGAGGTACTTTTTACAGGTATTAAAGTCATTGACCTTTTGGAACCGTATTCCAAAGGTGGAAAAATCGGATTATTTGGTGGAGCCGGTGTAGGAAAAACCGTATTGATTCAGGAATTGATTAACAATATTGCCAAGGCTTATTCCGGATTGTCTGTATTTGCCGGGGTTGGTGAAAGGACCCGTGAAGGAAATGATCTGTTGAGGGAGATGATCGAAGCCGGAATTGTTAACTATGGTGATGAATTCAAAGAAGGATTGGAAAAAGGCGGTTGGCCACTTGAAAAAGTAAGCGAAAAAGGATTAAAAGATTCAAAGGCAACATTCGTTTTCGGGCAGATGAACGAACCTCCGGGAGCGAGGGCCAGGGTAGCATTATCCGGTTTGACAGTTGCTGAATATTTCAGGGACGGCGATGGTTCTGGTCCTGGTAGAGACATACTTTTCTTTGTTGACAATATTTTCCGTTTTACTCAGGCAGGTTCTGAAGTATCTGCTCTTTTGGGCAGGATGCCTTCAGCTGTGGGTTATCAACCTACACTGGCAACGGAAATGGGTACCATGCAAGAGAGAATTACCTCAACAAAGCATGGATCGATTACCTCTGTTCAGGCCGTCTATGTACCTGCGGATGACTTGACGGACCCCGCGCCGGCAACGACGTTCTCTCACCTTGATGCAACAACAGTACTTTCAAGAAAAATTGCTGAGTTGGGCATTTACCCGGCGGTGGATCCATTGGATTCAACTTCCCGGATACTTGATCCGGAAATTGTTGGTGAAGAGCACTACAATACTGCCAGAAGAGTTCAGGAAATTCTTCAGAGATATACGGAATTGCAGGACATTATTGCCATTCTGGGTATGGAAGAACTTTCAGATGAGGATAAGCAAGTAGTACACCGGGCCAGAAGGGTGCAAAGATTTTTATCGCAGCCATTCCACGTAGCAGAAGCATTTACAGGCCTGAAAGGTGTATTGGTTGACATCAAAGATACCATCAAAGGATTTAATCAGATCATGGATGGTGAATTTGATCATTTGCCGGAAGCAGCCTTTAACCTTGTGGGTACAATTGAGGAAGCCCAGGCTAAAGGAGAAAAAATGATGGCAGAAGCTGAGGCCTAATCTATCAGAAGGAATTAATTATGCATTTGGAGATTATAACACCAGATAAAAAAATATTCGAAGGAGAAGTTGAGTCAGCTACATTCCCCGGAAGTAAAGGTTCTTTTCAGGTTTTGAATAATCACGCTGCTTTGGTAAGCTCATTGACAAAAGGAAAAGTTTCATACCGAAACAGCAAGAAAGAAACAAGTGAATTAGTTGTTACTGGAGGGGTAGTTGAAGTGCTGAATAATAAAATCACCCTGCTTGCGGAGGGTATTGAAGAATAGAAAGTCCATCAGTTGAGATAGAAAAACCGATGAAGCCATTCATCGGTTTTTTATTTTTCGCGATGAACTGTGTCAAGGGAAAACGGAGGAATGCAAATGCTCCAGTAAATGGCAGGGAAGTCATAAGGATTTGAATACCTGACACGTGTTCCTTTTTTAATGAGGATGGATTGCCCTTCACTCACTTCTATTTTTTCCCCATCTATTTCCACCATTTTTTTACCCTTCACCATTAAGGTAAATTCATCGAAATCAGGCTTCTGAAAAGGTTCTTTCCAGCGGGGAGGCACTTCCATTCTGGCAATGCTGCATTGCTCGTGTTTATTGCTGGCATTTCCAAAATGCTCCTCAATGAGTTTCATGTCATCGGTTGGAACGATGAACGGATCATCCTCTTTGATATAATTTTTCATCCTAACTACTTATTTATTGATGAATATGAAAAATTCTCGTAAGCTTTTCAAACATAAAAATTCTGAAATTAATATTCGAATTTCCCAAATTCACTTTTGATGGTCAGCTTATTTCCTTCTTTGTGATCTTCGACCCGGCCAATAATCTGAGCATCAATGTTAAAGGAAGTGGAGATATCTATGATAGTTTGAGCATATTCTTCAGGAAGATAAACCTCCAGCCGATGTCCCATATTGAAAACTTTATACATTTCTTTCCAATCGGTTCCACTCTCTTCATGTATTATTTTAAATAAGGGAGGTGTTTCCAATAAATTATCTTTGATGATGTGTTTGTCTTTAACAAAATGTAAGACCTTGGTTTGGGCTCCGCCACTGCAATGAACCAACCCATTGATTTTCGGTTTTATTTCATTAAAAACCTGCTTCAAAACCGGTGCGTAGGTTCGGGTTGGTGATAAGACCAATTTTCCCATATCAACCGGTAATCCACCTTGAGTATCCGTTACCTTGAACGTGCCAGAGTAGACCAATTCTTTATTAATTTTAGGGTCAAATGTTTCCGGGTATTTTTCAGTATAATCATTTGAAAACACATCATGTCTGGCGGAGGTCAGACCATTACTTCCCATGCCGCCATTGTATTCGACTTCGTAGGTAGACATTCCATAGGATGCTAAACCAACAATAACATCACCCCCTCGAATATTCGCATTATCAATGATCTCGCTTCTCTTTACTCTTGCAGTAATGGTACTGTCTACTACGATCGTTCGCACCAGGTCACCTAAATCCGCTGTTTCACCCCCTGTGCTTAAAATATTGATACCATATTCTCTCAGCATTTCCAAAATTTCTTCAGCACCATTGATAATAGCAGCTAGCACCTCTCCTGGAATCAAATTTTTATTTCTTCCGATTGTCGAGCTATAGAGAATATTATCAAGCACCCCCACGCATGCTACATCATCAACATTCATGATGATTGCATCCTGTGCGATTCCTTTCCAGACTGAAAGATCACCTGTTTCTTTCCAGTAGATATAGGCAAGGGAAGATTTGGTTCCTGCACCATCAGCATGCATGATGTTGCAGTAAGCAGGATCTCCTCCCAGGTAATCTTCAACAATTTTACAAAATGCTTGAGGGAACAGTCCTTTATCAATTTTTTTTATTGCCTGATGGACATCTTCTTTGGATGCTGAAACACCTCGTTGATCGTATCTTTCGCTCATAGCAGAATAAAAAAGCCCCGAATTAACGGGGCCAAATTTAAATATAATGTTTTGATTTACTTAATTATCCCAATCGATTCTGTTTTCCAGATCTTCATCAGCATTGATCGATTCGTTCAAAATAATTGTTTCCGAACTTTCTCCTGCTTCTTCCTCTTCACTTTCCAGAGCTACTTCAAGTTCTTCCTCAGGTTCTTCTTCCTCAGGAGTATATTCCAATACCCTGAATTCAGTCCTCCTGTTGAACTGGTGTGCCTTTTCTCTTGTTTCCTCATCCGGAAGATCGTTTATATAGGATTCCGTAAGTTCTGTGCCTGCTGGTATACCAAGCCTTTTATCAGGAAGAATATATGGTTCCGACTCGCCATAACCTTTTGCTGTAAGCCTGCTCTCATCGATTCCTTTGGATACGATATAATCAACCGCAGATTGCGCCCTTCTCTTTGAAAGATCCATGTTGTAATCAGCAGTTTGCCGACTATCCGTATGAGAGCTCAATTCAATTTTAATGCTTGGGTTGTCATCTAAAATGGTTACGAGTTTGTCTAACTCTCTTGCTGCATCCTCCCGAATGTACGATTGATCAAGGTCATAGTAAATATTTTCCATCACAATCGCTTTATTGAGGATAATCTGATCAAGAGGTATTTTTGTATCAAATGTTTTATTTGTTACAACTTTCGTCAATTCATCCTTTGGAACAGATTTACCCTTGGTAGAGAAGGTGCTTCGATTGGTAAGGTAATTTTCTTTTTCAGCAGTCAATGAATAATCTTCCTCCGGAAAAACCCTGAAAATGAATTTTCCTTCCCTGCCTGTCACTACTTCATTTAGCAATTCATTATTGCTTTCGCTGAATATTTTTACAAATGAATTACTGAGTGGAACTTCTTTGTTTTCCTCGTCTAATGTATAGACATAACCTGTCAGATAGTAATTGACAATCTTCAGATCTGGATCGTTGTTAATAAAGGTATAAATATCATCATCTCCCATTCCTCCTTCCCGGTTAGAAGAAAAGAATCCCTTTGTTGGTGAATAGAGAAATATTCCAAAATCATCACTGCTGGAGTTGACCGGAGGCCCAAGGTTTTCGACCACCTGCTTTCCTTCTTCCCTTTTGGCAATGAAAATGTCCAAACCACCTAATCCGGGATGTCCATTTGATGAGAAATACAATTCTCCGGTAGATGCCATATGTGGAAACATTTCATTTCCTGCTGTATTGATGTCACTGCCCAGATTTCTGACATTGCTGAATCTTCCACGTCTGTTCCTTGATGCAACGTAGAGGTCTGTTCCGCCTTCGCCACCTTTTCGATTCGAAGCAAAAACAATGGAATTTCCATCCCGGGAAAATGATGGTGATGAATCCCACGCCTTAAGGTCATTGATTCGCATGGGCCTTGGTTCGGTCCAGCCACTACGGCGGAAATTCGATATGTATAGATCTACATCCTCTCCTCCTTTTTTTCTTCCTGAATTGCCTTTAGCAAAGACCATGGTAGTTCCATCTGGTGAAAAAGTGATGGTACCATCATTGGTTAGGGGATTGTTTATTCCTTCTTCCAGAGGCTGAATAGAATTGACATCAACGCGCGCGCCCTCCGTTTTCACTTTATACAAATTGGTGATAGCGGTACCTGTGGTTTTAAATATTTTTCCTCCAAAGCGATTGGAAGTGAAGTACAATTCTCCATCCTGATAAACAGGTGAATACTCCGCTGCGTCCGTATTGATCTCTTCCAGGTTTTTGACTCTGAAATAACTTTCTTTTTTCTTTATTCTGTCAATAGCATTAATATTCTCGATTTCTGTATTAGCAAGAGCGACCAGTTCTTCATTTTCGCCAAAATCGAGATAGTCATTTAGCACACGTTTTGCTTCGTCATACTTTTCATTGTTTTTCAGGGATATTGCATAGTGGTAATAAGCTTCTTCGGTTTTGTAATTGTTGTCAATAGCAGCTTTGTAATAGGGTTCAGATTCTTTGACCCTGTTTGACAACCTAAATGATTCCCCTATTTTGAAATTGGCTTCCCCTACCTTATAATTTTTGTCAATGACTTTTTGATAGAGGTCTTTTGAAACATCATACTCTGCTCTTTTAAATCTTTTGTCAGCCTTCTTCATGGCCATTTTGTTAAGGCTGCACGAGAACAAAATGGATGAAAAAATAAGAGCTAAAAGTACAAATCTGAAATTGGTCTTCATAGGCCCAAAATTATACACAAAATTAACGATAAAAACCCGACACCTTATATTTTACAGGGGTACAATTTAAAAGAATATGTCACAATCTATAAATATTTTTTCAGCCAGCTATCCTGGATAGGACTTAACCATGCTTCGTCGAGCTCTTTTTTGGTAGTAATGTAGTTATTAAAAGTTTTGGCATTTCCTGCCATCTCACTTTTTTTCACTTTTTCTTTTAATTCACGAAAGTCTTCTATAAAAACCTCATCTCCTATTAGAATGGCAACTTTGCTACGGTCTGAGAGGCTTAAATTGAACTGATTTTCCAAGGATTGAATAAACTTAACTGAAGTATCAATGGAACATCCGCTCGCACGGTTGAAATTTTCATCAACACCGATAATTAAAAACTGATCGTACACAATTTTGTAGCTGCCCTGCAATCCTTGTCCGTGGGCGGTCCACTCTTTTACAAATTCTGAACTGAGCTTTGATATTTCGTCAATTTCTATTTGATCAAACTTACGATCGGACTGATATATCCAGATCCTTGCGTCACTACCCAAATCTTTAAAGTCTACTAGCATATCCTGATAATTTTGTAAATCTTTCTGTCTGCAGACCAAAGCTCTGTTGAAAGTACAGTCCGTTGCATTCTGGAATTTTAACCTGTAAAAACATTATTTTTGATTTGACACACCCCTTCATCCGCCGGCTGGCGGAGAATATTTGTGTTTTTGCAGGTTAAAATTTAGTAACGTCATAAAATGCAACAGCCCTGGTGTTGAAGCTAGTCAATCAGACATTTTCACTGGAAATATACGATTAACTGCCTATAAGTTTTCAGCTTTAGCGATAATTTCTGCAAGGTCCAGAACCTTAATTTCTTCTTCTTTCTCCTTATTTTTAACACCATCTGTCAGCATGGTCATGCAGAACGGGCAAGCTGAAGCTATTGTTTTTGCACCGGTTTCCAAAGCTTCCTCTGTTCGCTCAATGTTGATATCCTTTTTGCCTTTTTCGGGTTCCTTAAACATTTGGGCACCTCCAGCACCACAACAAAGTCCTTTCGTCCTGCATCGTTTCATTTCAACGAGATCAGCGTCGAGTGATTCCAGTAATCTTCGCGGGGCTTGATAGATATTATTGGCTCTTCCCAAATAGCAGGAATCGTGATAGGTGATTTTTACTCCTTTGAATGCATTATTATCTGATGGTTTGAGTTTCCCATCATCAATGAGCTGCTGAATAAATACCGAATGATGAAGGACTTCGTAATTTCCACCCAATTCCGGATATTCATTTTTAATGATGTTAAAACAATGAGGACAAGCGGTGACGATCTTTTTGATATGATAACTGTTCAGGATCTGAATATTGTTCATTGCCTGCATTTGAAAGAGAAATTCGTTTCCAGCTCTTCTGGCTGGATCTCCCGTACAGCTTTCTTCAGTTCCTAAAACAGCAAACTGAATATTCAGATGATTCAAAATTTTCACAAAAGCTTTTGTCACTCTTTTGTAGCGATCATCAAAAGAGCCTGCGCATCCTACCCAAAAAAGGACTTCCGGTGATTCACCTTTCTCAGCGAAATCCGCCATCGTTCTAACTTTATTTAAATCCTTGTTCATAAGTCACACTATTCTTTTGACCAGTTAAATCTATCTGATGGTGCAAATTTCCATGGAGCAAAGTTGGTTTCGATATTGGAAAACATGCTGTTCCAGGATTGAGGAGAGCTTGATTCCTCCATAGCCATATACCTTCTTATTTGAAGAATGATTGATAACGGATCGATTAATACCGGGCAAGCTTCTACACAGGCATTGCAGGAGGTACAAGCAAGAATTTCTTCTTTAGAAATAAAATCACCAAGCAGGGATTTTCCATCTTCAAAACCTTTGCCTCCTCTTCGCAGACTTTCGCCAATTTCTTCGGCTCTATCTCTTACGTCCATCATGATCTTTCTTGGGGATAATTTTTTGCCTGTTAGATTGGCGGGGCATTCGCTTGTACATCTTCCACACTCCGTGCATGTATAAGCATCCATGATGTTTTTCCAATGCAGGTCGTTGATGTCTTTAGCTCCCAGCCTGGGAATTTCTGTTGGCTGTTCCTGAGGTGTTTCATTCGCAATTCCCAGCATCATTTTTACTTCGTTTGTCACCTCGGGCATATTATCCATTTTGCCAGCCGGCTCCAGTTTCGCAAAATAAGTGTTAAAAAATGCCAGTACGATATGCAGATGCTTGGAATAGGTGATATAAATAGCAAAACCAAAGATACCAAGTATGTGAAACCACCAGGCGACCCTTTCAACAACAACTACAAAATCTGTTTGATATTTGCTGTAAAATCCAAAGAATAAGGTTTTACTAAAAAACAATGAACCAGTTTCAGGATAACCTTCTACATTCCTGGATTGTAAAACCTGGTCAGCACCATTCATTTTAAGAATGGCTATCATTAAGATAATCTCAAAAATTAAAATAAGGTTTCCATCCAATTTTGGCCAGGAAGTCATTTCCTCCCCGGTAAACCGTTGTACTTTCAGGACATTTCGCCTGATCAGGAAAAACAAACAAGACAGAATAACAAGTATCGCCAGGAATTCAAAAGTATTCATCAATATGTGGTAGAATTCGAAAGCACCTATGCCCTGTAACCATTGGCCAATGATGCGGTGACTCCCTGTTAATCCATCCAATATAAATTCTAAAACCTCTATATTAATGACCAGGAAACCAATATAGATCATAATATGCAGAAGAGCAGGGATAGGTTTCTTGAACATTTTCTTTTGGCCAAATGCTACAAGCAATACATTTTTCCATCTTTTTGAAGGGTGGTCTTTTCGATCAATTTTCCTTCCTAGCCGGATATTTGAGCGGATTCTTCTTATTCTTCTTATCAAAAAATATCCGGTTGTCCCGATGACAATAAAAAACAATATTATCTGAAGTACGAACATACTATTTACCTGCTTAAAATATTAAATATTTTTTTGCACCAATCGATTTATTCTATACTTTTGCACCTCTTTAATGGCTGGTGCTGTAGCTCAGTTGGTAGAGCATCGGACTGAAAATCCGTGAGTCGGTGGTTCGAGCCCACTCAGCACCACATAAAATTAAGCTATTTCGTGATACGGAATAGCTTTTTTATTTTACAAAAGTCAATCTCATCCACTATCCATTGCTTCACTAAGTAAAGAAAAATTCTGATAAAATAGTATGCATGCATACTATTTTTTTGAATTCGAAATTCGATGATTAGTCTTGTATTTTTTTATTTTCGACAAATTTTTAATTCGCCTGAAACAAGTTTTGAATGGTTGAATTTTTTATCATTTTATACCTGGTCATCACAGTCTTAATTGGATTGTATTCTTCCAGGTTCATTCGTAATTCAGCTGATTTTATTATCGCCGGAAGGAGGTTGCCTTTGTTTATGGCCTCATCTGCACTTTTTGCAACGTGGTTCGGATCGGAAACTATTTTGGGGGCTTCATCAGAATTTGCCCAGCACGGACTTATGGGAGTGATGGAAGATCCTTTTGGAGCATCATTGTGTCTTATATTGGTTGGAGCGTTTTTCGCCAAGCCCTTGTACAAAATGAACATTCGTTCTTTTGGGGATTTCTATCGGATAAAATATGGTAAGAAAGTTGAATTGATCGCGAGTATTTGCATTGTGCTTTCATATCTGGGCTGGATAGCAGCGCAGATGGTTGCATTGGGTGTTTTGCTTGAGGCGATCATGAGTATTCCAATGAATACAGGAATGCTAATCGGAGCAATCATCGTTTGTTTGTATACCTGGTTTGGTGGTCTTTGGGCAGTAGCGATTACTGATTCAATTCAGACTGTCATCATTGTCGGCGGATTGATTTTTATCGCTGCTCAGATGACTGGAAAGATACCGGATTTAACAAACAAGATTAATGAATTACCGAATGACTTTTTCCGATTTTATCCTACCTCGTTTAATGAAGGAATTACCTATTTCGCAGCATGGATTACTATTGGGTTAGGATCTATTCCCCAACAAGACATTTTTCAAAGAGTAATCGCTTCCAAAAGCGTAAAGGTGGCCGTGAGAAGTTCATACCTTAGTGGATTGATGTATTTAACCGTTGGCCTTATCCCGTTGTACATTGGAATGTTAACGATTATCCAATATCCTGAAATGGAAGTCAATCAGCAATTAATTCCTCAATCAGTACTTGTTCATGGTAATGTGTTTATACAGATATTGTTTTCTGGAGCTATTATTTCAGCCATTCTTAGCACGTCGAGTGGCGCCATTCTCGCGCCAGCAACTGTTTTGGAAGAAAATATTCTTAATCGATTTGTTCTAAAACCCAACGACAAAAATAGATTAAGAATAGTAAGGTATTCAATTCTTGCGATTACGCTGATCTCATTGCTGATGGCATTTCACAAAGGAAATATTTATGACCTGGTGGCCTCTTCTTCTGCACTGAGTCTGGTTTCATTGTTTGTGCCTTTGGTTGGAGGTTTATACCTGAAAAAGAAATCTGAATTATCTGCTTTGTTAAGTATTGTTTTTGGAATGACTACCTGGCTGGTTTTTGAATATGTTTATATAATTGATTTTCCTGCTATTATATCCGGATTGTTTGCATCCGTGTTGGGCTGGATCTTAGGAATATATTTTTCTGGTAGGAGAAATCATTTTAACATTTTGAGTTGAATAAGTTCCTTTTCACTGAGATAACGCCATTTTCCCCTAGCGAGATCTTTCTTGGTTAAACCGGCAAACATCACGCGATCGAGACGAATTACCTCATAACCGAAATGCTCAAAAACCCTTCTAACTACACGATTTTTACCGGAATGAATTTCCAAACCAAGGATCCGTCGATCAGCCGACAGGATTTGCATATCATCGACAAAAACTTTTCCGTCTTCGAGGTCAATTCCTTTCATAATGTTTTCAGCATCATCATCCGTCAACGGTTTGTCCAGATCAACCTGGTAAATCTTCTTCACATTATGAGAAGGGTGGGTCAGCTTTTTTGCAAGCGGGCCATCATTTGTGAAAAGTAACAGCCCGGTTGTGTTGCGATCAAGGCGACCTACGGGATAAATTCTTTCATCACAGGCTTTTGCTACGAGTTGCATCACTGTTTTGCGATCCATTTCGTCCTTTGTAGTGGTAATGAAATCTTTGGGCTTATTTAATAAGACATAAACCAATTTTTCCCTTTTCAGTACCTTGTTCTCAAATTGAATTTTGTCTGATGGCTTGACCTTATACCCCAATTCATTGATGACTTTTCCGTTCACTTTGATCTTACCATCTGAAATGAGTTGGTCAGCTTCGCGTCGTGAACAAAGACCCGAATTTGCAATGGCTTTGTTCAAACGTATCTCTGTGTTCTTGTCTTCAGGGAGAGGCTTTTTCTTTATTTTATTGAAATCGTACTCAGGGGTTATTTTATTGGAATATTGCTTCTTGGGTGGATATGGTCTGCCTTTTTTCATCCCCCAAAGGTAAAGAAAAGGGTGGATTAATTATCTTTTTCTTCTTCTCCGATCTTATTTTCTTCCTCAACAAAATCTTTTGGTGTAGGAAGGTCTTTTAGGTCGTTAATACCGAAATATTCCATGAATTTATTGGAAGTTCCATAGATAATCGGTCGACCTACGGCGTCAGATTTTCCTTTTATTTCGATTAATTCCTTTTCTAATAATCTTTGAACAGTATAATCGCAATTAACACCCCGAATCTGTTCAATTTCACTTTTGGTAATAGGTTGTTTGTAAGCAATAATCGAGAGTGTTTCTAAAGCAGAAGTCGAAAGTCGTTTTTTTGATTGTTGTTTAAGCATAATACCGATGCTTGCCTGGTATGCCGGTTTGGTCAGGAACTGAAACCCTCCATTACTTTTAGAAATTTCTATAGAGTAATCGTCAGATTGATATTTTTCTGTAAGTGCTTGTACAGCATGTTCTACATCCTTTTCAGGAACGTCAGCATCAAACATTTCGGCAAGACAAGACTGGATCTCGATAACCTTTATCGGTTGCGGAGAACAAAATATGAGTGCTTCTACGTGATTTTGAAGAAAATCCAAACTACTTTTTATTCAGTTTTGCTTCGATGGAATGCATGGTATGTGGAACCGCTCTTAGTCTTTCTTTTGGAATCAATTTTCCGGTATCAACGCAAATTCCGTAAGTGCCGTTTTTTATTCTCACAAGGGCATTTTCCAAATTGTTAATGAATTTTTGTTGCCTGGCAGCCAGCTGGCTCAGACTTTCTTTTTCCATGGTATCGGCACCATCTTCCAGCAATTTGCTTGCGTTATATGAATCTTCAGTTCCGGATTCACTATTTCGCGAAAGTGTTTCTTTGATAAAACTAAGTTCCTGCTTTGCTTTGCTAAGCTTTTGCAATATCAGATCTTCAAATTCCTTTAATTCACTTGAAGAATATGCTAATTTTTCTTCTGCCATAATTTCGAAAAGTTAAGTTGGAACTATCTATTGTTAAAAATAAGCCCCAAAAATACCAGAAGAATTTTAAACTAAAAACCCTCTGAATTCTTTTTTGAACAAGCAATCTTATATTTCTTGTATTATTTTATATTGCCATAGTCGCAATTATGTTTCATTTTAAACAGCTTATTTTATGAAATCATCAATTTTCTGCTGGATTTTATATGCTCTTTTATTATTTCCGATTATTTCTTTCTCTCAGTCGGAAAATAATAACCAACCCATTGCAATTGTGATCCACGGTGGAGCAGGTAATATTAATCCACAGAATATTGGTTTAGAGGAGCAAAAAAGAATAAAAAATGTTCTGAAATTTGCTCTTGATACTGGGTACCGGCAATTGAAAAACGGAGCCACCAGCCTGGATGTTGTAGAAATGATTGTCAAAATATTGGAGGGTGCTCCTGAATTCAATGCCGGAAAAGGAGCAGTTTTTAATAGTGAAGGAAAACATGAATTGGATGCCTCCATTATGGATGGTTCCAGTTTGAATGCAGGAGCGGTAAGTGGAGTTATGCATATTAAAAACCCAATTTCTGCTGCGAGAATCGTGATGGAACATTCCAGACATGTACTGTTGAATGGCGAAGGGGCTGAAAATTTTGTTGAAAAATTTGACCTGGAAACAGTGGATAATGAATACTTCGACACAGATAAGAGAAAAAAGCAATTTGATCAGATAAAAGTAAACGAAGGAGAGGGAAGCTTACCTAAAAATTATCAGAAGTTTGGAACAGTAGGCTGTGTGGTTTTAGATCAGTATGGTAACATCGCCGCGGGAACTTCTACAGGAGGCCTGACCAACAAACAATACGGTCGTATCGGGGATTCTCCTATTATCGGGGCCGGGACTTATGCCAACAACAAAACTTGTGGAATTTCCAGCACAGGTGTTGGCGAATATTTCATGAGAGGTGTGGTAGCGTATGATATTTCCGCTTTAATGGAATACAAAAACTACACGCTCGAAAAAGCCGCCAAAGCAGTTGTCATGGAAAAATTAAAAGAAATGGGAGGGGATGGTGGAATCATCGGCCTGGACAAAGGGGGTAATATCAGTATGGTTTTTAATACGGAAGGTATGATTCGAGGATTTGTTGGTAAGGATGGAAATACGGAAGTAAAGCTGTTTGCAGATTAATCAGAATTTTTTGGCGACCGCAACAGTTTCCTTGAAAACTTTTGTCTCACCATTGTCATCAATTACTTCCAGTAAAACAATATAATTTCCAATTGACACTTTCTGACCATTTTCATTGTCACCATACCAGATAATGAAATCCTCTGTGCCAATGCTTTGATGATTTAAAAGTGTTTTCACAACCCTTCCTGAAAGGTCATAAATGAAAACAGAAGCAAAAAGGCCGGGGTTGTCGAATTGAAAATTAATTTGTGCAAAATCTCTATAGCCATCATTATCCGGGGCAAATACTTTTGGTTCTATGAAAAAAGATGAGGTCATTTCATTGGTTGTAAAGTGGGAATTTTTCAATCCCGGAGTGGCAAATCCAGCTGTCGAAGATGCGGATTGCCAGACTTCTGCTTCAGAACTTCCATGCGTGTGTGAAATACGTTCAAGGGAAACCCCTTCATTATTTTTGATAAACGGATGATGGAAGTCTTCATTGTAGTACAAACGATCGATTACCTTTTCATCTTGATCGGTTAATAAAACTTCACCTTCATCATCATTCAGAGGGATTAATTCTGTTTCGACGATGATGGATTGAGAACTTTTTGGATATTGTCCGACCAAAACATCTTTGTTTTCTGCAAAAACAATCAATTCTTTTGGCTTTAATATGAAATGACTTGAAGACAAAAATGATTCATTTTCTATCTTGTCTTCAACTATTCTTTGGAATTTCCAGTTTTTGATGTCGATATATTTATCCGAAACATTGAACAACTCAATAAAATCCTGACCTCCTGTAACAGGGTTAAACATCACTTCATTGAATAAAATATCAAGGCTATCGGCTGGTTGAGGAAGGACGAATTCAATTTCTTGTTTCTGAGCAAGATTTCCAACGCAATCAGTTATGCCTTGCATGGTAAAAGTATAGACTTCGTTTTCAGATAGTTTTTCCTGTAGTTTAAATGAGGCGGAGTTGTAAAGCGGCTCGTTTAGAAAGATCTCGTTAATGGTCAAGCCCGGTTGAAAAGAAAAATCTGATACATCAACGGAATTTGCAGCGATCCTTTCATTGAAATTCACCTCTATTGCTTGTTCATTAACGGAGAAGAGGCTCTGAATAATTGGCCCTGCTAAGTCGGGATTTTCTGTCTTAACTGAATTAGTTATTCCTGGTGTACCACCTGTTTCACTTTCAGATTCTTGCCAGTTGTTTGTTCCACCACATGGATTGTTTGTGTCAACCATTTCCAGGGAAAAACCACCATCAGATTTTTCAGGGTCTTTGTACCAATCTTTCGAATACGCTAATGCAAAAACCTGTTCTCCATGTCGATTATAAAGCGTCAATGTATCTCTTCCATTCAATAACGATTTCCAGTTTGACAACCCTATAGCTCTCCCGTAGATGGAAAAATCTTCAACAGAAGGGTTGGAGCAAACGATGATATATTCTCCGGATTTTATCTGAAAAGGATCGAAGACATTTGTTTCTCCCCGGATGTGCAATTCAAGGCCTTTCATTTCAAAAGTTTCTTCAGTTGGATTATAAATTTCCAAATATTCTACTTCAGGCAATTCCACGTTTGGGGAAGGATCAGGCATGATTTCCGTGATAAGCAGCTGATTAAAACCTGGTTGAACAGGAGGGATGTAGGTAAATGACATGATTGAATTATTGAGAGCATTATTTGCTTTGTCTGAGATATTGGATATGATCAATTCACACGACTGATTTTCTGGGAAATCATTGGTAAAATGTATTTGAATAATGGAATCTTTAACAAGTTCAACCTCATCCGGTTGTTGATATTGACAGTTTTCCAGGAAATGAGAAGCAGGGTTACTTTCATTTAGGAGTATGTTTTCACTGAAATGGACCTCCATGCTTTTTTCATTCAAAATTTTTATATCAACAATTTCTGGCGGATTGATATCACTTTTTGATTCGCCAATGACTGAGATATTATCGAAGAAAAATTTATCCGAGCGGGTTGAGGAATAGTCACAGTAAATCCCAAAATATTCTGAACCCAGGTATGTGTTATCAAAAACTTCCCCTTCAAAAACATAAGTTCCGGAAAAATTCATATCCGAATGCAATGTCCAATTTCCATCAGCATCCCTGTTGATTTTTACACGAACATTTACGGGGCTTACATCTACCCTGTCATCTGCGCCATCAATGATCTTTGAATTATTCGATCCATCCTTTCTGTAAAGACTGATTTCATCACTTGTATTTCCGATACGAACAAAATAACCATTCGAAACCGTCAAATCAGAACTATCGGAAACCAGATGAATTTCTGTATAATTTGCCGAGGTAGGATTGAAATCCATTTTGACATCAATGAGCCATTCAGCATTTTCGATCGCTTTGGAAGAAGTATAAATGTATCTTTCCCCGGTTTCAGCGGGTGCATTTAGTTGAAGTTCCAGTTGGGCATTAATAACAAAATCCGTTGTGTCACCGTACCAAACCGGGGAGTCGGAAATACTTCCATTATCAAAGTTTTCATTAAACTGTGCAGATATACTTAGGCAGATAAGATTGGTAATAATCACCAAAAAAAGTCTTTTCAAAGTCATTGAAAATGAGTTAAAAAATGATGATTCAATAAATATAAGTATTAATTTTGCACCCCGAATAATAATACGCGATAATTTAAATTAAACGATTATGAAATTAGCGATAGTAGGCGCTACTGGTTTAGTAGGCGGCGAAATGTTAAAAGTCGTCGACGAAAGGAATTTCGAATTTGACGAATTGTTGTTGGTTGCATCATCCAGATCGGTTGGAAAGAAGATGACATTCAAGGGTAAGGAATACACCGTGATTGGATTGGAAGAAGCCGTAGCCAAGAAGCCGGATATTGCTATTTTCTCAGCAGGGGGAGGAACCTCTCTTGAATGGGCACCTAAGTTTGAAGAAGCAGGAACCATTGTTATTGACAACTCATCAGCCTGGAGGATGGATCCTGCTAAAAAATTGATCGTTCCGGAGATCAATGCGCATGAGTTGAGAATTGACCATAGGATCATTGCAAACCCAAACTGTTCGACGATTCAGATGGTTGTCGCATTAGCTCCTTTGCACCAAAAATATAAAATCAAGCGAATTGTCGTTTCAACCTATCAATCTGTGACTGGAACGGGCAAAGCAGCTGTAGACCAGCTGATGAATGAGCGAAATGGCGTGGTCGGAGATAAAGTTTACCCGCATCAGATCGACATGAATGTGTTACCTCATATCGATGTTTTTCAGGAAAACGGCTATACCAAAGAGGAAATGAAAATGGTCAATGAAACCAAGAAGATATTCTCCGATGACAGTATCAAAGTGACAGCGACAACGGTGAGATTGCCGGTTATGGGTGGGCATTCCGAGTCTATAAATGTCGAATTTGAACATGAATTTGAACTTAAGGAAGTTAGAGAATTGTTGAGCAATGCAGAAGGCGTGATTTTGCAAGACGATGTAAAAAACAATGTTTACCCAATGCCATTGAATGCCCATGGGAAGGATGAAGTTTTTGTTGGACGATTGCGAAGAGATGAATCCCAGCCGAAGACATTAAACATGTGGGTGGTAGCTGACAATCTTAGAAAAGGTGCAGCAACGAATGCTGTACAGATTGCCGAATACCTGGTAGAACATCATTTGGTTCCAACCTTAAGGGAAGAGATTGAAAAATAGTGTCCTGAAAGAAGAATGGAAAGAATTTATAAAGGGTCATTTAAACGATGACCCTTTTTCATTATCACTGCATGCTAAAAGTAAAAATAGGGAAGAGCTGGATGAAGCCATTCTTCAAATACATGCCCGACGAAAAGCACAAAAGAAATTACCAGCATTTTCACAAAATTTTGATTTAATCTTTCCTCCACCGGTTTCGGTTGAGCAATCGTCGTCTGAACTGACATCAAAATTTAAGGCTTCTTTGTTTAAAGGAAAAAAATTCGTCGACCTGACCGGAGGAATGGGAGTCGATACTTACTACTTCTCACAACATTTCAAAGAGGCAAAATATGTCGAAAAGAATGAGGAATTATGTGAATTGGCAGAGCATAATTTTGATGTTCTTGGACGATCTAATGTCTCCATAATCAATCATTCAACTGAGGGGTTTTTAAATACAAATCAAGAGAAATTCGATTTGATTTACCTCGATCCTTCCCGTAGGACAAAGGAAAATAATCGGGTATTTCTGCTGGAGGATTGTTCACCTAATATTCTTGAAATAGAAGAAAAAATGCTTGAAAGCTCTGAAAACGTCCTGATCAAAATTTCACCGCTTGCAGACATAAAATATTTATTTTCTAAACTGGAACATTTACAAAAGTTATGGGTAGTGGCGATCAGAAATGAATGCAAGGAACTACTCTGTCAGGTTTCCAAATCAAAGGAAAGTGAGCGACTTATTCATACCATGAATTTGTATGATGAAGTTGAAAGGGAAGAATTTATCTTCTCGCTTGAAGAGGAGGAAGAAGCGAAAGTGCAAATTGGTATTCCTCAAATGTATATTTACGAGCCGAACTTTTCCATTCTAAAAGCTGGAGGATTTAAGATCGTTGGTCAGCGATTTAATTTAAAAAAGCTGCATCAACATTCCCACCTTTATACGTCCGATGAAAAGATTGATTTTCCAGGGAGAATATTTGAATTAAAAAAAGTCTTAAAGGGTGATAAAAAGGAGGTGAAGAAGCTACTCGGAGATGCCGGATTGAATGTAATTTCACGCAATTATCCATTAAAACCTGATGAGATAAGGAAAAAATACAAACTCAAAAGTGGCGACGATTTTTATTTGATTGCAACAACTTTGCAGGATCACTCAAAAACCTTTTTATTATGTGAAAGAATTAAATGAGGTGGGGAGTAATCAATTTAATAATTAGTAGCAGGAGCGTGATCGATCCAAAATATTTTAAAACGGAAAGCCGGTTTTGAAAGTCTATAAACCACAATACCCACCAGGGTTTGATCATTCCCAGCAAAGTAACGGCTAGAAACAACCAGAATAAAATACTGATAATCAAATAAACTTCTTCCATTTCGAAACATGAAAATAGGCCTAATTTCAGACACTCACGGATACTTGGATGAAAAAATATTCCGGCATTTTGAAGATGTGGATGAGATCTGGCATGCAGGCGATCTTGGAACAATTGTGGTAGCCGATCAATTAAGTAAACTTAAACCTTTCAGAGCTGTTTATGGAAATATTGATGGCAAGGGGTTACGGATACGCTATCCGGAAGATCTGATTTTTGAGTTGGAAGGACTGAAGATCTGGATGACGCACATTGGCGGCTATCCGCCTAGTTATGAACCAAGGGTCAGGAGACAAATTGACATCATTTCACCACAAATTTTTATCAGTGGGCATTCACATATTTTAAAAGTCATACCTGACAAGAAAAGACCTGGACTGATCCATATCAATCCCGGAGCAGCGGGACAGCAGGGATTTCACAGAATGAGGACCATTATTAAAATGGAAATTGCAAATGGCAAAATTATGGATATGAAAGTGGTGGAGTTAGGTAAAAGGGGCAGGATGTAAAAATCAGTAGTACAAACTGTGTTTGACTATTAATAGCCGTTAGATAAAGCCTATTTCGGGTACGGGTTAAACAAAAAAAATCCCTGCACTCCTATTCAAATGCAAGGATATTTTATTTATAGAAACGAAGAGATTATCCTTCTTTCTCTTCTTTTTTGTCTTCCTTTTTCTCCGCTTTGGGCTCTTCAGTTTTCTTTTCAGGAGTTGCTTCTTCAGCTTTTTCTTCCTTCTTGGTTTCTTTTTTTGTAGCCTCAGCTTTTGGTTCAGCCTTTTCTTCTTTTTTCTCTACTTTTTCTTCAACAGCAGCTTCAGCTTTTACTTCCTTAGCTTCTTCAGCCTTTTCACCTTTGGCAGATGTTGATTTTTTAGAAGGTTTATTGTCAAACTCTTCTTTGATTTTTTCAACATCAACTTTTTTGATTACAGGTTTTGCTGTATTCAAACTTATTCCCTGTAACCTTTGCTTAGCTACAACTCTGTTTTTTCTTGCTTTCCTTTTGAGACTTGTTCCACCCATTTTTATAGAAATTTCAAACGAGCGGCAAAGATAAAATATTTAATTTGATATTGAAACAATGATCAGAATAAAATTAAAGTATTAATTTTGGTTTTCACTTTTAGGTCAAAGATGAAATCTTTTTTCGCATTCATATTAATATTAGCTGTAACATCCATTCAAAACCAAAGTTTTGCGCAGATAGCCGTAGGTATTATTGGTGGAGCGAATATTTCAACGGCGGAGATTTACAAACGCCCTGACTACCGAACAAGGGATGTGGAAACAATAACAGGCTACCAGTTTGGAGCAGTATTTCGGTATGTCAGTGAAAAGCATGTTGGGATGCACATTGAATTTTTATATTCCAGGAAAGGTTGGAGAGATGTTTCAGCTATTGAAGGCGAGGTTGATGACCAGGAGCATGTTAGAGAGATTAATTACCTGGAAATTCCTTTTATGACACATTTTATTATTGGGAGCAAAAAGGTGAGAATCCTTTTGGAAGGAGGTCCTTATTTCGGTTATGCACTAAGTTCAAAAGAACAATATAAAAATATTGAAACTGGTGAAATAGAATCGGAGTCAAACTTTGAATGGCAGGATGGTGTAGATAATAGATTGGATTACGGCCTAAAAGGAAGCGGAGGTTTTCAATTTTATTTTCCATTTGGGGCGATAGAAGTTAAAGGATTTTATAGCTATGGATACGGAAATATCTTCCTGGATAAAAGCGAGGCAGTTGAAACTTCACAAAACAGGAATTATGGCCTTAATGTAGGGTACATGTATTTTTTTGGAAAGAAAAAAAACATCAAACCCAAAGAAGTTCAGCAGTAATTTCATCAGCAAGAAGCTTTCCTTTTTTAGTAAGGAGGAGCCTGTCTTTTTCTAATTTTATTAATCCTTTATTAAACATTCCATCTACAAGATTTTCGTTTTGATGGATCAGATCAAATTCATATTTGGTTTTTAGCAATTCAAGATCACAACCCCACATGGTTCGAAGTCCTAACATAATATGTTCGTTAACCAGGGTTTTGCGATCAAGTATTTCTTTGGTTGCCGGAATATTACCCGAAGAAATTGATTTTAGGTATTGGGCATTGTTGGCGACATTGTATTGCCTGCTAAGTCCATCAAAAGAATGGGCTGAAGGTCCTACTCCCAGATATTTTACCTGCTTCCAGTAGTTAGAATTGTGTTGGGAATATTTCTGATCTTGAGCAAAATTTGATATTTCATATTGCTCGTATCCATTTTCTTCCAGCACTTCGGCGACCAATTCAAATTGCCTGGCGGCATATTCGTCTTTAACTTCTTTAATCTTTCCTTTTTTCTTCCAGTTACCAAAGACGGTATTCGGTTCAATCGTTAAGCTGTAAGCAGAAATGTGCTCAGGTTTTAATTCCATTATTTTTGTCAGGTCGTACCTGAGACTTTGATGTTGATCAGATTTGATATTATAAATGAGATCTATATTGATTTTTTCAAAACCTACCTTTCTAGCCATTAAAATACAGTGAATTGCTTCGTGTTCATCATGGGCACGGTTCAAATATTTCAACAATTCGGGATGAAATGTCTGCACACCAATGCTCAACCGGTTTATTCCGAGTTGGAAAAGTTCCTGCAATTTTTTCAGGGAAAGGTCATCAGGATTCGCTTCGAGTGTAATTTCAGGGTTTTTGGCAATAGAAAAGTTTTTATTAATCCCTTCTAAAATATTTCCCAATTCACCAGATGTTAAAATACTTGGGGTTCCCCCACCGAAGTAAATCGTATTTATGGTTTCATTTTGTAAATAGCCTTTCTGCATTTCCAATTCGGATAAGATGGCAGTGACCATTGCTTCTCGTTGACCGGGTAATGTGCTAAAGTGAAAGTCGCAATAATAGCAAGCTTGTTTGCAAAAGGGGATATGAATATAAATTCCAGCCAAATTGTTTAGTTTTATTTTTGATGAAAAGAGTGTGCCTGGCCCTATTGGTTTTATCTGCTATCCATAGTTTTTATTGTAACACGTATGGAAAGGATAAAATTACTTTAATATTTGAAATTATAGATGAGAGGAGTGATACTACAGTGGAAAAGTATAGCGTGGCAGACAGCTCACTTGTCCAAAGATCTATCAATGAAAGACTGCATCAATTTTATTTTGATGGTTTTCTGGCTGCAACTATTCTAAAGATTGCCACTGTTGAAAATAATACTATTTGCACTGTATACAAGGGAGAAATTTATAATCTTAAACACCTGTCAACAGGAAATATCGACAAGGAGTTATTGAAGAGATTTGGACTCAGTTCAGATGAAAAAGAAAGGTCTTTTCAAATTCAATATCTGGAAGAAACTTTTCGAAAAGTCCTTAATTATTCAGAAAATACCGGATATCCTTTTGCCACAGTAAAATTGGATTCTATCAATATAACTGGAAATGAAATATCGGCCAGTATAAATTGGTGGAGGGGACCGCTGATGACTTACGACTCTTTAGCAATTGACGGGAGAATAAAGCTCAAAAGAAACTGGTTGCAGAATTATTTAAATATTATTCCCGGAGAGAGGTTTGACCAAAGTACAATTGATTTGATAGAAGAAAAGATCGGGGAATTGTCATTTTTGGAATTAGAAAGTGAACCCGAGGTGAATTTTTATTCAAATAAGGCAAGGATAAGGGTAAATGTCCGTGAAAGAAAGGTCAATAATGTTGATGGTATCTTAGGCGTGTTTCCTAATTCGCGTGATGGTTCCAAGGTGTTAATTACGGGTAGCCTGAATCTTCATTTATATAATTTGTTTTCATCCGCCAAACAACTTCACCTGGATTGGCAGAAAGTCAATGTTAACTCACAGACGCTTGATGCATCATTTTATTATCCCAGATTTCTTACCATGCCGCTTGGAGTCAATGTAGATTTTAACCTTTTAAAGGAAGACACTATTTATTTAGATAGAAATACAACATTGGCAATAGATTTTAAACCTGGTCCCGGACAGATTATTGCTTTTAAGTCTCAGTTCGAATCTTCTAACCTATTGTCAGATAATACTTCAGAATTAACTAATAATCAGTTCAACGATTACAATCTGGTTTATTACGGGCTGACTTATGGAATAAACCGATTAGATGATTTTTGGTATCCTCAAAGAGGTTGGAAAGGAAATATTAGTGGATTTGTTGGACAAAAGAAGTCAAATCTTCCGATAACCGAATCAAGCTCACCAAATGATTTGGAAGAGATCAAATCCACGCAATATAAAATCATGGCCAATTTTGAAAAATATATTACGCTGCACAGAGGATATGTATTAAAGTTAAGATTGCGTTCGGGAAACTTATTCGGGAGTAATATCTTTGTGAATGACTTATTCCGGATCGGAGGGCTGAAAACCATAAGGGGTTTCAATGAAAACTATTTCTTTGTTTCGGATTATATGATTGGTAATGTGGAATTCAGACTCATGAATAATTCTGACACATATTTTTTCGCATTCTTCGATCAGGGAATAGTTAATAGTACAATAGATGATCAGGAAACAGATTTTCCATTTGGAACCGGCTTGGGTATGAACCTCGGAACCAATTCGGGAATATTTAGTTTTGTATTGGCGATAGGAAAATCCCAAACACAGATATTTTCTTTAAATTCGGCCAAAATACATTTTGGCTATACAGGTAGATTTTGAAACATTAAATGAAGAGGACACTTTTTTTAGTTACTTTCATATTTGTCGTAACTGCATCGTATGCAGAACGGATCATCAATATATATGACCTGGAAGACACCTGGTATTTCAACCAGGGCGATCTATCACTTCCATATGTAAAGGGAAATGGTTTAAACCCCGAAGCCATTCACTTTAGTTTTGACTTTAACCGGTTTAGTGGAAAGAAGATCGATATTTCTCATGAATACCCCTTTTCGGTCTTTATAGAAGGACAATTGATTTTTGCCTCTGAGGCAAAACAGGGAGTTTTTTGGGACGTTGATAGTTTAAAAGATGTTTTTTCCAATGAAAATGTGCTCGTCACAATATTTTCTAAGAATAAATCTTATGATTTGTTAAAAACGACTATTGTCAAGGAATCACTTATCAGCAATTCACCCAATGAAATTTTGCAAAACACTCTTAAGACAAATCATAACTTAAGTGATTTCCTATTTATACTTATCATATTGCTAGTCATTTTTACGATTCTTCTGAATTCAAATAGAAATGCTTTCAATGATTTTTATTCTTTGGACCTGATCTTGTCTGGCAGGGTAAAAGATGAAAGTATTTACAGATTAAAGTTATTTTCTCAAGGTAATATGATCCTATTTTTGTTCCATTCAGGGATCATTTCGTTTTTCGTATTGTTGATCACTCGATTTGCTTTCAGAAGTTATGCAGCTCAGGTAGAAATATTCCACTCAACCATTCTTAACTGGTCGACGCTAACTTTTTTAGTCCTTTTTGCATTTCTTATAAAGTATGTATTCATTAAATACATAGGGATGTTGTTTGATTTAGGCTCAGCTGTAAATTACTATTTTTACGAGTATATGAGGATGTCGATGATGTTTTTCATTGTTGTTTTAGGTATTACTTCAATTACAATAATATCATTACCATACCTTTCAGAAAATATTTTGAGCCTTTTAGTGAAAATTACCATAATTTTCATGTTTACGAGGTTTATTATCTTATTTATTCGAATAGGAAAGCACGCCACCTTTAAAAAAGTACATTTATTTTCTTACCTTTGCACCACTGAAATGATACCCATCATTATTGGGTTAAAATATTTGATTTTTTGAAGCTTCGCTTAAAGTAAGAAGAAAAGACATGAGTACCTTTGATAAGAGCAGATTGCGAAAAGTAGAGAGCATTCTTGTATCACAACCCGACCCGAAAGACGAAAACAGTCCTTATTTTAAATTGGCCAGCAAGTTCAGCATTAAAGTTGATTTCAGGCCATTTATTCACATTGAACCGATCGATATCAAGGAGTTTAGAAAGCAAAAGATCGATATCTTAAGTCACACTGCAGTAATTTTTACCAGCAGAAATGCGGTTGATCATTTTTTCCGACTTTGCAAAGAGAGCAAAGTAGAAATGCCACCGGATATGAAATATTTCTGTATTTCAGAACAAACTGCCAATTACCTGCAGAAATACATTGTGATACGTAAGAGGAAAATATTTACTGGCGCTAAAACAGCAACTGATTTAATAGAAATATTAAAAAAGCACAAGAACGAAAAGTATATTTTCCCTTGTTCAAATATAAGGAAACAGGACATTCCGGATTTCCTGACAGAGAACGGATACAAGTTTACAGAGGCCGTAATTTATAAGACTGTCGCAAGTGATTTGTCGGATCTGGCAGATGTAAATTATGATATGATTGCCTTCTTTAGTCCGTCAGGAATTAACTCATTGTTTGTCAATTTCCCTGAATTTAAACAAAATAATACGCGAATAGCAGCTTTCGGCCCCACTACATCTAAAGCTGTAAAAGAGGCAGGTTTAACCCTTGATATTGAGGCACCTATGCCAAACGCACCCTCAATGACCGGAGCCATAGAGCTTTACATAAAAAAAGCAAATGGTTTGTAATTGTTACGACCCCAAAAAAAATACGATTTTTAGTAAAACAACATTTTAAATATTACATTTAATGATTAAAATGTAATTAGGCTGATTTTCGTAACATAATATTTCTATTGTTGTAACCATGAAATTTTTCGGGAAACTAACGTTGATTTTTTTATTGATTACTGCGTGGGGAACGAACTCTTTTGCCCAGCAAGATCCTGTGTTTACACAATACATGTTTAATAATGTATATAACAATCCGGGATACTCTGGGGTGGAAGGAGTTTCAAAGATGACAGTATTATATAGGTCCCAATGGTTAGGATATCAGGGCACGTTTGATGAAGGCGGAGCTCCACAGACTACCTTATTTACATTTACCGCACCCATACTCAGATTCAGAAGTGGGGTTGGTTTTTATGTGATGGATGACAGGTTGGGTCCGCAGAATAACTTGAATATTCAGGCAAGTTATGCCTACCATTTAGTAATCGGTCCGGCCAAGCTCAGTTTTGGTTTAAAAGCGGGTATCTATTCCCAGACTATTAATTTTAATGAATACAGACCAATCGATCCAAACGATCCCCTAATCGGTGATGGTAAAGAATCACAGTACAGACCGGACATGGGAGTTGGTGTATTTTACCAGGCAGAGAAGTATTTTGGGGGCGTCAGCCTTAACCATATCTTGAAATCTGAGTTTGATTTTGGGTCTGATTCATTGAGAAACCCGTTAGTTAATCACCTGAATGTAACAGGTGGGTATAACTATCAACTAAATTACGATATAGTTCTTACACCCTCATTTTTCTTTATCACAGATTTCAACTCATATACTTTTGATCTTTCTGTGATAGGTACATATAGGGAAAAATTTTGGGGAGGTTTGTCGTACAGAAATTCTGAAGCTGTATCGGCTCTTCTCGGGTATAGTTTTTTAAAAGACAATGCTTTAAGTATAGGATACTCGTTTGATTACGTTTTAATTGCCCAAAAGGCAAAGCAAGCAACATCGCATGAGATCCAGCTAAGTTATAAGCTTCCCGTAGTAACAGGTGGCGGAAAGCCTATACAAAGAACGCCGCGATTTAGGCATTAAGTCGCTGCAAATTATAGTGAAATAGTTGATGAAAAGTTACATTAGTAATTGTATTCATCCAATATGAAATATTAATTATTACATATTTATACTATATTCACGCTTTCTTAGTTTTAACCTTAAAGCTTGGAGATTTAAATATTAAATGAAATTTTAATATCTTTCTTTAATCAAGGTGTTATGAATAAAATAGGTGTTATTAGCAGAACAACTTCGCTCTTTTTAATCTTGGCCGTCACCATGCAATCGTGTGGACTTTTTGGAGGAGGAGGCCGCGGAGACAACGGAGAGTTAGTTGGAGTGCCGGGAAGAGAATGGACTGGTATGGTTATTCCATATGGTATGGTTCCGGTTCCGGCAGGGACGTTTCACATGGGACAAGCCGATGAGGATATCGCTCATTCCCAAATTAACTTCAACAAACAGATCACCATTGGAGCATTTTACATGGATGACTCCGAAATCACAAACAACGAGTACCGACAATTCATGGATAACATCATGGCGGATTCACTCCAGGTTTTGGGGGAAGACTTCGTGATGGACGAATTGTATCCGGATACGACAGTTTGGGTGAAGGATTTTGCCCACCATATGGGTGATCCTTTGATGGTATATTATTATGTGCATCCTGCATTTGATGATTACCCTGTAGTTGGAGTAGATTGGGAAGCAGCAAAATTCTTTAGCGCTTGGAGAACAAATTACCTGAATGATTTCAGGGCTAGTGTTGGCGAATGGGCAATGCCCAACTTTAGGTTACCTTCCGAGGCAGAGTGGGAGTACGCTGCGAGAGGTGGAAGGGATATGGCAAAGTATCCCTGGGGTAGTCCTTATATAAGGAACTCTAAAGGATGTATGCTCGCCAATTTCAAACCTGGTCGAGGTAATTACTACGATGATGGATATGCATATACTTCTCCTGCGTATTCATTCTTTTCAAATGATTTCGGATTGTACGATATGTCAGGGAATGTCTCTGAATGGTGCGAAGATGCATATTACCCTGCATCAGTTCCATTGGTATGGGATATGAACCCAACATATTATGATGAAGAGATTACCGATAAGGTGATCAGAGGGGGTTCCTGGAAGGACATTGCGTACTTCCTTGAAACGGGAACACGATCATTTGAAAACAAAGATACAACAAGAGCTTTCATAGGCTTCAGATGTGCAATGACATATTTGGGTCGATCTACAGGAAGCGAATTTTAATTAAAGTAAAAAATAAAACTATAAAATATTTAAAGCAATGAGCAAAAAGAAAGGCGGTTTTGTCGAATTATTGTATGGAGTTATCATGCCAAAAGTATATGGTATAGGAGCTGCAATAGTTATCATTGGGGCGATGTTTAAATTACTTCATTTACCAGGTGCTGGAGCTATGTTGGGTGTTGGGTTGTCAACTGAAGCAATTATATTTTTCTTAAGTGCTTTTGAACCAAGAGGAAGGGAGTTTGACTGGACAAAAGTTTATCCTGAATTAGCTGATGATTACGAAGGTCCATTGGCACAAAGAAAATCTTTGAAGCCTGGAGGAGAATCAGTTAGCAAGAAATTAGATACATTATTGGAAAGCAATAAAATTGGTCCTGAATTGGTTGACAGTTTAGGTCGTGGAATGAGAAGCCTTGCAGATACAACTAACAAACTGGGTCAGTTGGGTGATGCTGCTTCTTCAACTAATGAATATTCACAATCAGTAAAAGCTGCTTCTGAAAACATCAGAAAGATGAACAGTTCATATGCTGATACCGTGACTTCGATGGTTGAGATGGCGAAGGTTTCTAAAAATGCTACAGCTGAAATGGCGAACGCGCAGAATGATACCAGGGAGTATCACACTCAGGTTCAGAGCGTTACCAAAAATCTTGGAGCATTGAATGCTGTTTATGAGATGGAGCTTCAGGATGCTAACAAGCACATCAAAGCAATGAACAAGTTTTACACTAACTTGACTCAATCCATGGATAACATGGCTCAGGCTTCCACAGACGCTGAACAGTTTAAGGCTGAAATCAACAAGTTAACATCTAACTTGTCCAGACTTAACTCCATCTACGGTGGAATGATCAACGCAATGAAAGCATAATTAATTTAGAACCAAAAAAGAATAAAAGATTATGGCAGGAGGTAAAGAAACTCCCAGGCAGAAGATGATAGGGCTAATGTACCTGGTATTGACCGCCATGCTTGCTCTTAATGTTGACTCTGCTGTACTTGATAGATTTATTCAAATTAATCAGGCGCTAGAACAGCAAAATATTAAGTTCCGATCGGAAAATGAAAAGACTATCGGAGCTATAAAAGAAAAAGTCAGTGAAAGAGGTGACAAGCCTGAGGAGGTTAAAGTTTTAAATACAGCCCAAGAGGTTAGAAGTCAAACTGCCTCGATAATGAGTTATATTGAGAACCTGAAGCAAAAACTAATTACCGAAACAGGTGGTTTTTCTGATTCCATTGCAAAAACAATGGAAGGTGCTCAGGATATGGATCATATTGCTACTATGATGATTCAACAGAAAAAAGGGGATACCCTAAAAAATCTGCTGAATAATTATGCGGCATACTTATCTGAACTTACAAACGATACGGCAAAATTCAAGCCTATTGCGCTAGACGGTCGGGATGATCCTTACTATAGTTTGGTTAGAAATCAAAGAGACAAGAATTTCAGTCAGCTTTATTTTGAAAGCACACCGGCTGCCGGTGGTCTGGCATCTTTCAGTCAGCTGCAAAGTAAAGTGATGGACTATGAGACCGAAGCTTTGGAATATCTGGCAGGACAAGTTGGTGCAACTGATGTTAGTTTTGATAACATTGTTCCATTAGTTGTTCCGGAGTCTAAATTTGTTGCCGCTGGGGCAAGATTTAAAGCTGAAATGTACGCTGCTGCATCAGCATCTAACGTTACTCCATCTATGACATGGGGTGGCAATTCCATTCCGGTTAATGAAAAGGGAGTAGGTACGGTAGAGTTTAAGGCTTCAGCAGCGGGCGCTAAATATGATAAAGATGGAAGAATTGCACGATCAGTTCAAACCAAGATCAATATCAATGGACAGGAATATCAACAGAATTATGAATATTTTGTAATTAAGCCAACGGTTCAGATTCAGTCTGCAGCAATTCAACAATTATATCTAAACTGCGGTAACGAATTATTTGTGAATGTCCCTGCATTGGGCGAGGCCTACAACCCTACATTCCGTGGTCAAGGTGGGCAGGCTATCAAGGGTAACGAAAGGAACAAAGTAATGTGCGTACCTACCGGACAGAAATTCACTTTAAGTGTTATCAATGATGGCTCACTGATCGACGATGTTGAGTTCAATGTTCGAAGAATACCTAAACCAGATATCGTGTTGAAAGGAGATGGCTCAGATGTGAACGAAAAACAGGGTGTTTCTACACCACCAAGAGAGTTGACATTAATTGCAGTTCCTGACGAAGATTTCAGAAGTGCACTTCCAAAAGATGCGCGGTACAGGGTATCTGAGTGGGAAGTCATTTGGGCAAGAGGTTCAAGAGCGATGGATCGTCAGACAGTTTCTGGCACTTCATTTAGATTGCCTGCCGGATGGAGACAAATGAGGTCTGGTGATAGAATTGTAATCGAAGTAAAGGGTGTTCAAAGGAAAAACTTCCAGGAAAAGACCGAAAATGTTGTCATTGGTGTTGGACAAAGAATTAAGCAAATACCAATTAGTTAAAAAACAAATTTAAACAGGTTGTGTTATGAGAAATTCGTTTTTAAGTATGGTTTTCCTTCTGATAGCATTTGGCATAACAGGTGCCTTTGCTCAGGAGCAACCAGTAAGTCAAAATGAACATTCTGTCTATCCAATCCCATTTGCAAACCAGATGTACAAACGTACAGTTTGGAGAAGAATGGATTTAAAAGAAAAGCAGAATGCTGCATTTTTTTCGACCAGTAATGAAATAACAAGAATCCTTATAGATGCTGTAAAAGATGGTATTCTTCCTGTTTACGAAGATGATTCGTTGAACAAAAGAATGTCCAAGGAAAAATTCCTGGAAAACCTTCAATTACCAGAAGATGATGCGGATGATGGATTTGGTTCATCCGATGGATTCGGTGATAGCGGTTGGGATGATTCCGGCTGGGGAGATACAGGAGGAGGTAGTGCCTCTCCTGAACCAACTGGTCCGCAATATTACGATGCATCGGAATTGACCATAATGAATGTTCAGGAAGACATGATTTTCGATAAAGTAAGGTCTCGACTTTACTATGATATTATTTCGCTCGAGATAGTGATTCCTGCAGAGGCAGTTGCGACCGGGATCGAACAATCAGTGGGTGTTTTTGCCTACAAAGATTGTGAAAGGCTTTTCAGAACCATGCCTGATCGTGCAATTTGGTATAACAGGCAGAACACCGCTCAGCATAGAAACCTGTCGGATGCTTTTCTGTTAAGATTATTCCACGCAAGGATTTACAAAGTTTCTAATCCAAGGAACGATCAGATCGCCGACACTTATCTGGATCCAAAGGCTGCTTTGCTTAAGTCTCAGCAGATTGAGCACCAGTTAATTGAATATGAGCATAATCTATGGGAATATTAGAAATTGAATTTTTAATATATGAATAAAAGGCTAGCTATTGTTAGCCTTTTTTTGTGCAATTAGTTATTGCATTTAGACATCATTAAATGGGATAAAATTAAGAACTTTGGGCAAAGACATTTATCAAATTTAAATTCTTATATATTTGTAAACCTCAAGAAAGAATTGATGACAAGCGAAGAGAAAAAGGCGTTTCTTTTGTTGAAATCAGTGATATTTCACTATCATGGGCTTGATGAAGATGAGCAAAAAATACTGGAAGAAACGGCAAATAAATACAATGCGGGGGAGGAGTTAAAATGGGCCAACGAATTTATTGCGACCGATTATATATCTGCGTTTGAACGCGCAAGAGAATACCTCAACAAGATAATCGGAAGACTGGAAAAGGAAAAACGATTAGCCTATCTCGACCTTGTCTGGAAAGCCAACAACAAAAAGGGATACATTACTGAAATGGAAGCAACCGCGATGTTAAAACTGGCAAAAGACTGGGAAGTCGAAGATGAATTGATTGAGTTGGTCAAAAAGTAGTCTTACAAACTCATTCTCTCCTTAAACTTTGATGCTTGTCGCCTGCTCACTTCGATTTTATCCCCACCTTTTAAGCGTACCAATAAACCACCATTAAACCAGGATTCTATTCCTTCTACCCAGCTCAGATTGATGATGTGTTTTCTACTGGCGCGGAAAAATGATCTTTCATCCAATTTCTTGTCCAATGCATTTAGTGATTTGTGAATCATAGGACGATTATTGTCAAAGTAAACTTTGATATAATTTCCGTCAGATTCAAATAACCTCACATCAGAAAGCTTAACAAACCAGCATTTCTCTCCGTCCTTTACAAAAACTCTATCCTCCAGGCTTAATTTACTCTCTGAAAACCTGCCTTCTTCTTTTATTTCGGAGCTAACTTTAGTTATACATTCTTTCAATCTTTCCTGGTGGATGGGTTTCAGCAAGTAATCCAATGCATTGTACTCAAAAGCTTTTAATGCATATTCATCATACGCAGTAGTAAAAATTACTCGTGGAGACCGATCTAATGTTTCTAAAAGTTCAAAGCCTGTTTTTCCTGGCATTTGTATGTCCAGAAACATTACATCCGGTTTTTTCTGATCGATTAGTTCTACAGCTTCATCGGCATTTGCCGCTTCACCAATTATCTCTATGTTGTTGTATTCGCTCAATAAATTGATCAATTCCTTCCTGGCTAATCTTTCATCATCAACAATTACTGCTTTCATTCTTTTTATATGATTTGTGGGATAATTACTTCAGTTAAAACGGTATTATTCTTATCATTTTGAATATTAAACGAAGCGTGGTCGCCATAAATTAAATTCAGTCTTTGAATGGTGTTGTCAATACCAAACCCTTTGCTTTTCTTATGCTTACCATTTATGTAGTGACCACTATTTTTTATAATAATATGCAATTTTGAATCAATAACCTTTGTTTGAATACTAAGCTTGCCCCCTTCTTTTAAATGACTAATGCCATGTTTGATCCCGTTTTCAACTAATGTCTGGATCATTAATGGGGGCACTTTAAATTTATCAGAACCTACTTCAATTTCAAATTGGGTTTTTAGGCGTTCCTCCAGACGAATACTTTCCAGCTCAAGGTAATCCTTTACTGTTTCTAACTCATCATTAAAATCAGTCAGCTTATTTTTATTTAATATCAAGGAACTTCTTAAGATACTGGACAATTGAGTAATGGCCTTTTTGGATTTTATCGGATCTTCGTCAACTAATGCCCTGATGCTATTGAGAGCATTGAAAATAAAATGAGGGTTGAGTTGAGATTTAAGTTTATTGAGTTCTATCTCGTTGATCGCTGCTTCGTACTTGAGTGATTTATTATAGTTGTCAACATAGTGGTAAATTAAATATACCAATGTCCACAAGAAATAGAATACCATTATAGCAAATACATTGGTAAGGATAAGAAGTGGCGAAAAATCATTGGCATAGTTTATTAAGTCAAAAGCAATAAGAGTGATAACATTGAAAATATAATTGGATATGCTCAACAAAAATGTTGCTAACAGGATACGTGGAAGCAATCCTTTTAATGATATTTTTAACCAGTTATTCTTTTTAATATATGAGCGAAACAGATGGGTACTAAATAAAAACCAAATTGCCCACAAGATGATACTGGCAATGTTGAGTACAGCTAAATTATCCGCAAGAAAAAGGAAAAATATACTAATAGCTGCATACGTTGACCAGCCAATTATTTGCAATACCCAGTAAAAACTTCGTTTAGTCATTTTCAGTCAAAAAATGAAAACTCACTCAATAATATTCTATGCTATAAGCTACGAGGAACAAAAATCAAATGAATGTTCCATCAGTATCAGTTGTACAAGATTTCCGCTTGAAAGAAACATTCATAAAAAATAATTCACAAATGAATTATTACAAACGGAATGTTTCAATAATTCAATGGTGAAATTGAAAACATTCAAGTAACTGTAAATTAATCAACTATTATTGAGTAGTCTGTTTGTGAATGGTGATCAGATTTCGAACAGAAATCCACTTTGAATTAATTTATCATATTTTTCTTTGTCAAACTGATATAGAAAAGCGCCTTTTTTGGAACCTTCTTTTTCTTTTTCATCAAGTTTGACCAAAAGGTTCATCGACATGATCTTTTTCCTGAAATTGGCATTGTCAAATTTCACCTGGTTGATTACTTCATACAATTTCTGTAATTGCGGAATGGTGAATTTTTCAGGCAGGAGTTCAAAACCCAAAGGATAAAACTTACTCTTATGTCTGATGATATCAAATGCATTTTCCACCATTGAATTATGGTCAAAGATAAGCTCAGGGATTTCATTGATGTCAAACCACTCAGCTCCATGACTTTGGGTTTTATCCCGATCAGACTCGTCTATTTTAATGAGGGCATAGTAGGCAGTTGAAATTACCCTGGCTGCAGGGTCCCTGTTCACCTCACTGTAAGTGTTAAACTGTTCAAGGTAAACATTATCAAGTCCGGTTAATTTTTCAAGTATTCTGCCGGCGGCTTCATCCAGATTTTCACTTTCTTTAAGAAAGCCACCCATTAGAGAATATTTGCCCTTCTGAGGTTCAAAATCCCTATGGATTAGGAGTAGTTTTAACTTTTCCAGGTCGAAACCGAAGATGACACAATCAATGGCCTGCAAAAACCTGGGATGGGGCTGATAGAATCCAGACATATTAAAAGTTGATTATACTTTTAATTTTTAAACATGCCAATGTTATCAAAATAAAAGCTGAAAAACAATTTAATAATTTAGAGATTACTAAAAATGAGGGCATTTCATTGGAAGAATTAAAACTATTTTCCCAGCTGACTTAGAGCTGCCAGGCCTCTTTTTCCTCCTCCAAGTTTATTCATTGTTTTCATCATCTTTCGCATGTCAGCAAATTGTTTCATCAGGCCATTTACCTCCTGAATAGTTGTTCCGCTTCCACTTGCAATTCGCTTTCTGCGGTTGCCGTTGATGATATCAGGATTGTGCCGCTCAAGTGGAGTCATCGATTTAATGATCGCTTCGATAGGTTTGAAAGAATCATCGTCGATATCCATATTTTTCACCATTTTACCCATTCCAGGTATCATACCCAGCAGATCCTTGATATTGCCCATTTTTCTAATTTGCTCCAGTTGACTCAGGAAATCATCGAAATCAAACTGATTTTTCCGGATCTTTTTGTTCAGCCTTCTTGCCTCCTCCTCATCGAAATTCTGCTGCGCCTTTTCAACCAAAGAAACCACATCACCCATTCCCAGGATTCTCTGAGCCATCCTGTCAGGGTGAAAAACGTCGATAGCTTCCATTTTTTCGCCAGTGCTGATAAACTTGATAGGTTTATCCACAACGGTACGAATGGATAATGCCGCTCCACCCCTGGCATCACCATCCAGTTTAGTAAGAACTACACCATCATAATCGAGCCTTTCATTAAATTCCTTGGCTGTGTTGACAGCGTCTTGACCGGTCATTGAATCAACAACAAAAAGTGTTTCTGATGGATCGAGAGACTTTTTAAGTAAGGAGATCTCATTCATCATTTCCTCATCGATAGCCAGCCGGCCAGCGGTATCGACGATCACTACACTTTTTCCTGAAGATTTTGCCCGTTTGATGGCATTGTTTGCGATCTCAAGGGCATTTTTATTGTCCTCTTCTGAATAAACTTCCACACCAATTTGTTCGCCAACCACCTTAAGCTGATTGATAGCGGCAGGACGGTAAATGTCGCAAGCAGAAAGTAATACCTGCTGACCCTGTTTTTTCAAATGAGTGGCCAGTTTTCCAGCAAAGGTTGTTTTACCTGAACCCTGCAAACCGGAAAGTAATATCACGGCAGGACTTCCCTTTACATTGATATCTGCTTTCCTACCACCCATCAGACGTGTTAATTCTTCTGAGGTGATCTTAATAAGTAATTGACCTGGTGAAACGGAGATTAATACATCCCGGCCAAGCGCTTCATTTTTTATATTATCAGTAACTTCCTTTGCAACCTTATAATTGACGTCGGCATCGATCAACGCCCTTCGGATCTCTTTGACCGTTTTAGCCACGTTGATTTCGGTAATTGTACCTTGACCCTTTAGCGTCTTAAATGCCTGGTCTAATTTATAGCTTAAGTTCTCGAACATGTTTCTATCTTAAATTTCCACAAAAATAATAATCCTGACCCTGAATCAAAAGGAATGCAAAATTACCAATTCTAGTTTTCAAAGGATTCTTTTTATTTGATTTTTATGTCAAAAAATGAGCAAATATTTGTCCAGAAACGAACACTATCTATCCTTGCGATTAGCAAAAATGCTGGTTATTTCCCCTTCAAAGCATATTGAACTAAATGGCACAACTGTTGGCTGTTAATTATAAAAAAATCACTTATGTCATGAAAACTCTACTCAACCTTGTCATTATCCTCGGCCTCGCTTATATAGTCTACAGTTTTACCGGAATTAAGAATGACGGTGAACAAATAAGGAAAACATATCAAGTTTCGTATTTCAACGAAATTGAATTTGTAGGTCCATATTCGATAGAGCTATTGCAAGGAAATGAAGGACACCTTGAGATAAGAGCATCTGAGTACATACACGAAAAGTTGGAGGTGGACGTACGGAATAATAAACTAACCATCAGAATAGATGATAAGCGTTTTACCAAGAAGAATTCTATAAAAGTGTATTTAGCAGTTGAAGACCTGAACAGATTGATCATCACCGGGGCGGTGAATCTTGAGACAGAAAATGTGATTCATACCGACGATCTGAAGATAGAATTTGAAGGTGCCGGTCAGGTAAACCTTGATATTGAAGCTGATCGTGTGATCTCTGAAATTGATGGTGTGGGAAGTTTCTGGTTGCAGGGCAGGGCAAAATATCATAAAGTGGAATTTTCAGGTGTCGGCAGCTATGATGCCAGGAACCTGATTTGTGAAAGCACTTCCGTTGAATCGGATGGTGTGGGGAGTGTAGAGGTTCACGCTTCAGATCGGTTTATTGGGAGGGCATCCGGAGTTGGATCAGTAAAATATTTTGGTCACCCGAAAGATGTTTCGGTAGATGCCAATGGAATAGGAAAAGTTTATAGTGAATAGATTAGATTGGCCGTTTCGATAAGCTCATTCAACTTACTTTTTTGGGAACGGCCTTCTTCTTTTAATTTTTATTAGCTAATTGTCCGCAAGCGGCATCGATATCTTTTCCCCGGCTTCTTCTGATATTAACAACCAGACCTTTCTTTTCCAGGTATTCTTTGAACAGGTCAATTTTACCTGGATCAGCTTTTTTAAAATCCGCATGGTCGATTGGGTTGTATTCAATGATATTTATTTTACAAGGGATCTTTTTAGCAAACCGGTATAATTCTTCAGCATCATCCAGACCTTCGTTGAAGTTTCTGAATGCGATATATTCCAGTGTGATTTTATTCTTCGTTTTTTGGTAAAAATAATTCAATGCATCGGTCAAAGATTCCAGGCTGTTGCTTTCATTGATTGGCATGATCTGACTTCTCTTTTTCTCATTCGCTGCATGCAACGACAAAGCCAGGTTAAACTTCACATCATCATCTCCGAGCTTTTTGATCATCTTGGCAATACCAGCTGTTGAAACGGTAATTCTTCTTGGAGACATTCCTAACCCTTTTTCGGATGTAATGAGCTCCACTGATTTTATCACGTTTTGATAATTCAAAAGTGGTTCTCCCATTCCCATGTAAACAATATTTGTCAGCGGCGCGTTGTAATATTTTTCTGCCTGGTTCTTTATGGCTACTACCTGGTCATATATTTCAGGAGCATCCAGGTTTCTTTTTCTATCCAAAAATCCTGTAGCGCAAAATTTACAACTGAGTGAACACCCTACCTGCGAAGAAATACA
This sequence comes from uncultured Cytophagales bacterium, assembly GCA_913057175.1. Taxonomy (GTDB): domain Bacteria; phylum Bacteroidota; class Bacteroidia; order Cytophagales; family Cyclobacteriaceae; genus CAJXNP01. The sequence continues at coordinate 241,391 of CAJXNP010000007.1, forward strand.
AGCCGTCATGCGTTTTTCAGCAGGGATCAATACGCCCTCTATGAGATGATTGTCATAAAGTTTAAAGGCGGATTTAATGGTTTGATCAGAGCTTATTTGCTCCTTGTGAGCGACCAAACTGCGAATTTCAAAATGATCGTTTAGTAACTCACGCGTTTTAAGTGAAAGATTAGTCATTTCCTCAAAAGAAGTAGCAGACTTGTTCCATAGCCAGTCGTAAACCTGCTTTGCCCGAAATGCCTTTTCACCAATTTGGGTAAAATAACTGGTCAGCTCTTCCTGACCAAATAGTCTGATATCCTTCTTTTCTCCCGTCGCGATCATCCTGCAAAATTAATTGATAATTAGGAATTATTTAATTTTCCAATGAATAAACGGATGAAATGGGAAAATGGTCAGATTCCTTCATTTTTCGATGAGTAGCAAATTTTTTAATGCTGATCTCGTCACTATGGAATTGATTGTCGATTCTCAGAAAAAATAGTTTGCCATTGTACGAAAACCCAAAACCTTTTCCCTTTGCTTCGAAGGAGTTGTTTAATCGCTGACGTAATCGAAAGTAGGCGTAACTGTATGGCACCTCATTGATATCACCACTAACGATCACTGGATAGGGGCTGTCGATGATACTTTTAATCAAATAATTAACCTGAATAGATCGATGGATGAATCCTGATTTTAACCGGTAGCCTGTATCTAAATAAGTTTTCTGAATTCTTTCCGCATCTGTGACGTTCTCCTCATCAATCGCCATGGATTCGAGATGGATACAATAAACTCTTAGGGTATCCTCATTCACAATGATATCTGACCAGATGGAGTTCAAAAACTTGCCATCCTCGTCCTTTATTTCACCACTCTTAACTATAGGATAGCGGCTGAAAATCGCTTGTCCAAATTGTCCATTTCTGCTGTCCTGGTGCCTTATTTTAAAATGACTATGTTTCCATCCGCTATGTTTAAGTTTGCCGGTAACATTAAAGATCTCTGAATTATCCTGATTATAAAATTCCTGAAAGCACTTTATTGGAGAGTCATCATCCATCACCCAGCTAATCATTTTTTTTGAAGATGTATATCCTTCATTGAGATGTGCATAATTATTAAATACGCGGACATTGTAACTAAGAACTTTGAAGGAGTTTTCTTCATCCTCATCCCAGTTGCTCATCTGAATAGTCATTTTTAAAAATGGAAAACCTACAACAAGCAGAACAAGGTGCAGGTAAAAAGTGCCTTTTCGTTTTTTTCTGTGGAAGATCAACCCTGCCAGGTGGTAGATAATAAATAAAGGAATGGTGAGGGATAAAAAGCCAGCAATCCAGATATTCTCAGGTGATATGAAAACACTTGAGTAGCTCAGGAGGGTCAAAAACAATAGAGAATATCGGTATATTTTCTTCAATTCAGCCTGTTAAATTTTACCGGTCAACGCGAATCATTTTAATTCAATATAAATAAAATGAAATTTTAGATACACAGTAAAATTTATGACTGAAAGAATTAAAATGTATTTTTGCTTAAAATTGAACTTTTTGAAGCATGAGTAAAAAGAAAATAGCCATCATCGGGGGAGGAAATTTAGGTGCATCAATCGCCGAAGGCCTTGTCAGGTCAGATCAGTACGAAACTAAGGATATTTCGGTGACAAGACATAAAATTGAGTTACTCAAACATCTTTCTGAATCCGGTGTAAATGTTCATTCTGATAACATTTTAGCGGTGCAAAATTCTGATGTTGTTATTATTGCGGTGAAGCCTTATAACGTTGATAAGATTCTCAATGAGATCAAGCCGGCTTTGACATCAGATCATGTACTTGTTTCAGTTGCAACAGGAATTTCCATCAGTCATATGCAAACTGTAGTCGGTGAAAGCGTACCAGTCTTCCGTGCAATGCCCAATACAGCTATTTCTATAAGGGAGTCAATGACATGTATTTGTACGAATAATGGTGACAAAGTCAATAAAGACGAAATTGTCAAATTATTTGATCAATTGGGGACGAGTATTATAATCCAGGAAGAACTGATGGATGCAGCTACTGTTCTCGCAGCATGCGGAATTGCTTACGCTCTCAGGTTTATTCGGGCAGCCTCTCAGGGAGGAATTGAAATTGGATTTGATGCCAATACTGCACAAAAAATAGCCGCACAAACAGTGAAAGGGGCAGCAGGCTTATTAATTGAAGGAGGTCAGCATCCTGAAAGGGAAATTGACAAAGTGACCACACCTCAGGGATGCACGATTGCAGGATTGAATGAAATGGAACACCAGGGTTTTAGCTCATCATTGATCAAGGGGATCTTAACTTCTTACCAAAAGATTTGAACCGGTCAATCGCAATCGGTGATATTCACGGCTGCCTGAAAACCCTCGTTTATTTGATTGAAAAGGAAATTCTGCTGACCAAAGAGGATAAACTTTTTTTACTGGGCGATTATGTTAACAAGGGCCCTGACTCCAAAGGCGTTATCGATTATCTGATTTCATTGAAAAAACAGAATTATCAAGTGGAATGCCTGAGGGGGAATCACGACCAACTGATGCTTGACGCATGGAAAAGCGATGACAAATCTGAAAATTGGATATTGAAAGGTGGTGATAGTACTTTGAGAAGTTTCCAATGTGAAACCATTTCCGATATTCCATCAACCTATTATTCATTTCTTAGTGCGACTCCTTTTTTTGTTGAGCTGGAAAATCACTTCCTTATCCACGCTGGTTTTGATTTTAATGCAAATGAAATATTTGAAGACACCTACTCCATGCTGAATATCCGGGATATGAATGTTGATCCGTCTAAAATCGAAGGGAAAAAAATAATTCATGGGCATGTACCTGTCGAGCTGGAATTTCTTTTAGGTAAAATGAAAAGCGAATGGAACGAGATTTCCATTGACACGGGTTGTGTTTATGTTGATCAACCAGGAAAAGGATATTTGACGGCTATGATTTTAGATACGTATGAGTTATTTTATGTGAAGAACAAAGACCTTTAACCATGGCCATACAACTAATCCAGGGAGATATCACAAAGATGGAAACAGATATAATTGTTAATGCCGCCAATTCCGGATTACGTGGAGGTGGAGGGGTAGATGGTGCTATTCATCGTGCTGGAGGTCCTGAAATAATGGAAGAATGCAGAAAAATCGGAGGTTGCCCAACAGGCCAGGCAGTTATTACAACAGCTGGAAATTTGCCAGCAAAGAAAGTAATCCACACAGTGGGACCTGTCTGGAACGGAGGGAATAAGAATGAAGAAGAATTATTGCAATCAGCTTACTTAAACTGTTTGAAACTTGTTGAAAGATACGAGTACAAGAGCATAGCATTTCCAAATATCAGCACAGGAGTTTACGGCTTCCCAAAAGAAAAGGCAGCACATATTGCCATAAAAACTGCCAAAGGCTTTCTGAAAGATCATTCAGATGTGGATATCTACTTTGTGTGTTTTGATGATGAAAACTTCAATTTATATCAAAATTTGCTGAGAAATTAGCCAAAGAAATTAATGCACAATTTATCGCAAAAGATAAATGACCCATCTTATTCATTTAAAGAGCAATTATTCAAAGCAAATATTCATTCTGACCGCTCATAAATATTATTATTAGAATAGTATTAACTTAAATAACTTTGCACCGGAGTTTTTACGTATAATCATCACTGCAGCAAATCAATCGCATTACATGAAAAGTGGAATAAAATGGATTTCCATTCTTTTGATCATATCAATAATTGGATATTTCGCTTATCCAAAAATTAAGGCTCAGTTTGTTACTGAAAGTTCGGAAGAACAGCCACCTCAACGTTCATCGTCCAGCGGTCTTCCGGTATCTGCCCAAGTCATAAAAGCCGAAAAAATAGATGATAAAATCAATGTTACGGGATCTGTTATCGCAAACGAATCGGTCGAACTGAAAAGTGAGATATCTGGAAAGATCGTCAGGATCTATTTCAAAGAAGGAAGTTCAGTTAAAAAAGGCGATTTGTTACTAAGCATTGAGGATGATGAGCTATCTGCTCAATTGGAGCGATTAAGAAATCAAAAGGAATTACTGGATCAAAGTGAATATCGTAACCGACAACTTTTAGATAGAGAGGCCATCAGCCAGGAGGAATATGACATATCCTTGACGGAACTCAAAACTGCTGAGGCCGATCTGAAACTTGTCATGGCTCAACTGGCCAAGACAAAAATCAAGGCTCCCTTTAACGGAATTGTCGGATTAAGGCATGTTAGTGAAGGAAGCTACATCACTCCCACTACAAGCATTACTAATATTTACAACATCGATCCGGCAAAAATCGATTTTTCCATCCCGGGAAAATACAGCAACAGAGTCAACCTTGGTGACAAGATCCGTTTTGTGACGGATGCTGTTGAGGAATACAGGGAAGCAGATATTTACGCTATTGAGCCACAAGTAGATCCTACTACCAGAACATTGAGTATGAGGGCAGTTTGTAGCAATAAAGATCATGCCCTGTTGCCTGGTCAGTTTGCAAAAATAGAATTGATCTTTCATACTTATGATAATGCCATTCTCGTGCCTACGGAGGCAGTCATTCCTGAACTTGGAGGACACAAGGTTTTCGTTAGCAAAAATGGAAGGGCAGAAACAGTACAGGTAAAAACGGGCCTGAGAACGGATAGAAATGTCGAGATTGTCTCAGGGCTAAATCCAAATGATACGATTATAACTTCGGGGTTGCTTCAGTTGAATCCAGGCTCACCAGTTTCATTAACTTTAATCAATTAACATGAGTTTAGCATCCGTTAGCATCGATCGACCGGTTCTGGCAATAGTCATGTCAATTGTCATTGTAATATTTGGATTTGTGGGATTGAATTTTTTGGGAGTCAGAGAGTACCCTAGTGTTGACCCTCCAATCATTACGGTCGCTACCAATTATGTCGGCGCCAATTCTGAAGTTATCGAATCTCAGATTACCGAACCTCTTGAGGAATCCATCAATGGAATTGCAGGAATTAAATCGCTAACATCCGTCAGCAGGGACGGAAGAAGCACCATTTCAGTGGAGTTTGACCTTGACACGGACCTTGAAGCTGCCGCTAATGATGTCCGTGACCGGGTCTCTCGTGCACTTTATAACTTACCTCCTGATGCGGACCCACCGATTGTTTCGAAAGCTGATGCTGATTCATGGCCAATTATTATTACAAGTATCAAAAGCGATTCGAGATCATTACTTGAGCTCACCCAGATTGCAGAGAATATTTTTAAGGAAAGGTATCAGACAATTCCCGGAGTAAGTCAGGCAAATGTTTGGGGAGCGAAAAAATATTCCATGAGATTATGGCTGGATCCAATGAAGTTGGCTGCCTATCAACTCACCCCAATTGATGTTCTGGATGCAGTTGACAGGAACAATGTAGATCTTCCAACGGGAATGGTGGAAGGGATGAATACTGAGCTAACTGTTCGTACAAGGGGACAGCTTCTAACGCCACAAGAATTTAACGACCTCATCATAAAAGAAGAAGGGAATAACATTGTAAGGTTTAGGGATATTGGCAATGCGGAGCTTTCACCTGAAAATTTGCGTACCAGCTTAAAACGCGATGGAGTGCCGATGGTAATGCCAATCATCATTGCCCAACCAGGTTCCAATCACATTGATATTTCAAGAGAGTTTTACAAACGATTTGAATCAATTAAAAAAGACTTGCCTCCCGATGTTGAAGCAGAGCTGGTTTTTGACAGTACAGAATACATTCAGGAGTCTATCGATGAGGTAGAACAAACAATTATTGTGGCGTTTTGTCTTGTTGTAATAATCATATTTCTGTTTTTAAGGGACTGGAGGACAACATTGATCCCGGTTATTACCATTCCCGTTTCTTTGATAGGTGCTTTTTTTGTACTCTACGTTCTCGATTATTCGATCAACGTACTCACACTATTGGGAGTGGTATTAGCAATCGGATTGGTTGTCGATGATACGATTGTTGTACTTGAAAACATTTACAAGAGGATTGAAGATAAAGAAGAACCGCATAAGGCAGGAAAAGAAGGAACTCAGGAAATTTTCTTTGCCGTAATCTCTACAACAATTGCTTTGGTGGCAGTATTTCTACCACTTATATTTTTACAGGGATTGACGGGCAGATTGTTCCGCGAATTTGGCGTCACCATTTCAGCTGCGGTGATCATTTCTTCATTTGTAGCGTTGACGATGACACCTATGCTGTCATCAAGGCTTTTACGGGCAAGACATAAAAAACCCTGGTTTTATACCAAGACAGAACCATTCTTCGAAAAATTAAATGGGTTTTACAATAGGTCATTAGAGGCATTTATGGAAGGCCGTTGGCTGGCAATTGTCATTATGCTGATAACGGGAGTAATCGCTTACTATTTGTTTGTAAAACTTCCAACAGAACTAGCCCCAATGGAAGACAGGAATGCCTTTAGAGTAATTGCAGAAGGGCCACAGGGCACTACTTTCGAATACATGGATAGTTATGTGCTGGAAATGGTTGAAGTTATTCTGGATGAAGTTCCGGAAAAGAGATTTATCGGTTCTGTCACCTCACCTGGGTTTGGTGCATCATCTTCCGTTAATTCGGCATTCTTTTTTGTCATTTTAAAAAATAAAAGTCAGAGAGAACGATCACAAAATGAGATTGTTCAAAAAATCACACCTTTTGTTCAAAAGAATACAAAAGCACGTGCTTTTGTTGTTCAGCCGGAAACGATTGGAACAGGTGGTATCCGTGGTTTGCCGGTACAATATGTTTTGCAGGCGCCAAACCTGGAAAAATTGAAAGAAGTGCTACCTGAGTTTATGGAAAAAGCATATCAGGATCCAACATTTGAAATTGTTGATCTAGATATGAAATTCAATAAACCCGAAATCAATATTGATATTGATCGGGACAGAGCCCGCGCAATGGGTGTTTCAATCATGGATATTGCACAAACACTGCAGCTGGCATTTAGTGGTCAGCGATTTGGATATTTTATCATGGATGGAAAACAATACCAGATCATCGGGCAGGTAACGCGTGAAAACAGAAGCGCACCGATCGACCTTCAATCCATATATGTCCGCAATAATGAAGGGCAGATTATTCAGCTGGACAACCTGGTTAAATTAAGGGAAGAAAGCAATCCGCCTCAATTATACAGGTATAACCGGTTTGTATCGGCAACAGTCTCAGCCAATACTGTCGAAGGCAAAACACTCGGGGACGGCATAGAAGCAATGGAGCGAATAGGAGGCGATGTTTTGGATGAATCTTTTTCTACAACATTTTCCGGGACATCCAGCGAATTCAAAGAGAGTGGATCAAGCTTATTGTTCGCATTTATTTTTGCCCTGGTTTTGATCTACCTGGCTCTATCAGCCCAGTTTGAAAGTTTTCGCGATCCGCTGATTATCATGCTTACTGTTCCACTTGCTATGGCCGGAGCATTGCTCACCTTATTGTTTTTCGGACAAACCCTCAATATTTTCAGTGAAATTGGGATCATCATGTTGATTGGCCTGGTGACAAAAAATGGTATCCTGATTGTCGAATTTGCCAATCAGAGGAAAGCCAGAGGCGAGGACGTGAAAACTGCTATTGTCAAAGCAGCAGAAGCCAGGTTCAGACCTATTCTTATGACCAGCCTTTCTACCATTTTGGGTATTCTGCCTATCGCACTGGCTTTGGGTGCTGGTGCGGAAAGCCGTGTGTCAATGGGACTGGCAGTTATCGGAGGCCTTTTATTTTCAACAATATTAACTCTATACGTAATACCGGCAATTTATTCCTACGTTAGTGGTAAAGAGAAACGAATGGCTAGATTTTAATTGATTATGATGCATCATAAACCCATAACCATTTTTCTACTTCTCGTATTTTTTTCATCACAAGTCTTATCACAGGAGGAACTAACCCTCGAAGAAGCTATTGCAACTGGCTTGGATAAAAACTATTCTATAAGGATTGCAGATAAGAACTATGAAATTGATCAAAACAACAATACGATAGGAAATGCTGGATTCCTGCCCGTTATCGATTTGAGTGCTGGTAAAGTCTATCAAAGTCAGGATGTCGATTTGGAAATACAGGGTGCTGAAGGAACTTTCAATGTTTCGAGGGATGGGGCAAAATCTGACCGGTTTAATGCAGATGCCCAGCTAAGCTGGACCATATTTGACGGCTTGGGAATGTTCATTACAAAGGATAAGCTTGAGGAGTTTGAAATTGCTGGTGAATTGTCATTCAGAATAGCACTCGAAAATACCGTTGCGGCTGTTCAAAGTGCATATTATCGGGTAGTTGTAGAGCAAGCGAGGTATGGTGTGCTGGAACAGACATTGGAACTTTCTGCACAACGAACGGAATTTTCACAGTCAAGATACGAAATTGGCAAAGGTTCTAAAATCGATTACCTGTCAGCACAGGTTGACTACAATTCCGATCAGACGGACTTGATCGTGCAGCGGGAAGTACTGCAAATGGCACGCGTTGATTTGAATGTCTTAATGGGTCAGGATCCGGAATTGAATTATGTGGCGATCGATACCTTCACCATTAATGATCAGTTGCTGTACGAAGATGTTAAAGAAAAAATCGTTAGCCTGAACCCACAACTTTTATTTGCAATCAATGAACAAAATATTGCCTATTCTGAGTACAAGGAATTTGTGTCCCTGCGATACCCAACCATTGATCTCGATGTAGCGTACGGGTATGGCACTTCCAACAACGATGCAGGACAGCTAAGGAGCTCGCAAACCCAGGGTTGGACATATGGTCTTTCTGCTTCATGGAATATTTTTGATGGATTTAACAAAAACCGTCAAATTCAAAATGCCCGGATCCGAAGAGAAACGACTATGTTACAAAAGGAAGAAATCGAACTACAATTGTTAGGGGATTTGCGAAAAAGATACAGCAATTACGTCAATAGCATCGAGCTTGTTGGTCTTGAGAAGGAAAACGTTGAAGTGGCGATAGAAAACGAAGAAATTGCTATTGACCGGTACAAACTGGGTGTGGGGACCTTTCTCGAATTGCGAGAAGCCCAGCAAAACAACGTGGATGCCCAAACCCGATTACTTAATGCACAGCTGGTTGCTAAGCTTGCTGAAATTGAACTTTTGAGATTGAGTGGAAATATTTTAGGGGAACAGGGGGGTTATCAAATTGGAAGATAGCTTTACTTATCGATATTCTTTTCCATCCTTAATTTTGTACTTCTTTTTCCTCCCATGTGTTTTTTGAACTTGATGAGCGAGGACTGATCTTTTCCATCTGACGTGGTGGAAACTCCCAGATCAATGAATTTAAATCCATTCTTTTTGGCAAAAGTATAAAGCCCATCCAGCAGTTTCACTGTGGGGCTGATGGCATTGAATTTAACAGGACTGGCAGGAAGAAAATTGTAGAAAATGGACTCATTCACTTTCACTGCAATTGTAGCAGCATAGATCTCATTACTTTTCTTCACCGTGAAAATGAAATAATTATCCGGAAATTTTTGGAAAGATTCACTGAGCTTTTCCATGGTGATATTCAGTGGCTGACTTTTTTCTTTCCTGCAAACGGCAATGAAATTGTATATAACAGGCAGTAATTCTACGGGTTCATGGTAAAATTCCATTCCGGCTTTGTTACATTTTTTTAACTTCCGTCTTTCCATGTTGTGAATGAATGGCTGAAGCGATTTCCCCAAGATTTCAATGTGATGGTTCTTGTATTTTATCGCTTTCTTAAAACCTCTATTCTCCAAAACGAATTTGGCAAGTTTATACCTCCCCTTTCTAAAAAAATTGGGATGAGAAATAATTGAAATTTTTATGACCCCCTTTTTCTTTAGAGAAACTTCAATTTCTGAATAAAAGAATTCTAGTTTCTCCTGATCAACTTTTTTGGAGAGTGCAAATCCGCCAAACAATGATCTGGCCGGGCTGTAGGCAACTTTATCTTCAATTATAAAATGAATGGTTCCGGAAGGCTCCTTATCTAATAATAATTGGTAGGTAAGCGCTTCTGAGCTTTGGAGAATTACATGTTTCGGATCGTTAAACAAGGTCTTGTAGAAGCAATCATTAACATCCTTCGTTAGTTTCTCAATAACCTGTAATTCGTGATTTTTCACTTTTTAAAGCCTTTTTGAATAAAAAACACGCATTTTGTATCACCTTTTATCCTCAGTTGATCTTAAAATGGTTAAAATAATAAAGTTTCTCATAATTAGATCAACTAAATATTAATTCTTATTAATTGAATTTCAATTCATTAAGAAGGGTATTTAAAATAGAAATTTAAATCCGAACCGGTGAAAGATACTTACCTGACTGTTTCCAAATACTCAGAAGGATTATATAAAGAAAAAGGGAGCAAGTTTTTGGCTTTTGCTTACCCTACAGACAATGAGGATCAGGTTAAAAACTTCCTGGATGAGCTTAAAAAGAAGTATTACGATGCTCGTCATCATTGTTATGCATTTATCATTGGCATTGATGGAGAATATTATCGTTCAAACGACGATGGCGAACCAAATCACAGTGCAGGTGATCCTATATTGGGTCAGATCCGGTCCAGGGAGCTGACCAATACATTAGTGGTAGTTGTACGATATTTTGGAGGTACCAAGCTTGGAGTTTCGGGATTAATCAATGCTTATAAGACTGCAGCAGCTGATGCCATCGACAATAGCCAGATTGTTGAGAAATTAATTACAAAACCAATACATATCCAATTTCAGTATCCGGAGCTAAACGATGTCATGCGTATTATCAAGGAATACGATCTTGAGATTAGCCATCAGGTCATGGATCTGCGGTGCAAAATGACCCTGAATGTCAGACTTAAAATTCTGGATGAAGTTTATGAGAAAATCAGCCTCCTTCATGGAGTCAAGCAATCGGATTGATTAACGGTTAAACACCTCCATCACAAATCCGGGAACCTCAATATCCCCGTTTCTCAAATCCTTATTGGCAAGTCCCATGCTTATACCCCACCGGAATATCCAGGATAAGCCATACTCGGTATAAAAAGAGATGTGTGTGGAATAAGCCTCATCTCTAAGGGCTTCTTCCTGCGATACAAAAGTGTACCCATTTTTCTTATACATTGCCGCCAACTCATCCAGGTATTCCGCATTGAGAAAGCTAGCATGAATAAGAAGTGAATGAATAATGTTTCTGCCAAATACGTCATTGGATCTCTGCTCAAAAAAATGAAGTTTTTGTTCCATGTATTCCACATATTCCTTTCCGATTTTTTTCATCAAAGACTTATCTTTTTCCACGTAAGCATTGTGATAAGCTTTTGCGAAAATGTAGTCATCGTTATCGATCGTTACAGGTGCAACTTCATATTGATTTGCATTAAGGAATTCATTTAGTGCATCGAATTTTTCTGAATTTTCACCGGCATGAAGAAAGGGATGCCTGAAGTAGCGAAGTTCCATGCCATATTTATCCATTAATGGTTGAATGATTTGCTGGCCTTTCAGAATATCATCAAAATACTGGCTATCCGGTGTATCATTATAGTCCGGATGCGAGTAAGTATGATTGCCCAATTCATAGCCATTTTTAACCCATTCGATGAGCAAATTAACCCTGGCAGAGTCGAGATGACCATCTTTGTAAAGCTTGCTTTCATTTACATAGCCAATTGCTGGGATCTCAAATTTATCAAATGTGCGAATAAGATTTTCTGTCAGCTCTTGCTGGAACTTGATATTATTAATACCATAAGTAACAACCGGTAAATCATCGATGGTAACGCAAATTTTTTTGTCCTGGCTGTTAGCTGTTGAAATGGTGAATGCTAATGCAATGAGAAGCAAGAATTGGTTTTTCATTTTTGTGTTTTTGTAAAAATAAAGAAATTTAGAGACACCGAGATTTCATATCTCGGTGACATTGTTAACTAATTTTATTGATAAGGTTCAAGATAATCATCCGGATTGACATGCTTACCATCTTTCATGATCTCAAAGTGTAGATGAGGGGCAGTAGAAAGGCCACTGCTTCCGACTGTACCAATTACGTAATCGACATTAACTTTTTCACCTTCTTTAACCCTGATCGCTTCCATCTGTGCGTATAAACTAGAGAAGCCATTTTCATGGTCTATGATCAAATAGTTTCCATAATTTTTATTATACGTGGCTTTACGAACGACGCCACTAGCAGAAGCAAAAATTTTCACACCTTTTTTAGCAGCATAGTCAATTCCATTGTGCATCCTTTTTTCTTTTAAAATAGGGTGCATTCTCATTCCGAAACCTGAAGTGACTTTAAAATGTTTGTCTTTTCTCAATGGTAAATGGAATTTTACCTGCAATGCCTGATCGGTTTGCAATTTCAAAAGGTGATTATCCGGCACAATGAGTTGACCGTTAAATCCGGAATATGTAAAAACAATCGTTGCTGCAAACACAAATGGAATGACAGCCTTCCATAATTTTATTCTTACTGATTTATTTCTATTAATCATTTGTATTCGTTTTAAAATGTTTGAGTAAAAAGAGCTGGTAAATTGGTGAGGAAAATGAATACCAGCTGCAGCGCCCAGATGTTTCAAATACGAAACTTTTCCATGCCCTTGCTTCAGCACATTTTCATCTGCCAGAAATTCGTGAATTTCAACCAGCCTGTTCTTAAATAGATAAATGAAGGGATTAAACCATTGTAAAACGAGCAGGAACTCTACTAAAAGGAGGTCATACGAATGCCTATGTATCACATGACATTTCTCATGATCAAAAATGGCCTTGTTTTGAGGGCCAGGTAACTGATCAGAGAAAATGAAATGGGCAAAAGAAAATGTAGGGGTTCCTTCTTTTAGTTTTACAATCGTGTACTGGTCTTTTTCTATTTTTTCATTTTGCCGGATTATTTTAATGATGGATGATAATTTTACTATGTATCGTATGAAGAAAATCAATACCCCAAGAGCGTAAATGATAAATATTCCTGCTAAAAAGCTGAAGGCTGTTTTTACCAATTTTCCGGTGATTTCATTTTCCTTTAATGTCTCTACTGCCCAAAGATCCGTAACCTGTTGGATATCAAATTGATTGACAGCTTCGAAGAAGGGTTGATGAACATTGAAAGAAAGAAATGGAAATATGAAAGAGAAGATCAGTGACGACAGAATCAAAATTCTATTGAATTGAAAATGATGACCTTTGTTAAACAATAGATGGAACAACAAATAAAATCCACCAGTGGAAAGGGCAACAAGTCCCATATGGATCAATATATCACTGTTTTCCATCATTCTTTTTCTTTTTTAATTCCTCTTCAATGATTTGCTTCATCTCTTCCAATTCGTCCACCGATATTTTCTCTTCCTTTGTAAAAAATGAAGTAAACATTGTGGGAGAACTATCAAAAAATTTTTGAAAAACACCTTTAAATGTTGCTTTGGAGTATGAAGACTTGCTGATCTTTGGAAAATACCGATTCGTCTTTCCAAATTGATCAAAGCCAATAAATCCCTTCTTGACCAAAACCCTGATGACGGTACTGATCGTTGTATAAGCGGGTTTTGGTTCGGGATATTCATCAACAATGTCCTTTAAAAAAGCTTTTTCAAGCTTCCATAGGTATTGCATTACCTGCTCTTCTGCATGGGTTAATTCCTTCATGGCTTCAAATGTATAACTATAAATATAATAATACAACTATATTTATAGTAATATTATTATAAAATTAGTTTATGCACGATTTTAGAGAATTAAGTTATAGAAAGTATAAAAGCAGGACTGAGTAATTGCTATTCAAAAACAACAATCACTAAATCACAATATCACCAGATCACTAAATCTCCAAATCAAACCATCCCCAATTGCTGCATCCGCTGGTAGATCTTCAGGCAAACCCATGCATCTGTTGCTGCATAGATCATTTGTGATTTGGTCAGCTCCGGGTTTTCCCAATTTGAGGTTTGCTGATTTTTTGATACACGGCCATCGAGAAAAATCCCACTCAGATTTCTTACGCCAATGTTTTCAACTCCCAATTGGGGGGCAAGCTTGTTGAGATCAATGGTATTTTTTGGTTCAAAATCAATTTGTCTTTTAAGCTGCAGAAAATCATCATCCAATGCCACTCCAACTTTTATCACAGAGGGTTCCGATAAAAAGTCAATGATTTCTTTTGGCACTCCCGATTGATGGACCCTGAATAAGAATGCCTTCCCATTTAATGCAAACTGGAGTAATGCAATGGGATTGACCTGACCCTTTTTGAAGGTGGGCTTTGTTTCCGTATCAAACCCTACCACCTTTCCGGAATATAATTCATTCAGAAACTCATCTACGTCAGCATGGCCATTTGCCAAAATAATTTTGCCATTAAACTTTAATAATGGCAGTTTTTTGATTTCATCTTTGGTAATGCTATGCTTCATCTGCGACAATCTCTTTTGAACTTTTTGTAAGTTTAGCAATTTTTATCCCGGCATAGGCAAAAATTATGGTCATAATTGGGCTAATGATGTTAAAAAAGCAATAAGGCAGGTAGGTCAGGGTGTCTACCAGCAGTACGCGGCTCTGGGTGGCACCACAGGTATTCCAGGGTACCAAAACAGATGTAACTGTTCCTGAATCTTCCAGTGTTCTGGATAAATTTTGAGGAGCCAGCCCGCGGTCTTTATAGATTTTTTGAAACATTTTTCCCGGCACGACAATGGCCAGATACTGGTCTGATGCAGTTGTATTGAAGAATATACAAGTCAGGGCCGTTGAAGAAACCAGAGATCCGGTTGAACTCGCCAATTTGATGATACTTGCTGTAATTTTTTGCAGCATGCCCGCCCCGTCCATGACACCACCGAAGATCATTGCGCTCAGGATCAGCCAGATCGTTCCCAGCATTCCGTACATTCCACTTGTAGAAAGAAGCTCGTCAACAATTTCATTATTAGTGACAACGCTTACATCGCCATAGATCGATTGAAGTGTGGCTTTGTAAATACTCGCCGCCAGACCTCCTTCGTCTCCTGCAATTGTTCTAAGAATATCCTGTTGGAAGAAAATGGCAAAAATTGCTGCCAGTGCGATTCCGGCGAGTAATGCTGGAATTGCCGGAGCTTTTTTTACAATTAAAAAAATAACTACCGCGGGCACAATAAATAAAAGGGGTGAAATGTAGAATGTGCTTTCAATAGCTGTTGTAATTTCATTTACATCAACCCCTATGTTTTTCTTTCCAATGCCAAAACCCATAAAAACGAATATTATCAACGTAATGATGATAGAAGGAAAGGTTGTAAGCGTCATGTAACGGATGTGTGTAAAAAGATCCGTACCGGCCATGGCAGGAGCCAGGTTGGTAGTATCGGAAAGTGGAGACATTTTATCGCCAAAGTAGGCTCCTGAAATAATGGCTCCTGCAATCATCCCTTCAGAGACTCCTAGAGCTTTGCCAATGCCCATCAGTGCTATTCCAACAGTTGCTACCGTAGTCCATGAGCTACCGGTTGCAAGAGATACAAGTGCACAAATGATGCACGATGCAAATAAAAGAATGGTAGGATTTAAGATCTTGAGGCCATAGTAGATCATAGCCGGAACAATACCTGAAACCATCCATGTACCAGATAGCGCTCCGATCAATAGAAGAATTAAAATGGAAGGCATGGCAGAGTTAATGTTTTTCAAAATTCCCGCTTGAAGACTACTCCATTTTACTCCATAAAACTGGGCAATGATAGCGGCTAACGCGGCGGAAAATATCAAAATTACCTGGTTGGACCCGTCCAACGTTGCGTCCCTAAATAACAATACATTCAGCCAAAGAAAAAAAATCAGAAATATAATGGGAACTAACGCCTCAAAAATTGAAGGCCCCCGAGTCGCATCTTCCATCCACTAAAAGATTTAGAAACTTTAAGATATGAAAATTATTATTGGCCGGTAAGAAGTGATGCAATTTTTTGTCCTGCCAGGGTGCCTAGAGCGACCCCCATTCCACCTAACCTCACTGCCAGTCCAACGTTCTGTGAGATTTTGTCAACGATCGGAGACTTATTTGACCCGAAAGCCATGATACCGGTCCAGGCATAATCCACTTCAGTCTTTTTTTTTGGTGCAATCACAGTATTTAATTTATCCTTCAAAATTTCCAGGATTTTTTCATTGATCTCGTTAGAAGTTGTTTCTTCCTCGTCAATAAAATGATTTCTCCCTCCTCCAAATATGATTCTGTCCTTGTAATTCCTGAAATAAAAATACCCTCTTTCAAAGTGGAAAGAACCGTTAAATTTTAATTTTTCCACAGGCTTTGTCACGAGCACCAGCCCTCTCCCGGGTTTGACATCCAGTTCCGGAAGGAATTTTTTAACAAATGCATTTGTACAAATAGCCAACCTGTTGCAGGTCAATTCAATTTTATTATTCAGCTTGACCCATACATTGTCTCCGTGATCTTTGAATTTTTCGACTTCCGTTCCTGTAAAAATAAAAATTCCCTTGCTGCTGACTTCTTCAATCAGGTTGTACATCATTTTGCCGGTATCCACCTGGGACTCATAAGGTGTATAGATCAGCCTCTTTACTGTCTTAAAACCAAAATCTGATATTTTATCACTTTGGTTAGTAAAGGCATTTTTAGGGAATATGTCTTTCAGATCCTTGTTGATCTGAGGCAAATGATCAAGAAGGGCCTTGTTATGTTTAAAGATCAATTCGTAACCACCATTGTTTTCCAGGCCGATACTTTTCTTGCCTAACATTTTGATCAGCAATTCCAATCCCCGAACCCGGTCTTCGATCAATTTCAGACTTTTGTCTTTGCCAATGTTTTCATAATCATCCAGTATCTCGGTGAAGGATCCAAAGCAAGCAAAACCGGCATTTTTCGTGCTGGCGCCAGAGGGTAAAAAACCTCTTTCCAACACAGCAATTTTCGACTTTTTGAAATATTTTTTGATAGATAAGGCACAACTTAGGCCGGTGATACCACCACCGATGATGATGAAATCAAAATTCTGAAATGAATTCTTTTCCCAAAAACTAAGCATCCTCAAAACTTTCATTAAAAGATACCATATAATCAGGATTTTGAATGATTTTTTTTGAAATTAAATGAAAAATCAGAGTTCATGGATCTGAACAAAATTATCGGTAAGGCAAAGACTTCTAAATTTTATCTCAAAATACTGAACATGGGTCTCAACAGAATGATCCCCTTCAATAGACCTCACGGATTTAAGATAGTTGAAATATCTGATGAGAAAATCAAAACTCATCTGCCTTATAAATCCAGAAATTTCAACCATATACATGGCTTACATGCTTGTGCATTGGCTACTTTGTGTGAATTCACAACAGGTTTTATGTTGATTTCTCGAGTCGGCATGAAAAATTACCGGATTATTTTGAAAAAACTCGAAGTTGAATATCTATACCAGGGTAAGACAAATGCATTTGCTGAGTTTTCACTCACCAACGATTGGTTAAATAAAAATGTGTATGAGCCACTAAAAGAGAATGAAGCAACAGACATAGACTGCCATGTTGAAATTTTTGATGTAAATAAAAACAAACTGACCGATGCCGTGGTAAAATGGCAGCTTAAAGAATGGTCAAAAGTGAAGACAAAAGTCAAATAAAAGCTAGGAATAGGAAAAGTAGATTATCAATCTTTTAATTCATGGTTAAATATGACCACAATCCCAATTATTCATCTATATTCGCACACTTTTTAGTAAATTTTGCGAATCTGCAATTGATTATTAATGAAATAAAAAGTTTTTTCTTTCAATGAGAAAATGGAGAATAGAAGACAGTGCTGAGCTCTACAACATAGATGGATGGGGCATCAATTATTTTTCAATCAATGATAAAGGAAATGTGGAGGTCACTCCAAAAAAAGATGGCATTGCCGTTGACCTGAAAGAATTAGTTGACGAACTGCAAATCAGGGATGTGTCCGCGCCGATGCTCATTCGTTTCCCGGATATTCTGGATTCGCGAATTGAAAAAATGGCTAGCTGTTTTAAGATAGCTTCGGAGGAGTACGAATATAAAGCACAGAATTTCATCATTTACCCCATCAAGGTAAACCAGATGCGGCCAGTTGTGCAGGAGATTGTGGATCACGGAAAGAAATTTAACATAGGTCTCGAGGCTGGTTCAAAACCGGAGTTGCATGCTGTAATTGCCATCAATACAGACAATGATTCTTTGATTATTTGCAATGGATACAAAGACGAAGACTATGTAGAACTGGCTTTGCTTGCCCAAAAAATGGGGAGGCAAATATTTCTGGTCGTTGAAAAGCTTAACGAACTGAAGCTCATCACCAAAGTAGCTAAGAGGCTTAAAGTAAAACCAAATATTGGTATTAGAATAAAACTGGCAAGCTCAGGAAGTGGAAAATGGGAAGAGTCGGGCGGTGATGTGAGCAAATTTGGACTTTCCTCCAGCGAACTGCTGGAAGCGCTCGATTTTCTTGACAAGAATAAAATGAAAGATTGTCTGCGACTGATCCATTTTCATATAGGCAGTCAGGTGACAAAGATCCGTAGGATTAAAATTGCCCTCAGAGAGGCGGCTCAGTTTTATGTCCAGCTATGCAAAAATGGGTTTGAAGTTGATTTTGTCGATATTGGTGGAGGATTGGGGGTTGATTATGACGGGACAAGATCGGCCAATAGCGAAAGCAGTGTCAATTATAGTATTCAGGAATATGTGAACGACGCCATCTCTTCGATGGTTGATGCGAGTAATAAACACAATCTACCTCACCCAAATATAGTGACCGAATCAGGAAGATCATTGACAGCGCATCATTCTGTGCTCATTTTTGAAGTACTGGAAGCTAGCTCTCTACCAACCTGGGATGAAGATGAAGATATAGGAGAAAATGAACATGAGCTGGTTAAAGAATTATACTACTTATGGGATAATCTTAATCAGCCTAAATTGCTGGAAACCTGGCACGATGCTCAGCAAATCCGTGAGGAATCTCTTGACAGGTTCAGCCTTGGTCTGGTAGATCTAAAAACCAGGGCTCAGGTGGAAAGACTGTTCTGGTCGGTGGCGAAAGAGATCCATCAGATGTCGGGCGAATTAAAGCATGTGCCGGATGAGCTCAGGCAGCTACCAAAATTATTGTCTGATAAATACTTTTGTAATTTTTCATTATTCCAATCCTTACCGGACTCATGGGCGATTGACCAGATATTTCCGATCATACCGATCCATCGCTTAAATGAAAAACCGGAAAGATCGGCTACCCTTCAGGACATCACCTGTGATTCCGATGGTAAGATTGATAATTTCATTTCGACCCGAAATTTTTCGTACTATCTGCCTGTACATGATCTGAAAAAAGATTCATCGTATTACCTTGGTGTCTTCCTGGTTGGGGCTTACCAGGAAATTCTAGGCGACCTGCACAATTTATTTGGGGATACAAATGCTGTACATGTTATAGTCGACAGCAAGGGGTATAAGATCGACCAGATCATTGATGGTGAAACCGTTGCAGAAGTATTGGATTATGTACAATACAACCATAAAAAAATGGTACGGACGGTAGAAACCTGGGTGACGAGCTCAGTAAAATCAGGTAAAATATCCGCAGAAGAAGGGAAAGAGTTTTTATCGAATTACCGATCCGGACTTTATGGATATACCTATTTGGAATAATTTATTGCTTTAGTTTCTTCTCCGGATTTAAGTCTTCTAATTCACTTAATTGAATATTAAGTGCTTTTACAGAAATCTGAATTTCCAGCACAGAAATTCCCAGTGAACCTATCAATAAAATTAAACTCAATCCAAAAACCAGGTAGGAAGCGGTTGTTTGACCGGTAAAGATCAGGAACATGGTCAATACACAGAGGAGCAAGCTTGATACTCCAAATCCCTGCATAAACCTGATCAGGTTGACTCTCAATCTGAGGTTTTTTATCTGATCCCAAATGATTGCATTTGGATCCTCCTTGTATTCTTCATGCAGCTTACGAATAAGGGATGCTACAGCAAGGAAGCGATTCGTATAGGCCAATAGGAGAAGGGAAATGGCTGGAAAGAGCAACGCTGGTGTGGTTAGATTGAGGTCTGCAAAGATGGTTTTCATATTACTACGCTTGGAATGTAAAGACTTTAGTTCTATTAACTCTACGTTTCATTCCCAAATTAATACACTTCATGGTATTTTTTTACTTACGAAATAAATAACTGCCTTTATTTGGAAGATAATCAACTCAAACACCATGAAGACTTTACTTATTTTATTTCTCACCCTTTTCTCAATCAGCTTACAAGCTCAAAAAAATGAACAAACCCAAACCGTCAAGGGGAGGGTTATAGATGCAGGTTCACAATTTCCCATTCCAGGTGTAAATGTAGTTGTGATCGGAAGTGATCCGGTGCTAGGCACCATTACGGATAGTGATGGTTATTTTAAACTCAATGAAGTGCCGGTTGGTCGGGTTAGTCTGGCTTTTCGGTTTGTGGGATATGAAACCGTTGTCATGCCCAATATTCTGGTTAATATTGGTAAGGAAGCAATGGTTGAAGTCGGCATGGAGGAAAAAGTGGAGGTGATGGATGAAATTGTCATCTCTGCGAACGACAAACTCTCCGGAGAAGTAAATGAATTTGCTACAGTCAGTGCCAGAGGATTTAATATTGACGAAACGCAGCGGTACGCAGGATCTTTTAATGATCCCGCAAGAATGGCTGCTAATTTTGCCGGAGTTTCATCTGTCAATGACGGGCGAAATGATATCATTATTCGGGGAAACTCACCCACCGGTTTGCTATGGAGACTCGAGGGTGTGGATATCCCCAATCCCAATCACTTTGCCGGTACTGGCACGACAGGAGGCCCTGTCCCCATTCTAAACAATAATCAGCTCGCAAATTCTGAATTTTATACCGGTGCTTTCCCGGCAATGTATAGCAATGCCACCTCCGGTGTTTTTGATCTCAGTCTGAGAAACGGAAATTATGAAAAGATGGAAAACATGTTTCAAATAGGGTTTAATGGTTTGGAAGTTGGCTTAGAAGGTCCTTTCAGCAAGAAAAGCAGAAGTTCTTATATGGCAAATTATCGATATTCCGTCCCTGCAATTATGCAGGAATTGGGGTTCGGAACGGGTACGGGAACCGCTGTGCCTTACTATCAGGATCTATCTTTTAAATTAAATTTTCCAACTAAAAATGGAAATCTTAAGGTCTTTGGCCTTGGAGGCCTGAGCCATATCGACCTGCTAGGTAGCGAAACGGATGCAGAAGATGCCAAGGAAGATCTATACGGTGATTTTGATTTGGACATTTATAATAAATCCAATACAGGTTTAGCCGGAATATCCTACCTCCATTTCTTCAATTCCAACACCTATTGGAACAATACGTTATTGGTTTCTGGGAACGAATTCATAGCTGACATCGACACCGTTTTGAGAAATGAAAATCTTGAGGTGATCGATGTAGAGGGTTGGGCCGAAACTAATTTTTCGCAATCAAAGATCAGTTTGACTTCTGAATTCAACAAAAAAGTTAATGTTCGTAATACCATTAACATGGGGATGATCCTTGAACAGCAATTCATGAATCTGAAAAGAAGCATTCTGCGACCTGAAGATCTCGAAAATTATAATGGCATTAATCAGAATGGTCCGGCATTTCTTCTGAAAAGTTATGTTTCCTGGCAGCATAAGTTCAATGATAAATTCCTCATTAACTCAGGACTGAATTACATGAACTATTTATTAAATGAGGAATCTTCTGCAATGGAACCCCGTCTAGGAATGCAATATAAGATCAGAGACAACCAAAAACTAAGCCTTGCATACGGAAAACACAGTCAGGTGCAGGTGATAACGGTTTATTTCAATGAAACCAGGTTGTCCGACGGTTCAACGATAACGTCCAACAAGGATCTTGGTCTGACAAAAAGTGATCATTTTGTCATGGGCTATGAAATATTTCCGAAGAATAATCTCAGGATACGGACTGAACTGTATTATCAAAAAATCAGTAACGTACCGGTGAGCATCCGGGATGGATATTTCTCTATGCTCAACCAGGGAAATGATTTTACCTTTACCGATGAGGATTCGCTATACAATGATGGAACCGGGAAAAACCTGGGAGCTGAAATTACAGTCGAAAAGTTCCTTTCCAATGGCTGGTATTCATTGTTCACCGGTTCGTTTTATGATTCAAAGTATAAAGGTTCCGATGAGATTTCCCGAAATACACTTTTTAATGGGAATTATGTAACAAACTTGCTTGCTGGAAAAGAATGGCATGTCGGCAAGGCTAATAATACATTTTCAATCGACGCAAAAGTAACTTTTGCGGGAAATACCCGGTATATCCCAATCGATTTGGAAGCTTCCATTGAAAAGGGTGAGGAAGTTTTGGAGTACAATAATGCCTATCAAGAAAAATTACCTTATTATTTTAGAGCAGATGTTAAATTTACTTTTCGTAAACAAGGTAAAAAAGTAAGCCAGGAATGGGTGCTGGATATTCAGAATGTTACAGATCGCAAAAATGTACTCAACCAGTCGTATAGTGACTATTCACAAAATATTTCCTATACTACACAATTGGGTCTCTGGCCTATGCTTCAATACAGGATCTTATTTTAACAAATGATTAATTTCATAGATGAAATATCGTGGCGCAAGCTTTTACTGCATCAGGCTTTTATACTAATTCTAACCGGCATTCTGTTTGGTTTGGAGTACATTACCAAACCTGACTGTGGTTGGGACGGACTATTCATTACCTATTACTATTCTTTCTTTTGCTGGAATGGTAGCATAGCGATTACCTTCTTTTGTGTCAGGTTTATTGGAAGTATAGAAAAAACTGTATTAAGGGTTGTTATCAATATTATATCGATTTTGATCTACATATTGGGAGTTGTGTATATGTCGAAGGAGCATTTTTTTCCAAATAGCGATATTGAATTTCTGATAGATTATATCACATGCACAACAGTTACTACAATCGTCTGTACGGTGTACCTCACACTAGATTATTTCAAACTTTACAAGGAAAAAGTAAATGAAACAGAAGCATTGAAGAGGCTGCAGGTTGAAAATGAGCTAAAGATTTTGAGCAATCAGGTCAATCCTCATTTTCTGTTTAATTCTCTCAATACCTTGATGGCAATCATCCCTGAAGATGCACAAAAAGCTGTGCACTTTACAGAAAGCTTTTCTAAAGTTTATCGCTACTCTTTGCAAAATAGAAATAGTGATACTGTCGCCCTAAAGGAAGAAATTGATTTGATCAACAATTACTGTTATTTGCTAAAAATCAGGTTTGGAGAAAATTTCCAGTGTGATATCAATATTCCTGAAAGGTATAATGAAGCAATTATACCGCCTTTCGTAATACAACTATTGGTGGAGAATGCCACAAAACATAATACCATCAGTCAGCTGGAACCATTAGAATTAAAAATATGGATAGAAAATGATTGCCTTGTTGCTCAAAATAAAATCAACAAAAAGATGAATAATCATAATGGTACAGGAGCCGGCCTGGAAAATATTTCTCAAAGGGTGAAATACTTAACTGGAAGAAAGCTTCAGGTCCTTTCGAAAGATGAATATTTTAAGGTTTCGGTACCTCTTATTTTTGCTGAAGATTATGAAAGCGATTATCATTGAAGATGAAAAGCCAGCCAGAGTACGCTTAAGGAAACTTCTCTTAAATACGGGAAGAAAGATTGACATTATTGCAGAAATTGACAGTGTCAAATCAAGCATTGAATGGTTTGATGCTAATAAATCCCCGGACCTGATTTTTCTGGATATTCAATTAGCAGACGGTCAATCATTTGAAATTTTCAAAAAGATCAAAGTAAACGCTCCAATCATTTTTACTACCGCCTACGATGAATTTGCATTAAAAGCGTTTGAGCAAAATTGCATTGATTATTTATTGAAACCCGTTGATGAGGAGAAGCTTAGAAAAAGCCTTGACAAAATGAATAGCTGGCTGTCAATTGGGAATGAAAAACTCATGGAAATTTTAGAGAATGCCTATCAGAAAGTTTCTCTTGACAAAAATTATAAAACCCGCTTTTTAGTCAAGGGTAAAAATAAATTGATATCCGTTCAGGACCAGCAAATAGCCTATTTTCAGGCACAAGGGAAGCTGGTTTTACTGTGTACTTTTGAAGGACGGTATTTTCCCGTTGAACAGACGCTGGAGGAGCTGGAATCAACTTTGGATCCTCAAAAATTCTTTAGAATCAACAGAAGCATCATATCTAATTTAAATTCAGTAAAAAGCATCGAGCCCTATTTTAATGGCAAATTGTTAGTTCACCTGGATCCGGAATTGAAGGATGAGATTTATGTGAGTAGGGAAAAGGCTCCTTCATTTAAAAAATGGATGGGAGAATAAAACTTTCATGAATGAGGGAATTCACCCACAGGCATGAAAGTTGTCTGACCACTTGGAGTGGTCGGACGAATAGACTTTCAGAAAAAAAGGCTGCCCGGATGGGCAGCCTTTTCAAACATATTTTAACTACAAATCAATTTTAACTTCCACATGAGATGCATCCGTCCGGATCATCAAGTGAGCAGGACATATCTGCTCGGTTTTGAGCTTCAACTTCTTCAACTGTAGGCTCAACTTTCTCTTCTTTTTTGACAGTGAATTTAATTGCATCAGCAGCAGCTCTTGTCCTTAGATAATACATTCCGGTTTTTAATCCCTTCTTCCAGGCATAGAAATGCATCGAGGTGAGCTTACCGAAATTTGGATCGCTGATGTGGATATTCAAACTCTGGCTCTGGCAAATATATGCCCCACGATCAGCTGCCATATCAATAATGGCTCTTTGCGATATTTCCCAAACAGTCTTATACAATTCCTTGATGTTATCAGGAATGTCAGGAATGTTCTGTATAGATCCGTTTGCAGCGATCAACCTGTTTTTCATATTGTCATTCCAGATTCCCAGTTGGATCAGGTCTTTCAACAGATGCTTGTTGACAACAATGAATTCTCCTGAAAGCACCCTTCTTGTATAAATATTAGTGGTGTAAGGCTCAAAGCATTCGTTATTTCCTAAGATCTGGGATGTAGAAGCTGTTGGCATTGGCGCCAACAATAGTGAATTTCTCACACCGTGTTTTTTCACTTCTCTTTTTAGTTCATTCCAATCCCATCTTCCCGAATCAGGAGTAACCCCCCACATGTCAAACTGGAAAATACCTTTTGAAACGGGAGAACCTTTGAATGTCTCATATGCTCCATCTTTTTTCGCCAGGTCTTTTGATGCTGTCATGGATGCGAAATAGATCGTTTCGAATATTTCCGCATTAAGTCTTCTTGCTTCCGGAGAATCAAACGGTAATCTCAACTGAATGAAGGCATCGGCCAGCCCCTGCACACCAATTCCAATTGGTCGGTGTTTCATGTTGGAGTTTCTTGCCTCCGGAACGGGGTAATAGTTGATATCAATTACCTTGTTCAGGTTTTTGGTTACGGTATAAGAAATTTCATAAAGCTTCTGATGATCGAATTCTCCGTCAACTACAAATTTGGATAATGCAATAGAAGCAAGGTTACAGACCGCTACTTCATCAGGCGAGGTATATTCCATAATCTCTGTACACAAATTACTAGATTTGATCGTACCGAGATTCTTCTGATTCGACTTTTTATTTGCCGCGTCCTTATATAGTATATATGGAACGCCAGTTTCTATCTGAGCTTCTAATATTTCAAACCAAAGATCCTGTGCTTTTACGGTTTTTCTGGCACGGCCTTCTTTTTCATATTTTTCATAAAGTTTTTCAAAATCATCGCCATAGGCATTTGATAAACCCGGCGCTTCGTTAGGACAAAACAGCGACCATTCACCATTATCTTCCACACGCTTCATGAAAAGGTCTGAGATCCAAAGAGCATAAAAAAGATCCCTTGCCCTTAATTCTTCTTTACCGTGGTTTTTCTTCAATTCCAGGAATTCGAAAATATCTGCATGCCATGGTTCAAGGTAAATGGCAAAACTGCCTTTTCTCTTTCCACCGCCCTGATCGACATACCTGGCTGTCATGTCAAAGTTTCTCAACATGGGTACAATTCCATTGGAAACCCCATTTGTTCCACGTATATAAGATCCTTTAGCACGTACATCGTGGATACTTAAACCAATACCTCCTGCTGATTGCGAGATCTTAGCACATTGTTTCAATGTGTCATATATTCCGTCAATACTATCTTCCTTCATGGTTAACAGGAAGCAAGATGATAGTTGAGGTTTTGGAGTTCCTGCGTTGAACAAGGTAGGTGTGGCGTGTGTAAACCACTTTTCTGACATCAGGTTATAAGTTTCAACTGCAGCTTCAATGTCTTCCTGGTGGATTCCAACGGCTACCCTCATGAGCATGTGTTGAGGTCGTTCAACCACTTTTTGGTCCAACCTCATCAGGTAGCTTCTTTCTAACGTCTTAAAACCGAAATAGTCATAGTTAAAATCCCTGTCATAAATAATGGAAGAGTCGAGCAATGCTGCATTCTTTTTAATAATGCCATAAACTTCCTTAGATATGAGAGGCGCATTTTCACCGGTTTTCGGATCAATATAGGTGTAAAGCCTTTTCATGGTATTTGAAAAAGACTTACTGGTAGTCTTGTGCAAATTAGAGATGGCTATTCTTGCAGCTAAAAGCGCATAATCCGGATGCTTCGTAGTCATCGTGGCTGCAATTTCAGCGGCCAGGTTATCAAGCGCTTGCGTGGTTACCCCATCATAAATACCATTGATTACTTTTTTAGCCACTTCAATGGGCTCTACATAGGACATTTCCAGGCCATAGCACAGTTTTTCAATCCTGGCGGTAATTTTGTCAAATTTCACCGATTCTCGGCGACCATCTCTTTTTATTACTAACATTGCTCTTTTAATAGGTTTTGTGTATGAAACTTATAATTACAGGTTAAAAATCTTCATCGAGTGAGAAACGTGGTTTGGAGCCGCCTTCGGAGTTATTGCTTTGCATAACGCCTGCTTTTTGGTATTCGGCTACACGTTTTTCAAAAAAGTTTGTTTTGCCTTGAAGAGATATCATCTCCATAAAATCGAATGGGTTTTCTGAATTCCAGACTTTTGGACAACCCAATTCTAACAATAGCCTATCGGCTACAAATTCGATGTATTGACACATCAGGTCGGAGTTCATTCCGATCAATTTAACTGGCAGTGCATCTGTTACAAATTCTTTCTCTATAGATACAGCGTCTTTGATTATTTCAATTATTGTGTTTTGGTCAAGTTTATTAATAATGTGATTGTTGTAAAGCAGGCAAGCGAAATCACAGTGGAGTCCTTCATCCCTTGAAATCAATTCATTGGAAAAGCTCAATCCTGGCATTAACCCTCTTTTCTTCATCCAGAAGATTGAGCAGAAGCTTCCTGAAAAGAAGATACCCTCCACGGCGGCAAAAGCAATCAATCTTTCCTGAAAAGAACCTTTATCAATCCATCTTAGTGCCCAATCTGCTTTTTTCTTCACACAGTCCATGGTTTCTATAGCGTGAAACAATTTGTCCTTTTCCTTAGGGTCTTTAATATATGTATCTATTAATAATGAGTAAGTTTCTGAGTGGATGTTTTCAATGGCGATTTGGAAGCCGTAAAAGAATTTTGCCTCTGTGTATTGCACTTCAGCAACAAAGTTTTCTGCCAGGTTTTCATTTACAATCCCATCACTTGCTGCGAAAAATGCAAGAACGTGCGAAATAAAATGTCTTTCACCGTCATTCAGGTTTTCCCAGTCTTTGAGGTCCTGACTTAAATCTATTTCTTCAGCTGTCCAAAAGCTGGCTTCTGCTTTTTTATAAAATTCCCAAATGTCATTTTGCTGGATAGGGAATAAAACGAATCTGTCTTTATTTTCTCTTAATAGCGGTTCTTCATCTACGTATTCTCTCTTACTCATCTTTTGTTTAAATCTCTGTTACTAAAAGGTTAAAAATATAAAAACAACGATTACTCGCAGGCTAAAATTCATGCCCTGCGATTCGTTTTGAATTAATGTGCTAAATCATGTGATTTTGGTGTTGGTTCCGTAAGGAACAATTCTTCAAATATTGCAATTTGAAAACGAAAAATCAAACCAGTTATTTGTGGATAACTCACAGAATAACTTCGGAATAAAGCTTATAAGATTTTGAAAATTAGAAGGTTGGTCGGGATTCTATAAGTAATACTTTTGGTAAAAATCAGGTAAAAAAAATTTAATTTTTTTTTAATGCTTATTCATGGTAAATAAGTTAGAGAATTCTTTGGTGTTAACTAATAATTAAAATATCTTTGCAGTCCTTTTTTGAGGAGACTTAAAAATTTAAATAAATGTACGCTATAGTAGATATTGCGGGAAAGCAGTTTAAAGTAGAGAAAGACAAATTTTACTACACACCTTTATTAGAAGGTAAGGATGGTGATAAAGTAGAATTTGACCAGGTTTTATTAGTTGACAATTCTGGAAAAGTTCAGGTTGGAACACCTTTGGTAAAAGGATCAAAGGTATCTGGTAAAATACTGGAGCATGTAAAAGGTGACAAGGTAGTTGTTTTCAAAAAGAAAAGAAGAAAAGGCTACAAAGTTAGAAATGGTCACAGACAGGATTTCACCAAGGTTTTAATCGAAGACATTAAATAATATAATCATATGGCACATAAAAAAGGAGCCGGTAGTTCAAGAAACGGAAGGGAGTCAGAAAGTAAACGACTTGGCGTAAAAATATATGGTGGACAGCAAGCCATAGCTGGAAACATTCTTGTAAGACAAAGAGGAACTACTCACCACCCTGGAAAAAATGTTGGTATAGGTAAGGATCATACTTTGTTTGCCCTTACTGATGGTATCGTAGAATTTAGGAAAGCAAGAAATAACCGATCATTTGTTTCTGTTATTCCTGCTGAATCATAATTGACAATTATTCATGATTTGAAAAGCACAGGCTCGCAAGTCTGTGCTTTTTTATTTTGTTTAAAGCAAAGCAATTTTTAGATTGATGTTGGTTTTTGAAACTAACAACAAATCAAAAATTGACGGTCAAGGAAATTCTTAAAACATTTGATATCAGAGATCCCATTCCTGGGACCTCAACCGGAAATTCCTGGATCGATAATATTTCAGGGGAAACCATCACCTCATATTCCCCGATTGACGGATCCATTCTTGGTAAAGTTTCTACTACTGATTCAACGAATTACCAGATTGTTGTGAAAATGGCCCAAAAGGCCTTTTGTGAATGGCGGCTTCTTCCCGCTCCGAAAAGGGGGGAAGTAATTCGGGAAGTCGGACAGAAACTGCGTGAAAACAAAGAAGCATTAGGTTACCTGGTAACATGGGAAATGGGCAAGTCCATTCAGGAGGGTTTGGGAGAAGTTCAGGAAATGATCGATATCTGCGACTTTGCAGTGGGACTTTCCAGACAACTTCATGGTTTTACCATGCATTCGGAGCGACCATTCCATCGCATGTATGAGCAATATCATCCTCTGGGAATTGTTGGAATTATTTCGGCTTTTAATTTCCCGGTTGCCGTGTGGAGCTGGAATGCCATGATCGCACTTGTTTGTGGGAATGTTTGTATCTGGAAACCCTCTGAGAAAGTCCCACTTTGTGCGGTTGCCTGTCAGAAAATTATCAGTGAGGTTTTATCAGAAAATAATCTTCCGGAAGGAATTTCCAATATCATTACCGGTGATTACCAGGTAGGAGAGTTTTTAACAAAAGATAAAAATGTAAGTCTGGTTTCTGCAACGGGTTCTATAGCTATGGGAAGGAAGGTTGGGGCTGAAGTTGCCACACGGTTGGGTAAAACAATCCTGGAACTTGGCGGGAATAATGCAATTATTATTTCAGAAAATGCCAATCTTAAATTATCACTTCCTGCTGTCGTTTTTGGAGCTGTTGGTACTTGTGGACAGAGATGCACCAGCACCCGACGATTGATCGTGCAGGAAAGCATTTTTGATAAAGTGAAGGAAAAACTAATAAATGCTTACCAGCAATTGAAAATCGGGAATCCTCTGGATGAGAAAAATCATGTGGGCCCGCTGATTGATCAGACTTCTGTTGATCAATATTTGACAGCCGGAAAGAGAATCGTGAACGAAGGAGGAAAAGCAGTCATACCGGTAGAATTAGAAACAGGAATAGAAGGGAAGCATTCAGGTCTGTATGTAAGGCCAGCTATTTATGAAGTGAATAATAATTATAATATTGTACAGGAAGAAACTTTTGCGCCGATCTTATATTTGATTCGTTACAAGGATCTGAACGAAGCAATTGAGATCCACAACAATGTTCCGCAGGGATTGAGTTCTGCCATCATGACAAATAATTTACGGGAATCAGAACAATTTTTATCTCACTCAGGTTCGGATTGTGGCATAGCAAATGTTAATATTGGAACTTCAGGTGCAGAAATAGGAGGTGCTTTTGGAGGTGAAAAAGACACCGGAGGAGGGCGTGAATCAGGTAGTGATGCCTGGAAAATGTATATGAGGAGGCAAACGAACACCATCAATTTTGGTGATAAAATGCCTCTGGCTCAGGGAATTAAATTTGAAATTTAAAAGAGATTGTGTTTGAAAAACTACAAAAACGTTAGATGTAATTTTTAAGTTAAATTAAAACTTTAAGTTACGCTGCGTGGATGGTAAAATATTCTATTTTTGCATGATTCTTTTAATTAATTTACATATTTTTAGAAAGAGGCAATAGAAACAAACTGTTAACCAACTTGAAAATAAATTAATATGTCAGACGCAGGCAAAAAATTTTACACTGTAATGCTCATTGATGACAATGAGATAGATAATCTTATCAATCAGAAGATGATTGAAGCAGCAAATATCACCGAGCATATCTTTACACATACAGGTGCACGAAGCGCCATCGAATTTTTAAAAAACATTGAAAAGGTTGAGAATGTAGCCAACGAAATATTGCCTGACGTAATATTTTTAGATATCGATATGCCGCTGATGGATGGATTCCAATTTTTGGATGAATTTGACAAATTGAATGATAGCACCAAGTCTAAGTGCAAGATCGTCATGTTAACTTCATCTATTAACCCTCAGGATGTAAACAAATCAAAGGAGTACAGCTATGTTAAAAAATATATTAACAAGCCGCTCTCCCAGGAAAATCTTGAAAAGATAGAGGTATAGTTTCCGGATTTTTTATTCTTTGCTTAGCGCTTCAATAAAATCATCATCCACATTTACTAGAAGTGTCGGCATAAAGTGTGACATTTTGTAAGACTTGAACTTATCAGCCATTGAGCTAATCTTGGACTTTTTATTTCTCTTAGATTCGCTAATGGATATTTTCAGCATTTTGGTAAATGTGATGATGTGTTCCGTACAGTCTTTACCAAGTAATCGGATCTGCCTTTGAATACTATTGATCAGCTGGTTAAACAGATCAAAGTCCTTAACCATACAATATTGTAAAGCAAGAATTACTTTAATCTCAAGCTGAGCATTCGGGTATTTTTTCAGACTGATTTCGTTTAAGAGGTTATTGATCCACTTAGCAGCTTCATCATACTTTTTGGCATAATAACAGCAAAGCGATCGGTATGTGATATAGCTGATATAATTTGGAATGTCATTTTTATCCGGTTCATAATCTAGGAACAATCCCTCATTTTCATCATACATTTCTGCCACTGTTCCCATTCGGATATTCCTTTTGATCTTGGTCATCAGAAACTGAGCCGGATAGGTATATAGTGTGTAGTTCGTGAGCAAAGATGAACAGGAATCATTCACTTCTTCATAAAAGTTTTCGGCCTTCCTGAACACTTTGTAATGAGAGTAATATTCCAGCTTCAGGAATTCAAATACAATCTTCAGATGATAGTAGATGGAATCCAGGTGATATTCCTCAAATATACTTTGCACGTTATGAAGAATATCCTCGATCGGTTCCAGGTCGTCCTGGATCGATTCTTCACTTTCCACAAACAGCCGGTGGAAAATATTCAGACAGCTTTGATACACATACATCCTGTGAGATTTGTACAAGCCACTAACATTGTTCATCTCCTTGGTCAGTAAGGTGAGCTCCAGTTTGGAGACATCTTCGCCCATAAGTGTAAAGTTGCCATACTTCTTAAAATATTCCGCCAGCAGTTCTTCAGCTTTGTCAACTGCAAGTGTAAATGCAACATGCTTGTTGTACAGCTGGGAATAGTTGAAATAATCAGCAGAATTGATGTGGAGCTTTTTTAATGACTTATAAACGATCGTTAGTTCGTTTGACAAATCGTAGTCCAAAAGTTCCTTTTCCAGTTTTTTAAGGGTGGCGATCGCTATCGCTTTTTTCTTAGTAAAGATAATTTCGTTGATGTTAGCAACTTTTTTCAGAATATCTGTTCGCGGATTTTCCATTTGTTGCAACAGGTATTCTTCAATTTTTTGGTTAAGTCGGGATCGTAAAGTGTAATATGCATTGGTATTTACCCCAAGTTCCTCCATGATCTTGTTGTCGGATTGTTGTTTTTCCCTCATGGATTTGAGTAAATAAGCAGATTTGTCAGCGCTGCTTTCCAGCAAAGAATCATAGATTGCTTCATAATCTTGATCTGACAATTGCTTAATGATATTCTTGAGCTTAGCCATAGTAGTAGATAAAAATTAAATTGCCTCGATTAAGTGTTTCGATTTAAATGTAATGTTTTTGAATAAAATATTATAGGGAATTAAAAAATTTAAGTGAATTTCCTTATAAAAAAATAATTAACTAACGAGAATATGGTTAATCAGCATTTTTCTACACTATTGATCAAATCGGAAAGATGTAGGAGATTTTAGTTTTTATCAAATTTTTCCTGAAACTCTTTTTTTCCTGCTTCCAGATAATCAACAAATTCATCAATATCGAGATTGTATCCAATTGGTTCGAGTAGTTTTTCTTCATCAGGACCAAGCAGGACATAGTATGGCTGGGCATTATTACGGAACTTGCTCATTTCAATATCCATGTTTTTTCGGCCGATGGTATTTTTCAAGCGACCGTCATTTTCTGATGTGTACCATTCATCTTCCGGCAATTCGGTTCGGTCATCCACATACAAGGCAAGAATGATATAATCCTCTCTAAGGATTCGCAACACTCTTGGGTCTGACCAGACCTTTGATTCCATTTCCCTGCAATTCACACAACCATGGCCGGTAAAGTCAATAAATATGGGTTTATTCTTCGATTCAGAGCATGCAACAGCTTGCTCATAATCAAAATACCCTTCTAATCCATGTGGCAGATGAAGAAAGTCATCATAGAGCGGTTTTTCGCAGAGGGTAGATTCTTCCTGGCTACGGGAATAGCTTCTTTCGATGAGCAGCTGTGACAAATTCAGGTCTTGGGTTGTGATGGGTGGCAGATAGCCGGATAAACTTTTTAAAGGCGCTCCCCACATTCCCGGGATGAGGTAAACAGCAAAACTGAATACAACAATGGACAGCATAAATCTTGGTACAGGAATATATGACAAATCACTATCATGAGGCAACTTGATTTTTCCCAATAAATAAATTCCTAATAATATCAGGATGACAATCCAAATCGATAGGTATACTTCCCTGTCCAGAATGCCCCAGTGGGAAACCTGGTCGGCTACGCTTAAAAATTTCAGAGAAAAGCCCAACTCGATAAAACCCAAAACAACCTTTACGCTGTTCAGCCAGCCACCCGATTTTGGAAGTGTATTTAACCACTCGGGGAAAATTGCAAAAAGTGTAAAAGGAATAGCAAAAGCTAATCCGAAAGAAAACATTCCTAAAATGGGTTTTAAGACTTGCCCTCCGGCAGACTCAAATAGCAAACCTCCTGCAATAGGACCGGTACAGGAAAATGATACGACCACTAAGGTGAAAGCCATGAAAAATACACCGATCAATCCACCTTGGTCAGCTCTTTTATCAATCTTATTGACGAATGAATTTGGCAGGTTAATATCAAACAATCCGAAAAAAGATAAAGCAAAAACAAAAAAGATCAGGAAGAAAAATATGTTGAGGTATTCGTTGGTGGCAACTTCATTGGCGGTAGTGGGTCCCATAAAAGGCGCTACTATAGCACCAACAAGAGTGTAAATCATAACGATGGAAATGCCATAAATGATGGCATTGCGAATTCCCTGCACTCGGGACTTTGCCTTTCCGGTAAAAAATGATACCGTCATAGGGATCATTGGAAATACACAAGGCGTGAAAATAGCTGCTAGCCCGGCAAGAAAGGCAACAATCATAAATGCCAACAGCGTGTACGGATCGTTTGGATCACGTGATGTCAGCATCCCTCCTTTCTTTTCTACTTTTCCATCCGCCGCTTTTTCAACTGATTCTGAGCCATTGGCTTCTGATGACTCTTTTCCTATACGGAAATCATATTCATCCGGAATGCACTGCCCGATATCTTCGTTGCAGACCTGGAAGTTGATTGTCCCAGAGACGGAGAGATCTTCTTTTAATACCTTTATCTTTTGGCGGATCTGTCCTGTGCCTTCGAAATATTCTACTTCTCCCTCAAAGATCTTGTCAAATTTATTTTTAGGGTCAACTGGCTCAGCTTCGCCAACTAATTCATAAGTATCGTTTTTGTTAAATTCAAACTCAGTCGGTAGTGGGCCGGGAATAATGTCGATTTCAGTTGAATACAAATGCCATCGGTCTTCAATGGTAGCATTGAACAAAATGTATAATTCATCCCCCGGTTGGAAATCTTTTTTGTCCAACTCAACTTCCCACGATACAGGACGCTTGACCCCATCAGTCGAATTGTTTTGATCACTTTGCAAAAGATTTTGACTGGATAAGGAAGACGATCCTTCGCCTGAAAGTGATGAGGGCTGCAGTTCTTGAGGTTTTGCTGATTGAGGTGTAGCTTCATTCGAAGCCAAAACCTGTATTTGATCAAAAGTAAACTCTTCTTCAAAAGGAATGCATTTCCCATCGACATCACTGCAAACCTGGTAAGAAAACAAACCGGATATGACAGGATCACTTTCCAGTATTTTTACCTTTTGCCTGAATTCCCCTTTTCCTTTAAAATAGGTATAGTTGCCTTCCCAGATCTCATCGTATTTTTCCTTTGGATTGATGGGTTTGATGTTTCCGACCAGTTGATACGAATCATTGTCTTCAAATTCAAATTCCGTGACCATCGGTCCGAGCTCCGGATCAAAATCAGATGAATACAGGTACCAGTTGTTATCAATGGAGGCAGTAAAAATGAGTTCCAGCTCACCCCCTTTTTCTACTTCTGATTTAGAAACACCATACTCCCAGGAAATAGGTTTCAAAGGCTGCGCAAATGAAAAAATTGAACAGAATAGTAAGATTAAAAATGATGTATAGTGCTTCATGCCTTTATGAATTCAATAACAATTCTCCGCCAAATTGAATGTTCAAACGGCAAACATAACGGTTTTGTCATGGGATAATGTGAATTTTATGTTTGCAGATTGACATATTATCAAGATTATTTTTTAGTCAATGATCTAAGAAAATGATGAAAAAAGACCGTTGTCTCGATCCCTTTCAGAAAGTTGAAAATACCAAAACTCTCATTGGGCGAGTGAATGGCATCGGAATTTAAACCAAATCCCAATAATACAGAATCAACTCCCAACTCTCTTTCAAACAACGCTACAATCGGGATACTTCCTCCATCTCTTGTCGGAATAGGCGTTTTACCCCAGCAGGTTTCAAATGCTTTTTCCGCTGCTTTGTAGGCAACGGATTGGGTGGAGGTGACAGCAGGTTCACCACCATGGTAAGGTGTTACTTTTACCTTTACCGATTTTGGAGCTATTTTCCTGAAATGATCGGAGAATATTTTGGTGATCTCGTCACTGCTTTGGTTGGGAACCAGCCGCATAGAGATCTTGGCGTAAGCTTTTGATGGGAGAACAGTTTTAGCTCCCTCGCCAATATATCCGCCCCACATTCCATTGACATCAAGTGTCGGCCGTATGCCTGTTCGCTCCAGTGTGGAATAACCTTTTTCTCCTTCCACCTCGTTCACACCCAGTTCTTTTTTAAATTCTTCTTCATCAAACGGAGCCCGTGCAATCGCAGCCCGCTCGTCATTTGTCAGGTCAATAACCTTATCATAAAACCCGGGAATGGTAATATGATTGTTTTCATCCTTTAGCGAGGCAATCATCTTGCAGAGGGTATTGATCGGATTGGCGACTGAGCCACCAAACGTTCCGGAGTGCAGGTCGCGATTCGCCCCTGTAACTTCAACCTGTAAATAACTCAGCCCCTTCAAACCAGTTGTTATGGACGGGTTTTCGTTGGACAGCATGCTTGTATCGGAAATTAAAACTACATCAGCCGCCAGTTTCTGCCTGTTGGCCTTTACAAAATCCTCCAGGTTATCCGAACCAACTTCTTCCTCTCCCTCGATCATGAATTTCATGTTGCAGGGAATATTTCCAATTTGATTAAGGATCTCGAATGCTTTGATATGGATGTAGAATTGTCCCTTATCATCAGCAGAGCCACGTGCATAGATCTTGTCATTTTTGATGACCGGTTCAAATGGCGGAGAATCCCAAAGATCCAATGGATCAGCAGGTTGAACATCATAGTGCCCATAAATAAGAACTGTTGGCCAGGATGGATTTTGGATCTTGTCTCCATAAACGATCGGATATCCATCTGTCTGGCAGATCTCGGTATTTTCCACACCGGCATCTTCCAGCTTTTGCCTGACGTAATCCGCCGCTTTGAAAACGCTGTCCTTGTACTGACTGTCAGCGCTTACGGAGGGTATTTTCAAAAGGTCGATTAGTTCATTGATGTATTTATCGCGATTGGTTTGAATAATATTCCTTATCTCTGCTAGATCCATACTATTTTCGGTTGAATAAATGTTTGCGTTATTGTCGGTAAATGTAAAAATATTAATAAGAGTTGAGAAGGAAAATTGTTTTTCGCAGGTGGTAATTATCAGGAGTAGAGTGAAAAATAAAATGATAAATAGGATTACAGGATATTGACTAAGAATTTTTAAAAATTAATTGAAAATTAAAAGCCCTTAACTATCTTTGCACTCCCATTTGGAAACAAGGGGGTTTGACTGGCAAAAGGCCTTCAAAAAAACATGATGAAAAATAAACAAAAAGCGAAAGTAGCTCAGCTGGTAGAGCACGACCTTGCCAAGGTCGGGGTCGCGGGTTCGAATCCCGTCTTTCGCTCTTTTTTTATTTGGTGATATTGTGATTGAGAGATTGGGTGATTGGAAGATTTGTTGGTTGAAAACTTTTAATTTCTTATTTAAATTTTTTAATAATGGATTCACAACTGCTTAGAGATCGTAGTAAAAAGTTTGCTATTGAGATTATAAAACTAGTTGATCATCTTCCAAAAAAGGAGTCAGCAAGAATTATTGGAAGACAACTACTCCGGTCTTCGACCTCAGTTGCGGCTAATTATCGTGCTGCGTGCCGAGCAAGGTCAAAGCCAGAATTTTTTGCAAAATTGAGTATTGTGGTCGAAGAAGCTGATGAGTCATTATTTTGGCTTGAAATTATTGAGGAAACTGGGTTGTTAATTAACGACGAATCAATAAGGCTGAAAAATGAATCTACAGAATTGTTGAAAATATTCTCAGTTTCAAGAAGGACGACCAAAAATAATAATGATTAAAGATCACCCGATAAGAAAGGAAATCACTAAATAAGTAAATCACAAAATATTTTGCCCGGGTGGTGGAATTGGTAGACACGCAGGACTTAAAATCCTGTCGCCGTTTAGGCGGTGCGGGTTCAAGTCCCGCCCCGGGTACCAAGGCAGTTTGGAGTTTGAGTATCAAGCAGGATATTCAAATTTCAAACTGCTTTTTTCTTTCCTTCACACTCACACTCCAACTCATACGTAGTCTTAATCCTCACAAACGCTTTTAACAAAGCGTAACACATGCACATCATCCTAAAAATATAACTGGGGGCTAATTAGTTGCCGAATGCACAATCGTCAACTTCTCGAAAACAATCTTTCCAATCCCTAAATCACCAAATCCTCTAATTAACCATCTGATTTCCAATAAAATGTATAATTAATTTCACACTTCCCGTGTATTGACCTACACAAATAAGCCATCGTAAAAGCTTATTCTTGCAACTATGACCATTGGCATGGCTTTCTCATTATTTAAGGAGAAGAATTTTGAATGGAATTATTGTATCACCTTAAAATATAACTAGCCATGAACATAAAAAAATTATTGACGGTTTTGACAATTAACTTTATGGTATGCCTGCTGGCATTTCCTGTGATGGCACAGAATACCTATAAGAACTATGATGAAATTGAACAAACACAGGATTTAATCGAGGATCTGTATGTTGATATTTACGACATTATCGATGAATACCCGGACGTCACTTACAACTATGTCTATGAAGATGGTGTAGTCACGGGCGTGATGATCGAAGGAATTCCGGACAATCGCCTCGCAAAGCAATTGGAGTTATACCTCATTGACATGGACGAATTAAAAAGAAGCATTTATAATATGTCCAATAGAACAGGTATTTACTACGTAACGGAAACGGAACCAAAACCATCTAACGGATATAATGATTTTTACAATCAATTATATAATAATATTGCTTACCCTGAAGCTGCTACAGATAATAGTGTAGAAGGGACTGTATATGTAAAATTTGTAGTCGACCATGAAGGCAGAATTAATAACATTCTTACGGCTGAAGATATTGAAGCTCCAGGAGATTGGATCGTAAAAGAGATGAAAAAAGAAGCCAGGGAAGCAGTTAAATCTACTTCAGGTCAGTGGACTCCTGCAAGAGTAGGAGAAGTTCCGGTGGCTCACTGGGTAGTTTTACCTGTGCAGTTTAAATTGGAAGAGCGACCTTTCTCAAGAGCTTTGTAATGGCTGATTTTCATTTCTAAAACCAAAAAGCCTGGTGATTCATTTTGCCAGGCTTTCTTTCTTTTTGTTCAATATTCAATGATCAATGAGAATATCTGTGAGCTTGGGGATTGGTGAAATCCCAAAATTCAATGAAGCAAATCTCAAATAAAAGTCAAAAGCCTAATATTCAGATTATCAAACGATTGAAAATCGGGCTTTTGTCATTTGTGATTTATTTGTTTTTTGAAAATTTGAGTATTGTAATTTTAATTGGTTCAAACATGCTTTCAATTCAGCATTTCCAGAAAATCAAATACTTCAATGTGTTCAGAATATATTTTTATTTGTGAAACCGGGAATTCCGGTTTTCCTTCAATAAATACAGGAGCATCAAAAGACTTCGACAAACTTAAGCGGAAAATCAGATTATCATCTG
The DNA here is from genome assembly GCA_913057175.1 of uncultured Cytophagales bacterium. Taxonomy (GTDB): domain Bacteria; phylum Bacteroidota; class Bacteroidia; order Cytophagales; family Cyclobacteriaceae; genus CAJXNP01. Next base: position 280,737 of record CAJXNP010000007.1, read on the forward strand.
ACAGCCATCGCCAAACATGAAAATTATCCTGGAAATAAAAGTCACCAAAATCTACTTTTGTCAATAAGGTTTCGTTATCACCTTTTAATTTGTCCAGATTGATGGGATCATGTTCTTCATAGATCCGGATAATGAGCTCTTCATATTCAAAACTATTTTGAATAGCATCCCTGAGTTTTTCATCATAATCATCATCAACTTCAACATTGAATTTTTTAAAATCGATGTGAAATCTAAAAATGCCCAGTGAAGGATCGTAGGTGGTAAGCAGGTCGTTCCCTATCAGCTTTGTGCTCCCCTGATCATTTATCAACATCACTTCAATGGAATTGGCATTTGTATACTTCCTCACCTGAGTGAAGGAATCGTGTACACAAAACAGGCCCAGAATGGCAATTAAAGGAATGAGCCTTTTCATCCTATTTCCATTCAGGTGCAAATTCCGGGTTGACCAGTCTCTTACCTCTTGCGAGGGAAGAAATTTTGTCCATTTCCTGATCTGTCAATTCAAAATCAAATATTTCGAGGTTGGATTGACGATGCTCATGTGAGGCGGATTTTGGAATGGCGATAACATTGTCCTGCTGGATCAACCACCGAAGCGAAACTTGCGCAGGATTTTTCCCATACATTTCACCAATTTTCATCAGGTCTTCATTTTCCATTACTTCGCCCTGCGCAACCGGGGAATAGGCGGTAATAAAAAGCTCATTGAGCGCTGCCATTTTTAAGAGTTTGTCCTGGGCAAGAAAGGGGTGGTACTCCACCTGGTTGCAGGCTACCTTTTCATGCTCCAGAGCTTGTTCCAATAATTCAGGCGTAAAATTGCTGACTCCAATCCATCGGGCGGTTTTCTGCTGTTTGAAATCATGCATAGCGGAGAGAGTCTCTTTCAGTGGAATTCCTTCAGGCGACGGCCAGTGAATAAGCAACAAATCGACATATTTTGTTTGGAGCTTTTCGAGGCTTTTAACGAAGCTATGTTTCAGGGTCTCCGGTTCAAGGTTTTCAAACCAGATCTTGTCCGTCAGGAATATGTCCTCCCGTTTCACCCCCGATTCTTTCATTCCCATTCCCACTTCGATTTCATTTTTATACATCTGGGCGGTATCGATATGCCGGTATCCCATTTCAAGGGCATCCCCTACTCCTTCCCGACATTCATCGCCGGTTAATTTATAGGTTCCAAATCCGATCGATGGAATCGTGAGGTTTCTGAGTGTTTTCGTTCGAAGATTATTTTGTGCATCAGGATTTTCCATGTCTCTTTTTTTTAAAAATTCAAATTCAGAAAATTTATTGCCAAAACCATTCCACGCAGCAGGAAGGTTGATGAGATGCAAAAGCCGGATTTTATACGGGGAATTTCTCATTTATTTTGTGGAAATGGGGAATAAAATACACAATGATCGAAGCGGACAATTGAGAATTCCTAAGGAGCCTGATTATGTTTTGATCATAATTATTCATCTACGTCCCAATAATTTGTCCCAAAATGCGTCTCAAATCCACCTGAATACAATTTCAAAAAAGGAAGGTTGTCTGGACCATCGGAAACGGATTTAGATCATCCAAATACGAGCTATCTGGCATGAATTTTTCGGTTTTACATTGCTGGAATTCACGTGAAGACACACCAAAATTCGCACAAACCAATTAAATCTTATGGCTGAATCCTTGAACAACGAATTGACAAAAATTGAAAATGAGGAGTGGGTTGATTCCCTAAAATGGGTGATAGAGAATGAAAGTGCCGAAAGAACGAGAGAACTATTGAACTTGCTCAGTAAAACTGCGGGAGATCATGGAATTCATCCGGATACAACAAAAGTCACTTCAGAATACATCAATACCATCCCACCGTCAGAGGAGTCTGATTATCCCGGCGATCTCGAAATTGAAAAAAGGATTTACAGCGCCATTCGCTGGAATGCCATGGCAATAGTTGCCAAGGCCAACAAACAGTTTGAAGGAATTGGCGGCCATATCTCTACCTATTCTTCCACTTCCATGCTTTACGAAGTGGGGTTTCAACATTTCTTCCGGGGTTATGGCCAGGGCAAGCCTGACCTGGTGTATTTCCAGGGACACGCAGCCCCGGGTTTGTATGCCCGGTCATTTGTGGAGCACCGTTTTGGCGAGAAAGAATTGGAATCTTTCAGACGTGAATTGTCGGGCGCAAAGGGATTACCTTCCTATCCACATCCGAAGGCACTTTCGGACTATTGGAGGTTTCCAACAGTTTCAATGGGCTTAGGCCCTATCCAGGCCATCTATCAGGCGAGATATTTAAAGTATCTGATGAACCGTAGTTTGAGGGAGAAGACCGGCCAGCAGGTGTGGACATTTATCGGTGATGGGGAGATGGATGAACCGGAATCAACAGGAGCATTGTCGGTTGCAGCGCGCGAAAAGCTGAATAACCTCATTTTTGTGGTCAATTGCAACCTGCAGCGATTGGATGGCCCGGTGCGGGGAAATGGAAAAATGATCAACGAATTGGAAGGCGTATTTAAAGGCGCTGGTTGGAAAGTGATTAAGGTTTTGTGGGGTCAAATGTGGGATCAATTGTTTGAAAAAGATACGGGAGATATACTAAAGAAACTATTTAATGAAATGCCCGATGGGGAATTGCAACGGCTGGCACAATTTGATGGAAAAGGCTGGAGAGAAGAATTCTTCAGTAATAATGATCAGTTGCAGAGCTTGGTAGAGGATTTTAGTGATGAAGAACTGGATGAACTAAACAGGGGTGGTCACGATCCTGTGAAGATTTACAATGCATATAAATTTGCTAAGGAATATCAGGGTGGACCGGTTGTGATCCTGGCTCAGACAGTGAAAGGTTATGACCAGAACGACGCAGGAGAGGCCAGTAACGTGACCCACAAAACAAAAAAATTCAACCAGGAACAGCTGGAGGTTTATAGGGATACGATGGATTTGCCCCTGTCTGACAAAGACCTGGAGAAGGAAATTCCTTTCTACAGGTTTGATAAAAAGAGTGCAGAGTTTCAGTATCTCGACGAAAGAAGAAAAGAACTGGATGGCTGGTTGCCTGAGCGGAAAAAGTTGGCGGAAAAAATGAAAATGCCGGATGCAAAAATATTTAAAAGTTACCTCGCTGGATCTAAAGATCGGGAGGTGACGACTACCATCGCGTTGGTCCAGTTGCTCACAAACCTGATCAAGGATAAAAATTGTGGTCAATACATCATACCCATTGTTCCGGACGAATCACGGACATTTGGAATGGACTCGATGTTTTCAAAGTTCGGAATTTATTCATCCAAAGACCAGCAGTACGAACCTGTCGATAAGGGCAGTCTGCTCTTTTACAACGAGAAAAAAGATGGTGTAATCATTGAGGAAGGCATCACCGAAGCCGGATCCATGTGTTCATTTATTGCGGCCGGAACCCATCATTTTGCAGGTGATTTTTATACCGTTCCGTTTTACATCTTCTATTCCATGTTCGGTTTCCAGCGAATTGGTGACCTGATCTGGGCAGCGGCGGATGCCGGAGCGAGGGGATTCCTGGTAGGAGGGATTGCCGGACGGACCACGCTTTCCGGTGAAGGTTTGCAGCATGCCGATGGGCAGAGCCATTTGTATGCGTTGTCTGTTCCGAATTTAAGGGCATATGATCCATGTTTTGCTTATGAACTGGCAGTTGTCATTCAGGATGGTTTAAAAAAAATGTACCACGATGATCAGGACATTTTCTACTATCTCACGATCACCAACCAGGCTTATAAAATGCCTGCCATGCCAAAAGGTGTGGAACAAGGAATCATAGACGGCATTTATTTATTCAAAAAATCCAGAAAGAGAAAAAATAAAAAAGAGACCGTAAATCTCATGGGAAGTGGCGCTATTATCACCGAGGTTATGAAAGCTGCGGAAATCATGGAGGACAACTATGACATTCCTGTCAATATCTGGAGTGTGACAAGCTACAAAGCGCTTTATGACAATGCCCGTGATATCGAATGGGAAAATCAGCAAAAAAGTAAAAAGAAGAAAAACACTATCCAGGATTTACTGGAAGGACACGGAGAAGTTTTTATCGCTGCTACGGATTACATGAAGGCCCTGCCCCTTACGATATCGCAATGGATTCCCGGAAAATTTATTGCGCTGGGAACGGACGGTTTTGGTCGCAGTGATACCATTCCTGCTTTGAGGAATTATTTTGGTGTGAGCGCTGACCACATTGTCTGGCATGCTCTTGCAGCTTTAAGCGAGGAGAACGGATTGGACAAGAAAATTCTAAATGATTTCAGGAAGAAGAGTAAGATTGAAAAAGACGCCGTCAATCCTTCTCAGTTTTAATCACAATCAAGAAAATTGGATTCATTCATCTAAAAAAGAAAATCAATGGAAAAGGAAATAAAATTACCACGGATTTCAGAAGGGGAAGACACTGGTCTCGTCAGCGATGTGTATGTGAAAGAAGGAGATCACTTAGAAGCGGAGCAGTCAATTATTGCTGTGGAAAGCGATAAGGCCACGGTCGATGTGCCGATCGAAGAAGAGGGAGATGTAGTATCCCTGAAGGTAAAAGAAGGTGACGAAATCAATGTGGGTGACCTCATTCTGATCCTGGAAACGGGGAATGGAAAGAAGGAAAAAAGGAACGAGGAAAATGAAACAGGGAACAAGGAAGAGTCGGTAGAGGCAAAAAAAGAAGAAAAATCTGAAAAAGAACCTGAACAAAAAGAAGAGGAAGAGAAAAATACGGAGGCAAAGAAAAAGACGGAGGATGAAAAGGATCAACCCGTCTCAAAGGGGAGTAAAAAACAGGAGGTGGACGAAGATGAGATGGGTGAGTCAAAAGAAAGTGAATCCAAAGAAGAAGGAGACAACGTCCCCGCCGCTCCGCTAGCCAGGAAATTTGCCCGTGAGTTGGGAATTGACCTGGATGAGCTCGTGACAGGTGATCCTCAACAGCGGATCACGAGAAAAGACATTTTCGAGCATGCAAAAAACCTGATCCGGCAGAAAAACGGACATTCCGGATCGGTTGTGAAAAAACAAAGTATTGAGCTACCCGACTTTTCCCAATGGGGTAAAACGGAAAGGGAGCCTCTGTCCAAAATCCGCCGAATAACGGCGGAAAAAACAGGCCTTTCCTGGCAAAATATTCCCCATGTCACCCATTTTGATGAAGCGGACATTACTTCATTGGAACAATTCAGGAAGAGGAAAAATGAAGATGCGGAAGTAAAATTGACTGTGACGGCCATGCTTCTGAAAATTCTCGGGGAATCCTTGAAAAAATACCCAAAATTCAATGCGAGCCTCGATATGGAAAAGCTGGAAGTGGTTTACAAGGAATACATTCACATTGGCGTCGCCGTCGATACGGAGGATGGTCTGCTACTACCTGTCGTTCGTGACGTCGATCAGAAATCTGTTGAAGAAATTTCAGAAGAGTTGAATGAGGTAGCGAAAAAAGCCAGGAATAGAAAGTTGTCCCCGGACGATATGAAGGGAGGGAACTTTGTACTATCCAACCTGGGAGGAATCGGTGGTACGTCATTTACCCCGATTATATTCCCGCCGCAAGTAGCCATTTTGGGTGTGTCAAAAGCTTATAAAAAGCCGGTATATCATGGCACGAAACTTCGTCCGAGAAAAGTGGTTCCTCTTTCACTTTCCTACGACCATAGACTGATTGACGGGGCAGATGCTGCCCGGTTTATGAGTTGGGTTTGCGATGCACTGAAAAACCCCTGGAACATAATGATGTGATTGGATATTGATCGATGGATAAGAAAGATGTTTGACTAAAAAAGACCAAAGAGATGAAAGTAATACTGACAACGGACTTTACAGATGCTTCCCTGATGGCAATGACCTATGCAATAGAGCTATTGTCAAAATTTGAGGACAAGGTAGAATATCAATTGATGCATGCCTTTAAACCGATGGCGCCATATGTCGAAACCGGCGCTATTCCCGTTTTGGAAAATGATGCGTGGAAAGAAGAGTCAATGGATAGGCTGGAAGAAGTTTCAGACAATATTAAAGAAAAATACGACATAGCGATTCAAAATACCATGGTTCGCGGGGGTGTTTTGGAGGCTGTAAAAGAGTTGGAAGATAAGGAGGAAGTTGACCTGGTCGTCATGGCCACAAGGGAGAAAAATGCCTTTCAGCGGTTAACATTTGGCTCTAACACCGTAGATGTTGGAACCCATATCCATACACCGGTCTTAGCCATTCCAAAAGAAAGTAAATACCGGGTGCCCAAAAAAATTGTTTTTGCAACTGACCTGAAACCGCTGGATATTGATTTTGATTCGTTTTTATTTTTCAAAGATCTTGTAAAAACGTATGGTATGAAATTACAGGTGCTCCATGTTTTTCATTCCGAGAAGGAAAAAGATGAAAAGCCCCAACTAAAAAATACTGCCATGCATCGATATCTGGAGGACCTCGATCATGAACATTGTCCGATCGTAAGTAGTGACACCTATAAAGGCATTTCTAAATTTATCGATGAAAATAAACCGGATATCCTAGTAGTCATTCCGCGCGACAGAAGCTTCTTCGGCAAGCTCTTTCACGCGAGCATTACCAGCAAAATGGCTTATCATGCGGAAATCCCTATGTTGATTTTGAATTAACTAACTTTGACATGCTTGAATCCCCGGTTTGGTATCCTCATCAACCGAATTGCCACAGATTAAGGGTCTTGCGGAAGATTCCACACATTTTGGGGACTTATTAAGGCATAAGATGAGGTTTAATGCGAAACAATTTTCAGCCCGATAATTGAAGCAACTAAAGTTGTAATAAAAAACAACCTCCAGAATGTAGCAGGTTCTTTAAACACAAGTATTCCTAGCAGGACTGTGCCAACCGCTCCGATACCTGTCCAGACGGCATAGGCCGTTCCTATTGGCAACTCCTGTGTGACTTTTACCAGCAGGTACATGCTTATTGCCAGACAGATCAGGAATCCCAGGTACCAATAGGTTGTTTCTGTTCCGGAAGCTTCCTTAGCTTTGCCCAGACATGCTGCAAATGCCACCTCAAACAACCCTGCTATAATGAGTAAAAACCAGTTCATATTATGCCGATTATTTTACTCCCAAAAATAAAAATTAATTAATCCAGTTTACACCTTATTGACCTATTTCCAATCAGTGAGCAGTAATCAGTGTGTTTTTTACTGATCACCAATCACCATTTACTTTTCACTTCCCACTTCGCTCTTCCTACCTCCCTCTATGTCATACCGCATGGGAGGGATCTGCTGATGTTGAAAATTTGTAAGGATTTGAAATGAAGCCACAAAAAATCATCTAAGCCAAATTCAAAACATGGCAGATTTCTCCATTCTGCAATCCGCGAAAAAGCGGAAAGCTCCATGTCGATGACAAAGGAGTGGGGTGGACCCTCACTGGCGCATACGTTCTCGTTCGTGCACGGCCTTGATAATCGGAGGAAAAGAGTCGGAGTCGGAAGACCTAAGCTGAAATTTTTAAACTGACAACTCGTAACCGGCAACTCGCAACCACTTTCAGCTTTGAGCTTTAAACTTTCGCCCCCTCCCGAACATCAACTTTTTTATTTCTGCTCAACATATGCCATCTTTGTGCGTTTTAATGTCAAATTATTTATTTTTGACTTTTTCAAAGCAATTATCTCAATCTGATGGAGCAGACGGTAGAACTCAAAAAAGAACACCAACAAAAAATAAAGCAGGTATTTACGGAGGTTAAGAAGGTAGTAGTCGGCCAGGATTACATGGTCAACCGGCTGCTGGTCGGCTTATTTACCCAGGGTCACATACTTTTGGAAGGTGTGCCCGGATTAGCGAAAACACTGACAGTAAATACGCTCGCAGAAGTTCTCCACCTCGATTTTCAGAGAATTCAGTTCACGCCTGATTTGCTTCCCGCAGACCTGATCGGGACAATGATCTACAACCAGCAAAACTCAAAGTTTGAGGTGAAAAAAGGGCCGATCTTCGCTAACATGATCCTGGCGGATGAGGTGAACCGTAGTCCTGCGAAAGTACAGTCTGCCTTACTGGAATCCATGCAGGAAAAGCAGGTTACAATCGGTGAGACAACCTTTAAGCTTGACCGACCGTTTTTGGTTCTCGCGACTCAAAACCCTGTCGATCAGGAAGGGACTTATCCTTTACCCGAAGCTCAGGTTGACCGGTTTATGATGAAGGTTTTTGTCGATTATCCGTCAAAGGACGAAGAATTGGAAATCATGAGAAGGATGTCCAATTTATCTTTTGAAGGAAACGTTAAAACCGTTCTGACAAAGGAGGACATTTTTTCTATCCGAAATGAGATCAACAATGTCAACATTTCAGAATCACTTGAGAGATACATCATTGAGCTCGTTTTTGCCACCCGGAATCCGAAAAACTACCAGCTGGTCAATGAAGCCGAATACATCCAGTTTGGCGCTTCTCCGCGTGCCTCCATTAACCTGAACCTTGCTGCAAAAGCGACCGCATTTTTTGATGAGCGCGATTACGTATTGCCGGAAGATATCAAGGAAATAGCAGGAGATGTCCTCAACCACAGGATCCTGCTAAACTACGAAGCCGAGGCCGATGGTGTGAAGACCAAAGACATCATTCATACCATTTTACAGAAGGTCCCGATTTCGAAATAAGGGATTGGGCATTGGGAAATTTGGCATTAGGTATTTGGATTATTGCCAATTGAATTGATATAGCGGTTGATCATCTTTCCAAGAACTTCAAGGGTTGAGGTCAGTTCTGAAAAATCTTCACTTGAAACCATCCCTCTTAAAGATGCTTTTGTTAGCCAGGTTTTGGTTTCAAACAATGAGCCTCTTGAATAATATGTAAAGTTTTTTGTTTCCCTAAAATGATATCTGCCAAGGCCTTCTGATAGGTTAGCGGCTATAGAATCAGCAGCTCTAACAAGTTGCTTCCCAAGGGTATCCTTTTCAAAATAATTCCATTTCTCAACAATATTCCATACTTTTTCTCCTAGCTCCATAGCTAAATTATAGGCCTTAAAATCTTCCAGATTGGTAATCACATGTAAACAGTTTAGTTTTCAAAAATTAATTTATTCCCATTGTCAAAAAAATTCTATTTGATAACAGCAAGTAAAATTAGGTTATCAAACAATCGCTCAATTGACAAACCTAATATACTAATGCTAAGTATCCAATGCCCAATTCCTAATGTCCAATCCCCAATCCCTAATGCCAGGTGCCCAATGCCCCATTCCCAATCCGCAATCTCGAATCCGAATTCCGAAATCCCTCAAGCAAAACTAAGTCAAAACCAGTTATTTTACTGTCATTCAAACCTTTACATTTTCCATTCTTAACATTAGGTTAATTTAAAATTTCGTTTTTAACGATTTATTAACACTAATCTGCGCCTCCTTAACAATAAAGTAAATCTTTGTACCCACTTTAGTTAATATTCACTTTACACCTTTGCAGCGAGAATGTGAATTAAATTAACTCTAATTATGAAAAAATTACTAACACTTACTTTTTTGTTTCTAATGGGAGCAGTTTTGTTCTTATCATCTTGTAAAGATGACGATGATAATGGACCATCAACTGATCCACCATCTGTAACTGCTCCATCACAAACCAGTGTTCAAATAGGCGGTACTGTCTCACTTTCATTTCCTGTATCTGTAGAGGGAGGATTTAAATCTTCATCAGTTACAGCAACTGGCGGGACGGCTACCATCTCATCTGATATGAATACTGGAGAAACTTCCGGAACAATTACTGTTACTTTCACAGCTGGCACAACTTCAGGAGCTGGTTCTGCTGTTTTGACTGTTGTTGATAACAACGACCGTGAAGATGATGCGACTGCTGTTGTTCAAATTTCTGACTCTCCGGTACCAGTTATTGAGGGTATTCCGGCGACTGCGGAAGTAGAAGCTGGTGAAACTTACGGGCCAATTACAGCTACCTTTACTGTTGATGATGCTCCCGGTACCTTGAACATCACAAAAAATGGTGAAGCTTATGGCGATCCGATTACAATTGATGCAAGCGGAGACTGGGATTTTGAATATGCTTCGGATATTGAAGAATCCGGAACGAATCAAACGTTCGAATTTTCAGTTGAAGATTCTGATGGAGATGTTGCGACTCAAACTCTTGTATTATCTGTTACCATACCAGAAATCGAAGTAGTAATTGTTGATTATAACATTGACGGGGAGGAAACCTGGACAGCAGATAAAATCTACGAATTAGCAACCAGAGTAACAGTTCTTGATGGTGCTACATTAAATATTGAGCCGGGAACTGTAATTAAAGGACAACCAGGTGCTGAAGCTAATGCGACTGCTTTATTAGTTGCAAGAGGAGGGAAGTTGATGGCTGAAGGAACGCCGGAAGCTCCAATTATTTTCACTTCAACTTCAGACGATATAATACCAGGCCAAATCGCTAGCCCGAACTTAGACCCATCCACTAACAATTTGTGGGGTGGTGTGATTATCCTTGGCTATGCTCCAATTTCAGCTGACGCTGCATCTGTTCAGATTGAAGGTATCCCACCAAGTGATACAAATGGTCTCTATGGTGGTGATGATCCTGCGGATAATTCTGGCGTGATAACCTATATATCTATTCGTCATGGTGGTACAGATATTGGAGAAGGAAATGAGATTAACGGGTTAACTCTTGGTGGTGTTGGAACTGGAACAGTTATAGAAGGAGTTGAAGTAATTGGTAACCAGGATGATGGAATCGAGTGCTTCGGAGGTACTGTAAATATTACAAATGCTCTTGTTTGGAACCAGGGTGATGATGCTTATGACATGGATCAGGCTTATTCCGGAACTATTGACAACTTCATCTATATTGGTGGTTTTGATTCTGATCACGCCATGGAGTTAGATGGATGGGAAGGCGGAACGCCAGCAGGCGGTATCTCAGGTTCGTTTACATTAATCAATGGTTCCTTAAAAGGATACAATGGTGAAGATAGAACTGGTGATGGAGAGTACATTGACTACAGAGATGGAGTAATTTGTACGATTTCCAACAGCTATTTCTTCAATTTTAACGAAAGCGCTGATGTTGAGCTGGATGCAGGAGATGATGATGATGATCCTTCAGTAAGAGATAATTACCTGGGAGGAACCCTTGTAATGACTGACCTTGAATTCAATACTAGCCATCTGTCATCTGGAAATACAACTATCGAGTCAATTTTTGTTGACAAATTTGCCGGTGAAGATGCTTTTGCTGAAGAAGCGCCTGATGCATCAATTGTGACTGAACCAACTGTTGGAGCTGATAAGTCAGTATTCTCAGGATGGTCTTGGGCAGATAAGGCAGGTGCGCTTTCAGACTTTTAAAATAATGTACTTTGTAATTCCAATAATAAGGCTGCCAATTTTGGCAGCCTTATTTTTTCATCTTAGTAAATAAAAATTAGGATTGTCACTTCTAAAAGAAGTTTTTTTTAACAAGGTAATTTTAAGGTAACAATAAATTAATATATATATAACTGCCTTTTTACCAGATATATAAAGATTCACAGCGATTTTTGCCAAAAAAATTATAATGAGATTTTCTTTGATGAGAACTAGTTTATTGTCCCTTATTTTTGTTTTGTTATTCACTTTTTTATCAAATGCACAAGAGGGAATAATTAGAGGGACCGTAATTGAGGATGAAACGGGGGAGCCCATGTTTTCAGTTACAGTTGTAATTGCCGGGACTACAAATGGAGCCATAACGGATTTCGATGGTAAGTTTGAGATTAAGGCTGAGCCAGGAACTTATGATGTACAGGCTTCTTTTGTGTCTTATCAGGCAATAACAATTAATGGTGTTGTTGTAAATTCCAATGAGGTTACAGTGATTGACAACATTCGAATGGCTGAAGACACCAAGGTATTGGAAGAAATTGTTGTTTCAGCAGAAGCTTTGAAAGATACGGAATCAGCGCTGCTTACAGTTAAGAAAAAATCTGTCAATTTAATAGATGGAATTTCAGCCGCCAATTTTAGGAAGATTGGAGATGCCAATGCGGCAGCGGCAATTACAAGGGTGCCAGGTGTATCCATAGAGGGTGGCAAATATGTTTACGTTAGAGGGCTAGGGGATAGATACACAAAATCCATCCTTAATGGTGTTGATATTCCAGGTTTGGATCCAGACAGGAATACCTTACAGATGGACATTTTCCCAACCAATGTAATCGACAACTTAATTGTACTAAAGTCTTTTACAGCGGATCTTCCGGCAGACTTTACAGGAGGAGTTGTTAACATTGAAACAAAAGAGTTTCCTGAGGAGAAGAACTTAAGAGTTTCAGGTAGTTTGGGATACAATCCATCTATGCACTTCAATAGCAACTATTTAACATATCCAGGTGGGTCAACAGATTGGTTAGGCTTTGACGATGGAACAAGGGAAATTCCTACTGGAAGAAGTGAGGATATTCCAGTATTTGCTGATGTAATCGGAAATGCTGATTCTCCTGAGGGAATGCAGTACCGCCAAATTCTGGAAAACTTCAATCCAAATTTGGCTGCGATGAGACAAAACAGTTTTATGGATTATAGCATAGGATTGACTTACGGCAATCAAATAGCCAAAGATAAAGTAACTATTGGATATAACTTTGCATTGACATATAAGAATGAAACTGATTATTATGAGGGTGCTGAGTACAGCCGTTGGGGAAAAGGAGATACACCAGATGTTATCGAGATGGAGAGAAGAGAACATCAGGTTGGTGATTTTGGCATCAACAATGTTTTATTAGGGGGACTGGCAGGGTTAGCGCTTAAAACTGAAAAATCAAAGTACAAATTGAATTTGCTTCATCTACAAAATGGAGAAAATAAAGCAGGTATATTTGAATATGTAAATTCTGATCAAGGAGCAAATTTTTCTGGCTTTCAGCACAACCTCGAATACGGTCAAAGATCTCTGAGCAATATTTTATTAACAGGGAAACATTTTAATGATGATGCTTCATTTTATGTTGAGTGGAAATTATCTCCAACCCGATCTGTAATTGATGACCCTGATATTCGTTTCACAAGATTTAGAACGGATGGCAATAGACCAACTATAGGAACCGAATCAGGTATTCCAGCAAGAATTTGGAGGTATTTGGAAGAATATAATGCAGTTGGTAAGGTTGATGCAACAAAAGAATACCAATTTGCAGGTGAAATAGCAAAATTCAGATTTGGTGCTTCATATACTTATAAACAAAGAGATTACGAAATTCAAAGCTTTCAAATCATCCCAAGAGGGCTGATGCTTACTGGAGATCCAAATCAATTATTTTTACCTGAGAGCTTGTGGCCAACTAACGATGCGGCTACCCAGGGTACATACTACTCACCTGGATTTATTCCCAACAACACAAATAAATTTGATTCAAATGTGAATAACGTTGGTGCATATGTATCCAATGAAATGAATGTTGCCCCCAAGTTTAAAACGATCGTTGGGTTGAGGGTTGAGAAATATAACCAGTTCTATACGGGTCAAAATCAACAGGGAGACCAGTTTGATCAAGAACAAGTACTGGATGATCTGGATTTCTTCCCTACAGCAAGCGTTATTTATTCATTCAGAGATAACCAAAACTTCAGGGTTTCATACTCCAAAACCATTGCAAGGCCTTCTTTTAAAGAAGCTTCATTTGCGGAAATTCTTGACCCAATCACAGGTCGTACATTTATTGGTGGCTTTTTTCCCGACATTGATGTTGAAACTGGTGAACAAATATGGGATGGTAATCTAGTTTCAACCAAGATTGACAATTTTGATCTGAGGTGGGAAATTTTTCATAAACCGGGACAAACTATTTCAATTAGTGGTTTCTACAAGTCATTCAAAAACCCTATCGAAATTGTCCAATATGTGCAGGCTTCTAATAACTTCCAGCCAAGAAATGTTGGTGATGGTAGAGTGCTTGGAGGTGAATTTGAAATCCGCCAAAGCTTGGATGTAATTGCTGAACCGCTGAAGAGGTTTATGGTTAGTGCTAATATAACGGTTGTTGATTCTGAGATAGAAATGACTCCTACTGAATATCAATCCAGGATAAACAATTCTCGTGAAGGCGAATCAATTTCCAATACCAGGGAAATGGCAGGACAAGCACCATATATTGTGAATCTTGGATTTTCTTATGAAGGCATAAATAATGGTTTCGAAGCAGGCTTTTTTTACAATGTTCAGGGAGAAACGCTTGAATTTGTAGGTATTGCTGATCGGCCGGATATATACTCTGTGCCATTCCATAGCGTCAATTTCAATGCAAATAAAACATTTGGAGAGGATGAAAAATTTAGAGTTGGTTTAAAAATTGAAAACCTTCTTGGAGATATAAAGGAGAGTAAATTTCATTCCTACGAAGCTCAGAACCAACAATTTACCAAGCTGGATCCGGGTACAAAATTTAGGGTGAACTTTTCATATAATTTATGGCGATAAGCTACAACTCGTGACGTTGCCTTCTGGGCCTGATATGCTGGAAGAATGTTAACATTAAAATATTCTTACACATTCTAGAATAAGGTTGAACAACCAAAACTAAAAAAGCCACTTTAACATAAAGTGGCTTTTTTAGTTTATAAAAGAACAACCTAAATTGGAATTGATGACTATATTAATTACCGGTGGAAAGGGAATGATCGGTTCCCGGTTATCTGATCTTTTGTACAAAAAGGGTCATGATGTTCTGATCCTGAGCAGAAATCCAAAGAAGACGGGCAGGTACAAGGAGTACAAGTGGTCCGTGGAGGATCATTACATAGACGATGAGGCTATAAAAAGGGCGGACGTGATCATACATCTGGCAGGAGCCAATGTGGGCGAAAAGAAATGGACTCCGAGCCGTAAAAAAGAGCTTTACAGCAGCAGGATAGATACAGCAAACCTCTTATTCGAGGCATGTGAAAGGCTAGGTAACTTCCCAAAAGCATTTATTTCAGCTTCAGGATCCACCATCTATGGAGTAAACTCTGGCCAGGAAGTGCAGTTCGAAGATCAAAAAAGACTGGGAGATGATTTTCTCGCAAACCTCACAAAAGATTGGGAAAAGGCCGCAAAGAGATTTGAAGACAAAAAGGTAAGGGTCGCAATATTTCGAACGGCCGTAGTTTTAACCATGGAAGGAGGCGCACTGCCTCGTTATGTCTTTCCAGCCAAATTTGGTCTGGCAGCGCCGCTGGGTTCAGGCAAACAAATGGTTAGCTGGATCCATATTCAGGATATTGCGAGATTGTACTTATTCGCGTTGGAAAATGAAATTTCCGGTGCTTACAATGCTTCCTCCACCGAAACAGTTTCCAATAAAGAATTCATGAAAAGAGTATCAAAAATACTTTCCAGGCCATTTTTTGTACCCAACGTCCCTGCATTTGCGTTGAAGTTAGTCTTCGGTGAATTGGCCGAAGTCGTACTTGGCGGAAATAATTTAAGTAATGAAAAAATATTACAAGAGGGGTTTGTTTTTGAATATCCTGATTTAAATTCAGCGTTAGAAAATTTATTAACATAACGTGAATTCCATATAAGAACTGGAAAATCAAAAGAAAACCCCCTTAACTTAATAGTGTTGGAGAGGGGTGGTTAAACATATAATCCGTTTTCTTTTGATTTTTTACTCTATGGTTAAACAAAATTTTGATTTGATTTGCGTGTTTTTTAAAACACATTTCTTAATCTCCTCTAGCCGAAAGTTATCGGGAGGGAATATTATAATTCAAGTCAAGATTTGATAGTCTTATATTGGAATCACATTAACTAAATTCACTTTTTAAATACAATTGCCATGGGCAAAATGAAAAGAAAACTCGATGAGATCGAATACGAGTCAATGAAATTGACTAGGGACGAGGAGAAGATCATCGAACAGGCATTTAAGCAAAAAGACTGGAATGAAATAAAAAGCCATGATTCCTGGGTCATATTCAGGGTGATGAGCGAGTTTGTGAACGGGTTTGACCGTTTAGCAAGAATGGGTCCTTGTGTATCCATATTCGGATCAGCACGGACCAGACCGGGTGAAAAATATTACGATGTTGCCGAGGAAATTGCAGCGGATCTGGTTAAGGAGGGATATGGAGTCATTACAGGAGGCGGTCCCGGAATAATGGAAGCTGGTAACAAAGGGGCAAGTCGCGAAAACGGCGTCTCTGTTGGGCTGAACATCAAACTTCCGCACGAACAGTCTCACAATCCATTCATTGATCCTGAAAAGCTAATAGACTTTGATTACTTCTTTGTGAGAAAGGTTATGTTTGTGAGATATTCACAAGGATTTATCGTTTTACCAGGAGGGTTTGGAACATTGGATGAGCTATTCGAAGCGCTAACATTAATCCAGACTAAAAAAATTGGCAGGTTTCCCATCGTTTTGGTAGGAAGAGAATATTGGCAAGGATTAGTAGATTGGCTGAAAAGCAGGGTCTACGAAATGCATGGAAATATCGATGAAGAAGATTTTGACCTTTTCCATATAGTGGATGAATCGCGAGAAGCTGTGGAAATAATAGACGAATTTTATACGAAGTATTTATTAACCCCCAATTTTTAAGAATGACAAAAGATTCTATTGCAACCATTTTATTATCTGTTTTGATTTATTTAGTGCTGTATGGAGTGTTGCAAAGATTTGATAAGCCTAATGAGGTCATAGAAAAGACAAGGGTTGAAGTTGCGCCTGCTTACGAACTCCCCTCAATTAGAATACCTGATGAAGTAACATTTGCAGGAGAAAAAGTGCCCCTTGAAGATCCCGATGTTTGGGAGCGACTGGATAGAGAGCTTCACGTCAACACCTTTTGGCACTCAAATACAATTTTTCTTCTGAAGAGGGGAAACAAGTGGCTGCCTGAAATCGAAAAAGTAATGGAAGAATATGGTATGCCTGGTGATTTAAAGTATCTGGCTGTCATTGAAAGCGATTTAACGAATGTAGTTTCTCCACGTGATGCGGTTGGCTTTTGGCAATTGCTGAAGGGAACGGCAAAGGATTTTGATCTGGAAGTAGACAACGAAGTTGATGAACGCTATGATCCCATTCGGGCTACACACGCAGCATGTGGCTATTTGCGAAAAGCATATGAAAAGTTTGGTACCTGGACGAATGCCACTGCATCCTATAACATTGGCATGAGGGGTCTGCAAAGAAGACTGGAAGAGCAGGAGGTTGATAGTTACTACGATCTTCTATTGAACGAAGAGACTTCACGGTATGTCTTCAGGGCAATTGCTGTTAAAATGATCTTTGAAAACCCAACGGCTTATGGTTTTAAATTGTCAGAAGATCAACTTTATAGCAGGGAAAAATTAAAAGAAGTAAAGGTCACCGAAAGTATCAGTAATTTGCGTCAGTTTGCCTTTGATCAGGGGATCAACTACAAGATTTTGAAAAGACATAATCCTTGGTTGAGAAAAAATGAACTAACCGTAAAACGCAATAAAACGTACACGATACTTGTGCCTGATGTATGAGGCATTCAAAAGTTGTATTTTTATAACTCAATTATTTACTAAAGTCTCAAAATGGAATTAAAATTAGATATAAGGATAAACCAGCTGATTGGATTGATCAGACAACTTCCTTCAGAACAAAAATTGAGGATTAAAAAGGAACTTGAGAAAGAAATAAAAAAAAAATCAATTCCAGAGCATGAGGATCTAAAAGAATTACTGTTAGCTGGTCCCGTGATGACCGAAGAAGAGGAGGAAAATTTTAATAACTTCGATAACGCATTTAATAAATGGACAAAAAGCTTATTTGCTTAGACACATCAATACTCATTGATTATTACAGAAAAAAGAATAAATCAAAAACCAAATTCGTCCAGCTATCAGAAAAATATCAATTTTCTATTTCAGTAATTACTAAACTTGAAATCCTCACCGGTATTAATGAAAGTCAAAAAGACTTCTGGAATAATGTTTTTGGAAAGATAGAAATCGTTCCATTAAATGAAAAAGACGTAGAAATTGCAGCAGATATAATTAGAACTCTGACAAAACAGAATAAAATAATTGGACTAAAAGATATTTTAATTGGCGCGACCGCAGTTTCAAATAATCTGGAACTTTCAACACTAAATAATAAGGATTTCAAAAGAATTGGTGGATTAACCCTCATTGAGGATTAATTTACTAGAATTACATTAGATATATTTGATGTGTCAAGTAATGCCATTAAAATATTATATTCTCTGGATCAGGAAAAGTGCATTAACAGTTTGAAAGGGTAACAGTTATATCATATTAATTCCCAAAAAATAGATATCAATGAAAGAAGAGGTACCGATAGATTTTTACGGTTTTGAAAATATCGAAGTGTATGGTGCCCGGGAGCACAACCTTAAAAACATTGATGTCAACATACCGCGAAATAAGCTTGTTGTCATAACCGGAATCAGTGGAAGTGGAAAGTCCTCACTTGCATTTGATACGATTTATGCGGAAGGTCAGCGACGATACATGGAAAGCTTTTCAGCCTATGCCAGATCATTCATTGGTGAAATGGAACGACCGGATGTCGATAAAATCGAAGGACTTAGCCCAGTCATTTCCATCGAACAAAAGACCATTAGCCGAAATCCACGTTCTACGGTTGGAACAGTTACAGAGATCTATGATTTCCTGAGGCTTTTATATGCAAGAGCAGGAATAGCCTATTCCTATCTTTCAGGAAATCAAATGGTCAAACAAACGGAAGAGCAAATCATCGAACACATCATCAACAATTTTAACGGACAGAAGATAATTATTCTCGCTCCTATTGTCCGGGGTAGAAAGGGGCATTACCGGGAATTGTTCCAGCAGATCAGGAAATCCGGCTACACAAAAGTCAGGGTGAATGGAGCCATCGAGGAAATAGTTCCAAAAATGCAGGTCGACCGCTACAAAACCCATGACATCGAATTGGTCATAGACCGTGTGAAAGTGGATGAAAAAGATAAATTCAGAATTGGTCAATCAATAGAGAAAGCTCTGAGCGAAGGAAAAGGATTGGTTTTTATATTGGATGATAATCAAAAGATCCATCATTTTTCCAAACAGCTGATGGATGCGGAAACGGGCTTGTCTTATGATGAACCCGCCCCCAATTCTTTCTCCTTTAATTCTCCCTATGGTGCATGTCCGACTTGTAATGGCCTGGGACAGATTGAGGATATAACAAAGGAATCGATTATTCCGGATGATAATTTAAGCATTAGCCGGGGAGGAATTGCACCGCTTGGAGAATTCCGTGACATATGGATCTTTAAGAAAATTCAGGCTTTGCTTAAAATCAAAAATGTGAATATCTCCACTCCCATTAGAGAACTTCCTGAAGATATTCTGAATAACATTTTGTATGGGGATGAGCAAATGGTTTCCGTGCCATCAGTAAAGTACCCGGGAACGGAATGGAACACCAAATTTGAAGGCATTATCAGCTTTCTGAGAAAGCAAAAAGAAGGTGGTTCAGACAGGATCCAGGAATGGGTCAATGAATATACTGTTACCAAAGTGTGCCCGGAGTGCAATGGAGCAAGGTTGAAAAAAGAATCTTTGCATTTCAAAATAGCTGACAAGAATATTTCTGAACTGGCGGAAATGAACATTGAAGAGCTTTCCACATGGTTTGTTGGGCTGGAAGACCGCTTGAATGAAAAACAAAATGTTATTGCTGCTGAGATTCTCAAGGAAATTCGAAAACGAATAGGATTCTTAATTGATGTAGGGTTGACCTATTTACACCTCAACCGACCACTTAAGACCTTGTCGGGTGGTGAGGCACAGCGGATACGGTTGGCGACTCAAATCGGCACCCAGCTAGTTGGTGTGCTTTACATTCTGGATGAACCCAGCATTGGGCTTCATCAGCGAGATAATATGAAGTTGATCCAGGCATTGAAGGATCTAAGGGATTTAGGAAATAGTGTAATTGTTGTGGAACACGACAAAGATATGATGCTGGAATCTGATCATATAATAGATATTGGTCCTGGACCTGGCCTTCATGGTGGGAAAATTGTGGCGTCCGGTAATCCAAAAGAATTTATCAATAACCATAGCCTGACATCGGATTATTTGCTGGGAAAGCTGCAAATACCAATTCCGAAAGAAAGGAAGGATGGAAAGGGCAAATCGATCCTATTGAAGGGAGCGACTGGAAATAACCTCAAAAATATTAATGCGGAATTCCCGCTTGGAAAAATGATTTGTGTCACGGGTGTTTCGGGAAGTGGTAAATCAACGCTGATCCACGACACCTTTTACCCCATCTTGCGACAGCATTTTTATAGCTCAAAAAAGGATCCGCTGTCCTTCAGCTCAATTGACGGAATGGACCTGGTAGATAAGGTTATAGAAGTTGATCAATCACCAATTGGGAGGACGCCGCGTTCCAATCCGGCAACGTACACAGGGTTGTTTTCCGACATAAGAAATTTATTTGCCAAGCTTCCTGAAGCCAAAATCAGGGGTTACAAGCCGGGAAGGTTTTCCTTTAACGTTAAAGGCGGCAGATGTGAAACTTGTGAAGGGGCAGGGATGAAGGTCATCGAAATGGATTTCCTACCCGACGTTCATGTACCTTGTGAAACCTGCAAGGGAAAGAGATACAATCGTGAAACGTTGGAGGTTCGTTTTAAAGGGAAATCCATTTCTGATGTACTTGAAATGACCGTCGAGCATGCTGTAGAGTTCTTTGAAAATCAACCAAAGATATTCCGGAGATTAAAAGTCTTAAATGATGTGGGATTGGGCTATATCAGTTTGGGTCAGCATGCCACGACACTTTCAGGTGGGGAGGCTCAGCGGGTAAAACTTTCTACCGAACTTTCTAAAAAAGATACAGGCAAGACTTTCTATATTTTGGATGAACCCACGACAGGTTTGCACTTCCAGGACATTCAGCACCTCCTGGATGTCCTGAAGAAGTTGGTCGATAAGGGAAATACGGTTCTGGTTATTGAACACAATCTGGATGTGATAAAAGTCTCGGATCATATCATAGATCTAGGTCCTGAAGGAGGAGAAAAGGGAGGTGAAATTGTTTGTACGGGAACGCCCGAAGAAGTAGCCAATAACCCCATCAGCCATACAGGTATGTTTTTGAAAAAGGAATTGCATATTAATTAAATTCTTTAGCGATTAGATTTGAATTTCAAAAAAAGCCCCGTATCTTTGCAGGCCATTGAAAAATCGGATAGAAAATGAAAAGAACTTTTCAACCATCAGTTAGAAAAAGAAAGAATAAGCACGGATTCAGAGAGAGAATGTCTTCTGTAAACGGAAAAGCTGTATTGGCAAGAAGAAGGGCAAAAGGAAGAAAAAAACTGACTGTTTCTGACGAAAAAAGAGTTAAGAGATAACATCTCAACTAATTTCCGGTTGTCATGCAACATGGAGTTGAGAAACAAAGATTCACGCTCAGAAAATTTGAGATTCTTCGAAAGAAAAAATTAATACAGGAATTGTTTGAGAACGGTTCCTCTTTTTTTTTATATCCGTATAAAATTTTTTACTATCCTACTTCCAATCTGGAAAATAACCAGGTGCTATTCTCCGTTTCAAAAAAGAATTTTAAAAACGCGAGCACTAGGAATTTAATCAAACGCAGATTGAGGGAAGCCTACCGTTTAAATAAACATCAATTGACCATTGGTCAGAACAATATTTACTATTGTTTGGCAATTGTTTATATTAGTAAGTTCGTTATGCCTTATCAGGAAATAGAACCTAAACTAATTGAAGTTCTGCGTCGTTTGAACAATATTGAGGAAAATTAAATACTGTTAATAATGAAAAACATCAATTTCAAGACCATTGGGGTAAGTGTCGTACTGGTTTTTATGTTGTCGTTGGTATCATTTGATACCCCAAATGAAAGATATTTCGAGATCTCAAAAAATCTCGATATTTTTTCAACATTATTTAAAGAGGTAAATGCTTATTATGTAGATGAGGTGAATCCCACTCAGCTCATGAAAACGGGAATTGATGCCATGCTTGCATCACTTGACCCTTATACCAATTATATTCCTGAAGATGATATTGAGGATTACCGGACCATGACCACAGGTCAGTATGGTGGAATTGGCGCTTTGATTGGAAAGAATAATGGGAAGAATGTCGTCATCATGCCGTACGAAGGTTTTCCTGCACATAAAGCAGGACTGAAGGTTGGTGATGAGATCCTCATGGTGGATAGTATTGAAGTAACTGACAAAAATACTTCTGAAATTAGTCAGTTATTAAAAGGGCAAGCAAAGAAATCCCTGGACATTACAGTAAAAAGGTATGGTGAATCTAAACCTCTGACTTTTCATTTAATAAGGGAGAAAATCAAAATTGATAACGTACCTTTCTATGGAATGGTAACGGACGATGTTGGATACATCCAGTTATCAGATTTTACCCAGGGTGCTGGCAAAGAAGTATCCAATGCTGTTGAGGAACTGAAAAAAACAGGAGCAAAGAAAATCGTATTGGACCTGAGAGATAATCCGGGAGGCTTATTGGTTGAAGCAGTGAATGTTTCCAATGTGTTTGTTGGCAAAGGTCAGGAAGTAGTGAGCACAAAAGGTAAAATCACCGATTGGAATAAGTCCTACAAGACCCTCAACACACCTACAGATGCCGAAATACCATTAGCTGTATTGACATCTAGCAGGAGTGCATCTGCGGCTGAAATTGTTTCTGGAGTTGTTCAGGATTACGACCGGGGTATTTTGGTAGGTGAGAAGACATTTGGAAAAGGATTGGTTCAGGCTACCAGACCACTTACATATAACTCACAATTAAAAGTTACCACTGCTAAATATTATATCCCTAGCGGAAGATGTATTCAGGCCATTAATTACAGTGAGAGAAATGAGGATGGAAGTGTGTATAAAATTGCGGATTCTCTCAAAGTAGAATTTGAAACCAACAATGGAAGAATCGTTTATGATGGAGGTGGTGTAGATCCGGATGTTGAAGTTGACAGAAGCACTTATGCTCCCATTTCTTTAAGTTTGGTTTCTAAAGGTTTGATCTTTGATTATGCGACCATCTACTACTACAAACATCCAAAGATTTCCAGTGCTGCTGATTTCATACTTTCTGACAGTGAATTTGACGAATTTGTTACTTGGTTATCCGACAAAGAATACGACTACGAGACGAGGGTTGAAAAAACAATAGATAATCTGATAGAGGTATCGAAACGTGAAAAATATTTTGACAATATCAAGGACAAAATTGAAGAGCTGCGTCAGGATGTTCAGCATAATAAAGAAAAAGATTTAAGGCAATTTGCGCCTGAGATAAAAAGTGTTCTGGAAGAAGAGATCGTGGCAAGATATTATCTGAACAAAGGCAGAATAGAAGCCAGCTTTGATGTAGATCCACAGCTTCAGGAAGCAATTCGTGTGCTAAACGAAAGGGAGGAATACGATGGTCTGTTGACAAGGGCGGATCAATAATATATGTCAGAAATTGTATACCTGTTTCTCGCCGGAATTCTCGGTGGATTTATAGCAGGTTTTACAGGAGTTGGAGGTGGAATTATTTATATAATTGTTCTACCAATAGCCTTCCAAAATAAAAATATTGATTATCAGATATTGGCGGCTGTCATAGTTGCCAATTCTATTTTTGGCATTTTTATTTCTTCATTGTTTTCAGTTTTAACTCATTTAAGGCTGAAAACCTTTTATTTAAGAGAAACGCTTCTGATATCCATACCTGCGGCTGTCACATCATCTCTCTTTTTATTATTTTATGTAAACACGGATAAATACTCCTACCAGGCATTTAATGTATTCATCATTCTTTTAATGGGGCTTATTTTGATCATATATTTTGTCAAATGGAATCAAAAGAATGAAATAAAAGTAGCTAAGCCTATTAATTATAAATATTCTCTGTCAGGAATGATTTCCGGGGCCGTATCGGCACTGGGAGGATTGGGGGGAGCAGTAACACTTATCCCGCTTATGCAACATTGGCAAAAAATTGACATCAAGAAAGCCAAATCGCTCTCGCTAAGCATGATATTAATTATGACAAGCCTGATGACAACCATAAACCTTTTGGAAGATAAAAAGATGGAAGGGTTTCAGGGTTTGATTAATTTTAAGGTCATTTTACCCATGCTTTTAGGAATATTGCTTTCATCTTCTCTGGGAGTTAAAATAGCTCATAAAAGCAAAGGTATCTTCATCGAATATACTTTTATTATTTTTACGGTCATTGTTTTAATTAATAAGATATATATCCTTATTCATT
>CAJXNP010000007.1:310000-311055 GCA_913057175.1 uncultured Cytophagales bacterium
CCAAATCCTGACGAACTCCGAATGCTAACAGATATACCGTGCAGTGAGGGTAAGGGTGCTAAGGTCCTTATCCGAGAGGGAAAGAACCCGGACCGACAGCTAAGGTCCCAAAATTTACACTAAGTTGAACTAAGGTGGTCCAGTTGCCGAGACAGCAAGGATGTTGGCTTGGAAGCAGCCATTCATTTAAAGAGTGCGTAACAGCTCACTTGTCGAGCGACAGGGCGTCGATAATAATCGGGCATCAAGTGTAATACCGAAGCTTCGGGTTAGTAATAGCGGTAGGGGAGCATTCCAACAGCGCAGAAGGTGTACCGTGAGGTATGCTGGAGCAATTGGAAAAGCAAATGTAGGCATAAGTAACGAGAATGCGGGCGAGAAACCCGCACACCGATAGACTAAGGATTCCTGATCAACGCTAATCGGATCAGGGTTAGTCGGGACCTAAGGCGTACCCGAAGGGGGAAGTCGATGGACAACTGGTTAATATTCCAGTACTACCTGTATGAGTGATGGGGAGACGGAGAAGTGAAAGCACCGCGTACTGACGGAATAGTACGTTAAAGCCGGTAGGTAATGGTTTGGTAGGCAAATCCGCCAGACTAGCTGAAGGTGATAGTACCACAATGCTTCGGCAGCGTGGATAGTGTGCCTAAACAGGCTTCCAAGAAAATCCTCTAAACTTATCATACAGGTACCCGTACCGTAAACCGACACAGGTAGTCAAGGAGAGAATCCTAAGGTGCTCGAGTGATTCATGGCTAAGGAACTAGGCAAAATGGCCCTGTAACTTCGGGAGAAGGGGCGCCTCCTCACCTTCGGGTGAGAGGCCGCAGTGAAAAGGCCCAGGCGACTGTTTAGCAAAAACACATGGCTTTGCGAAATCGAAAGATGAAGTATAAGGCCTGACACCTGCCCGGTGCTGGAAGGTTAAGGGGGGATGTTAGGGGTAACCCGAAGCATTGAACTGAAGCCCCAGTAAACGGCGGCCGTAACTATAACGGTCCTAAGGTAGCGAAATTCCTTGTCGGGTAAGTTCCGACCTGCACGAATGG
>CAJXNP010000008.1 GCA_913057175.1 uncultured Cytophagales bacterium
ACCGATGACGGAACTCCGCCAGCATCTTCTTCACCCGCACAGACTTTTACCATCAATGTCAGTTCTGTCAACGGGACACCATCCTTCACTCTCAGCTCTGCTTCAGTTGCTGCTACCGAAGGGGATGGCGCTGTCACTGTTACCGGATTTGCCACCGCTATCAACGATGGTGACCCCGGTGAAACACAGGGACTTACTTTCGACATCACTGCTACCGGTACCCCTACAGGAAACATCGCCTTTTCCACTGCTCCGGCTATCAACCCCGCTAATGGTAACCTGACATTTACCCTGGCAAACAATACCAACGGTTCTGCCGATTTCAATGTCGTCCTTACCGATGACGGAACTCCGCCAGCATCTTCTTCACCCGCACAGACTTTTACCATCAATGTCAGTTCTGTCAACGGGACTCCTTCTTTTATACTTGATACACCTTTAGATCCTGTGAACGAAGGCGCTGGGAATGTTACAATCTCTAATTTTGCTCAAAATATGAATGATGGCGATCCAGAAGTATCGCAATCATTAACTTTTAATGTGACTGCTGGAACTGCTTCAGGGAATATTTCATTTGATATAGCTCCCTCGATAGATGAAAGTACCGGTGATCTTACTTACACTCTTACAGAAAATTCGAATGGTACTGCAAATTTCTTTGTGACATTAGTAGACAATGGTACCCCAAGTGCAACTTCAATACAGAGAAATTTTGTAATTGAAGTAATTTCAATAAATGATCCCCCAACTCTTGCTAACATTCCTAACCCATCACCAATAAATGAAGATGCTGGTCAACAAACTATTGCATTATCAGACATTACAGCCGGCGGAGGTGAAAACCAAACCATTACTGTAACTGCCAGCTCCGGCAATGAAGCTTTGATCAATAATATCACATTAAACTATACCTCTCCGGGAAATAGCGGAACCTTGAACTATACACCAATAACCAATGCTCATGGGACGGCGGTCATAACTGTAAGGGTAAGCGATGGAGTTGATGAAATAACGAAATCTTTTACTGTTACAGTTAATCCAATAGCTGACACGCCAGGTGTGACCAATGCATCTGCTAATGAAGGTTCTCAAAACATGGATGGGTTGGTCATTACAAGAAACACAAATGACGGCGCAGAAGTCACACATTTTAAAATTACATCGATCACCAATGGAACCTTGTTTTTGAATAATGGAACAACAGCCATCAGCAATGGAGGTTTTATCACCGTTGGCCAGGGAACTGCAGGGTTGAAATTTACACCAAATTCACCGCTAGATGGCTCCTTTGTCGTCCAGGCTTCCACCAACAATAATGACTCAGGTTTAGGTGGGGGATTAGCGCAGGCTACCATATTTGTTAACGGCTTACCAACTAGCGTGGGAATTGACGACATTGTCGTTGATGAAGATGCCCCTAACTTCACCATCGATCTGGATGATATTTTTGACGATCCGGAAGATGCTGATAGTGAGCTGACTTTTACCATACAAACAAATAGTAATGGATCAATTTTTGACAATGTCAGTATCAATAACATGGTTTTGACGATCAATCCGGCGTCAAATGCCAATGGATTTTCCAATTTTGTTATTCGATGTACAGACACAGATGGAGCATTTGTAAACGAAGCATTTCGATTTACCATCACCCCTGTAAACGATGCTCCTGCATTTAACCTATCTCAAAATTCTATAACCGCCAATGAAAATTTCAATGGCAACATTATGGTAGATGTTAATGAGGCAGCAGTTCCAAGTGATGAGTCCGGTCAGGATGTAATTTATTCCCTTAGTCCAACCAATGTCAGCTTTGTAAATATATCTATAAACAGCAACACCGGAAGAATTACCCTCAACAGTGTGGCAAATCAATCCGGGTCACAAACATTCCAGGTCATTGCCAATGATGGGCAAAGTGCAAACAATACCTTTACCAGGCTTCTTACTGTTACGGTTGGGGCTGTCAATAACCCGCCGGTATTTACCCTAAGTGGCAATGTCAATGAATTGGAGGACTTTACTGAAACACTAACTGTTACGGTTACCCCTGGTGTGGTACCTGATGATGAACAGGATCAGGAAGTCAACTATTCCATTAGTCCAACGTCTGTCAATTTTGCTGATATCAGCTTTGATAATTCAACGGGAAATGTGCTCATCAATTCCGTTCCTGATCGATTTGGTGCCAGAACATTCACCATCACGGCAAATGATGGTCAATCGGAGAACAACACATTCTCTGAACAATTTACATTGACCATTATTAATGTTGACGATAATCCAACGATGGATGACATCGATGATATTTCCCTTCCCGAAGGCGCTGGTGAACAGCAAATCACCTTAACAGGTTTGAGTGCAGGTCCATTTGAAAGTCAGCAGATCAGTAATATCATAGCAACATCCTTTAATCCGACAAATATTCCCAATCCGGTTGTGGTATATAATGCTCCGCAAACTCAGGGAACCCTGGTCTTTACACCCAATCCTGATGCTGCTGGTCAAACAACCATTCAAATTTTTATTGTTGACACCGGAGGAAAAACCTTGACCAAAACTTTCACAGTTAGCATTGATGACCAAAATGATGCTCCATCTTTCAACCCTATAGCATCTCCACTTACTATCAACGAGGATGCCGGTGAACAAATCCTTAATATAACTGGTATTACCGCAGGCCCGGGTGAGAATCAGACATTATCCTTTACAGTGGTTTCAGACAATACCGACGTGGTTGACAATCCGATTATCGATTACATAAGCCCATCTTCTATCGGAACATTGACCTTTACTGCCAAGCCTGATTCAAATGGAACAGCTACATTGACAATTACCTTAATGGACAATGGCCCTTCAGGAGGTTCAAATGAAAATACTTATAGCCAAAATGTTGTGGTGAATGTTTCACCAATTAATGATCCTCCATCGATTATCAGCACACCAGTGGTCAATGCTATTAGCGAAACAGAATATGTTTACAACATTACTGCCACTGATCCAGACGAAGGCGATATACTTTCTTTTGTTGATGCATCAATCCCAGATTGGTTGACACTTGTGGACAACAATGATGGAACAGCTGTCTTGTCAGGTACTCCGAGCTCTGATGATTTAGGTAGTCACACCGTGCAAATCGATGTAGAAGACCAGAATGGTGCATCCTCTGGTCAGCCATTTACGATCGAAGTATTAAGTGAAAACAACCTTCCTGAATTTGTGAGTACTCCGGTTGAAGATGCGTTTGAAAAAGTATTTTACGAATATGATATAGAGGTCGATGATGCAGATGGCGGTGATATCATTATAATTGAAGCAATTGATATTCCAACATGGTTACTCTTTACTGATAACGGAAATCGTACCGCGCGTTTGGAAGGAACACCTCCAGATGGTAGTGAGGGAGAATATGAAATCCTACTGAGGGCAACTGATTCAAGAGGAGATGAAGTTGAACAGTCATTTACCATCACTGTGGCGCCATTTAATGCAATTCCGCGATTACGAAATATTCAACAGACAACTGAAGAAGATGAGCCAATTGCTTATACATCAGACTTATTCAATACAAACTTCATTGATGATGACGGTGATGTAATTGCGCATATTATTATAACAACATTACCGGAGAATGGAAGATTGGAATTAAATGGAGAGGCTGTTTCTATTGATGATATGATAAATTCGGAAGACATTGAAAATTTACAATACATCCCAAATGAAAATTTCAATGGATTTGATTCCTTTAATTGGAATGCCTTTGATGGCACTGCTTATGCAGACAATGATGCTATCATTACCATTACCATAACCCCGGAGCCTGATGCTCCGCAGTTGGTTAATCTGGAAGGAGATAATCTTTACTATGAGTTCGGCAGAGATAGTATCATCGTTACCAACACTATTCAAGTGATTGAAGTTGACAATGGAAGGATAGAAAGGGCTACTGTAACGATCAGCGAAAATTATATGCCTGGAGTTGACTCTTTAACTGCCATCGGAATTGGAAATGTAGAAGTTGCTTTTAACACGACGACAGGTACATTACAACTAAGCGGAATTGATTCTTCCGATACCTATGAGGAGGTCTTACGCTCCGTTGTTTATTATTTTAAAGGAGGCCAACCTAATGCCTCCATGCCGCGATCTATTTCTTTCCAGGTTAGGGATGCGGAACAATTAAGTAATATTGCAAACAGGGTAATTAACTTCCAGGACAGATTCGTCGAACTGGATATTCCCAATGGTTTTACGCCAAATGATGATGCTGATAACGACACCTGGAATATTATTAACATTGAGCTATACCCGGATGTGATCGTACAGGTGTATGCACGAAACGGCGCCAAGGTATTTGAATCCAGAGGATACACAAATGAATGGGATGGATATTCTTCCGATGGGCAAGAGCTTCCTCCCGGAATATATTATTACTTTATCAACCTTAACAAATTTGACGCAACCTATAAAGGGTCGATTACAATTTTAAGGTAGTTTGAATAACTAAAATAATTATCTTTAAAAGGTTATTATGAAATTGAAATTTATCTTAACTACGATTGTACTATTAACGGGCTATGTAAATTTATACGCCCAACAACCATACTATTTCAGCCAGTTCCATGAAGCACCACAGGCATTTAACCCTGCATTCACAGGTATAGATGATTTTTTGGATGTTCGGCTCATACGAAGGAATCAATGGCCAGGGTTTGATGATTCTCCAACAACCAATTACATTGGCATCTATGGAAGAAGTAAAAATCTTGCTTCACTTTCCATTAAGGAATATTCACTGAGAATAAGCAATCCACAATTATATGATAGTATTCTCAATGCAGCTCCAAAGGCCAAAGAAAAGATCAGACATGGCTACGGGGGAAATATTATTTATGACTCCTATGCTCCCTTTAGCCAATTTATCGGGAATCTGAATTACAGCCTCCATTTAATCCTCAGTGACCGATCTAGCCTTGCCATTGGCGTTAATGTTGGTTTTAACAGTCAAAAAATTGATCTCGACAATATCAATCTTCGAAATCCCGATGAGGCATATTTCCAAAGCTTACTCGCGCAGGGTGGAAGAGCATCATATCTGCAGGTGCGACCAGGGATACTCTTTTACACCAAATCCTTTTATTTAGGATATTCTGCTGGAAACCTACTAAACATAAATATTGAGGATACCGGCTTAAGTAATGATTATTCCCAAATGGTGCATTATCTCCAGACAGGAGCTCAATTTCCCCTCGGTGAGTATTTGAAGCTTCAATCATCGCTCTTTTATTATTATTATGATAATGAAATTAACAGTCTGGACGTTAGCCTTAAACTAAACGTTAATCAAAGAGGTTATGTAGGTGCTTCCTACAGAACAACAAACTATATGGTTCTGATGGGCGGATTATACATACAGAAAAAATTTCACATAGGATATTCATACGATATGAAAGTTTCAGGCAAAAACGACCTAAACAATGGTGCTCATGAAATCGCTCTGGGATTCTTACTTTTTAATGATCTTTTGAGTACCCCTTATACATGGTAAAGTTTTTTTTTATCATATTTGACAGTCACAATTGAAATACAGAGAATGAAATCTTTTTTGATATCTCTTTTAATACTTACCTTTTTTATACCCGTAAAGGCCCAAATTTATTCCTTTACAAAGCCTGAGAGGCTCCCGGACAATGTCAATAGCAATGCAGAGGAAAGCATGCCTCTTGTGACAAAAGATGGGAACAGCCTGTTTTTTGTCCGAACTATGCATAGCGGTAACAAAGGAGGGAAAGCAGGAGGCCAGGATATATGGCTGAGTAAAAAAGGTGAAAATGAAAACTGGGGTCTCGCTGATAACATTATTCCAAATCTGAATAATCAAAGAAACAATGCTGTGATCGGAATGGATAGCACAGGAAATACACTTTATTTACTCGATTCCTATTCCGAATCAAATAACAAAATCAATGGCATAGCCAAAACAACATGGAAATTGAACGGCTACCTGGAACCTGTTACGATCAAATTAAAAGGATTAGATTCAAAAAATTCTTTCGTAGGGTTTTACATGACTGAGAAAGAAGACGTTATCCTCGTTTCTATGGAGGCTTCCGGATCTCAGGGTGAGGAAGACCTTTACGTTTGTGTGAAGGACGAACTCGGAGAATGGGGGTCGCCTATCAACTTAGGACCGACCATTAATACTGAGGGTTTTGAGATCTCACCGTTTTTAATGGACGATGGGAAAACACTCATTTTTGCCAGCAATGGCCACGATGGCTTTGGTGGCAGTGATTTGTTCATGTCAAGAAGGCTTTACGATAACTCCTGGGTACTATGGTCGCAGCCCGTTAATCTTGGAGAGGTTATTAACTCAGAGGGCTTTGACGCCTACTTCTGCATGACAGGTGAAAATGAAGTATACTTTGCCAGCAATCGAAACAGCGCAACTTCAGACATTTACTATTGCAAAATGGAAGAACTTACCCAAGAGGACATGCGTGCTGAAATCAATCCTTCCAAGTATAAACTGACAGAAAGTGAATTGCAAGACCTAATGGGAATGCCGGTTTCAAGAACCATTTATTTCGCATTAGATTCGTATCAATTGAAGCCGGAATCAAAGGAATTACTTGATTTTTTAATCGAAAAACTCCGGGCAAATCCAGAGTATTTTATCGAGCTAATTGGCCATACTGACCTCGAAGGAACGGAATCCTACAACCTGGAATTAAGTAAGCGGCGTGCCTCTGAAGTTGAAACTTATTTTCACAGTAGAGGGATTAGTGTGGGTCGAATCGCCTCAACCGGTGTTGGGGAAAGGGAACTCCTTTATGCCAATGGCACACCGGAAGAAATGGCTAAAAACCGGCGGGTAGAAATTTTCATCACAAAAGAAAGATTCTGATAAAACGTTGTCATTTAAGTTTTTGAGAATATATTTATTCAATAAATTTAATTGATGACAATGAGATCATTTTTACTCTGCTTTCTTATTTGCCTTCCACTTTTTACTATCGGGCAGGATAAATCCGAGAAATCTTATTTAAAAGAAGCAGAAGAATACTATCAGAGCAACGAGTTTGAAAAAGCATTGGATGCTTATAACCAAGCCATTTCCAAAAATCCTAAAAATGCGAATTCTTACCTCGAACGAGGCATTACGTATTCTGAACTGGAGAAATATGAGCCAGCGATCACAGACTTCCAAAAATGCCTAAGCCTAAATCCCAAAAATGACATGGCCTATTTCAATCTTGGCTTTGCTAATTTTGCACTTGGAAATGATGACGTGGCGCTTTCATATTATGACTCGGCCATTGCCATTAATAAAGAATCCCCGTTTTATTACATTTCTCGAGGTGATGTTCATCTTGAGCTGGAAAACTTTGGAAAAGCATTATCCGATTACAATCAATCGCTATCCATTGAACCGCAATTTGACCTTGCATTTTATAACATTGGATTGCTATACTTTCTTGAAGGTGGCTTTGACAGTGCAAGGTATTATTCCAGTAAAGCAATCAACATTGATCCGCTAATTGGTGATTATTATCTTTTGCGAGGAAAGGTAAAATACTACCAGGGTTTGAATGAAGATGCACTGAAAGATTTAAATTTTGCCATCGATCTCGATCATACATTAGTGGAAGCATTTCAGATCAAATCACAAATCCTTTTGGAAGATGGACAGGTCGAAGAATCTTTAGAAGAACTATACAGTGTTCTCGACCTTGATTCTACCAATACTGAAGTTATTTCTCAGATCGGGGAAATCCACCTTAACAATTTCGAGCTAAATGAAGCCATTGCCATTTACAGCTACCTCATCGATATCCAATCCAATAATGATGAAGCATATTACGGAAGGGGCATTTCCTATTTGTATGTCGATGAGGGCGAAAAAGCTATTTCAGATTTTCAGAAGGCCTACTCCATTCAACCCAAGTCAGAGTATCGAATTGCTCTAGGATCTGCCTATATTCATCTTGAAAAATTTGACGAAGCTACAACTGTTTTTCAGCAAGTTATTGAATCGGATACGTTAAATGCCACAGCCTGGTTCAACCTTGGACTGATTAAATACTTTGAGGAAGAATACGAAGAGTCATTGCAGGCATACGACATTGTCGAAAATATTGACCCCGAATTTGAACAGTTGTATCTGAGCAGGGCAAATACGCTCTTTGAATTAGGGTTAAATGAACAGGCATTGAAAGACTATGACCTTGCCATTATTAATAACCCGGAGGACCCGGAGGTGTTTTTCATGAGAGGGAATCTTCTTTTCGAAAACAAAGAATATGAAAGCGCCATCGAAGATTTTGACTATTCCATCAAACTAAATCCTGAAATGCACGCGGTTTTCACCAATCGCGGATTGGCCAAATTTGAGCTCAAAAATAAGGAGGGCGCCTGCCTGGACTGGAAAGAGGCTTTTATCCTGGGATCCGAATATTCCCAGCAACTTCTTAGAAAATATTGTTCGAAATAATACCTGTATAACACCTTGAGTTTGAATTAATTTTCCGTAATCCATCAACCTTTTTTTGTACTTTTTTTAGAATTATGCGATATTTAAATAGTTGAATTACTCGCGGGAAAGCCTAATTATTTGATATGAAGTACATTTACCTTAAAAAATTTTTTGTACTTGCAATTGTAATTTTTTTTGTAGAAAATTTTTCTTTTGCAAAGCCCCCTCTGATTGGTATCCTCATTAATGATGGAGCAAAATACAGCAATTCAAGGGATGTGGTGGTAAAAATCAAGTCGCTGAAAAATGCAGCAAACCTCATGGATGCCATGCAGATCGGTGTGAGTGAAAACCTGTCAGACGCGGAATGGCAGCCCTATTCTGAAAATTCCATCAACCTTCAATTGACCCATGGTGATGGCGAAAAAATCGTTTTTGTCAGACTAAAAGACAAAGCAGGAAATATCTCTCCTATTGAAAAAGGTAGAATAATCCTTGATACCACTCCTCCACAGGAAGCCGAACTTTTCATAAATAAAGGTGAAAAGTTTACCAACGATAATACAGGGAGAGTGCAGCTGCAATGCAAAGGAGAAGATGCTGCTTTCTGGCAAATCAGCAATACAAATAACTTCAACGATGTCTGGGAAACCATTTCCCAAAATAAGCCCTGGACCATCGAACTAAGATCTGGCGATGGAGAAAAGACGGTTTATGCCCGGTTTAAAGATGCAGCCGGAAATATCTCAGACGTTCAGAGCAAAATCATCACACTCGATACCAAGCCTCCTGCAAATGAAGAAATATTGATCAATACAGGCGAAAAATACATCAAAAATCCCAATGTGAAGTTGAAAGTAAAGGCCGACGGTGCAAACATCGTAAGAATTGTAGATCGAAATGGTGGAAATAATTACGATTTTGAACCGGAGAAAGATGGGTTCATGACAATCGACTGGAAATTTGACACCCTGCAGGGAAAGAAAATTGTGAAAGCCTATTTCATGGATGCAGCCCAAAATAAAACAAACAACGGAGTGGAAGCCAGCATCATTTATGACACCCATGGTCCGGCCACACCTAAACTGATGATAAATGAAGGAAGCAAATACTCAAATGATCCCAATGGGTTAGTCAGCCTCCAAATTTATCCAAGAGAAAAAGAAAGTAATCTTACCATGTCAATCTCCAATTCCGAGTCTTTCAAAAATGCCTCAGAGCAAAATTTTACTGCTACTGTTGAAGACTGGAAAATTGATAACCAGGAAGATGGTTTGAAATATGTCTATTTAAGATTAATCGATGAAGCTGGTAATTATTCCGAAATTGTCAGCGCTTCTATCAGCCTTGACAGAAAACCACCTGTGATCAATGGTTTTGTCCTAAATGAAGGGATTGAATTCGTGATCAATCCACGGGTAAACATTCAGATTGATGCCGAAGATGCTGTGATGATGCAGATAAGTAATAACCCCAACTTCCCATCGACCTCCGAGTGGGAAAAATTCAATCCTTTAAAAATTGATTGGAGGATCATTCCGGGAGACGGTGAAAAAATTGTTTACGGGCGATTCCGGGATGAAGCTGGAAATATTTCAGAAATATATTCTGATAAAATCATTCTTGATACTCGCCCACCACTTGCTAAAGCGATGATTGAAAATGGAAAAAAATATTGTAATGATCCGGATGGAAGGGTAACACTTCAACTTGCTTTCGAAGGTGATGATGCCATGGGAATGCAGGTATCAAACACATCCGATTTTACGGACGTTAAACTCATTCCGGTTGAAACGGAAATTCCAAACTGGAAACTGGAAGGTGAGGATGGATTAAAAACTGTCTATTTCCGGATAAAAGACAAAGCCGGTAATTTTTCAAATATTTTTACCTCTAAAATCATTCTCGATAGAAACCCTCCTGAAAATTACTCCATAGCCATTAACAATGGGGATGAATGGCTGACAAATCCTTCAAAAAAGGTCGCATTATCATTGACTGCTACTGAAGCATACAAAATGAAAATCGGTAATGAACCAGATCTTTCGGGAGAGCAATGGATCCCTTATAAAACTGCAACTAGCTGGACCCTCATAGGTGAGGAAGGTGAACATACCATTTATGCCGTATTTGCTGATGAAGTGGGCAATGAAACACCAGTTATCCAGGCATCCATTCGATCGGATTTTTCACCACCAAAAGTGAATGGCTTTTCTGTAAATAATGATGAGAAGTTTACCAATGATCCACAAAAAAGCGTCACCCTTACCATTGACGTAGAAGATGCCACAACTATGGCAATCGCCAACAACCCAATTTCCGAATCTACAAACTGGGAACCTGTAGTAAAAGAGAAAGAGTGGATCCTGAGTAATGAGGATGGTCCAAAGACTGTCTATGCGCGCTTCAGGGATGAAGCGGGAAATGTAACTGCCGAACAACATGGTCGAATAATCCTGGACAGAGTTCCACCTGTAGAATGTGAAATTGCCATTAACAAGAATGCAGAATGGATGACCGCCAAAGATGGAAAGGTTACTCTTTTTCTGAAAGCTAGCGGTGCAACAGAAATGAAAGTCAGCAACACTCCATACTTTAGTAGCAAAGAATGGGAAACCTACTCTGCCATTAAAGATAGCTGGCAAATTAATACGAAATCATCAAATGCAATGGTTTATGCAAAATTCAGAGATGAGGCAGGAAATGAGTCCGAAGTTGTAAGCACATCTATCAACGTGGATGTTTTACCTCCTCAAAACCCTAAGATTGTCATTAACAAAGGAGAAAAATACCTGACTGGCGATGACAAAAAACTTACCATTGCAATTAGCGTTGAAGGTGCAAAATTTATGAGAATAGGATTTGAAAATTCCTTCCGTGGAGTAGAATGGGAACCCGTCGCGGGCTTTAAAGAACTTGTTATGCCGGAAGGCGATGGAGAAAAAGAAATATACACCCAGTTCAAAGATCAGGCTGAAAATCTATCAGAAATAGTAAGTTCTAACATTATTGTAGATACCAATCCTCCTAAGCTCAAAACTTTTTTAATCGATAATGGAGCAGAATGGACAAATAATAAAGATAAAAAAGTTACCTTGACAATTGATGCAGAAGACGCCTTCGAAATGAGAGTAGATCACGATCCGGCATTTACAAATTCGAAATGGCAAAAGTTTTCAAATAAGGTTGAAGATTTCACCTTGTCAGGCGATGATGGAGAAAAAACTGTATTTATCCTTTTGAAAGACGAAGCTGGAAATGTCACCAATCAAAACTCTGCTAAAATAAATTTAAAGCGATCATTTTGATTTTCTATGAACATAGGAATTTTGGTATTTGACGATGTGGAAGTCCTTGATTTTTGCGGACCTCTCGAGACTTTTAGTGTCGTCAATGACGTCAGCGATACCAAATCCAATGTTTTCACCATCTCCAAACGGAAAAATCCTGTCCAGGCAAGAAGCAACCTCATTGTTAAATCCAACTACTCTATCAAAGACCATCCTGCACTTGACATTTTGATCATTCCGGGAGGAAATGGAGCAAGAAAAATTTTTAACGATGAAGAAATATTAAAATGGATCTATATTCAATATGGCAGGGTAAAATACCTTCTGAGTGTCTGCACGGGTGCTCTTATCCTGGCAAAACTGGGCTTGCTGTTAAACAAAAAGGCGACCACACATCACACATGTTTCCATTTACTTGAAGAAATTGATCCAACGATTGAGATCGTCAGAGATCAGCGGTTTGTAGATGAAGATAAAATTGTAACTTCGGGCGGAATCAGCGCCGGTATTGACATGTCATTCTTCATGATCGAAAAAATCTGGGGAGAAGACCTGGCAAAAGCAGTCGCCAAAGAAATGGAGTACTACATTAGTTGATTTTTTAATGCAGGTTTTAGAAAACTATCCTCTTAAATCGCTCAATACTTTTCATATAAATGCCAAAGCCAAATTCTTTTTAGAATTAAGGACGATGGACGACCTGTTAATTTTAAAAGATCTTGACCTTTTCAAAAATGAAAAGGCGCTAATTCTGGGTGGCGGCAGCAACATATTATTCAAATCTGACTTCGACGGACTGATTATCAAAAACAACATTAAAGGTATTGAAGTGATCAATGAAACCCCTGAAGATGTGCTGATCCGTTTCGGATCGGGAGAGAATTGGCATCAAATGGTTCTTCATACAATTAAAAATGGGTGGTTTGGGATCGAAAATTTATCACTCATCCCGGGAACCGTGGGAGCTGCTCCCATCCAGAATATCGGTGCTTATGGTACAGAATTGAAAGATGTATTCCATAAATTAACAGCAGTAAATCTTCAATCATTTGAATCAAAAACATTCAAAAATGATCAATGCCAATTCGGATATCGCAACTCCATTTTCAAAACAAAACTAAAGAATAAGGCATTCATTGCCTCGGTAACCCTTAAACTCTCTAAAGTCCCAAGAGCGAATATTCAATATCGCGCGTTGAAAGAATACCTGGAAACAAATAAAATTCAAGAGGTTCATCCCAAGGTGATTAGTGATGCTGTAATTGCCATCAGAAAAAGCAAACTCCCGGATCCGGAAGAGAATGGAAATGGAGGTAGCTTTTTCAAAAACCCGGTCATCCCTTCTGAAGAATTTTATAAACTTCAAGCCCGTTTTCCCGATATTCCTTCTTTTCCTGATGATAAAAACATGATCAAAGTGCCTGCCGCCTATTTAATCCAGGAATGCGGATGGAAAGGGTATCGATTAAACGATGCTGGTGTTCACCAGAAACAACCGCTTGTCTTGGTGAATTACGGACATGCAAACGGCTCAGAAATTGTAAACCTTGCCGGGAAAATTCAACAATCAGTACAGGAAAAGTTTCATATAAGATTAGAACCAGAAGTCAACATAATTTGACAATGAAATAATTGCGCCCTCTAATATTCGTAAGAATCCTTAAATTGTCATCAAACAAATTTTAATTAGCGATTTAAGCACTAAATTTTATTCCATGAAATATTTACTATCAACTGCATTTACAATAATACTTTTTGTTGGTATTTCAGTAAAATCCTATGCCCAGGAAGCATTGAAACCACGATTGAGTCCAATGTACATGGCAACGGTTAAATACGAAGATTCCGTTAAAAATAAATCTACCTATGTAAAAGTCACCTACTGCAGACCACATTTAAAAGACCGTGAATTATTTGTTGACCTGGCTCCGTTTGGAGAAGTTTGGCGAACAGGAGCAAACGAAGCAACGGAAATCACATTTACTAACGACGTAAAGGTGGCAGGAAACAAGTTAAAAGCCGGGACCTACACGATCTTTACAATTCCTGAAAAGGACAAGTGGACAGTTATTTTTAATTCTGAATTAGGCCAATGGGGAGCATATTCCTATGATTCTAAAAAGAATGTGCTTGAAATAAACGCAAAGGTCGGGGAATTGCAAGAAACTTATGAGCCTTTTACTATTGAATTCCAACTAAATGACAATGTAGCCGACATGGTGTTTATGTGGGGAAACACTAAAGCTTCATTCCCAATCGAATTTAAATAGAGCGTTTACATGGTATAAATAATATAAAAAAGAATTGTAAATCAGTAATCCTTGTTTTCAATGTTAAGTTTATGTTACCATAATGTTAACAAATTGTTAATTTTTAAATTTTTATATATTTTCCTTCCGGTTTAAAAATCAGGGTGACTTTAAAAAAATCTTGTGGTTAAAAGATCTGGGTAGGTATTAAAAACATCCACTTTTGATTAATTTTTGAATTTCAGATTATTTCCGGTTTTGAAAGAACCGTTTAATCTCGGAACTTGAAAATCCAAAAATCAATCTATAAACTACTCACAATCATTTAGTTATGTACAATATTCGTTTTTTTTCGTTACTTACTGTAGTAATCATGTTAGACTTTTAAAACTTAACAGCTATGGTACGTGAATTAAATGTGAACAAGAAAAATGAGTTGAAATTGGAGATGAAGAACCAGTTTCCGAACCTAACAGACGAAAATCTGAAAGATCTTGACACTTCTTATGAAAAATTTATAAACAACATTTCTCTTAACACACAAATGAGCAAAGAGGAAGTTGAAAAATTAGTGGCAAATAAAATAGAATACATTAATTCAAAACACTTGATTTAGGGTTTTATTAGGTCATAAAATTCTATTAATTAGTTTTTCCAAACTTAAAGGCATCAAATTATTGATGCCTTTATTATTTTTGCCTGCCTAAAGAAAATTTATGCTTTCCATCAGTAACTTATCTTATTTCATCGGAGACAGACCGATTTACGACGAAGCTTCGCTACATATAAAACCCAAGGATAAGATAGGACTTATTGGGCTTAACGGGACAGGTAAAACCACGCTTTTGCGAATCATTAATGGTGAATATTCCATTGATGGGGGGACCGTTAGCAAAAGCAACGATTGTTCCATTGGGTACCTGAACCAGGATCTTTTATCATTTCAAAGTGAAGAAAGCATCGTTGCCGTGGCCATGCAGGCATTTAAGGAGGCCCAGGAACTGGAGATCAAAATCGAAAAAGTTCTCAAGCGCCTCGAAACAGAATATAGCGAGGATCTCGTCAACCAACTGGCTAAAATGCAGGAAAAATACGAAACGATCGGTGGATACAGCCTGCAATCAAAAGCGGAAGAAATCCTGGAAGGAATTGGATTCAGTACGGAAGATCTGCATCGGCCTTTGAAGGAATTTTCAGGAGGATGGCGCATGAGGGTCATGCTGGCAAAATTGCTATTGGAAAGTCCTTCCCTCCTGATGCTGGACGAACCAACCAACCACCTCGACCTTCCTTCCATTCAATGGATCGAAACCTATTTGAAAAATTACGAGGGAGCGGTGATCATCGTATCGCACGACCGGAAATTCCTGGATAATACTGCATCAAAAATTGTAGAGGTTTCTGGTTTCAAACTGAATGTTTACGAAGGAAATTATTCATTTTACCTGGAGGAAAAAGAGTTGAGGTCAGAAATCCAGAAGAACGCATTTGAAAACCAGCAGCAGAAAATACGACAGACGGAGCGTTTTATCGAACGCTTCAGGGCAAAATCAACCAAAGCCCGACAGGTCCAGTCAAGGATCAAGGCATTGGAAAGAATGGACATGGTCGAAGATGTTGTAGATAGCCAGGCTGCCGTAAGCTTTAAATTTAATTTCACGCAGCAATCGGGAAGGCATGTGCTAAGGATGGAAAATATCAGCAAATCA
This sequence comes from uncultured Cytophagales bacterium, assembly GCA_913057175.1. Classification (GTDB taxonomy): domain Bacteria; phylum Bacteroidota; class Bacteroidia; order Cytophagales; family Cyclobacteriaceae; genus CAJXNP01. Next base: position 15,725 of record CAJXNP010000008.1, read on the forward strand.
TATGATGACATCAAAATCCTTGAAAAAACCAATGCCCACATCGAGAGAGGAGACAAAATAGCCCTGATCGGTGCCAATGGAAAAGGAAAATCGACGTTGCTGAGAATCATCGCCGGCACTGAACCATTTGAAGGAAAAAGCCTGATCGGACATAATGTTATTCAATCTTTCTACGCCCAACACCAGATAGAAGCTTTAAATCTCGAAAATGATCTTCTGGATGAGCTAAAACTCGAGGGAACAAGTAAAACGGAGCAGGAATTGCGAACCATTCTCGGTTGCTTTTTATTCCACAACGACGATGTTTTCAAAAAAATAAAAGTTCTGTCAGGAGGAGAAAAATCCAGGGTTGCCCTTTCCAAAACATTGATATCCAATTCTAACTTCCTGCTACTGGACGAACCGACCAACCACCTCGATATACAATCTGTCAATATCCTCATCCAGGCCCTTCAACAATACAAGGGAACTTTTGTTGTGGTATCGCACGACCGGTATTTCATTTCTCAAATTGCGAATAAGATCTGGTATATCCAGGACCATGAAATCAAGGAATATCCCGGAACATACGAAGAGTATGAGCTATGGAGGGAAAGGAATGATATCAAAGAAGAAAAACCAGAACCTAAAAAGGAGAAACCTGCCAAAACAGAACCCACACAAACTTCCAGTAATTCTGACATAGAATTAAAACAAATTCAAAAACTGATATCTGAAATTGAGGATGAAATAGAAAAACTCGAATCTCTGAAAACTCAACAAGAAGAAAAATTGGCGTTGCCGGAAGTTTTCGGTAATCCTGACAAATTACAGGAAGAAACTTCTGCATACGAAAAGATCAAATCCGACCTGAACCAAAAAAACAAGGAATGGGAAGATCTTGCAGAAAAAATTGATTCCCTTCAATAACCAATACCCTAAAATGTCTTAGCTATTGAACAGTATCTGAAAATTCAAATTTCAACTTGTCTATAAAGAACCTCCTTTCAAAATCAGCCTCTCCCTTAAAAATCAGGTATAAATCGCTTAATTGTGAATTTTGTCCCCTTACAGTCATGCTCAATTCAGAGAAATGGTCACTCAAATCATTGAAAGTATTTTCTGCAACCAACATACCATCTACTCCACCTTGTCTGATTTCAATTCTAACCGGCTCACTGGATGAACAAACCAGCTTAATCGCTGTTACTCCCGACAAATCTATTCCCTGATAAACCAAATAAGAATCATTTTCTAACCTGGAAACTCCTCTACCCACATTATCCCGAAGATCAAGCGGCCTTCCATTCAGCACATCTGAATAATCTTCGGCCTCAATTGTTGTCGGCTTAAATAGATATGTTTTGGTTGTTGAAAGCGGTTCGATACCGTTCGCACCTTTATCCTTGTAAGTCAATTTAAATTGGTAATTTCCATTCCCATTGGAAGTGTGTTCGTCAAATGCATAGGTTCCGGAAAGAGGCATTTTGGGTTCCGTATCATTCAATGATAAAATGTACTTGACCATGGCAGCAGCTTCTTCCTGGGTTACGTTTGGATTGGCTGACATCATCCTTTCTCCCCAATTACCACTTCCTCCGTTGATGATCTTTTCCGAAAGCATTTTCGTAACCTGATCAGATTCGACATACCTTTTTGCCACCTCGATGTACATCGGACCATTCGATTCCTCATCAACTCTATGGCATGCAAAACAATTATTATCTTCAATTAGCTGTGCTCCATTTAATAGATCGGCCTTAACTTGATGCCCGGCCTCTTCCATCGTTTTATCAAAACCTTCTAAATAGTCTATGGTAAAAGCAATTTTGTTTTCATCAACTTCGCCCGGATACTTACCATCTTCCTGATCATTTACTTTCACAGAATAATCAATTTCCCTTCCATCCCAATAGAAAGAGCGGTTCCCTGCAAAGTCGATATCAACTTCAGGATAAGAGTTTCCAACATAAATGGCCACCATTTCTTCGCCAGTCTCACCATGCTGGTCCGAAACAGCGAGAGTAAATTGGTATACACCTGGTTGATCTATAGTATAATCAAATGATTCTTCTGTGGAAATTTCCTCATCATCCAGAATCCAGCTATAAGACAGCTTATCCTTGGCATCAAAATCGTAAGAATTCGCAGCATTTAGACTGACAGTAAATGGTGCAGATCCGTACTGTGAATTAACCTCGGCTACTGCTATTGGTATTTTATTTCCATCAGAATACAAAATCCTGGATAAAGTAGCATCATTATTCATAGTAAACCAATTGGTCCCATATTCCAGCATGTAAATCACTCCATCAGGCCCAATTGTAAAATCCATGATGTTGGCAAATTTGACGGATGGTAAAAAAGGTTCGTAATAGATTAGATCATGATTTTCATCAAATGTGGCTGCCATTATCCAATCTCTTATCCAGTCATAGAAAAAGAATTTTCCATCGTAATAAGAAGAAAGCTTATATTCTGAGTTTTTATATAGGTTGGAGTAGTAAACAGGACCTGCCATGGCATTCCGACCACCTGTACCTAAATCTTCAAATTCTTTGCTTACGGCATATGGATAATAAACCATAGCAGGTTGGGCAGGTGGCAACTCTCTCATTCCTGTATTGTTTGGAGAGTTATTGATTGGGTTTAACGGATCATAAAGAGGTCCGATTTCACCCGTTTGATAATCGATATCAGCATAAGCAAAGTTATTTCCTACAAATAAAGGCCAACCAAAAAACCCAGGTTCCTTTACCTGGTTAACTTCATCGTGACCTCGGGGACCCTTAGCTGTATTTTCACTTGCATCCGGGCCAACATCTCCATAGTAAAGAATACCAGTTTTTTGATCGATCGAAATTCTGTAGGGATTTCGGCAGCCCATCACATATATCTCAGGCTTGCCCTGGGAACCATCCTTAGGAAATAAGTTTCCATCAGGAATAGAATAGGTGCCATCTACCTCAGGTTTTATTCGCAATATTTTCCCTCGCAAATCATTTGTATTGGCTGAACTTCTTCTCGCATCCCAATTTTCCCAACCAGGCAGATCATTCATTGGCCCATTACCTTCAGCATTAACTTTCAAGGCTTTATCATTAAATGGATTAGTATCATCGCCCGTAGAAAGGTAAAGCAATCCACCAGGTCCAAATTCTATGCTGCCTCCTGTGTGACAACATGTAGCTCGCTGAACGGGTACCTTAAGCATTACTTTCTCTGTATTTTGCAACAATGTGTCAGCAATAAAAACAAATCTTGATAATACATTCACCCATTCATCGCCAGCAGGTGCATAGTACAGGTATATCCAGTGATTTTCATTGTAATTCGGATCCTTGGCTAACCCAACCAAACCGTCTTCAAAAGTGTTGTTAACATTTATTTTAGCAATTGTTTTGGTCGATTTATTATTCAAATCATATAAAATCAGCTCACCCTTTCGTTGTGCAAAGAGAATTTTTCCTCCATCAAAAACCTCCAATTCCGTTGGTTCATCCAAACGCTGTATCAAGACATCCTTTACAAAATTATTTTCGTCAGGCGGCAATGGAGAATGGGTAAGATCATAGTCAAGTATATTGTCACCAATGGCGTAGTTGATTCCCCCTGAAAGGTGTTGCAAAAATTCAGGTTCTGAATATGATTCCTTTGTGTGGCCTAATCCCGTATAGAAGGCTCTTCCACCATCAAATTCATGATACCATGCGATGGGATGTGGATCTCCGTTTTTTCCACCTTTATATGTAGATTCATCAAGTGTGGCAAGAACGTTGACATTGGGATTTATGTTTTTATAATTATACCATTCGTCAAATCGTTCCCACTTTTCAGGAAGGTTTTGAGTGGATAAGTGATCGTGATCCAAAACATCTATGTTGGCATTCTGTTGCTCAGGATGGCTTTCAAAACTGGCACCAACTAATTTTACATACCAGGGCCAGTGATATTCCGTATCTGCTGCTGAATGTATGCCAACAAAACCTCCGCCGGCCTGAACATATCTTTCAAAATGTGCTTGCTGGCGATAATCAAGAACATTCTGGGTGGTATTCAGGAAGACAACAGCACTATATCGTTTCAAACTATCTGTGACAAAAAAGTTTGCATTTTCGGTGGTATCGACTCTGAAACCATTTTCTTCTCCCAGTTTCATAATGGCCATTTTCCCGACAGATATGGATTCATGTCTGTAACCATCGGTTTTGCTAAAAACCAAGACCCTCTTTTCCGGCAATTCGTTACTACATGAACTAAACATGATTGCAACCAGCATGACTAACAAAGAAAAACATGAAGTGGTCTCGCAGAATACTCCTCTCCTGATATTCATTTTTAAATCCCTTATTGTACCTAAATTTTTTTCTGACGATTTTAAAAAATCCTGAAAATAAATATGCCGAAGATCCACTCAACTTCGGCACTCTGATCGATCCATGGTTATATTCCCAAAATCTGTTTATTCCCTTCCGTATCAACTCCGGAATCAGCAAAATCGTCAAATGCTTTTTCCGTCTTTCTTATTATATGCTCTTTAATAAACTCAGCACCTTCTCTTGCGCCATCCTCCGGATGTTTCAGGCAACACTCCCACTCGAGCACAGCCCATCCCTCGTAATCATACTGCGCAAATTTGCTGAAAATACTTTTAAAATCAACTTCTCCATCGCCAAGCGACCTGAATCGACCTGGACGATCAACCCAACCCTGGTAGCCACCATAAATTCCTGATTTTCCCGATATGTTGAATTCTGCATCTTTCACATGAAACATTTTAATCCGCTCATGGTAAAAATCGATGAATTCCACATAATCCAGCTGTTGCAAGACAAAATGGCTTGGATCATAGTTAATGTTCACCCGAGGATGATTGTTAAGCTCTTTTAGAAACATTTCAAAGGTTAATCCATCGTGAAGGTCTTCGCCGGGATGGATTTCATAGCAAACATCCACCCCACACTTGTCAAATTCGTCCAAAATGGGCTTCCATCTTTTTGCAAGCTCTGCGAATCCCTGCTCTACCAATCCCGCTGGCCTCTGGGGCCATGGATACATGTACGGCCATAGCAAAGCTCCTGAAAATGTAGCATGAACATTTATTCCCAGGTTTTTACTTGCCTGGGCATTCCACTTCATTTGTTGAATGGCCCATTCGGTCCTTGCCTTTGGGTTTTTTCTTACTTCCGGAGCAGCAAAGCCATCGAACATATCATCGTAAGCAGGATGGACAGCCACCAATTGCCCCTGGAGGTGTGAAGACAGTTCAGTGATCTCCAAGCCCTCATCTTTCACAACTCCTTTGATTTCATCCGCATAGGTTTTGCTTTCAGCTAATTTTTGCAAATCCACACAGCGACTATCCCATGTCGGGATCTGGACCCCTTTGTATCCGATTCCGGCCATGTATTTACAGATATTTTTCAGAGTATTAAAAGGGGCATCATCGCCCATAAATTGCGCTAGAAATATTGCGGGTCCTTTCATGTTAGTTATTCGTTATTTGTTATTGAGTTATTTTGTGTTGCCGGTTGCAAGTTTTGCAGATTACTTTTCACTTATTACAATCCTCAACCTTTTCTCCACTAACTTCGATTCCTATTTTATTCCGTGTTCCTTGCTCCTTTAATCCACCTTCGTCCATGCAGCATTATTCTTTCCCGAACTGATGACCGCATCGATAAACTTCATTCCCCTTACTCCATCACTTACAGTTGGAAAATCCAATTGTACAGGATCAGGATCCTTTCCTTCCACTTTCGCCAGAATGGTAGCAGCAAAATTCTTATAAATATTTGCAAATGCTTCCAGGTATCCTTCAGGATGTCCGGCGGGTGTGCGGGTATTTGCTCCCGCAATATCACTCATATACCCCAATCCGGTACGATAGACCTCTGTAGGTTTATCAAGCCATTTTACGAGCATGGTATTGGGGTCAAGTTGGCGCCATTCCAAACCTCCTTTTTCACCATACACACGTATATTCAAATCATTTTCCTCACCTGCGCTTATTTGGCTGCAATGCAATATCCCTTTTGCACCATTCTCAAATCTCAATAATACATTGGCATCATCATCCAGTAATCTTCCCTCAACAAAAATCGAAACATCCGCACTCAGTTCTGTTATCTTTAAACCAGTAATCGTTTCAGCCAGATTTTCGGCATGAGTTCCGATGTCACCTACTGATCCGGCTTTCCCGGATTTTGACGGATCTGTCCTCCAACTCGCCTGAGTTTGACCGGTTTTTTCCAATGGTGTGGAAAGCCATCCCTGAGGATATTCAACTACCACTTTCCTGATCTTACCAAAGACACCGGATTTGACCATCTCCCTGGCCTGTTTCACCATTGGATAGCCCGTATAAGTGTGCGTCAGAGCAAAAACCAACCCTGTTTTTTCAACCAGTTTTTCCAGTTCTATTGCTTCATCAGTGTTAAATGAAAGCGGTTTATCACAGATCACATGAAATCCATTTTCAAGGGCAAGCTTTGCCGGTTCAAAATGCACATGATTAGGAGTAACAATTGATACAGCATCCATTCTAACATCCTCCGGAAGGGCAGTCTCTTTTTCAATCATTTCCTTAAATGATCCGTAAACCCTGTCCGGGTCCAGAAATAACTCTTCGCCTGTCAATTTTGATTTTTCCGGATTGCTGCTAAATGCCCCACAAACCAATTCAATTTGTCCATCTATTGCAGCAGCTATTCGGTGAACGGCACCAATGAAAGCTCCTTGCCCCCCTCCAATCATACCCAGTCTTATTTTTCTACCCATATCTTTTGTGTGATTAATTATAGAACTCTGAATTTTTAATGTGTGTACAATTAACAAATTACTTCTGTTAATCGCGATTGAAATTTAATTGAATTCGCTAGGAAATGGATGTTTTGATTTTCAATGAAATAAAATGCAATCTATTTTCTATATTGGATCGGCGAAATTTTATATTGTCAGTATAAAGCTTAATTTTTGACCAGGTTCGTAGGTATTGACCCATTTTGGAAACCTTTTGTGTTTTTTTGATTTTTCCATACATGGGTTAGTTAAAGAATTTTTGAATCTCCACACAACCAGCTGTTAAATGTATTTTAGCGTTTATTGAACAAACTATTGTTAGCAAAATTAAACAGGGAGGCAAATCATTCCGGGTCGTAATGAATAAATGGTTATTGCTGGCTGGATTTCTTTTTTTTGGAATTACCAGGGTAGCTGCTTATGATGGGATCGTTGTTCACAACAGCGAGCAGATCATCAATATTTCCGACAAACTGAGGTATCAGGAATTGGATTCTGATAGCCTCCAATATTGGGCAAATCATTTGGATGCCACCGGAAGACAAAAAAATATCCTTTATAGGCAATTAATGACCAAAAATACCATTATTGCCTATCTCAATTTAATGAATAAAATAGACGAAGAGCTATTTATCCAATTAGGCAACCCCTCCATTGACCACATTATTTTAGCCGATATAACCAGTGAGAAACCAAAGATCATTTATAAGGGAGGCAGAAAACACAAGAAATACATTGACAATGTGCGGTTCAGTAAATACCTCATAGACCTTAACTCAAAAGGGGGAGGCCAAAAGACGTATGCGCTCATCATTTCTGACGACAAACCCCTGGGAGACCTTGAAATAAACCTTGGAACGTTGAAGAAATACCTCGATGACCGGCCTGAAATCAACCTGTTGGAAGGAATGTTTTTTGGTATATTTCTCTTGCTTGTTTTATACAATCTTTTCCAATATTTCACGATTAAGGATCCGTCTTACATCTATTTTGGACTTTATGCGGCTTCCCTGACCTTGCTTTTTGCCATCATAAAGGGTTATACCATTGAATATTTCCTTGGTGAATTACCTAATTTTGAAATGTATGTCAAGATCCTGATTTGTACGTCCGGAGTACTGGCAGTTTTTTTTACAGCAACATTTCTCAAGACAATTATCAATACACCAAGAAGGCATATTTGGTTGATGGCTTTAGCTGTGTTTTATGCCATTTCATCCATTATTTTTCTTTTTGGCGGAAATGAGATGGCCAGCAAAATTGTCTACTACAACACCCTTTTCACCATCTTTTTTGTCATTTCCATTTCCATAACCATGTGGAAAAGAAGCTATAAAACTTCCTCTCCATTCCTGATTGCATGGCTGGTCTTATTATTGGGAATGGTCGGATCGACAATGGTGGAATCTGAATGGATCGAATACAATTTGCTGACAGAAAACTTACTTCAGTTCAGCGCTTTGATCCATATTGTTTTATTGTCATTTGCTCTTGCGAACAAAATCAGGGTTTATATTGATAAGAAAAATGAAGCTCAGGAAATCGCACTGCAAACCGCTATTGAGAATGAAAAGCTAATCACTCACCAGAAACAACTGCTGGAAACGAAGGTATTTGAAAGGACAAAAGACCTGGAGCAATCAATTGAGGCATTGAAGAAACAGGAGGAAGAGCTGCAGGAAGCAAATGAGTTTAAGGACAAGGTCTTTTCTGTCATTTCGCATGATCTGAAAAGTCCTGTTTCAACATTAACCGGATTACTTGAATTATTAAGGCTTAATACGCTCAGCGCCGAAGAAAAATCAAACATCATCGACAATCTTGATGTGGCATTGAAAAACACCAAATACCTGCTGGACAATATCCTGATCTGGGCAAATCCAAAATTGAGCAAAGAAAAGAAAAAATCGGATTTTAATATTTTTTCAGTGGCTGAGGAGGTTTGTCAGCTTTTCAGCATTCAGGCCCAGGCAAAAAAAATTGAACTTGTCAATCAGATAAACAGAAACATTAAGATCAATACGGATAAAGATGTCATCAGGCTTGTTTTGAGAAATCTAGTTTCCAATGCTTTGAAATTTACACCATCCGGAGGTCGTGTTGAGTTAGACCTTGAAAGGCAAGGAAATAATGTGATTCTGAAAGTCTCTGATAACGGAATCGGTATTCATCCCGATCAGCTGAAAAGATTATTTGAAAACAACCACCACCACTCAACCAGGGGTACACACAACGAAAAAGGAACGGGACTTGGCTTGATTCTTTGCAACGAGTTTTTGGAGAAAAACGACCATAAAATATCAGTCAAAAGTACTGAAGGCAAGGGGACAACCTTTTACATCGAGTTAAATTCAGTTCTCGATAAAAGGAAAGAAAAGATACCTGCCTGATATTTTACATCCTTTCAGGAACACTGATTCCCAATAAACCCATAGAAGTTTTAATTGTTCTGGCTACAGCATAAGAAAAAGCAACTTTGAACTTAAGCAAATTGTCATCTGGCTCGCCGAATATGGAAATCTCTGTATAGAAGCGATTGTATTCCTTGGCCAGATCGTAGGCATATTGAGCAACAACCGAAGGTGCGTAATTACTAGCCGCTTCCTGAATGATATCCGGAAACTTATTCAGCAAAAAGAAAACAGATAATACAGCATCCTCAAGGTTATCAATTTGCTTCACATCAAACGACTGATAGTCTATTTCCAGTTGTTCCGCTTTTCTCACTATTGCAGCAATCCGGGCATGTGTATATTGAATAAATGGCCCTGTATTTCCATGAAATTGAATAGACTCCTCAGGATTAAAAAGCATTCTCTTCTTCGGATCAACTTTCAGCAGGAAAAACTTCAATGCTCCTAAAGCCAATGTTTCATAAAGGTCCAGAGCTTGTTCTTCGGTAAATCCATCAATTTTACCCAGCTCCTCTGTATGTCTTCTGGCAGTTTCAGCCATTTCATTCATCAGGTCGTCCGCATCCACAACTGTTCCTTCGCGGGATTTCATTTTCCCTGCCGGCAGGTCCACCATTCCATATGAAAGGTGGTGCATACCACCAGCATAATTTCTTCCCAATTTCTTCAAAATCAGAAACAATACCTGGAAATGGTAGTCTTGCTCATTACCCACAACATAGATGGACTGATTGAATTGAAAATCTTTGTATTTCAGATCAGCCGTGCCAAGATCCTGGGTCATGTAAACGGATGTCCCATCAGCTCGTAACAGCAATTTTTCGTCCAACCCTTCATCAGAAAGATCTACCCAGACAGAACCATTATCTTTTTTGTAAAAAATCCCCTTTTCCAGTCCTTCGTCAACAATTGCTTTTCCAAGCAGGTAAGTTTCAGATTCGTAATAGTACTTATCAAAGCTTACTCCCATTCTGGAATAAGTCGCATCAAATCCCTCATAAACCCAACCATTCATGGTTTTCCAGAGACCGACAACTTCACTATCATTTTCTTCCCACTTTTTCAGCATTTGCTGTGCTTCCAGTAAGATCGGCGCTTCTTTTTCTGCATGTTCCTTGCCGGTTCCATTTTGAACAAGCCCATCTATTTCCTTTTTATATTCCTTGTCAAACCTGACATAATACTTTCCAATCAGATGATCTCCCTTAATGCCCGATGATCCCGGCGTTTCGCCATTTCCAAATTTTTGATAGGCCAGCATGGATTTACAGATGTGGATCCCTCGGTCATTTACCAGATTGACCTTTTCAACTTCAAAACCCCCTGCGTCCAGAATTTGTGAGACAGAGTATCCGAGAAAATTGTTTCTAAGGTGTCCCAGGTGTAAGGGTTTGTTGGTGTTGGGAGAGGAATATTCCACCACCACTTTTTGTTTATTTGGGGGTAAAAAACCATAATCTTCCTCATGGAAAATTTGGTGAAACCGATCCAACCAAACCGAAGGTTTAATGTTAAGGTTCAGGAATCCTTTGACCACATTGAATCTATCTACCCATTGGGAATTTTCAATCAGCTTTTCCCCGATTCGCTTACCGGCATCTTCCGGCTTCTGTCGAGTATATTTCAGATAGGGAAATACTACAAATGTGTAATCACCGCTAAATTCTTTCCGCGTCGGTTGCAGGAAATCCTTCTCGTCAATTTTATGATCAAATAATGAAAAAAAAACCGCTTTAAGCTCCTTCTCAATGCTTTCCTTTAGATTCATTCGTAATTAAAAATTATTTAGCTAATCGATGCTTACATTTTAAGAGTACAAAGATTAGAATAAATGACTAATTCATCATTCATCCTAGTGCTTAATTTTGAGAAATGATCTTAAAGAAAAAGGGAAGCTGTGGTGAAAAATGTAATGAGGCTGCCTAATCGACTTTTTATGTGAATTAATTCGTAACCATGTCAAAAATCAAAAGGCAGCCTTCAAACCACTTTTACCAAAAACCATATCTTAGGCAGGAACAACCTCCTGCTCTTGTGTTTCAAGAAGTTTCCAGGCTTTATATCCACCTCCAAGATTTTTTACATTTTTAACTCCCTTATGGTGGAGAATTAAGGCAGCTAAATATCCTCTAAGACCTTTTGCGCAGTAAACAATCATTTCCTGATCGAGATCGGACAATTCAGTGCTCTCCCTCAACTCATCCAGCTCAATAAGTTCCGAACCCGGTATGATCCCCTCCTGTTCAGTTTCCAGTTTACTCCTCACATCAATCAGTCGATAGCCATTCCGGGAATCAGCAATCCTTTTTCGAAGGGACAAGGCATCAATCTCTGTAAATCCCTGCTTCAATTTGTTTTGCGAAATGTATCCTGCAAGAATGATCAGATCCTTTGCCGGTGAATATGGAGGTGCATAAGCCAGATCCAGATTAGGGAGGTCGTCAATTGTTAAATCTGCATAAATAGCTGTGCTGAATACATCAATTCGTTTATCAACACCATTCTCTCCAAATACTTCAGCACCTAATAATTTTCCGTTTTCAGGATCAAAATATACCTCAGCCACCAGGTCCCTGGAATCAGGATAAAATCCTGGAGTCGCAGGAGCTATAAAAAAGGTGGACTGAAAAGGTATTCTTTTACCCTGCATAAAAGCAGGATTCATCCCTGTACGACCCAAAGTATAATCAAACACTTTAATGATTGCTGTTTTATAAGCTCCCTTGAATTTCTCGTCTCCACCAGCGGAATTAGCGCCGGCTGTCCTACCTCCTTTATTGGAGTGGGTCCCCATCGGAAAGTAATCGTGCTCTCCCGTCTGAATATTGAGAATACTGGCGCAATCGCCCGCAGCATAGATTCCCGGGAATGATGTTTCCATTTTTTCATTAACCTTCAGAGCGCCATTGGGGAGATGTTCTGCACCCTTTGAAATTAATAGATGGGTATTAGGCTTACCTCCTAATCCCATAATCAGGTAATCTGATTTTATTTTTTCACCACCGTTCAATACAACTTCCGTCAATTCTCCGGCTTTTATTGTGAGTTGTGTGATGGTCTCATTCGTAATAACCCTTATTCCACTTTCTTCCAGAACCTTCAGTGCAAGAAAACCAAACTTGGCATCCCAAACAGGTAAAATAGAAGGAGCCATTTCAACTAAGGTCACTTTTTTTCCTATGTTACAAAGGTTTTCTGCCACCTCAACACCGATCAGACCACCTCCCAGAATGGTAATGTTTTTCCGCTTCGTTAAAACTCCATCTTCAACGATCTTGTCAAAATTTTCAATGGTCCGGCAATTGGACCAGTTGGAAACTTTCTCAATTCCCTGAATTGGAGGAATAAATGGCTGAGCACCGGTAGCAAAAACAAGTTTTGAATATTTGTACCATCCTTTATTGGTCTGGACAAGATTATCAGCAGGAACAATATCAATCACTTCCTCTTCCAATCGTACATCAATGTCAAATCGTTTTCTTAGCAAATCTGCTTTGGCCACCATCAATTTATCCTTATCCTTTATTTTTCCGGAGAGCGAATACGGAATCCCACATGTGGCATAGCTAACGTATCTTGTCTTCTCAAATAAAATGATCTTGATTTTTTCATTCATCCTTCGTGCTTTAGCAGCTGCTGAAGGACCGGCTGATAAGCCTCCAATGATAATGACAGTATCTTCCATAAGCCATTTTTCTTTTGCTTAAAGATATCTATCGAGTACGGAAACTTTTCTGACTTTTGTCATGTAAAGAGAAAAGGGTGTTAGGAAAAGGCACTAAGATGTCCTTTTATCACTCATAAACACATGATAAATAAGTCATATGTTTTTCATGGAAAAGTGGTGAAATTATCTTAAAAATTCTCATTCCCCCTGACCAAGTGAATAGCCCCTTTCTCCATCAAAATAGTACAAGTGCTCTGTCTTGATAAAATCAAATCCGGCCTCATTGATTTTGGCAAGCAATTCAATTACCTGTTCATTTTGAATAACTGTCCCCTCTTTTTCAGGATAATACCGGCATCGCCAGTGATCAGAACAAAAAGTTTCAGGATGTCCTTCGGGGTAAACAGCTACTCCTCTGTTGGTAATCAGATTCAGTTTCAGTTGTTTTGTATCAGCTTTTTTTAATTGCTCTCCTAACTTACCTGGGTCCCTACCGTCTTTGTCCCAATCCAGAAAGACATCCAAGCCAACCAGTTCCTTTTTGGCCTTTGGTTTCTTTGACATTTTAGACAAATCCATCACTACATTTTGATCGTATTTTACAGCCCTTAGCTGAGTAGGTGTTTGTCCCAATCGCAGGATCACTTCTTTCGCAAATTCACTTGTCCAGACTTTTCGTGCGGAGTTCTTGCCATAAATATCGGAGGTGTGTATTCCATCTTCAACAGTTTTCAGCCATGCATTCTGGATTTTTTCCGCTACCTCCGATTGATTAATGTGAACGAGCATCATGACAGCCGCGTTGATAATTCCAGATGGATTTGCAATGTCAAGACCAGCAATATCAGGTGCCGAGCCGTGAATAGCTTCAAACATTGCCACATCCGGGCCGATATTCGCCGAACCTCCTAGTCCTACCGAACCTGTCACCTGTGCAGCAATATCTGAAATAATATCCCCGTAAAGGTTTTCCGTCACTACAACATCCAGGCTATGAGGACGATCAGCGATGATGGCAGACCCAATATCGATGATCATGTGGTTGGTTTCAATGGTAGGGTATTCCTGCGCAACTTCATTAAATATCTTATGAAAAAGACCGTCGGCCTGCTTCATAATATTATCCTTCGTCATACAAGTCACCTTTTTTCTGTTGTACGCCTTGGCGTACTCAAAAGCAAACCGGATGATCTTCTCCGAACCCGGTTTGGAAATCAGCTTTAAAGCCTGAATTACCTCATCGGTTTGCTGGTGCTCAATTCCTGCATAAAGATCCTCTTCATTTTCCCTGATAATGACCATATCGGTTAGGGGGAAATTGGTATCAACATATGGATAGTAAGATCTGCAAGGTCGAACATTTGCATATAAACCCAGGGTTTTTCTGGTTGTAACATTTAAACTTTTAAACCCACCACCCTGCGGTGTTGTAATCGGGGCTTTCAGAAATACCTTTGTTCTCCTCAGGCTGTCCCAGGATTCGGGCGCTATACCGGTTGAAATTCCTTTTTTATAAACCTTCTCACCTATCTCAATGACTTCCGTCTCAATGTTTGCTCCGGCTGCAAAGAGAATGTCCAGTGTCGCCTGCATGATTTCAGGGCCAATACCATCTCCGTATGCAACTGTGATCTTCCTTTTTTCTGCCATGTTGATTTTAATTGATCGTTACAGCCACGAAAATAGTTATTTAATTAAAATGATAATATCGATTTCATTCTTTTTAATAAATGCATCGTTTTAATTATTTTCTTGAAATGATCTATCAAAATCAACTACTTAATTTGAAATTTACTAATGAAGATAAATGAGCTTTTTCCAGGTAAATGACAAATTTTGAACAGTCATTTTTTTGATGGCTGTTGAATTTCCAGTCAATTCAATTTTTTTTCATCGAAGAATATATTAAGATGGATGTTATTTTTGGATAGCTAGACGAATTAATTTTTTTAAAAATTAAAAATCGCATATATTATATCCTTGAAACAGAGTCGGCTATGGTCATTTAACATTAAGCAAATAAACAGGATTTTTAAGTATTGAATAAATAATAACAGGCTCGTTTCACCCAATACTTTTATAATTTTGCTTAATGATTAAAAAAACAAAAACTTTATATTTTTAAAAGCTAGGAACTTGAATCAAATAAGATTGAAGGTTGGGTTAATTTTTATAATTCTATTACACTTTTTCACATCAGATCTATCTGCGCAAGATGATAATGAAAAAGAATTAAGCTTTTATACTTATAAGCTTTCTGTAGATGCGGGACTGTCGCAAAGCAACACCTATGCCATCATGAAAGATTATGAAGATTTTATCTGGATAGGTACAGATGATGGTTTGAACAGGTATGACGGATATGAGTTTAAAGTTTTCAATAAAAATCCGAATGATTCCAATAGCATAGCAGACGACAAAGTATGGGTGCTCTTTGAAGATAGTAAGGATCAGTTTTGGATTGGTACAAACCTTGGAGGCTTGAATTTGTTTGATAGAGATTCGCAAACCTTCAGGAAATATATGCATGACCCGGATCAGGAAAATTCCATTAGCAACAATTCCATCACGTGTATTTTTGAGGATTCCGAAAGCCGGCTTTGGGTGGGAACACTATGGGGCCTCAACGTATTTGATCAGGAAACGGAAAGTTTTAGATCCTTTTACCGAAATCCGGACGGAACCGGAATTGCTCATAATGAAATCCAGGGAATTGATGAAAAAGATAGGGATATTTGGGTGGCAACAAAATCAGGACTTTCCGTACTGGATATGGATGATTTCACCATCACCAACTTATTGCAAAGCTCTTCTGAATCTACCTCTTATATCAATTCACGGCTGGAGTGCCTTTACATTAGCAAAGATGGGGATATATGGGTTGGGACAAATGGAGCGGGCCTTGTGAGATATGATGAAGATTCCGACAGCTACATCCAATATTCCCTTAGGGACAAAACAAATAACATTACTTCTGATATAGTTCTGGTGATAGAAGAAGATGAAGAAGGAAACCTGTTTATCGGAACGGATGGGGCAGGGTTATTTCAATTTGATATAGAAAATAAAAACTTTTCGAGAATACTTTCCAAAAATGATGTATCTCAACTAAATGCTTCCATTTATGACATGTTTTTGGAAGATGACCTGCTTTGGCTGGGCCTCTATGGCGGCGGAATTAACCTTATCAATTTTAACAACAAAGGGTTTTACCACTACGAATATTTCAATGAAGAAATGAAAAGTTTTGGTAAAAATTCTGTTCTCTCTCTGGTAGAAGATCACGATCAGAATATCTGGATTGGTACAGATGGAGCAGGGTTATATAAATACAACCCCAAAACCAGAACATTCATACCTTTTACTCATAATCCACGGAACAAAAATTCCATTAGTGGAAATGTAGTCAAGTCGCTAATGGTCGATGAAAAAGGAAACATCTATGCCGGGACCTATGCTGCTGGTTTAAATTACATCAACACCGATAGCAATCGTATTACGAAATATCTGCCCACCGAAAAGGATTCGACTTCCCTACAAACCGAACATGTCTGGGAAATTTTTCAGGATAGCGAAGGTAGAATTTGGGTAGGACAATTAGGAGGTTTATCAGAATTCATCCCCGATCAGAAAAAATTCAAACATTACCCCATTGACATCTTTGATGTGAACAACCTGGGCTCTACGGATATCACAAGAATTTATGAAGATCAAAATAATAACATATGGGTAGGCACACTGGAAGGCGGGATTGGAAAGTTGAACAAGAAGGATATTAGTTTTAAGCGCTATGAATATGATGAAAATGAGCTGATCGGTCTTAGCAATAACGAGATCAAGGAGATTTTTGAAGATTCAAATGGAAAACTATGGGTAGGAACAAATGGTGGTGGCCTTAATTATTATGATCCGGACCTTGACAAATTTGTCTGGTGGAAATCGAATAGCGGATTAGGGGATGAAATATTAAGTATAGTAGAAGATGAAGCTGGTAATTTCTGGATCGGCACCTTCGACGGCTTAGCGCGTTATAATCCTGAATCTGACATCGCCAAATTCTATACTAAAGGTACCGGCATACAGGGAAATGAATTCAATTATAATTCAAAGCTAAAGGCCTCTGATGGTACATTTTATTTAGGCGGATTAAACGGATTGACCTATTTCAGACCTGAAGACATTAGTGACGACACAAATACACCTGAAGTTGCACTGACAGATCTTTACCTTTTTCATGAAAAAGTCAATATCAGCGAAGAAAACTCAATCATTGACAAAGATATTAATTCAATCGACCGACTGGTACTGGACCAAAGTCAAAACGTCATTACATTATGGTATTCGGCGCTTGACTATACGCTCCCTAAAAAGAATAAATATGCCTATAAGATGGTTGGTTTCGACGAAGATTGGAACTATGTGAATGAACAGCGATCAGCGACTTATACGAACCTGCCTCCGGGAGATTATACATTCCATGTAATTGCCTCCAATAATGAAGGGTTCTGGAATGAAAATGGTAAGAAGTTGAAAATTACTGTACTGGCACCCTGGTATAAAAAGCCAGTATCTATTATCGGGTTTTTTATTTTATCAATCTTATTATTTATTCTGGTTATCAGAATACGAACCAAGATATTAACAGTTCAAAAAAGAAAACTGGAACAGCAGGTAAAGAGAAGGACCCTTCAAATGGAGCTTCAAAAAAAGGAACTCCAGAAGCAAAATGATATGATCGTCAGTCAGAATGAAGAACTGATGAATAAAAATGAAGAAATCGAAGCTCAGCATTTTCAGATTGAAGAAAAGTCTAAACTGCTTGAAAAGGCCCATGAAGAGATAAAACTAGCCAATAATGAGTTAGTAAAAGCCAATAATGAGCTTGAAAAAGTTGTTGATAAGCGAACGGAGGAATTGCGACAAACCATTCAACAACTGATCAAAACCGATGATGAACTGAGCACTTTTTTATACCGATCCAGTCATGACCTCAGGGGCCCAATTGTTACTTTGATCGGTCTGAGTCAGTTGGCAAGAATGGAGGTCCATGATGAAAAATTCCAGCATTATTTTGACAAGATCAGTTCATCATGCACACACATGCTTCACTTTCTGAAACAACTAAATGATACAAATATCATTTTCAGAAGTATCAAAAACACACAGGAGCTTGATTGGTTGAAAATTATCAATGAGATCAGGGGTGACCTCAACAAACTGGATCCTAATAATGAAGTTAAAAAAGTGCTGGATATTGATGTGGATAAGATTGTATACTCCGATGAACTAATGATCAAAACCATTATCCTGAATTTGCTGGAAAACTCTATTCAATATCGTAGAAGATCTGATCCTTTTGCAAAGTTGAAAATACGGTATGTTAAGAATAAGCTGGTCATTGTAGTATCTGACAATGGTATTGGCATCGATGAAGATGTACAGATCAAAGTATTTGATATGTTCTATCGAGGTTCAGAAGTAAGCAAGGGCAACGGGCTTGGATTGTTCCTTGTGCAAAAAGCTGTAGATCTGATTGGCGGACAAGTCGAGCTTAAAAGCAAGAAAATGGAGTTCACAGAAATCACCATTGAAATACCTATAGATAAAGTGGGTAAGAAGAAACCGAAAGATTTGAAAGAAGAGTTTGAGCAAATCTTTGCCTGACAACATAAGCTAAGGCGAAGCAGCCTGCATGAGCAGTCCGCAAACCCAGGCGCCATATGTACCCAAAGCATATCCCAGTACAGCTAATAAAACACCAACAGGCGCAAGCGATGGATGAAATGCCGCTGCAACGACAGGTGCACTAGCTGCCCCACCAATATTTGCCTTGCTACCCACAGCCAGGAAAAAGTATGGGGCCCTGATTAATTTACCAACAATAAATAATAATGCCACATGCACCAACATCCATAAAGCTCCCACAACAAATAATCCCGGATTATCCAGAATTTCCAATACATTCATTTTCATTCCAATTGTGGCCACAAGAATAAAAATAAATACACTTCCGATCTTGGATGCACCAGCACCTTCGAACTTTTTGAGCTTAGTAAAAGAAACGATTACTCCACCGGTAGTGGCTAATACAATTAACCAGAAAAAAGAGCTATCCAAACTTAACTTCCCTAATCCAGGTGCATGATTCTTAATCCAAGGGGCTATGAAATCTGCCAAAAGATGGGAAATCCCTGTTATTCCAAACCCAATTGCCAAAACCACAAAAAGGTCTGTAGTCATCGGAATTCTTGCTATTTTCTTAGTGAAATCATGCATTTTTTGTTGTAGATGGTCTATGGCACTTGAATCTGCTTTAAAATATTTATCCAGCTGATCTTTCTTCCCTACACCAAAAAGAAGGAAGGCCATCCAAATCTCTGCTACTATCACATCTACGGTGATCATGATTGAATAAAGCTTGTCGGTAGGTTTAAATATTTCGTACATAGCTGCCTGGTTAGCACCCCCACCAATCCAACTACCTGCAATGGTTGTCATCCCTCGCCATACCGCTTCTGGCCCTACTCCACCAACCGTATCCGGTGAAATCATTGATGCAATAAGTAGTGCTAACGGACCTCCAATTACAACGCCAACGGTGCCCGTAAAAAACATGATTAGCGCTTTTGGGCCGAGCTTTAATATTTCCTTCAGGCTAATACTCATGGTCAATAAAACCAGACAAGCTGGCAACAAGTATCTCGATGCCACAAAGTACAATTGAGATTCATGCATGAATGGATCAAATACCTTTTTTGGTATATCTTCTTTTTTGATCAGATTTACGGCTTCTTTCCACGAAGCATCATGAGGAAGAGGATAGCCCTGCTCAATCAAAAAATTAATAACATTTTCCGATTCATACCATTTTGGCGCAATGATCCCTAAGCTGGTAAACAAGGAAGGAATGAAGTAACACAGTAATAACATTGGAATGTATGTATAAAATTTATCCCATGCTTTACTTCCACTATTGGATGTATAAAAAATAACAGCCAGGATCAATAATAATAATCCAAATACAACAGCATCATTGGTCAAAAATGGTTCACTTCTCATCTTTTATTATTATAGTTTTTTCAACACCTCTCTGAATTCACTCAGCATCATGGCCGTGGCTCCCCATACAACTTCTCCTTCAATATTGTAATATGGGGCATCTATAACATATCCCTGCGACGTACTGATCTTTTTCCTTTTGATCCTCTGATCATCCAAAAAATCACTAATGCTAGCTGGGATCACACTTTCAACTTCATATAAATCCGGAATGAACCGTGGAGCATAATCCAGGTACCCTACAACCGGCTGAACAATATAGTTACTCACCCACACATAAAATCTTGTAAGCTCTCCCAATACCCTCACATCATTACTTTCAATGCCAATTTCCTCTTGTGCCTCCCTTAAAGCTGTTTGCTTATAGGTCTCCGTATTTTCTACCTTACCGCCGGGTAAGCTTATCTGTCCGCTATGAGCGCCATCATAGCTGGATCTCTTAATTAAAGGAAACCTGATATCCTGATTGCTATCTTGATATAATAGGATAAGGACGCCGCTTTTCCGTGCATCATTAGGTGGAGTTATATACTTTTCAGCTATTCTCGTAACATTAGGGGACATTTTGAGTTGGGCCTTCAATCCAGGCAGAGGCTTATTCAATTCACTCATAAGTTTTCCCACGAATCCTTCAATCATAGACAAAAGTTGAACTTAAAAATATTAAAAAAATTCAATGAGGAAGGTATAGATACTATATTTACCAAAAATCTTAAATAACCTTGCTAGACCTTAATAGTTATAAATTAATTCTAGGTTCCAAATCACCCCGTAGACAAATGCTGCTAACCGAAGCAGGTTTTGATTTCGATGTGAAAGTGATTGATATTGACGAATCCTACCCGGACATCATTCACGTGTCCGATGTTGCCCTTTATTTGGCAGAAAAGAAAGCTAAGCAAGTTCCCTTTTTGAAAAAAAATGAAATCCTGATCACCGCCGATACAACAGTTGTTTTGAATGAAACCATTTTAGGGAAACCGGAAAGCCGGGATGAAGCTTTTGAAATGATCAGCTCGCTCTCTGGAAAGATGCATTCGGTAATAACCGGAGTATGCCTTAAAAATGATCACAGGGTTTTGTCTTTTGATGACACAACGGTTGTCTATTTCCGGAAGCTCACCAATAAGGAAATCAATTACTATATTGATAATTTTGATCCATTCGATAAAGCCGGTGGATATGGTATTCAGGATTGGATAGGAATGATCGGTATCACCAGCATAGAAGGTTCATTTTTCAATGTCATGGGTTTGCCTATTCATAAAATCTATGCTGAACTCCCCGCCTTGCTATAGTTTTTACTAATGATGATCAATCTTCTTTGGGCAATCCAGACCGATGGTATTCGTACAACCTCAAATACTTGAAGAAGTTCATACTTGACTCTGCTGCACAAAAAACAAAGCCATAATATCCATCGAGAAAGCCAAGCTGAAAAATGTATTTCTTGATAAATTTAAAGATAGGACCCATTAAAACGTGGATAAGAAAATTAGCTTTTTCACCACGCTTGTACTTTGCCCTGGCTGTAATGATCGCGTAATTGTGCATTTGCCGGAGGTGCTCGTCGACGCTGTCATAGGCATAGTGAAGGATGTCGAGATCTACGCGTTTGGATTTTGCTCCCTCCCTCATCATCACCCTTTCGTGGGGATTGGTGCCTTTTATATCAGCCTTATGTCGATTCCATAGTCTGATTTTTTTGTCTGGATAATATCCGCAGTATCTTATCCAATGTGAACAGTACCGGTTAAATCGATTAAAGAAGTAGCCATCTGCATCGGGATTTTTCTTGATTTCCCTGATCCTTTCAATCAGCTTGTCAGTGAGGCATTCATCTGCGTCAAGCATTAAAATGTAGTCGTTGCTAACAAGGGTCGCAGCAAATTGTTTTTGTTCGATATGATTGATATACTTATTCTGAACGAACTTCACTCCCATGCCTTCACAAATCTCCTGTGTTTTATCAGTGGAATAGGAATCCACAACAATCATTTCATCGGCAACGGACTTTAAGCTTTCCAGGCATCTGGCTATATTATCTTCCTCATTGAAAGTCAGAACAATCGACGAAATTTTTATTTCTTCTGTCATCAACTTTTAATTAATTGTTCAAATAGATCCTCAAATCCTTTCACCGTGCTTTCAATACTAAAATCCTGGAAAGCAGTTTCCTTCCCCTTTTTGATAAATTTCTTTCTTAAATTCCCATCATTGTGAAGCTGTGTGATATAGTCACTTAACTCCTTAATATCTCCATCTTCAAAGAGCAATCCGTTTACTTCATGACTGATTAACTCAGAATTGCCGGAAGCATTCGTCGCAATGACCGGAACGCCCAGAGCCATGGCTTCGAGAAGCGATTGTGAAAGACCTTCCATGGTGCTGGCCAGGATCTTGATGGTAAACAATCCATAGTATGAGAGCGCTTCCTCAGGATTGACAGTCCCTGTATAATAGACTTCATGAGGCACGTGATATTTCTTTGTAATTTCCTCCCAGTGGGGCTGTTGATCAATACCGACAAATATCAGCTTAACTTTAAAATTTATCAACTCCAATGCCTTGACAATCTGCTCCTGATTTTTAAGTCTGGACACACAACCAATCACAAACTCTCCGGAATGGATCCCATATTTGATTTTTAATTGTTCAGTCTTTGATTGATCAACATTCTCATATTTTCCCTGTGGGGTTCCATTGTAAACTACTTCAATATGATCTTCCGGAATTCCGGTCTTTACCAAGCTCACCTTAACACCTTCGCTTACAGCCACTACTTTATCCGTTCCTTTCACCAAAACAAGATTTGGAAAGAAACCCCCAACACTCTTTGATATTTGCCTTCTTGTATGAACTATTTTCGTATTGAGCCGATAGATCCACTTGGCAAAAACACTTGTATAACGATCGTAACTGGATTGTGCATTGACTACCTGAATAGAATATTGAAGGACAGCGTTGCGGATCTGTTTTATATTTTGCAGGTCAAATCTTCCGGAAAATGTCATGGGAATCAAATTTACGTTTGTATTCGCCAACATTTTATACAACAGACTTTCTAATCGGCAACCCACATAAATATTATGACCTCTGTCGGCCATTCCTTTTGCGAGGTAGGAAATGGAATAGGTGGACCCGGCTACATCACCCTGAAATGTTAAAAAAAGTATGTTCATCTCTAAGTTGCGGTAAAAATACAAAATGTCATTTAGGAAAAAATAAGTTCAAATGATTTGGAATAAACAAACACACCTTATTACATTTGCCGCTCACAAAGACAATCTTCTTGAAGGATTGTTTCTGCCAGCCTGCCATTCTTATCATTCAACCTGATTCACTGCCAATATTCGCTTTTAAGCAACTATGAAAATTGGAAAATAGCATGTAATGGTTTTGTGTTTATGTAATATTTTTTCAAATTTTTCATAATTACTAAATACAAAAATTGATCGCCATTCATCGATTAACCAAAGGATCATTTAGATCATCGCCTGAAATTATTCGACTAATATTATGATAAGTGCCAAATATTTGGAATAAAACAGCAATTCCGCGCATGTACTTCAATTATTTTTTTTATCAAATAAATAAATTAAATAACTATATTTTTGCACACTATATTTTTAACCTTAAATTAAAATTAAACAATGGTAAGTTTAAAAGTTTTTGAAGCAGCATACTGCGATATCTTTTATGATGATGATGAGAAAGTGCTTTACGCTAAGTGGAATGGTTTCCTGAAACCAGATGAAGTGAGAGCAGGCTGTCAGGCAATGACCAAATTTATCGAAAAAAACAAAATCAAGTATCACGTAAGTGATCACACAAACCTGAAAGTACTTTCAAAAGAAGTACAGGATTATTTAACAAAACAGTGGTTCTCTGAAGTTGAAAGCATAGGATTGGAAAAAATCGCAGCTTTGGTATCTGCAAATGCTTTTGCAAAGGCGACAGTTGATAAAGTCAATACCGAAGCTCAAATCGGAACCATGAAAATATGCACTTTTGCAAGGCAACAAGATTGTCTGAATTGGTTTAAAGAAAACTAATACAATATGTTTGACCAAAAATTGGCTTTTCTGGAACTGAAAAAGATCAAGGACCAGAAAAGCCAAGACTTTTTAATCAAAAACCTTGATCCACTTGGGCTGGATGGTGAAATCGACAAGTTACCTCTTTTAAACAAAGCAGGTGATGTGAATGGTTTGACCAACTTCTTGTACAGCATCATTCCCTTTCCGGAGCAGATCCAAAAATTTAATTATAATGAGTCTATTGCCGCTATGAGGGACATTGGGATGTTCCTGGGATCCATTAAAAAGCATGGCGTTGAGCCACTCATCGCCGTACCTGAGCTGGACTATATCCTGGATGAGCTGAGTTATAAAACCGACCTTCCACCTCGAGACACGTTATTGCACTACACCATCTGGAACCCAGATGATGAGAGGATGCGCACGTATACATCGTTTAGCGATGAGAGGGAATTGATCAATAGTGTGAAAATTGCCACCTATCCATTACTTAATGCAATTGAATACCTTGTAGAGTTGCATCGAACTGATTTTGAGGATAACAAATTTGAAGAAATATGTCTCAAAGCGGCTGATGAATTCAAGTTCGTAGTAGATGGAATTGTACATTCTAAAAGGAATGTGTCACCTGAAATTTTTGCAAAAGAGTTAAGGTTTTATTTCGAACCTATCAGGATTTACAAAGAAGACGTAATAGGACCCGGGGCGGTTGAAATGCCTATGTTTATATTCGACCATTTATTGTGGAGCTCAGATTGTTTTAATGTCTCGTATAAGAGTTTTAAAACTGGTTTTTTGCCATTTATTCTCCCCTATTTGAGAGAAGTTTACTACAATTTTGACGCTAAGCCTTCATTGATCTCTAAGGCGTGTGACCATATTCACAAAACAAAGAATTTAACAGCGATGATGAAATCGTTGAAAGCGCTTTCAAAACTGTGTAACCTCCAGAAAAGCTTCAGAATGCCACATAAAAAAATAGCTGATGAAGCTTATGAACACGAAGATAAAAATCTAAAGGAAAAAGGGAGCGGGGGATACTCAACATCAGTTTTATCGGAAATAATTGATCTGAACCTGAAACAGATCAGCAAACTTTCTGATAGTATTTATGTGTTGGGTAATTTAAATTATCTATAAAGTGAGCTTGAGCAATCTTGCTCACTTTATCCTTCTTTCTTCTTTTCTTCTTCCTTTTCTTTCACAAGATCACCGTCTTTTAGCTTTTTGGAAACCAATACAAACGGTCCGGAAATTACTTTCTGATCCAATTCCAATCCTTTAAGGATCTCAATATTGTCGAAATCACTGATCCCTGTTTCAACTTCCACTGTTTTGGCTTTTCCTTCGTCAAGGATGAATACAATCTCCCGGATTTCATCATTATTTCCAGTTGATCGGGAAGCACTTCCATTTTGATTACCTTCATTATTATCATCGTCATTGTTCTCCCCATCGGATGGTTCTGCCTCCCTTGTGGTTACTGCTGCCAAAGGAACGGACAAAACATCTTTTTTAACTTCCGTAATGATGTCTACACTGGCTGTCATTCCAGGTCTGAATGGAGTCACCTTGTTAGTTCCCTCTAATAGATCTTTGTATGATTCGTTGAGGATTCTGATCCTCACCTCAAACTCCGTTACCGCATCGGGAGATGTTTTCTCATTAGCTGTATTGGCTATTTGTGTGACAATACCTTTGAATTTCCTCCCGGTTTGGGAGTAAGCATCTACATCGATGATCGAACTATCTCCCAAAGAAAGGCGGATGATATCATTTTCATTCACATCGACGCGGGCTTCCATGTTGGAAAGGTTGGCAATTCGAAGCATCTCCGTACCCGTCATGGTCGCGGTTCCCACTACCCTTTCGCCCAATTCGATACTTAGTTTTGAAACGGTGCCCGACACGGGAGCTGTGATGGTAGTAAACCGAAGATTCTCCCGAGCCTCTTTCACCCCGGCCTCAGAGCTTTTAACGATGTATTGTCCGGCTTTCACACTTTCCTGAGCAGCGACGAAGTTGCTTTTGGAAACTTTGTAATTGGCGCTGGAGAGTTGGAAATCAGCATCGGAGATTACATCATCTTTGTACAGTTGCTCATTCCTGACAAAATCGAGGCTATCCTTAATAAACTGAGCCCTGGCACTTTCCAATTGAGACCTGGAATTCGCAAGATTTGCCTTTTGCTGGTTAAGATTGGCGACAGCCCGTTCGTAAGCTGACTGATAAATGTCCGGACGGATCTTCAACAAAACCTGTCCTGTTTCGACAGAATCTCCTTCCTCAATGTTCAGTTCAATAATTTCTCCCGAAACATCCGGACTGATCTTTACTTCGTTAACCGGCTGAACCATCCCGGAGGCGCTGACCTTTTCGACAATCGTCGTTTTTTTGGTCTTGACTATTTCAACCTCTTCTTCATTCCCTTTCCCGATAAATCCCTGCTTTTTCCCAACTATTGCTACTATTACTAAAATTACTACAATCGATATTAAAATATAGATGAGTTTGTTACTGGATCGCTTGGCCATTTAATCTAGAGTTATTGGATTGCCTTGATAAAAGTCTAAAATTTTCAACTTAAAAATATAATCAAATTTCGCTCTGGCCAAATCTGACCTTGCTACATATAAATTATTATTTGCTACCTGGTATTCTGTATAATTGCTCACTTTGCTTTCATACCTTCTTTCTGCAGCACGGAAGGCTTCTTCCAATGCATCAACCTGCTGCAAAGCTGCTTCATAGGTTTTAAGCGCTGCACTGGCGTCATTGTAAGCTGTCTCAATATTTATGCGCAACGTATTTCTTGTTTGGGTGGCATTAACTTCTGCCCTTTCTTTTTGGATCTGGGCGATTTGCCGGTTGGTACGAACCCGGTTTCCATTTACAATCGGGATCCGTAAATTAAAACTTACTCCATAGCTGATATTGTCCCCCCACTGCTCACCTATCGGATAACCATCAATTTCATTGAACTCAGGGGCATACCTCTCATATGAAAAAACCTGTTGAGAAGGATCATTTCCAAGAAATCCAATTGGAACTGGTGGAATTAACACAGAATCACCTGTAGGTACCTCCCGATTTTCAACATCACGCTGATTGGAATAATTGGTAGAAACCATCCCTCGCATGCTCAAGGTTGGATAATAGCCTCCAACAGCAATTTTCTCACCGATCTCGGCGCTTTCTACACGCACATCCGCTCCCTTGATTTCCGGCATGGTTAGAACGGCTGACTCGTACACATCCTCCACGTCTTCATCAATCATCGCGTATTTCGACTCGTCAAAATCGGGAGTGATAATATCAAAGGGCTCCGTCGCCGGTATTTGAAGGAATTGCTTTAAACGAAGCGTCGCCAATACCACATTATTTTGTGCATTGATCAGGTTAACCTCATCACTGGAAAGCTGTGCCTGAAGATCCAGAAGATTCGTCCTGGGTAACGATCCCGCATTCACCAGCTTTTCAGTTCGCTCCATTTGAGCTCTTGTGCTTTGCAATTGGTATTGCGCATTGCTCAAAAGCTCTTTGGTAAAGATCACTTCCAGGTATCCGGCAACAACATTCAATGTAATGTCATTCTTTGTTGACTGCAGGTCGTACATTCTGGCCTCTACATCTTTTTCGCCTTGTTTGATGGAATTCACCTGTTGCATTCCATTGAACAGGACCAGATCTGAACTACCCTGGAATCCATTGGAAGAAAACCGGGTAGTGGTAAATAAGTTGGTGGTCGGGTCAATAGACCTACCCCAGCTGTATCCCTGGTACAAATCGAAATTCAACGTGGGAACACGGCTAAACTTTGATTGAACCAGATAGGCTTCTTCCGTTTGCTTGTCCAGCTCTGCCAACCTGATATCCAGGTTGTTGCTGTAGGCATAATTGACGCACTCCTCCAGGGTCCAATTCTGACTATCCTGGGATTGAGCAACGCTTACACAAAAAATAAGTAACAGGGGAGTTATTAGGTTAATTGCTCTCATAAAATTATCGGTTGATTTAATTTTCAAATTTGATTATTAATTTCAACCGGTTATAAATTTGAAGGGGAAAAGGAGCAGCAAGTTATTAATAATTTTATACCCGCGTTTATTTTCTTGACAAAAGGTTTATTGTTTACATGAAAGTCTATTTAAATGGTACTTTAATTGATCAATCTCAAATGGTCTTGTCTTATCAAAACAGGGCATTTATGTATGGGGACGGATTGTTTGAAACAATGGTTGCAAATGAAGGTAGTGTACTTCACTTAGCTCGTCATATTTTCAGGTTAAAAAATGGACTAAATGCATTTTCAATCAATCCTCCCTTTGAATTGGAGTTGGACCAGCTTCAAAAAATTATCAGGCAACTTTATGCTGAAAATAAACTCACCGGATTTGCCAGGTTAAAGATCATTTGTTGGAGAAAGGAAGGTGGTACATACTCCCCTTTAAACCCAGAAGGTGAAATCCTCATCACCATCCAACCCATGGGACCTCCTAAAACCAAGACCATCAAAAGTGTTTCCTTTTGTGAATCTGTCAGAAACCAGGAGTCGGTTTTTTCGAGATACAAGACGACTAATGCCCTCAAATACGTGTTGGCCGGGATTGAAATGAAAAAGAAAAAACTGGAGGATATTGTTCTGTTGGATGAATACGGGAATGTTTCCGAATGCCTTATCAGCAATATTTTCTGGATCAAAGATGGAAAATGGTTTACATCTTCCCTGAAAACCGGTTGTATTGAAGGCACATCAAGAATGGTTATTCTGGATACTCTTACGGATGAGAATATCCCATTTGAAGAAATGATTTGTCAATCGGAGGAGTTGCTAAACGCTGATAGCGTCTTCTCCTGCAATGCCTCCGGAATTCAACACATTTTGTCCATTAACGGATCGACATTTGAAGTGGACAAAACCATCGAAAGAATCTATCGGCCTTATTAAACCGCCACAGGCGCTTTGATATGTGGGTGATATTCGTAATTCACCAATTCAAAATCTTCGAATTTAAAGTCAAAGATATTTTTGACATCCGGGTTGATCTTCATTGTGGGAAGATGTTTTGGCTCCCTGGAAAGTTGCAGTTTTGTCTGCTCCAAATGGTTTAAATATAAATGTGCATCTCCGAAAGTATGCACAAAATCGCCCGGTTCCAGGTCACAAACCTGTGCGAGCATGAGTGTGAGCAAGGCATAAGAAGCAATATTAAAGGGCACACCTAAGAATATGTCCGCACTGCGCTGATAAAGTTGACAGCTTAATTTTCCATCAGCTACGTAAAACTGAAAAAATGCATGGCACGGTGGTAAGGCCATGTTTTCAATTTCTCCAACATTCCATGCACTAACAATAATTCTCCTGCTATCCGGATTATTTTTGATCTGGTCAACAATCTGAGAGATCTGATCGATATGTCTTCCATCTGCCGTTGGCCAGCTTCTCCATTGATAGCCGTACACGGGACCCAGATTGCCATTTTCATCTGCCCATTCGTCCCAAATACTCACACCGTTATCCTTTAAATATTTGATGTTTGTTTCACCTTTTAAAAACCACAATAACTCATGGATGATCGATCGCAAATGCAATTTTTTTGTGGTAATAACAGGAAACCCTTCACTTAAATCAAACCTCATCTGGTAGCCAAATACACTTAGCGTCCCGGTTCCTGTTCTATCTTCCTTCCTTGTTCCATGTTCCAGCACATGTGACATCAAATCCAAATATTGGCGCATATCGATAAAAAATTCTTCTCAACAATCTTTCAAATTTAATAGTTGAGTTGGTGATAAAAGCATAATTTCACATTATTTTCCAAGAATATTTATTTCATTAAATATTCGTTGAATTTTTTAATGTAGCTGATCCGTATATCTGTTTGATGGAATTGTCTGAATCGAAAAAATCTACCGAAAATAAAAAACCTAAGAAGAGTCTTGCTATTCGCATTCTTAGGGTGTTCGGTATTGTGATCTTATTAATCGGTACACTTTCATTTGTTTTTTCGAAATACACAAACAGGATAACAAGCGAAGTTGTTGAGAAATTGATTGAGCTACAATCGCAAGGTGAATATAATATCAGCTACCAGAGTATTCGCTACGATTTTTTCAACCAGACACTCACACTGACCGATCTTGAATTTAGCTATGACACGTTAAAAGAAGATAATCTCAGTAGAATTAAGGAAAACGAAGGCACCATATTTAGCGCATCTATTCCCTATTTGTATGTGAATGTTTCCAATATCTGGACCATTTATTTCAAAAAAGAACTGAGTATTGATGGGATGAAGCTTCATGAGCCAAACCTTACAATCAAAAGTTATTCACAAAAAAAGGGAATAGGCTGGCAACAGGATGCCGGATCTTTATATGATCTTATCTCCGATCAATTGCAGGTATTCAAAATCAACTACCTGGAAGTTCAACGCGGGCATTTCTTTTTTGAGAAAAATGCGGGACTAAAAAGAAAATACAATATCAAGGACATTTCTTTTATCATTGACAATTTTTTATTGAACGAAGATGCCAATCAAAACAAAGAAAAGTTCTTTTACACGGATGATATTGACATCGAATTACTTAATCAATCCCTCAAACTTAAAGACAGTATCCATTTGCTGCATTTTAAAAAGCTGTTATTGTCAACAACAAAATCTGAAGTATTGGTTGATAGTTTGGTGATAACTGATCGGCAAACCGGAGTGACAGTCGATCGATTAAAATCTGATGTCTATCAAATCTATGTGCCGCAATTCCGCATAAAGGATGTGGACTTTAAAAGAGCTTATAATGAGGGCGTTTTAGAAATTGGCGACCTGGAGATCAATTACCCCAACATCCGGATCTCAGATCGGCCAAAAGAAGAAGCTCAACTTTCAGATTCTGTAAAAAATTCGATAGCCACACTCGCACTTAATTATTTTTACAATATAGAAATCGCTAACTTTCAACTCGTTAATGCCAACCTCGCCTATAATTTCAGAACAGCCACAAGAAGCCAGAATTTTTCGCTCGATAGTTTTTACATCAAGCTGAGCAATTTCATTCTGGATTCCACCAGTATTCAGGATAAATCCCGCTCTGTTTACTATGATCAGATTGATTTTATTCTGAAGGATTATGAATTCAACCTTCCGGATAGTATTCATAAGCTAACATTCAACTTACTGGAAGGATCAACCCAAAAGGAGCAACTTAAATTTACCAATCTGAGAATCCGCCCCAGGGAAGATGTTGAAGTTCATAAACTTCTTCTGAAAAACAAGAAAAACAAAACCTACGACATCCACTTCCCTGAAGCCATTGTTCGAAACCTGTACGCGCAGGACTTTATCAACACAGACACCCTGAGAATCGAGCTTTTTGAGTTGGATGACCCCGATATTCAGATCACTCAGTATAAGAATTATGAGAATGTCAAATCCAGGTCAACTCTCGATATTAACAATTTGTATCCACTGGTGGAAAACTTTATAACTGCAGCATATGTTGACAAAATCGATCTCAAAAATGGCAACCTGATCTTCTATGAATTTGATCAAAAGCTGCAACCTATTCTCACTACACGAAACCTCAACATAGAGATAGGGACGATTGCGCTGGATTCCAATGCACGAGAGTTAAATAAAATATTGTCTTCGGAAAACTTCATCACGAATGCACAAAAAACCATCATCGAACTTCCTGATAAAAACGTGATGGCTACATTCGATCAGTTCAGCTATTCTACTTTTACGAAAAACCTGGATTTCAATAATTTTGATCTGACCCGACAAAACAGAGAGGCAGAAAGTTCTGAAAACAGCGAATCGATCATTGCCGAAAGCCTTAAAGTTACCGGATTTGATTTCAATGAATTCCTTTTTGAGAAGGAAAACCACATAGAATACATCGAAGTAAATAATCCACTTATAAGCTACACATTTGCCAAAAACCAGGGAGACAAAAAGAAAACAAAAAATAAAGCCGAGATCGATACCAGCCTTCTTGAAATAAAAAAATTTCGCATCAATAATGGTAAAGTTGATCTGAAGATCGGCGAAAACCAACAAGTACAAGCTTCTAATTTTTACTTCGAAGTTTACAACCTGTCCAAGGATTCAGCAGGTTTCCGGGCGCTTGACATGGATGATTATTATTTAAAGGCCCGTGATCTGAGGTATATCGATGAGAATAAAAGTAACAAGTACCAGGTCGGGGCTATTGAATACCACCCATCAGATTCTCTGCTTTCGTTAAGCAATATCCTGATTTTGAACAAAGGCGATGGTGTCAATTCGGGCAGTGTCCATTTGAAAATTCCGGAGACTTCTATTCGCAACTGGCAACCTTTGGATGTTTACTCAAAAAGGGAATTAGTTACCGACTATATCCATGTAACAGACCCATACATTTCGTTGAATTTGGTGAATTCCGAAAGCCCTGATACAAATACTTTTTCCCTTTCAAAATTTGTGAATAAGATCCAGGCTTCGGAAATCAATGTTAAGAATGGAACACTTAAATTAAAAAAGGCATTACCTAATGATTCGGTTTATTATTCAGCAGATCATATCAATCTGACTATTGATCATATTGACTATGATTCAAGCCAGGCTAATCCACAGTTTCTGTTTTCAGAAAATGTTAAAACCGAGCTCTCCAATTCCCTTTTAACATTTTTCAACAAAAAGGATTCACTCTCCATATCGGATATTTATAATTCGTCAAAAAACTCATTTTTAACACTTGAAGGAGTCAAATTAACGAAGTATGATTCATCTTCTAATCGGAAAATAGCAGCTATTGTTGTAGATAAAACCTACCTGAGCGAACTGAATTATGATTTACTTCATGAGAGGAAAATCGAATTGGGAAATCTCCTACTCTACCAGCCTCATGTCTCACTGAACTTAAAAAAACAGGGGCAAGATCAATCCAACCTTTCTGAGGCTCTTTACCTTCACAACATCCAAATCGATACGAATCTCGTCAGGTCTTTCAAAATCGGTCAGGTGAACATGAACTCTGGCTTTTTTAAATTTGACTTTGAGGATAGTGCTCATACCAGGCAGTTCCATCTCGAAAATCTGGAAATGAATATCGATCGCTTTGATCTTTTTCACCCAGGCAAAGATAGATTACTGAAATCTGATAACATCCGAATGGGGTTTGATGGCTTTCAATACCAGCTTCCGGATAGCCTGAATCAATTAAAACTCGGCAGGATCATCGTTTCCCTTGCCGATTCCACTCTTATCATCAGAGACTTTTCCATGCTGCCAAAGGTCAGCAAATTTGAATATGGAGAGATCGTCGGAGATCAGACAGATTATTTAAACATTACTTCTGATGAAATAAAATTTAAGGGACTCTCATTTCATAAATTGATCTCGAGAACCGGACTGGATGTCAATAAACTTGAATTAGACAATTTGAACATTTATGCTTTTCGTGACAAGAGGATCCCACGACTTGAAGAAAAAGAAAAACACTTGCCACAAAAATACCTGAAAGACCTCAAATTTCTGGTAGATATTGATTCACTGATTGTAAAAAGGGCAAATATTGAATATGAAGAATTTGCCGAGGAGGCCGCCAGACCGGGTAATGTAGATTTCAGAGAGCTAAATGCCACTATTAGTAATATTTGCAATGATCCGGAAAAGATCCGCATAGATCCATTTTGTTCCCTGACTGCCGATTCAAAACTCATGAGCGAGGGCAATCTAAGGCTATTTGTTCAGTTTGATCTTGAGAATGATGATGATCCTTTTTTTATCAGCGCTTCTCTCGGTAAAATGGACCTCACTACTTTTAACAAGATGCTCGAACCGAATGCATTTATACAGGTAAAAGACGGGGAAAGCGATAAGCTGATCATGACGGCCAATGCCAATAATGATGTTGCCATCGGGGACATGACCTTTGAATACAATGACCTGAAAGTCTCTCTGATCAATAAGAATACGTATGAAAATAAAGGTATGGGACCGGTGATGGGTAGCTTCTTTGCCAATACATTTATCATCAATAAAAACAATCCCCGACTACTGATGACAAAGGAAGGCGAGGTGTATTTTGAAAGAAATAAGGACCGGTCAGTCTTTAATTACTGGGCGAAAATATTTTTCAGCGGGATCATCAGCAGCATTGGCGCAAAAAGCAACAAAAAAGAAATAAGAAAGTATGAAAAATCAGAAGGAAATATCGTTGAAAATGATTAGAACTTCATAATTTTCGTCGCCATGGAAGAACAATCAAAAGAATCACTTTTAAAAAAGATCAAGCAGGAACTCGATGACCTGGAAGTGCAGCTCAACCTAGGAAGCAAAGAGCTAAAAGAAGCTTACGAGAACCGGAAAACCAGATTTTCCGAGATGGTTAAAAGGATTCAGGATTATCTGGATGAATCGGAAAAAACCGGCAAAGAAAAAATCGAAGAACTGAAGAAAAGTTCGAAAGAATTGCTGGACACGCTCGAAAATGACTATGATTTTTCATATACAGATTACTCCGAAAAGTCAAATGATATTAAAAATGCCCTGCTGAATTTTGAGAAAAGCGTAAAGGAATATTATGACAAATCAGGTTTGGAAGCTAAAAAGAATCAGTTTGAACAGGAATTGAAGCAAGGAATCGAAAAATTCAAGACCGAACTTTCCGTCCACCAAACGCAATTGAAGCAGCTTCAGGAAAATTCCAATACCGAATGGGAGGAATGGAAAAAAGCCAGACTGGAAGACGTGGAAGAGATGAAACAAAAACTCGATCAAAAGCTGGGCGGGTCGAAAGAAAAGATCGATCAGTTTAATAAAGAGATCTCAGAGGCATATCAACACCTGAAGTCGGCCTTTAAAAAGTTTTATTGAGCCTCTGTCCCCAATTAAAATTCTTTACCGAATTTTTATGGAGTCGAAAAACAAGTCTTAGGGTACAAAGACAATATAGACACTTAATGCATAACTGTACATATAAGCCTGACCCTCATTAACGAAAAATAAACTCCATGATCCAAAATCCAGGTCTGTTAAATTGCTGTCTTCCGGGAAGATCTGCTTCCAGGTATCATTTGCAATGTTATAACTCCAAATTTCTCCTTCGCTGTCATTCAATGACCCGGAATTAGTATAAAAAACACCGTCAATGCAAAAGGCAAACAAATTGTTGATTTTTCCAAACGTGTCACCAGGATAATCTGTCACTTTTGACCAGGAATCGAGGTCTTTATCATATTTGTACAGATCTTTATTACCCCATAGATAACCAGCCCCATCAAAGGTAAAACTTGTTTCTTCGTTTGATTGGGAAACATTACCACTAAAATAGTCTATTTCACTCCAGGTACCTAAAGCATTTCCATTCTGATCTGTGCCATTGCTTATATCTTCAGGGTCAAACGCCCAATACCTGTTTGTTCCAACATATAATTTGTCATCTATAACAAAGCCAGTGGTATTCAAGGAAAAGTCACCAGGGCAATTCATTTTTTCAACCAGGTTGTTTGTATTCAAATCATATTCATATATTTCGACCCCACTTATAAAATATAACTTAGAATTGATATGTTCTGTAAAAATTGGATAAATCGGGAGATCTATCAATTTTTCAAAATCCCCAAACCTTAAATCATTATAATAAAGCGATCCCTCAAAAACGAAGTATAACTTTTCATCAATACTAACTCCTTTACTCTGGTAATTTAAAACATTATAGTCATCGGAAATCAGGTGTGATTTCTTGAAAAATCTATTTCCTGACAAAGTAGTGACAGATTTTTCTTCTCCATAAATAACAGTTCCATCATTCAGAATAACATACACATTTATAAAATACTGTATTCCTTTTTGGAGATCTGATATCCTAAATGTGATATTACTTGTAGGTCTTGATAAAAAACCTGATGTTTCCATATGAGAAACCAACTGTCCTTTATCCATACTTACATTTGATACCTCGCTATAAATTATCCCTAAATCCTGAATTTCGCTTTTGTCAGCAATGAGAATATCACAATTAATATTCACGCTGAAATCACTTAAGGATGAAAATTCAAGCTCTGTGATTTGAACTGGTTTAACTTCTTCTTCGCTTGAACAGGAAATAATAGTCGCAAGCATAGCTGCAAAAAATATTCTCTTCATCATCTTCCTCCAAAAAATCTAAAAAATTTATTCCCAATATTAATTAATTTGATCGAAAAAATATCATCGGAATTATTCAGAACTATTCAATAAATTACCTTAGTTCATATTTGTGGATTTTTGTTAAAAGGCATTC
Organism: uncultured Cytophagales bacterium; assembly: GCA_913057175.1. GTDB lineage: Bacteria > Bacteroidota > Bacteroidia > Cytophagales > Cyclobacteriaceae > CAJXNP01. Next base: position 51,952 of record CAJXNP010000008.1, read on the forward strand.
ATAAGCTCCTCTAATGCGGTCTTTTTTCTTTTAGAACATCCATTGCTTAATTCCTGATCTCATAATACTCTCCATACCCTTCCGGATGAATGCCTATTTGATCTAATACAATTCCTGTCCGGTTGACATAGATCCTTAAAGTTTGTTTTCCGCTTTGGGCAAATGAAACCGGGTGGGACGTCACTACGGCATTTCGCAATACATTTTCCTTCCAGGCTTCGCTCCTTCCCTTTGTGTTGATTGCATATTCGTTTGGCTGCTTGTCATTGGCAGCAATTCCTATTTTGAAATCAAAGTCATTGGCATGTGTGGGAAGACAGCGCACTTCCACTTCATAATCTCCTGGTTTCTCAACTTGAAATTCATATTCCAGAAAAGGCTTTTTCCCTTCAAATAGATGGTTATCGAATGGTGATAAGGTCACGCTGGCATTGCTATACCCCAGCCCTTCAATCACTTCCCATTGATACGGTTCACTCCCTTCAGCTATATTGAATTCATTGGCCTGAATGGCGATCGGCGCGATTTCACTTTCAGCTGTAGCAGGTTGATTTTCACCAAGCGCTTTTGTTAAATGAAAATCAGGCAATGAAAAAACAGGAAGCTCACGTGGGGCCATGTCCATCATTTTATTCCATTTGCCATTACTCATTTCCTTATTGTAATAGGCAGTTAGTTCAGCAATTTTATCGTAGGCCTGTTGTGCTTTTCTTGCATACTCTTCTTTCTCACTTTCACTGTTTGAAAGCATGGATTGCCGGGCATATAAGAATTTGAAGTTCATCAAAGCTGCGCCTTTTACCGGGTATTCAATTAATTGAAAGTACGCATCCTGCCTTTCTTCCGGGATTGAGGTTCTTAGTTCTTCAGCTTTATTGAATAATTGAGAATAGGCATCGATTCTGCGCTGCAGCTCATTGTTGTTCGATAAAGTAAATCCGGTCGGTTTGGTCTCGGTGGTCGGCTCGGTCTGGCTCCAGCCCATGTATTCTGGCTTGCACAACATTGCCAATCGGTAATATTCCACCATCAGGTCGGCTATTTCTGCTGTTTTCTCACTGCCAAACTCCCTTTCGCTCCAATCCACCAAATGATCCTTAATCGTGTTTTCACGAATGCTGTTCACATTCCATGCCAGGTCAAGGAAGAATTCCATGGTATATTCAGCCGGTTTAATATCCCCAACATTGGCAATCCAGATTTGCTGAGCGCCATTTTGGTAAGCCCTGGACATTTCATACCAGATCAACCCGGGTTGGGTAGTCGAAAGCCAGAGGTAATCATGCGGTCTGCCCCAATAGCTAAGGTGATAATAGACGCCTCCCCCTCCTTTTCTTTGCTGCTCGGTTTCGTTACTTAATCGTCGAATGTAACCATAGTTATCATCCGACCACATCAGTGTGATATCTTCCGGTACGTTCAATCCGCTATTGTAATGATACAGAACTTCCTTGTAAGGAATAAAAACCTGTGGAATTGTTTCAATGGGTTTGTTAAGGGTATTTTGCAACATCTGCCGCTGGTCGCTGATGATGTTCTCCAGCAGTTGGACTTTTTCCTCTTCGGACGCATCTCCTTCCATTCCTGAATCGTGAATTCCCCGCATTCCCATGGTGAACAGGTAATCGCCGGTAGTTGCTTCATCAATTCTTTCCTGCCAGTATGATTTAACTTTTTCGCTGTTTTCAAAATAATTGTACTGACCGAATTCCTCCTCATCCCATTCATCGACGTTGTTTCGAAGCATGGGTTCCGCATGGGATGTGCCGACGAAAATGTGGTATTTTTCTGCCATTTCTTTGTTTCCGGTAATGCTGAAAAACGCCTGGGTCGATGGGTGCATGGCTGGCCAAATCGTGTTGGCCTTTAACCTAAGTAGAAGTTGAAATATCTTTTCGTAGGTTTTAGGCCCAATATCCTTGACTTCCGGTTCGAATGTATGGGCGGCCCAGGGCTGTAAGCCCCAGTCTTCGTCATTGAGGAAAATGCCACGAAACTTTACTGATGGTGAGCTTTCAATGCCTCCGGGAGGAATGGCTAGTCTAATTTCCTCCATTTTCATTGGTGCAACATCCGCCCACCACTTCCACGGGGAAATCCCAATTCTTTCGGCCAATTCAAAAATTCCATATACAGTTCCGCGGATATCGCTGCCCGCAACCACCAGGTTTTCACCTTGCTTTTCGATGACATATTTTTCCCATTGGTTGGCTAATCGGTCTTTGAAATTTTGGGAGGTTGATTGTATGAAAGGATTATTAAATTTTCCAATGACGATTCCATTTCCTTCGGCAGGAAACTGATCCACCAACCCAACAGAAATTTCCTTACCCGCCATTTCTTTCAAATCAGCGGCAAAGTCATTGGCCGCCCATTTGATCAGGTCGTCGGATTGGCTGTCGATGTAAATGTTGACGATTGATGAATTATCGGCCAGGACGAATTCATTTGGGCTGGTGGGGGAGCAGGAGATGATTAGAAAAGCAAGGATTATGAATAGAATGTTTTTCATGTTTGAAATAGTTGGAAACAACCTAGTGGTATTTTATAATTAATTATCTTGGCCCCATAAATTTGTCCCCATTAAAATGTATCATATGATCAGGAAAGTTGACAATCCAAACTTCCGTTTCCCAGGCAATATCTGACGTGTGCCTTTTAAATTCCTTGAAATCAGGAAAAGCTGTGACATATATTTTACCTGCTTTGCAATTCTTAAGCAAGCTTTCCATTTCAACAATTCTTTTTGGGGATACGGGACCATGTGAGGTAACAGCTTCAATCAGAAATAGCCAATTTTTCTTTTTGTCGTACATCACCACATCAGGCAATTTGCTATGTTCATCAATTGGAATACCAAGTTTTTTCAAACCGGCTTTATCCATGTAAAGATCTTTCTTTGCAGTATCACCAACATATAGTAAATTACTACCAGGGGCAAAACGTGATCCAAAATCCTTTATAATTGCAATTTGAACTTGGTTGTGTTTACCAGGAGAAAAACTCAAGTTGGTTCCATCTTTCAACTTTATTGGTATCTTTCTTAATTCTCTTTTCTTATTGTATTTATCGCGCAATAGGCCTACATTTTCTTTGAAAAATTTGACCTCTTTATTCCAGTCAACTGAATTAAAGGATTTTATCACTTTTAATGCTTCATGCGAAATTCGGTAATGATTATCCTGGCTATTCGTTGCAATTTCAGGATTCTCTGGATTATGAATTACTATACCTGCTTGAACAAATTGATGAAGAGTTTGTTTACGAAATGTTTCCCTTGAGTTCTCTGCATATTTCTTGTTATAGTTCTCATTAATGAAACGCATCACCCCTTGGTACTTAGCATTTAATTTATTACCAACTACTGACATACTAACAGCTTTGGATTTGTTCCATTTATCTTTCTCTTTCAAATTGCATAATGCAAGCAATGTTAATGCGGAACGATCATTTTGCTGTTTCTTTGGCAGGCCTAAAGCTTCTAATATTTGTTTTGCTTCCTCAATTTTGTTCACGTACTATAGCTTGGTTCAAAATATTCACTTACAATACTATTTGTCTTCTCTAAAGAAAAATTGTTCATTAAAATGATTGCATCTCCAATTTCCTGGATGGTTTCCAAAGGAGGCATGGACATTTCTCTTAGTTCTGTTGCGCTCACATTTACATTACCATTAAAAATCCTAAAATAAGAGTCAAAAAGCCTGCTATTAAGCAAGGCACAAAGTCCAATCGCCTCATTTCTTTGCAATTGTCCATCAGGACGGTAGATGTAATTTACCTTGTTTTCTACTCCGATATAATCTGTTGCAATGAAGTTACAAAAATAAGGTGCCGCGATTAGACGATTTTTATCATCTTTGCTGCTGAAACGCCTCAATAGGATGTAATTCCTATTTGGAATGAGGGTTGGCATTGATTTATCATTAATATTTATATACTGCCCTTTATTTGGCCTAATGATCGGCCATTCCAATTTCATTTGCTTTACATTGTGTAACCAGAAAAGTGGAGCAGATTGCTCGGTTCCATTCTCAAAGTTTTCCCTTATAAATTCCAATGAACGAAAAGCAACAACCGGACCTGTAGATATTTTTATACCGTACTTTGCCAAATACCCTGACCAGCTTTTAAAAATTTCCAGAACAGCCTCCTCATAATCATTAGTAGGTAGGTAAAGAATTTTCTCTTTCGATTTTATATCTATGATGTCCTTTTTGGGGAAAGTTTTGATTAATGAGAATTGTAAGTCTTTCAATCCTCCTGATGAAGAAATAATTACCTGTGATTCAGGCATTGCCCTTTTTGTACCTTTGATGATAACTGTTTCCTGTAATACTTTGTCTCGACTAAAAGTATCCTTTCGAGAGACAAAAAGATGAACCTTATCTAAGTCGATAATTTTAAAAAAATATTCCCTGAAAGTTTTGAAGTATCCTCCTGCTGCATAACTACGTGGTGTAATGAAAATTAATTCACCATTTGTTTTAAGTAATTTGGCTGATAAAGCCATGAAAATAGAGTAAATATTTGGGTGTCCATTTACAATAACTTTGGCAGCCAGGGTTCTTTTGTCATCAATTGAAAGCTTAAAATAGGGGGGGTTAGAAATAACAATATCAAATGGTTCAACCGGTTTAATAAATAAATTACTTGTTTCTTTAAAACAGTCAGCATTGTGAAGAATAAAATCTTCAGTTTGAAGTTTTGTGTGTATAGCAATCCCTCTAGCAGCTCCCCATTGCACCAAATATTCAAGTGACTTTCTAGCTATCGGAATGAGCTCAGAATCAGTTTCATAAGCAACCAATTCTACTGATTTCAGCTTTCCATTGAAAGAGACAATATGTTCAATCAACGCACAAGATAAAACCAGTGAACCACAACCGGGATCGAGAATTCGGACAGAATCCCCCACGAATTGAGTATAGGATGCCATTAACGAAGCGACCTCCAATGGAGTAAAAAACTGACCGTTTTCCTTTTTATGTTGTTGAGAGACGGAAGTAGCATAATCATATCCAATCCTGTCAGCAAAATGACTCGGCAGTTCTTGCTCTTTTTTTTGTACAGAAAGGCTATTTCCCATTTCGTATTTTAGTGAAATATTTAATTTTTTCCTCCGCTACTTTCAAAACATCAGTCGCTAAATCTTCACCTATCAAATCATATAATACACGATCACTCAAATAGTTTATCAGTAATTCCTTCTCTTCCACTTCAAAAATTCTAGCAATCTGAATGATCTGTTCTTTCGATGCATTGCGTTCACCTCTTTCAATTTTACTTAAAATTGATTGATCGATGTCAAGTTTTGCAGCAACTTTTCTAAGGGGTAGTCCTTGGTCTTCCCGTAATTTCCTGATTTGCTCACCTATAGTCGTTAAATATTTAGACATAAATCATTTGGACAATATTTGACCAAATGTAAGGGGAAGGTTTCATTTTTCATATTAATCTCCTTCTAAATATCCTTGCAAAATTTTTAAACAAGCATCAATCCAGTTCTAAAATCATAAATGTGGAACAGAAACTTCATTTGATTTAATATTCTCGTTGAATCAATCCAACCTTTCCTCCAACTGATCCTTCCAGATCACAAAGCCTTTTATTTCTTCAGAATAATCATGTTGTATTCTGCTGAAATTTATAGGCTGTTGCTCCAAATAGAATTGTCTGCCTTTATTCCTGATCATTTCAATATCATGGTCAACTTGCTGAATTTTACTCTTAAGCAACTGTTTATCTTTTTCAAAATGCCAAATATAAGTTGCTTCTTCTGTATCCAATGTTTCAAGAACAAGATGAAGTCGTTGATGACCTGATATGAGAAAAATAAAAGAAAATGGTGTGAGAACAAATCGTAGCCTCAGGATGCTTTTTTCATGTCTGGATGCTAAATATTTAAGTTGCATGTAATGCTTGACTTCTCGATTTCCCAACACTTCTTCTAAAAAATCATCTTCCGAATCAAACAATGAATTCAGGCTTTCTGTCTGGTACAACTCAGTCAAACCTGTTGCTACATTTTTCGATGATTTCTTTCTCAAAAATTTATTTTCGATAAATTTGAATTTCACACTATCGATAATTTCCCTGTTTATCTTTTGCAGATCATTGGAGCTGGCTTCTTGTGCGACAAGTTGATTATCCTGAAATTCTGCATGAATTTGTACTGAAACTGTTTTGGTATCCAAAACTCGAGAAAAGTAAGCTTTTAGAATATTAAATTCAGGCCTGATATTCAAGTTCTCTATCTCAAAATACAACTCTTTTTGCATCTTCTTAACCAAATAATTGAATCCAATCATTCCAAACTGAAAATCAAGGTTGGCAATTAGTACTTTAATTTCTTGATCAATAATTGTATCCTTATCGTGCGAAAACTGCTCAACTGGTTCTTCAAACAATGTAGCTTGTCTATCAAAATGACGATAACAAACATTCCTTTTTAAAAAAAGCCGATGCAGATAATCAATCTTATGATCATGATAATCATAAATTATTGGAGAGACTTCTGAACGCTGAACTCGACCAATGTACTGTATTAACTTGCCCTTAAAAGAAAATGGATAAACCAGGAAAAGACAAGTTGCATTTTGTAAGTCCAACCCCTCACCGAAATATTGACCTGTTGTGATGAGAACCTGATAATCTCCATTTTGAAGTATTTTCCATTTTTCTTTACGCTGCTTTTCAGTGTCTTCCCCTGAAAGTGTAACAGTTTCATATGTATGTTTTAAGAATTGGTTCAGCACTTCAATATGCTCCTTTCTTTCAGTGAGAATGACTGATTTCTTGCTATTCCCTATTTCGTTGATTACATCCTCAATAATTAATTGGTTTCGAGAAGTATCATGGACCAAAATTTTAGAAAGCGTCTCAAACTGATCTGTTTTCAGACTAAATGGAATATGGAAATTTGTATTCCTGATAATGACCTTAGCTCTTTTGAATTTTTCTATTTCTCCAGGCCTGATTTCAGCAATTACATCACCCAAATAGATAAAAATCAATTTGCCATCAGAATACTTTCGAAAAGGTGTGGCTGTCAATCCGTATTGATAAAATGAATTGATCTTTGAAATTGTATGAGTAAATGTTTCAGCCGGAATATGATGACATTCATCAATAATGAGTGTACCAAAATGGTTCGCTATCTCAGGATCATTTTCAAGTTTCTTAGATAAACTTTGTATCATAGCTACAGTGATTTGCTTACCTATCTTTACCTTTCCCATCCCAATTTTTCCGATATCTTTTTTTGGTATATTGAGAAAAGCTTGTATTCGCTCAATCCATTGTTCAGCGAGTTGTTTCCGATGCACAATAATAAGAGCTGGTTGATTCTTATCTGCGATGATCCTTAATCCTATAACCGTTTTTCCGGAACCCGGTGGAGCAACTATTACTCCAAAATCTTTCTTTTCATAAGATGAAACAACTTTTTCCTGGTGTTTTAGAAGCTGTATATTTGGTTGGAATAAAACGATTTCCTGCTTCTGTCTTAGGTCATTGAATTCATATTTAATTTTATTAGCCGCTAAAAACCTAATGACATTTCCAGTGAAACCTCTGGGGATAATTACCTCAGATTCTTTTTCTTCGATTGCGTTAAAGTATCTTTTCGTGTTCCATGTATTTTTTCCTGATTTTTTCCTAATGAAATATTCCGAGTTAGCAATATTTAGTTCTTCCTTTAAATAGTTGATGATGGTCGAATTTAAAGCTGATCTGTTTAGATGAAGTTGGTTATCAAGGTTGATCTCCAGTGTGTTTGAAGAAATACTGGGATCATCAATTTTATTTTCACCATTACTTTCAAAGAGTGAATCCATTATCGAAGTATTCACTCTTTTTATTTTTTTGAGAAATTTCCATTGATCTTTAAATGGTTCAAGAGTTTGCGGATCAAGAAAACAGCTATTCTTATTCAAAAGTGACTTTCCATGAAATGGTAATGCTATCAAATTCCCTAACCCTTTTCCAGAGTGAAAATCCTGATTAGGAAATAACCGGTCGAAGCTGGAGGTTTTATCAAAAATGGAAAGGACTTTAGCTCCATGAAGTAATTTGATGATCACTTTCCTACTTCTAAATGCAGGAAATGCCGAATCAAAGAAAATCCAGACGTGGGCGCCATTACCAGATTGAGACCTTTCCAGATAAGCGTGAATATTTTTTCTTTCACATGTCTTAATAAAATTTTGACTTTCTTTTTCCCATTTTAATCCATCAAAATCAGCGGCAATGAACCAGCTCGTATTGTTCTCAAAAAGTGGATATCCCCCGATATGTTGTTCCCCTGAAAAATGTTTGGTTAATTGATTGTTGTCTAATGGCAGGTAAGACTTATCTGCATAATCCTTAAAAGTTCCACCTTTCATCTTATGCAATTTGTACAGGTACGGATCAAAAAAGTAAGCCGGGCTATAACCTTTTATGTTTCCCTTCTCCCAACGAATAGTAAACACATCTTCTCTTACTCTAAAAAGAGATCTATAAAGTTTGATCTGTTCAATTGATGGTTGTGGCAACTGCATACAATTCAAAGAATGGAGTTAGTCGGATACTCTGCAAGGTAAAAATGTTAAGTAGAAAACTATTCAATCCATAATTTTAACACAAAACTTCTTCAATCATCCCCCTACCCACCTTCTTCCTGAAACGAATGCCACTTTCTGATAATAGCAGCAATCTGCTTGATCCCTTCCGTGACACACGCCGGGCCGGGCTGCAGGATCACGGATGATTTGATCTCGAATATGAAATCGTTTTTTACGGCATCGATGCTATTCCAGTTTTCCCGGGCGACAAGTTGCTCCTTTTTGAACATCTTGCCACACCACGAGGCAATGATGATATCCGGATTTCGTCTTACCACATCGTTTTTGTCCGCAACTATCCTGTCCTTTGCCAACGAGGCATGTTGATGTTCCTGATAGATATCAATGCCGCCGGCCAGCTCGATCAGTTCACTCACCCATTGAATGCCTGTAATAATCGGATCGTACCATTCCTCAAAATAGACCTTCGGTTTATTGGATTTTCTCCGATTTGCTGAAGTAATTTCCTCTATATTCTTCTGAATCTGCGTGACCAATTTTAAAGACTCCTCAGTTTTCCCAACCATGCTACCCAACTGAACCATCATTTTGAAAATCTCCTCCACACTTCGGTGGTTATTGATCCAAACAGTTATTCCTTTTGATATCAGCTCTTTGGCGATATCTGCCTGGATATCCGAAAAGCCAATCACCAGATCCGGCTTTAAAGCGACGATTTTGTCAATGTCGGCAGTTAAAAAGGTGGATAATTTGGGCTTTTCCTTTCTGGCCCGAGGTGGGCGAACCGTAAATCCTGATATGCCAATGATCCTATGTTCTTCACCCAGCAGGTAAAACATTTCTGTCGGTTCTTCGGTCAGGCATACGATTCGTTGAGGTGCATAAGTTGTTAATTCATTCATTTACTTCAGTATATTCCCGGTTGGCTTTTAATCAGACAAAAATAACTTCTTAATGGAAGTTCAATATAAAACCTGTTCTTAAATAACGCTCCCATGGATCATTCCAATCGTTCCGGAAGGCGATTGGTTGTACAACAAAGAGTACACGGTTGTACAATGAAGAGCACCTGGTTGTACAACGAGATTATATCGGTTGTACAATGATCCAAACAAATACACTGAATCAATTAAACCTTAAATGGTAGGAATGGGAATCAGGCAAGGGCCATTTCTTTCTTTTTGACCGGGGGCGTCACTTTTCGTTTCTTCTTTTTCCTTCCGCGCCAGATCAGGAACCCGGTTACGGGAAGGCTGGTGGCAATCAGGCTGGCAAAAAAAGCAAGGAACTTGCCTGGCAACCCTAAAATTGCTCCCACATGGATGTTGTAATTGGCTTCCTGTAGGATGTCTCCATTGTTTTTGTTCTGCCAGAGGGAAGAAACCCGGATTTCCCCGGTATATTGATCGATCAGGTAGGTGTCATTTCTGTTGTAAAAACTGCCCTTACTGTAGTTCAGTGTGAGGTTGTAACAGGAAGTGCTGTCATACGGATATATGAGAAAATAGCTGTACAACTCCTCCTCCTGATCAATGAGCTGCAGCATTTCATTGTCAATTTTGCCATTTTTTTCCTGACCAATAAACCGGGTATCAGAAACGGCCATTTCGGTTTCCTTCACGGTTTCACCTCCACTCGCCAACCAATAAATGGATTTATCCACCCATTCGTAGGACCAGACAAGTCCGGTAATGGCAATAAATATTGATAGCCAGGTCATATAAAATCCCAGGACATTGTGCAAATCGTAATTCAACCGCTTGAAAGATGCACCCCATTTCACCTGGAAACGCTGTTTATAACCTTTTTTGCTTTTGGGAAACCAGAGGAACAATCCACTAATCATCATGATGACAAAAATCAGCGTACCAACGGCTACAAAGTGATGGCCAATTTCCGGTATCAGCAAGGAAGTATGAATGGCCAGAACGATTGCCCAGAAAGTAATGTTGTAAGGATAGGTGTCTATTACCTCACCAGTGTAGGGGTTCAGCAAAAAAGCAGTATAGCGCCGGTCCTCCCCCCTCACCCAGACAATATTGGCACGGTCCCCACCCTGATAGGTGGTCACATTCATGTTGATGATGGGCTTGCCATATTCCTGTTCTACTATTTCTTTTATCCGGATGGGGGAAATGAATGGTTTCTGTTGAACCTCAACATTTCTGAACACACCCGATTGCATCATCAGGCTTATTTCTTCCTGAAAGACATACAGGCAACCTGTTAAACCAACAAGAAACACCACCAGCCCGGAGGTCAATCCGAGCCAGAGGTGTATCTTTCTTATTGCTTTTTTGAGATTGTTCTGCAAATTATTATTTGATTAGCCTGTCGTCCTAACTAATTATAATTTTTTGGTCTTATTTTAATATTAAATTATGGCGCCGGATGCTTCACAACCGAATACCCCTGAACATTTTCTCCTTCAATTTCAATTCCTACCTCGTAGTCATCCGGTCCACCGTCATAATTGATCTGGAGAACATTTGTAGTATTATTTTCAAGACTTTTAATGTACGAGACATATTTACCATCTTCAATCCACGGCTTACGAGCCAGTCGAATGTCTGATTCGGGCATGTTATATGGAGTAATGGTTTTGTTTGGTAAATCCAATTTTGCAAAATAATAGTGGTCGTCATCCAGGTTGGCATACGAAACGCCAGTGTTGTTCATGAGCATTCCCATGGCCAGATTTCCTTCCAGAAAATCCAACTGCATGATCTGAATGGTTTCTCCCATTTCTTCGCTGAAATCAAGCAAATAGGATTCGTCAAAATCTTCTTCACCTGCTTTGATCCTGAAAACCACACCATTTATTTCGTCATCGCTTGGCACACCATACGCACCTCTGTACCCGGCAATATACAAGTCGCCATTGGCCGTTGTTGCAAAACTGTTGTTGGTAAAAATTCCGAGTTCAGCAGTTGTCAGGTTGGTTTCAATCAGGGTAGGGTTGGTCATGGCTGGATAATCAAAAACGACCGCATGCGTTCCATCTGCAAAATTACCATCGAAGTCGTAATAAACCGTTCCCATGATAAATTTATCACCATGAAGCGCCCCACGACCAAGATTTGATTTCCAGTTTACACCAGCAGTTTGCTCAATAGTTGGCAAATCAAACGTACCGGATTCATCAACCACAAAGTCTGGCAGGCTGATGGTAAACCACTTAACTGCAGGTTCGCCCCATTGCACCGGGTCCATTACCAGCAGGGTGTTTTCATCAACCAGGTTTTGTGAATAGGCCCTGTCTGTAATGTATTGCGTAACCAAAAGAGAAGCCGTTTCTGTTACCGCACCGTCCGAAAGCAATTCGTATTGGAAGAATTTTTTGTCTGCCCGGCTGAAGAAATAAATATAATTTCCGGATTGAATGTATTCCGCACCCGAAAGTTCTACCCCATTGCGAACCGGGCTGATTTCACCCTCACTAATGGTATCTGTTGATAAAAGATAGTTGGTAAAATCCGTTCCCAATACCACCCCCAGGGAGAAATATTGACCCTCCGTAGTCCCTGGTTCCGGGTCATTGTCATCACAAGAAAAAAATCCTGCCATTATTCCGATCAGGAGTATTGGCAATATAAATTTTGATTTGATCTTCATATTTGTTTTATAATTTATTGATGAATGTTCTGAATTTAATTGAAAATGACCTCCCAGGTTTTTGAAGCAAATAGTTGTCGTAAACCTGTTCATTGAAAATATTGTTGCAGGCAAAACTGACATTGTATGTGCCTGAATGAAAAGCATAACTTAATCCTGTACTATTGACCAGCTGACCGGGAATTGTTGCTTTGTTACTGCTTCCAAGGCTTGGCCATCTCAGATAAAACTGATGGACATACTGAACATCCCAGTAAACGGAAAATTCAGAATTATCCTGGATCCAATCACTTTTCCTGAAAACAACACCCCCATTTGCCATTAGGTATGGAGTATTAGGCAGCAAATCTTTGTAGGTCAGGTTTTTATCATCGCCAATGTATTCCCTTCCATCCCTCATGCTTTGGTAAGTGGCGTTCGCCTGTGCCTGAAACCAGTTACTCTTTTCATATTTCACATCCAGAGAGCCGCCTATACCCTTTACCTTAGCTTCATTAATAAATTGACCTGTACCCCGGTTTTCCTGAACCCGGTATTGTATCAGATTGGACACATCCCTCCAGAAAAAGCTTGGCTCAAATGTCAGAAATCCATCTCTGCCCATTGGTAAGGAAGTTGCCAGCCAGCTAACATTCAGGTTTATACTCTCTTCGGGTTTTAAATCCGGACTCACCAATACAAACAAACCGTCACCCAACATTTCATCGGGATCAGGGATCCTGATGCTACGTTCAGCAGAGACCTTTAACAAATGATGATTGATGAGGTGAAATTTAAAGGCTAAGCCATACCCTACATCACCACTTTCTGCAGTTACAGGAAAGGTTACAGGTCGGTATCCCAATGAATCAGACACATATTCTTCATCAACTGATGAGGCACTAAAGCCATAGTATTTTACCCAGGCAGTATTTTCCATTTTCTCATTGAACAGCCGAAATCCATAGGCAAATGAAGCCACCTGCTTGGTCAGTTTTTGAGGTTCTTTAAACGAAACTGTCCGGCCCGACTGCATGGGATCTTCACCGGTTCGGCTGGCATGATCGAATGTATAATTGAAGTTCAGTTCCTGCTGGTCATTCAGTGAATACCTGACATTTGCTTGATGAAACTGGCTTGTTGTATGAAGCGTGAGCAACGATTTGCCAGCACCACCTGACCCCATTTCGCTGTTGGTCGGCTGGGTGTCGATAACCTGACCGAGCCAGTTATATCGCCTGGAACTTGTGTCGGTAACATGATTTTCCAGCCAGCTGACGGAGCTGAACGCCTGAAAATCCAGTCCGTTGAAAAACAGGTCATTTTTCAGGTAGTAAAGCGTTGGCGCATAAGTAGAACCGGATTGGGCTGCTTCGCCAAATACATTGGGCATGGTGGCTCCTGTTTGGATATCATTTTCATTTTCTGCGTAGAGGAAATTGACCTTGAACACATCCGCCCATGTTCTTCCCTGAATACCCGCCTCAAGCTTTCCGGAAACTGATTCGTATTTATCGTGAAATCGGCGTGTTTTTATTTGAATTGTCCTTCCGGTTTGCGGATCAGCTATTTCCACACCTTCTCCCCAAACATAATAGTCATTATCGGAATAGTTGTAAAAACCCTGCGCATCGATGTACCACTTGTTATCCGGGCTGATCCAACGACCACTGAGTGCCGCCCGGTGCGTATTAAAAGAGCCAAAACTGTAGGATGCATCCAGGTAACTTTCATAACTGGATTTTGTCACCAGGTTGATCACTCCACCCAATGCATCACTTCCGAAATGAGGTGGGACAACCCCTTTATAGAATTCCAGCCTGTTTACCAGATTGACTGGGAAATTGTTGATGGAATAAGCTGATCCAAAGCGATCCATGGGAATGCCATCCACAAAAAACCTGACTGACCGTCCAGACATACCATTAAGGGAATAGGTAAAGCTGGAACCCATCCCTCCACTTTCACGCACCCTGATTCCAGCGATCCGTCCACTAAGCTGGTTCATATTTACATCCAGGTTTTGTATTTTCCTCGTGTCCAGTACTTCGACCGCATAGGCTTCCTTTTTCACATCCATTGCCTGCGATTGCCCCTGCACAACCAGTTCATCCAATTTTTTCACATCCTCCTCTAGGGAAAAATTCACCTCTGCTACTTCGCGGGTTTTTATCCTAATGATTTCTTTTCGGTCTACAAAACCCATTGCCCTGGCATGCAAAACATGGGAACCGAGGGGAACATTTTTAAGTTGATAATAACCATTGTCATCTGAAACGGTACCAATATTGAGCGAATCAATGGTGAGATAGGCAAATGAAACGGGATTGCCGTTTTCTTCTATAATGCGACCTTTGACCGACGCATTCTGAGCAAAGGATGATGCTGAAAAAAAAACACACAGCAAAGCCAAAAAATAGATGAAACGGGTATTTGCTGAAAAAAATAATTCCACCTGAAAAATACTAATCGGGTTTGGAATTACCTCTGTGATATTTTGTTGTTCCTGGTTCAAAAATAGCTGCTTATTACCGAATTATCCAACCTTATTCTGGAATTAGTCTAAATAAAGAACAAAGGTATAAAATACTTTAAATCCTTTCAATTTTTATTTAGATTAATTGTAAATAAGTGAAAGCATCTTAAAAAAACCGGAATGCGTGTCACCCCGGCTTTTTATAATACAGCAATCCTGAAATTTTAGAATTCGATTTTAAAGCTCAAATTCGGAAGCATTCCCAACTGTTCATCATAACCTACCCCATCAAGGTACGGGTTAAAATATTGATAGCTGTAATTCACATGGTCTGTGACATTCTGGATATTCAGCACAATACTCCAGGCGTAGTTGGGCAGGTATTTTGTGTACTTCGCTCCCAGATCGACCCTCCAATAGTCAGGTAATTGTTGCGAATAGGCATTTTCCCAATCATAGATTGTATGGCCATTTTCAGTGGACCCTTCGAAATCAATCGGTGGTACTCGTAAACCTCCCGACCAAATGAATTTGGTATTAATGCCAACCAGGTTTTTTCCAGCTCGTCCCACCTGGAATTCTTTCCCAGCTATTATATTGAAAATATGTCCCTCATTGTATCTCGTATTTCTTTTAATTCCATCAATCGGTACATACTTGGACTGGTACAGGGAAAGATTTGTCCTGAAGTAGTAGTTACGGGTGAAGTATTTATCTATGGAAAATTCGATTCCGTAATTCTGGCCTGTTCCTTCATTGACCAATGGTACGGTGGTATATCCATCGTTTTCATTCAATGAACTGAAAGATTTATCAAAATCAGAAGTGACTCCTTCAGGCCTGACCGGTACGGAATATAAATCCTGATAATACGTTTCAACCTTAAAATTCAGGTCGGGTTTAAGCCGATTTTCGTAGCCAAGCACAAAATGCCGTGCTTTGGTGAAATCAAGGTTTTTATTGGGATAATAGAAGTTTTCTTCATCCGTGAAGGCTTTTGCCAGGTAAACAGCCGGCGATTCCATCCTGCTGTGAACCCCAAACCCTGCCTGGATACTTTGTTTGGGATGGAACTGCCATTTCATTCCCAGGCGCGGCTCCAATGCCTGCTGTCCATTCAAGGCCAAGTAGGAAAAATGAACACCGGAATTGATCGTCAGCTCGTTGGTAGGCCTGAATTGCCATTGTGCATAGGAACGGTAAAAATAAGTGTGACCATCGTCTTCCAGATAAATTCGTTTTTCCTGTAGTTGCTGATCAAATTGACTCGCCTGGATATCAAATCCTATCCTGGAAGCTACAACACCCAACTGAATGGTGTTCTTTGCATTGATCTTGCGGTTGAAAGTGGTGGCAAAACGAAGGTTATACTCTGAAAAATCCTCATTGAACGTATCCCTATAACCAAGTGAATCTTCCTGGTAAAGGTTTTTGCTCAATGTTCCGATCAATTTGGATTCCAGATAGGTTTTTTCATTGAAAAAGTAAACATGCTTCATACCGGTCACTCCCATTTTGGTATTAAAATCTTCGTTATAGTGATCATTTGATTCCGGATCAGCCTGGTAGATGTCATTACTGGTCCCTCCCAATCCCCAGAAGGTAAAGGTTCCGGCTTTTTTTGTTGGAAAATTGAGTTTGAAGGAAAGATCAGAAAAGGTGATGGATTCATTTTCACCCATTAGATTTACCCCAACTTTTTCCAGTAAACCCAGTGTGCTGTATCGAAAATTGACTAAATAACTTGAACGTGATTGATTGGAAAACGGACCTTCTGCCCCGGCCTGGATCCCCAATAAACCTGCTTCGAAAGCATATTCCCGCTTGTCGTGATTTCCATTTCGCAGGAAAATGTCAAACACCCCCGAAAGGGCATTGCCGTATTCAGCCGGAAAAGCGCCGGTAAAAAAATCCGAATTCGCCATCATATTCGAGCTCAGCATGCTGATTCCTCCAGCAGAGGAGCCGATTTCGGCAAAATGGTTAGGATTGGGCACTTCCACTCCTTCAATTCGCCACAGCAACCCCCTGGGTGAGTTGCCCCTGATCACGATCTCATTCAAAATATCGTCTCCTCCACCTGATACGCCGGGAAAGGACAAAGCCGCTCTGGCTGGGTCATCAAAGGTTGCTGCATACCTGTTGGTTTCCTCCACACTAAAAGAGATGGCGCTTACCGTTGCCATTTCATTGATCGGCTCACCTTTTTCATCCTCTGCTTCAATGATAACTTCGTCCAGGCTGGTAACAGATTCCCGTAGGGTCACGTTCAGAATGGCTTCGCGACCGGTACCAATGACAAATTCTGGCACAAACCGGTCTTCGTAACTGATGCTGCTAATTTTAATGGTATACCTCCCGATTGGAATATCCCTGATGATAAAATATCCATCCGGATCAGTCGTCGATCCCAAAATAGGCTCAGTTCCAACAATAATTATGTTCGCACCTACAACCGGATATCCGGATTGCTCATCTCGGACGTTTCCTTTAAGATTTTGAGTCAGGTTTTGAGAGAAGCCAAGTAAAGTGTGAAATAGCAAAAGTTTGGTTAACAGGATTGTTTTCATGGTTAATGAGTTTTTAGTCCAATGACACTGATAAAACCGGAAGGTTTCTGTTTGGAATAAAATTTTATTTAATTCACATAAATTTGAATGGATATATGCTAAACAAACCATTTACGTTTGACCGCACCGTTCGAACGGCAATATTGGTCGGTCTCATTTATGTAAGTTATCTATTGCTGGATTACCTGAGTGATGTGCTCATCCCATTTGCCATTGCTGTATTGTTGGCGTATTTGATTGACCCGTTGGTTTTATTTCTTCAGAAAAAGGCAAAAATTAAATCCCGGTTCATTTCCGTCATATTCTCTCTCCTGATCGTATTCGGAGGACTATTCCTCATTTTTTATTTTACTGTTCCTTTTATCTACAATGAAATTTCCTCTATGGGAATCCTTATCTCTCACATTGCAGACCGAACGGATATTAAAAATGCTTACCTTCAGAACATACCCGATGACATTGCTGACTATATCGTAGGATTGATCAATAGCGAGGAATTCCGAAGTGTTTTTACACCTGACAAGCTCAATGACTTCCTGATCGATACTTTAAGAAAAGTGCTTCCGGGAACAGAAGGCGCTTTTACCAATACCATCAATATTATGTTGAGTCTGGCTGGTTTAATGATCATTTTCCTTTACCTGATTTTTATTTTAAAAGATTACAGGGGATTGATTGAAGGGGCTAAAGATCTGATCCCCCCCAAGTTTAAAGACCAGGTCCTTCACTTTGTTGATGACTTCCGAAATGCAATGCGAACCTATTTCCGGGCACAGGGCTTGATCGCTGCCATTGTGGGGGTATTATTTGCCATCGGATTTTCCATTATCAGTTTACCATTAGGAATTATGATGGGTGTATTTATTGGCATTCTGAATATGGTGCCCTATCTGCAGGCCATAAGCTTTATTCCCGTTACATTGGTGGCATTATTTCATTGCATGGAAGAAGGAACACCGTTCTGGCAATATATGAGCCTGGTATTGCTCGTCTATATTGTCGTCCAGGGTATCCAGGATCTTTTCCTGGTTCCAAAAATCATGGGCAATGCGACGGGAATGAACCCTGCCATGATCATCCTTTCCCTATCCATTTGGGGTAAATTACTGGGAGTGCTGGGATTGTTGATCGCACTTCCTATTTCTTTCCTGTTGGTCAGTTACTATCGGTCATTTATCATCACCGGAGACTTTTTCACCAACCTTGTAGAGTCTAAGCCTGAGGAAGATCATCCTTTTGAAGAGTAAGAAAATGCTTAAACTACTTTGAGCCATAGCTTTACCTTAAAACTTTCGCAAGGATTCACAGAGAATTCGTCCCAGCTGTAAAAGTTAATTGACAAAGTCTAATCTTTACTTATGAATATTCAGTGTAACAACCGGATGCTTTTTGGAATGATTGACGATTTCCTCGGCAATGGAATGATTAAATAACCTGAATATGCCAGACCTTTCACCCGACGTTGTCATCATGATCAGATCCATTTTATAATCCTCCGCAAAATTCAATATCCCCTCTCCGGCATTATTGTGACAGTAAATATGTCGTTCAATCTTACCTAATTTATTATCTTCGGTGAACTCGTCCATTTGTTTCATGATCTCACGTTCATTCATAAAATGTCCCGGAGTATTTACATACACCAGGTGTAACTCAGCATTAAAGAAGTTTTTCAAAGTTCTAGGTACTGATTTATATGTTTCAAGATCATCCTTAAAATCAGAAGCTAACACGATTCTTTTAATATCCTTTACATGAAACCGGTTCCTCAGCGTCAAAACCGGACATTTGGAATGCCTCACTACCTTTTCGGCTGTTGACCCTATCAGATTTTCTTCCCAGCTATCTGCACCGGTCGTACCCATGATAATCAGGTCTGCTTTGACATCGGTTAATAATTCACCAATTTTCTCATAAGGAGTACCGCGTACTAGTTTTTCTTTGATTGTTACACCCTTGTATTTTGGATTATCCAATATTTCAACAAACTGTTCTTCCCTTTTTTCTATCAACTTCAAATAAAATACTCGCTCCATAGGATCCTCGCCTTCCAATGTCGCTTCCGTATCAATAGAACTACCAAGAAACGCCGTGTTTTTTTTAGGTATCTCAATGACGTGAACCAGGGTAATTTCTGCACCTTCTTTTTTTGCAATCTCGTAGGCCAGGTCCAGTGCAAAGGTTGCTTGATTTGAAAAATCGGTTGGGACGATAATTTTTTTCATTTTTGATCTATTTTGGTTGATTAAAAATTAAAAAAAATTCAGGTCCCAACCTATGACAAAAGTCCTTTAAATGTACAATAAGACAAAAGGCTGCTAATGGATAAATTGGCAGCCTTTTCAAGCAAAATATATTTTAGTTTAATCAATCCTTTGAAATTCCTGCGAAAGTAAACGCAGCGCCTGATAATGACAGGTCTTTAAGAAGGTTTGGCATGGCACTCTGGTCTCCTCCAAGTACACCCGGAAGGTGAATGGATAATACAAAGATCAACAGCATTGCGCCGAGTAATAAGGAAGCAAGACGAGCTTTCTTATTGATGACAATGCTAATCGCAGCAGCTATTAATGCCGCTCCGGTTACATAGATCCAGACAACCTGAGGAGGAAAAGGCACCATCCCTTTCATTGCGCCGGCATTCATAAAATGAAACAATCCGAAAATGCCGAATGGTACGGCAAAAAGTATTCTGCCAAGTGTCGTTGTTACAAAATTCATTTTAGTTTGATTTAGGTTCCAAATTATTGTTTATACAATAAAAATTTACCAAAATAAAACTACATATCCATGGGAATTTGAAAAGAATGAAATAAACGAAGTGAATTATTGAAAAATTCTCAGATGGGTTATCATTAAAATAAGAACAGGCTTTTAGTAGATCTTAAAATCTACTCGTCGGTTTTTCTGTCTTCCTTCAACCGTACTATTATCATGCTCCGGCATTTGTTCTCCGTATCCGATCACAGATATTTGATCCTGAGGTACGCCAATTTCCAACATTAACCTTTCAATTTGCCGCACGCGTTTCATGGAAAGTTCCAGATTGTAATCATCATTTCCTCTGCTATCCGTATGGCCTTCAACCAGGATCATTTTTCCCTGAAAGGCAAACTCAACCGCCATGAGAAAAGGTTCAAAATCCACATAGGCAAATTCATCCATATCGGTGATAAAATAAAGGGATTCTGTGATAGGCTGATCAGCCTGACCCTTTCTGATCATGTCAAATACCTTTTCCCTGACCTCCCGGTGTTTTTCACTGACCGGAGGGGGCAGGTTTTTAATATCTACCGGTTCTGAATTGTCGGGTTGGAATGTTTTGAATTCTACCCTTGTATCTGTACTTGCTGTTAGATTATCATCTGCAAATTGAGTTTCGTTCATACTTTGTTGTGCCTTAGCTTCGGCCTTTTCTCTGGCCAAACGTTCTGGAGATATAACCGGTGGGGTTGCCGTAATTATTCGAACTGGCGCTGTGCCCTTTTTGTAAGATCTTTTAGCTGATCGCTTTTTGCCTAATGCTTTACATTGATTTTTGGGGATCAGCGGATCTCCTTTTTTGATGATCTGGGCCTCGCTTGTTAGTGTGTAAAAAAGAGCTAAAAATATAGTTAATAAAACCTTCATTTTATATGTCTGTTGGGTGATTCATCATGTCAATGATCTAAGGTTTATCAGGTCATGTCCAGGTTTGTAACCTAATTCTGCAACTATCTTACCAAACGTTCGACAAATGATGGGTTTTTGTCGATAATCACTGAATTTACAAAGATTTTATTAAATAATTAATATAATACCTTAAAATAATGAAAAAAAGTCGTCAAATTTCCCGTTTTAGTTGCAGTTCAATCTTGTAATATTCTGGTATTATCTTTTGGGAAAGTACTCATCAGTAACATACCTACTGCCTGACTCCTTCATGTGGTCAAAGTGGCTCATGTCGACTGAATCAATAGAGGTATCGATCTGTGATTCATGAAATAAAACAGCCTTATCAAAAAGGAACCCTGTCGTTGCTGCTGCTACTTCTATCCGATGATAACCCTGGGGAAAAAATACCGGGTAGCAATTTTTTATTGTATTGGTGTCCCAGGTAAATGATCCGGTATTTGGGATGTGATAAAGATTCCAATCACTGCTATTGATACTTACAAAAATCCTCGCCTGGGGCTCATCGATTATTGTTCCTTTTAATTTAAAATAATAGACCCCCTCTTTTTCTATCATTACATAGAGATTGATGATACGATCATCATACATGTATTCATTGTTATCTTCGATGTATGTGCTACCACTCCATTGCAGCATTCCGGTACCTGAATAGCCATCCATTACGTTGACGGATTTCCAAAATGAAGGAGGGTCATTCCGGGCCTGGATATGTTCAGCTTCAAGAACTACGACTCCTTTCTTTTCCTTCCAAACTTTTACTTTTTCAGCAGGAAGCATCAATAACAACGGTATAAGTATAAGGCTAATCTTCATAGGGATAGATTATTTTTGTCGACCAATTTATCACTTTAACCCGGATTTAACCCTAAAATAGGGTGATCCTCAGAAATATAAAAGTCCTATATTTCCACTTATTTGGTTAATTAATGTTAATTGAACTTCAGAGTATTGAATTTTTTTACTGAGATTATTAAAATTGCGGCAAATTTTGAACAATTATGGCGATAAAAGTTGACAATCTGACAAAATACTATGGAGATCAAAAGGCTGTCGACAATATTTCCTTCCAAATAAAAACGGGGGAAGTTGTAGGGTTTCTCGGTCCGAATGGTGCAGGAAAAAGCACTACAATGAAAGTAATCACCTGTTATATGGCCTCAAGCTCCGGCAAGGTCCTTCTGGATGATATTGACGCTGAACAATCTCCTGAGCTGATCAAAAAGAAGATCGGCTATCTACCTGAAAACAATCCATTGTACATGGATATGGCGGTGATCGATTACCTGAAATTCTGCGCAGAAATACAGGGCGTTCCGAAAAATGAGATCACGGGAAGAATAAAGGAAATGATCGAGCTTTGCGGATTGAATATTGAAAAACATAAAAAGATCCGGCAATTGTCAAAAGGATATCGGCAGCGAGTAGGGTTAGCCCAGGCTATGATCCATGATCCGGAAGTTCTGATCCTGGATGAACCCACAACCGGACTCGATCCCAACCAGATCATTGAGATCAGAAAGCTGATCAAGGAGCTTGGGAAAGAAAAGACCGTTATTCTGAGCTCACATATTCTTTCGGAAGTGGAGGCCACCTGCGATCGAATCCTTATTATCAACAAAGGTCGCATCGTTGCAGATGGCACAGCGGAAGAATTACGCAAGCAGGCACAGGGTCAGGAACTGATCAATGTGCAGATAGAAGGCAAGGGAAATAAAGACGACATGAAAAAAGCCCTTTTAGGATTGGCATCAGTTGAGACGGTCCTGGATCTGGATGGTAAGGAAAATTATTTCCAGGTACAAAGCAAACCTGATCTGACCTCCAAAAAGGATGTCTTCGACCTTTGTGTTAAAAATAAATGGTACTTGCTTGAACTGGCAAGCAAAGAAACCAAGCTGGAAGATGTTTTCCGGGAAGTAACAAATTAAAATCAAAAAATATTTTTCGACATGAACAGTATTTGGACAATTGCCAAGCGAGAGCTTGCTTCTTATTTTGATTCATTGACTGCCTACATTATCATCATTCTTTTCCTGGGTCTGACCGGTTTTTTCACCTGGGTATGGCCAAGCAATGTGTTTTTCAGAGGTCAGGCAGACCTGAACATATTCTTCGAAGTAATATACATATGCTTGCTGTTCTTCATACCGGCCATTACCATGAGGACAATCGCCGAAGAAAAAGGATCAGGAACATTGGAGCTATTAAGCACAAAAGCCATCAGCGATTGGCAAATCGTCATTGGAAAATACTTATCAAGTTTATTGTTAATTGCCATCGCATTTGCCTGTACGATTCCTTACTATATCACGATCAGTAAGCTGGGGAATGCTGACCACGGAGCTATCATCGGCGCTTATGTGGGACTTTTGTTATACACGTCGGCTTTTGTTAGTCTAGGAATTTTTGCCAGCAGCATTACAAGCAACCAGATCGTAGGCTTTTTGCTGGCTTTGACTTTCTTACTTGTGTTTGCATTTATCTTCGGCTTTTTAGGATCTTCCATTCCCGGAACCATTGGAGAAACCCTTTATTTTATGAGCGCACGCACTCACTACGATTCCATTTCAAGAGGCCTGATCGATTCCCGGGATATTTTGTATTTCGGTGGATTGACTTTTCTGGGGCTACTATTTTCGCAAGCCATGCTCGCTAAAAGAAACTGGAAGGACTAAAATTTTATTAGCAATGAAAAAAAGTACAGCAATAACACAACTTATCATCATCACCGCAATTGTTGCGGTCGTTCTACTCATTTCGACCAAATTCTTTTTTAGGCTCGATTTTACTGAGGGAAAAAGATATACGCTCAGCCAGGCAACGGAGGATGTACTGAATGAAGTAGAGGATGTAGTGACCGTCAAAGCTTATTTTACAAAAGACCTCCCTCCGCAGCTGGTCAATATTCGACAGGAATTTGAAAACCTGTTGGCGGAGTATGAGAATATTTCCAATGGAAACCTGGTATTTGAGATCATCAACCCCAATGAAAGTGATGAGTTGGAGCAGCAAGCACAGCAAAATGGCATCTCACCTTTTCAAGTAAGCATCCAGGAAAAGGACCAGGCCAGACAGCAGCGCGCATATCTGGGGCTTTTGATTGAAATGGGAGATAAATCGGAAGCGATACCCATGTTAAGGCCTGATGGAGGAATGGAATATGCCCTGACTACGGCCATCAAAAAGATTGCCGTCGAAGATAAACCAAAGGTTGCTTTGATCAACGGACATGGGGAACCATCATTGAATGGAGTAGTTCAACTTGCTCAGCAACTGGCCATTCTCTACGATGTGGAGCCATACACCATCACGGACACGGCCGATATCCCCACCTATTATCGTTCGATCATTATGCTGGAGCCGAAAGACACCATTCCAGCGAATGATCTGGTGAAGATAGATCAATACCTCGGTCAGGGCGGAAATTTATTGCTAGCATATAATCAGCTCGCTCCCAATTTGCAACAAGGCATGCTGGCAATAGGCAATGACATAGGGTTAAAAGCATGGTTAAGTGAAAAGGGAATCAATCTTCAGGATAACTACGTGATCGATGCACAATGCATGCCGATCACCGTGCAAAGGAGACAAGGACCGTTTGTGGTCAATCAGCAAATCCAGCTACCTTACTTACCGTTAATTGGAACCTTTGAAGATCATCCGATCGTGAAAGGCCTTGAGTCTGTGGTTTTACCTTTTGCTTCGTCCATCAGCTATGCACAAAAGGATTCTGCAACACAATATTTACCTCTGGCATTTACATCAGAAATGTCCGGAACGCAAAGCGCTCCCACATATGTCGATATTGAAAAAGAATGGGCAGAAAGTGATTTTACTGCTCCCAATCAGCTTGTCGCTATTGCTGCGGAAGGTTC
This sequence comes from uncultured Cytophagales bacterium, assembly GCA_913057175.1. Taxonomy (GTDB): domain Bacteria; phylum Bacteroidota; class Bacteroidia; order Cytophagales; family Cyclobacteriaceae; genus CAJXNP01. The sequence continues at coordinate 76,709 of CAJXNP010000008.1, forward strand.
ATTAGGCGGTTCAAGCCTTTCTAAAATGGTCTTTATTTCCAACGGCTCGTTCGTCACAAATGGAGAGGGTGAACAGCAGCAGGGAGTGAATGAGGACAATGTAAATTTTGCATCCAATGCCGTGGATTGGCTTTCGGATGATACGGGTTTGATTGATCTCAGAACAAAGGGAGTGACCAACCGGCCTCTGGAGCAGTTGGATGATGCCAGCCGGAATATGTATAAATGGGGAAACTTTTTATTGCCAATCTTTCTCGTCCTGATCATCGGATTGATCAGAAGACAGCAAAACGCTCGCAAAAAACAAAAGTGGATCCAGGGCAATATTTAATGAAATCTTAAAAGTGAAGTCATGATTAAAAACTTAAATACATTCAAGCTACTTGGAATACTGTTAGTACTGATCCTGATTTATTTCGCTTTCAATTACTATGGAGATAAATCACGAAGCAAAAGCTTTCACGAAGAATTGGTCACGGTTGACACCGCAAAAGTTGACAAAATCGTCATTTCAAAGGGAGAAGATCAACTTGAACTGAAGAAAGAAGCGGAAGACTGGAAGGTGAAATTAAAAGATGATCGATATGTCAAAGCTACCGACCAAAGTGTGAAAGGAACCCTGGAAAGTTTAATGACGATCAAACCCTCGAGAATTGTCGCGAGGGACAAAGCCAAATGGAAAGATTACCAGGTTGATTCTGCTGGAACACAAGTAAAAGTTTTTGAAGGCGATGAAAACACGCTCGATCTTATTATCGGAAGGTTTGGATTTAAAGATCAACGTAACTTTCACACATTTGTGAGGCTGGCTGATGAAGAGGATGTTTATGTTGCCAATAACTTCATGGCAATGTCGCTCAATACCGATCCTTCAGGCTATCGAAATTCACAGGTTGGAAGAATAAAAAAGGACTCTCTCGTTTCGGTAGAATTTGTCTATCCCGATTCTGCATTCACGTTAGTTAAGGATAATGGTGCCTGGAATATTTCAGGAACTCCGACCGACTCAGCAGCTACGGCTGAATTCCTCAACGGATTGAATAATATGAATAGCTCCTCATTTTACGATGACGCGCTACCATCCAATAGTCCCGAACTGAAAGTCATTTTTAAAAGAAAATCCGAAGAAGACATCGTAATGCAATCGTGGATACCCGATGACAGCGCGAAAATCATCATGTCATCCGAGAACGATGAAAGTATTTTTGTGGACGATAGTCTATTTGATAAGGTATTTAAAACAAAGAGTGATTTTTTGAATCCTCAGGAATAATCTCTTACAAAATTTAAGGTTTTAAGAATCAAATATCCCCCAATTGTGGGCGGATCAGGATTTCTTCCACGACAGAATTAGGAGACATTTGATAGGCGTTCCAGATGGCAGAGGCCACATCTTCGGATTTCATGAACCTTTCGGGAGGCAGGTCAACACCTTCCCAGCTGGCAGTCATTGTCGCTCCAGGCAAAATGGAGGTCACCCGAACATTAAATTCCTTCATTTCCTCCCGAAGCACTTTACTCATGCCGTAAAGGGCAAATTTTGAAATACAATAAGAGCCTCCATTTACATAGGGAATGATGCTGGCTGTTGAGCAGATGTTGAAAACATAACCACCTTTTCGCGACTTCATCTGATGGATTAAACCCCGGGTAATGTAATAGGCGCTGTACAGGTTGGTATCCATCATTTTTTCGAGGCTGCCCTCCTCCTCTTCGTGAATGGCACCAGGAAAAAATATGCCTGCATTATTCACCAAAACATCAACATCTAATCCTATCGACTCAACAAACTCCACAAATGACAGGCACTCTGATTTCCTGGACAGATCAGCTTTTTTGATATGGATCACGACTCCTTTTTCTTCAAATTCGCTTTGAAGATCCAGCAGATCCTTTTCATTTCTCGAACAGGTGACCAGCTCAAAATCTCCATTTTCGCCAAAGATTTTCAGGATTGCTTTTCCAATGCCTTTTGTACCACCTGTTACGACCGCCAATTTCTTTCCCATAGATACTATTATTCTTTTGATATTGATTTTTCAATAGAAAATCAACTTTTTACTTTGAGATCAGTTTGTATTACCAGTCCAAATAAATAAAGATTTTGAGATAAATACATACATTATTGTATCTTTAAGCCCCATGATTAACTACTATTTTTAATGCGAGGAATCGGAAAGTATTTCATCTTTTTGGGATTGATGTTCATAAAGAGGGAAAAATTTTCCACTTATGTAAAGCTGGTCATCGATGAATGTGTCCTGATTGGAATTGATTCATTGGTGATCGTTACGATCATCTCCACTTTTATCGGCGCGGTAACCTGTATTCAAACGGCCTATAACCTGGTTAGCCCGCTCATTCCGGATTACATCATTTCCCTCATCGTTCGCGATATGACCTTATTGGAATTGGCTCCGACCATCACTGCCCTGGTATTTGCCGGAAAAGTTGGGTCAAACATTGCCGGCGAATTAGGTACCATGAGAATCACCGAGCAAGTGGACGCGCTGGAAGTTATGGGAATCAATTCGGCGTCGTTTTTAGCATTGCCAAAAATCCTTGGCAGCCTGATCACTTATCCCATGCTCGTCATCATTGCCGGTTTTTTGTCTATTCTCGGCGGGTATGTTGCAGGAACTGTCACCCAGGTTATCACGCCGGAGGAATACATTTATGGCATACGGGCGGATTTCATTGAATACAATGTCACTTTTGCACTGATCAAATCTTTTGTATTTGCTTTTTTAATAGCATCCATTTCCTGCTACAAAGGATATTATACCGAGGGAGGAGCACTGGAAGTTGGAAAGGCAAGTACGGTAGCGGTGACAAACAGTTGTATTGCGGTTTTAGCTGCTGATTACCTCTTAGCCCAATTGCTTTTATAATTATGATCAAAATATCCAATATCAGAAAATCATTTGACGATAAGGAAGTATTATTTGGCATTGATGGAGTATTCAAACCCGGACGAACCAACCTCATTATTGGCACCAGTGGAACCGGTAAAAGTGTATTGCTGAAGTGCATGGTGGGTCTGGTCGAACCGGATGAAGGGGTGGTTTTGTATGACGATAGAAATTTTACCGAGGCTTCCAGGAATGTAAGAAGGGACATACGGCGCGAGATAGGAATGCTTTTCCAGGGAGCTGCCTTGTTTGACTCCAAAAATGTCGAGAAAAACGTCATGTTCCCTCTGGACATGCTCACCAACATGCCAAAAGATGAAAAGCTTGACCGGGTAAATTTTGTTCTACAGCGTGTTGGTCTGGAAAATGTTAACAAAAAAATGCCCAGTGAGCTAAGTGGAGGTATGAAAAAAAGGGTTGGAATCGCCCGTGCCATTGTCAACAACTCCAAATACCTGTACTGCGATGAACCCAACTCCGGGTTAGACCCGAAAACGGCTATTTTGATCGACCACCTGATCAAGGAAATCACCTACGAATTTGAAATTACGACCATCGTTGTTACCCACGATATGAACTCCGTGATGGAGATCGGCGACTATATCATGTACCTCTACCAGGGAAAAAAGCTTTGGGAAGGCAGCAATGACGAAATCCTGGATGCCCGTGTAAAGGAATTGCAGGATTTTGTCTATGCCAATAAGCTCATGCAAGCGGTGAAGGATAGAAGGGATGAGGGGTAGTGGGAGATGGAAGATGGAAGATGGGAGTCGGAAGACGGAAGAATAAAATTGAAGTGTTTTACCAAAAATAGTTTTAGACTTTCAAAACAACACACTCACCTGCATCCTTCCAATGTGTACTGCCTGGCTGTCTGCGGATTTTCGGCCTTCGTAGTTGACGGAAAATTGGAGTCCGTTGAGGATCTTTTTCTGAAGGAAAATGTTCCATAAATAATTACTTCCGGGCCTTAGCGCTTCCAGCAATTCATACCCCAATGGCGAATTTTCTTTCCCTTCAAATTCAATGTTTGAAATCTTTGTTTGGGCATTGATGGATAGATTTCCGGCTTTGTTGTAAATCATTGATAAAGCTCCCTCATTGATTTTGGAATACCCTTCTTCATCACTGTTGGGCGTCTGCTTGTTGCGAAGGGAATAGGACGTGGACAACCGAAAATGAACACTTGGTTGCCAGGAAAACTCCGGACTAATCTCGTATTCATTCACCTTGTAGTTTTTACCTGATAAAAAATCAGAGCTATTGCTCGTTATGCCATCTTCCAACTGCAATCTCACACTGAATTCCCTTTTGATCCTCGACCGGATATTCAGGCTTTTATGCTCAGAGTCACGTTGCTCGAATCCTCCCGATAATAGCTGCTTGTTTTCAAACATATTATATCCAAAATCAAATCCGAATCCAGGGTTCTTGCGATTGAAGAAAAACCTTGAACCAACAGACATACGAGAAGAGATCAGATCATTATCTGCAATATTATTTCCAAAAGGAATAAACCTGGTTTTGATCGAAGGGTCAGTCACTTTTCTTTGTGAGCTAATGGAAGATATATTGCTCCATTTGGAAAGAAATTCCTTTATTCCACCTTCATGCTCCCAATTCCGGGGCATTTCAGCATTCAGCCGGTAATTCAGGTTATTCGTGTAGGCGAATACCAGCTCATTGGTTGGAACAAATATTTTGGCAAAGTTCTTTTCATCAGGATTGACAGCCAGGTAAAATTCATTCAATTCCTGGATGCCATTTCCATTGTCATCCCTCCAGGTATGTGTTCCCTGTCCTGTAGGCACCTCAACAAAAATAAATTCCTTTCTTAGCTCTCTTCCGCTACCAACGGTATAGTTCAAATCAGATCTCACATGTTTTTGAAGCAAATTGGCATACCAGTCAATCCGTGTATTGATCGTTTCTTCATGCTGACCTTCCATGTTTTGTGGCTGGCTGTTCCGGTAAGTGATCAATGCTTCCAATCGTTGTTTTTCTCCATTATGACTTACAGAAAAATTGGAGGTGTGAGCGATGTTGCTAAGCTCCATTACTCCCGCCATTGGCAGCTGATCTTCGCGATAGCTGTAATCCAACCTGAACCTGGTTTTAAGGGAATCATTATTTCGAATGTAAAGCAAATGCTCCTGGAAATACATCTGAGTTCCTGTAATGGAATCTGTTTCCGGATCCTTGATTATATTTCTGTCCAGATGATATTGATATCCAGGAATAAATATTTTCGAAGGGTAAAATACATCCACATTCAACCTGTTCCATTTGGAAGAGAAATCCTGGTTTTGATTGTTCATGGCAAAGGCGTCTACATGCGTTTGAAATCGCAATAACTTCTTATCCACCTCAATCTTGTGCTGGTATCCATCAATTACCTCTCCCCTTTTTCTATGAGTCATTTCGTAGATGATTTGGTTATGGATGTCCTGATGGAATTCCAGATTTGCTCTTAGGATATTGTCAGTTGTCTGATCCTGCTCCTGGCTGGGATTGTAATTCCAGTCTCGGTCAAATTCAATGTACCGGAATCGGTCGATGGGATTGAAATATGTACCCGTCCGCTCGTAACTAACTCCGGAGCTCATTTTGATCTTCTCAGAAACCGGCCGGTTTTTGCTTTCAAAACCTACCCAGTAAGCCAAGTCCTGGTCATCATCCGAATTGAGATCGGAATACAGGTTTAAGTCATTGGTAGATAAAGCTACCTCTGAAAACACCGTTTCGTATTTATTCAAATGAAAAGAAACACCGGCATTGGTCATGTTCTTTTTATTGGGTGGTGGGATTTTCTGTAGGGGAACAAAATTTCCTTGCGAGATACCATCCTCCGGACTGACCCATTGAAATACCACTCCATTTACCAAAGTATTGGACCGAATGTAGTTCCCCTCTCCGTAACCTACCTCCGAAAATGTCACATCGTACAATTCGACATCGGGATCTGTAGAATAACGAAAAACCTGTGTTGCTTCTCCATCGGCCCCAATCGTGTCGATCAATTCATATTGAACCTTCTGTGGATTGTAGTCGGCTATTTGCGCATTTTCTGTTACAGCTTCATCGAGGTTATCCCCAATTTGAGAAAGAAGCAATTTATCGTCGTTGTTCAACTCAAATTTGAGAGGGTTATTTCTATTGTCTTTTTCGGAATAGTGATTAAGAAAAAAATCAACCTTGCCCTGTGTTTGATAATGGTTGAAACTGAAGATCCCACGACCATAGTTCTGATCTGAATATTCCACATCAATTCTTACCCTGGAATATTGTGTGATGAGCACCCTGCTTGTAAAGGTAATTTCCGCACGGTTGTAATCAATCACATAATCAAGGTCATAACCTCTTTCCAATTGCTTTCCATCCAGGAAAACTCTTTCCGAATTGACGAGAATAATGGCAAGCCTGGAAGCATCCTGGATTTCAATCCGGTAAGGGCCTGCTACGCCTTCCTGCACTTCCAACTGGATAGAAGCAAATTTCCCCTTGGCTGCTGATGCCCCTAATGTCGTTCTGGCATGTCCGTTTTCACCTGTTTGGTAATTTACATCCAGCAAACCACCTCTCACATTTTTATAATATCGTAGAAAATGTGATTCTTTATTTTGCAGCACGACATCCCCGGCAATCAAATCAAAATGGTCATTGTAAAGCTCGATGAAGACATTATCAAAATCCTGGATTTGAGCTGTATTCCCCTCCGGCTGATAGGGCACATCCTGATCCGTAATGGATGCCCTGATATTGACATCATCCGTCAACTGCCCTTCCAATTGTAAATTTAGATTGGAATTAACCACCACATTTTGTGTGTTTCCAAAGGAAACACTCCTGCTAAGGCTACCACTTTTATTCAGGTTTTCCGTATAAAATAATTCTTCTCTTTGATCTGTACTCACAGCAAATTCCCGGGCTTCTTTTTTAGGGGTGGTTTCCTCATCCGATATTTCTGCGACGTCCCGCTTTAAGTAGGTTTTATAAAGAGCAAATGGCAACGCCTGGTAGCAAACCTCAACAGAGTCGGGAGGATTGTCAGATTCGATGAAAAGATTACCGGTATTCGGATTGTAATAAAAGTGAAGTGATGAATCCTGAAGATGGATAGAGGATGGAACGGCGCTTACGGTGTCAAGAGGAAATTCAATATTAAAGTTTTTAATGTACCTGCACCTTTCCAGTGATTCCTGCCCATAAGTAGAAATAGTAATGATTAAAAATAAGCTGACGATCGCCCACCGCATTACAAAAATAAAGGTAATTCTATGTAAAATGTCGTTCCCATCTCTTGCTCTGTTTCAAACCAAATTGCACCACCTGCGTGTTCAACAGCCCTTTTCGCAATGGCTAAACCAATTCCCGAACCTTTTTCCTTCGTGCTGAAATTTGGCACAAATATCTTATTCCTGATATCGTCAGCAATACCTTTACCGTTATCACTGATAGTCAGCTGACATTTATTTCCCGTTTTTGCCTTCAGGGTAACCTTGATACATGTATTTTCTTTTTCTTCGGCTGCGTGGATTCCATTTATTATAATATTTGAAATCGCCTGACCAATCCATTTTTTATCAGCGCTGACAACAAACTTTTTGGGTGGCAGATCAACCTTGATATCCGCCAGCTCTTCCTTGTCATATAGCGCTACCGTTTCATTGATCAGTGAATTCAATTCAAAAGGTTCATTTTTAGGGATTGGCATCTTTGCAAATGCCGAAAAAGAAGTAGCAATATCACTGAGTGTATTGATCTGATGCAACAGCGCATCTATCTGTTGGATCCTTTTTTCCTTATTTATCTGATCCTCGCTGAGTGTCCGCCTCATATGCTGCAATGTCAGTTGCATGGGAGTGAGTGGATTTTTGATTTCGTGGGCGACCTGCCGGGCAATTTCCCTCCAGGCAGTCTCCTTTTCGCTTTGAGCCAGGGCTATTTTACTTTCCTCCAGATTCAACAACATTTTATTGTATTCTCCAACCATCAGCCCTATTTCATCATTGCTTTGCCACTCTAAAGGCTCATTCGTATCGAGCAGGGTGGTCTTCCTGATTTTTTGTGTGATCAATCTCAGCGGGAATGTCAGCCAGGTTGACGCCAAATAGGAAAGTACCAGGAAAACAAGGAAAATAACTGTAAAAATATTCATTACGCTAGTCAAGACACTGATTACATTTTCCTCAAGTTCCTTCCTCACTTCAAAAAATGGCAGGCTCAATATTCCAATTTGTTGTCCGCTCTCAAATGATTTGATAGGCGTGTAAGTATTCTTGTAACTCAATTCACCAATTTGTTCTTCCAAAACCAGACTGCCTTCATTCTCGATGTACAGACCGGCATAAGCTTTCGGATTGATCACTTCTGCCAGTAATTCATTCTCATAGATCAGCGGCTGACTACTGGCCAAAAGACGGCCATTATTCCCAAAAATATTAATGTCTATTTCAGCGAATTGGGAAATTTCATTCACAACCTCCGACAGATCCTCTTTGCTAATCTCTCTTTGCAGATAATTGCTTACACTTTCGCTGATCCGAGTACTGATATTCTCCGCTCTTTCCATGTTTTCGTGTTCAAGATTTTCATCATATGACTGAATGATGACACTTATTGCCGAAACACAAATAATAATAAGGGGGATTAAAAAAGCAGCATTGAGAAATAGCTGGATCCTGGCAGCGTAGTTTTGTTGAAGACCTTTGATTTTCAGGTAAACGGTGAGAGCAATTAAAGCCAAAAGAATATGGCCTAAAAAAAGAATAAACAAAAAGCTGAAATTCGAAAATGCATTTTGCAGGGGATAAGAAACAAATGAAATGATAAATACTCTGTTGCTCCTACCATCAACCGTAAAATGGACATAATTATCCTTTTTGAAGCCGTGACTGGACTTTCCGTGCTGCAGTATCCGACTATCTATCCGCTCATTGTAATGGTAATCTCCCGTATTAAAAATCAGCTTATTTTTCTCATAGATCGCATATGAGTATTCAGAGCCAATATCCGGTCCGGTATAGCGGTTGTCTATCAACAGCATAGGATAAACCGAATTTGGAATGACACGGCGTAATTTCAGATCGATCAGGACATACCCGGCAATGCGACTGTAGCGTTTAATCGATACAATCTTCATGTATCGCTTGATCGTATTTTCCTCATATCTGTTGACAAAATACATGGTTGAATCCATGCTAAACTCATTGTATTTCGCCCTCAGATCCTGCAGGGATTCTTTTGTATCGTCAATCGGCCTTCCTTTTGAATTGAACAAGCGAATATCGATATCGTACTTTTCCAGCTGATTATTTAAGTAGACGCGCTGAACCCGCTGTTTAATATTTATTTTTGATACATAAGGGTTGAAAATGCGGTTTTGAATAAAAACATCTTCAGCTATCTGGCTGCCGGCTTCGTTCAGTAAAAATTCCGTTACCACGTCATTTTCTACCAAAAGCTGACTAACCAGGCGATCCTTTTCCTCAACCAGTTTTTTATTCTGATAGCGGTAAATGGAATACCCACCAATCAGACAGAGGGGCAAGCTCCCGATAAAAAAATAAACAAAACTGAGATACTGGATTCTCCTCAGCGACCTGGGAAGATTAAAAACGTACAGAACCAGGAAATAAACGGTGCCAATTAATGTAATGATCACATATTCCCAATTATCAAGAAGGGCAACAGCTATAAAGAGCAAAGTGCCAAGACAATAATTGATGATGACTCTAGGCAAATGATTATCATTGACTTTTATGAACGTTTTATAGATGATGTGGGCAAAAAGAAAATAGGAATAACCTCCGATCACTACTACCAAGTAAGAAACAATTTTGAGAAACCGGAAATTTAGCTCCCTGCTGATATCAAGGCTCCATTGGGAGTGAAAGTTCAATGAATTAAACAATAAAAAGTAAATAGATAGAAGCGCAAAATTTAAAAATACAAGGATGACAGAAACGATGGTTCTTTTGGATGAGTTTCCAAGGAGGCTCCATTGAAAAAAAGCTATTTTATAATAATACTTGAAGACAAATGTTGCCAGAATACCAACGCAACTTACATTTAAAAACAAATCACCAAGGGAAGGATTGATCGTAGATGATGCATAGTTTCTGGGATTAAAAAGCTCATTCGAAAATATAATAAACGGGAAATTAAAGTATATCATTAATGACCGAACCAGAACCAACCAGAACAGCAATTGCAAAGCAGCCTTTCCAAAACTTCCGGCCTTATTAATCTTTTGTGTGCTCCTCCACAAGAATATGCCGAACAAAATGAATGATGCCGCGCACAACATCCAGATTACTGAGTAAAGATTAGTTTCTAGTTTTGCATAATTGTAATTGAATTTGACTTGAAACAGACCTGAATCTTTATAAGTCACCAGGTGAAAACCAATCGCATCTTTCAGGGAAATTTCAATATTTTCCGACTGAAATATCCTTTCATTCACTCTGCCCTTCAGGTATTCATTCACTATGGGATATTTTTCAACTAAAGGAACAGAGTATATGACCTCAATTGCAGGCTCTTTTGAATATTTTATGAGAAGATAATAGGAATCCCTGGTTTGAATGAGCTTGACATAATATTCCCCTCTTATTTCCCTGTTACTGGGTAGAAAATGAAAATCCGACCAGTACAGTAACCTTTCATTTTGAAGTACGATAAACGGGTAGGAAAATGACTCATGGTCCTGATATAAACTTCTGATGTTCTGAAATCGATCTTTGTTGGATTGATAATGTTGATCAACTCGTTTGATTTCAGCAGCCAATTTATTTTTTACTTCATTCAGATTATTCCTGATTCCAACATTCATGGAAGTTTGGGAATGAAACAGCCATACTGCAGAAATTAAAATCAAAATACTCAGCAGCAAATACAACAAGGGGTGTTTAAAAAAATATGTGCTTAACCTATTCAACCTTTTATAATTAAAGGTTCTAAAATAAGAAATTATTGAGGGAGAGTTTGCTTATCGCCTGTTATTTGATCACAATCCGATCTGAGATAACCTTTTCCTTCTTCGCTGGGCAAGAATGGATTTTTGCTTGTTTTTGCGGCTTTTACGATACCAAAGTATTCCGAGGGTCATAACTAAAAGATAAGGAAGGACAAACAGGTATAATATGCCAAAATTTAATCGAGCTGCGTATCCGACATCTCCGTTACTCACATTGTTTTCCAATGATGCCTTGCACATGGCACACTGGGCAAACAGATCATTGCTGAAAAGTAATAAGAGCATCAATCCAATACATACCAGTAACCGATTTCTCATACCTCAAATTTATAAACTTTTATTGATAATACGGACTGATCATTAAGTATACGATCACTCCTGTTAATGAAACGTAAAGCCAGATTGGGAAGGTATATCTAACCAACTTTTTGTGGCGCGGAATGTTTCCTGTTAAGGCATAATAAAATGCGAACAGTACAAATGGAACAACAACGATGGACAATAAAATATGTGTCAGGAGGAAAAAGTAATAAAAGTATTTAGCAGGAGCTTCCCCACCGTATGAGGTGCTTGGAACGGTCGCGTGGTAAATTACATAAGAAATGAGGAACAATACCCCCAGGATCAATGCTCCTGTCATGCTTGCCCTGTGATTACTTATTTGTTTCCTTTTGATGAAAAACAATCCTAATAATAAAATGCAAACCGTTGCGGAGTTAATGATTCCATTGAAATGAGGGAGGAATTTCACCCACTCACCGCCGACATCAGCTTTGAAAGGAATAAACAACAATATGGCAACCAACAATGGTATGAGCACCGAAATGATGATGATTATTCTGCTTAAATTATTATTCTTTGCGTCCATTTAGTTTAGTTCCGACTCCCTCAATAATATCTTCGTTTCTATGATCAGACTATCTGTCTCCTCACGCTTTAGCAAATCGTAATATCCCCTGATTCGGTTTTGACCGTCGACCAAAAGAGCATTATTATTGGTCTTTGCATCAAATAGAAATTGGCATTCCACAACTTCCTCCAGTGATAGAATTTCCGGCTTAACTTGTTTGATGGAACCAGATATTGGCACTTTAAATGATGTGAATACAGTATCAAAAAGATAAAGTGTGACATCCGCTCGATCAAAAAAGGTATCCGATATTTTGTTGAACTCCGAAATATAAAAATCACTTCGAGGGGAAATTCCGAAAATTTTAAGACCTCTATCCTTCATTGGATAAATAGTTAAGGTTTCTTCGTTTTGAAAAGCGAGCTTTTCAGAAATTGAATAAGGAACACTAAGTTGTTCACAGCCTTCAGACTGAATAACACTCTCCTGATAATAAACCGGAATAGTAAAATGGCTTCTACTGAAGAAATTGAATATAATCACTCCTAAAACAGGCAGGACAATAGCTATTACCAGAATGACATTTTTCTTCATGATTCACAAATAAAAAAGTCAGGATTCTAATCAAAACCCTGACTTCATTCTATATTATTTTCTTCACTTAATAGATTGCATGAAATATCGCTCCTCCTTCATTGATCAAAGCGATAAGCAACCAGACAACGAATATCATGGGAATTAGAATTGACCAAATTAGAGCTTTTACTTCATATTTTAAGTGCATAAATTCAGCTACAATGTAGAACGCTTTTACGATTGTCAGGGAGACAAAAACGGTGATTTTGAACCACTTCCATGATTCAGGAGCCATGTAGGCAATAGCAAACTCAGCAATTGTAATTACTGCCAAAATAATCGCCACCTTAACCAAAAGCCAAACCTTCGATTTATCAACCGGCTTTACTTCAACTGATGATTGTTCGTCTAAACCCATAATTATTATATCAAGTAAAAGAATGTAAATACAAATACCCAAACCAGGTCAACAAAGTGCCAGTAAAGACCAACTTTTTCCACCATTTCGTAATGGCCTCTTTTTTCCATCACACCAACAGAAACCTGGTAAAAAATGATAATATTAATGATCACTCCACTTAAAACGTGCGTACCATGAAAGCCTGTAATAAAGAAAAACAGATCGGCAAATAGTTGGGGCCCGTACTCATTCATGTGCAGATTCGCGCCAGTAAACAGAGTTCCATCCTGTAGCATAATTCCCCACCCTTCTTTTCCGGATCCGGTGATAAAGTGCGACCATTCCCATGCCTGACATCCAAGGAAAGCTATTCCACCGATGATGGTCCAAAGCATCCATTTGATCACGCCTTGTCGATCCATTCTCGAACCGGCCTCAACGGCTAACACCATTGTCACACTACTCAAGATCAGGACAAATGTCATGATGGCCACAAAGACTAATGGCAGTGAAATTCCATGCAAAAATGGCATCCCATCAAAAATCTTTTCGGGTATTGGCCAATATTCCTGGGAAGGAACAAAAGCATCCCTTGTACCTTCATAAGCAGGTTTACTGTACCTTAACAATCCATATGTAATCAATAATCCTGAAAAGGTAAGGGCATCCGAAAGCAGGAAAAACCACATCATGAGTTTTCCATAACTTGCCCTAAATGGAGAGACACCACCCTTCCATAAGTTTTTGATCTGTTGAGCTGTAGCTGTAGACGCCATCTATTTCAAATCTTTAATTAAAAATTCAATAATAAGAATATATATAAATACAACCAAAGCGCCCCGAGAAAGTGCCAGTAAGTCACACACATCTCAATTTGATTAAGGCTTTTTGAATGTATTTTCATTTTAAATGAAGCTGCTAATACCACCGCTAAAAAAATTAACGCGCTGATAATGTGCAGACCATGTACCCCGGTGAATACATAGATAAATGAACCGGCAACATAATTACTGGTAAAGTAGATGTTATTTAATACTAATTCATCCCACGCCAGGTATTGCAATCCAAGAAACACCAATCCCAAAACAAGGGTCAGAGTTAGAAATGTTTTTATTTTCGATAATTCATCCTTCTTTGCATAATGATAAGCCATTTGCATAGTAGCGCTACTGATCAAAATTGTGATCGTAGAGTATAACAATGCTCCCGGTAACTGAATATCCTGAATAGCCCGCTCTGACGCCATCACGATGAAGGCGCTTGTGAAAGCTCCAAACAACATGATAACCGTTCCGATGAACAGCCAAAGTGCAAATTTCTTTGGATGCATGGATAAGGTTTCCTTGGATCCCGTCATAGTATGTGCATTTTCATTTGTCATACCTTGTCCATCAAATAAGCGATCTGTATGATCGGTAAGTACAGAAATGATCCAAACATGATCCGCATAGCAGATTTCCTGGAATTATCACGCATCAGCTTAAAGGTCTGAGCCAAAAACAACACCCCGCACACCGTGGCAATTATCGCGGAGTTCATCCCTGTAAGGCCAAACTTTGCAGGAAGTAACCCGAACGGCAATAAAAACAGTGTATAAATCATAATGTTCACCGCTGTTTTAAAATCTTTCTTTCCTTCTCCAGGTAAAAGTTTAAAACCTGCTCTTTTATAATCTTCATCAGCAATCCATGCAATCGCCCAGAAATGTGGGAACTGCCAGATAAACTGGATGCCAAAAATGATCAATGCCTCATAAGATATCGTTCCGGTGAAAGCTACCCATCCCAACAATGGAGGTAATGCACCGGGAATGGCCCCTACAAACACCGCTATTGGTCCTACTCTTTTCAATGGAGTGTATACAAATGCATACAAAATAAAGGATACAACAGAAAGTGCAAATGTGAGCTGATTAGTAAATACAATCAAAATGAATGAGCTAATTACCAAGAGAATGATCGAAAATATCCAGGCCTCACCTATTGATATCTTTTCTGTAGGAAGTGGACGGTTTTTTGTCCTTTTCATTAGCTTATCGTAGTCCTTTTCAAGGATCTGGTTGATGGTGACGGCTGATCCTGACATAAGAATGGCGCCAATGCAAAAGAAAACAAACATCGACCAGTCTACGTGCGACCGGCTTGACAGGATGTACCCAAATCCCGATGAAAAAGCCACCAGGAAAGACAGTCTGAACTTGATTAATTCAAAATAAGCACCAACTTTACTCAGTATAACCCTTCCAGCGTTTAATTTGTCTACCGTGCTTGCTATCATTATTTACTTCTTCTTTACAATATGTTTCTTGAAATAATAATGTTTATCAATTTAGGCTAGTGTCCGTGACTTTCTTCTTCGACCTTCATGTTCTTCAATTCTTCCTCCTCAGCAATCAATTCATTCTCATGAGGTAAATTTGACTCCTTTGTTTCAGAAAACGGAACCGTTTGAAGGATAAAGTCCTCTGCTGCTCCAGGCTTACTGTAATCGTAAGGCCATCTGTAAACAATTGGAATTTCCCCAGGCCAGTTTCCATGACCGGGAACTCTCGGTGTCGTCCACTCGATGGTATTTGATCTCCATGGGTTTGCAGGTGCTTTTTTTCCTCTGAACATGCTGTAGAAGAAGTTAAAAAGGAATATAAATTGTGCACAAAACGTTACGATTGCTGCAATACTTACCAATGAATTCAGATCCGTAAACATATTGAAAGCATCGAAATTCGTAAATGAATAATACCTTCTGGGAAATCCTGCAATACCAATATAGTGTAGCGGGAAGAATACCAAATACACCCCGGCAAATGTCAACCAAAAATGAATATAACCAAGCTTGGAATCCATCATCCTGCCAAACATTTTCGGGAACCAGTGATAGACCCCGGCTAACATTCCAAAGAAAGAGGCACTACCCATTACCAGGTGAAAGTGTGCAACAACAAAATAGGTGTCGTGTAATTGAATATCGATAGCCGAGTTCCCCAGAAATATGCCCGTGAGACCACCGGATATAAAGAAAGACACCAGTCCTATTGAAAACATCATTGCCGGTGTAAATACAATATTTCCTTTCCACAAGGTGGTGAGGTAGTTAAACACTTTCACAGCAGATGGTATTGCAATGATCAATGTCAGCAACATAAATATGGATCCAAGAAAAGGATTCATCCCAGTCACAAACATGTGGTGCGCCCAGACAATAAAGGAAAGGACGGTAATTCCCAGCATGGAAATGATCATGGCTTTGTAACCAAAAATCGGCTTTCTGGAGTTTGTAGCTATAATTTCTGAAGTTATCCCCAATGCAGGTAGCAAAACGATGTACACTTCAGGGTGCCCAAGGAACCAGAATAAGTGCTGGAATAAGATCGGGCTTCCTCCCATTTGTGGAAGGGCCTCGCCGTTGATAAATATTTCAGATAAATAAAAGCTCGTTCCAAATGTTCTGTCAAAAATTAATAGCAAAGCCGCAGCGACTAAAACCGGGAATGAAAGTAACCCAATGATCGCAGTAAGGAAAAACGACCATATTGTCAGAGGAAGCTTGCTAAACGACATTCCTCTTGTGCGAAGGTTGATAATGGTCGTAATGTAATTTACTCCACCGAGCAAAATGGAAACTATAAAAAACACCATCGCCACCAACCACAGCGTCATCCCCAAACCTGAACCTGACATTGCCTGAGGCAACGCGCTAAGTGGTGGGTAAATAACCCATCCTCCGGACGCAGGACCAGTAGGAATAAAAATGGAAATAAACATGACCACACTTGATAGGAAAAAGAACCAGTATGAGAGCATGTTCAAAAATCCAGATGCCATATCCCTCGCACCGATTTGCAACGGAATAAGGAAATTGCTAAATGTTCCGCTCAATCCCGCAGTCAGTACAAAAAACACCATGATCGTACCATGCATGGTCACGAGTGCAAGATAGAATTCTGGATCCAGCTTACCGGTCGGTGTTATCCAACCTCCAAGTATTGGACGCAGAAACTCAAGGTTCATATCAGGAAACCCCAGCTGTAACCGAAAGATAATCGACATGGCACCACCAATTAGTGCCCAGAAAATCCCCGTAATCAGGTATTGCTTGGCAATCGTTTTATGATCCTGAGAAAATACATACTTGGTTATAAATGTTTCCTTATGTTCATGATCATGCGAGTGATCCATTGATTCTGTCGATGACATAGTTATATATATTGTGTCTTTAACTCCTCTTTATTGTGCAATATTTGCTTTTACCATAGCCAGTTCTTTCATATCCGAAGGAACCTTTGACAGATAATCCGGATTTTTTGACAACCAGGATTCCTGTTCCGCATACCACTTATCATATTCTTCCGGCTCATGCACCACGACAATCAATCTCATGGAGAAGTGCCCTCTACCGCAAATTTCAGTACAAGCTAATTCATAGTTAAAATCAGGATTTCCGGTTTCAGCCCTCATTTCCTCTGTTGTTTTAGTAGGAGTAAAAGCAAATCTGGTCGGCATTCCCGGTACAGCATCCATTTTGACCCTAAAGTGAGGCAAATAAAAGCTATGAAGGACATCCCTTGCTCTGATCTTGATTTCAACCGGCCTTCCTTTTGGTAAATGAAGCTCACGAGGTGAGAAATCATCAAATGAGGCTCTGTCATTAAAGTTCATTCCAAATGCATTCACCGCATCAATCAGACGATAATCATAGCCTCCCAGCTCCTTGTCTTTTCCAGGATACCTTACCTTCCAGGCAAACTGATATCCCATTACTTCAATAACTTCCGCATCTTTAGGAGCAGGTTGCATGACTTTATTCCAAACCAATAAACCATACAACACCAGACCAGCTAAAGCAATGGCCGGCACCACCGTCCAAATGATTTCAAGTTTAGTGTTATCAGGATAGAATAAAGCTTTTCGCTTTTCTGAGAATTGATATTTGAATGGAAACCAGAATAACAGGATTTGAGTAATAATAAAAACTACTCCGGTAATCACCATCGTCCACCAGAATAGCTGATCAGTAGTAACTCCGTGTTCTGACGCTACAGGAAGATTATAATTATCAAACTCTTTAACAGAATACCAAATCAATAAGACAAAACTTGTTACCAGGAAAACTACCATGAGAGCGGCATTTACCTTGTTGCTATTTCCTGATCGTTCATCCTTTTTCCCCCTGATTACTTCAACTAATGTATGCAATCTGAAAAGTGCTACCAGGATGGCAGATATCAGGAATAATGCTAATACAATCACAAAACCGGTCATACTACAATATTATCTAAATATGGTGATGTAAACTTTCTTTTAACATAGGATGGTTTCTGGCTACCAGCGGCGCTTTTGACAATCCACTCAAAATTACTGTCAGAAATCCTGCGAAGAACAATAAAATAACTCCTATTTCCATGAAGCCAATCGCTCCGTTTTCTCCAAGCGTTCCAGGGGTCATCATCAAATAGAAATCCATCCAATGTCCAAACAACAGAACTACACATACCAGCTTAAGGAAAATTTTATGTCTTTTAGCATCTCTGGTCATAAGAAACAGAAATGGAAACACAAAGTTCACAAATATGTTTGCATAAAATATCCATGAATAATTATGACTCTGCAATCTTTCTATGAAGTAAACTGTTTCTTCAGGGATGTTGGCATAATAGATCAGCATAAACTGGGAGAACCAGATATAGGTCCAAAATATGCTGAATCCAAATATAAATTTACCCAGATCATGTAAATGGCTGGAACTTAACTGTGGAAAATATCCGAAATCATGTAAATAAACGAGTAGTAAGGTAATGGCTGCCAATCCTGCCACAAACCATGAGGCAAAATTATACCAACCAAACATGGTGCTAAACCAGTGTGTGTCGATTGAAAGTACCCAGTCCCATGCTGAAGTAGAAGATGTAACAGCAAAAATGACAAGAAATATAGCTGACAGGGACCTCATCTTGAACCAGTATTGATTTCCTCCATCGATGTCTTCTTTAAGTGAATTGGTTCGGATCAATTTCCACATGAACCACCATAACAAGAAATACGCTACCATTCTTATCAAAAAGAACATTTCATTGAGATATCCATGTTTTCCTGCAATGATCGAATCATAGTTCGGATTAGGAGATCCATCTTCCAAAAATTCATTGTATAATGAGTGATCTAACCAGTGGAAAATATGAAAATGATGAGGCGCTGTATAATTGGTGATAAAGAATAATCCCAACATTAGCAATCCACCAATGGGTAACCAGTTTCCAAATGCCTCCGGAACTCTTTTAAAGTAGGCTGACCAACCGGCTTGTGAAGCATTATTAAAAGCTACAAAAAATACTCCTATCACTGCTATCCCAACAAAATACACACTGTTTATCCATAGATTTACATACAATCGGTGGATCCAGTGGAAAGCATGTCCTCCTTCCTCACCAGACTCATGTCCATGTCCGTGACCACCAAATTGGACAAAAAGAATCCCAATGATGATTGCCACAATACCAGCTAAAGCAACATAAACTAGGCTTTTTTTGGCTTTAGCTGAAAATATAAATTTATCTTCTGACATAATTGCTTACAATAATGTTTTAATTCTGATTCTGAAGAGTTTGAACATACCTGACTATTTTCCATCGGTCTTCATAGCTCACTTGTGAACCATGTGCTCCCATTCTACCTTTTCCCATGGTAATGACATGAAAAACATATCCTTCTGACAAATCCTTTACCCTACCCACATTGTAAGGTGGAACACCTTTGAAAACCACACCGACTTTACCATCGCCCTGACCGTTCTCTCCATGGCAGTGCACGCAAAATCTCGCATAAAGCTCTTTTCCCTGATTGATAACTTCGGTTGTAGAATCAAGTGGATTTGTAAGAATTCTTCCGGCCAATTCAACACTATCCTTTGGTATTCTGTAAGGCAGGTACCCGTCTTCTGTTCTTTTTACCGTGCCCGGAACAGGTTCCCGCATATTCATATTGTGGGGATTGTTAACATTGGTATTGAAATACTCCCCCTTTTCATCAATCCTACTGCTCAACCACTTCCCTTCACTTTCATCTGTTATTTGCGAAAGACCTTCATAAGGTACGGAGTGATACATGTTTGGTGCGTATTCCACTCCAGGATGATCGTCCTTAGCTCTACACGAAGAGAAAATCTGGACAATCACCAATATTACAATCGCTGAAATTATATTATTTCTAAGCATTCGATATACTTATTTTATTCAAAAGTTTTTTCATTAACTTCAACAGCGCCACTATCCTGCAATACCTTTTTAATAGCATCTTTTTTTGATGAATTTGTAGCAAGATCTATAGCCATCACATGTTTATCGTCAGTTATCCTGACATCAAATATCCTGGGTTGTTTATAAGGTTTTAAATTGCTCACTGCAAAGAAAGTTCCTACCATTCCCAAAGCGCTCAATAAAACTGTCAGCTCAAATGTAACGGGTACGAAAGTAGGTAGGGAAGCAAAGTTCTTACCTCCAATGATCATTGGCCAGTCGACACCCAACATCCAGAATTGCATGGTCAGGGCAAGGGTTGTTCCCAAAGCGCCAAACATAAATGCTACAATCGTCAGTCTCGATCTTTTGTACCCAAGCGCTTCATCCAAACCATGGACGGGAAATGGAGAAAACACTTCTTCTATTTTCACTCCTGCTCCCTTAACTTTTTTTACAGCTTTGATCAAAACATCTTCATCGCTGTATACACCCAATATGTAGTTTTTTCCAGTATCCATCTTATTTTTCTCCCTTTTCAGTAGTTGTATGAGCTTTAATGATACTTTTTACCTCAGCCATGTTTATCACAGGGAAAAACTTAGCAAAAAGGAAAAACAATGTAAAGAACAATCCAAATGTGAACACATAGTCTCCTATGTCGTAAAGTGTCGGACTGAATTTTGCCCAACTAGAAGGAATATAGTCTCTATGCAAAGACGTCACAATAATCACAAATCTTTCAAACCACATTCCGATATTCACCACGATTGATAAAATGAAAGTTGCAACCAAACTTGTACGGATCTTTTTAAACCAGAACAACTGTGGAGAGATCACATTACAAGTCATCATGGTCCAGTAGGCCCATGAATAAGGACCAAACATTCTGTTTAAAAATGCATATTGCTCAGCTGGTACACCAGAATACCACGCCATGAAGAACTCAGTGATGTAGGCAATTCCTACTATCGATCCAGTCACAAGAATAATAATATTCATCAATTCAATATGGCCGATAGTGATGTAATCTTCTAATTTATAGACCTTCCTGGTGATCAGCATCAGGGTAAGCACCATGGCAAATCCCGAAAAGATCGCTCCCGCTACAAAATATGGTGGAAAGATGGTTGTGTGCCAACCAGGAATAACAGATGTTGCAAAGTCGAATGATACAATTGTGTGAACAGAAAGTACCAGAGGAGTTGCCAATCCAGCTAATATCAATGAAACTGTCTCATACCTTGACCAGTCCTTTGCTCCACCAGTCCAGCCGAAGCTCAATGCTCCATAAATTATTTTAGATACTTTATTTTTTGCTCTATCCCTAATCGTTGCAAAATCAGGAATCAAGCCTAGATACCAAAATACCAGTGAAACGGTAAAATATGTTGAAATAGCAAATACATCCCATAAAAGAGGTGAATTGAAGTTCACCCAAAGGGAACCAAATGTGTTAGGCAACGGAAGCACCCAATAAAAACCTACCCAAAGGCGACCCATATGAATCAATGGGAAAAATGCTGCGCAAAGAACAGCAAAGATGGTCATTGCTTCTGCCGCCCTGTTAATAGACATTCTCCACTTCTGTCTAAACAATAAAAGAATGGCTGAAATCAGCGTACCTGCGTGACCAATACCCACCCACCAGACGAAGTTGGTAATATCCCAGGCCCATCCAATGGTTTTGTTCAATCCCCACATTCCTATTCCATCCCAAATGGTATAGTATAAAGTAAACCCTCCGAATCCCAATAATAGAAGGGAAGCCAATACAGCCAACATCCAGGTTTTTGGTGGAGCTGCCTCGACCCTGATGCAAATATCTTCCGTAACATCTGCTACGGTTTTTCCGCTGGTGACGAGGGGGGTTCTTACTGATGAAACAACTTCCATAAATATTATCTTATGCTAATTTTTCGTCTTTATTTCTGATTTTGGTAAAGTACCAGATATTCGGTTTCACGTTGATCTCTTCCAACACATTGTAAGCACGTGGTTCTTCCACTTTCTGAAACTTCTCTTCTTCTTTAAATTTTAGAAGTTTAGCAACCTCGCTGTTAGGATCTTTCAAATCTCCGAAAACAATACCTCCGGTTGGACAAGCTGACGCACAAGCCGTATTGATGTCATCATCTGTAGGTCTTCTGCCTTCTTTCTTCGCTTCCAACTTTCCAGCCTGGATTCTCTGAACACAGAACGTACATTTTTCCATCACACCCCTTGACCTAACCGTCACATCCGGATTCAATACCATTTTACCCAGATCATTATTCATTGGTAGATTGGTATCAAACTGCTTATTGTCATGGTACTTAAACCAGTTAAATCTTCGTACTTTATATGGGCAGTTATTGGCGCAATATCTCGTACCAATACATCGGTTATAAGTCATTTGGTTAAGACCTTCTGTACTGTGTGTTGTGGCAGCAACTGGACAAACCGTCTCACACGGTGCATTGTTGCACTGCTGACACAGCATCGGCATGAATGTTACCTCCGGATTCGACGAAGGAACTTCTAATCCTAAACGATCGTCTTTCGGAGCATCACTGCTATAATATCTATCGATCCTGATCCAATGCATTTCCCGACGATTGATGACTTCTTGCTTACCAACAACCGGAACATTATTTTCCGCCTGACAAGCTATTGTACATGATCCACAACCAGTACATGAATTCAGGTCAATAGCCATTGCCCAATGGTGGTTTGGATACTCGTGGCCTTTCCAGAGAGTAAGTGCTCCCGGAGGAACCTCGCCCTTTTCCAATCCTAATTCTCTAGCTAAGGCTTCTGAAGTCGCTATATGAATGGATTCGCGGCCTGCTGCCGGATCTTTTTGATACTCAGAAAGATTTGCTTCCTGAATTACCGCCCGACCCATAAAAGTATGATGTGTCTGTGTTTGAGCGATTTCATAAATCTCATCGGTAGCAACTACCTGAATGCCTTCAAACCTGGCTAAAGAATAGTAATTGTTATTCTTTTGAATAAAAGGGTATGCATTAATTCCAATACCATTTCCAACTTTACCAGCGCTAGTTCTTCCATATCCAACCGCTAAACCAAATGTTCCTTCAGCCTGACCAGGTTGTACCAAAATCGGAACTTTGATTTCCTGACCATCGATGGTTAATACACCAAGTTTTGATTTAGCTTCGACCATTTTAACTCCGTTAGCTTCTGCCCAGGACTGACTAACTGTCAAATAATTGTCCCAGCAAGCTTTAGATATCGGGTCAGGCATCTCCTGAAGCCAGGGGTTATTCGCATGTGTACCATCTCCGACGGCTATTTTTTCGTAAAGGACTAATTCATTTTCAGAATTCTCAGCCTTATAATTTTTTGAAATATTATTAATCGCAGTCTGAATATCTACGGTCGATTCAGATGTTACATCCGTCTCGTCTGTTGATTCTCCCATTGGAGGGGTGTAAACTCCATCGTGAAGGGTTTTGTCCCAAAACGTCTGGAAGTCGAGGACATCAGATTGATTAGCATATAATCCTGATCTCCAGATTGCCATCAGGTAATCGTAATAAGTCTGATCATTTCCAGTCCATTTCAATAATGATTCTCCCGCTTGTCTTGTATTAAACAATGGAGAAATGACTGGCTGTGTAAGACTATAACTTCCTGCAACTGGCTCCGCATCATTCCAAGATTCAAGGTAGTGATGATCAGGAGCGATGTATCCGGTTAGAGCAGCAGTTTCATCTTTTCTATCAGAAGTAGAAACGGACAATTCAGCTTTTTCTAACCCGGCTTTGATCTCTGCACCTTTCGGGTGATCATATACGGGGTTGCAACCTAAGAAAATCACACCATTTACTCTACCAGCACTTAATTGAGAGATGAAAGAATCCATTTCACCTTCATTTCCCTGGCGAAATTTTGCAGGAGCAGTGATGTCCAGTGTTTTACCATAATTGCCTAGTAGATCATTGATCTTATTAACAATCAACTGTACGTTTTCATCATTCGACCCGGAAACTACCAAAGATTTTCCTTTAGCTTTCCAAAGATCATTAGCTGCTTTTTGTATGGCAGGTAATTCTTCAACAGAACTGGTTCTGATAGTTGTCAGACCTGCTTTTTTAAGTAATTCATTATATAAATTCGAAACCAATAGCCCTTCTTTCGAAGCTCTGACAGCAACCCTGTAGTCGGCATTTGCCCCGGTTAATGAAAGGTTGGATTCGAAAGCATACAGGCGAGACATGGTTTTTTTCTTGTCATCAAGCTTTCTTGTCTTGGTGAAATCGGAACTAAACTTGACAGGGTTAATCCACGTCCCCAAAAAATCAGCTGAAAAACTAACGATAACATCTGCTTTATCAAATGAATAATTTGGCAATAATCGCTGCCCAAATGTTAATTGATTTGCCTTTAACATCCCGCTTGAAGAAATAGGATCGTAAATGACCAAATCTGTTTCGGGATAATTTTCCTTAAATTCTTCAATTACCTTTAAGGTGGTGGGGCTTAAAATTGTCTTTGAAACGATAGCAATCTTACCCCCTTTAGCAGAAATACTGGCTAACTTAGTTTTGATCTGATTGTCAATTTCTTCCCAGGTAGACTTTTCTCCTCCAATCGAAGGGGCGGGTAGTCTCTCCTGATCATATAATGACAAGACTGAAGCCTGCACCTGTGGAAGCGTTCCACCCCCTGATACTTTTGACAATTTATTTCCATCAACTTTTATAGGCCTTCCTTCCCTGGTTTTCACGACCACACTGCAGTAATCACCACCGTTTACATATGTTGATGCATAATAATTAGGAATACCCGGATTGACTTCTACCGGTTTGTTTAAATAAGGTATGGCTTTTCGTACCGGCGCTTCGCAGGCAGCCAGAGAAGCTGCTGCTACGCTAAATCCCATTAATTTGAGAAAGTCTCTCCGTGAACTTCCGGAATTTTCTTCTTTGCCTCCGTTTATTGGCAAATATTCCGGAAACTCTTTATTTAGAAATTTCTCAAATTCCGGTTCCTTATTTAGTTGTTCAATACCTTTCCAGTACAGCTTCTTATTTTTTTCCATATATCTTCAAAAAAGGAATTTTCAAAAAAACCATTAATAGTGACACTTCGCACATTCTAGTCCACCAATATCCTCCACCACCATAGGGTCTTTACTTGTCTCAGAATGTAATTCTACCAATTTATCGTAGTATTCATTTCCTTGCGAATTGATTTCAGTTTTCCTGTGACAGTCGATACACCAACCCATTGTCAGGCTAGTGCTTTGCTGAACAACTTCCATTGTTTCAACTGGCCCATGACAAGTTTGGCATTCTATTCCACCCACTTTCACATGTTGTGAATGATTGAAATAAGCCAAATCAGGAAGGTTATGAACCCTTACCCATCTGATAGGTTCATTATTTTCAATCGCATCGTAAATTTTTTGAATTTCTTTGGAAGATTCTGTGGCTCCTGTGACTTTGTTTATTCCGCTATGGCAGTTCATACAAATATTTGGAGAAGGAATATTGGCATTCTTGCTGATCCGGACACCCGTATGACAATAGTTACAATCTATTTCAAAATCTCCTGCATGCAGTTTATGTGAGAAAGCAATAGGCTGGGTAGGAGCATACCCGGCTTGAACACCTACCGTAAGCAGACCATCAATAACTGTTTTTAAAACAATAGCTGTGAAAACAAAGGTAACTATCCATATAAAGCCCGGGCTTTTCGCCAATTTGATCAGGCTGAATTTTTGATCAACAATTTCCTGATCTGTTTCATTCAACTCACTTTTTTGCTTGATGTATTTTGTTACAACTGAGATCAGGATCCCCAAAACTACAAGGATCAATACCAATACAACCAGCAAGGCAATCAGAATAGCTGTAACAAATCCGGAATCAACAGTGGATCCGGGTTGTGCTGCAACACCTTCTCCTCCGGCAGCGTCAGTAGTCTGAGCCACTGCAGGGCCCTTTTCGGTCTCAGATTTGACGTAAGCGAGAATAGATAAGACTTCTTCATTTGAAAAATCAAATGATGGCATTTCCGTCTTGTTAAACTGATTATAAAGATTTACAGCATATTCATCCCCTCCCTGAATAACTTTTTGAGAGTTTTTGATAAACTCCTGCAGCCAGGGTAACGGTCTTCTTACATACACTTCATTTAGCGCAGGGCCTACGACCTGTTCATGTACAGCATGACAAACCCGACAATTATTATTAAATAATGTTTCTCCTGAACTAATAACAGATTCATCCGAAGGAATTTCCGAGTCTCCAGCTTCCTGGGCAAAGGAAATATTAGAAATGAGGAGGAATAATAAGGTAAATGCTAAACTCGTTAACCTCCAACAACACGAAGATACTTTCATCTATAATTGATCTTTTAAATCGGTTTCTCCCGCTTCTCTTTTTTTGAAGCCACAAATGTAATACTCGATGCCTTTTTTTCAAACTGGAATAAACAGCTCTCCAAAAACCGATTGCAATATTCTGACTTAAATGTCAATTTCTAAAATTTTAAGTTTCATTTTAAGCCGTCGTTTTTGAAATTTAGAATGATTTTAAATAAGCTATGGATGGAAATATTTATATTCAAATTAAACCGTTTAATGCTAACTGATTTACGCTTAATTGTTTTGATTGAGAAAGATTAAGCAATGACGTATATTTAAGAAACCCTGATTCCTGGCATGTAGTAAAAAGAATTTCAATTCACATAAATAAATTCAATTCTTTTTACATTTGCATTCTAATTTATTTCCTCGAATTACAATATTTTTAATTTAATCATTAATAAATGGCGTTTGATATAGAAATGATAAAGGCTGTATATGCCCGAATGGGAGAAAGGGTTGAATCAGCAAAAAAAGTCTTGAATAAACCTCTCACCCTGACTGAAAAGATTCTCTACAGTCATTTATACCAGGGTAATCCAACAGACGGGTATACACGTGGAAAATCGTATGTTGACTTTGCTCCCGACCGGGTTGCCATGCAAGATGCTACCGCTCAAATGGCGCTTCTGCAATTCATGCAAGCAGGAAAGAAAAAAGCTGCAGTCCCTTCTACTGTTCATGCTGATCACCTGATACTGGCAAAACTCGGAGCAAACAAGGATCTTCAGGATTCCATAAATCGAAACAATGAGGTTTTCAATTTTCTTGCTTCTGTTTCAAACAAGTACGGAATCGGCTTCTGGAAGCCTGGAGCAGGCATTATTCACCAGGTAGTCCTTGAAAATTATGCCTTTCCGGGAGGCATGATGATCGGTACGGATTCCCATACGGTAAATGCCGGAGGCTTGGGAATGATTGCTATCGGAGTTGGTGGAGCTGACGCTGTAGATGTGATGGCTGGTATGGCGTGGGAACTTAAATTCCCTAAACTAATCGGGGTAAAACTGACTGGCAAATTAAACGGCTGGACTTCAGCAAAAGACATCATTTTGAAAGTAGCCGGGATTCTTACCGTGAAAGGCGGTACCGGTTGTGTTGTTGAGTATTTCGGACCTGGCGCTGAATCACTTTCATGTACCGGAAAGGGAACTATTTGTAACATGGGAGCTGAAATCGGTGCTACAACATCAACATTTGGCTATGACGAATCAATGGAAAAATACCTCAGAGCTACCAAAAGAGATGATGTGGCAGATGCTGCAAATGGAATAAAAGAACACCTTACTGCAGATCCTGAAGTATATGCCAATCCTGAAAAATATTTTGATCAACTGATTGAAATAAACCTTGATGAATTGGAGCCTCATTTAAACGGACCTTTTACTCCTGATAGAGCTACTCCTATTTCAAAACTTAAGGAAGAGGCAGAAAAAAATGGCTGGCCAACAAAAGTGGAAGTCGGGTTGATTGGATCTTGTACAAACT
Source organism: uncultured Cytophagales bacterium (assembly GCA_913057175.1). Classification (GTDB taxonomy): domain Bacteria; phylum Bacteroidota; class Bacteroidia; order Cytophagales; family Cyclobacteriaceae; genus CAJXNP01. The sequence continues at coordinate 104,520 of CAJXNP010000008.1, forward strand.
CATCTTATGAAGATATTTCAAGAGCGGCTTCAATCGCGCAGCAAGCAGCTTCAAAAAAGCTGAAAACAAAATCAGAATTCACGATTACTCCCGGTTCTGAGCAAGTTCGCTTTACTATTGAAAGGGATGGTTATATTAATACATTCAATGAAATTGGCGGTAAGGTATTTGCAAATGCTTGTGGCCCTTGTATTGGTCAATGGGATCGACCCGGTGCGGATAAAGGAGAAAAAAATACGATTGTCCATTCATTCAACAGAAATTTCTCCAAAAGAGCTGATGGAAACCCCAACACGCATGCATTTGTCGGGTCACCTGAATTAGTTACAGCGCTGGCAATTGCCGGGGACCTGGGCTTTAATCCTATTAAGGATAAGTTGGTTAATGAAAACGGAGAAGAAGTTATGTTGGACGCTCCCACAGGCTATGAACTGCCACCAAGTGGTTTCGATGTGAAAGATCCTGGATATCAGGCTCCTGCTGAAGATGGTAGTGGTATAGAAGTGGTCGTAAAACCAGATTCGGAAAGATTGCAGTTATTATCTCCCTTTGCGCCTTGGAATGGTGAAAACCTGACTGGTTTAAAACTTCTGATCAAGGCTAAAGGAAAATGTACTACAGACCATATTTCGATGGCAGGACCGTGGTTAAGATACAGAGGGCATTTGGATAATATTTCCAATAACATGCTCATTGGAGCTGTTAATTATTTCAACGATGCTACTGACAGTGTCAAAAACCAGCTGACGGGTGAATATGATAATGTTCCGAAAGTGCAGCGAGCATATAAAGCTGCCGGTATCCCAACAATCGTAGTTGGTGATCATAATTACGGTGAAGGTAGCTCCAGGGAGCACGCAGCAATGGAACCCCGACATCTCGGGGTTAAAGTGGTTTTGGTAAAATCATTTGCCAGAATACATGAAACAAACCTTAAAAAGCAGGGAATGCTTGCGTTAACTTTCGACAATGAAAGTGATTATGACAAGGTTCAGGAAGACGATACATTTGATTTCATAGATTTAAATGCATTTGCGCCTGATAAGCAGGTAACCATTGTTTTAAAGCACAAGGATGGCTCGACCGATAGCATCAAAGCCAATCATACCTACAATGAGAATCAAATAGAATGGTTTAAAGCCGGAAGTGCATTAAATCTAATAAAATTGCAACAAAGCTAATGATTATAAAAGGTGGTCGATGACCACCTTTTTATTTTTAAACATTGAACCACAACCCTTTTTAAATTGTCGAGTAAAATAGACTGTTAAACAAAAGATAAGTGGGTTATGGGGTTATTTAATACATTGGATAATCAGGCCAACGACAGGAACAGAAGTCATATCAAGAACCTGATTGAAATGGCTCTGGCAGATGGTAAAATAGATGATAAAGAGCTTGCGCTCCTAAAAGAAGTGGCGTTAAGGTTTGATTTCACGGAAGAAGATATTAGGGAGATTCAAAATAGTGTTGAAAATGTAAAATTTACACCGCCTTCCAGCGAAAAATTAAAAATCGAACAACTCAACGAATTGGTAAAAATGATGATGGTTGATAAAAAAATTGAAGAAAGTGAAGTAAACCTCTGTAAATCACTTGCCATAAAGCTAAATCTGGCTCCAGCTATCATTGACGAGTTGATTGATATGAACGTTCAACAATTGAAGAGAAAAAATTCTGACACCTAATCTGTTTTTCCGTGTGGTGTATGAATATATTTTTTGTTGGTTCCTTTCAATTTAAATAAAAGGCCAAACATAATGAAAAAGGTTTTCGGTAATTGCCAAAGAGCCTTTAATAAGCTAGCTGAATAAAAGTGCTTTGGAATCGCCAGTAAGATCGACAAAAGTGTACAGACAAAAAGCCCCCACCATATCACATATATAAAGGAATTATGATGATGAATAAGGGTGAAAAGTATAGTCAATAGGAATAAAAGAACAATATTGACAAACCTGGGAAGTTGAGCATACCTTAAAAAAGCGCTATTAAACAAAGTGATCTTTCCAGCAAATAAAGCAGCAATACTCGCTTTGAAATACTTTCTTAAATAGAAATATTGACTGTACATCCACCGTTTTCGCTGGCTCTTAAAATCATTGGAATTGGAGACTTTTTCATCGAATACAACCAAGTCTTCGGCATAAATTGTTTTCACGCCCTTTTGCAAAAGTTTTATCTCCAATTCTTTATCAAAACCTGAGACACTTTCCATATCAGATAACACCTCTCGCAACAGATCAAATCTCACGGCAAATCCACTTCCCACAATGGCCGACGAACCACCCAATATGCATGTTCCTTTACGCACAATATTGTTGTTGATTGCCTCACTTAGTCCATCCAGAATGGCTATATCCGTATTTTTGTTTTTAGGAACACGCATTCCCTGTACAGATAGATACCCGGCAGCATAATAAAAATTTACAATTCTCAAAAAACCCTTTGAAAGGAAATTATCGGCATCCAATACCAGGCAAATATCAAAATTCCTTTTAGCATAATTAAATGCAGCATTTAAAGACTTGACTTTTGTACTATTTTCGAATTCAACCTCAACGATTTCAATCGGATACTTCTTCATTTGATCCAAAGTTGATTCTTCAAGTGAATCCGCTATCAGATAAATCTTGAATTTTTCTTTTGGATAATCAGACTCTAAAATATTTTTAATGGTGTTTTCAATGATACCATCTTCTTTGTATGCAGGAATGAAGACAGTAATGTCATGAAATTTGCCAGCCGGTTTGATGTTGTATTTTAGCCGCTTCAATGAAGCAACTGAAAGGATCAGATTATACAGCGTAGAATAAAAAAAATACAAAACCAGCAATATTTCAATTGCCAATCCTAACCCAATAATAAATTGCATAGTAGATTGCTATACTGCGCGTTTCTGTAGCAAGGCAGGAAAAGTAAGCAATAAAATTTTCAGGTCAAACCAAAATGAAGCTTTGTCAGCATAGGCAATATCCATCTCCATTCTCTCTTCCTCAGACATTTCGCTTTTACCTCGTTTGGTTACCTGCCACAAGCCTGTAATTCCTGAAGGAGCTAAAAATCTTTTTGCCCATTGGTCTCTGGTTAACATTTCTGCCTCATAAAGAGGTAGCGGTCTGTTGCCGACCAACGACATATCGCCTTTCAAAACATTGATTAATTGCGGCAATTCATCCAGGCTGGTATTTCTTAAAAACCTACCCATTCTGGTGATCCTTGGATCATTTTCAATTTTCAGGAAAGATGTCTTTTTTCCTTCTGGACTGTTTCCGTATTGATTAAGGTGCATAAGTTCATTGATGCCCTTGTCAGCATCAAGGATCATGGTTCGGAACTTATAAAAATCAAAAATTCTATAACCTGTTCCAGCACGTTTGGAAACATAAAAAACAGCCCCCTTTGATTCAAGTTTAATCAAAATAGCTAATAGCAAAAACAAGGGGCTCAGAATGATCAATGCCGACAAAGATAAAGTGATATCAACTAACCTTTTTGCGTATGGAATTTTAAATAATGGGAAAAAGAAATTTAGGTTAAGTTCCCTGACTTGTGGCTTTTGCATCATCTGAGGTTTAAATTTCCTCAAAAATTCAATTCTGTCACAAATAGAGTAGCTGTTAAATTCAGATATGTAAAAATCATCAATTCCCAACTGCATCGCCTTTGTCTTTTCCTGTTGTGTGACATTCTTTGCCAAAACGATAAACGGAATATGATTCAGGTATTGATTATTTCTGATCTTATTAAAAAATGAATACGCGGTTCCATCCGGAAGATTGAAATCGCAAATTATTGCAGCTGGCAATTCACCATTTTTTAATATTTGATTTTCAAGCCAGTAAAATGCTTTATTAAAATTCGATAAGGAAAACCCCGTGTAGTTGCAGTCCACAATTTTCCTACAGATTTCTTTTCCAAGAAATCCTATAAAAAGGATATTTCCTTTTTCTTTTTTTGTGGTAGGTGCATTATTGGGTTCCTTGGTTAAAATCATTTCAGTTACAAGATGTTAATCTTCTGATGATTAAGTTTGAGAACAATCTCTATTGTAAACAACAAATCTTTAGGGTTAAACGGTTTAACGAAGTATTCGTATGCACCGTTTTTTAAACAATTAATTTTTTGTTCCTTGCTATCATATCCTGAAATGACGATTATCGGCACATCGCCATAATAACCACTATTTTTGATGTTTTTAAGAAATTCAAATCCATCGATATTTGGCATATCAATATCTGTAATAATCAGATCAGGAATTTTACCAGTTAATAAATATTGCATTGCCTCCATGCCGTCATGCTTTGTTATAACAGAATAGTATCTGTTTAGCATTTTCTCCAACAACTGGCACATTGCTTTGTCATCGTCAATAATCAGTATGTGGCTTTTAGTCATAATGGCCGTGGTTAAGGTTATTCTTTTGTCAATTAAATTATATTTAATATTAAATAAATACAATTTTATTATATAAGACTTGTTTTCCGCAATTGATGTTTTAATTAAACGTCAATTGACGCAAAAACTTCTCCAAGCAAACCTTTTATTAAAATTGAAACACAACAGTCTTAAAGGACAATGTAAATAACGAAAAAAATTTACAAATGAAAAAATTTAATTTAAGTATTTTTTAATTGTACTTTATTGATAATGATACCATGTTTTAACGAAAAAGTACAAAATTTTTAAATTACGGCTCTTTTAGTAGAAATGTTTTAAAAAATTTAACGAATTCAATCTCCTTTGTAGAAATTTTAAAAAAAATAATTTTTCCTTAAAAAGATTGTATTTCGTTTTTATAAAATTGTCCCTTCATGCCCCCCTGACTTGCATTTAACCACCGGTAATAGTTACATGTTAACAAATACAGTTTATTCCTCTTTGAAACTTAACAAAATGTTAATCCATCTATTGATATCTGCTCACCTGCACTTATCTTGAAATACGGAAAGTAATACTAAATTTCATTTAGTATTTTAATGTGCTTAGAATTGCCTAAGGATAATTGAGCCAACAAATTCATTTTTTCGATCTAATATTTGTATTAGGTCAATCCATTATGTTAATATTGAATTAGATTACACACCATGAACTGTACCTTATTTTTATCAATACTAAACTATATTCGTAGATGAGAATCGGTGTTTTAAAGGAAAGAGAAGACAACCGTGTCGCACTAATCCCAGATTATGTTAAAACACTCAAGGGAGAAGGCCATGAAATACTCATTGAAAATGATGCTGGTGTTCATGCTTTTTTTAGAGATGAAATATACAAAGAAGCTGGGGCAGAAATAAAAAAGCGTGATGAGGTGTTGAAAAGTGTGGATCTTCTCATAACTGTCCATCCATTGGAAAAAAGCGAGATTTTGAAACTTCCTAGTTCTTCAACGTATATTTCTTCATTTGTTCCTTTTGCGACGGATAAACATTTAAAAGATCTTGCAGAAGGAAAGGTTAATGCGTTCAGCCTGGACATGATCCCTCGAATTACGATTGCTCAATCGATGGATGTACTGTCTTCCATGGCCTCTATTGCCGGATATAAAGCTGTTCTAACCGCGGCCAATTCCTTACCCAGGTACTTTCCAATGCTTACAACGGCCGCAGGTAGTATTCCACCGGCTAAAGTTTTAATACTTGGCGCCGGAGTAGCAGGTTTGCAAGCAATTGCAACCTCAAAAAGATTAGGAGCAGTGGTTGAAGCATTCGATACACGACTTGCTGCGAAAGAAGAGGTAGAAAGCCTTGGAGCTAAATTTGTTGAAGTCGAAGGAGCCAGGGATGATAAAGCCGCCGGAGGTTATGCAGTGGAACAAACTGAAGAATATAAACAAAAACAGCGTGAACTGATTGCTGAAAAGGTTGCAAAATCGGATGTAGTCATCACAACAGCACAGCTTCGGGGGAAACCTGCTCCAAAACTTATTACCAAAGAAATGGTTGATCAGATGAAACCAGGAGCTGTAATAATCGACCTTGCGAGCTCAACTGGTGGAAATTGTGAATTATCAAAGGATAACGAAACCATTCAGTATAAAGAAATTACGATTGTAGGGAATTCAGAATTGGCCTCTGATGTCGGACAACACGCCAGCCAGCTATTTAGCAAAAACATTCAGAATTTTTTCAAAGTGGTTCTGAACGACGGAAAATTACATTTTGACCTCGATAATCCAATTATAAAAGGTAGCTTGATCGTAAAAGATGGCGAAATCCTGTTCGGTAAAGAAAACTAAAGTACTATGGAATACATCACTCAATTCATCTACGAAAATATCACGATGATTTACATCCTGATCTTTGCCATATTTCTGGGAATGGAAGTCATCTCAAAGGTTCCTACCGTGCTACACACTCCGCTGATGTCGGGTGCAAATGCCATTAGTGGAGTAGTTATCATTGGAGCCATCATTCTTATCAGGCAGGCTGAGCCTAATGATTATTTTATTCTTAGCATCGGTTTTTTAGGAATAGCACTCGCAACAATTAATGTTGTTGGAGGTTTTGCTGTGACTGACAGGATGCTCGATATGTTTAAAAAGAAAAAGAAGTAAGGTATTAAATCAAACACTCCGTGGAAAACCCAATTTTAGACTTTTTATATCTGATCTGTATTGTACTATTCATCATCGGATTAAAAAACCTCAGTCATCCCGAATCAGCCAAAAAGGGGAATTTCCTTTCCGCCTCAGGAATGATCCTGGCAATCATAATCACCTTGTTTTATCCAATGGAGGGTGCATCCAACAATTACCTGGTCATTATTGCCGGAGTGATAGTTGGTTCCGTGATCGGATACCTCGCCGCTAAGAGGGTTAAGATGACAGCTATGCCTGAATTAGTTTCTCTATTTAATGGATTAGGTGGAGCATGTTCCATGCTTATTGCATTTGTGGAGTTCAATAATCTTCCCGAAGGAGCTAATTTGATGAGTGGAAACGTACTAACCATCATTTTCGCCATGTTTATTGGCAGCATTTCTTTTACGGGGAGTATCATCGCCTGGGGCAAGTTGAATGGAGCTCTTCGGGATAACCTGGTTCTGCCTGCCCCTCAATTTGTTAATGGCATTTTACTCCTGGCCGTCATTGGATTTAGTATTTTCATCATGATGCAGCCCGAACTCAATTTCACCTGGGTAATTATTTTACTGGTCCTTTCACTGGTTTATGGAGTTACCTTTGTTACCCCAATTGGTGGAGGAGACATGCCCGTTGTTATATCCTTACTGAATTCATTTACTGGGATTGCAGCGGCCATCGCCGGATTAATCTATGGTAATCAAGTCATGATCGTTGGTGGGATTGTCGTAGGTGCTTCCGGAACGATCCTTACCATCCTGATGTGCAATGCCATGAACAGGTCTCTCCTAAATGTAATCATAGGGGGCTTTGGCAGTGGTGGAAAATCGGCTGGAACAGACAGGGAGCAGGTTGTCAAAGAAGCCTCATTGGGCGATACAGCTATTCAATTAAAGTATTCTTCTAAAGTTATGATTGTCCCCGGTTACGGGCTCGCAGTTGCACAAGCCCAACATACCTGCCATGAACTTGAAAAGTCATTGGAGGCTGAAGGAGTAGAAGTGAAATACGCCATCCATCCGGTTGCAGGTCGTATGCCAGGCCATATGAATGTTTTGCTGGCTGAAGCAGATGTATCCTATGACAAGCTGCTGGAACTGGAACCTGCCAATGAAGAATTTAAATCGACCGATATGGTTTTGGTAATAGGAGCAAATGATGTCGTTAATCCCGCAGCCAAGGAAGACGCTGGCAGTCCCATCTATGGAATGCCAATATTGGACGTTGAGCAAGCCGGAACTGTTATTGTTTTGAAAAGAAGCATGAATCCAGGATATGCAGGAATAGAAAATCCATTATTCTTTGGCGAAAAAACAAAAATGCTTTTTGGAGATGCCAAAGATTCACTTGGCAAACTCAAAAATGAGCTTTCCAATGCATAATTCCCTTGATAAAAAGAATGAAAAGTTTTCCGTCAAAAAAAGATTGAAAAGCTTTGAGTATGCCTTTCAGGGAATCAAAAGTTTTTTTATTTCCACCCATAATGCAAGGATCCATCTCGCCATTTCCGTTATGGTAATCATTGCTGCTATCTATTTTAAGATAAGTCTTATCGAATGGATAGCAGTTGTTTATGCTATTGGGCTGGTCTTTACGGCTGAAGCTTTTAACACAGCTGTGGAAGAATGGGTCGATTCAATACAACCAGATTATGATAAAAAAGCAGGTAGAGTTAAGGATATATCTGCAGGAGCTGTATTGATCGCATCGATCGTCGCAGCTGTAATTGGTATTTTGATTTTTGGAACCCGTTTCTACAACCTGATCTTCAACTAACACCTTATTATCACTAACTATTAAAAAGTGCCAATTTAATTCCAAAAATTAAGGTTTTCTACTAATCATTCCTGTCTCAGCCTATTATATATTTTCAATTCAAATACATATATTGACAAATCAATCAAATCGTTTTTTATGTCCGAAAGCCAGGTTTATCAGGCAGATGTAAATATTATTGGAGGGGGGTTGGCGGGTATCGTAGCAGCTTTGGAATTGCTTGACCAGGATATCAGAATTAATCTTTTTGAGAGAGATGAGCCATCAGCATTTGGGGGATTGGCCAAACTTTCATTTGGTGGAATTTTCTTTGTCGATACCAAACATCAGCGAAAAAATAAAATCCAGGACTCCATCGAACTAGCCAAGCAAGACTGGTACAATTTTGCTGAATTCGGAAAGAAAGATATCTGGCCAAAAAAATGGGCTGATTACTATATCGAAAATTGTACACTTGATGTATATGAGTGGCTGAGATCAAAGAAAGTTAAATTTTTTCCAGTCGTACACTGGGTGGAAAGAGGCCTATATCAACCTGGAAATTCAGTTCCGCGATTCCATATGGTCTGGGGAACTGGTTTTGAATTGATAAAAGTGATGCTGAAACACGTTGAACGCCATCCAAAAAGAGAAAACCTTTCGATTTTTTTCAGACATAATGTAGAAAAATTCATTGTAGAAAAAGGACAGGTAACAGGCATCTCTGGTAAGGATGAAGAAATTAACAAAAACTTTAAAGCAAAAGCAGATATAAATATTGTCGCTTCAGGGGGAATATCGGGAAGCATTGAGGAAGTGAAAAAGAATTGGCATAAACCATGGGGAGAACCTCCCGAAAAAATGTTGAATGGATCCCATCAATATGCCGATGGGCAAATGATGAAAGCGGCAGAAAAGCTAAATGCTAATGTCACACATCTTGAAAAAATGTGGAATTATGCAGCTGGAATCCATCATCCTAATCCAGATAAGCCCGATCATGGATTGAGCATTGTTCCTCCAAAGTCTGCCCTTTGGGTTGATCATAAAGGCTCAAGATTTGGTCCTCAGCCTCTTATTTCCGGGTTTGATACACGCTTCTTAGTCGAAAAGATCTGTGCTCAGAAAGGAGCTGAAAACAAATACTCATGGCAAATACTGAATCAAAAAATTGCCATTAGAGAATTGGCCATATCCGGATCTGAGTTCAATGATGCGGTTAAGAAAAAACAATTTTTAAAATTTTTAAGAAACATATATTTCGGAAATAAAAAATTAGTTAAATACCTTTCTAAAAATTGCGAGGACTTTGTTGTTGCTAATAGCATAGAGGAATTGGCAGCTAAAATGAATACATTGAATGGAGATAAAAAAGTGGAAGTTGATCTTTTGAAAGCATCCATCGAAAAATACGATGCCCAGTTGGAAAGAGGAGAATCATTTTTTAATGACGATCAATTGAGGAGAATTGCTCATTTGAGACAATATAGAGGCGATCGTCTGAGAACTTGTAACTTTCAAAATATCAATGACAAAAAAGCTTATCCACTCATTGCCATACGGGAATACATTCTGTCAAGAAAAAGCCTGGGTGGAATCCAGACAGATCTGGATGGCAGGGTTTTAACCAATCCGGAAAATGGGAATGAGCCAATTCCAGGTTTATATGCAATAGGTGAATCTGCCGGATTTGGGGGAGGAGGTATTCATGGAATGCGGTCGCTCGAAGGAACATTTTTAGGTGGATGCATCTTCACAGCAAGAAAAGTCGCTGCTTCGATTAAAAAGGGAGTATGAAACGAACCGGATCATTTTTGGTAGTATATGCGCTGGAACAAATTGGCGTTCGGCACACTTTTGGCATTCCTGGTGTGCATAATACGGAGATTTATGATGAATTGAATAAATCTGAAAAGATAGAGCCTGTACTTGTCACGCACGAAAGTGGCGCCTCGTTCATGGCAGATGGTGTTTCAAGGACTTCAGATCAAATAGGTACATTGGTCATTGTACCAGCCGCAGGATTAACACATGCCATGAGTGGTATTGGCGAGGCCTATCTTGATGGGATTCCACTGCTTGTTATTTCCGGTGGTACCAGGCGAGATACTGGCAATAGTTATCAGCTTCACCAGCTGGATCAGGGAAGAATATTAGATGGGATTATCAAAAAATATTACCTGATAAAGGATCACAAGACTATCATCCCTACCATTTACGATGCTTACAGAACGGCAACATCAGGTGAACCCGGGCCGGTCTTCATCGAAGTTCCAGTGGAAATTCAGATGTTCAGGGGAGAAATTGATAAGTTACCTCCGTTCATTAAAGAAGACCCATTAATAAATATAAATGAGAGCTTAATCAAAAAGTCCGTTGATTTACTCCTTGCTGCTAAAAATCCGGGCATATTTCTGGGTTGGGGTGCAAAAGAAGCCACTCATGAAGCCATTAAATTGGCAAATAAGTTGATAGCACCAGTTGCTACAACATTGCAGGGACTAAGCGTTTTTCCATCTGATCATCCATTTCACACCGGTGTTGGATTTGGGCCTGCCTCTATTCCTGCTTCGCAAAAAGCTTTCAAGAAATGTGACTGCCTTTTGGCTGTTGCTACACGATTTGGAGAGTTGGCAACCGGAAGCTTCGGTGCCAAAGTACCAGAAAAACTAATCCATGTCGATATTAACCCTGAAGTTTTCAACAAGAACTATCCGGCAAATATTAGCATCGAAGGAGATGCCAAAGTAGTTTTGGGAATGATCAATAAGGAATTGAAATCAAGGAAATTTGTTCATGAAAGAAGTAAAAACGATCTGGCACTAGCGATTAAAAAAGATAAGGAAAAATATATTGGCGAATGGAGGAAAGAAAAGAAGAACAACATAGTATCTCCAGGCCATTTTTTTGAAGCGCTTAGAAGAGCATTACTTCCTGATTCTTTTATTCTTACGGATGATGGAAAGCACACTTTCTTAACTGCAGAGCTATTTCCGGTTTACAAAAGCAAACACTTTGTCTCTCCCACCGATTTTAATTGCATGGGTTATTGTGTCCCGGCAGCAATCGGAACCAAAATAGCTAATCCTGATCATCGCGTAGCTGCAATTGTTGGCGATGGGGCCTTCATGATGACCTGTATGGAACTCGTAACGGCAACAACTCAATATGCCGGTTTAATGGTGTTTGTTTTTAATGACGGCGAACTAGGTCAGATCAGCCAGTTCCAAAAAATACCCTTAAACCGTAAAACCTGTACCAAAATCGGAAAATTGAGGGTGGAAGGAGTTGCTATGGCAACAGGAGCCGCGTATCTACCCATGAACAATGACTATGAAATTGAAAAAGTGATCGTGGATGCAGTTAATATTTCTGACAATGGACAACCGGTGATTGTGGATATAAACATCGACTACTCCAAAAAAACCTTCCTGACGAAAGGAGTTGTCAAGACTAATCTTGCACGATTCCCTTTTTCAGAAAAGGTGAGATTCCTAAGCAGGGCATTAAAAAGGCACATGCTTGGGTAAATTCCCTAACCAAATTATTCCTTTTCATTTTAATAAATCAGTAAAAAGTCTTTTCCAAAGCCATTTTTCTCATTCTGATCAGAAAATAATAATTGTCTGACCTCAAACTTCAGCATGGTTTTGCAAAAAATACTAATGACCCTTTTCCTATTGATATTTATTAAGAATTAAAAAATCAAACCAAAACAAAAAATGGCCTACGGTTTGCAATTGTCTTCGAAAACAATCTAACATAACAATGAAGACAATTTTTAAAACCACGACTTTTTTGCTACTCGTTTTGATAGGATCAGAACTCAGAGCACAGGAATTGAAAGCCATTCCGGAATCAGAGATGAAAAGAAAAGCCATCAAGTTTGAGCTTTTTTCGCCACTTACAGGAAACACCACATTTGGTTATGAAACTTATTTAAAGAACTTTACCAGTCTTGAATTCAAAATTGGAATTATTGGAGCCGGTGTTCAAAACTACAACTCCGTTAAAGAAAAAGGCGCTTTTATTACTGCAGGGCCAAAATTCAAGCTAAAACCTGACTATGCAGTTGATGGTATGTATGGAACTCATCTTTTGCGAGGTGGATATATCAGACCGGAATTAACCGTTGGTTCATTTAAAGTAACAAGGGATGAAGTAATTGGAGCAGAAAAAGACAACTCCACATTTGTATCATTGACCATTAACTACGGTAAGCAATACATTTTGGGTGAATCATTCTCGCTTGACTGGTATTTCGGTTTGGGATATGGATATGCTACGGAAGATGACCTGGGATATTATTACAAAAATGTTTTTGCTAGCAATGATTTTCCGCTTGCACTTAATGCCGGCTTTACTCTCGGAGTTCTGTTGAAATAACAACACCAATCAAACATAATTTTAGCCTCGAACGGAACTTCGGGGCTTTTTTTTGCCCTAAATCCAAATCATAATGAAATATTGCTATTTTTAGTTTTTGTGAATGAGAAATATTGGACATGAGTTTTACCTTAATTGGTTTCATTCTTTACCTGATCATAATTTTGTTTGTTGGGTTTATCACATACAAAAACAACAAATCTCATCAGGATTATTTTTTGGCAGGTCGAAAGCTTAATCCCTGGGTGGTAGCTTTTTCAGAGAGGGCATCAGGAGAATCTGCCTGGCTCCTATTGGGTTTGCCAGGATTGGCATATGCTTCCGGGTTAATTGGGTCCTGGGATGCAATAGGGTGCGTAAGTGGTATATTTTTTTATTGGTTTTTTATAGCAAAAAAATTAAGAATTGAATCTCAAAAAACCGATTCCATTACTTTACCTGATTTTTTTGCTGAAAAATTCGGACAAAACAAAAATCCCATTAGGGTCATTGCACTGCTGATTATTGTATTTTTCTTCACCTTTTACCTTGCCTCTCAATTTAATGCTGCAGGAAAAGTTTTGAATGTTACTTTCGGGATTGATTGGGAATGGGGTGTTGTGCTTGGAGCCGTAGTAATCATATTTTATACCATGATGGGTGGATTTTTTGCTGTGGCATGGACGGATCTGGTGCAGGGGATCATCATGATCGGAGCACTCGTTATTTTGCCATTGGCAGGGTGGATTGAATTGCAGGAATCTGGCAAATCATTTAATGATGCTTTATCAAATGCTCCATCATTCGGAGGAGAATGGCTGGGTGGATTAGAAGGTTGGGCCGCTATTGCGCTGGTGATCAGCGGACTAAGCTGGGGACCAGGTTACATGGGTCAGCCTCATTTGTTGACCCGGTTTATGTCCATCAGTGATCCTGAAAAAATAAAAGTATCCAGAAGAGTTGCCCTTTGGTGGGCTACACTTGCATTTACCGGCGCTTTATTTATTGGGTTGGTTTCTATCGCTTACTATGGCCCAAACATGTTTGAAGACAGAGAATTTGTCATGCCTCAATTAACCACAGATCTCTTACCTGCCTGGCTTGCAGGCATTTTTATTTCAGGGGCCATAGCTGCAATGATGTCGACCGGTGATTCACAACTGCTGGTCATCACTTCATCCGTCATAGAAGATTTTCTTCACAAAACACTAGGGATCCGGCTGACAGAAAAAAAATTCCTGATGTGGAGCCGTATCGTAACCATCGCAGTCGGGCTACTTGGATTCATCATTGCCATCAAATCCGAATCATTGGTTTTTAAAATGGTCTCTTATGCCTGGTCGGGATTAGGTTCTTCTTTCGGACCTGCACTCTTGCTGCTTTTGTGGTGGAAAAAAACAACATCTCAGGGAGTAATTGCAGGAATGATCAGCGGAGCGGTTATGACAGTCATTTGGATCGAGCTTCCAAAGTATTGGTCAACACTTCCCGTTTTGGATGATTATATCTCCGTTCGGTTTGTTTCATTCGCGGTTGCCTTTTTTCTTGTAATAGTCACCAGCTTGTTAACATTCAAAGACAAGCAAAATGGATGACTTCTATCATCAGGTTCTCGAAGCTTTCAGAAAGAACACTGATCCTGATAAAGCCAGAGAAATGAAGAGTTACATGCGGGATCAGTTTGAATATTTCGGTATCATGGCTCCCAAACGGAAAGAAATAACAAAGCCGTTTCTCCAAAAGAAAAGTCTCCCTCCAATCGATGTGGTTAACCTGACTGTAGAAAAAATATGGGGTCAGCCCTATCGGGAATTTTATTATTTTGGCATTGAACTGCTTCAAAAAGGCAAGGATAAAGTATCGGAAAAACAGATCCGTTTTTATGAATGGTTGATTACCCATCATTCATGGTGGGATACAGTTGATCTAATTGCCAGTAATCTTGTTGGTCCGTACTTCTTAAAATTTCCCTATAAAAAAAATGAAATAATTGATGAATGGCTTCAATCCGGAGACATATGGCTGCAACGAACTGCCATCTTATTTCAATTGAAATACAGGGATAAAATCGATTTGGACACATTGGAAAAACCCATTTTGTATTGCAAAAATTCTAACGAGTTTTTTCTTCAGAAAGCCATTGGATGGGCCTTGCGACAACATGGAAAAATAGCTCCTGATTATGTGAGGAATTTTATTCAAACCCATCCTGATCTTAGCCACCTAAGCAAGTCAGAAGCATTGAAAAAAATCAGCTGAAATGCTGAAATCCCTGTGCTTCAATTTCAACCTCATTTCCACCTTTTGTTATAAGTTTTAAGCCATTTTCCTTTTTAGAAGCATAACCAATAAAATGGATATCACGATGCTTTTCCAGCTTTTCAAAATCCTTCTGGCTTATTGTGAAAAGTAATTCATAGTCCTCTCCGCCATTCATGGCTGTGGTTACCGGACCTATATTCATTTCCACCGATGTATCATAGGTTTGCTTATCCAATGGCAACTTATCCTCATAAACTTTAAACCCTACTCCTGAATGTCTGGACAAATGATGAAGCTCTGATGCCAGGCCATCAGAAATATCGATCATGCATTTTGGTTGAACACCCAGATCCCTCAACTCATGAATGATGTCCATCCTGGCGACGGGTTTTAACTGACGCTGAACGATGTATTGATAATTTTCCAGTTGCGGTTGCATGTTTGGGTTGCTCATAAAAACCTGTTTTTCCCTCGACAGCACCTGCAATCCAATGTACGCACCACCCAAATCACCCGTTACGCATAAAATATCAGCTTCATCAGCCCCTTTGCGCAACGCCAATTTGTCTTTTTCAACCTCGCCCGTTATAGAAACAGAAATGACCAGACCGGAAGGCGAAGAAGTTGTATCGCCGCCGACCAGATCTACCTTAAAATCCTGGCAAGCAAACCGGATCCCTTCATACAATTGCTCTACTGCCTCCACGGAAAACCGGTTGCTGAGACCGACGCTCACAATCACCTGCTTCGGAATACCATTCATCGCCGCAATATCAGACACATTCGATGAAATTGCCTTGTAGCCCAAATGAGCAAGGGGTGCGTAAGAAAGATCAAAATGAATGTTTTCAACCAGCATATCTGTTGACAAGAGTAAATATTTATCCCCACAGTCTATTACAGCTGCATCATCTCCCACCCCGATAATGGTCGAATCGTGATGATTTTTAAATTCCTTCGTTATCTGATCAATCAGACCAAATTCACCAATTTCCTTAATTTCAGTTCGTTTATTCTCCATGGTAATGCTTTGATGCAAAGCTACGAGTTTCAAATAAATCAAGGAAATTGTCGTCAAATACTTAATGAAACCAGTAACTTTATATCAACAATTGCAGTTAATACCAGAGGATTTTTAAAAATCGCAAAGCATGTTTTATCTTTGCAGTTTAAATTGGGAGGAAAAATGATTCATATATCTGATAGTGCAAAAGAAAGAATTACAGAGTTGATCAAAGAAGAAGGCTACACCAACAAGCACAATGTTCGTGTATCTGTCAAAGGCGGTGGATGTTCAGGACTCATGTATGACCTGACCTTTGATGAAATTATCAACAATGAGGACAAAGTTTTTGAAGATAAAGGAGTTAAAATACTGGTTGATAAAAAAAGTATTTTGTATTTGCTGGGAACAACATTGGAATATTCCGGAGGACTTAATGGAAAAGGATTCCAGTTTGTCAATCCCAATGCAACAAGAACTTGTGGATGTGGAGAGAGTTTTTCAGTTTAAAACTCCTCCCTTTTTTTGAAATAAAATATACCAATTGGTATATTTAAATTTTATGTCAAAAGCAGAAAGAACACGGCAATTCATCATTGAGACCACATCTCCCCTTTTTAATAAAAAAGGTTATTTCGGAACATCCATGCAGGAGATTACTGAATTAACCGGATTGACAAAGGGAAGCATTTATGGCAACTTCAAAAACAAGGATGAATTGGCGATCGAAGCATTCAAATACAACCTGTTTCTTTTGTCGAATGAAATTCTTCAGAAAATTTCAGGCGGGAACCATGCAATTGATAAATTATTGACCTTCACTGAGTTTTACCGAAAGAATTACATAAAACTATTTGAGAGAGGCGGATGTGCCATTCTCAATAGCGGAACGGATGCGGATGATCATCATCCCCAAATAAAAGAGGAGGTAAAAAAATCCTTGCTTTCGTGGAAATCCATTCTGGAAAAAATTATTGACGAGGGAATGAAAAAGAATGAAATTAAAACTACGGATCCAGCAAAATTTTCGTCCCTCTTCATCGCTTTGGTTGAAGGATCTGTATTCCTGGCTAAAACAATTGGTTCAACAACTTCAATGGAAAACAATCTGGATTTCCTGGAATCTGAAATACATAAACTGAGAATCTAAAAAAATTTAATCAACAATATACCGATTGGTATATTTTCAACATTTGTCATTATGGAATTAAAAAGAGTTGTCGTTACAGGTATCGGGGCAATTACGCCCATTGGCAATGATGCCCAATCTTATTGGAAAAATCTTGAAAAAGGGAAAAGCGGGTCAGATCTCATCACTCGTTTTGACACTTCCGATCATAAAACCAAATTTGCCTGCGAGATCAAGGATTATCAGGCGGAAGATTATTTCGATAAAAAGGAAATCAGGAAGCTCGATCGATATTCACAATATGCACTCATATCTACAGAGGAAGCCATTCAACATGCTTCTATTAATTTTGAAAAACTCAATCGAGAAAGGATCGGTGTGATCTGGGGAAGTGGTATCGGTGGGTTTGAAACTTTTGAGGAGCAAGTAAGGGACCATTACGTAAATGGAAATAAATATAATCCCTTTTTTATCCACAAGATATTGCCGGATACAGCCGCAGGATTAATCTCAATTAAATATGGCTTGATGGGTATCAACTACAATTCTGTTTCAGCCTGCTCATCTGCCTCAAACTCCATTATTGATTCACTTAATTATATTCGCTTAAATAAAGCAGATCTGATCATCGCAGGTGGTTCCGAGGCTCCTATTACCTCAGCATCTATCCATGGATTTAACAGCATGAAGGCTCTTTCAGAGAACAATGAAAATTACAGTGCAGCCTCCCGACCTTTTGATTCATCCAGAGACGGTTTTGTGGCAGGTGAAGGAAGTGGTGCATTGATCCTCGAATCCCTCGACCACGCTTTAAAAAGAAATGCTTCCATTTTGTGTGAAATTATTGGAGGTGGACTCTCGGCAGATGCCTACCATATAACGGGAACCCACCCGGAAGGAAGGGGCGCGTATTTAAGCATGAAATTGGCGCTGGAAGACGCTGGATTGGAACCACAAAATATTGATTACTTAAATGCTCATGCGACATCAACGCCTCCGGGTGACCTATCCGAAATAAAAGCCGTTGAAAACCTGTTTGGTCCTGAAGCAAAAAACCTTACGATCAATGCGACTAAATCCATGACCGGCCATTTGCTGGGTGCTTCCGGAGCGATTGAATCAGTGGGTGTTATTCAATCCATTCTCCATCAAAAAATTCCTCCAACAATCAGTACTGAATCGATCGATGAGAACATCTTCATATCAGGAAACATTCTTTTGGGTAAGCCAAAATCAAAAGCAATTAACTACGCCATGAGCAATAATTTTGGATTTGGAGGTCACAATGCCACACTGATATTCAAGAAGTATGAAAATTAGGAGATCGAAAGCTTAAAAATCCAACGGGTTAAAATTTCTGAATTGGCCATTCATATTAACCCGTTGTTTAGCTTCCTCGAGGTTATCAATAATCGGAATGAGTTTTTCGAGATGTTCAACCATGTATTCCTGCCGGTCTTTCTCGTTGTCGATTTTAAGCAATTCATATCGTGAATTAAGAGACATGCCCACTATATGAGCGACATCATAGGTAGAAAAATTCTCTTTTAATCTGACATCCTTTTTCACATTCATCCTGTTCAAGGCGTCCATAACAAGTGTTCGAATCTTTTCCTTGAGTACGTAATCTGAATTGTCAAAATTTTCCATGTATTCTACTTTCCCGGCAGCATACAATTTCCCGTATGTCGGATTATAAAATTTCACAATCCTGAAGATCTTATTTCCCATGGTTTTTACATCCATTTTGCCGTCCTGATAGATCTTATTGATCTCAGTAACCTTCAATGTGCATCCGTACTCGATATGATTGTTGATATAGGCAGGCATACCAAATTCTCGGTTATTCGCATATACATCATTGATCAATTCAATATATCGAGGTTCAAAAATATGCAGGTTAAGGCTTTCACCAGGATAAACGACAATGTTTAGGGGAAAAAGTGGCAACAGCTCTTCCATAATTCAATCTTCGTCTCTTATAATAAAAAAAGCCCTATTCAGGGCTTTTGTTGCAAATATTGTCAAATAATTTATTACATATTGCTGACAATCTCTTTACCGAACTCAGAACATTTCAACAAAGTTGCTCCTTCCATCAGTCGTTCGAAATCGTACGTGACTTTTTTGGTGGAAATAGCTGTTTCAAGTCCTTTATAGATCAGGTCAGAAGCTTCCACCCATCCCATGTATTCCAGCATCAAAGCGCCTGATAAAATCACTGAACCCGGGTTAACTTTATCCTGACCAGCATATTTTGGAGCAGTACCATGAGTCGCTTCAAAAATCGCATGACCAGTAATATAATTGATATTGGCTCCCGGGGCTATTCCAATTCCTCCAACGATCGCCGCCAGGGCATCGGACACGTAGTCACCATTAAGGTTCAACGTGGCAATAACAGAGTATTCTGCAGGACGAGTTAAGATCTGCTGCAAAAATGCATCTGCAATGACATCTTTGATGATAACTTTATGTCCATCCTTTTCAATGATTTGCCAAGGACCGCCTTCGTAATCCTGAGCGCCATAGTTCTTCTTGGCTAAAGCATATCCCCAATCCCTGAATGCTCCTTCGGTAAACTTCATGATGTTACCCTTGTGGACCAGTGTAACAGAATCTTTTTTGTGCTTGAAAGCATATTCAATAGCAGAATTAACCAATCTTTCTGTTCCTTCGATTGATACGGGTTTGATACCATACCCGGCGGTTTGTGGAAAACGAACTTTTTTAAATCGATCAGGGAAGTTTTCAGAGAATAATTTAGCGAACTTTTCGGCATCCTCTGTTCCTTGCTGGAATTCGATCCCTGCATAGATGTCTTCTGTATTTTCCCTGAAGATGACCATATCACACAGGTCAGGCCGCTTAACAGGTGAAGGCACACCTTTGAACCATCGCACTGGTCTTACACAGGCATACAGATCCAGTTGCTGACGCAGGGCAACATTTAGTGATCGGATACCTCCACCAACAGGAGTGGTCAATGGACCTTTGATCCCAACCAGGTATTCTTTGAATGCATCCAGGGTTTCTTCCGGCAGCCAGCTACCATTGGCATTGTAGGATTTTTCTCCTGCCAATACTTCTTTCCATTCGATTTTCTTTGATCCGCCGTAGGCTTTTTCCACTGCTGCATCAAAGACCAATTTAGACGCTGGCCAGATATCTACTCCGGTTCCATCACCTTCTATGAATGGAATTATCGGGTTATCGGGTACATTTAGAACTCCGTTTTGAATTGTAATTTTTTGTCCGCTCATTATTTATTTTCTTTTTAAAACAATTTGAAAGGGCTGCAAAACTAATCGATTTTGTGAATTATTTAAAACAAAAGTATTCAACAACCATCTTTAACCAAACAAAATTCTTTATCGAGTCTTCAAAACCATTTGAGATGACACCTTATTAAACCGAATAAACAACCAAATAGCAGCCACAGACAGCCCCGCCAGTAATCCGATCCAGACCCCAATTGCTCCGTAGTTCATTCGGAAACCCAGAAAATAACCAATGGGTAAGGCTGATCCCCAGTAAGCTACAAGGGTGATGATGGTTGGAATTTTAACATCAGAAATTCCTCTCAGCACCCCCAGTCCAACAACCTGCACCCCATCCGAAATCTGAAAAATTCCTGCAACGATCAAAAGGACAGATGCCTGAGCGATCACCTCATCATTATTGATATATAAATGCGGTAAATAATTTCTCAGGGTAATAAACACGATGGCCGTCAGGATCATAAAAACGATGACCATACCGTAGCAGGTGAATGCTGCGGCTCTCATGGTTTGAATATCCTTTTTACCCATTTGGTTTCCTACACGAATAGAGGCTGCTGATCCGATTCCGGAAGCCGCCATAAAGGTAACTGCTGCCAGATTGATCGCAATCTGATGTGCTGCCAGTTCCGTAGATCCCAGCCAACCGATCATAATTGCTGCAAAAGCAAATGCCGTTACTTCAAATGTAAACTGTAGCCCCATTGGAAAGCCAAGTGACATAATATTTTTGATCCTCGATATGGAAAAGCTTGATTCCTTCAAATGCTCCAAAAATTTATGATACAATTTATTGGAGAATACGATTACCACCATGAATATCAACATCAGTATCCTTGACATTAAAGTCGAAATCCCTGCACCAAGCAATCCCATGGCAGGAAAACCCAACTTCCCAAAAATCAGGATATAATTAAAGATGATGTTCAAAACATTGGTTCCGATAATGATCACCATGGGCGGAATTGTGAGAGATAGCCCTTCCGAAAACTGCCGGAATGCCTGGAAGATCATGAGCGGAAAAATGGAAATCCCGATGATTACCAGGTATGGCGCTGCTAATGTCGCTACATCCTCCGGCTGATTTAAATAAGGAATTGCAAAGCTCACCCCAATCGATAGCGTGGCTAAAATCAGCCCAAGGATAGCATTGACCAAAACCGCATTTTTTAAAATGGACGAGATTTTTCGGTTATTCTCTTCACCATGTGCCTGGGCGGTCATTGGAGAAATGGCAAAGGAAGAGCCGATCCCAAACACCAGCACCACGATAAAAAGACTATTTGCCAGCGAAGCTGCAGCTAATGGAATCTTTCCCACATGTCCAACCATGATATTATCCGCCACACCCACCATGACCTGACCTAGCTGGCCCATCATAACCGGGACAGCCAGGGTAATATTTTTTCTAAGGTGCCATTTCAACGAATAGTTCATTTTGGCAAGTCGCTATAGAGTTAGGAAATTAACTTTGGTGCTTTATTAAGTATGTTAGTCAGACTTTAAATAATAAGGAGGTCATTGATTTCTTTTTTCAGAATAGGCAAGTGTCTTAAAATTGTACCCCAAATTATTTCATCGTCAATATTATCATAACCATGAATCACACGGTTTCTCATGCTGATAATTTGATTTTTACTTGTGATATTAATCGCTGAATCGATTTTATCTATTCTATTCATTGCTTCACCGATAATTTCAAATTCCCTTTCAACCGCGCGTCGGAGCATTTTATTATTCATATAGTTATTGAAATCACGATCCTCTCCTAAATAATTCTCAATTGACTCAATTGACTCTTTTATATCGAAAAGATATTTTCTGATTCCATCATTCATAAATGAGAGTCTTTGTTTGATTTATTGCATTAATAAAATAAGGGTTGGAAAGAGACTTTTCGGTAACTAAATCAACTGGCCTGTGAAATACTTTTTCCAATTCTTCTGCTAATAAAAAGTAATTATCAGCATAATCAGCATAATCCATTGGTTTGAAAGAAATCAGTAAATCAATATCGCTTGAATCGCTAAAATTATCTGTGCATACGGAACCAAAAGCGAATAAAGATTTTACATTATGGGTTATGCACAGCGTTTTGATTTTTTCAATATTTTCCTCTATAATTTTTTGCATTTCATTTGTTTAACGCATCCAGTCTTTGAAGCAAAGTAGGATGTGAGTAGTGAAAGAACACATACGCCGGATGAGGAGTAAGGTTGCTTAAATTATCCACGGAGAGCTTTTTCAGGGCATCTTGCAGGGCATTTCCATTGTACGTTTCCCTGGCATAAGCATCTGCCTGGTATTCATTCTTACGGCTGATGACATTTGTAAACAACCCGATAAAATGAGAGATCGGTGAGAACAAAATACCAAATGCCAGTAAGTTTAAATGAATGGCATTTACTCCTCCACCCAAAGCGTAGGACAAATTGGGATTAAAAATCATCAGGGAAGCTATGAACAATACGATTCCCGTCTGAATGATCGAAATGGCAAAATTGGAAATGATATGTTTCTTTTTGTAGTGACCTACTTCATGCGCAAGAACAGCAATCAATTCTTCATTACTGTGATTATTGATCAGCGTATCAAACAGGACGATTTTTTTCTTCTTTCCAATCCCCGAAAAAAAGGCATTCGATTTATTGGAACGCTTGGAACCATCCATCACATAGACATTCTTAAGCGGGAAATTGACTTTTTTGCTGTAGTCCTCAATTTTCTGTTTGAGCTCACCTTCCTCAAGCGGAGTCAGTTTATTAAATAATGGGAGGATCAAACTGGTATAAAACATATTCACCAGCAATACAAAAACAGAAGCTACAATCCAGAAATAGATCCAGAAGTTCTCGCCAAATACATTGATCAACTTTAATAAAATGAACAATATTCCGCCTCCGATGATGATCGTTAGCAGATATCCTTTAAGCTTATCCAGAACAAACGTTTTCGGCGTGGTCTTATTAAAACCGTATTTCTCTTCCAATACAAATGTACCATAGATCTGGAAAGGTATATTGATGATATCTGAGGCGATGAAAATAATTCCGAAGAAGATCAAAGATATCCAGATTTCACCCTCGACCATCTGCCTGACCTCTCCATCCAGCCAACCGAAAAACCCAGTGACAATCAAAATAAAAGAAAGTGTAAAGCTGAAAGTAGATGTAGTAAAGGAAAACCAGGAATTGGACTTGGTATATTTAATTGACTTTTGATACTTATCCTTATCATAAAATCCCTTCAATTGCTGCGGCAGCTCACTTTTCAAGTTGCTGAGGTTCAGCCAGTCGAGGATCTTATCCAACAAAAAATCTGCCGTTATAATAATTAAAATAATATTTAATATGGTTTCTGCGCTCATTCCATCGAAAATTTTAATGGCACAAATTTAGAAATGAAATTTAAGTAAAGAAATGTATCTGCAAACATGGTTTGGAATAATACCACAAAGCTATGGCAAGACACACAAAGTTTCACAAAGAACTTCCTGGTGCCTCTTTGAGATATACTCATCAAAATTCAACCCCTTAAAATTTAGGACATGGAAGCTTTCGTACGTTCTTAGGTGGCTTGCGGGGATCGCCAAGGAAAAACTGGTAGGAAAGGGATAGCTCGTGAGCTCCTCCTGACCGGAATCCCAATCTGGAAATGGTGGCATCGTAACTGTAACCGATATTTAATCCATTTGAAGTAATACCAATTAAGGCAATCAATGATTCATTGTTCATGATCCCATCGATGGATTTGATAGGGACACCCCGGTAGGACAAGCCAAACACCATCGGCTCGTAAGTCAGGTACATTCCGATATCAAACTGGGAAAACTCCCCCTGCCACTTATACAATGCCGTTGGGGTCAAGCTGACCTCACGCAATCCCGAAAAGCCCGTTCTTCTTGCAGTTTTGAGAGGTATTTTATACCCTGCATGAACAGAAAATTTACGTGGCAGTTCATCCGTTTCATTGATCAATGATTGATTTGGAGTAGCAAGATGATGCGCGGCAAATCCTACCCAAAGATTTGAGTTGTAAGCCATCAGACCAGCCGCTAAATCGAAATAACTAATATTAAAATCTGAATTGAAATTTTCCCCGGTTTGATTATTGACGATCCCGGTAAAATCGAGCTGGTCACTGAATACCAATCTTCCAAAATCCAGGCTTCTGAAAACGTAGCTGCCTTCTAAACCAGCCCTCATCGCCCATTGATCTGACAGGTGAATGGTATAGGAATAGTCAATAGCTATATAATTGTTTTTCATCCCTGCCAATCCTTCGCGATCTGAAACTACCAAAATTCCTAAACCACTGTTGTAGTCAACAAAATAATGATCAAAATATGCACTATAAGTGACGAAGTTCGCATCGATCGCCGGCCATTGATTTCTGTAGTTAAGTCCCGCACGAGACAATTCCGTTGATCCCGCCAGCGAAGGATTGAGGTACAAGGGTGCAGCGTAAAATTGTGAAAATTGTGGATCCTGGGCATTTAATTGGCCTGAAAAAATTACCAGGATCGATATTACCAGTATAAATAAATTCCGTGTCAATTGCCTAAAAATTAAGTTTTGGTCGTAAAATTGCTGCTAAAGATAACGATAGGTAATCTTTAATGAATATTATTTCCAAAAATATTAATAATAATTGCATAACGACATTAAGAACCATTCTGTATAGAATTGGTTGAAAAAAGATACTATTATTTATGTATCTTTCGTATTTAATAAAATTAACGTCGCCAGCAAATAAACAACGTTTTTATGAAAAATACAGAACGATTCCACTCATTAAAATACGTCGTCATTTTTTTTCTGTGTTTTGTTTTAGTGGGAGTTTCAAATGCTCAAAACCCTGATTTTCTTGAACATAACTGGTACTTTGGAAATTCTCCGTATGGGATAATCTTTAGTAAAGGCAATAATTCTGCTGATTCGGTTAGCAATCAAAATACCTCTGCAGGATATGCACTTGGCGGTGGTGCCGTTGCTACAGACCAGCAATCCGGTGAGCTTTTATTCTATACGGATGGAAGTAATGTTTTTGATAATTCTCATCAAATCATGCCAAACGGAACAGGCATCAATCACAACACAAACGGAAATCAACACACTGCTATCCTTCCCGTTCCCGGTCAGGAAGACCAATATTACATCATCACAAATACGGCAAATTTAGGTGCCGCCGGTTCGATTATCTACAGCATTGTAGATATGAGCCTGGACGGAAACGGAGGGGTCCCTCAGCCGTCGAGGGGAGAAGTCACCACCAAAAATGTCAATACAGGTATCCCAACGGGCGAAGCGATGATTTCATTTTATACGGGTAATGATCCGTATCAATATTTTATTTTGGTACAAGAGCCGGGAACACGGAATTTTACGGTATATGAAATTTTACCTGGAAACTCATTCAATAATCCTGTCTCTACTACTACTGTTCCCTTTGATATAAATGCCGGTAATTTTTCACTGCACCGTGCATCAGGAAAAGTAGCGGTTTCTCCCCTATCTGCCGGCGCCAATGTTACCTTGCTGGACCTCGATGTTAATGCTGGCACCGTCGCCTATGACACGGTAGTTTTGAATACGGGAAATAATGATGCCGGACAATACTCTATTTACGATACGGAATGGTCGAATGATGGAAACTGGCTATATGTCTCCCGAACTGGTGATGGAGTCAACCCCGGATCGGTCAGGAGATTTGACTTATCACAACCTCAGTTAAGTGCAGAATTAGTCAATCCCGCCGGGTTAATGGGTAGAAGCTATGGTTTAAAGAAAGGCCCGGATGGCAATATTTATCATCTCTACCAGGAGACAGCAGGAGTAGGAAACCCATACTTGCTGGGAAGAATAGAGAATGTTGACAGTGCTATGACTGCTCTTGTCTATGACCCACAGGTATTCGGGTCGATGAATTACAATGCCCGGCAATTCCCGGAATTTTCACCACCATCATCAATAAATTTTGATGCCATAGGATTCGATTTCTTTGGCACATGCGAAAGAACCACAACCAAATTCTTCCCATCTGTAGATCCGCAGGCCACAAGTTACTCCTGGGATTTTGGTGATGGAACAATGGAAGTTTACAATGATTTCGTTGCGCCTATCCATGAATATCAAACACCCGGATCTTACCAGGTTACATTAACGGCAACAATTGATGGCAGAGATACTACCTTTACCCAATCAGTAGATATTATTGCCCTAACTGATTCGGTCAATCTTGGAGCTGATACGGTCATTTGTCCAGGAGAAACATTAGAACTAGATGCCGGACCAAATGGTATTACCTATACCTGGTCAGATCCTGAAGTGACAGGGCAGACCATGACTGTCGATTCGGCTGGAACGTATTGGGTGGTAGTCGATTATGGCACCTGTGAATCCTACGACGAGATCAATGTGGAAGTATATGGCGAGCAAGCCCAATTTGCCAACATCTGGTACTTTGGTGATGGGGCGGGAATAGACTTTAACGAACAACCGCCTGTCCCATTGACAGATGGGGCGACACAGGCCCCCGCAGGTGTCTCGGCCTATTCGGACGCCAATGGGGACATTGTGCTCTATTCCGATGGAACAACCATTTACAGTCGTGATCATAATGCGGTAGGAAACAACATCGGTGGAGATAATACATCCATGCAATCCTCCCTGATCTTGCCCCTGCCGGACGATCCAACCATTTTCTATGTATTCACAACAGAGGACGTTTGGGGTGCTACTCAAAAAGAACACACCCTTCGCTATTCCATTTATGACATGAAAAAATTGGGCGATCCCGCTGGTCCGGTAGTATTGACCAATAAAACTCTTTATTACCGAACGACCGAACGACTGGCTGGTCTGATCGGGGCAAATACCTGGTTGCTTTCTCACGAATTCGGGACCAATACTTTTCGCTCCTATCCTATAACGATGGATGGAATCGGAAATCCTGTATTTTCATCTGTTGGTTCCGTTCACGGTACTTCCTCTAACGAAACAGCCGAAGGATACATGCAATTCGATCCTGCAGGTCAGCGTGTAGCGGTAGGATTGGTTACAGAAAGCGGGCAAAATGCTGTTGAGTTATTTGACTTCGACCAGACTACAGGAGAGCTTACTAATCCTATTCAGATAACTTTCGATGAGCCTGTTTCGCAAAATAAAGTTTATGGTGTTGAATTTTCTCCGGGAGGAAATGAACTATTCGTCACATTAACCGGAAGCAACTCTATCTTATACGAATTTAAATTATACAACTATACCCAGGATTCCATTCAGAATTCAGGACAGATCATCGCCCAGGGAACTCAGGAGCTTGGAGCTATCCAGGCAGGACCAGATGGACAACTGTACATCGCTTCAGAAGGGCAGGGCCATGTGATCCAGTTTGCCCCGGTTCAGGATACTACACAATATTCGGTTGTGGATCTGACCAGTAATACTTTTGACCTTGCCGGAGGCACATCTCACCTGGGATTACCCAATTTTGCACAAAATGTATCGCAGCAAAGCGGTGGGCCTGCCATGGCCGTATCGGATGGCTGTCTGGGCACACCAAGCTCTTTCATCGGCACACCAAGTTCGAGTATTGATGAACTTTTCTGGGATTATGTGGAAGGATCAAGCTCTGAAACCGAATTTGAGCATACGTTCAGCGCCGCCGGGACATATACAATCGAGTTGAATGTAACCAACCGCTGTGGGCTGGACACCCTGCTCACTCAGGATATTACGATCAACGAAGGCCCCAATGAACCGACCTTGCCTGCAGTAGATGTGATATGCAATGGTGATCTGATACTCAATGCAGATTCAACAAATACACCGGGATTGAGCTTCTTCTGGAGTACGGGAGATACCACTCGGACAATCGCTGTAAATACTCCAACCGATTACAATGTGACGATCACAGATCAAAACGGGTGTACTTCCGCCGATACGGTTTCCGTATATGACGGACGCCCTGCTGTGAACCTACCACCGGATTTCACGGTCTGCCAGGATGAAACCGTTGATCCTCTCGATGCAGGAAACCCGGCAAGTGGATCGACTTACGCATGGACCATCAACGGAGCCAATTCGGGAAGCGGAAGATTTATGAATGTTGATACCAGCACACCGGGAGTATTTAATTACCGCGTGGAAGTTACGAGCGGATTGACTGGATGTACAGGAATTGATTCTGTAATTGTCACCATTAATCCTCTGCCAGCTACTCAAACACTGGATATTACAAACCCTACCTGTGGGAATAGTGACGGATCGATCGAAATAACCGGTAGTCTCAATGGACTTTCCTATGAATGGTTTGATAATACCGGTGCATCACTCGGAAGCGTCGACCCTTTGGACATGATTGCTTCGGGTGCCTATACGTTAGCGCTAACTGATAATATTACAGGATGTACCAGAAACCAGCCAGTTTCGTTAGTAGACGACCCTGTAACCTTTACGCTCAATGCAACACCAGTAAATGATTGTGCCGGCAACATGATAGATGTCACAACTGATATTGTTACACCTGGCACAATTAGCTACACCCTAACAAATTCAATCTCAGGGATTGTCGTAGAAAATGGAACACCAGGCACAGCGAATTTTGATATCTCTCCGGTTAGTTCAGGTAGTTATATATTAGCCGTTTCAGGTGATGGATGTACAGATACTGTGAATGTCAATATTTCACCAAATCCCACAGTTGACCTGAATGTAGATCCGTTATTTGACCTTTGTGAGGGAACGAATATGACGCTGACAGCAACTTCCAGTTCAACAAACGTGGAATGGTTTAATTCAGGAGGCTCCTTGATCGGAACAGGTCTAAATCCGGATGTTTCAGGTACTTTACCTGTCGGAACACACACTATTACAGTCATTGCCAGAGGAACTAATCCTCCGTGTGATTCAACCATGACAACCACAGTCAATGTGAGAAATTCTCCTGAGGCAGAAATCATTGCCGACAATGCCGGTTGTGATGGAGAAGCTACCCTTCAGGCTAATGTGACCAATGGAAGTGGAAGTTATACCTATCAGTGGAGTAACAACGATATTACACGAGTTATTAACGTTATGACCGGAGGAGATTATTCGGTAGATGTCACAGACCAGGCAACAGGTTGCCCGGCGTCAGCAGGCCCTGTTCCTGTGACGATTTACGAAGAGGTCATGGTGACGATCGAGCAGGATACTGTCGCATGCGAAGAAGGCAATTTAGTGACGCTGGCAGCCATTTCTACCCCTGGCGATGACGGAACTTACTCTTACCAATGGTATCAAAACGGTGTTGTGTTGCAACGTGATACTCTTCAAAATGTGGAGACATTCAGCCAGGGAACGTTCAGGGTTGTGGTGACAAATGCCGGGAACTGCAGGTCCGAGGCAACCAGAAGTATGGCACGGTTCCCGAACACACCCGCGGATATTGAACCGTCATACCTGATCTGCCCGGCAGCACCGGTTGATTTTGAAGGAGTAGAGCAATCCGCCATCATCACTCCAGGTAATTTCACTACATATTATGCCTATAATGCGGACACAGGAGCCGAGATCTTTGAAATAGACGGAACTTACGAGATCACAGAAGAAGGTGATTACAATTTTGAATTAGGCAATGCCTTCAATTGTTTCACATTTGACAGCACAATGGTCGTTGAAAGTTGTGAGCCATCCATTGTTGCGCCAACTGCCTTTAGCCCGAATGCCAGCATAGACGTGAACCAGACTTTCCGGTTATTTCCATTGTTTGTAGGTGAATTTGAGATCTTCATCTTCAACCGCTGGGGTGAGCTGATCTTCCATTCGGAAGACCTTGACTTCATGGAAAATGAAGGTTGGGACGGTACGAAGAACGGGCAAGTCCTTCCGGGAGGAACTTACGCCTATGTAATCAAATTCCGAAGCGCAACGGATCCTGAGAGGGGAGTAATTGAACAGCGAGGGGGGGTGAATTTGTTGAGGTGATCGAGTTACGGGTTTATTAGTTGCCAGATTCGAGTTGCGGGTTTTACTTCCAAATCGTGTTTACATGCAATATGCTCATGTGGCTATTTTGAGGAGTTGATTCATTGTTTCCTTTCCTCTAATAAATAATCAACCCATTGATGAAAAATTTTTCCACTAAACTAGTCGTGCCCCCACTTGGAGTGTTGGCATGATTAAATGATCCTCGATCGATAAGAAAATCTTCCCTACTAATAGAACCACTTATTGAAAAAAGTCTCCAGATTTTTACCTGATGATTCTTCCATGGCATGTTGGAAGTCAATGGTTTCAACAGATTTCCCAAAATATTTTTGGCTGTAAAATTTAATTCCTTTCCAGAAATCCCAATCACCCATTTCTTCTCTGAGGAGGTGCAGAATATAAGCTCCTTTAAAATAGACCAGATTCCGGTCAGCTCCAGTTGGATTGATCCAATCCGGAAAAACCAGCGGTTTGTCATTTCCTTCATCTTTTATCTTTCGATATACCTCAAAATATGAACTGATGTCAGAATCATACTTTTCTTCGCCAAATCGATATTGATTGTAAGCAGCAGACATGAACGTGGCAAAACCTTCATTCAACCAGAAGTGGTTCCAATTCTTACAGGTGATCATATTTCCCCACCACTGATGTGCTAGTTCGTGCGAAATGAGATTTGTCTCCATACTATCCTTCAATACCATGTGACCATAAGAATTTTTCAGGACTGAAAAACCCGACATTTCCTGGTAGTGATCTCCCATGAGTATTTGTGAATAGGAAGATTGAACATAAGGAACTCCAGATTTTTCTTCGAAGAAAGCCATCATATCCTTTGTCTTACCTAAAATATGATGCAATTCATCCGATAGATAATCCCTTGCATAGTAGAACAATGAAACATCTTTGTATTCCTCTTCATATTTATTGAATTCTCCAATCACAAATCCATAGGTATAAGTTGGGGTTTCATACTCCTGTTGCCATGAAAAAAGCGTCTTATTCTGTTCAGTAGTTTTTTGAACAAATTCTCCGCTGGCAATGCAATCCTTATCAGACGGAATAAGTATATCCATGCTAACCCTTGCCCTGTCGCCGGGGGAATCATTGCAAACCATCCACTGACTTGTGGAGAAAACCGTATATGCCTGACCCAATTCTTTATCGAATACAAGCCCGAAAGATGGCTTTCCATCGTAAAATATCTCTACTTGATTTTCATAGTAATCCCTGTCGGCAAGATTTATGATTATCCGGTTGCCATCCTGAATAAAATTGATAACATCCTTTCCCGTGACCTTGTTGATATTCAGGCTTCCTTTATTTAGTACCACCTTCGATATGTTTGGGTCAATTAGAAAATCAATTATCACACTTCCTTTTACACTTCCTGTTTCGATATCAGGTTCTATCGAAACATGATAATTGATGACATTCAATTCGGGGTTTTTCTGAAGAAATAGGTTTGAGGATAAAGTTATATAAGAAAATGCAAAGAGAAGCAGGTTAAGTATTGTCGATATGAACATTACCTTTTATGTATTTATAGTTACTCAAACGCAACAGTCTCACCAGATGCGGCACTTTTTTTTGCAGCATCCAGAATTTCTATGACGATCATGTTGTTTTCAAGGGACGATAAGTCATAAGGTGGCAACTCCATTTCTTCCCGGATTACCGCTGCCAGGAAAGCAAACGGATCATCGTAAGGAGGTTTTCTTTCCTCAAGAGCGAAAGATTCCTCGGAAAAACCATCATAACCTTCCGATATCCTAATCCGGAGATCGTGACGGTTATCTGCATAAACTACACCATTTAAGCCATAAATTTCCATATCCTTTCTTCCAATAGGCCAGTTCCAGGAAGGTTGGATGATCGCTATAGAGTTGCTGTAAGTCAAAATGATCACTGCTTCATCATCGACATTGGGATTGTTTTCTTTTTGCAACTGATCAGTCACGGCCGTAACCTTATCAGGTTTTTCCCCATCCATCAACCAGGTTAGCAAATTCGCTCCATAACATCCAAAATCTGTAATGGCCCCGCCGCCATTCAACAAAGGATCCGTTAACCACTCAAAAAACTCATCGTTCACACCAATCTTTTTGGGGCCTTTATGACCATCCCTGACAATGACTTTTCTGATATCTCCAATAACAGAATCTTCCTTTACCAATTCATAGGCTTTGTGATTAGTGGGATACCAGGTGGTCTCATAATTCGTCAGCAAATGGATCTGATGTTTTTTTGCCAACGCCTCCATTTTTCTTGCATGTTCCAGGCTGACAGCTAATGGCTTTTCCACCATTATATGGATCCCTTTTGGAGCGAAGAATTCCACAATTTTGAGGTGATCGTAAATATTTCCAAAAGCTGTCACCGCTTCGACATCTTTAGTATTGTTCAATTCCTCCATGGTTGGGAAGACCATTTCCATTGAAAACCCATATTGATCCGCATATCGTGATGCTAATTCACGGTTGGGTTCAACGATTCCTGTGATTGATATATCTCCCCTTTTCTCGCTACCAAAAATCCAATGCACATGGGAATGGGTTAATCCGATAACACCTACGTGAATAGGGTCTTTTTGAGCGATAAGTTGTAGGGATAACAAGGAAAACACTATTATGGAGAGAAAAGAGAGTTTCATTTTTTGCTCATTTAACTATTTGAAGGTCATCCAGACAATAACAAAACTGGTAGAATAAAAGTAGTGAATCTATATTACATTTTAGGCGATCCAGTTATATACTCAACTTGTTTAGGGATATCTCCAAACTTTCCTAGGGTAACGAACTACTTGATCTCATTCTATTATACCTATACCGCTTGTTAATCAAGCCATTATACCGACTAACAATCCGATCAAGGAAATGATCAAGCAAACAAAAGTCAATGCATGCCCAGGGTACATGGAGACCAATGAAATAAATAAATTTGTAATCGCTACCGCTAACGAAACTCCACCAATTATTATAGCCCAAATTCTATGAGGATTATAGTCACCGCCAAAATTTTCAGTAAGGTATTGATCTCCAGTCAATGCGAAAATACAGGGGATAGAGAATAGTATGAAGACAACTGTAAAACCAATAAACGCATCTAATAAAGGATATTTCTGAGACAATTCCCTATCGCGCTTAAAGAAACCACTTTTGTGCACATTAAAATCAAACATGAGAATCTTTTCAGTTATTTCAGCATCAAGAAAGCTTCTCATTTCATCAGTTAATCTGATATTTGGATTGATTTTTAATATGTCACGAAACAATTCCTGGTAGGTATTGCCGTCTAGTTTTGAATATGCAAGTTGGAACTCTTTCCCACTGTCATCAACTACTACATAAAAGTAAGACATAGACTGTCCATAAGCTATCAATTCGTATGATATCCTATGAATGGTGTCAAGTGGAATTTTTTTAGTAAATAATCCATGCATATATAAAATTCCTCCATCTATTTTGTATCCATGTTGCAATAACCCTAAAGTAAAGACTCGAGTCAAATTACTTGTTTTATATTCTTTAGTCATAATTGATCCAAGGTTTCAATGGTAATTCCTTCACTTCAAGAATATTGTAATGTCCTAAATGAATTGCCAGTTTTTACAAAAAGTTTATGTTCCTCAATTGGAATATTAAAAAAACGTTTCAAATGAAAACTATAGTAGTTATATAAGTTGTTAGCTTGTTTGAATGCTAACGCGACTCTTTCTTCATCCAAAATTTTCATCCACATAAAATTCCTGTTGAAGAATTCCATTCACGTGTTCTAGGAATAGTCTTATTTAGCTTAATAACATAAAAAAAACAGTAGCCTTTCACAACCACTGCTTTTTCTTGCTAAATATTCTCTAATTAATTCTCATTTGGCAAAAAGGAATATTTCTCACCGTAGTACAACATCTGATCGATGAACGACTCGGGGTATTCAACCTTTACATCGGTAATTTCCTCACCTTCTTTCACAGGAAAGATCTTTGGCTGGATAAATGCCGAATATGGCGCTACATCCAGTTTGGAATACCTTTCCAGAACTTCCTTGTGCAATTCAGGATCAACCTTTACTCCATAGTTTTCAACCAACTCTTTTCCGGCTTCGTAATCTCCTTCCGATTTAATTCGCTGGATCTCACGAAGCAGCTGGCCAAACAGTTCCCTTAATTTTTCATAATCATTGATCACAAAATAGGTCTTTCCATCCACTACTTTTTTCTCGATGACATTTTCTTCCTGACCTTTTTCATAGCACCATTTGGCGACCAACTGACGGTTTCTCATGTGGTCTTGCTCCACATTTTCCCCCAACT
Source organism: uncultured Cytophagales bacterium (assembly GCA_913057175.1). GTDB lineage: Bacteria > Bacteroidota > Bacteroidia > Cytophagales > Cyclobacteriaceae > CAJXNP01. The sequence goes on from CAJXNP010000008.1 coordinate 139,175, forward strand.
CCAGTCTTCTCAACTGAAGCATCAGCCCATTAGTGATATACGTGTCATATTCTGTTTTCCCAACATCTACCGTTGGTATTACACCCAATTCTACTAATTTTTGATCCAGAATATAATACAACGCCACCAGATCTGCTCTTCCTTCTTCAAGGGTAGAGGCATAATTTTTCAAGGTTTCATGAGGAGTTCCCACTCCGGGATTTAGCTTTCCGGAAGCATGACCAATAACTTCGTGCAGGGCCGTATGCAATTTGCCAGCCAACTCACCATGCTCTTTGATCCTCAACATAACATCTTCCCCCAGAAAAAACTCGTTTTTCGATCCTTTGCTGGAAGCCTGGTTGTAGGAAGCAACAATATTACCAAGGGAAACGGACTTCGAACCGTAGTCTTCCCTGATCCAGTTGGAGTTGGGAAGGTTGATGCCAATCGGAGTAGATGGAGCGGCATCCCCGCCTTCCATGGCGACAGTAATCACCTTGTAACTCACACCTGTCACGTTTTCCTTTTTATTTTCATCCAGTATAGGCGAATTGTCTTCAAACCACTGGGCATTTTCCGAAAGAGTAGTCATACGCTTGCTCGCTTCAAAATCTTTAAACGACACGACAGATTCATATGCTCCTTTGTATCCAATGGCATCGCCATATACTTCGATAAAACCGTTAACTACGTCAACTGTAGATTCCGTATCTTTTACCCATTCGATGCTGTATTCATCAAAAGTTTTTAAATCACCGGTTTTGTAGAATTCCACCAGTTTTTCCAGAGCTTTTCGCTGCTGGTCATTTTCGGCAACTGTGATCGCTTTTTCCAGCCAGTAAACAATCTTTTCAATCGCTTCGGTGTATATGCCACCAACTTTCCAAACTTTTTCTTCCACTTTGCCATTTTCGCGTACAACTTTTGAATTCAATCCCCAAAGTGGCTGTTTCTCAACACCTTCTATTTTTTTGGATTGATAAAATTGCTGCACTTCTTCCTGAGTAACACCTTCGTAGTAGTTATTGGCTGACTCCACAATGTTATCTATTCCGGAATCCTTATTGACCTTTTTGCTGTCCAGCTCGGGGTCAAACAAGATGGGCGTCAGTTTATCGATCAATTCCTGCTTGCCTCCAATATCCTCCAGTGGCAAGCTGTCTTCGTTCGATTTATTAATCAACTCGGCAAAATATTCCTTTGAAAACCCCGGATCGAGTTTTTTATTAGAATAATGATGGTGAATCCCGTTAGACACCCACACCCTTTTTGCATAGGTCTCAAATGCTTTGAAATCATCAGAGGTTTTATCACCCGGAAAGGATTTGTAAACTCCTTCTATCGTTCTTCTGACCAATAAATTGTACTTGTAATTCTGATCATAGATAATGTCTCTGCCACTTAATGCTGCTTCTGAAAGGTAGTAAACCAGCTTTTTCTGATTAAGCGTAAGCTCATCAAAATCAGGTACTTTGTAGCGAAGAATTTGCAGATCGGCAAACCGATCGGTCACATACTTAAAACCTGTATCATCCTCAGAAGCTTCCTGATACGCTTGCTCTGGTTTTTGTGGATTACAGCTAAAAAAAATTATCCCCACAAGGGATAAAAAAAATAAACTCTGCTTTCTCATTTTTAACTCCTATTTTAATCATTCAAATTTATAAAAACGCAATTTAGGAAATAGTTCTTTTCCGTAGTAATCGGGTTGGTTTAAACGGGGGTTTGGCGGGCTGAAGCTGTAAAAATTAATCCCTAATCTGACAAAGGGGTTGGTGCGACTTGTGTATTGAATGTATCAAATCGCAATCAATCAAATAACAAATAAAGCCCAAATTGACAAAATCCAATATTCAAACGTTTGGTAATTGAATAATTGGGTTCTTATATTTATTTGTCAATTGTTATTTGCATTCTTGAGATTTGGATTTAAACCGCTGTCTTAGTTTCCTGCAATAGTTGGCTGATGCGATGATCAAATCCCTTTGAAATATCAATTGGGACCAGTAGCTCTTCCAGCAAATAAAACTCCCCGGGGATCGTCATCTTTTTGCCCGTTTGAAGATTCACGGAAACAAATCTCGTCCACATAACAGACTTCAACTGTGTTTTCTTTTCGTTCCACATTTTCAGTTCGACCAGAACCGAATAAGAATCATAGTGGATAAGCATGGACTCGATGACAATCTTTTCATTGAGAAAAGCAGGCTTGAGATAGCTGATCTGGTTTTGCATGACCACCCAACCGAAACCGTTGCTTTTGGATATCTCGTAAATGTCCAGATTATAAAAATCTCTGAGATGATCTTCGCGGGCATTCATGAAATAATCGATGTATTTGCCATTATTCAGATGACCCAACGGGTCGCAATCCTGAAACCGCACAAGCTCAGAAGTCCATGGATGCTTTTCTACGTTGTTTTGTGCTTCACTCATCATACTTATATTGCTAATTCTATTTCTTTTCCTCGTTTTGTTCTTTTTACAATTGTTTTGTGATGCAGGTCCAATTCAGGGAATCCTCCGGAATAATGAGAAAAATCACCATAGTGTACAGGGAGGACTGCCAACGGCTCCAGGCAATCGATCAGATGCACCAACATCTTGTTATTCATCGTCAAAGGGCCTCCAAAAAATTTCTCTTTTACCGCTCCCATATTGGGGATCAAAATATCGCAGATCTTATTTCCAATGAACTTTTCTACAGTCGGATGACAAATGGTATCACCAGTGATGTAAATAGATTTGGTCTCACTTCCTTTTTTCGCTTCTAACCAATAACCATTCACTCCTCCCGCAAAATAAGAGGCCAGGAAATTGGAACCGTGCACAGCGGGAACAGCTCTAATCGAAACTTCCAACCGATCCTTAGTGAAGGTCCGGTACTCTCCCCAAGTGACAGAATCTATACGGTTCATACCAGCTTCTGCTAATTTTCGCACCACGTTTTTATGACAAAGTTTTACTGAATCCTTGTCCAAAACCGCCAAACCATCACCATCGAGATGGTCTTCATGGTTGTGTGTCAGCAGCCATAGATCGATACCCCGAAAGTCATTGTCTTCATATTCGGGACCAATCGTCCTTTCGGATTTGAAGTATTTGAAATCAAACTTTGCTCCTATTGGGCTTAGGCAGGGGTCACAGGCTATCTTGAACTGGTCGTCAATTTCCATTACGAAGCATGCTGCTCCAATCCATTTAAATTTAATCTTCATGATTTTAGACCATTTAGTCTAGTTAAGGTTAAAATTTTTTACGATTCCGGTAATATTTTGTTTAGATGATCTTTGATAACTTTCAAATGCTCAATGTTTCCATGTGCTTTTGTCAGGATAGATCCGCCTTCGATCATGTTTATAATGATCCTGGCAGTGGATAACGAATCTTCAATGCCGTTTAAATTCAGATAGGCTTCAAAGCTTTTTTCCATTTTTTCGTATGCCTGCTGACAGGCATCCTTCACAACTTTGTTTTCCGTTGCACTTTCAATGGCAATGGCCCCTATCGGACAGGAATATTGAAAATCTGTCTCCAGAAATTGTTCAATGATGTAATCGATCACAGCTTTCAAACCATTAGCAACTGTCTTTTTACCCATCATGGCATCAGAGTAAGCTCTTAACTGGCGTTTTCCCGAATAAATAACGGCTTCTTTCAAAAGCTCATTTTTGCCTCCGGGAAAATGGTGATACAGGGATCCTTTCGGTATTCCTGTCTCTTTCAGAATCTCATTGATGCCGGTTCCGAAGTAACCTTTTCTTTCCATTAGCTTTGAAGCTTTTTCAATTAACCTGTCACGGGTTGAGATCTGTTCTGCTGTTTCCATTGTCATTGACAAAACTAACAAAATAGACCAATCGGTCAAATTATTAAACGAAAAAGTTTGGGATCGGATTAGTTGAATTGTGAATGATACTTGCCCATCAAGAAAGAATGTAGGTTTTCCTGTTTGTGTTGCTATTATGTAAAAGATTGTCAAACAGTTAATTCAGATTAATTACCACATATCACCAAACTTCCGCGACAATTGAATCTTGCTCAACAAATTTCACGACAAGGCTATCCATAACACCTCTAGACATACCCACTATTGTTTTACTCTTCCAATCCAAATTGTCCTCATAATTTACAATTATCCTGTTTTCAAAGTCATTATTGGTTCGGTAGTCGATATTTTTTCCTCTGTAAACAAGTTCTATAGTCTGGTATTCTTTCAAAGTATCAATCGCAATTTTCTCATGCCTTCCATATACATATATGGGACCAATCATATAATTGGTTTCATTTGTTACAATTAGTTTCAACTTATTACCAATATCAAGCCTGGAATTCAATTGTGCTGAGGCAAGGATGATAAATACGTGACAAACAATTAAAGCAAATTCCCATCTCAGATTTACAAAGCCAGAAATAAAACCATACTTTTTAATAAGAAATGCGGCTAAGACAATAATCCCAATAATAATAACCGGATAAAGAAAGTAAATGAACAAAAATACCCATCCCAAATAATTATAACCTTCCACAAAGTCTGCATCAACCAATAGCCCAACTTCAACGGTTACAGCAATAACAATGCTAATAAGTAACAGTATAAAATTGATTTTGCGAAAGCGTTTCATTTGCTCAACTGAAATTGAATATTAAAGATTTTGCTTAAAATCTACTTTAAAAATGAATTGTATTTTATTAACTCTCATATTTAATATCGTTTTTTACCTATTCTACTCTTCAAAAAATGCCATTGCTGATTTTTTACAACTTTTAAAGATAATTTTATCAAATTTGAATCATGATAAAAAACTATCGGCTTTTAGCTATTATGGTCCTATTTGTCAACATCGCCTGTACTTCCGGACAAAATAAGAAAGTGGAATCGACAAGCGAGGAAGTTAATTTCGGGGATTTCCAGGAAAATGCCATCGTAGGCAACTGGAAAAATCTCACCATCAATGTTGACCTGGAAACGTACAATAATTCCGATACATCCTTTCGTGTTTCCATAACTGAAGATAACTGGAAGCTGAAGATGAACATCGACCCTATCGTCACAGAAATCTATGATGACGGTACATTCCTCACCAATTACCGGGATACCTTAAGTAATATCTTCCACCAGAATAAAGGGACATGGTATATTGACGGAGATTCACTTTATTTGGAAGATCAAAGTGGAGAATTATTTCCATACCAGGTTTACATAAATGGGAACCGAATGGAAATGAAAACCATGGTAGATTATGATGAAGACGGAAAAAAAGACGATTTTTATCAAGGTGAATATATCAGGGTAAAAAAATAAATGAACTAATTATGAAAAAAGCAGCATACTCACTATCTATTATTTTTCTTTTCCTTGTGGTCATATCAGGTTTCAAAACGAAATCAAATAATATGTTGAAAACCTCTTTGCAAATTACCGTCATCGACGGAATGGGCAGTTATGTGGAGGGAGCTGAAGTGACCATCTACTCTAATGAGGAGGATTTCAGAAACAGTGAAAGCCCCATTCAGGATACTCAATTAACCGATGAAAAGGGTAGAGTACTTTTCAAAGACCTCAAACCACAAGCTTATTTTGTGGACGCCGTGAAGGGTGACATGTCTAACTATGGAGCTGCACAATTGACTCCTGAACTAATGGAAGGAAGGAGGAACAAAGTCAATATCGTGATCGAATAACAGAAGTGCGGAAATATTTTCAACTTGCTTTTCTAGGGTTTTCAATAACCGTATTTACTCTTTGTTCAAAAAAAGACTCGCCAAATACCGGCCCTCAACTACCAGAGAAGAAGGCCTTAGCAGATGATTTTTTTGTTAATGCCAAATCAGCGCCCGGCACAGAAGAAAATCCCCGGGCAAGAAGAGAATACTGGACCCGGCTGCAAGTTGATCCTGCAACGGGAGTTATACCACCCAATATTCGTCATAGGGAATTGCAGTTTGCCCAAACCCTTCCAAAGAAATCCGATCCACGGTTAAAAAACAACATCGAAGAATGGACGAGCATTGGCCCGTACAACGTTGGCGGTCGGTCGCGATCGGCTGCTTTTGATATAAGCAATGAAGAAGTAATTATTTCAGGAGGAGTTTCAGGAGGTATTTGGAAGTCCCAGGATGGTGGAGAAAGCTGGGGTAAGAAAACTCCCATCCAAAGCATCCACAGTGTAACGACCATTGCACAGGACACCCGACCGGGAAAAACGAACATTTGGTATTACGGAACCGGTGAGCTGCAGGGTAATTCCGCCAGAGCGCCATTTGCCCCATTTCGAGGTGATGGTCTGTTTAAATCGACCGATAGCGGCGAGACCTGGTCCCAGTTAGCCTCAACTGGATTGGGAACAGTTACTGTTTTTAATTCACAGTTTCAATATGTCTGGAAGGTATTGACCAACCCAAATAATACTGCAGAAGATGAGGTTTTTGCAGCAATTGTCGGGGCAATTGTCCGTTCGACAGATGGCGGAGAGAACTGGCAACTTGTGCTGGGAGAAGAACTCCAAACAACTGATTCTTTGGATCTGAATACAGCCGCTATTTCGAGATTTACGGATATTGAACTAACGGCTGATGGAATTTTTTATGCTGTTTTGAGCAGTGTCGCTCTTAATGATGAAACATACATTGATCACGGTGTTTACCGGTCGACTGATGGCATCAACTGGAATGAGATCACTTCTATCCGCTGGCCAAATGAATATTCCAGGGTAGTTATCGCTACATCAGTTTCCAATCCCGATTTGCTTTATTTTCTTGGTGACGATGGAGATGAAGATTTTCTGTTTCGCTACGAATACCTGGCAGGAGACGGTGCTGGTTTTGGAGGAAGATGGGAAGATCTGAGCCAAAACATTCCAAGACTGGGGGGAGACCTGGGCGATTATGATGACCAGGATTCTTACAATATGGTTTTGAAAGTTCATCCATCTGATGAAAACATATTGTATCTCGGGGGAACAAATTTGTATATGTCCACAAATGGCTTTTCAAATACATCGGCCACAGCATGGATCGGAGGATATGATACGGCAAATGATTTTAGTGTCTTCCAAAATCACTATGTCGATCAACATGATCTGTATTTTTCACAAACAGATCCTGACAAAATGCTCTCAGTAAATGACGGCGGTATCTTTCAGTCCACCACTAATCGTGAAGAGAGTATGAACTGGCAACCTCTCAACAACGGTATGATCACCAGCCAGTCTTATGTTATAGGTTTTGATGGTTCTACGTCTGCGGGAAAAGTTATCATAGGCTTTCAGGATAATGGTACACATATCAGCACCAATCCTGATGCCAATACACGCTGGACACGTTTCATCGGTGGAGATGGTACTTATTGTGACATTACCAGAAATGAAGAATACATCTATGCATCATTCCAGGAAAGCCAGGTCTACCGGTTTACCATTGAAAAGGACCTTCAAAAAACTTCCTTTGCGCGGGTTGACCCCATAGGTGGAGGAAATACCAACAACCAGGGTTATTTGTTTGTCAATCCTTTTACCCTTGATCCAAACAATGAAAATGTGATGTACCTGGCAGGAGGTGATGTAGTATGGAGAAACTATAATCTTTCGCAAATTCCATCGGGATCACAAAACAAGACTTCCCTGAATTGGGAAAAAATCCCCGGAACTGCTATTGATGAGAATCAAATTACAGCCATCTCGGCATCAACCGTACCAAAAGAAATAGTGTACTATGGTACTTCGGAAGGAAAATTGTTCAAAATGACAAATGCAATGTCTCTCACTCCCGAAATAGCTGAAATAACCAGCAACAATTTTCCCGAAACAGCCTACCTAATTTCAATCGCCATTGACAGAACCAATGCTGATCATCTGATGATCGCTTTTTCCAATTACAACACGCAAAGCATCTTTTATTCTCAGAATGGCGGAGACACCTTTGAATCGGTATCCGGCAACCTGGAAGAATTCCCCGATGGTTCCGGCTCAGGACCATCGGTTCGATGGGTGGATATCTATCCTAAACGGGATGGAGGATTTATTTATTTTGCGGCAACCAGTACAGGCCTGTATTCAACAGATGAGCTGGAAGGAAATGAAACCCTATGGGTCCAGGAGGGTGCAACAACTATTGGGAATGTAGTTGGGGTCATGGTAAAACATCGGCCTGCTGATGGTACTGTATTTTTTGCGACACATGGCAATGGTGCTTTCCAGGCTTATTTTGACGATCCTGCCGATGACATTTCGCCACAACCGGAAAATAATTTTTATGTTGACACGGCTTATCCTAATCCCTTTACGGATGAGGTTAATATCTCATTTAATCTTCCAGAAAACGGAATCGTTAGAAGTACAGTAATCAACATGAATGGACAGACGGTAAAATCATTACTTTTGGCAAAGCTCTACGCAGGAAAAAATTTCATCACATGGGATGGAACGAATAATTCAGGGGTAAGACTGACACCTGGGGTTTACATAGTAAGGTTTGAATACAATGAAAGGGTTACTTCAACAAAAATACTTTTTAATGATTAGCAAATTGACGAGAGGAATAATGATCATAATTTCGTTTGCATTTCTATTGGTTTCATGCAAAAAGGAAAAATCTGTTTATGAGGCCGAAGCTCGTTCATTTCTCGATCAAAATAAAATAAATGAGGCAATTACGGTACTCGAAAAAGCTATTCAAATGTACAGCGATGAACCGGCATTCTATAATCTGAGAGGCGCTGCTAAGTTTCAAAATGGTGAATATCAGGATGCCATTTCCGATTTCGAATTATCCATTCAGCTGGATAGTACGGATTACCGGCCCTATTATAACTCCGGGAATAGTTATTTTCGGTTGGAAAACTATCAGTCGGCAAATGAATATTTTACAGAAGCAGCCAATCTTAGCCCAAAGAAGCCTGACATCTATATTAACCGGGCCAATACTTATTTTGAGTTAGGCGATTACCCTCAAGCTATACGCGACTATCAATTTTCGCTGCAATTGGATAGCTCATCCTACCTTGCAAACCTAAACATTGCCAGAACATTCATCATCATAGACAGTGTACAATCTGCTGTTCCATATCTGGAAAAGTGTATTCAGTTAAGTCCGGATTCCGGTGAAGCTTTTTACTTTCTGGCGTATTCAAAATATCTTACGGGAACCGGTGAGGATTTTTGCACCGTATACCGTAGAAGCCGTACGCTGGGTTACGATGCGGCATCGGATGTTCTGGAGAAAGTTTGTGCAAATAGTTAACTCTCATTTATGGGCAATAAATATAGGAAATCTTGATGTTTTCAGAATATTTCTCGCGACACTCGGAATGAACAGATTGGAAATATGGGACCTGCCATATGCTCCCATAACAATCAGCGGATCTTCCACATTTTTGGCATAGGATATTATCTCCTCGGAAATGTTTGTTCCTTCCATGAGTTGCACACCAACATTGCTGTGATGCTGTTTGATCAATTCCAGAAGCAATTTTTCATTCTTGATCTCCTCATCGGCAGATGGCGTGACGGTTAACACCGTTATCTCCTTATCTCGCATGGTATCGGAAAACAGATTGCTAAACATCCTGATAGCGAATACTGAGGATTCCTTTCCATCATAGGTGAATATTACATTTTGAATTTTATTGGTCGTTGTCGGTAAAATCAAGACCGGACATTTGCAGGCTTTAAGTAATTGATAGATAAAAGTAGTATCAGGCTCCTGGCTTTCACTATTAAAGAACACCTCGTAGCTCATGATCAACAGATCGGCGTAGATACTTTGTACTATCAATTCATTGGAAGAAACCTCAACTTCGTGGATAAACTTGTATTTAAGGCCTTTACTTGTTGCCTTCGTCTCAAAATCAGATAAGATTTCAGGATTTTGAGGATCAATCTCACTCATCATTTCCATATGAGAGGATTTTTCTGAAGTTGATCCTTCATGATGAGAGGAAACCTTTTCCCTTTGGAAATTCCTCTGCATTACCATACCAACAAACAATTCATCTTTAATCTCTCCAAACAGGGAATCTGCTGTTTTAAATATGTTGCCATTAAAGGTATTATTGCCCAGTACGACCAAGGTCTTTGCCATAGTCCAATTAGTTAATGTTTCAATCTATATGTCCAAACCGGACGCTTCGCATGATTAACAACATCCTCAGCGATGGAACCGCTTAACAGATGCATTAATCCCGTTCTACCATGAGTTGATAATGCGATCATATCTGCATCAATATCCCTGGCAAAATAAATGATGCCATCTTCCTCTATGGCATCGTTATAAATATTTATGGTATAATCTTTTATATGATGTTTATCGACATATTTCTGTATGATCGATTTGATAGGTCTGGTTCCCTCAAATGCATTGGGGGTCACCACACGTACTAAATGCAATTTTGCCCCCGTAAGTTTGAGCAGCTTATGCATTTCATCCACCAATTGGGTTTCATCATGTGTGAATTTTGATGCATAAACAATGTCTTTGATCTTTTCAAAATCAACCTTCTTTTTTACTGTAATTACCGGACACCTCGCATGTCTAACTACTTTTTCTGTATTCGAGCCAACTAAAAATTCCTCAACGCCGCTTGAACCCTTTGAACCTATAACTACGAGGTCAATTTCGCTGCTTTTTATCTCTTCATTGATGAACTGGAAGGCATTCCCAAATTCAATTTTCTGATGGATGGTAACTCCGAACTTTGAAAACTTGGTTTTAAACTCTCCAATTTTCTCCTCGGCATTTTCACTCAGGTTTTTTAGAACCTTCTCATCGAATCCAATTCCGGCTGTGGTCCCCAACATGGAGTAAGAATTGCCGATAGCAGTATAATCAATAAACCCTGAAAGGTCTACTAAATGTAGCAGTTGGATTGCTGCTCCGGATTTCTTTGCAATCTGGCAGGCAAAATCCATGGCGTTTTCTGCCTGTTCGGAAAAGTCAGTAGGAACTAATATTTTTTTCATGTTTTCATTACCTTAATACAAAAGGTAATGAGCAAAAAAAAGAAGAATAAAACAACACGGAAATGACGTCTATCACTTGTTCACATGACAATTGTCATTATGGATTGAAGGGTTTTTAACTTTGGCGTCCGTAAAAATCAGCTTCTCTCACCAATTCCTGAGGTTTCAGCACCCTGATCTTCTTTCCTTCCAGTGCAATGATCTTTTGGCTTTTGAAATCAGAAAGAAGTCGGATAACCGTTTCAGTGGCAGTTCCGATAATATTCGCCAGGTCTTCCCGTGAAAGTGCGATGTCTATAAGTTCGCTATTTTCGCCCTCCATTCCATATGTTTCCTTCAACATTAGCAGAGTAGCTGCCAGTCTTTCTCTGACGGATTTTTGTGCAACAGTAACAAGTTTTTCTTCCAAAACTCCCAGGTCCCTGCATAGCTTGTTAATTACCTTCTTAAAAAATGAAGGATTGGAATTGAATATTTTTATAAAGCTCGATTTTGGAATGTAGCAAATCGCCCCTTCCTCGATGACGGTGGCAGAAGCATTGTAAAATTCCTCGCTGACCAAAGCGCGATAACCAAGGAAATCTCCAGGTTTCGATAGATATAAAATCTGTTCTTTCCCATCAGAGCTTATCTTGTAAACTTTTACCTTGCCTGTGTTGATACAAAATATTCCCAGCGGTCGTGTACCTTCGTAAAATAGGGTTTGTCCTTTCTTATATCTAATACACGTTTTTGCATTAGAAATTCCGTCCAATTCTTCCCTGGAAAGATCGGAGAACATCGATTCGGATATATTCTGACAAAATGCACAATGGATTTTAATGTTATTCTTTATCACAACCTCTATCAATTTTAATTAAAAATACAATTCCAATTTATCAAATGCTTTAAAATCAGGATACTTATTTAAGAAATTAATAAACCTACCCCAAATGTCACTGTAAAAACAGATGAGGAAATTGCCAATTGTTTTAAATATGGATCAAGTTTTTTAGCTTCCTCATAATGCAGAACTGCCATACCATTCCTGATGAATAGCGGCAATGTCAACAAAAATAAAAATTGCCAGAAACTTTGAAAATTGATCCATGTAAATGCTATTGTTAAAACAAAGGCAAGAGTTAATAACATCCAATGATATATAACGGCTTTCTTTCGGCCAAGTCTTACCGGAATCGATATTTTTCCGGCTTCCCGGTCTGAATTTATGTCCCGGATGTTGTTCAGATTCAATACACCAGTAGACAGAAATCCAAAACTTAATGCAGGCAGTAAAACAGTATAGCTCAGGTAATTTGCATGAAGATAAAAAGAACCTCCAACAGCTACTAATCCAAAGAAAATCAAAACAAACACATCTCCCAGCCCTCTATACCCATATGGGTTTTTACCCATGGTATATTTTACAGCAGAAGCAATTGCCAGCAAACCAACAAAAAGAAAGGTTAAAAAAAAGTAATTAATGGAATGAAAAGCCTGGAAAAGAAGCCAAACCCCTACAATCAAGGTCAACATTGATGTAATAATAATTCCGATTAACATTTCCTTATGAGAAATCAAACCATCCTGAACAGTTCTCGATGGACCATCCCTCAGGACATGATCTACTCCACTTTTTGCATCCCCATAGTCATTTGCCAGATTGGACAGAACCTGAAGCAACAAAGTGGTGATGGCACTCAAGACAAAAACAGACAAGTCAAACTTATTATAAAATGCAGCCAAAAAAGCCCCCATACCAATACTTGATAAAGCAAGTGGCAACGTTCTCAATCTCATCGCTTTTATCCATGCCTGCGTCTTATTCATCCTTCTAAAGCTTTCTATGATCTACTCCAAAAATGTGGTGAAAACAAAATCAACACCGTAAACAACTCTAATCTTCCCAAAAGCATTAAAAAGGCCAGGAACCATTTTCCAAATGTCGGAATATTAGAAAAATTATCCACAGGTCCTACCTCCCCGATACCCGGACCGATATTTCCCAGACAGGTTGCCACCGAACCTATTGCTGTTTCAAAATCAAGCCCGACGGCTGCCATAATGATAGACCCGGCAACAAAAACCATTAGATAAATGATCATGAATGCCAAAACATTGAATGTGATCTCAGGTGAAATGGCATTGTGATTTAATCGCACCGGAAGAACCGCTGCCGGATGAACCTGTCTTTTTAATTCCAGAAAGCTATTTTTCAACAAAATAATATGCCGGACAATTTTCACCCCTCCCGCTGTTGATCCGGCGCTTGCACCAATAAACATCAACATAAAAAATATAATTGTCAGAAATGGCGTCCAACTGGTATAATCTGCTGTGACAAATCCTGTAGTCGTAATAATGGATACCACCTGAAACATGGTAGCCCGAAAGGATTCCTCGTAAGAAAGATCGGCTACATTTATCACAAAAAAACTGAGCAGAATGGTAATGCCAAGTGTGAATTTCAGATAATTCCTGAACTCCTCATTTGCCCAAACTTTCTTCAGTTGCCCATGCAGACCGAAATAGGTGATTGTAAAATTAGTACCTGCCAGCATCATGAAAATGATGACTACATATTGAATATAAGGATCATTATAAGCTGCAATACTTGCATTTTTTGTTGAAAAACCTCCTGTAGCCATGGTTGTCAACGCATGATTGATCGAGTCATAAAAAGGCATGCCACCGATCCAGAGTAGTAATAATTCCAGGACAGTCAGGCCGAGGTAAATCAACCACAACCTTTTAGCGGTATCGGTAATTCTAGGCTTTAACTTATCAGGAGAAATACCAGGTGCCTCCGCGACGAATAACTGCATTCCCCCAATTCCAAATAATGGCAGGATAGCTACCGTCAAAACGATGATCCCCATTCCTCCAATCCATTGGGTAAGACTCCTCCAAAAAAGTATGCCCTTATTGACACTTTCAATATCTGTTAAGATTGATGCACCGGTAGTGGTAAAGCCGGACATAGTCTCAAAAAATGCATTTGTGAAAGAAGGAATTGCTCCACTAAAGATATAGGGCAAAGACCCAAATAGGGACATTGAAAACCATCCCAGGGATACAATGAGATACCCTTCTCGCTTTCGTAGCTGATCCTTTTGAGCACCCCTGAAGGACATCCAACAAATAAACCCTACGACTGTAGTAACCAGTCCGGAAATGCTTATGGCCTTCCAATCGTGATCGTCATAGTAAATGGAAACCGGGAGGCAAAGGAGCATGAATACTCCATTTAACATGATTAGCAAACCAAGGATCGATATGATCAGCTTTAGGTTTATTCTCATTTAAAGTATTTCTCTACATCTTGAATGGCATTTCGCTTGCTTAACACTACCACCCTGTCTTTCTTGCTGAATTCAAAGTCTCCAAAAGCTGTTTTGCCTTTTCCTTCTCTAACTACCCCACCAATAATAGCTTCTTTAGGAAAGTTAATGTTTTTAATTTTTTTGCCAATTAGTTTTGAGTCATCAGGAACGATAAATTCCATAATTTCTGCATCCACTCCGTGTATAGAGGTAAGAGATATCACCTCACCCTTTCTGATATATCTTGATATAAAATTAGCCGCAATGAGTTTCTTATTGATCATGGTATCCACTCCGATATTTTGGGATAGATGGATATAGTCCATATTCTCAACCAGAGCTATGGTTTTTGCTACCCCAAACTGCTTAGCCATCAGACACGCAATGATATTTGTCTCCGAGTTGTTTGTGACAGCGATAAATGCATCCGTTCTTTCTATCCCTTCTTCTTTCAGCAATTCTACATCACTGAACTCACCGTTGATGATCAATATTTCCTTCAGGTCATCGATCAAATCAAAACACCGGTTTTTATCCTGTTCGATCAGTTTGATCTTGTATTTATCCTTAAGTCTCCTTGCTGCATGGTATCCCACCTTTGACCCTCCAAGGATCATTACATTTTTTATATTGATGCTTTCCCTGCTACTCAGCTTCAGCACTTTATCTACACCGCTTGGTTCGGCTATAAAATAGGCATGGTCATTTGCTTTGAATCGGGTATCGCCATGAGGAATGATTGTATTTTTTTCCCGCAGAATTGCGACATTGATAAAATTGTGATCGGGATTCAGGTGGGCAGTTTCCCTGATAGCTTTATTACTTAAAAAACCATCTTCGTCGATATTGATCCCAACCAGCGTCAGCTGGCCATTATCAAATTCGAAAGTATCTGTCAGCGCTGCCTCCTTGAGAAGCCTTTTAATCTCTCTCGCTGCCAGCGATTCGGGTGAAATCACTTCATCGATCCCAATAGACTTATGATCCAGTTTTTCTTTTTCAAGGAGAAATTCCAGGTTATCGATCCTGGCTATGGTTTTCTGCGCACCTAGCTTCTTGGCAATTACACAAGTAGCAATATTGGCCTCTTCGGACGAAGTAACAGCTATAAACAGATCTGATTCGGAAACATCGGCCTCTTCCAGGACGCGGAATGAGGTGGAGTTACCTCTCACGGTTGAAACATCGAGATGTGCTGAGGCGTAGTTAAGTCGATCCTGATCCAAATCGATGATGACGATATCCTGCCTCTCATTTGCTAACAGTTTCGCTAAGTGAAACCCAACTTCGCCAGCACCGGCAATTATAATTCTCATTTAAAACGTCGTAAAAAGTATTTACCTCGCAAATATAGCTACCTGTAAAGGTATATTTATATAACTAAAGTAAAAATAACAGGTTTAGTTTTTTAAATGATGTGCATTTCAATCAAGGTCTTCCTCCCGCTCCAGCATCAATATGGAAGACTGTGAAACGATATAGTATTTTTCTCCCTCAAACTGGATCTCAAAAGCATTTTTTTGAAGGAATATGGCCAGATCGCCTTCCCTGGCCTGCAGGGGTATGTATTTCACCTGCTCCTCCTTGTCTTTCCAGGGCTGATCGTCTTCGACAGGCATGGGAATGGGCCATCCTGGGCCTGCTTTTATGATATATCCGCTTTGTATTTTTTCCCTTTCCTGTACACCAGGAGGCAGGTATAGTCCGCTTTTTGTTTTATCAGAATGCTTCTTAGGTTTGATCAATACCCTGTCTCCCACAATGATTATCTTCCTGATCTTATTTTCCGGTGTTATTTCCATTTCTCAATTTTCCCTTATCAAAAACATAACAAGTTTTAATCCACAAAGATTATGGAAAATTATCAAATAATTTACTCCTCCGACCTGTTTAGCAATCTTTGATCGATGATCTTGGTGGTTTTAGCTCCCAATTCCCGCAAGCGTTCGGTCTTTCTAACCAGGTTATCCTTTCCCGAAATCAGTTTGTTCATCGCTGCATCATAATTGGATTTGGTCGTTTTCAGGTTATCTCCTACTTTTAGCAAATCGTCCGAGAATGCCTTAAACTTATCGTACAACATTCCGCTTTGACGGGCTATTTCCAATGCATTCCTGCTTTGTTGCTCTTGTCGCCAGATAGATGAAATGGTTCTAAGCGTAGCAATTAAAGTTGTTGGGCTGACGATTACAATATTCTTTTCATATGCATCGCTGAAAAGCTCAGTGTCATTTTGAACCGCCAGACTGAATGCAGGTTCTACCGGCATAAATAGCAAAACAAAATCAAGGCTTCCCATTTCGTAAATCAGCTGGTAATTTTTCTCACTCAAATTTTTAATATGTGAGCGAATACTAAGCAGGTGCTCCTTTGCCAGCTTGTCTTTTTCCAATTGATCATCCGAATTAACATATCGCTCATAAGCGATCAGGGAAACCTTCGAATCGATAATGATGTTTTTACTTTCCGGCAATCTGACGATCACATCTGGCTGAAGCCTCCTTCCATCATCATTGCTTACAGAAACCTGGACCTGATAGTGCTCATTTTTAATCAATCCTGATTTTTCCAGAATGGTCTCCAATATCAATTCTCCCCAGTTCCCTTGTGTTTTGGTTTCTCCTTTTAGTGCCTTTGTGAGGTTTTCTGCCTCCTTGGTAATTTGCTGATTGAGTTCCTTTAAGCTAAATATCTGTTCCTTTAGTGCAGTATTCCTTTCAATACTTTCCTTATTGGTTTGCTCAACTTTCTTTTCAAATTCAACAATTTTATCCTTCAACGGAGATAAAATATCCTTGAGGTTTATTTTATTCTGGTCGGTAAATTTTTTGGACTTTTCCTCGAATATTTCGTTGGCAAGATTTTTAAATTCAATGGCAAATTTCTGTTGGATCTTTTCAATCTCTTCCTTATGCTCATTTAACTTTTCCCTGAGATTTCTGTTGTCGGATTCAAAAGAAGAAAGTTGGCGGTTTAGCTCAACAACTATATTTCGCTCCGAGGCAATTTCCTTCTTCAAAATGTCATGCTCTTCTTTTGTCTTGGATAATATATCGCTATTGACCTTATATTCAATCGTCAGGTTATCGAATTCTTTGTGTAAATTCTCTAATTCCAAATTGATCAGTGAAGCTTTGTTTTTGATCCTCACTAAAAAAATCACTAATGCAATCACCCCTACAGCCAACAAGCCAATAATCAAATACGTTATCTCCATTTATTACAAAAATTGATACAAAAAACCGCTTTAATTAATCATACGATCTCAACTAATTAAAGCGGTCTTAAAAATAAACTAATTCTATATTTTCTCCTCCAATTCCTGGATTTTAGCTTCTGCTTCCGTATTTCCCAATGCCATTGATCTCTTGTATAAATCGATCGCTTCCTGGTAGGTTTCTTTTTTCTTTTTGGGGGCAAGTTTGGTCCGATCGGCTGCCTCCTCAACGGCGGCTGCACGGGCATAAAGAGCATCAGCTTCACTGATCTGCGATTGGGCCATCAATTCCTGCATTCTGTTTTCGAGCAAATTCAGTTCTTCTCTTTTTCTCTCAATTTCAATTTCCTTATCATTAATATCAAGTTCCTGCAATTCCACCAATGTCAAGAGCTCATCATTCTCTGACTTATACGATTCAATCGTTTCTCGTAGATGTTGTAGTTCCTGCGTTTTTGCTGCCAGGTCATTTTTCATTCTTGTGATGGTTGAGATATAAGCCTTGTTTTTTTCGTTTGATTGTGAGAATTGACTTTCAAGGGACTTTAATTTTTCTTCTGTCTCATTTACATATCTTGAAATATCTTCCATTTTAGCCAGGTAGTCTTCATAGCTGGTTCCAGCTTCCAATTCGAGGTGAATGACATCTCTTGCTGCATCAATTGAATCCATCAAAGCTCCAACCTGCTCCAAAGTTGTCACACCGGTCTGAGCTCGCTTTAATTCTGCAGATAGTTCTTCATTTTCAAGTTTTAATTTTTCATTCTCATCTTTCAGCCCACAACTGAACATGATGAAAGGGATGACAAGGATAAGCAGATTAGTGTTTTTCATGTTTATGCGATTATTGTTTCTACGGCCGAATTTAAAAAAATGGAGTGGCAATAAGACTTTGAAAAGGAATAATTTTTATGATTAGGAGAGAAAATAACGGTAAAACAAAAATAGGGCCTCAGCCCTATTCTTTTTAAATCTACCAGGTAGTAAATTTCAAATTTTTTGCAGCTCGTAAAATATCTCTTTTACTTACCTGACCTCGTAAAACACCATTTTCAACCACGGGAAATCTTCTGAACCGATAGGATAAAAACTTATTGGCAACATCTACCACGTCTTCATTCACATCGACGGTAACGAGTTCCTTTGTCATGTATTCACTGACAAGGTGTTTGCTTAATGGTTGATTGTAATAAACGCTATCAATGATTACCCTTAGGCAGTCTTGCTCAGATATAGTTCCGATCAGCTCTTTCTTGTCGTTTAGAACAGGTGCCCCGGAGATCTTCCTTCTCATAAGAGTTTCAATTACATAACCGATCTCATCTTCAGGCTTAAAAGTCACCAAATCCGTAGCCATGTACTTGGTGATTGGCTCATACGTCTTTGACTTGACTTGATCCATTTTTGGTGTAAAATTCATAGTACCTCCGCTTTTTGATTGAACAATTTAATGATTTAGGTAAGTCTTCCAGTTATGGCAATGAATAATTTAATTATTAATAACGAATTTCACAAGATAAAAGCCGTAAGAACAATAACGGTTAATATTAAATCTTTAAAAAATATTATTTCAGAAACCCAAAATTATCATTTTAATAATAATGCAAATAAATTTTACAGTTTTGTTAAACTCAGTGATTGAGGTATCTGACAAACAAATATTTTTTAATTATATTGTTCGAACCAACTTCGACTATGTCGTATGGACCTGATCAGAGAGACCACTATTTCTTTCAGGAGTTATGCTGAAGCCCTAAAATTCATAGACAAGCATAAGCTGTGGAGCATTTTTATCATTCCGGCTTTATGTTCTTTGATTATTGCCGGGTTTGTGACATGGTTTGCTCTGGCAACATCTGCCAGTGTTACTGAATTTGCAGTAATCAAATTCAACCTGGATGCCGACTATGAATACATGAATTCATTTCTTGAATTTGTGGTGATCAACTTCGTTAGAGGTGCGATTTTGCTATCCTATGTGAAATTATACAGGTATTTAGTCATTATCATTCTCTCCCCAGAATTTGCCTATATCACTTCCATTGTTCAGTCAAAAGCCCTGGATGAAAATCATGGTTTTAAACTAAAACGATTCATCAGTGACATTTGGAGAAGTGTATTTTTGGCTGTAAGAAATTTTTTAATTGAGCTGATCATTACCATATTGATCATCATTTTTGCCGTCATCGTGACCTGGATCATTCCACTTATCCCCATATTAATATTCATTTTTGAAGCCTATTTCTTTGGATATTCCATGGCTGATTTTAGAAATGAATACATGAATATCAGCTTAAGGGAGAGTAAAGATATGATCAACGATCATAAACCACTGATCATAGGAAATGGTATTTTATTTAATCTTTCACTTTTGATCCCGATCTTTGGTGTTCTATTCGGACCTACCCTTTCACTTGTTGCCATGGGTCTGTCGTTAAACAAGGTAGAACACAAAAAAGAATACTATGCCCATTCAGTCCATCAATCCATATGACAACCAGCTACTCAAAGAATTCGACGAACACTCATACGAAGACATCCTTCACATCATAGAAAAAGGTCATTACCAATTCCTGGAATGGAAGAAAAAAACTTACAATGAAAGGGCTGTCTTGATGCATAAGTGTGCTCAAACACTTCTTGACAACAAGGACAATCTGGCACTGATCATCACCAGGGAAATGGGAAAAGTAATTTCCGAATCCATCGCTGAAATAGAAAAGTGCGCCAAAGTTTGCCAATATTACGCAGACCACGCAGAAGAAATGCTTGAAAACCATCCCATTGTAACAGATAGCGGTGAGGCCTATATTCATCACAGTCCATTGGGATTGGTACTGGCGGTAATGCCATGGAATTTTCCCTTCTGGCAGGTTTTTCGATTTGCTGCTCCTGCCCTGATGGCCGGAAATACCGCACTTCTTAAACATGCGTCTAACGTTCCACAATGCGCGATGGCGATTGAGGAAACATTCCTGCATGCAGGTTTTCCGGAAGGCTGTTTTCGCACACTTATGATCTCTTCCTCAAAAGTTTCGACGGTAATTGATCATCCTTTCGTGGTTGCCACGACCCTGACCGGAAGTGAAGGCGCCGGAAGCGCTGTGGCTTCAGAAGCAGGAAAAAACCTTAAAAAGTCAGTTTTGGAGCTGGGAGGAAGCGATCCTTTTATTGTTTTAAAGGATGCTGATATTGGTAATGCTGCACAAGCTGCTGTAAAATCCCGAATGGTGAACTTCGGCCAAAGCTGCATAGCCGCTAAAAGATTTATCATTGAAGAAAGTGTTTTTCAAAAATTCACGGAAAAATTCATTGAGGAATTGGACCAACTAAGCGCTGGAAACCCTGAAAATTCTGCAACCGACTATTCAGTGTTGGCAAATAAATCTTTTGCTAAAGATCTGCTCCAACAAGTTAAAAAATCTGTGGAATTGGGTGCGGAAATATTGCATGGTGAACTGCCAGATGAAATCCATACTGCATATTTTCCACCAATGATCGTGTCAAATCTCAAGCCGGGCATGCCTTGCTTTCACGAAGAGCTATTCGGACCGGTTGCGTGCTTTTACCGTGCAAAAGATCAGCATGACGCTATCGAAATAGCCAATGAATCGCATTTCGGATTGGGAGGATCGGTATGGACAGAAGACATTGATAAGGGGATTTATGTAGCGGAACACGTAGAAAGTGGTGCGGTGTATGTCAATAAAATGATGGCTTCCGACCCACAAGTACCTTTTGGAGGAATAAAAAAATCAGGCTTCGGAAGGGAATTATCATATTTAGGGATTAAAGAGTTTGTTAATCAAAAGACGATTTGGGTGGGGTAAGCAATAAGCACGTTTTGGCTAGAAACAGAAGCGTTGGCTAGAGGATTTATTTTTAGGAAATTTATTTTTTATGTTTGGCATTTTTAGAACCTTCCTGGCACTTTTAGTGCTAATCGGACATTTGTATGGTCCTTTCCAATTAGGGATTTATGCCGTATTTGGTTTCTACACTTTAAGTGGCTATCTGATGACCTATATCATGGTCAATAATTACGGTTACACGCTTGAAGGACGAAAAAGATTTGCTATAAATCGAATCTTGAGGATATTCCCAACTTATTACGCGTCAATTCTTATTTCTCTTTTTTTGTTATATTTTTTTGATAGCAAAATTGCAGAGTTTCAACCTCTCATTTCCCTCCCCCAAACAATTAATCAGACTTTTCAAAACCTGTTTTTACTATTTACAATAGACTCAGCACCTCGCCTTTCACCGCCCACCTGGGCATTAACAGTAGAGTTATTTTTCTATCTGACAATTTGCATTGGTGTTTCGAAAACGAAAAAGATTTCTGTCGTTTGGTTTATGGCTAGTGCGTTTTACACAATTGTGGTATTGGTTCATAGTCCAGAAAACTGGGCAGCCAGGTATTTCCCCATATTGTCGGGAAGCCTCCCTTTTTCGATCGGAGCATTGATCTATCATTTCAGAAATTCACTATCGTCATTCCTCAAAAGATTATACTTAGACAATCCAATAATTTGGCTAGCACTAGTTTTATTGAACTTTATTTATTCTTATAAGGTGGGCAATAATATAACTTCACATTGGCTTTTTATCATTGGTTTTTACACTAATCTTGCTTTAATGACGCTGTGCATCGCGACCTTGGCTGTTTTTGAAACGACTTTAGTAGACAGAAAAACCGATACTAAAATCGGCAAGTATAGCTATCCAATTTATCTGATTCATTGGCAGGCTGGAGCACTGCTATTCTCGTTCACAAACGGAGCCCTCAGCAAATTGATTTTTTTGATGCTCAGCATTTCTGTAACATTCATACTAAGTGACATACTGATCCGGACAACTGTAAATCCGATTGAAAAACTCCGAAAAAGAATTAAATCAACCGGAATCAATGTCCGATTAAAAAAGTTAAAAAAATTGGTCTAACTTCAAGTTACCAACTTAAAATAACCTGTGTTCGACGTATGATGTGGACTTAGAGTGACAAAATCAACTGCTTTGTGTCTTGAAATTGCTTTTTAAAAGAAGGTTCTTCTCGGAAAAGTTATATGCAATGAATCTCTTTTTCAACCATCGACTTTATCTCCCCAGTCAATATGCAGAAATATTAAATTTAAACACGAGAAATGTGAGATCGATGATCTCACATTTCCTTCTACATGTTTTACAAGGCAGAAACTGGATATCGGCTTGGTATCTCATCTATAGTCAATAATAGTTGACACCCGGTCCTTTGTCAGTCGAAAGGTGCGAACCTGTCCGTTGAAATTTGATTTGACAATGTTCATATGGCCTCTATTTTCCAATAGGCAAGTATTGAACACCTCAATCGTGGATATGTGATGAAAATTAACGGGTAAAACTGCATGGATCCTAAGATGCTCTTCGTCAAAGGTAAGGCCCTTAATTTCCGGAGAAATGCATTCGCCATTAATGATAATTTTAAAATTGCCCGCCAAATAATCTTTTATACTCTGTTGAAGGTACTCTTCCTGATAAGACACCCTTCCAAAAGAGGTTATCAATGACTCCCGGATATTATTCTTATCAAAAGTTATGTCAATTACATAATACCCGTTAGCCTGGGATATTTCGAATATGGCCATTCGCAGATCATGACCATATCCAAAATTCACTATCATTAAAGAAATAATAAGAATAATCTTTTTCATCTGTTTATTCATTTGTTTTCCAATGGTGCCTGCATAATATGTTACTATTTCCATCACGGCCCTATTTTAAATGACGCGTTGGGTGAGCCTACGAGGCATCTTGATATGAAAGGAAATTCTTCAGTGATGACATAAAAATAGCTGTACGTTCCCGTCCCAAGAGTAACATCTCTGGCTATTCCATTACATTCATCCAAATCTCCGGACCCATTTACAAATTCATAGTCATTGGTATATTTACCATTGTATTCGCCACAAGGGGCAGTTGTTCCATTACCAGGTCTGTCTCCGGACTTTAACATATGACTGGAACTAAGTTTGACCACTGCATTTCCTGCTGCGTTTGGACCATACATATAAAGAATGGGAAAACCATCAGCCGCCCAACCTATCTGCACCGGCTCAGAAGGTGTAGTTCCGGTGCTAATTCCTGGTGAAAGTTGCTCCGCATATATGGCCATGTTGCCATGATAATGATATAGACCATCCGGTTGTACATGAGCAATCGCACAATCCAAACCTACAACATCCATGTTATTGTTCGGCTCCATTACCCAATCCCAGTTATATTCACCGGTATTCGGATTTTCAAAAATGAAAGGCTCTGCCGGAGCCGGATCTATTGCCACACCATTTTTGGCTACTCCAAATTTCCATTTTGGCGTACCATCGCTACCCGTGATACTTGTTGTAGATGAAGCCTTTTCCGGCGTGTTGTCAAACTCATATGTTTTGGTGCTGTTATCCAGGTTGGAAACGATTTTAGGGATTTGATTTCGGTAATCGTGTGTCGGAATACCATTTGTAACTACTTCCCGGTTTCCCGAAAAATTGACAGTATTGTCATCGTACTGGTTTGCCCCGGGGGTTTCTCCACAGGCATGAGCATCCTGGTCCATGGAATCATCATTAGAGCAGGTTTCATTTCCGGTATTTCCTCCATTATTACCACCGTTATCCGTATCATTATCAGAAACAGTAATAGTCAATGTATTAGAGGATGACAGTGAAACATTACTTCCCAGCCCATTGTTGGAAAGGGTCACAATTATGGTCTCATCACCTTCAACTTCTGTATCATCTTTAAATGGCACCTCTACGGTAACTTCCGAATCACCATCTGCTATAGACACACTACCTGAGGGCGACTCATAATCATCGCCCGCCGTAGCCGTACCCGATAGGGTATATTTTACGTTCATGCTACTTCCTGTTAGGTTAGCTCTGTCCAGTACAATTTTAAACCCAGTGCCCATGTCGTCTTCTGAAGCAGTAGACGGCCCGTTTAACGACACCTTGTATGTGATTTCCTCTTGAGGTTGAGTGGTAGGTTCACTATCATCTCCACATCCAACTGCCAATGCCATCAATGCACTTATAAATGCCAGGCCCAAAAATCTGATAATTAGTACTTCTTTCATTTGTAAAATTTTATTGTTTATGTTACTAAACAGGTAATTCTTCAGTAATACCACCCTTACCTTGTTATTTTTTATCTATTGTATTTTTCTTGAATTATATCGTTTTCCAAATCTATTTTTCTTTAAAGGGTTACTGAACTGCTTCCTTCTATTTCAACATTGTAAATGAACCGATTTCTGCCAAGGGATTAGGGACACGGTTGTTGGCAGGGAAATTCAGCAATTGCTCAAGTAAAAGATTGGGACCATCCATCTTATTAATGATGACCAAGGTGTTTTTGCTGGGAGCCCCGGTTAGGTTGGCACTTTGACCAACAGCTTCTTTTGAAATAATGTCTGACTCATAGTAGCAAGATTTAAATACCAGGGTGAGTACCAATAAAAGCAATCCAAAAATGCCGATGTATTTTTTCACGATCTTTTATTTTTTAATAATGTGTTGCATACCTTGTATTATTCCGTCTGCGGTAATGCGCATGACGAATGTTCCTGACGACAAATCAAGCTTTGTTCTGATGAGAGAAGTATTAGCAAAGATTTCTGACTGGATAAGCCTACCCGATGTGGAAAGTATGTCAAGTTTGACTTGACTGTATTCCTTAACTAAATCTACCGCAATCTGCCCAACAGTTGGATTAGGAAAGACCCTTATTTGTTCCATTCCTGATTCATCACCTAAACCCGTCACTGATCCATTGCATTCAACACCTTCAGGATTGAGGATGGTGAGCGAAAGATTGACTAAACTATCACAGCCACTAAACCTCGGAAACAAAGCAGAATAATTCCCACTCTCGGTAAGCACCTGGCCGTTTAAGATATATTTATCGCATACAGCCATGATGGTGTCCACTTCCACTGCTCCATGAATAGTCAGGTTCAGTGTGACTACACTGTCACATCCGGCACTGTTTACTAACATTTCCTGGTAAACACCTGATTCTGTCAATCTGCTTCCAAAGAATTCAAATTCGCTACAAGTAGTTTCATTAATTGTTGTTTCATCAGGCTCCAGAATTGTCAGATTCAACGTTATCAAACTGTCACATCCCACGGAGTTTGGAATAGTCTGTTGGTATTCACCGGAGTTTGTGAGGAGCGTTCCTAAAAAATCGTATGAATCACAGGCCGTTTCA
Organism: uncultured Cytophagales bacterium; assembly: GCA_913057175.1. Lineage (GTDB taxonomy): Bacteria > Bacteroidota > Bacteroidia > Cytophagales > Cyclobacteriaceae > CAJXNP01. Next base: position 164,881 of record CAJXNP010000008.1, read on the forward strand.
TGTAGGATCGAATCGGTGGAATGCAGAATGCTCAAATTCAACGTAACCAGGCTGTCGCAACCATGCACAGAAACAAAGGTGCCATTGTATGTACCTGAAGCAGTAAGTGTGTTTCCATCAAAATCGAAACCATTGCAGGCTTCAATGTTAACAATCAAATCATAGGCTTGTATGGAAGCATCCGTATCGTCGCAATCATCATAAAATAAAACACCATCCTGATCAAAATCGCCATCGTAGTACCAAAAAAGAATTGAATCGATTTGCATGATGATACTATCGTAAAGCAAGTTGGAATTCCAATTTGACAGTGCATAATTGTAATCGTAAGTAGGATCTTCGCTGTCTGCAGCATGGTCATCAAAATAGCGTTGAAAGCCTTCAGGCGTTTCTGGAATGAAATCGCGAATTTCCCTCAAGTGCTGGTATATCTTTTTACTTCTTGGGTAGGCGTTAACAGCGTTCATAATGCTGTCGTGTGGCTGCTCTCCCCAGAAATGATACAACGGAGCGACATTCACATTCAGCGCTTCATTGGAAGCCAATATCCATTCGGTATCCGTAATCCTAAAACCGTCTGGATCATTCACCTGCCCACCCATGGCGGTCCATTCATCATAAAAAACTTTATTGATCAGGCCCAAAGAATCCCAGCCGAAAAGCACACCGATATCAACGTATTTTGAATAACCTCTTTGCTGGTACCGTCGCTGTAGGGAAGTCATCTCTTCATCGTTTCGAAAGTTCGGCTCAATGACCCAATCGATAATAGCATCATTTCTCGTGAAAAATCCTCTTTCTGAATATTTCATAGCGCTATCCAGAGGCATGCCCAATCCCACATGGTTAGCAACCACATAGGCCATTTCCACAATACATTCCGTTTCTGTTGGCAAGGTAGGCACATTGGTATGATGGGTCATCTCGTGCCAGTAGGTTGCTTTTTCGTCTTTGATGGCCTGCTCAAAATCCAATATGTTCATCATGTTCGCTCCGCCAACATTTGCCCAAAAGTCGGTAATAAACGGTGCAGTCCCCCAGGTCAGCACCATGGGATATCCACCGGCCAATGTATTCCATTTGGTCATTTTGTCGATCACCAGATGCTCGGCCCGATGTAAGGGATACGGCCTGCCATTGTAAAGCTGATATGCCTCCCACATTTTGTCCCAGGTACTTAGAGTTTCCACAATGTCGTCACGCTTGAAATAGGCAAGAGGTGCAGTGTACATAAAGATGTCTGTCACCACTTCCGCCCAAAGGACTTCACCCGACTCAACCATTGCCTGAAATTCGGTCAGATCGGAGAGGTTGGTGGAAGATTGTTCGTAGTACGCAAATTTTACAGCGCCGGATATGGTAATATCAATGTTGCCAAGGTAACTCCCGTTAGGCACATAAATATAGATAATGCCACCAAGAGGGCTCATCACATTCATGGTTTCATTGATAATTTCAAATTGTTTTATCGGCCGCGGAAAACGTCTTATCCCCGTTGCAATTTTCCCGCTAACATCCTGTGTGAAAGAACCAATTACTACCTCGGCGCCGATGCCCACCAAACTTGTGGGCACCTCTACGGAAACCATTTCTCCGGGAGCTGCATAATAGCCTGTACCCCGTCGTGCAGAAGTGGTATAGCTATCATCATTTAAAACCCCATTATAACCGGGATCAAGCTCAAAAGTGCCATTGATTGTTACCGTTTGGTTGTCTAGTCTTTCGGCTGTCTCAGCGACAGGTCCCGGAAATGCATCGGCCGTTTCGAAAGCCAATTCCCCAACTTCACTCAAATGATCATTGGTTACGTAATTGTCAAAAACATCAATTTGCAGGTTGAACAAAACCCACCCAAATTCATCATAGTGGTCATAAAACACCACGTTGTTATCATGCTTAAACATTGGGTCGTAAGCAGCTTCATAAGCCTGGAAATAAGCATTTACGATAGCTTTGGAGCTTAAATAGTTTCCCTTAAAGTTGGTAAGTACCTGCGAAGTATAAGTTGAAATTTCGGTTTCGGACAAGGTGGTAACACCATTCAGTTGATCGGTGAGATGAATCAAGGCATTTTCAAATATATTGATATCGGTTTCCGGGGTGGTGTTGGAAACGGTCAATTCATCAATGACCAAAGCCGCTGAGTTATAACCTTTGTAAGTTTCGTTTGAGCTCTGCTGGTAGATCCTTAAACCCGAATAATAGCCGATATAAAATCGCTGATTGTCAAGGCTGTTGTCATTGCTAAACGTCTTGAAATTCCCATAGTCAAATGATTCAAAATTAGCTGATACATAATAGCTGTCGCCCGCCAGTGTAAAATTTTGGTTTGCAAAGTCTATGATGAAAGTAAGGTTTACCCATTCGTCAAGGGCAAAGTAGAAGGCATGTTGCTGAATGTTGTTTCCATTTCTGTCATGCATCTGAAAAACCACCCGTCCGTTAGATTCGTTTGATTTATTTGCGAAGATTCTAAAATAGGGAGCGGTATTGGTGCCTCCACGTTTTAAGTTGATGAGCATCCTTTGGCCGTTTCCAGCCCCAAAATCAGCGATCTTAAATCGCATTTTGAAGCTCCAAATATCAGATGCCATAAGTCCGTCAGTAACTTCCATCGGTAGGATAAATCCGCTGGCACTATCCAGGTAAACTGCCTGATCATCTATGCCAGTCGTATAGACAACTTCACTCGCATCCGTCACGGTTTCCTGAATGATGAAGGTTGGGTCATCGCCAGCTGATTCCTCAGAAATTGCACCATCAAATAAATACTTCGCTTGAAAAATCTGGGCATGCACAAAAGATGCGTACATCGACAGCCCAATAAAAAAACTCAGTTTCAGCAGTACATTCCAAACATTACCCTGCATTGTATTCAGTATTATTTACAAAAATAGAATAGGCCTCTTAGGTTGAGCACTATTCCGGTTTTACTAAAAGTGTTCTATCAACTTCAATCAGTAACACGAGCCAGTTTCCCCAGATCCCGCTGATCCTTCCGTAGTGAATACATTAATATTAATTGACATCGAACAATTCATAAAAAATATTTAAAAGTGTTAATTGATATGCAATTAACTGATGCATACCCATTTATCCCTAAAAAAGGGGTTAGCAATTGGTTAGCATTAAGACCAATTCCTGCTAAACTGTCGACGGATTCCTCTTTTTATAAGACAAAAATTGTGGCCTGAAAAGACATTTCTAATAATGTGACACAATCGTTTCCTGTGCCATTGCCCTTTTGCATCATAAAAAATTATTTCTATTCCGATATTTGAGCCATTTATCGGGCTATGATGCTAGCATTTGAAATTGATACCGGGCATATCCTTGCGACAAATGATTAAATTAATTATTGATCTTATTATTTTTGTTCTTTTGAAATTCAATAATGTTTCTTGAATTAAATATTTTCTCAATTCTCCCAATTTTCAGCCAAAGAGTGAATCGGCATTTGAAGCATTGTTGTCTTCCTGTGATATTCTTATCTATCATTTCTCAAACTATTGTTGCCCAGGATCAAATAAGAAATTTGAGATTCCGTCACTATGACATTGAACATGGACTCTCTCAGGTTGGTGTTATGAGTATGATGCAAGACAGAAAGGGCTATTTATGGATTGGCACTCAGGATGGACTTAACCGGTTTGATGGCTATTCCTTTAAAATTTTCAGAAAGAACCCCGTCAATAAAAATAGCCTGAGTGAAAATTATACCAGAGATATAATCGAAGATCATGAAGGGATAATCTGGATTGCAACATATGGAGGTGGAGTCAATAAATTTGATCCTCAGGATCATACATTTGAACATTTCCGTCATAACCCCAACGACCCAAACTCGATAAGCAACGACCTGGTCAATTGCATCTTTCAGGATAGGCATAAAAGAATATGGATAGGGACCATCGGTGGCGGATTGAACAGCTTCGACCCTTCCACGGGCATATTTGCTCATTATAAGTTCGATCCGTTGGACAAAAATTCAATAAGTGACAACGAAGTCTGGACTATTTACCAAGACAGTAAGGACAGGATATGGATTGGAACCGTAAATGGCGGGCTCAATTTATTTGATCCGGAAACCGAATCCTTTGAGCGTTTTCAACACGATGAGGTTGATATCAACTCCCTAAGTCACAATTATGTAACTTCCGTTCTTGAGGACGATAAGGGTAAAATCTGGGTTGGAACAAAAGGAGGAGGTCTTAATTTGTTTGATCCGGCAACCAAATCTTTTAAACATTTTAAGAGCAATCCTTCAGATCCTAACTCGTTAAGCGGTAACAACATTATGGTTTTGTTTCAAGACAGTGACAGCAGGATCTGGATTGGAACACAGGGTACCGGACTGGATTTGTTCGAGCCACAAAACGGTACTTTTACTCATTTTCAAAACAGAGTGCATGATCCCAACTCTTTGAGTAAAGATATTATCTGGAGCATTTTCGAAGACCGGCAAGGGAAATTATGGGTTGGAACATATGGAGCGGGACTTAACATGTTTGATCCGAAAACACTGGCATTTACAAATTATAAACCTGATCCGGATGAGCCCAAATCAATAAGTGAAGTTAATATCCTACATATCCAGGAGGACAAGCCTGGTAAAATCTGGATGGCCATACACGATGGTGGTGTTAACATTTTAGATCCACAAACCCAATCATTTGAACACCTGCAACACAATCCGTCGAATTCGAATTCATTGAGCTCGAATAATGTACTTCATCTATTATTGGATCGCCAGGGTAAGGTCTGGATAGCAACTCAGGAAAGTGGCATCGACCTGTATGACCCTCAATCAAAATCATTTAAACATTTCCAGCATGATCCTGATATTCCATCCAGCTTAAGTGACAATAGCGTTTATTCTATTGTTCAGGATCATACAGGAAGAATTTGGGTTGGTACATTTTCAGGTGGCCTCGATCTATTTGATCCGAAAACTCAGTCTTTTGAACACTTTCGACATAATTCTGAAGATCCCGGCTCCATAAGCAACAATTCCGTCATGTACATCTTTGAAGACAATCAAAACAGATTATGGATTGGTACCAGGGATGGCGGTCTTAATTTATTGGATCCAATTTCAAGAAAATTCACACGATACCTGCACGACCCTGACGATGAAAACTCCTTAAGCCATAACTATATCATGAGCATTTTTCAAGATAGCAAAGAAAGGCTTTGGTTAGCCACCTATGGGGGTGGCATCAATCTATTCCAAACAAAGAAGGGTGAATTTCGATCCTGGGGTGAAAATGATGGTCTGTCCAGCAATGTGGTCTATGGAATCCTGGAAGATGACCATGGTAATTTATGGCTAAGTACAAACTCAGGCATTAATAAGTTTAACCCTGAAACAGAAGAATTTACGTGGTATGACGAGCAGGATGGCTTGCAAGGTAATGAATTTGACCAATATGCATTTTGCAAAAGCCGAGACGGTAAAATGTATTTTGGGGGAACAAAGGGCCTGAGTGTATTTCATCCGGATAGCATTAAAGAAAATACGCATATTCCTCCTGTTGTCATTACTGATTTTCTTTTATTCAACAAATCAGTAAACATCAGTGATACCACCATCCTGAAAGTGGCATCTGATTATGCTCAGGAGATCACTCTATCACATGATGATTACATTTTTGCCTTTGAGTTTTCAGCGCTCAATTTCAGACAACCGGAAAAGAACAAATTTGCATATAAATTGGAGCCATTCAATGATGATTGGATTTACACCGATTACAAAGACCGCAAGGCTACCTATACCAATATTCCTCCAGGAAACTATACTTTCAGAGTAAAGGCCTCCAATGATGATGGCTATTGGAATGAAGAGGGTGCCAGCGTAAAAGTTATAGTCATGCCGCCCTGGTGGCTCACCTGGTGGGCGAAGACAATGTATGCCGTTGTTCCGGTATTGATCTTTATAAGCATTTATTGGATTCGGGTAGCGATGTTGGAAAGACAGAAAAGAGACCTGGAAGCTCAGGTTGCCAGTAGAACAGAAGAAATTTCTGCTCAAAACAAAAAACTGATCGAGTTGAGGGAAAATGAAAAGAGATTGTCAGAAGAAGCTATTGCCTCAAAAGACAGGGAGTTGGCAACCATGGCTATGACCTCTCATGAAAAAAATGCTTTATTGAAAGATCTTGAGCAAAAGGTTAATTTCATTGAAAACAGGTCAGACGATGAAATGAAACTGAACCTTAAGGAAATGAGGAAAACAATCTCAGACGGTTACTCAATGGATGAAAGCTGGGATAGTTTTCTGCATCGATTCGAGGATGTTCACCCTCAATTTTTTGATAAATTGAAAAGTGAAAATCCCAATCTTACCATCGATGACCTTAAATTGAGCGCTTATCTCAAAATCGGCATGTCCAATAAAGAAATTGCCAATGTTACTCACCTTACTGTAGGTTCGGTGAAAAGTAAAGTCAACAGATTAAAGAAGAAGCTAGGTTTGTCAGCCGATGATAGCATCAGGGATTTTATGCTGAACAAGGCCTAATTCGAATAATAGGGGAAAATAATTTCTGAAACTTGTAAAACTTCCTTTTGATCATATATAGATTACCATTTGAGAATTTTATCCCATTCCCAAACCTTTCCTTATTTTTACCCCAAATAATTTCGCTGGAAAGAAATCAAGACACATGATCAGAATAATTTGCGGAACGAACAGAAGGGACTCTATTACCAGAAGAATTGCCAATCAATATGCGGAAATTTTGAATGAAAGAGGTGAGGAAAGTGAAATAATTGACCTGAATTTACTTCCAACTGATTTTATCATATCAGCACTTTATGAGAATGCCGGGAAGAATACCGAATTCAACTACTTCAGTGACAAAATGGTAGAAGCACAGAAGTTTGTTTTCATCATTCCTGAATACAATGGTTCTTTTCCCGGTGTCTTGAAGGCTTTTATTGATGGCTTGCCCTACCCGGGAGCTTTCCATAATAAAAAATGTGCACTGGTAGGGATATCTTCCGGCGCCCAGGGTGCAGGACTTGCCCTGAGCCACCTTACTGATATTTTCAATTACATGGGTATGCACGTACTGGCGTACAAAGCCAAATTCGCGCAGATTGAAGGATTAATGAGTGAAGACAAAATCACACATCCCGGTCATTTAAAGAAAATCACCAAACAAGCACAAATGCTGATCGATTTTTAATCGACATTATCGTGAAGGAATTTATTATTTCCCAGGATCATGTTATCGTCATTGAGGTTGAACTTCGATATATTTCGATCTGAAGAATGTGGAACATCCTGTAGATTTATTTTTCTACGTACATAAGCTGGCGTTTCCCACTTCTCTTTATATTCATCCTCATCTTTCAACGGGTTATTTTTCAAACCCCTGTAGTGCTCAATCCTTTCCTTAGCTTTCTTAAGTAAATCATCTTTTTTAGAGTCGAGTTCGCGCTTCGGATCATCTTCAGGAATGATATTGTTTTCTTCCTCTATCCTTTTTATAAATTCATACTCGCGGTCAGCATTTATTTTGTGATCGCTTAATTCGTTATTGACTGGTTCATTAACTTCTTCCTCTTCAAGAGGCATCTGTTTTTCCTCTCTTTCAAAGAAGTATGAACGGCTGTTTAGTTGTGGTTCACTTTCTGTATCGTCATCATCGTCAAACAAACTTCCTGACTTCGAATTATCTTCACCTCGCTTGCTATCAAAAAGTGTGATCTGACGAGTAGAGTCAAGATCATAAACCTTATGTTGTTTTTTCTCACTATTCTCAACCAACTCTGGTTCTTTATTATCAAATCCGGTTGTGATAACCGTTACCCGGATGCTTTCGCCCAAATCAGGATCGATACCGTGGCCAAAGATCACTTCAGCCTCATCTCCAGCTAGTTCCTGAATGTAATCGGTAATTTCAGCCAGTTCATCCATTTGCAATTCAGCCTGCTCGCCAGAGATAATGCTCAGCAATATTTTTTCCGAACCATGGATGTTTTTGTTATTCAATAGTGGTGAAGAAATTGCACTTTCAGCTGCTCTTCTGGCCCTGTTTTCACCATCCGTTTGGGCAGATCCCATCACAGCGGAGCCTGAATTCTTCATCACCGTTTTCACATCTTCAAAATCGACGTTTACATATCCCGGAACAGTAATGATTTCGGCTATTCCTTTTGCTGCGGTTGTCAAGACATTATCTGCCTGACCAAATGCTTCACGGATAGGCAGATTGCCGTAGACTTCTCTCAATTTATCATTCAAAATTACCAGAACCGTATCGCAGTTATTTTTCAGTTCGGTGATGCCCTGTTCAGCCAATAAGCATTTTTTTCGGCCTTCAAATGAAAATGGAGCTGTAACGATACCAACGGTTAATATTTCCAATTCCTTTGCAACTTTTGCAATAACGGGTGCAGCACCTGTTCCGGTTCCTCCACCCATTCCGGCTGTAATAAATACCATCTTGGTTCCATCGCTAAGCAATTCCCTGATCTCCTCCTTGCTTTCCATTGCCGCTGCTTTTCCCTTTTCCGGATTAGCTCCAGCACCAAGACCTGCCGTCAGATTGGTGCCAATTTGTAATTTGTTCGGGATCGGGCTTGCTTCCAAAGCCTGAGCATCCGTGTTGCAAACAAAAAACTCAACATCCTGGATGCCCTGGTTGAACATATGATTGACGGCGTTGCTTCCACCGCCTCCTACTCCAATAACCTTTATGATAGATTTATGGTGAGCAGGAATTTCGAATTTGTAATGTGATTCACTCATGATCTTTCTTGTTTAGCGATTAATAATCCTCTCTACCATCAATGTCGTCAATTAATAATCCTTTCGTTTTATCTATAATTCTTTTGAAAATGTCTTTTCCTTTATCCTTTCGATCACCACGGTGATAATAATTTCCACTCTTGACTTTTTCCTTGTACTGATTTTCTCTCTGATCCAACGACCGGAAACCACACAATACAAGACCAACGGTTGTGGCAAACATCGGGCTCTTCACTGTTTCGATCTTACTCTTACCTAGGTGTTCATTCGGATAACCCACCCTGGCATCCATCCCAGTCATATATTCGAAGAGTTGTTTAACATTTTGCAATTGCGCTCCTCCACCTGTCACAACAATACCTCCTGCCAATTTATTTTCATACCCTGAAGTAATAATTTCAGAATGGACTATCTCGATAATCTCCTGCATTCTGGCTTCGACAATGTGGGCAAGATTTTTAAGGGAAATCTCTTTGGGCGGTCGGTTACGCAATCCTGGTATGGAAACAATTTCATTTGGAGAGGCTTCCTCAGCAATCGCCCTTCCGAATTTGGTCTTTAGTAATTCCGCCTGATGCTGCATCACCATACAGCCTTGTTTGATATCCTGGGTAATGATATTTCCGCCAAACGGAATGACTGCAGTATGTCGTATGATGTTTTCATGGAAAATGGCAATATCGGTCGTACCACCTCCGATATCCACCAGGCAAACACCTGCTTCTTTTTCTTCATCGCTCAGTACAGACAGGCTGGAAGCCAATGGCTCAAGCACCATGTGCTCAATTTCAAGACCAGCTCTTCTGATACATTTGTTGATGTTGTTAATGGCATTTGTTTGTGCAGTGATAACATGGAAGTCAGCCTCCAACCGTACTCCGGACATTCCAACGGGATCCTTGATCCCTTCTTCATAATCCACATAGTAATCCTGAGGCATCACATGGATGATCTCACTTCCGGGAGGAATGACGATTTTGTACATGTCATTCATTAATCGATTCACATCCTCGATGTTAATCTCATCATCTTCATTTCCTCTGATGATACTGCCGTGCTCGATGGAACTTCTGATGTGCTGGCCTGCAATGCCCACATTTACCACCCGGATATTGATTCCGGAGGTGTCCTCCGCCTCCTTGACAGCCTTTTCGATGGCAAAAATGGTTTTGTCGATGTTCGTGACAATTCCACGAACAACCCCATCGGAAACGGCTTTTCCCATTCCTAACACTTCTAATTTTCCATATTCGTTCTGGCGACCAACAATCGCACAAATTTTGGTGGTACCAATGTCTAATCCGACGACTATTTTATCTTTTTCCATGATGTATTTATTATTCACAAACTATTTGATTCTTAAATTTTACACTTACTTTTTCGTATGAATTCCACCCTTTTGAGGGCAGGATTTTATTATAAAAAATTTCAAGTTTTCTAAACTTCCCTTCGACCTCCTCAGGTTGACCAAATTCTACCAGCTGCTTGCTGACTTGCGTATAGATGCTGATGTTCCCTTTCTTATCAATATCCAACTGAGCGACCATCGATTTCCAGAATTTATTTTTATTAATGTAATCGATCAGACCCATAAGCTTCTGGCCATATTCGGAATCATTTAAGTTTTCACCTTCGATATTTTTGGTCACATAACCACTGATCAGCATGACCCTGGAAGTGTATTTGGTGGAAGTCGGAATGATCTCACCCAAGTGATTGACATACTTATCATTGTATCCGGAATGTGTGATCCTGGCAATCGGACGAGTTTGATAAACATTAATGTTGAGGTTTCCTCTCAGATCTTCATAAACATCCGTGTGGTACACGAATGCATGCCTTTCCAATCTCTCCTCAAGCATTTTAAGGTTGATATCTGAAAAGTATTCTCCAACAATTTTATCATCCTGATCATTGGTGATCATTTTCATGACATCATTTTCGTCAACAAAATAGTTGCCCAATTGATTATCGATCGAAATATTGATGGCTTTACAGACTGCATCTGACTGCTTTTTCTCCACAAAGCCAATCATGGCTGCCGTCACCAATATGATTAAGAAAATCCATGCTTTATATGTAATCCTGTACTTAGGCATAACTTTCTCCTTTCTTTAACATTTCTCTTATCGGTTCAACAAACCGATCAATATCCCCTGCTCCGACAGTCAACAAAACCTCGAGGTCTCTTTTTGACAGCCATTCCATCAAATCGTCATCCTCGATCAGGTACTTTTCCTTACAAGTGGCCTTCCGCAAGATCATATTCGAATCAACACCTTCAATAGGCAATTCTCGTGCAGGGTAAATATTCAGCATGACCAATTCATCTGCTTTCGAAAGACTCTCCGAAAACCCTTCCGCAAAATCACGTGTGCGTGAATACAAGTGAGGCTGAAAGACAACCGTCATTTTTTTATTCGGATAAAGCGCCCTGACAGAATCGAGCAGAGCATTGATCTCCGTAGGGTGATGGGCATAGTCATCAATGTACACCAGCTTATCGCTCTTGATCTTGTAATCAAACCTTCTTTTCACGCCACGATATGAGGATACTGCTTTTCTGATCGATTTTTCATCAATGCCCAACGCCAGCGATACCGAAATGGCAGCTACAACATTTTCAACATTGTGAAATCCGGGAACATTTAATTGCAGATCTGTTATACGAATACTGGAAGAGACATAATCAAATGTGAAGAACCCGGGACCAGGTTGAATCTTATCCGAATAAAAATCCCCTTTTTCCATTGAATAAGTGAATTTTCGAACGGATTCCGGGCATGAGAAATCATCAGCAATCCTGGAATTGATAAATAGTTTACCTCCTGCTTTTATTTTTTTAATAAACTCTCCGAATGATTGTATGAGTTCTTTATGTGAACCATAAATATCCAGGTGATCAGCATCTGCTGATGTAATAACTGCATAATCGGGATTCAATGTGAGGAAGGAGCGATCAAATTCATCAGCTTCCACCACAACTTTTGTGTCGGGCTCACCTTTACCCCTTATCACCAGGTTGCTATCATAATTTTGCAATACCCCTCCTAAAAACCCAACACTATTTAGTCCTGCTTCATGCAAAATATGAGCGATCATAGATGATGTAGTAGTTTTTCCGTGGGTGCCTGCAACAGCAATGGTAAACTGCTCCCTGGCAATTAAACCTAATACCTGGGAACGCTTTTGTACCAAATAACCTTGGTCCAACAGGTAGTTGTATTCCTTGTGATGCTTTGGAACAGCCGGCGTATAGACTACAAGCGTATGCTCTTTTTCCTTTTTAATTTTTTCAGGGATGAACTCTACGTCATCATCAAAATGTACTTCAATTCCTTCCTTCTGCAGTGAATTTGTCAGTGGGGTGGATGTCTTATCATAGCCAGCGACGAACCTTCCTTCCAGATTGAACCACCTGGCAATGGCGCTCATCCCTATCCCACCGATACCAATAAAATAGACGTTATGGTAATTGTTCAAATTCACCTGACCAGATTCATTATTTCGTTAACAATATTTTCAGTCGCATGAGGTTGACCCATCTTTGCAATATTTTCTGATAATTTCTGACATCGATCTGTATCATGGATCAATGACAGGGCTTCCTTCACCAGCTTTTCCTGGGCTTCTACATCCGGTACGATCAAAGCGGCATCTTTTTCTACCAAAGCCATGGCATTTTTTGTTTGATGATCTTCCGATACATTCGGGGAAGGAACAAAAATGACCGGCTTTCTCACCAGACAAAGCTCTGAAATGGATAATGCCCCTGCACGTGAGATTACCACATCAGAAACGGCATATGCCAAATCCATTTCTTTCATAAATTCTACTACGCGTAGATTTTCCTGATCGATATCTTCCAGTTTCTTTTTGATATCATCAAAGTAAAATTTCCCCACTTGCCAGATTACCTGGATATCCGAATCCAAAAGATCCTGAATGCCTTTTAACAGGCTTTCATTAATTGTTCTGGCTCCAAGGCTGCCGCCCATAGCAAAAAGAACCTTCTTGGATTTTTCCAGTTTGAAGAAGTCAAGTGCTTTTTCTCTCTTCCCAGTGGTATCGACCATTTCCTTTCTGACTGGATTTCCAGTTATGACAATTTTATTGGCAGGAAAATACCTGTCCATATTCTCGTATGCCACGCATATCTTTTTGACTTTTTTGCCAAGCCATTTATTGGTCAGACCTGCGTAAGAATTCTGCTCCTGGATCAGACTTGGAATTCCCATATTGCTGGCCGCTCTTAAGAGTGGAGCGCTGGCATATCCACCAACACCGACTGCCACATCCGGCTTGAAATTCCTGATGATTTCCCTGGCCTTTCTGATGCTCGACAGCACTTTAAATGGAAAGGCAAGGTTCTTCAAAGTGAGCTTCCTTTGCAATCCCACAACCGGAAGTCCGATGATCTTGTAGCCAGCTTCAGGAACTTTGGTCATTTCCATTTTCCCCAAAGCGCCAACAAATAAGATCTCCACATCGATCAATACTTCCCTCAGCTGATTGGCAATAGCAACAGCCGGAAAGATATGGCCACCTGTCCCACCTCCGCTTATTATGATCCGATATGTTTTCTTATCATTCATTTAAGCTGCGCTTGCTACTTTTTTAAATTCATTTGACCGACCGGCACTGGCATTCAGCTCTTCTATTTCACCCCTACTTACACTGAGGATAATTCCCAGAGAAATCCCTGTGAATAATAGAGAAGTTCCTCCCATACTTACCAGTGGCAAAGGCAATCCTGTGATAGGGATCAATCCGACCGAAACACAGATATTGGTCATTGCCTGCATGACAAGTGCAATACTGAGACCTGCTGACAATAATCCTCCAAAAGCCTTATTGCTTTGTGTTGAAGTTTTCATTCCCCGATATAAGAGGGCAACATAAAGAAGGATAACAATTGAGCCTCCAATCATTCCATACTCCTCGATAATGATCGAGAAAATAAAATCCGAGTATGGATGCGGCAAGAAATCTTTTGTTTCACTTTGACCTGGACCAGATCCTATTAAACCACCTTTTGCGATGGCAATGTAAGACTGTTGTGCCTGGTAGGGTACTTCAGTCGGGCTAAAGAAATCATTGAATCTGCTCACCACAGTATCTCCTCTTTGACCAATAGAGAATGCAATGGCACCTGCAAGTATTCCCACGAAGAATAGCATGACCAAATATTTTATTGGTACCCTTCCAATAAAGAACAAAACCATGCAGGTAAAGAATAATAATGCTGCAGTAGACATATTAGTCATAGCGATCAGTCCGCAGATGACACCCACCCACATAAGCATGGGTATCAATGTGGCTTTAAAGTCATCAATATTTAATTGCCTTTTAGAAAGCATGGCTGCCAGATGAGAAATCAAAGCCAACTGAGCTAGATCAGATGGCTGGAATGTTTTGTTGATCAATGGGATGGTAATCCACCTAGAGGCATCGTTTAAATTCGTTCCGAATTGCCATGCAAATAATAGCAATGGAACAGACAACCACAGGGCAAATCTTGACAGCCGGGCATAATACCTGTAATCAATCTTATGTGCTCCCCACATCGCCACCAGGCTTAGCAACACCAGTAATCCATGACGAAACAAATAGTGCTCGGTATTTCCTTCCATGTACCGGTAGGCAAGTGTTCCCGTTGCGCTATAGACCACCAGAATGCTCAGAATGGACAATGCCAGTACAATCCCCCATATCACGGGGTCTCCCTTTAAGTTCTTATCTATCCATACCTTTATCATAACACCATCATTACATTTTTATCCTTTTCGCCTTGCAGGTCTTTCACCCTGCTTTTAAACTGATCACCCCTGTCCTCGTAATTCCTGAAAAGATCAAAACTTGCACAGGCAGGCGAAAGCAGCACTACATCACCTTTTTTGGCAATGGAGTGACACTTTTTAACCGCCTCTTCTATTCCATGTGTGTTGTACAAGGCCGAAACCTTTGATTTAAAAAAGCTTAGTATTTTTTTATTATCTAGCCCCAGCGCTACGATCGCTTTCACTCCTTCTTTGACCAGATCTTCTATCAAAGTATAGTCATTGCCCTTATCGGTACCTCCCATGACCAAAATAATAGGCTGATCAAAGCTTTGCAGCGCGTATTTGACCGCATCAACATTTGTTGCCTTAGAATCATTGTAATATCTGGCTCCATTGATCTCTGCGACAAACTCCAGTCTGTGTGGTGCATTCTTGAATGATCGAATGGATTCGAATATCTGTCCATAGCCTAACCCAAGATGACGACACGCCTCCACAGCGCTCATCATATTGAGGTAATTGTGCGGGCCTCTTAGAGGCAGATTTTCAACTGCCGATTTAAATTCGCTGAAAACCAACGAATCACCATTGAAATAGGCCATTGCTTTATCATTCCCGGAAGCGGAAATTGTTACCTGCTTTGGCTTGCCATGGATTTGGTTGAGGTTATTCACAATATTCTCATCATCAGAATTGTAGATAAACCGGCAATCTTCATCCATGTTTTGGGTAATCCTGAATTTGGATGAAACATACTTGCTCATATCGTTATCATATCTGTTAAGATGATCCGGAGTAATGTTCAATAACACGCCCACATCCAGACGTGTATCAAACATACCATCCAGCTGGAAACTGCTGATTTCCAAAACATAGACATCATAACTTTTGTCATAAACCTGTTTAGCAAAGCCGAAGCCGACATTTCCGGCCAGTCCCACGTTTAATCCATTATTTTTCAAGATGTGGTAGGTTAAAAGGGTTGTGGTGGTTTTGCCGTTTGTTCCTGTAATCGCAATGAGTTTTGCATCAGTATGTTTCGCTGCAAATTCAATTTCCGATATCACAGGAATGTTTTTACCGGCTGCCTGGGTGATGATTTTAGCTGAATCCGGTATTCCGGGGCTTTTAATGATCTCATCAGCATTAAGGATCATATCTTCAGAATGAACCTTCTCCTCAAACATGATACTGTGTTCATCCAATAGTGATTTATAAAGAGGGTCAATGGCGCCATTATCGGACACAAAGACATCATATCCCTGCTTTTTAGCAAGCAATGCTGCTCCTGCTCCGCTTTCTCCTGCACCCAATATGACGATCCTTTTACTCATTTATCTCAGTTTTAATGTTGCCAGGGTGATGATGGCCAGCAAAATGCCAACGATCCAAAACCGGGTGACAATTTTTGCTTCGTGTAAATTCTTTTTTTGATAGTGGTGATGAAGGGGTGACATCAAAAATATCCTTCGTCCTTCACCATATTTCTTTTTTGTGTATTTAAACCATGACACCTGCAGGATAACAGACAAATTTTCAATGACGAATATTCCACACAATACCGGCAGGAGAATTTCCTTCCTGACAATCAACGCCAAAACAGCTATGATGGCACCCAGGGAAAGGCTACCGGTATCTCCCATAAATACCTGTGCCGGGTACGTGTTATACCACAGAAAACCGATACAGGCTCCTACAAAAGCAGCACAAAAGATCACCAGCTCTCCTGAAAGCGGTATGTACATGATGTTGAGATAATCGGAGAAAATGACGTTACCGGATAAGTAGGCAAAAATGGCCAAAGTCAGCCCGATTATCGCGGATGAACCCGCCGCCAATCCATCGATCCCATCAGTGATATTCGCTCCGTTTGAAATAGCCATTACCACCAGGATGACAATGATCACATAGATAATTGAGGTCAGGTTTTCATTTAATCCAAGAAATGAAAAAAGCTTGGCGTAGTCGAGTTCGTTGTTCTTTACAAACGGAATTGTTGTCTTTGTGGATTTCACGTCTTGATAACTCAACTCGGAGATATCCACGCCAAGCGTAATGGTCTGACCAGGATCAAATTCACGGACTACCACATCAGAGTGGAAGTAGAGGGTTAATCCGACAATTATTCCCAGGCCAAGTTGACCCATTAGTTTAAACTTACCCCTCAGGCCTTCCTTGTTTTTCTTAAATACTTTTATGTAATCATCCAAAAACCCAATGCATCCCATCCACACAGTAGACATGATCATCAAGGCGATGTAGATGTTTTCCAATCTCGCGAATAATATTGTTGGTATGATGATAGCGGAAATGATGATCAATCCACCCATGGTAGGTGTCCCTTTCTTTTCCATCTGCCCTTCCAAACCCAAATCACGGATGCTCTCCCCAACCTGTCTTTTTCTCAGGAAATTGATCAGAGCCTTGCCGAAAGTAATGGTGATGATCAGTGAGATCAAAGCAGCCATACCCGCCCTGAAGGAAATGTATTTAAACACTCCTGCACCGGTCAGGTCGTATTGAGTATCCAAAAAATCAAATAACTCGTACAGCATTATTCGTTCTTTTCATTTCCATTGAAAATCAGGCTGATCATTTCTTTCAGCACTTTTTCATCATCAAATTCATATTTGACACCTTTAACTTCCTGGTAATTTTCATGACCTTTCCCCGCTACCAGAATAATATCCTCTGCTTCCGCCATGGAAACAGCAGTTTTTATCGCTTCTTTTCGGTCGGTAATTACCAAAGTCTTTTTATAATCGGATGGCTTTACGCCTTCCTGTATTTGTTTGATTATTTCTTCCGGTTCCTCGTCGCGGGGATTGTCAGATGTAATGATGACCTTATCGCTGTATTTACATGCGATATCACCCATCAAAGGCCGCTTTTCCTTGTCCCTGTTCCCTCCACATCCAAAAACCGTAATGAGCTTCTCATTTCTTGTCCGGATACTTTGGATGGTCTTCAATACATTTTCCAGTGCATCGGGTGTATGTGCATAATCAACAATAGCAATAACACCTGCGTCATTTTGTACCGTCTCAAATCTTCCTTTTGCAGTTTTTACCTTTGAAAGTTGTGTGAGAATTTCTTCAGGATCTTCATCCAGCAAGGTTGCCATTCCGATGACAGCCAAAAGGTTGTAAGCGCTGAATTCCCCTACCAGGCTAAACCAAATGCTTTGATTATTGATATCAAGCTCCAACCCCTGAAAAGTATTTGACAGGATCTTCGCCTTGAAGTCTGCCATGCTTTTCAGGCCATAGGTGAATTTATGGCTTTTGGTATTCTGGATCATAATCCTTCCTCTCCTGTCATCAACATTGACTAGAGAAAAAGAGGGGGCCGGCAGTTCGTCAAAAAACTTTTTCTTAACCTTTATGTATTCATCAAAGGTTTTGTGATAATCAAGGTGATCATGTGTGATATTCGTGAAAATGGCCCCCTTAAATGTCAATCCAGCGATGCGACGCTGGTGGATGGAATGTGAGCTCACTTCCATAAAACAGTGAGTACATCCCTTGACCACCATTTGCGCCAGCAGCTTGTTCAGCTGCTTTGCATCTCCTGTTGTGTGAGTAGAAAAGATAATTTCTTCGTCAATTTTATTTTGTACGGTGCTCATGAGCCCCGTTTTGTATCCCAAATTTCTAAACAACTGATAAAGCAAGGTGGCAACACTTGTTTTCCCATTCGTTCCTGTTACACCCACAAGAGTTAATTTCGCGGATGGATTGCCGTAAAAATTGGAACACATAATGCCCAAAGCCCCTGCACTATCCTTCACCTGGACAAAGGTTACATCGGATTTGTGGTGCTCATTCCACTCTTCCGCAATGATGGCACTTGCTCCTTTTTCAATTGCTTTATCTATGTATTCATGACCATCGACATGCGTTCCTTTTACTGCGACAAATAAATCACCAACATTCACCTGCCGGGAATCGAACTGGATCTCATTCACAGCGATGCTCATATCGCCACTGGTAGCAACTAAAGGAACTTTGTACAGTATGTCTTTTAATAAAGCCATTAACTTAGTTTCAGTGTTATTTTGGAACCATGACTTACCTTTCTTCCAGGCAACTGAGATTGCTCCTGCACCCTTCCGGATCCCTGGTATTCAACCGATAATCCCTGGTTTTCTAAAATGAAAATAGCGTCCCGGAGGGTCATCCCTAACACGTTAGGTACGACCCCGGGAGCTATTCCATTAGTAGTCCATAACACAGCATTATCTTTGACCTGGGTTCTCACCCATTCTTCTTCTGTTGATGAATTGTTTAATATGTTCAGCTCTTCACAGATCAACTCTAACTCTTCCTTGTTTCCAGCCTTAATGACCGGGAATACATCTTCTTCAACCTGCGCAAACTCAAATGGGGCATGAACATCAATGTTTTTTGCATAGATCATATCTGCAATTTCCTTGAACACAGGAGCTGCAACACTTGCTCCATATTGGAAAACTCCTTTCGGTTCATTGATCACTACTATGCAGCTATACATGGGTTTGTCGGCAGGAAAATACCCAGCAAACGATGTATAATATTTTCTTGTATACCTTCCGTTTCTGATCACCTGGGCAGTACCTGTTTTACCGGCAATTTTAAAAGGAGAATCCTTGATATTACTAGCTGTTCCTCTCTCAACCACGCCTTCTAATAATGATCTGACTTCTTCCAGGGTCTTATCCGAGCATATGCTTCTTTTCAAAACTTCTGATTCAAATTCCTGTATTTCCTGATCTGCTCTCCGTACTTCTTTCACAATGACTGGTTGAATGAGTTTGCCATCATTGGCAATTGCATTGTAGAAAGCGAGGATTTGTAGAGGAGTCAATTCCAATTCGTAACCAATGGACATCCATGGTAAGGATATACCACTCCATGAAGGATCGGACGTTTCTTTTATTCTGGGAATTCCTTCTCCAATCATTTGAAAACCAAGAGGCTGATCCAAATGCATTTCTTTCAGGTATTCAATAAAACGCTCAGGATTATCACCAAAGTGGTTGTAGATCATTTTAGAGATGGCAATGTTGGAAGATAATTCAAATGCATCCCGAACTGACATCTTACCATAGCCTCCCGGCTTATGATCTCGCATTTCATTGTTGTAGAATTTATAAACACCATCTCCGGTATCAATCGAGTCGCTCAGTTTTAGCTTTGTATCTTCCAATAAAGCAATCATAGAAGCCAGCTTAAATGTTGATCCCGGATCGTGAAGACCCTGAACCGCATAATTATAAACTTCCCTGTATTTCGTATAATCAGTATTGGCTTTAAGATTGGATATGGCTTTGATCTCACCGGTTTGTACTTCCATTACCACCACACAACCATATTCCGCACGATGTTTTTGCAATGCCCTCAATAAAGCAGATTCCGCAACATCCTGTAAATTCACATCGAGGGTGGTAACAATATCGTACCCGTCTTTTGGCCGGATCTCTGTACCATCGTATTCCGGTCTCCATTTTCCTCCTGCCACTTTTCTGTAAAGTGATCGACCCGCAGTTCCAGCCAATTGTTTGTTGAAGCTATATTCCAGTCCGGCGCCATTATTATTTTCATTGATGAATCCAATAGTCCGGTATCCCAGATATGAAAATGGTCGAATCCTTCGATTCATCTTTTCAAATATTACCCCGCCTTTGAGCCTTCCTTCCCTGAACAGTGGCCATTCTGAAATGACCTTTTTATCCTGATAATCAATTAAATTCCGGTTCAAAATCAAATATCTTCGGTTAGAAAGACGTGCATCGATCATCTTTCTTTTGTAATAGTTTTTGCTTTGATCCCCGAAAAACCTGGATAATTTTAGTGCTAATGAATCTGCGCTTTTATTAAAAAGATCATCTGAAGCGACAGTCGGATCGAATGCCAACCTGTAGAGCGGGAGCGATGTGGCAAGCAAGCTTCCATTATCAGAATAGATATTACCCCTTGTCGCGGCAACATTCTGATATTTTAAACCGATCTCATCTGCCATCTCGGTCCATTTTTCTCCCTCCACGTATTGCAATTCACCAATCCTGACAACTACGATGGTCGCCACCAGGCAAATGATGATGAATACAATGCGCACACGGAATATAATGGACTTCCTGATGTTCACTCTATAATTATTTTAAAAGGTGGTTTTTTACTTTCTTCCAAATCTATTTCCTTAACTTTTTTAGCCACTTCAGATTGCTTTCCAGCAAACATATAATCTGCTTTCAGACTCGTATAATCTGCTCTGAGCTCTTCTACCTCTACCTCCAGCTTTTCAATGTCTCGTATGGTTTTTTCGGCAAAATGAGTATTACCGATGTAGAAAATCCCAATGAAAGTGAGGTAAACTACATGCGGAATGTACTTTGACGGAATACCATCATTAAATAAGGTAGACACCTTCAGGCTCTCCAGAATTGAGAAGAAGCTCCTTGTTCCTCCTTCCCCCTTTTTGATTTTAAATGTATTCTGGCTCATTCTTCTTATAATTTTTCTCCTACTCTCAGCTTTGCGCTTCTCGCTCGGCTGTTTTCGGCTATCTCTTCATCCGAAGGCACAATCGGTTTTCTGAAAACCGGGGTCATCGGCTTGATCTCATTTCCATAAAGATCTTTTTCCACCAAGCCCTGGAACTTCCCACGCTGGATAAAATACTTAACCAGCCGGTCCTCAAGACTGTGATAGGAGATGATCGATAATCGACCTCCTGGTTTCAATATATCAACGGCAGCAGTAAGCATATCTTTCAAAGATTCCAGTTCATCATTTACCTCAATTCTCAACGCCTGAAAAACCTGTGCGAAATATTTATTTTCTCGGTTTCTCGGTGCATATTTTTCAAGAATTAATTTCAAATCAGAAACGGTTCTTATTGGCACATTTGCTCTGGCTGTGACAATCGCTTCAGCCAACGTCTTCGCATTCTTTACTTCGCCATACATCCCGAATATTCTCTGGAGCTCGTCCTGAGAATAATTCTGAATGATCTTTCTGGCTGTCAATGTCCCCTTTTGGTCCATTCTCATATCCAACTCGGCATCAAACCGTGTGGAAAAACCTCTTTCGGCTTTGTTTATCTGGTGAGATGAAATCCCCAAATCGGCCAATACCCCATCCACACTTGCGACCTTCATCATTTTCAGATATTTATTAAAAAACCTGAAATTGGCCTTTACGAATTGAAACGACTTACTTGTTACTCTCAGTGCATTCTGCTCGGCATCCGGATCCTGATCAAAAGCGATGAGCTTCCCTTCCTTTAAATGTTCAAGGATCGCCATTGAATGGCCACCTCCGCCAAAAGTCAGATCCACATAAATTCCATTAGGCTTAATATTCAAAGCCTCAATGGACTCTCGCAATAACACTGGACGATGGTAAGACGACATACATCTTATTCGTTAAGGTGTTTTTGTGCTAATTCAGAGAACTTATTATTATCGTTTATCAGATAATCTTCGTACTGACCCGTATTCCAGATTTCTACCCTGTTGCCCATTCCTACCAAAACCACTTCCTTTTCAAGGTTTGCATACTTGATCATGGATTTTGGCAATAACAGCCGACCGGCACTGTCCAGATCTATTTCCGATACCCTTCTAAAAAAATTTCTCTGCAGCTGTCTGAACTCAGGATTGAATTCGTTAAGCGAGGCTATACGGGAGTATATTTTTTTGTATTCCACAACCGAATAAAGCACTAAACATGGCTCTATTCCCTGCATGACAACCACCTGATTACCAGATGACTCCGGTAACCTGACCTTGATCTTGGCCGGCAATACCATGCGCCCTTTGGCATCGAGTTTACATTCATATTCTCCTGTAAATAATGACATGCTGTTATGGAAACTACTTTTCTAATCTTACAAAGATATGGACAAAATAAACAATTCCAACCACTTTCTCCCACATTACAACACTTTTTTCCATATTTTATTACATTTTTTCGCCATCTTTCCCACTTTCCTCCAAAAAGACTTTATTGGTCTTCCAGATTGCCAAAGCCAATCCAGCTTATAGTTGATTTTTGAAACAAAAGGCTGAAAAATTTCTTTTAATGAATGAATGCCTTTTTCTTTGGCAAATCAAAAATGATCGGGATGATAAAACACAAAATTGACAAGTTGAGAGACATAGCAGTTCTCTTCTTTCTGACTGTTTTTTTAATGAATTGTGGCGGGGAGAAGAAAGAGGGAAGTGAGACCAGTTTACCGTTGGGCAACTGGAGAGCGTCAATCGAAATAAATGGTGGAAATGAACTGCCCTTTTACCTAATTTCCAGACAAAGCCCAAAGGGAGATATTGAATTTGTCATTAAGAACGGTTCTGAGGATATAGTTCTCGATAAATTTAATGTAAAGAATGACTCATTGGTTTTGCCCATGCACATTTTTGATACAAAAATTGTTGCAAAAATCAGCAATAAAGAATTGCATGGTTATTGGATAAAAAATTATGCAGATGATTACAAACTTCCATTTCAGGCTAAATTAACGGATGCAAGTCGATTTGAAATACCTGAAGAACCCATCGAATTCAATTTTTCAGGAAGGTGGCAGGTTCAGTTTTTCAGAGATGCGAGAAGCTACCCTGCTATCGGCGAATTCGAGCAAAACGGTGACATTTTAACCGGTTCGTTTCTCACCAATTCAGGCGATTACCGTTTTCTGGAAGGCTCCCTTACACAAAAAGGTTTTCAGGTTAGCACCTTTGATGGGGAGCATGCATATTTATTTAATGCAAAGCTTGAAGAAGGCGATACCCTATCAGGAGAATACTGGTCTGGCAAGACAGGTTATCTCACCTGGAAGGCATTTAAAAATGAAAATGCGACTCTTGCCGATCCATACGATTTAGCATCGGTAACTGACGAAGGAAATGTTGCCGATCTTTCCTTTGTCAATGAGTATGGAGATACTATTTCGCTTTCGGACGAAGCTTACCAGAACAAGGCGGTCATCATACAGATCCTCGGATCATGGTGTGCAAATTGCATGGATGAAACCGCTTTTTTATCAGATTGGTACAGGGAAAACAATCATCGCAATGTTGAAATAATTGGTGTTGCGTTCGAACGAAAAGCTGATTTTGATTATGGAGCTTCGCGGATAAAAATCATGAAAGATCGCTATGATGTGGGCTATGAAATTGTTTTCGGCGGAAAACAGGGAAGTGAAAGTGTTGAAAAAGCGCTCCCTATGCTGGAAAACTTCAGCTCTTACCCTACCACTATTTTCATTAATAAGGATAGGGAAGTGGTGAAAGTTCACACAGGCTTTTCCGGTCCCGGTACGGGAAAGCATTACCAGGAATTCATCAGGGAGTTCAATCAAACGGTTGATGACCTAGTGGGCTGATTCCTCTATTTTTCTCTTTCGATTGTAAATTGAACTAATTCGAGTAAAGAAGTTTTATAGGTAGAATCCTCAAAAGAGTTGATGATGTCTGTGGCTTCATTGTAATATTGTTGCATGACCTCGTTAGCATACTCAATTCCACCGGAATTTTTTACAAACTCAATGATCTCATTGACCACTTTAGTCTTTGAGCTATTGTTTTTGATTTTATTAATGATCGATTTCTTCTCCAGCCAACCAGCCTGATTCAATGCATAGATCAGAGGAAGTGTCATTTTCTTTTCCTTGATATCGATACCTAGAGGCTTGCCAATTTCACTTGTTCCATAGTCAAACAAATCGTCTTTTATCTGAAATGCCATCCCAACTTTTTCTCCGAATTCCCTCATTTTTTCTATGGTACCATTCTCCTGACCAGCCGACGCCGCTCCAACTGCACAACATGAGGCAATTAGCGAAGCAGTCTTTTGACGGATGATGTCGTAATACACCTCTTCGTTAATATCGAGCTTTCGGGCTTTTTCCATCTGTAGCAATTCCCCTTCGCTCATTTCCCTCACGGCATTACTGACAATGCGAAGTAAATGAAAATCCTGGTGATCCATCGATAGTAAAAGGCCTCTGGAAAGTAAATAATCCCCAACCAATACTGCTATTTTATTTTTCCATAATGCATTGATAGAAAAAAAACCCCTGCGATAATTGGCATCATCTACAACATCATCATGTACAAGCGTTGCCGTGTGTAATAGTTCGATCAACGCCGCACCCCGATGAGTTGATTCGTTAATACCTCCTGCTATTCCAGCGCTTAAAAAAACAAACATCGGACGCATCTGTTTGCCTTTACGCTTCACTATGTAGGACATGATCTTATCCAAAAGCAAAACCTTGCTTTTCATAGAATCGCGGAACTTGGACTCAAATTCCTTCATTTCAGATGAAATAGGTGCCTGTATATCTTTTAAATTGAGGGGCATATTAAAAAATTGACTACAAGTATAATATCTAAATGTTCATAAGTAAAGTTTATCAATCAATCTTATTTTTGGTGATTATTTGAGAGATATGAAGAATATTCAGTTTCAGCTTGCATCCACACATGAAAACCGGCCTTTTTTGGCTGATGCAACATTTGTCAATGATGGAAAACCTAAGCCCTTGGTTGTCTTTAATCATGGTTTTAAAGGATATAAAGATTGGGGGCCTTTTCATCTGATTGCACAGGAATTTGCCAGAAATGGATTTGTTTTTATCAAAATGAATTTCTCTTTCAACGGGACAACCCTTGAACAACCTGCCCAATTTGCTGACCTGGATGCTTTTGGAAATAATAATTTTGCGAAGGAGCTCGATGACACCAAGGTTTTGCTGGATGCCCTTTTTAAAAATCAACTTCCCATCGAACCGTCAAACCTGGATTTAAACAAGCTTTATTTGATTGGACATTCGAGAGGAGGTGCGTCCATCATATTGAAAGCCAATGAAGATGCACGGGTGAAAAAGATTGTTACGTGGGCAGGAGTGAATAACCTGGAGATCTGGCATACGCCCGAAGAGCTGGAAATGTGGAAAAAGCTAGGTACAATTTACATTCAGAATAGCCGGACGAACCAGCAAATGCCACTCCATTACCAGATTGTCGAAAATTACCAGAAAAATAAAGATCGACTGGAGGTGCCAAAAGCTATCAGGAATTTAAAAATCCCGATGCTTGCCATACACGGCACAGAAGATGAAACAGTTTCTGTCGAAGGGATTAAGCAATTCAAAGTATGGAATGAAACCATCCAAACAAAAATTATTGATGGGGCCAATCATACCTTTGGAGCGACAGAGCCATGGTCAGAAAATTTCATTCCCGATGATTTTAAGGAGGTGATTGATTTGAGTATTGGGTTTTTGAAGGCATAGTTTGCTAAGGATCTTGCTCAAAACATTCTTCGAATCATTCCGGTTTCGAACTGCCTTGAATTTTTGTAGAAATATCCTTCTGCCTTTCATTTTTTAACTAATTTTGCACCTCATTTTAAAAGCAGTAATTTTTATTGAATGGAACTTTCGACGAAGTATAATCCGGCAGAAGTAGAAGATAAATGGTACCAACAGTGGATGGAGAAAAAATTATTTCACTCAACTCCAAATCCGGATAAAGAGCCCTACACCATCGTCATTCCACCACCCAATGTGACGGGTGTGTTGCACATGGGCCACATGTTGAACAACACCATTCAGGATGTGTTGATCCGTCGAAAAAGAATGCAGGGATACGAGGCGTGTTGGGTGCCGGGAACAGACCATGCCTCCATCGCCACAGAGGCAAAAGTTGTGAATTTTCTCAGGGAAAAGGGGATCTATAAAAGAGACATCACTCGAGAAAAATTCATGGAATATGCATGGGAATGGAAGGAAAAACATGGAGGAATTATCCTCGAGCAATTAAAGAAATTAGGAGCTTCTTGCGATTGGGATCGAACCCACTTCACCATGGATCCGGGATATTACAAAGCTGTGATTAAGGTTTTTATCGATCTCTACAATAAAGGCTATATCTATCGCGGTTATCGCATGGTCAACTGGGATCCGCAAGCGCAAACAGCGTTATCAAACGAAGAAGTAATTTACCGGGAAGTCCAGTCGAAGCTCTACCAGGTAAGATATAAAATAGAAGGAACGGAGGATGAATACGTCGAAATAGCCACTACCCGGCCGGAGACCATCCTTGGCGACACAGCAGTTTGTGTCAATCCGAAGGACAAAAGATATCAGCACCTTAAGGGAAAAAGAGTGTTGGTTCCATTCATCAACCGGTCCATACCTGTCATTTTCGATGAATATGTAGATATGGAATTTGGAACAGGATGTTTAAAGATCACTCCTGCTCACGATGAAAATGACTATGTCATCGGACAGAAACATAACCTGGAAACCGTAGATATCCTTAACCCGGACGGAACGCTCAATGAAGCCGCCCAACGGTATATTGGTGAGGATCGTTTTGTCGTGAGGAAAAAAATAGCCCGCGACTTAGCTGATGAAGGATACCTGGTAAAGGAAGAAAATTATACCAATAAGGTTGGGTATAGCGAGCGAACAGACGTTGTAATTGAACCGCGTCTTTCATTGCAGTGGTTCCTTAAGATGAAGGAAATCTCCCAGCCTGCCCTGCAAGCTGTTGTAAACGGCGATGTGAAATTACATCCGGCTAAGTTTGTCAATACCTATAAGTACTGGATGGAAAATGTGATCGACTGGTGTATATCCCGACAACTTTGGTGGGGACATCGCATCCCGGCATATTTTTATGGTGAAGGTGAAGATGATTATGTCGTTGCTGAATCACTTGAGAAAGCGATAAAACTCGCAAGAAAAAAAACTAGCAATGATTTACTAGGTGAAAAAGATCTGAAACAGGAAGAGGATGTGCTCGACACCTGGGCATCCTCGTGGCTATGGCCGATTGAAGTATTCAATGGTATCGAAGAGCCTGATAACGAAGACATCAAATATTACTATCCGACCAACGACCTTGTCACTGCTCCGGAAATTTTGTTTTTCTGGGTAGCAAGGATGATCATTGCAGGGTATGAATACAGGAGGACATTTCCATTCAGCAATGTTTACCTGACAGGTATCGTTCGCGATAAGCTGAGAAGAAAAATGTCCAAATCTTTAGGCAATAGCCCGGATCCACTGGATCTCATTTCTCAATACGGCGCTGACGGAGTGCGAACAGGCATGTTGTTTAGCTCACCCGCAGGCAATGATTTGCTCTTTGATGAGAAACTTTGTGAGCAGGGTAGAAACTTTGCCAACAAGATCTGGAATGCCTTCCGGTTGGTAAAAGGGTGGCAAATTGACAACCAAAAAGATGGCAGCGAAAATCAAAAAGCTTTTGAGTGGTTCCATGCCCGGTTGAATGCTGCATTGGAAGAAGTGGAAGATCATTTCTCAAAATACCGGATTTCCGATGCATTGATGTCCACATACAAACTGATATGGGATGACTTCTGTAGCTGGTATCTGGAAATGATTAAACCGCCTTTCGGTGAAGGGATTGATCAAAATACCTTGGATCAAACGATTCAATTTTTGGAACAACTCATGAAATTGCTCCATCCATTCATGCCGTTCATTACGGAGGAGATCTTCCAGGCAATCCAGAAAAGAGCTGAAGGTGATTACATCATGGTGAGTGACTGGCCAACCTCCGATCGATACAACAAAACATTAATTCTGGAAGGTGAAAAAGCTTTTGAATTGGTGACTAACCTTCGCAATTTCCGGAATTCCAAACAAATCTCTCCAAAAGAAGCGCTATCCATCCATATCAAATCCGAAAAACCTGAATTGTATAAAGATTTCAATGCCATTATTCAAAAACTCGGCAATGTGGAAGAAATGATCTTTATTGACGAACCTATGAAAGGAATTACCGGCTTCCATGTCGGTACGGATGAATGTTTCATCACACTTGATGGAAAAATCGATACGGAAAAGGAAGTGGAAGAAGTTCAAAAAGAGCTTGAATATTTAAAAGGATTCCTGGTAAGTGTTGAGAAAAAGCTGGGTAATGAGCGATTTGTTAATAATGCCCCGGCGGATGTTGTTGAAAAGGAAAAGCAAAAACATGCTGATGCTCAGCAGAAGATCCAGGCGCTCGAGGAGAAACTAAAGCATCTTTAAGCTTCTGAAAAGGAATTAATTAGAGGAAATTTCGAAAAGAAAACTATCTTTGTCCAACCTTTTGATGAATGGAGAGAAAATTATTTCCAACTGATAAAAATTATATCCTCAAAGACGTTCAGGAATTTAATCGTGACACGCTCCTCATTTTCCTGATTGAACATGTCAAAGAATTCTATTTAAAGGTTCACAATCCTCTGGGCCTGATTGACCCGACTATTTTAAAGGTCCAGGATACAGATGACTATCCACTGGAACCCTTATTTGAGTTTTATTACGATTTGGCGGCAATCTACCGCTATCAATATGGCGAGGTTCAATTGGAGTTCATTTTTGATGGCAGCAGCCACGAAGAAAAGTATCTTAAGGAGTGGATCGATTATTTCAAAAAATCCATTCACAACTACTGTTATAATTTCCATTTTCTGAAAGCGGTGCTGGAAATTTCAGTTTTTCATCCCAAAGACCGGGTCGCATTTTTAGCAGGTAATCGGATGAAATATTTCATTGAACACCATTTCGATCTAAAGGTTTACAAATACAGGGGCATCCAGAAGCTCAAAGCATCCTGATCAGGAAATGCGATGTGTCAAAAGCTTTCGGTTATTTCCTCCAAAGCTATGTTTTGTATACAACTTGATCCCTCCTTCATTGTGGCTTTCAACTTCCAGGTGAACGGCTTTAATGTCAAGTGATTTGGCCTCTTCCAAAACTAATTTTATGGAAGAATCTCCGATCCCCTGATTTCTAAATGGTTTTTTGATGAACAATTCATCGATAAATGCATCTCTTCCACCATATTCGAAGCTAAAACCAAATGTCAGGACTACGTAACCAACGGTTTCATTTTGTAGTTGGATCATCCAAAGCCTGCCAAGGTCGCCATTTTGAAGAAAAATATAGAGATTTTCAGCGGATAGCTTTTTATCGAAAAGGTATTGATCAATCTCATAAAACTCTTTCATCATGTCCAGAATATCATGGACATCGGCGATTTCGGCTTGACGGAAACTTGCCTTTTCAGATTTAGTTTGAGATTTCGATTTCACCTTTGAAGACCATTTTAGCAGGTCCTTTTAAATGAACATTGCAGAAGCCAGTCCCATCTTTGGGTTGGAAATTCACATTCAAATCGCCACCAAGCGTTTTGATCTGGATATTATTCAATCCATTCAGACGCCCGTAAGCGATAGCCGCAGCCGTCACGCCCGTTCCGCAGGAGTATGTTTCATCTTCCACGCCCCGTTCGTACGTTCGGACAAAAATTTTCCCATTACCCAGCGATTCAACAAAATTGACGTTTATCCCTTCCTTTTTGTAAAGATCACTATAACGAATTTTGCGGCCATTTTCATAGACATCATAGTCTTCCACCTGATTCACAAATCGAACATAATGTGGTGAACCGGTATGGAGAAAGTAATCTTCGTTTGTCTGATCTACACTACTAACATCTGGCATATTGATCTCGACCTGATCACCTTCCAATTTAGCTTGTAAGATGCCCTCAATAGTTTGAAAAGAACAGTCATTTGAAACCATCCCCAAAAATCCGGCAAAATGAACCGCGCATCTGCTACCATTTCCACATAAACTTGTTTGATATCCATCCGCATTGTAATACACCATTTCAAAATCGGCATATTGATGTTCGCGAATCAAGATCAATCCATCTGCTCCAATACCAAATTTTCTGTCGCATAACCCTTTGATTAGATCATGCGCTTCCAGATCGAATTTTTCCTCCCGATCATCGATCATGATAAAATCATTGCCTGTTCCCTGGTATTTATAAAACTGTACCGTTTGCATGTGTGTGGTAAACATCAGATAAAATTATACAAAAAAGGCCAACCCCTTTTGAGAGATTGGCCTTTGTAATATCTTTTGGATCTTTATTTCAATTTTTCTTTAATTCTTGCAGATTTACCCTGACGACCTCTCAGGTAGAACAGCTTAGATCTTCTAACCTTACCTCTTCTTAAAACCTGGATGGATTCAATATTTGGTGATAAAATCGGGAAAACCCTTTCAACACCCACTCCGCTGGAAACCTTTCTAACCGTAAATGATTCACCATTTGATCCTTTGTTCTTTCTCTGGATAACGGTACCCTGAAAGTTTTGGATCCTTTCTTTATTTCCTTCTTTAATGTTATAAGCAACTACCACTGTATCACCAGGATTAAAATCCGGATATTTTGATCTGGTTTCCTGGTATTCTTTTTCGACAATTTTTATCAATTCGCTCATTTCTTTCAGCTTTTTGCCTTACGCCATAATTTTGGATGCAGGCAGGTTTCAAAAATGGAGTGCAAATATAGATAATTATTTCTGTAAAATAATATTCTGAATTAAGAATTCTACTATTATTTTTTATCCAATTCAGATTTTCATCGCAATTTATTGCAAAGCGATCAATTCCTTAAAAATAAATGTCATTTTAGGTTCTGCAATATCTGCCGCAGCCAACACCTTTTCTATAGTAACTGGTTGAATTTTGCCCACTACACCCAAATCAGTGATAACTGATATCGCAAAAACAGGAATGCCCATATGACGGGCAACAATGTTTTCCGGAATGGTTGACATTCCCACAGCATCTGCTCCAATAATTCTCAGGAATTTATATTCAGCCGGAGTTTCGAGATTTGGTCCCGGAACACTGGCATATATTCCTTTATGAATTTTGATTTCATTATCCAAAGCAATTTTCAAAGCCTGCTGGATCATTTCGGGATCGTAGGGATCATACATATCCGGAAACCTCGGCCCCATTTCATTGAGGTTTGAACCCCTGAGAGGATTGTCAGGTTGCAGGTTGATGTGGTCTTCCAGGATCATCAGGTCGCTGATCTCATGTTTTGGGTCAAGACCACCACAAGCATTTGAAATAAAAAGCTTTTTTATCCCCAACTTTTTCATCACCCTTACCGGGAATGTAATTTCCTGTGCTGAGTAACCTTCGTAGTAATGGAGTCTCCCCTGCATGACAACTACCTTTTTACCCGAGAGCTCACCAAAAAGGAGTCTGCCGTGATGACTTTCTACAGTTGATATGGGAAAATTCGGGATCTTTTCATACTCGATAACCTGGTCTATATTTAATTCTTTGACAAGCCCTCCCAAACCAGTACCCAGAATAATTCCAAACTGAGGTTCTTGTGAGTAGATGTTTTGAATATAGGAAACTGCCTCGTTGATTTTATCCATTAAATCCATTCTAAAAAATTTTGCTGAATTTGCCTCTAACACGGGAAGTTAAGGAATTCGGGTGAAAGCGTAAAACGCTAACCAGAAGCTTCTTTCTTCCTATTGTTTAAGTCACTATTTTCAAGAGAAGTATAATTGAACCATT
Organism: uncultured Cytophagales bacterium; assembly: GCA_913057175.1. Classification (GTDB taxonomy): domain Bacteria; phylum Bacteroidota; class Bacteroidia; order Cytophagales; family Cyclobacteriaceae; genus CAJXNP01. Next base: position 196,828 of record CAJXNP010000008.1, read on the forward strand.
AAAAATCCAGTTAAAAAGTCCTAAAATATGGAGCGGTAACAAACTTAAACGATTAATCTTTGATCCTTCCTGCAAAATAAGCTCATCGGTATTTATAATTGATATTTATTTTTAAATTTACCGTTCTTTATTTTGCCACGTTCATTTTTTATCGGAACAATCATTTTCTCCCGTATAATCAGGGCAGAAAAGGTCAAATTGGGATATTAAACTTGAAGCTATTAGTGGTAATATTTTTAGATATATTAATTTAATAATACACGCATGAAGTTCATTGTTTCATCAGGAACGCTACTCAAAGAGTTAAACAATATAAATGGTGTTGTCACCACAAATCCGGTTGTACCAATCCTGGAAAATTTCCTTTTCGAAATAAAAGACGGTACGCTCACAGTAACTGCATCGGATCTCCAAACTTCCATGATCATTGAAATGGAGGTTGAAGCAAAGGAAAATGGAAACATTGCCGTACCAGCAAAAATTCTGATGGACACGCTGAAAAATTTGCCCGAACAACCTGTGACTTTCTCGATCGATGAGGATACTTATTCCATCGAAATCAGTTCTGACAACGGACGATACAAGCTGGCTGGTGAGAATGCTACCGATTTTCCTAAGATCCCGGAAGTATCCGATGGATTCTCAGTGAACATTTCTACGGATGCCTTGGCAAGCGCCATTAACAATACCATCTTCTCAACAAGCAATGACGAATTGCGTCCGGCTATGACAGGCGTTTATGTGAACTTAAGCGATACCAATACCACTTTCGTGGCAACTGACGGTCACAGACTTGTTCGATACAGAAGGGTAGATGTCGCTTCGGAAGATAGCCATGCGATCATTATCCCAAGAAAAGCGCTAAATCTCTTAAAGATCACACTGCCTGCAGAAAACACCAATGTATCGATCGATTTCAATATGGCAAATGCATTTTTCCGGTTCAATAATATCAAAATGATCTGTCGTCTGATCGACGAAAGATTTCCTGATTACGAGAATGTCATTCCTGCCAATAATGACAACATGATGTTTATCAACAGGGATGAATTGTTAAGTTCATTGCGACGTATTTCCATTTATGCCAATAAGACAACAAATCAGGTAAGAGTTAAAATTACTGGTAGTGAACTTCAGATCTCTGCGGAAGATCTGGATTTTTCAAATGAAGCCAACGAAAGGCTGAGCTGTGAGCATGATGGAGAAGATATTGAGATTGGTTTTAATGCGAAATTTCTGATCGAAGTTTTAAATAATCTCGATAGTGAAGAAATCCAGGTGAAATTATCAGAGCCAAATCGTGCCGGCCTGTTTTTACCAAAAGAGAAAAGTGATCACGAAGATATTTTAATGCTCGTCATGCCGGTCATGTTGAGTAACTATACAACCTAACCTAATCAATTCTCTGGATATCCGCTCCGAGATTTCGGAGGCGGATATCTATTTGTTGATATCCCCTGTCTATCTGATCGATGTTGTGAATCTCGCTTGTTCCCTTTGCGGAAAGCGCTGCGATGAGAAGTGCTACGCCAGCCCTGATATCAGGTGAACTCATTTTAATCCCACGAAGTGGGACTTTTCTGTCCAAGCCCATGACCGTCGCACGGTGTGGATCACATAATATAATTTGCGCACCCATATCGATCAGTTTATCGACAAAAAACAACCGACTTTCAAACATTTTCTGATGGATCAGCACATTGCCTTTGGCCTGCGTGGCAACTACTAAAAATACACTTAAAAGGTCAGGGGTTAATCCCGGCCAGGGAGCATCAGCTATGGACATGATGGAACCATCAATGAATGTCTCAATTTCATAATTGTCCTGTTGGGGAATAAAAATGTCATCTCCGACAAAATCCATGTTGATCCCCAATCTTGCAAAGATATCAGGGATAATACCTAAATGTTCAATTCCGGCATTTTTTATGGTGATTTCTGATTTGGTCATAGCGGCAAGCCCGATGAAACTTCCCACTTCAATCATATCGGGCAACAGTGTATGATCAGTTCCCTTCAGCTTTTTCACTCCTTCGATCTGCAACAAATTGGATCCAACGCCAGAAATTTTGGCACCCATTTTATTCAGCATTTTGCAAAGCTGCTGAATGTATGGCTCACAGGCGGCGTTGTAGATTGTAGTTTTTCCATTTGCCAGAACTGCTGCCATTAAAATATTAGCTGTCCCTGTCACAGAAGCTTCATCCAGCAACATATAAGCTCCATGCAAACCGGAAGCATCGATATGATAATATTTATCATCGTCATCGTAACGAAATCTGGCGCCAAGCTTTTCGAATCCAATGAAATGGGTATCCAATCTTCGCCTTCCGATTTTGTCACCGCCTGGTTTTGGAACATTCGCTTTACCAAACCTGGCAAGGAGAGGGCCAAGGATCATAATGGATCCGCGTAAAGCTGCTGCCTTATTTTTGAATCCTTTTGTTTCCAGGTAATTGATATCAACTTTATCTGCTTTGAAGAGAAATGATCCACTACCCTTTTTTCGGATAGTTACGCCTAATTCCGACATCAGCTCAAGAAGCTTGTTGACATCGCGTATATCAGGAATGTTATTGATCGTTACTTCCTCTTCTGTAAGTAAAGTGGCGCAGATAACTTGAAGGGCCTCATTTTTAGCTCCTTGCGGAATGATTTCACCCTTAAGGGAATGGCCTCCCTTAACTCTGAAGAATGCCATTAGTTTCTTCTTCTTCTATTTTGGTTGTTCCTGTTTCTTTTGTTGTTTCCTTTTCCTCTGTTGTCTCTTTTGTCTCTTCCATCCCTGCTGTCCCGGTTTCGATCCTTTGCTTCCGCCATCGTAGATTCAAAGAAGTTATTTTCCTTCACCATCGCAATGTCAAGATCCAACACCCCTGAAGAAAGGTTTTTTATGTTGTGTATAATAGTCGATTCATCCGTATTTTCACGATTCCAAACCTGGTGAAATCCCTTCATGAGTCTGCCAATGTAAATAGTAGCTTCCTCACGTTCTTTGGGATCTTCAATCTCCATTGCCCTTTTTATCAGAAGTTCAATGTTTCGTCCATAATGCTTAAACTTTACTTCAGAAGGTTTATACTTTAATTTATGGGGTTTCTTTGTCAAAAATTCTTTTTCCGGAACAGGAAAGGGAGAATCAATGTCTATATTAAAATCTGCCATGATAAACATATCATCCCAAAGCTTCTGGCTACTTTCATTATCTCTTACATTGGGGTTTAGCTGTCTCATTAGCTCTACCAGAATCTCCGCATATTCATTTCTCTTTTGTTTGTCTTCGGTCTTATTGACAAACTCTACCAGCTTCTGGATATTCCTACCATATTCCTTCAGAATCAATGTAGGTCTTTGCGTATTGTAATCGTTCATGTACTAGGATTTATATAACAGAAAAAGGATATGGTTATTCAGTTCCGTTACTTTCGTGTATTCTAAGTTTAGCAAAGCTAAGCAATAATGTTTTTTCTCCAAAATTATCGAATAAAACCTTGGCTTTCCTGTTGGCACCATCCATGTCCATTTTTACTACTTTTCCGTATCCAAATTTTGGATGCTCTACCTTCATTCCTTCCTGCAATCCGGTGGTATCACTGGGTTTGAAATCCTCTGATACTTTGTGCGAATAACTAGCGACCTGATTTACTTTCTGGTTTTGTTTTAATCCCGAAACAAGGTTTTTTGTGTAATGAGAAGTCCTGATTTGCGGTTCGGGTGATCCATACTTTCTGTTTACCTTAATAAACCTTGGCTCTATTTCTTCCAAAAACCGACTGGGCTCGCACGACTTCAATCGGCCAAAACGATATCTGGTGGTAGCATAGGTAAGGAAAAGCTTATTTTTTGCTCTTGTGATGGCCACATAAAACAACCTCCTCTCCTCCTCAAGATCAGCACGGCTGCTAAGCATCATTTGTGAGGGGAAAAGATCCTCTTCCATTCCTACCAGGTAAACATTTTTGAACTCCAGGCCTTTCGCCATATGGATGGTCATGAGCGTTACCTTGTCCTGATCATCATCCTTGTCTTCATCCACGGAAGTTATCAACGAAACTTCCTGCAAGAATGCTACCAGGCTTTTATCTTCGATTTCAGGATTATCGACAAATTCTTTAATCGCGTTCAGCAATTCCTGGACGTTCTCATAACGGTTAACGCCTTCGATGGTTTTGTCGTCATACAGCTCTTTCAACAATCCTGATTGTCTGGCAATGTAATTAGCTGCTTCATAGGCATCTTTTTGCCCAACCATAATCATAAAGCTTTTGATCATGGTCGCAAAATCATCGATCAGGTTAGCGCCCCTGCCATCCAAATAACGATGGACGTTACTGATAATTTGCCAGAGACCAACTCCTGCATCACTGGCAGCAACAATTACCTTGTCAACACTTCCCGGACCAATTCCTCTCTTAGGAGTATTGATGATGCGTCGAAGGGCCTGTTCATCGTTCTGATTGACAACAAACCTGAGATAGCACAAAATATCCTTGATCTCTTTTCTCTGGTAGAAAGATAATCCCCCGATGATTTTGTATTTGATATTGACCCTTCTCAGTGCTTCTTCAATCGCCCTGGACTGGCTGTTTGTCCGGTACAAAACAGCGACATCCGAATTACTGACCTGGTTGTTCATTTTCTCCTCAAAAATGGAGGATGCTACCAGCTTTCCTTCTTCGTTATCTGAATTTGCTTTCAACAATTCAATAAGATCACCGTCGTGGTTTTCCGTCCAGACAGCTTTTTTAAGCTGGGCTTTGTTATGAACAATAACTGAATTGGCTGCATTGACAATTACTTTGGTGGAACGATAATTCTGTTCCAGTTTGATCACCTTCAGATCGGGAAAATCCTTTTCAAAATTCAGGATGTTCTGGATATCAGCGCCGCGGAAAGCATAAATACTTTGGGCATCGTCACCCACCACACAAATATTCTGATTGACGTTGGAAAGTTTTCTTGTTATCAAATACTGTGAAATATTGGTATCCTGGAACTCATCGACAAGCACATATCTGAACCGGTGTTGATATTTGTTCAACACATCGACATGATCGCGAAACAAAACATTGGTATTGAACAAAAGGTCATCAAAATCCATCGCCCCGGCGTGAAAACATCTCTGCGAATAGATCTTATACAACCTGCCAATTTCCGGCCTCATGGAGGATTCGTCATCAGCCTTGTAAATGGGATTATTCAGGTATTCCTGCCAGGAGATCAGGCGGTTTTTAGCGGCGGATATTCTGTTGTAAACAATATTGGGTTTGTACAGCTTATCATCCAGCCCTTGTTCCTTGACAATATTTTTGATCAGCGATTTGGAGTCGTCTGTGTCGTAAATTGTGAAATTACTCGGATAACCAATTTTCTCTCCTTCACTTCTCAGGATTCGGGCAAAAACAGAGTGGAAAGTTCCCATCCACAAATTCCTGGCATCTGGCCCTACAACACTTTCAATTCGTTCTCTCATCTCACCTGCAGCCTTATTGGTAAATGTCAGGGCAAGAATGTTAAAAGGATCGACTCCTTTTTGTTGAATTAAGTATGCTATTCTGAAAGTTAACACCCTTGTCTTACCCGACCCTGCTCCTGCTATGATCATACAAGGTCCTTCTGTATTCTCTACTCCTTCTCGCTGCGGTTCATTTAATCCTTCCAGGTAATCCATTCTGTATCTTAAAAATGCGACCCGCAAGTTAATAATTAAGATCGTTTTGAACGGGTGAATCTGAGAGAATCTTAAAATTAATTAATGGGGCATTTCCTTACATGCATGTCAAAAGATTTCATATAAGAAAAATTAGAAACGGTATAATTCAGATTTTTGATTTTTTCAACTTCAAAACCCCACGGCGTCAGAATGATTATTAAATTTGCAGCTCAACTTGCCCGCGCTAAAAATATGATTGTAGTAGAAAACACCATTATCAGCGATGATATTGCAGAAAACTACTTCGTTTGTGATTTAAACAAATGTAAGGGCGCATGCTGTGTGGAAGGAGATCTTGGGGCACCGCTTCAGGATGAGGAACTCAAGCAAATTGACAAGGTGTATGATAAAGTCGAACCTTACCTGTCTGAAAAAGGAAAAAGGGCCATTCAACAGCAGGGAAGATACGTTTTTGACGAGGACAAGGAGTTCTCAACACCAACAATCGATGGCAAAGAATGTGCTTACGCCATTTACGATGAACGCGGGGTTTTAAAATGTTCATTTGAACAAGCTTTCAATGACAAGAAAATCAAGTTCAAAAAGCCTATAAGCTGCCATCTCTATCCCGTCAGGATCACCAAATATGACGACTACGACGCCATCAATTACGATAGGTGGGACATCTGCAACCCCGCCTGCAACCTAGGCCAGCAGCTGAAAGTTCCTCTCTATAAATTTCTGAAAGACGCTTTGATTCGCAAGTACGGAAAAGAATGGTATGCGAAGTTTCTGAAGGAGATTAAGAAGAGGGAGGTGGAGAGTAGGAAGAAGGAAGCTGGGAATGGGAAGTAAAAGTCGACACTGTACAAAACTTGCTTAGAGCCATTCTTCAAAAATTTCAGTTTTTACGAATTTCGCTTCTTTAATACTAATATTTTTTCTTGGTAGAGGTTTAATTGTTAAATCAAAAAGCTGACCTAAAACCATGTGTATTTCACTTATATACTTTTCACTTCCAATAGAAAAACTAATTCTAGCCAATTTTACTTCATCTTTCCTTTGAAATAGGACTTCTTCAGGAATAGTACCAAATTTCCTTGGATAAAGTTCTGTCGCTTTAGTGTTCTTATACTCTATTCTTTTTATCAACTTCAAATAAGACAATTGCTGCTTAATTTTCCATGCTTTTACATCTGGCAAATTTGCGATTAAACAGTCAATAATATTGTTCTCTAGTATTGACAAATCATCTAATTTTGGCTCTCTAATCTTCTTTCCCCAAATCATCACTTTAAATTAAGAATGAAATACCCGATTAAACCAAACCTAACTTATTAATTCTGAAAAACATAATTTACTAATTTTGCGATCTGACTTGTTCTTTTAAATAGTTTCCTAAAATCAGGCAGTTTAGCCAACTCTGGGAATGTCTTAAACCTATCTTTTGCTTTTCCTGTTTAGTCGTAAAAATTAATCTTAATATTTGAAGAGTTTGTCTATTCCTCAAAAGGCCTATAATCAAAGTTTGTATTGATTGTGTACCAACATAAATAGTAGTAGAAAAATCTATCTAAATTATCAGAGGCAATGTCTTTTATTAATACTTTCAAATCCTTTTCCTTAATTTCTTTTTCACTAATTAAAGGGAATGGAATTTTAAGTATTTTCTCATATAGAGCCTTCTTATTGCTACCTGAAAAGTCTTTCTCAAATACGCATTCACGAATAATAATATAATTTGTAGGAGAAAAAAAGTTCCAGGAATTTGAATTCTCAAGCCATACCATATATGGATTTATTCTAATTTCGTGTGTTCTCAGCTTAAAATATACATCAGCGTAGCTATTTGAATTCAAGCGATTGACGAGTCCCTTTTCTACGAAAACACTATCTATTTTATCAAAAATTTCAATAGCTAAGGGTATTCTATCGCAGAGACATTCATATGCTTGCTGCCCACCAACTTTATTTGAATTGCATGAAAACGACACTTGAAGAATAAAAAGAAGGAGATAAAATCTAATCATCATTCGCACATTATTAAGAAGCATTAAATCTGATTTGATTCCAATATACATTCAACTTTTTCTATTACGGAATCGGTTAATTTAATTAAATTGAAACTTGAAATAATGAACTTTTAAAAGTGAAATACTTTTTTCTTTTTCTGGGAATTTTATTCGTTTTGTTTGCCATTGTTCAACTTAATGATCCTGATCCTTTTATATGGTTTCTCATTTACATGTCAACAGCTGCCATTTGTTTCCTTGCATTTCGTAATATTTTCTTTCCCCTCGGCACCATGCTTTTCGCTCTGCTGGCATTCATCTGGGCGATCATCTTATTTCCCCCTTCAATATCGGACTGGTGGCAGTTGGAAGAGGAGTCTAAATCCCTGCAAATGAAGATGCCCGGGATAGAGGAAGCGCGGGAATCGATGGGTTTGATCATTTGCGCAATCTCCTTATTTGTGATCTGGCTGAGAGGTAGAAAAGTGAAGAAAACCACGTAACTGTCCTCCCGTTTAAAATAGTCTTATTAACTTTGCCGTTCATACTTCAAAATTGATAGAATGATATATTACAAAACACGGGAAGAAATTGAACTAATCAGGGAAAGTGCACAGATCGTCAGCAAAGCTCTTGGCATGCTGGCAACAGAAATAAAACCCGGAGTAACGAGTTTGTATCTGGATCAACTTGCCGAATCATTCATTCGTGATCATGGTGGTGAACCAGGCTTTTTAGGTTACAATGGCTTTCCAAATTCTCTCTGTACTTCTGTGAATGAACAGGTCGTCCATGGTATCCCAAATGATAAACCCTTACTGGAAGGTGATATCATTTCTATCGATTGCGGAGTAAAGAAAAATGGTTTTTTTGGAGATCACGCCTATACCTTCACGGTTGGAGAAGTGGCACCGGAAGTTCTCAAACTCTTGAAAGTAACAAAAGAAAGTCTCTACCTGGGAATTGAACAAATAGTAAAAGGAAACAGGATCGGAGACATCAGCTTTGCGATACAATACCATACAGAAAAAAAGAACGGTTACGGAGTCGTTCGTGAGTTGGTTGGGCATGGTGTTGGGAAAAACCTGCACGAATCACCTGAACTTCCTAATTATGGCAAAAGAGGCCGCGGACCGGTTATAAAGGAAGGACTTGTTCTTGCCATTGAACCCATGATCAACCTGGGAACCCACAAAGTCAAACAGTTAAGCGATGGCTGGACGATTGTGACTCAGGACGGCAGACCATCGGCTCATTTTGAACACAATGTAGCCGTAGTGGATGGTAAGCCGGAAATACTTTCCACATTTGAATTCATCGAAGAAGCCCTGGAGGTCGTCCAATACTAATGAATTTTTGTAGCAATTGCGGATCAGAACAACTGGTTTTCAAAGTCCCTGAGGGCGACACCTACAAAAGATTCATTTGCGGGAATTGCAAAACCATTCATTACCAAAACCCAAGGATCATTGTCGGCTGTCTTGCAACCTGGGAAGATAAGATCCTCATTTGCAAAAGAAATATCGAACCGCGATTTGGACTGTGGAACCTTCCGGCAGGATTTATGGAAAACGGAGAAAAAGCGGAAGATGGTGCGTTGCGGGAAACGTTTGAAGAGTCAAGAGCTGAAGTAGATATCATAAAACTTCATGCCGTATTCAGCCTGCCAAATGTCAACCAGGTTTACCTTCATTTTTACGGAAGGCTCAAAGAACCTAAATTCAGCATTACTCCTGAAAGTTCGGAAGTGAGATTATTCACAATTGATGAAATTCCATGGGACCAAATTGCCTTTCATTCTACCACGTTCGCCCTGGAAAAATACATCGAATTTGGTCCGGACTATTCCGGAGTTCATATCGGAAGCTACGAGAAAAAGAAGAGGTGGGTGAATTGATAACAGGGAACCGGAAACAATTAAGGCTCCCCTCCTTATTCCATGTTTTTAATTCTTGCTAAAGTTTTCTCTTTACTTCTCTCTGTTCGAATGGCTCGATGATATCTCCCACTTTGACATCATTGAAGTTCTTGATACTGATACCGCACTCAAAACCGTTTTTCACTTCATTGACATCCTCCTTGAATCTCTTCAAAGCTGCAATTTCACCCGTGTAAACCACAATACCATCGCGAATTAAGCGGATCTCATTTTGACGTTTAATATAACCTTCAGTCACCATGCACCCGGCTACTGTACCAATTTTGGATATTTTGAATACTTCTCTTACTTCAACGTTTCCAAGGATGACTTCTTCAATTTCAGGAGCTAACAAACCTTCCATTGCATCCTTGATCTCATTGATCGCATCGTAGATCACTGAGTAAAGCCGGATCTCAATTTCTTCATTTTCAGCAATTCTTCTGGCTGCAGCAGATGGCCTTACCTGGAAACCAACGATGATGGCATCAGAAGCCGACGCAAGCAGAACGTCTGATTCTGAAATCTGACCAACAGCTTTATGAATGATGTTTACCTGAACCTCGGCGGTTGATAATTTTAACAATGAGTCGCTCAATGCCTCAATCGAGCCATCCACATCCCCTTTTACAATGATGTTGAGTTCCTTAAAGGAACCAATTGCTAACCTTCGACCAATTTCATCAAGCGTAATATGCTTTTTCGTTCGCAGGTTTTGTTCACGTAAGATCTGTCCTCTCTTCACAGCAATTTCTCTTGCTTCGCGCTCAGATTCCATTACGTTGATCTTATCACCCGCCTGTGGAGCACCATCAAGACCCAAAACAAGCACAGGCGTCGAAGGAACAGCTTTTTCCACTTTTTTACCTCTATGATCAAACATAGCCTTCACCCTACCGTAATGGGCTCCGGCTAAAATCACATCTCCCATTTCCAGCGTTCCATTCTGAATCAAGACGGTAGCTACATATCCTCTACCTTTGTCCAGCTCAGCCTCCACGACAGTACCAACGGCTGGCCTGTCCGGATTGGCTTTCAGTTCGAGGAGTTCTGCCTCCAGTAATATCTTCTCGAGCAAATCGTCTATTCCCTGACCTGACTTGGCCGAAATTTCCTGAGATTGGTATTTACCTCCCCAATCTTCCACCAAAATATTGATGTTAGCTAACTCCTCTTTGATCTTATCTGGATTAGCATTCGGTTTGTCCACTTTGTTGATTGCGATGATAATGGGTACATCTGCTACCTGGGCGTGATTGATTGCTTCTTTGGTCTGAGGCATAACTGCATCATCCGCGGCAACAACGATCACAACAATATCTGTCAGTTTCGCTCCGCGTGCCCTCATGGCAGTAAATGCTTCGTGACCTGGTGTATCCAAAAAGGCGATTCGCTTTCCACTATCCGTCATCACATCATAAGCACCAATGTGCTGGGTAATACCTCCTGCTTCACCTTCTGTTACTTTTGCACTCCTGATGTAGTCCAGCAATGATGTTTTACCGTGGTCAACGTGCCCCATAATGGTGACAATTGGAGCTCTTTCCGATAGATCTTCTTCTTTATCTTCTTCTTCAATAACATCCGTTTCGTCTTCCTCATTTTTAAACTGAACGTTATAGCCAAACTCATCCGTGATGAAGGTAATTGCCTCAGCATCCAATCGCTGATTGATGGATACAAACATTCCCAGGCTCAGACAAGTTGAAATGACATCATTGACATTGACATTCATCATCGATGCCAGGTCATTGGCTGAAATGAACTCTGTTACTTTTAGGGTTTTTGATTCTTCTTTTTGCTTCTGTAGCTCTTCCTCGTGTGCTTCAGCGACAGCCGATCGTTTTTCCCTTCGATACTTAGACCTGTTGGCTCCTCCTCCTTTGCCACCACTTAACTTAGCAAGTGTTGCCTTAATTTGTTCCTGGATTTCTTTATCAGATAGTTCTTCCTTTTTAGGAGCTCTTCCTCCCCTTCCTTTTTGTTGTCTTCGTCTTCTGTCTCCTCCTTCTCCTGAATCGGGTCTTGAATCCCTATCCCGTCGCTGACCTTCAGCAAATTCCCTTTTTATTCTCTTTCTCGGTCTTTTTTTCTTGCTATCGGAAGAAGATTCCTTGTCAGAAGAAGCTATTGGCTTTTCTTCCTTCTTTTCCTTTTTCTCAGGCAAATCAATTTTACCGACAACCTTTAATCCCTTCAGTGTTTCAGCTTTTGCTTCAATAACTTCTGAAGGTGTTTTTTTCTCCTTCTCTTCTTTCACTTCTTCTTCTGGAGCTTCTTGTTCTTCTTTTTTCTCCTCCTTTACTTCCTCAGCCTTGGGTTCCTCTTTTACGACTTCTGCTTCTTTCTTTTCTTCAACTTCAGGCTTTTTCTCTTCCTTTATTTCCTCTTTCGGCTTTTCTTTCTTTTGGTCAAGATCAATCTTTCCAACTACTTTTATACCCTGTAATTTATGAGATTCAGGTTTTACAATTTCCTCATCCTCTTCTTTAGAAAGTTTTTCTGTGGCAACATTCTTAATCAGGATTTCCTCCTCATCATCAGGCTCATTGGTTTTATCTTCATCTTCGGCATCGATCACCACCTTACCTGATAATTTAGTTCCTATTTGCAAGCCAGAAGCTTCCTCTTTGTCATGAGCAGAATCGGCAAATTCCTTTGATAACAATTGAATTTGCTCTTCAGTAATCTTGAAATTCGGGTTGTCTTCTACCTTGTAGCCTTTTTCTTCCAGAAAATCCAATATGGTATTCTTACCGATGTTGAATTTTCTGGAAACCTGACTAAGTCTCATAACTGCTGCCATAATATCGATGCCTTTCTTTTAATTATTTTTCAAATTCCTGGTTTAATATTTTTACAACTTCAGCAATTGTTTCCTCTTCCAGGTCTGTTCTCCTGGCGAGCTCTTCAAAACTTAAGGCAAGAATACTTTTGGCTGAGTCTAAACCAATCCTTTTGAATTCATCGATGATCCAGTCTTCGATTTCATCTGCAAATTCTTCCAAATCCACATCTTCTTCCACCTCAACACCTTCGAGATCTCTGAATACATCGATTTCAAACCCAACCAGCCTGCTGGCTAACTTAATATTATATCCGCCTTTACCAATTGCCAAAGAAACCTGATCCGGTTTCAGAAACACTGAAACTCTTTTGTTTTCCGAATCAATGGTCATATTTGTAATTTTTGCCGGACTCAAAGCCCTGGCGATATATAGCTCAACATTGTCTGTGAAATTGATCACATCAATGTTTTCATTTTGCAATTCACGTACAATGGAGTGGATCCTGGAGCCTTTCATACCCACACACGCACCAACAGGGTCGATGCGATCGTCGTAAGATTCTACAGCTACTTTCGCACGCTCTCCGGGTTCTCTTACTACATTTTTAATCGTAATCAAACCGTCAAATACCTCCGGCACTTCATTTTCAAACAACCTTTCCAAAAACTTCGGAGAAGTCCTGGATAGTACAATCCGGGGGTTTCCATTCACCATTTCCACACGATGAACAATGGCCCTGACGGTATCTCCTTTTCGGAATTTATCTTTATGAATCTGCTCAGACTTTGGCAGGATCAATTCATTGCCTTCGCCATCGATCAGTAAGATCTCCTTACTCAAAAGCTGATATACTTCTCCTATAATGATCTCACCTACCAGGTCTTTATACTTGTGGAATAAGTTGTCCTTCTCAAGGTCTTTTACTTTTTGAATAAGTGTCTGACGGGCGGTCATTACCGCTCTACGTCCAAAATCCTCTAATTTAATTTCTTCTGCCACTTCTTCTCCGATCTCAAAATCGGGCTCGATCTTAATTGCTTCAGACAAGCTGATCTTATCATGATCCCAGATATCTTCGGAATTATCATCAACAATTTCCCTGAACCTCCAGATTTCCAAATCTCCTTTGTCAGCGTTAATGATAATATCAAAATTATCATCCACCTTGTATTTCCTTCTGATCATGGTGCGGAAAACATCTTCAAGAATTCTGATCATCGTCGGACGATCGATGTTTTTCTGTCTGGCAAAGTCTGCGAAAGACTCAATTAAATTACTTCCACTATCCATTGTAGTTGTTTAAAATGATACCAAAACATTTGCTTTTTCAATTTCATCAAAAGGTATTTCTACCTCGCTGTAATCTTTATTTTTTTTATCCTTACTTTCCTTCTTTAATACAATGCTGTTTTCACTGACATTCAAAAGCTCTCCTTTTATCAATTCGCCACTAGTCTTTATTTTTAATTTCCTGCCAATGTTTTTTACATACTGTCGCTTGGATGATAATGGATGATCCAATCCCGGAGAAGAAACTTCCAGAGTATACTTTCCTTTGATCAAATCCCGCTCTTCGATCGATGAACCTATTTTCCTGCTAATTTCTGCACATTCATCAATATTGATCCCTTTATCACCATCTAAAAGAACGATCATTTTTTGAGCACCACTATGCCCGCTTATCTTAAAATCTACCAGAAATAGATCTTCTCTGTTCCCGATAGTTTTCAATATGATTTCCTTTACTGCTTCCACAAATTTTTGTATGAAAAAAGGGGACTTTTGCCCCCTCTGAACATTGCTTAAAAGCTGCCGCAAAGTTATCTAAATAAATATTCAAATCAAATAGTATTGAGTTTTTTAAGAATTTATCAGAAGTCAGCACAACACTTTGTTAGCAATCTCTTATTTGACCAATGGACCTATTCCCTTATGTCCTTATAATAGGAAAATAAATTGATAAGCAATCTTGAATCTCCACATGAGAAAATGATTCAAATGTTAGATGACTTTTTGAAACCAGGTTTTATACCGAACAAATGCATTTTATGTTTAGAAAAATAAATTTCATTTTAATCTATCGTATTTTACTAAATTTGCGGCATGCAGTCACAGCTTAGAATTCAAAATTCGCTTACGAAGAAAAAGGAAGTGTTTGAGCCCCTCAATCCTCCCAATGTCGGGATGTATGTGTGCGGTCCAACGGTATATAGCGAAGTTCACCTGGGAAATGTCCGTACTTTCCTATGTTTCGATGTGATTTACAGGTATTTACAATACCTGGGATACAAAGTCAGGTACGTCAGAAATATCACGGATGTCGGCCACCTGGTCGATGATGCGGATGATGGGGAAGACAAAATAGGGAAAAAGGCAAAACTGGAAAACCTGGAACCGATGGAGGTTGTTCAGAAATACACGAACAACTTCCACAGTGTGATGCACCAATTTAATATTCTCGATCCCGATATCGAACCAAGCGCGACCGGACACATTGTTGAACAGATAGATGCCATTAAAAAGCTGATTGATTGTGGAATGGCCTACCAGACAAATGGATCAGTCTACTTTGATGTAGAGAAATATAATAAGGATAGTCACTATGGCATCCTTTCCGGTCGGGTACTGGAAGATTTGATATCCGGAACCAGGGATTTGGATGCACAGGACGATAAGAGAAGTCCATACGATTTCGCCCTTTGGAAAAAAGCTGCCGGAGGACATATCATGCGATGGAATTCTCCATGGGGGCAAGGATTCCCGGGTTGGCATCTCGAGTGTTCCGTGATGAGTACCAAATACCTTGGAGAAACTTTTGATATCCATGGAGGAGGTATGGATCTGAAATTTCCTCATCACGAGTGCGAAATTGCCCAGTCAAAAACTTTTAATGGTGTAGATCCGGTTAAATACTGGATCCATTCCAATATGCTGACTGTAAACGGGCAGAAAATGAGCAAATCGCTGGGAAACTCTTTTCTACCACACGAGCTTTTTGAAGGGACGCATGAGTTGTTGGACCAGGCTTACAGCCCGATGACCGTTCGCTTTTTCATGCTTCAATCACACTACGCCAGCACATTGGATTTTTCTAACGATGCGCTGAAAGCGGCAGCAAAGGGTTACAAGAAGTTGATGAATGGACTTAAAATTGCCAAATCGTTAACCTATCAGAAGGAAGATGTGGAGGTTAATGAAAAAGCCGTTCAGCAGATTAACCAGATCATGGAAAACTGCTTTCATGCCATGAATGACGATTTTAACACAGCTTTAGCCATTGGCCATCTTTTCAATTTGCTGAAAAAGATCAATTCTATTTCTACCAATAATCTCAAGACTGCTGAATTAGGTCGGGAAGTATTTGATAAAATGATCAGGTTTTACCAGGAGTTTGTTGAGGATGTATTAGGTTTGGAGGAAGAAAAACTGAATAATTCCGAAGGCATTTTGGACATCTTAATGAAGTTATATTCAGAAGCAAAGGATCACAAAAACTATGAAAAAGTTGATGAAATAAGGGCGAGCCTAAAAGGACAGGGCATTGTGCTGAAAGATATGAAAAATAAAATTGACTGGGCGTACGAGGAATGATGAGAGCAGCTATACGATTTTTTTATACAACATCTTTGATCTTTTTTATTTTTTCCTGCAATACTGGACCAAGGACAGTAGAAGGTGAAAGGATCCTGAAGAAAAAAGAATCTGTCACAGTTCCTTCCTTTTCAAGTGATTCTGCCTACTCCTTCATAGAAAAACAATTGTTATTTGGCCCCAGAGTACCAAATAGTGTTGCCCATAAACTGTGTGGTGATTTTTTGATCGACAAGTTTGAATCATATGGAGCGAATGTCCTTGTTCAAAATTTCACAGAAAAGTCTTTTGATGGTAAAACCCTGCAGCTGCGAAATATCATTGCCTCATACAATCCTAAAGCTAAAAAAAGGGTTTTACTCGCTGCTCACTGGGATACCAGGCCGTTTGCTGATAAAGATACAACCGAACGATTTAAACCTATTGACGGAGCAAATGACGGAGCAAGCGGGGTAGCTGTTTTGTTGGAGATCGCCAGAAAGCTGCATGCCCATGAGTTACCAAAAGTTGGCATAGATCTCGTTCTGTTCGACGGAGAAGACTACGGCCCACATTCGGAAGCAGATGCTCCTCAAATGATCGATGGAAAATTGAGAATATGGTGGTGCCTGGGCTCACAATATTGGGCGAAAAATCCTCACAAGGCTAAATATTCGGCTTATTACGGAATCTTGCTGGATATGGTGGGTGCAAAAAATGCACGATTTTATCGTGAAGGGGGGTCCATGCAGTTTGCACCAAAGGTAGTGAATAGCGTCTGGACAACTGCCCGTTATTTAGGTTACGGCGATTATTTTATCGGTTCCAATAGTCCGGGAATTACGGACGATCACATTTTCGTTAATACAATTGCAAAAATCCCAATGATCAACATAGTAGATTATGATCCACATTCAGATTCTTTTTATTTCCCGGAATATCACCATACACATCTCGACGACATAGACATTATTGATAAAAGGACTCTTCAGGCAGTTGGAGAGACTTTGTTATACGTAATATATCACGAATAACTGGGCATTGAGACACTGTTCATTGTGAATCGAGGATAAAAACTTAGGTCCAAATCATTTCGGTGATCTTATAATGTTCTTTTGGGAGAGTTCATAACCCCTTTTTCCAGCCACTTTAGTAAGTTGTAGGGCAAAACCAGAAACCAGGAAATTGCAAACTAAAATGTCCGGTTAGTTAACCTTTCTCCACTCAGAGTTTGTCTTAGCAAGATATAGATTGTTGATGGGATCATAAACAATCTCATCATAGATCATGGGCATTACATCCAGCCCTTCCGTTGTTATTAAACCATATTTATTCTTTCTTGAAACAATCAGGAGGCCGTTTTGCAGGTCAGAAAGAGTTTCAAATCTTGACAGAACCGTGATCTGACCATACTGGTTGATCAAACCAAACCTATCCCCCATTTGGCATTCGAAATAGCCACTTTCCATTTTCTCAATCTTATCGTACTCGACCCTCACAATGATATTTCCTGTTTTGTCAACAATCCCGTACTTGTCACCTTGCTCTACTACAAAAATTCCGTTATCGTAACCGATAGCATCCGAGTACCTGGGTTGTATGACGATTCTTTCAATTTTATCCACAAAACCCCATTTTCCCATTATCTGGACCGGTGCGAGCCCGTTATTGAACTCACCGATCTCTTCGTATCGATTGGCTATTCTTAGATCCCCATTCGGATCAACGAAACCATATTTTCCATCTATTTTAACCCCAATAAAACTCTCTGACATCGGCCTGATCTCTTCAAATCTCGGATCCATGTAGTTAAGTGTTCGGCCGTTTTTGGTGATGAATGAAGTTTCAGATTCTTTTCGGGCAAAGTAAATGCTGTCTTCCTGAAGCTCAGAAATATTTGTATAAACCGTTGGACACAATCTTTTTCCATCATTTCTGAAAACAGAAAATTCCTTATCAAGATTTTTTTCAAGGAAATTTTCTCCGTGGGTATAAAGAAAGTAGTCTGTTTTGAACAGGATATTTCCATCAAAACTGGAGACTTCGCTTCCATAGATCGACCGGATCAGGTATCTGTTTCCGGGCAGTAAATCAATCTCCTGCTTTTGTGGCAAAATGATCCATGAACCCTCTTCATCCAATATTCCATTTTCCCCGAAAAAGTGGACTCTCAGTCTTCCTTCAAAAAAGTCCTCAATGGAATCATATTTACAGAGAACATGCTCGCTTCCATCCTTTTTCATCAGACCCCAGTACTTTCCTTTCTTTATTCTGAAAAGAAGTTCGTTCAACCGCTGAATATTATCATACGATTCATTGCTCACGATTTCACCATTAATTTCAGCCAGCTTCCATCCTTTTCTGGAGGTGGTTTTGGTATAAAGTAATATATGAGGATGATCAATGTAAACCGAATCATATTCGGCGGGAATTATCTGATGACCATAAATGCTCATTACCCCCTGTTTGTTTCTGTAAGAGTAGGAAACCAGTGTGTCAACCAACTGCAGAAAATTGAAATTTTTAAACGGTGTCAGGTTTTCATCATTTACATTAACCAGTGCTTCGACCTTTCCTGTATTAACCTTGAAAACAAGCTTTTCAAACGGGCTTACCCTATCATAGTTGTAAATCGCTCGTAGCTGATAGTTTTGATCAAATAATTGCCATTTGGGAAAAGGTTTGACTGAAATACCTCCATTTTCATCCACCTTAATTTCCTTGTATTTTGGCTGAACGATGAGCATCCCATTCCCATCGATCAGTCCCGTGTGACCATTTTTGTACACCGAGGCATATTTTCCATGGAAAACACCAATACTGTCAAAAGTATCACTGATCACCTTTTTGCCCTGGGAATTGTAGAGATTGTAAGAATATAAATCATCCGATACAGAATACAGGTGACCATTCAGAGGTTGGATTCTCTTGTGCTTAATGGACAAAAAGGCCTCTCCCTCCACATCTATCAGACCATACTTAATGTTATTTCTTTCTTTGCTTCCAATAATAAGTCGGTTGCCACTTTTCTCCAGGTGATCGTATTCAAAATCAAGAATGACTTTTCCCTTTACGGAGATTATCCCGTAAACAGGATTTAATTCACCCATGATTTTTCGCGAGCAAATCAGGTTTTCATCATTGTATGGATACAGATCGTAATATTCTGCAGGTATGATTTTCTGATTTTTTGTATTAAGAAGTCCCCATTTTCCATCCTTCTTAAATCCAATTACATGATTTAACACTTCTGACTCACCTTTGCTCCAGCCAAGGTCATCGTGCTCTGCTGGGATGATGATCTCTCCTTTCTCATTGACCAGACCCTTTTTGTTGTTTTGTTCAATGATTGCAAAGTGTCCCGCTTTTACGGATAATGATGTAAAAACCAGAACTTTAAAAATGATAAGTGTAACCGTTTTCAAATAATTTTTTCGCTCAAAGCAATGCATTCCCTACAATTAATTAATCACCTACTATTCAGCTAATTTACGGAATTAAATTTCGTTTATTTTAAAATTTGTAACCAGCCCCGACATGATGTACCATCACTAGTAAATTCCAATTCATAATAATATATACCGGTTGACAATCCAGCCCCCGTGAATTCATTTCGATAATCCTCGTTTTCAAATACTCCCTCTCCCCATCGGTTGTAAATTTGCATGTGAACCTGTTGATCCGTCAACACTTGGAAAGAATCATTTTTACCATCCCCGTTTGGAGTGATTATATTGGGAATGATCGTCTCGATAGAAGAAACAGGAACAGCCTTTGATTTGTGGCATATGTCCCTGATGCCGTTAAGAACAACTAAAAATGTATCCGTATCATGATAATTGTAATTCAGATTTTCATCTGACAGCTCATCACCATTCCCCATGTCCCAGGAATAATTGTCGGCACCTTCAGATAAATTAGTGAATAGAATATCGGGAGAATCAAAGCACGAATTCTCCTTTCTGCTCTCGAAATCCACTTCAAAATCCGGTACAACTGTTATTAACACCGAATCTTCACCAACGCAGCCAAATCCATTGGTTACCCAAACTTTAAACCATGTGGTGGTATCTGGTTGGGCCATCGGATTTCTGCTATTGGGATCATCCAGAAAACCTTCCGGTTCCCAGTGATAGGATGTACCTCCTCCGGCTGTCAACCTTATTTCATCCCCAAAACAGATCTTCTGAGGATTCATAATGCTGTATGTCTGATCGTTTACTAAAATACTCCCCCGGGCAATATCCTCCCGAACACAGGTTGCAATATCCGTTACAGTCAATGAAACATCGTAAATTCCCGGATCCTCATAAGTAATGTAAATACTGTCGTACTCCTGAGAGGTTTCTCCATTACCGAAATCCCAGTCAAATGTGATCCCGCCTATACTTCGATTGAGAAAAACCACCTCTAATGGCCAGCAACCCTGATTAAGCCCCGGCTGATCAAATTCAAATGAATTGGTTGTAAAGTCGGCTTTTAGCTGCGTGACATCAAATTTAAACACAGCATTGTTGCAGTTTGGGCTGTTATTTGTATTGGACCAGACTCCAGGAGTAGTTGGGAAATCATCAAAACCTCCACATCCTGCACAAACTGATTGATACACAATACCGCGGTTGTCAAAACGGCTTGTACCACCATCCACATGGTCCCCTCTGGAGGTCAATCCACCAAAATAAGTTGCATACAGCAACTGTTTTGCATCCTGAAGGAACACAATCAAATAGAAATCTGATCCATCTGTTTGCCGCTGGAATGCATTATCAGTCAGAGGCATGTTGAGTGTATTCCCTCCAACGTAACCGGTTGAAGCCCCAAATCCGTCAATTGCAGAATTAATTCCTCCGCCCCATCCACTGATTAGCAAGTTTTCACACTCATTAACCAAAAATGCAGTTGGGCGAATATTTGGGGAAGGATTTCCGGAACCAAATACAGTTGAAAAGTAGGTCGAATCAAGTTTGCTGTTTAGCTTGTGAATGAATTGACCACTATTGGGATTGCTATAAACTCCGCTGGTAACAGGGTATTGCCCCTGTGTCTGACCCAACACATAAACATTTCCTGAACTATCGATTTCTACAAAATAGGTCTGATCATAGGCATTGGTTCCAAGAAAAGTACTGGCAGTTATTGTGTCAGTATCCAATCTTATTTTTGTGATCACTCCGTCAATATCAAGCGGATTGGTCTTTGTATTTTTAATAACATTATTAGTAACAGGATAGTCATTGCTAATCGTACCGCCAGCTACTACAATGTTGTCATTTGGATCAATCTTGACACTGTACAAACCGTCCATATCATTCCCTCCCAAAAACGTACTTTTTAACAATGAAGAAAGGTCTTCATTAAAAACTGCCACGATACCGTCGTGAGACCCTCCACCATAACTGGTTTGAACCCCGTTTACAATTGGAAAATCGACCGAGCTCGTATAGGACGCGATGTAGATATTGTCATCCTTGTCAATGTTTACTTCTCCCCGAAATTGGTCTCCGTAATTTTTAGTAAGAGCAAAATTCCTCAGCATAATCCCATCATTCTCCAGCCCACCTAAATAAGTCGAAGCAACCATTTGACTTCCATCCTCACTCAGTTTAAAAAGATAAATATCAGATCCATTGTTAAAAGGAACTCCTCCAACCGGAACCTCCAATTCACCCGGCAATCCACTCATTGGTGTGCCTCCTTTAAAATCCTTCTGATAAGCGCTATTTGAAACAGGAAAATTAGATGACGAAGTGGTCCCATAAATGACCAGCTCCCCTTTATGATTGACAATCATGCTGTTTGGTGTATCTGCCTCCGAACCACCAATGTATGTAGCAAAAAGCAGATCCTGACCTGTGGAATCATATTTAAGTATCCCGACATCCGTATTTCCCCCATAGGTAATTTGATAGGCCCCGGTTGTGGCGGGAAAACCAAAATCAAACGTAATCCCTCCTGAATAAACATTACCAGCCTCATCGTAGGTAGCCGTGAATCCCCAATTGTCAGCCACACTGCCCGAATAGGTAGAAAAGATGAGCTCCGGGTCAATCACCAGGGTCTCTCTTTTATCATATCCTTCAGGTAAAGAGAACATTAGTTTATTTCCTTTTAATTGATACTGACAAGCTACCTGTTCCTTCTCTCCTTTTATGTTTTGGTAGGAAAAAGGTGCTAATTCCTTACTGGAACCTATAGATGTTATTACCTCAAGTTCATTTGCGACCTCCCTCACCTCGTCAGCACCATTGAATTCGAGTTGTACGTCTGACAATTTTGAGCCAGGGTGCAAAATAAGATCGTACTTGATACTTTCGTTTTGCGAATAAAGCCTCAAATCTATGTTGTCATAAATGTTACTAATCTCTATTTCTCCAAATTTCCCAACACCAGAGGCCCATTTTGCCGGATCATTCCCCAGGAAATAATTGATCTTGGAAGGTTCCGGCTGGCTGGCAACAAAGCTTTTAAAACCATTAGTGTTTTTAAATTCCACATCCACCACATGTACACGAATTAAGTTATCGGGTTCTTTCATTCTGAGATTACTACCACCATCAGAGGAGTGTTTATGGCGTGAAAACTTAACAATGTCTTCAGGGTGAAAATATTGATACCTCAGGCTGCTTTTTGTTACAAACAAATATCCACCTGGAATGGAAGCTCTGAAAAGAATACCATTATCCCATTGTCCCTTGTTTTCTTCGAAAGAATAAATTCCCTGGCTCCAAACCGAATGGCAAGTCATGCAAAAAAATAAAAACGTAAGCAGTTTTTTCACCCCTGACAATTTTCCTAAAAATATAAACTTAAATGATTTTTTGATCTTGCCAATGCGACAAAACCATTTTAAGGACACAATAACATACAAAAATGTTGGGAAAGGAATCTACCTGTTCAGGCTGAAAGATTGCTCTGCTCGAGCCATTTTATTGATGAGTTCTTTCAATTCATTTATCCGGCTTCCAGGGTAAAGCAGTTCTGCCTTTTCCAGGTAAAAATTCGCATAAGTGAAATTCTGTTCATTGTACTGTTCAACAGCGAGGTTGAAATAAAGCAATCCAGCCAACTGACGCGTTGAAATGAACCGGTTATTATTGATCTGATAATTATAGTGTGAATCGCTTTTCTCCATGTTCATGGATTCATATTGTGATAATCTGATTCTGATCTGATCCGGATCATCGATAAAACCAGCATTAAAATCTGTTGACTCAAACAAAAATTCTTCATTATGAATCTTTACCAGCATTAGCACATGAAAATCAGATTCATAAATGGAATAATCGTAACCTAGTTCATTCAAAATCAAAGCATAAAGTGCTGTCCCCGTAACGCAATCGTAATAACCCTTATTGAAAATTTCATCAAAGGTCACATAATTGGTGTAGTGCTTGAGATACTTATTGTGAACCTTATAAAACAGGTTTTCCAAAAAATACTTTTCATTCCTGACATTTTTATCAGCCATTTTCTGAATAAACTCCAACAAACTGGATTTATACTCTTCCAATTCAGGAATAGATTTATCCCTGGCTGTGGATAGAAAAATGTCAATTTCCGATGAGTTGTAACCGTTTTTTTCTGATTCGTTGACAGTGGTAGGTGAGTCCGATATGGCTTTTGCAAGAATGGCATTACTATTTTGAGCTATAGCCGAAACCGCTATAAAAAGTAAAATGCTCAATATGTAAACCCCTCTTTTCATCTGAACTATCTTACACAATATTACTAAATTGTTAACTGATATTAAAATTAAATTAACATATAATACTTGTAAAAACGGGCCAAAACTTACTTTTGTTTATGAATGAATCGCATAATTGTAACCTGTTAATAAGGAAAATGAATTAAATATTTTGTTTGTTAACAATTTGGTAACATAACAGATTCCTAAGGTTTACCATGCTCTGTTCCTGAAAAGAAAGGAAATGATATATTTGCTTAAATTTTTTTAGCCAATGACTAAGAAAGCCCAGACTGACGCCATAAAGAGTACTCCGATATTTCAAAGCCTAAATGAAAGACTAGGGGCCAGATTAGATCTCTATTTCTGGATATGCTTTGGATTATTGTTTTTAATGGCTCTGCTTTTCTTTGACCCGAAAGTTTCAATCGGGGGGGACGATTCAGAATATTTAAACAGAGCCTATCAATTCATCCATAATGGCAAATTTCCAACATTCCAGGGTCCTCTATACCCTATTGTCATGGGATTGACGATTTCAGTAACTGGCTTAAACCTGGTACTTATCAAATTCACATCAATTATTTTCATGTTAGTACATTTCTGGCTTTTCTTTCAAACATTCAGAAAGCATCTAACACCTGTTTTGATGGTTGGAATATTATTCATTCTATCCATTAACGCATCCATGCTTTACTTTGCCAGCTCTACTTTTACTGAATCATTTTTCCTGATGATCCAGAGCTTATTCCTGTTTTCTTTTGAAAAATGCTTCATTTCAGGCTGGAAGGAAAAATACACTCTGAAGGAGGATTACAAAAGGTTTTTACTATTGGGTTTCACACTATTTTTAATGGCCATTACCAAAAACATTGGATTAACAGCAATAATCGGGACTTCCCTGTTTTTTGTAGTCAGACTAAAATGGATGGCACTGATTTACACAATAATTGTTTTCATTCTATGTCAGGTATTATTTATAGGAATCAAAACTTACGTTTTTGAAGTAAAAGACAGACAGGTTTCCAGCCAGGGAAATACCCTGATGATGAAACACCCATACGACGAGAGCATAGGAAAGGAAGACTTTGGAGGATATGTAGATAGAGTTGTGATCAATTCTAAAGAATACCTTTCACGTCATTTTACATTAATCTATGGATTAAACAGTGAGATTAAACCGGGAGTATCCGGATTTATCACTTTATTCATCTATGTAATCCTTTTCACAGGATTTATACTTCTGTTTAGACAATCTGAATTCTGGACTTTTAATGGTATTTACCTCATCGCATCTTGTGGAATTACCTTCATCGTTTTACAGACATACTGGAGCCAGGAACGATTGATCCTGGTCTATACGCCATTAATCCTGGTATATCTTTTGTATTCCATTTATTATATCATCGATAATCACAGCCCCAAGCTGAAATGGCTCTTTACCGGTATTTTTATATTGTTTATTGCCGCCAATCTTATCCGGACAGCTAAAAAACTCCCCCAAACCATTGATTCTCTTGGCCACTATCTGAAAGGGGAAACTACCTATGGTTTTACTCCTGACTGGATAAATTATTTCGGTATGAGCAAGTGGATCACAAGTAATTTGCCAGAAGGTACACTCGTCGGTTGCAGGAAGCCAGGGATGGCATTTCTGTACAGTGGAGGAAAGGAATTTTACGGTATATGGAGAGTTCCCTCTGATAATCCTGAAGAATTATACAACCAATTAAAAGACGCAGGGGTCACACATGTTATGATGGCCAGCCTGCGATTGGACCCAAACAGGAACACAGGAAGGACCATCAATACAGTCAGAAGATTTTTGTCAATTATTCACGAAGCATATCCGGATAAAATTGAATTCGTTCATAAAATTGGTGAACAGGAACCGGTATTTTTGTACAAGTTGAATTAGGAAATAGATGTCATGAGTAACGAGTTGGAGTTTGATATTAAATACCAAAGGAGGGATTCTTTTTTCAAGCATTTTGAGAAGCTTGCGTCCAGGCACTCCCTATACCGAAAACGGTATAAATACTTTTGGAATGATATCGTTCACTATTGCAATTACTTTATTCACGAAGATGATACTGTCCTTGAAATTGGCTGTGCTACCGGTGAAATGTTAGCCAAATTCAAAGGAAAAGAAAAGACAGGGATAGATTTTAGCCCAAGCATGATAGAAGTTGCCAAATCGCAATTTCCGGAAATGGAATTTTATGTGATGGACGCAGAAAATATTCACCTGAATAAGACCTTTGATACGATCATTCTGACACATGTAACGGGCTATTTTGTAGATGTCTTAAGCATTTTTGAGCAACTCAAGAAAGTCTCTCATGAGAAAACAAGGATCATCATTAATTACTACAATTTTTTGTGGGAACCCTTGCTGGGTATCGCAGAGCTTTTTGGATTGAAGAAGAAAAGTCCGAAACAGAATTGGTTGACAAGGCACGATGTTGTGACATTCTTGTACCTCGCTGGATTTGACAGCTACAGGGATACAAAGCGCATGCTTTTCCCTCTTTACATTCCATTGATCAGTACCCTTATTAATAAATACATTGCCCGGCTACCGATCATTAATTCACTGTGTTTGAATCAATACATTTTCGCTAGGCCTATAGCTGAATACAACAAACACGATGAAAAAAGTGTGAGCATTGTGATCCCTGCCAGGAATGAAAGCGGGAACCTTGAAAGCGCTATCAAACGCATGCCAAAATTCGGGAAACGCCAGGAATTAATTTTCATTGAGGGCAATTCTACGGATGATACCTGGGAACAAATGCAAAAACTCCCGGCCAAATATCCGGATTTTGACATAAAACTTGATCAACAGGAGGGCAAAGGTAAAGGAGATGCTGTGAGAAAGGGATTTAATTTGGCCCAAGGTGATATTCTTATGATACTTGATGCAGACCTCACCGTCCCCCCAGAAAATCTCCCCTCCTTTTATGACGCGATTATGAGACATAAGGGCGAATTCATTAATGGATGTCGCTTAGTATATCCAATGGAAAAGGGTGCCATGCGGTTTTTGAATTTAATCGGAAACAAATTCTTTAGCATTGTCTTTTCCTGGCTATTGGAACAATCCATTAAAGACACACTTTGCGGAACGAAGGTAATTTTCAAATCTGATTACGAAAAGCTGATCAAAAACCGCAAGTTTTTTGGTGAGTTTGATCCTTTTGGGGATTTCGATCTCATCTTTGGCGCCTATAAGCTCAACCTTAAAATTGTTGACTTACCCATTCGTTATCGTGAAAGGATTTACGGTGATACCAACATTTCACGATTTACCCATGGGTTCCTCCTTTTCAGAATGGTTGCTTATGCAGCTAGAAAAATAAAATTTTATTGATCAGATGGGTTTGCTATCAAATTTACCGCTTACCCGCATAAAGATCTTCATTGCAAAGATTCTGTACTTTTTTACAAAAATCTTTGTAAAAAAAGACATTCGAACCATCCAAAGAGGAGGTATTCGCTATGAAGTTGATCTACGCGAAGGGCTGGATCTTTCTCTTTTTTTATTTGGAAATTTCCAATCTCATGTCTCCAAAAACAAATACATCCAAATTCCTAAAGAAGGAATCATCATTGATGTCGGTGCCAACATTGGTGTGATGGCTTTGCAGTTTGCTGAAATGGTTCCCAATGGAATGGTTTATGCCTTCGAACCAACGCATTACGCCCAGGCCAAGTTGAAAAAAAATCTCGACTTGAACCCTAAGCGGGCTAAATCCATTACAGTTATTCAATCTTTTGTGACCAGCCCTGATAAAATAAATGATGAAATTGTAGCCTATTCCAGCTGGAAGGTAGGTGGTCCACAGGACGCAAACGAACATCCGGTGCATGGAGGAAGCGCAATGTCAACAGAAGGAGTCGGTAGCTTAACCCTTGATCAGTTTTGTGAAAGGGAAAAAATCGATCGAATAGATTTTGTGAAAATCGATACTGATGGACATGAACCTGACGTCTTCTCAGGTGGAAAAAACAGTCTGAAAAAGTTCCGTCCTGCTATTATTTTTGAGATTGGTCAGTATGTGATGGAAGAGCGAGGGGTAAATTTTGAGTTTTATGATGCATATTTCAATAACTTGAATTATAAACTATACAATAGCAGCAATCGCAAAGAAATCAACCTTTCCAACTACAAAAAACACATCCCATTGAAGGGAACCATAGACATTCTGGCCATTCCTGAATAATGCTTTAATTGGCAAGTATCAAGATCACCCCTCATTGTCCTTTTTCTTTCCTAATTTGACCTTGTACCGCTTCTTAAAATCCTTGTGAAGATTTGTGCAATACTTCATTAAGGGCGCTGAAATGAGGATCGTTATAATCACCATGATGACAATGGAAACAAAGATCTCTTCATTGATCAAGCCCACACTCAGCGCTATCGTTCCCAAAATAATTTCAAGCGTACCGTGAGTGTTCATCCCAAATCCTACGGCGAGCGACTGATAGACATTCATTTTGCCCAGCCTGGCACCAAAGAAACCACCAGAAATTTTGCCAAGAAACGCCAAAGCAAGGATGAACAATATCAGTGTAATGTTAAAATTCTCATAGAAATTGACCCGCAATCCAATCGATACGAAAAACAGAGGAGCAAAGATATTATTGACAAATTGATGGACGATCTCCTTTGCTCGTTCCGGCATATGAATCGAATCACCCAAAGCTATGCCAACGATAAAGGCGCCAAAGATGGCATGTATACCTATGTATTCCGTAAAAGCCGATGCCAAAAAACATAGAACCATTGAAATGGAAAGCAACCCACCAGGCCATGCAAATTTGCGATTGATCCACGGTAAAATTTTATCCACTAAATACTTTCCAACCGTAAGCACACCACCTGTAAAGGCCAGGGTCAGCCAGATGGTTTTGCTCACGCTCATCTTTTCCACATCACTGGTATCCATCAGGTTGAGGATTACAGCAAATATTAACCACCCCAAAACATCAATGACCATTGCAGATGCAATGATCAACATTCCCATTTTGGATTTAAACATGTTCAGGTCCATCAAAACCCGGGCGATAACCGGTAAGGCTGTGATGGAGAGCACGGTACTTAAAAACAATGTAAAGACCAGGTACTCTTCCTCAGGTACACTATCAAATACGGACGGGAAAGAATAGACGAATGTAAATCCAATGATAAAGGGGAAGAGTAGCGAAAGCAGGCTGGTATAAAGCGCTCGTTTACCTTGTTCCCATACCAGTTCCAATT
Source organism: uncultured Cytophagales bacterium (assembly GCA_913057175.1). Classification (GTDB taxonomy): domain Bacteria; phylum Bacteroidota; class Bacteroidia; order Cytophagales; family Cyclobacteriaceae; genus CAJXNP01. Next base: position 225,717 of record CAJXNP010000008.1, read on the forward strand.
CAACCTCTAACCCAGCAATAAACAATAGAAGGACCACCGCTATCTGGACTATTCCATCCAATGCTATATGTGTGTTATCGCCTTCAGGAAAAATCTGCTGAAACAATTCAGGGAAAAGAAACCCAAAAAATGTTGGTCCAAGTAATACCCCTGCTATAATTTCACCGATCACCATGGGCTGATTGAGCTTTCTGGCTAATTCACCCAATAACCTGGCTGCCAATAACATGAGAGCCAATTCGATAAGAAGTGTTATCAGGTCATGATGAGTCAGATTTTCCATGATGTCACATTATGATCAATTAACAAGTTTGAAGGAAGATCAGACATGATTACTTCCAGGTAATGAGGAAAAATTCTGTCAAAGAGTCCCAGCTTTCTTTCGGGCGCCCTGACAACTAATAAATCAGCGTGAATTTTTTGAACAAATTTCTTTAACTCATACCCTTCCTTCCCACCTGCAATCTTTATATTAATGTTGACATCGAACGTGTCGATCGAGGTTAATAAATCGTTGGTTTCTTCTATTTCCTGTTGGATTAACACCCTCCTTCTTTCAGTAAATTCTGCCTCACTTTCTTCCGTAGACATCATAAGTGAAAGTCCGTAGCCGTGTATGTCTTTAAAAACATAGGCCTGTTGGGCATTGTCAAGATGGGCAACTTTTATTCCTTTTTGAATGGTCTTCAGATCTTGTGCCCCATCAGAACCATTCATCACTATTTTTTTAAATGACTTGGGGTCTTCAGATGGATTGATAAGCATCAAAACCGAGCAAGAAGCTTTTCTGATAATTTTCCGGGCGATTGACCCGATATAAAAATTAAATAAGTTTTCTTTTTGCAGGGCCCCGGCAATCAATAAATCAATATTTTCCCGTTTGCAGATTGCAGATATTTTCCTGAACGGATTTCCTTCTTCCCAAAATATGATTAATTCATCCTGATTGATTCCTGTCTTATCCAGGACGTCATCCAGGAACTCCTCTTCAGCACGACCTTTGGGACCGATATGTATGCAATACAGATCAGCATCAAACAGTTTTTTCAACCTGTAAGCCTCAGACAACATAGCCTTACACCGGGGAGAAAATGCCAGTGCCAATCCGATTTTTTTATACATAGACAATTGGTTTGAGGTAAAGATAATCTTAATAGCCAAAAGTCAAAAAAAGAAAACAATTTCGGGATAACGCTTTTTTGTAAAGAAATGAATGTTTGAAACGGAACAAACAGAATCTATTCCATGACGATACTCAAAAGAAAATTTATATTCCTGGCATCCTCATATCAGCACTTTAAGACACTTCTTTCAGGAATTCCATGGAGAATAAGTGAATTCAAAAGAGATTTATTTAACATTATTCACCCCCCTCTGAAATAATTCACCATCAAGATCGTGTTATTGAAACAACTAAACCGTAATAACCATGAAAAATGAAAATGTTAAAACACGAAAAATGAAACAACTCTCAGGAATGATCTTTGGCTTTATCATGCTGTGCAGTTTTTCCCTTATCGCTCAGCAGGGCTCATCACCAGATTCTCCTCAACAAAATGTTAAAGAAGATTATTCCGACAAAGAATTGAAGGAATTCATAGATGTAAACAAGGAAGTTGCAAAAGTTCAACAGGAAAGTCAGGGAAAGATGATTAATGCGATAGAAGATGAAGGCCTTGATGTGAATACATTTAATGAAATTATGTCTTCGCAGCAAAATCAGGAGCAGAGTATCAATGTACCCGATGGGGACCTGGACAAATTTGACAAAGCTGTTGAAAAAGTAATGGTGATCCAGCAAAACATGGAAAGTGAAGTCTCCTCTGCAATTGTAGAATCGGGGATGGAGGTAGAAAAATATGAAGAAATCATGCTGGCATATCAGTATAGTCCTGTTGTTCAGGAGAAGGTTCACAAGCTTCTGAGAATTGAAGAGCAAGAAAAATAACTTTATTATTTAGTCAAAAACCAGAAATAAGCCTGTGTCTGAAGGAATGCTTTGGATGCAGGCTTTTTTGTATCGACTATTTCTCCCGCGGTTTTGGTAATTGACGATTTTTGTGCAAAAAGTATTTCATTGCCGATCCACTGGTAATGCTTGTTACCAAGGCCATGATAACCAGTGCAACAAAAATCACTTCATCTATCAAGCCCACTTTGAGCGCTACCAATCCAAGAATGATTTCCATTGCTCCTCTTGCATTCATTCCAAATCCAATTGCGAGTGATTCGTTCCATTTATATCCTGCAAAATTAGCTCCTATTCCTGCCCCAAAGATTTTTCCGGTAAAAGCGATAATTAAAATAATAAGAACAATTCCTAAATTGAAGTTGTCGATAAAGTTTACCTGAAGGCCAATTGAAACAAAAAAAAGGGGACTAAAGATATTGTTTACAAACTGATGAACTATTTCCTTTGCCTTCTCAGAAAAATGCTCGGAATCACCTAGCGCCACTCCAACAATAAATGCTCCAAATATAGCATGAATCCCTATTCCTTCGGTAAATGCCGCCGCCAGAAAACAAAAGGCCATGGTCAGAGAAATTAAACCTCCCGGCCAGGCAAGTTTACGGTTGATCCATGGAAGTACCTTATTGATAAGGGCTTTACCGATTGTAAGGAGAAAAAATGTGAAACCCAGGGTCAAGCCGATGGTTTTAGCTAAACTCATTCCATCGCCTCCCTGTCCCATCATGCTAAGAACCACTGTAAAAATCAGCCAACCGATCAGGTCGTTAATCATGGCTGATGAAATAATCAACATTCCAAATCCTGACCTAAGCATATTCAAATCCATGAGTATCCGTGCGATGACAGGTAGCGCTGTGATGGACATGGACGTACCCATGAATATTGAGAAAAGGATGAGCTTATTACGGTCCTCAAATCCGAATATTTCCGGAAATGAAAACGGAATAATGAACCCGAGAAAAAAGGGCACTATTAACCCCAAAAAACTTGTCAAAAAAGCTTGCCTGCGTTGTTGAATAACGATACCCAGATCGACTTCCAGACCTGCGATGAACAGCAAGAGAACCACAGAAACATGAACAAACCCATCCAAAATCAACGCCGATTCACCTTCTGAAGGAAATAACCATTCAAAAGCTGAAGGGAATAGCATTCCCAGAATGGTTTGTCCCAGTAAAATACCGGCCAAAATTTCTCCCACCACAGGGGGTAGTTTAATTCTTCGCGCAATTTCGGCCATTATTCTTCCCGCCGTTAAAAGCACGCATAGCTGAATAAACAAGCTGACTATTTCCGAATGACTCATTTTTCCAGCGATGGTTTGGATTTAATAACCAATAAGTTGCATGGAATGTCCTCGAAAATATATTCGATGTTGTGCTGAAAAAGACGATCAATAAAATGCATTCTTTTGTTGACAACACCTGTGATGAGAAGGTCAGCATACACATGCTTAGTAAATTTCCTCAATTCATAGCCAGATTTTCCAGCAATGATCTTGATATTGATCTTAAGGTCACTGGTATCATAATCCTCCAGAAATTTTTCTACCTTTTTTAATTCCTGAGCAATCAGTTTTTTCTTCAACTCAGAATGTTCATCAGCGGAATTTTCTGACAAAATGGACATCGCCAGGCCGTATAATTTAATCTCTCTGACCATGTGAACTACTCTTGTTTTTTCGGTCTTTGCGATTATCAACCCATCGTTAATAACCCTGGATTTCACTGGTGTGTCTTCCGCATCAATAACAATATCCCTGATCTTTTTTGGGTTTTCGGATGGTTTTATCAAAACTAAAACAGAGCAGGGGGCTTTCCTTAAAATTTTCCTGGCAATCGAGCCTATATAATAATTAATGAGACTTTCATGTTTCAACGCACCAGAAACTAATAAATCAACATTCTCCTTTTTACAGATCTTAACGATGTTTTTAGCAGGATCACCTTGCTTCCAGATAATGGTCACATCGTTTCCTTTTAAATCCCATTTGGCGAGCAGGGAGTCAAGAAATGTTTCCTTTTCTGAATTCTTTATACCAATATGAATGATGATGAGTTCGGAATGATAAAAATTTTTTAAGCGCACAGCTTCTGCCATCAGAGCTTTGCAAGTGGGGGAAAATGCCAATGCCAAACCAATTCGCAAAAACATTTAATCAAGCGTCATATGAAATCCTCTAACGGTTTTTTATAAAGTCAGGTAATGTTTCGAAGGCTTTTTATTAGAAATAAAATGAGAATTAAGTAATTGCTTTTTTACTTATTAAAGGACTTTTCTGATACCCAGAGACCACCATAAATTTCCATACTGATTGAACCATTCTTTCTGAGTTACTGCATTTGTCCCTAATAAAGCTTTGTATATCTTTGCAGCCTGAATGAATACTCTTCAATTTTTAGAATTTACATGAAAGTGAAAAGCGAGATCGATTTTACCATTAAAGATATTATTGCCCATGCCAAAGAGTATGGTTTTGTGTATCCGTCAAGTGAAATTTATGATGGACTTCAGGCGGTATACGATTATGGCCCTTATGGCGCTGAGTTAAAGAAAAACCTGAAAGACCTTTGGTGGCAGGCCATGATCAAGCTGAATGAAAATGTCGTCGGCCTGGACGCTGCCATATTTATGCATCCCCTCACCTGGAAAGCTTCCGGTCACGTAGACAGCTTCAATGACCCGATGATCGATAATAAAGATTCCAAAAAAAGGTATCGGGCGGATGTTCTGATTGAGGATAAAGCCGCAGAACTTGAAGCTGATGGAAAAGCTGATGAAGCTCAAGCTCTTGTGAAGGAAATGGGAAGATTGCTGGACGCTGAAGACCTCGCCGGCGTTAAGCAATTGATCATTGATAATGGCATCAAATGTCCTATTTCCGGCACGGCAAACTGGACGGATGTTCGCCAGTTTAACCTGATGTTTTCTACAGAAGTTGGATCCGTGTCTGAAGATGCCAATAAGATCTATTTACGTCCTGAAACGGCACAGGGAATTTTTGTCAACTTCCTGAATGTTCAGAAAACCGCCAGGATGAAAGTTCCCTTTGGAATCGCCCAAATTGGAAAGGCATTCAGAAATGAAATTGTCGCACGACAGTTTATCTTCAGAATGAGGGAATTTGAGCAAATGGAAATGCAGTTTTTCATTCGTCCTGGAGAAGAAAAGAAATGGTATGAGCATTGGAAAGCCATCCGTATGAAATGGCATCAGGCCTTGGGAATTCCCGCTGAAAACCTTCGTTTCCACGACCATGACAAGCTCGCACACTACGCGGATGCAGCGGTGGATATTGAATTTAAATTCCCATTTGGATTTAAGGAAGTCGAAGGAATCCACTCACGTACTGACTTCGACCTCGGCAATCACCAGGAACTCTCCAAAAAGAAAATGCAGTACTTCGATCCGGAGATCAATAAGAACTATGTTCCTTTTGTAATCGAAACATCAGCCGGAGCGGACCGCTTATTCTTTATGTTACTTTGCAATGGATACAAGGAAGAAGAAGTTGGTGAAGGTGAAAAAGTTAAGACCCGAACTTATCTTAAATTCCATCCTGCCTTGGCGCCGGTGAAAGCTGCTATTTTGCCTTTGGTGAAAAAGGATGGACTGCCTGAAATCGGTAGAAAAATATTCGATGATCTTAAATATGATCTTAATCTGATCTACGAAGATTCCGGGTCAATTGGAAAAAGATACACGCGTCAGGATCTGATCGGAACACCATTTTGCATTGCTGTGGATTATGAAAGTAAGGATGATGACAGTGTGACCATCCGATACAGGGATACCATGGAGCAGGAGCGGGTGAAAATTTCAGATTTAAAAAGCAAGATCGAAAAGGAAGTTTCAATTAAAAACATCTTTGATCAGCTTTAATTCAATCAGTACTAATCGTCTGGCAACATTCTGATAATTAAAATTTATCCATCAAACATATATGGGACTTTTGGGTTTTATGAGTAGCATCAACCCAATGTCAATTTATGCGGATAATTTTAACGGGAGCTACAGGATATATCGGTAAGAGGCTCTTGCCTGTCTTGTTAAAAAAGGGGCATCATGTCATCTGTTGTGTTCGTGATAAAAAGAGGTTTCAACCGATCGAACAATTTGAATCACAAATCGAGGTATGTGAAGTAGATTTCCTGAATCCAAAGAAATTCAAATCCATCCCATCAAATTGTGATGCTGCATATTATCTCATTCATTCCATGTCATCTTCCCTATCGGAGTTTGAGCAAGACGAGCAATTTACGGCTATCAACTTCAAAAAGTTTGTTGTTGAAGCAGGTGTCAAACAGGTGATTTATCTTGGAGGAATTATCAATTCCAATAATCTTTCACGACATCTTCAATCTCGAAAATTGGTTGGTGATATCCTTTCAAATGGTCCTTACAAATTTACTACACTAAGAGCAGGCATAATCGTGGGATCGGGGAGCGCCTCCTTCGAGATCATCCGGGACCTTGTCGAAAAATTGCCGGTTATGATTGCTCCAAAATGGCTAAAAACCAGGTCACAACCTATTGCCATCAGGGATGTCATCAGTTTCCTCGAGGGAGTTTTAGGTAATGATGATTGCTATGATCAATCCTTTGATATCGGTGGACCTGACGTGATGACTTACAAGGAAATGCTAACGGAGTTTGCCAGAATCAGAGACCTGAAAAGATACATTATTACCGTACCTGTAATGTCTCCAAGGCTTTCATCCTACTGGCTATTTTTGGTCACAAGAGTTTCCTATTTTCTGGCTGTCAACCTGGTAGATAGCATGAAAGTAGAGGTATTGTGCGAGAAAAAAGGACTGGAGGAAATATTGGGTATCCAGCCCATTTCCTATGTGGAATCTGTAAAAAAGGCTTTTGAGAAAATTGAGCAAAACCTTATTGTTTCCAGTTGGAAAGATACATTTGCGGTGAGTGACATGGACAGCAACCTTTCTGAGTTTATCCAGGTACCTAAAAACGGCTGCTTTCTGGATGTTAAAAAAATTCCTGTCAACGAGTGCGATCAAGATCAGGTATTAAACAATATCTGGTCAATCGGTGGGAGGCGAGGTTGGTACTATGGAAATGTTCTTTGGAAGATCAGGGGATGGATGGACCGATTGGTTGGCGGTGTAGGACTGCGACGGGGAAGGACACATCCTTCAGAAATTCATCCGGGTGATGCGCTAGATTTCTGGAGGGTTTTACTTGCTGATAAAAAACAAAAAAGATTGCTCTTATTCGCTGAAATGAAATTGCCTGGCGAGGCTTGGCTGGAATTTAAAATTGAAAAATCCAATGAACAACCTTATTTGATACAGAATGCTACTTTCAGACCGAAAGGAGTCCTGGGCAGGCTTTATTGGTATTCCGTGCTCCCTTTTCACTTATTTGTTTTTAAAGGGATGGCAAACAAAATTGTAAATTATAGCAATACTACTTTCGATAATAGGGTAGCGACAGCGAAAGTAATATAAGTGTAGCGAGCCCATACCCAACCCCAAAAAACCATCCTGATAGAAAACTCAGAAGCAAATAATAAATGGGGAAAATTGTTATTCCAACAGCAAATTTCAATGTCCCAACCATTACCGGATCCTTTATTTTTCCCGATATCGATTTCCAGACTTGAAGAGGAAGAAAATTGAATAGGCCAATCAGCGAATTCACCAGTCCAAAAAGGTAATTAACTTTTACCGTCATGGGATAGTGCGATCTTTCATTTATTCCTTCTCTTCGATTGATCATTTCAATCAGCTCATTGGCTTTCTCCGGGTTTAAATAATCGTGTTGCGTCGTCTCAAGTTGAGCAAGGATTTCGTCATACCTATTCAAATCATCAATGTGAGTCACCAGCTTTTTCATTTCTTCTTCTACCCTGTCTTTTAACTTCAAGGCGGAGGTATGAGAATCCGATTGATTGTAAAATTCTTTAGCAGAAACAGGTTTTCCAAAATAGATCCCTACACCTTTCCGAAATGCCTGGTGATTTTCGTAGTTCAAACCTATGGGAACAATTTGAATATCCAGATCAGAGTTTTTCGCCAGCGTACCAAAAGCAAGCCTTGTAAATCCCTTGCTCAGCGAACGAATCCTTCTTTTCAAGCTGTGATTTCCCTCAGGAAAAACTAAAATAGATTCACCATCATTGAGTAGTTGCGAGCAATAATCAAAAATCTGATCATTTTGCTTAATCGAACTCATTCCATCTCTCACCCGAAAAACAGGCATCATATTGAGAGTGCCTAAAAGTTTCCGCATCCACTTTTTCTTAAAAATATCCGCTCTTACGAGAAAGTGTGTGTGCCGCTCGTTAAAGACAGCCGCCACCAATGCATCCAGCAGCGCATTTTGATGGTTTGCTACAAAAATGACTGGGCCTTTTTTGGGAATGTTTTTCTTTCCCCTGATAATGATCTTGCTGAAATAAAACTGAAATGCTGTGAAAACATATGCTTTTACACAATAATACCAGGCTTTCTTAAAAATGGATTGGTGGGTTTTTCCCGAATTTCGAGACCAGTACCAGGATATGAGTAATCCTGAAATGATGTGCCAGATTCCCCACCAAGCAGCGACAATCGCCATTCCTCCCAACCCTTTAAAAAAACCAAATACCAAAATAAGCCCAAGTCCTGAATTCTGAATGCCAGTCTCAATAGCAAGGGTTTTTTGATCTTGAAAGGACAACCCTGACAATCTTGCCACCCAATAACCCGATAAAATGGCTATTCCATTGTGCAACAAAACAATGAGTACCACATATTGGAAATACTCTAAAAATATGTCAGTGTTCTTGGAGAAAGCTACCACCACAAATGCAATGAAAATAATGATGGATACTGGTTTCAGGATTTTACTGATCTTATGCGCAACCCTTTTATTTAGAGCATTGACACTCATGCCAATTATTAGCGGAAGGATCAGGATCAATGAAATTGTTTTGAAAAGTTTGACGGGATCCAGGCTCACCTCATTCAAAATCGCCGTGGTTGGAGGATACAAACTACCCCATATTTTTAAGTTCAATGGAGTCATGATCAGGGCGAGAAGGGTCGCAATTCCTGTGAGATTAATAGATAAAGCCGTATTTCCTTTTGACAGATGCGTCATAAAATTTGAAATATTCCCTCCAGGACATGCAGCTACCAGAATCATCCCAATGGCAATGCTGGGAATAGGCTCTATTACAAGAACCAGCAGAAAAGTCAAAAACGGAAGAAACAAAAATTGACTGAAAACGCCAATCAACGTAGGTTTTGGGTTTTTTATCAATAGTTTAAAATCAATAACCCTTAAATCCAATGCAACGCCGAACATGATGACAGCCAGGCACACATTGAGTAACCACAAAGAATCCTGATTAAAATTTAACTGTATGTTATCAACCTCAAACCCCATTTATTCCCCGGATATGCTGAAAGAAATTTAATATACGGCTACATCAACTTTCAGACATATTTTTATGTGGATGCGAATATGATTGAATATTTCTATTAATAAAAATAACATTCTTTTGCAGAATGTAATATTTAAGTGACTGATTTTAAAAATATTAGCTGTTCAACAGGTAGCTTTTTAAATCACCAGGCTGATTCCCCATGGAAACTGCCTGCTTCTTTCTTTTGACTATTTTTTGCAGCCTTTCGGGAACTTCGACTTTTTCCTTGATCACTGGCTCTACAATATCTCCGAATTTTGCCGGACTGGCGGTTGAAATGAAAACTCCCTTTTCGTTCATCCCACGCTCCTCCAATGTATCAAACAATCCCTGATACCCGATGGCACTATGAGGACAAAGAACATAGTCATACTTCTTATAGACACTTTTGATGATCTCTTTTGTTTGTTTATCTCCATAAACTTTGCCGATCATGTGTCCACTCATTTTTTCGTGGCTACCATCATACAAATCCAAAATCCTTGGGAAATTACTTGGATTGCCCACATCCATTGCATTGCTTAACGTTCGGACCGATCCTTTTGGATTGAATAAACCGGTATCCAAATAAGTTGGAACGATGTCGTTGATATTGGTTGCTGCAACAAACTTTTTGACGGGTAATCCCATCTTCCATGCCAAAACACCGGCACAAAGATTTCCGAAATTGCCACTTGGGGTGCAGAAAATTATATCTTCAGGATAATCAGCCACAAGGCTGTAGGCATACAGGTAATAAAACGATTGAGGTAGCAACCTGGCAATATTGATGGAATTGGCTGAAGACAAATTCAACTTTTCCTTTAATTCTTTGTCAAGGAATGCCTCCTTCACCATCGTCTGACAATCGTCGAAAGTACCGTCAACTTCCAAAGCAGTCACATTCTGGCCGATTGTCGTTAACTGTTGTTCTTGTATTTTTGAAACTTTTCCTTTTGGATAAAGAAGTGTTACTTTTATTCCTTCAACTCCCAAAAAACCCTGTGCTACTGCACTTCCCGTATCACCGGATGTCGCAACGAGAATATTGACTTCTTTGGATTCATTTTGCAGAAAATGACCCATTACCCGGGCCATGAATCGTGCGCCAAAATCCTTGAACGCCAGTGTTGGACCGTGAAAAGTTTCCAGAACAAAAATATTGTCATGAATGTTGATCAGAGGCACATCAAAATCAAAAGCTGAATGAACTATTTTTTCCAGGTCTGATTTTTTTATTTCGTCCTCGACAAACCCTGAAACAATCTCAATTGCAATATCCTGAAAGCTCTTTTCTGAAAGCTCTTTCAAAAATTCTTCACTTAGTATGGGAATACTTTCCGGCATGTACAACCCATTGTCCTCCGGCAATCCCTTCAAAACCGCATCTTTAAAACTGACCGGTTTTACCTGTCCTTTTGTACTATAATACTGCATATAAAAAATCCCATTTTTGCCACCGGAAAATTTCCGACCAGCACCCATAAATTATTTTGACCAGCTTACTTATACGTAAACCAGAAAAAACCGCTGCAAATTTAAAACAATCCGGAATCCTTTTCCGCAATTTGATCAATTAATCATTTTTTAATTCGCTTCGTTTACCAACCTTTGTAAGATCAATATCCGTTTTAAAATGGAATTGTCCTTTGACTTCTATGAAAAAATCTGAAAAATCTCAGGGATTTCCGGTAAGGATTGTAACTGCAGCTTCCCTTTTTGATGGTCACGATGTTGCGATCAATATCATGAGAAGAATTATGCAATCTACAGGGGCTGAGGTAATCCATTTGGGTCATAATCGCTCAGTTCTGGAAATTGTAGACTGTGCTATTCAGGAAGATGCCCATGCCATTGCCATTACTTCCTACCAGGGTGGGCATATCGAATATTTCAAGTACATGTACGATTTATTGAAGGAAAAAGGGTCAGGACATATCAAGCTTTTTGGTGGTGGCGGTGGAACCATTCTTCCGGATGAAATCAAGGAATTACATGCATACGGCATCGATGGGATCTATTCCCCGGATGATGGTCGATCACTGGGCTTGCAAGGCATGATTGATGAGGTTATCGAAAAAAGTCGTTATGAGCTTGATTGGGAAGATAAATTATGCGAAAAAGATCTGGATACTTCCAATAATCAGAAAATAGCACGACTGATTACACTTGCAGAAAACAAATCGAATGAGTTTGAGAAAGTCTTCAATGACATCATTCATTCCCAAAAAATTGATACAAAATTTAAAATTCCTGTTCTGGGAATTACCGGTACAGGAGGAGCTGGAAAATCATCACTAATCGATGAGTTTGTCAGGCGATACCTGGGAGAGTTTCATGATAAAACCATAGCTATTTTATCAGTAGATCCATCAAAAAGGAAATCCGGTGGAGCACTTTTGGGCGACCGAATCCGAATGAATGCCATCCACAATGAGAGGGTTTATATGCGGTCGCTGGCCACCCGACAGAGCAACCTGGCCTTGTCGGGTCATATCAGGGAAGCCTTAAATGTGGTAAAAACTGCAGGTTTTGATCTGGTCATTCTGGAAACATCCGGCATCGGGCAATCTGATACAGAAATTGTCGATTTTTCCGATGTGTCACTTTACGTCATGACACCGGAATATGGGGCGGCTTCTCAACTCGAAAAGATCGATATGATCGATTTTGCCGATTTGATTGCCATTAACAAATTTGACAAAAAAGGCGCAGAGGATGCCCTTCGCGATGTTAAAAAGCAATATCAGCGCAACCATCAACTGTGGGAAGCCAAGCCATCCGATCTTCCGGTTTTCGGTACGATCGCCTCCCAGTTCAACGATCATGGAATGAACATGCTCTTCCGGGCCATCATGAAAAAAATTGATACGATCAATGAAACCGATTTTGAAACATCGGAAATTGATGTGAGCTCGGAACCTGAAAAATTCAGCATCATCCCTCCAAAAAGAGTAAGGTATTTGTCAGAAATCACGGAAACCATCCGCGATTATAATAAAGAGACAGAAAAACAAGCTACGATTGCCGATCAGCTTTATTCCATTCACCAAACAATAGAGCTAATCGACGAAGGAGATCCCTCAACAAGGCAAGCTCTCCAGAAGAAATATAAAGAGGTAGAGAATGATTTTTCTGACTTCAATCAAAACATTCTGGAAACTTGGGAAGACAAAAAACAGAAGTATCAGGCGGATGAATTCGTTTACCAGGTCCGGGGAAAAGAAATCAAAAGTCCGACTTTTACGAAATCCCTTTCGCAAACGAGAATTCCCGTTGTCTGTCTGCCAAAATTTAAAAGCTGGGGAGATATTCTGAAATGGAATTTGCAGGAAAATGTTCCGGGAGAATTTCCTTTCACTTCAGGTGTTTTCCCTATCAAAAGAAAAGGTGAAGACCCAACCCGGATGTTTGCAGGCGAAGGAGGGCCGGAACGGACCAATAAACGCTTCCATTATTTATCTTCCGACCAACCCGCTACAAGATTATCCACTGCCTTTGATTCAGTAACTCTATATGGAGAAGATCCCGACTACAGACCTGATATTTACGGGAAAATTGGCAATTCTGGTGTGAGCATTTGCTGTTTGGATGACGCAAAAAAGCTCTATTCGGGTTTTAACCTAACCGATCCGAAAACTTCAGTTTCCATGACAATCAATGGCCCTGCCGCTACTATTTGTGCCTTTTTTATGAATGCAGCCATTGATCAACAATGTGAAATTTACATTCAGCAAAATGGATTGGAAAATGAAGTAGATCAAAAATTGAAAGAAAAATATGATGATCGGGATCTACCACGACCAGTTTACAATTTTGAACTTCCCCAAAATCATGATGGTCTGGGAACTATACTCCTGGGAATTACCGGTGATAAAATCCTCGAAAAGGAAATCTATGAAAAAATAAAAGCGGATGCCTTAAATGTGGTTCGCGGAACAGTTCAGGCCGATATTTTGAAAGAAGACCAGGCGCAAAATACCTGTATATTTTCGACGGAATTTTCATTGCGTTTAATGGGTGATGTCCAGGAATATTTCATTCAAAACCAGATCAGGAATTTTTACTCAGTTTCCATCTCTGGTTATCACATTGCAGAAGCAGGGGCCAATCCGATTACACAACTGGCTTTTACCTTGTCAAATGGTTTCACATACGTGGAATATTATGCTTCCCGTGGTATGGATATCAATAAATTTGCGCCAAACCTGAGCTTTTTCTTTTCCAACGGAATAGACCCCGAATATGCGGTAATCGGCCGGGTAGCACGAAGGATCTGGGCGAAAGCCATGAAATTTAAATACGGAGCAGATGTTCGCTCGCAAATGCTGAAGTATCATATTCAAACTTCAGGTAGATCTCTTCATGCACAGGAAATTGACTTTAATGATATCCGGACTACTCTTCAGGCATTGTATGCTATTTATGATAATTGCAATTCCCTTCATACCAATGCATATGATGAAGCCATCACAACTCCAACCGAGGAATCAGTGCGCCGAGCAATGGCCATTCAGCTCATCATCAACCGCGAGCTTGGTTTGGCAAAGAATGAAAATCCACTACAAGGATCTTTCATCATTGAAGAATTGACAGACCTGGTAGAAGAAGCTGTAATGGCCGAATTTGATCGCATCACAGAGCGAGGAGGCGTACTCGGAGCAATGGAAACCATGTACCAGCGATCGAAAATTCAGGAAGAAAGTCTTTACTACGAGACGCTCAAACACACCGGCGAATATCCTATTATTGGGGTGAACACATTTCTATCATCCAAGGGATCCCCCACTACAATTCCAGGAGAGGTGATCAGGGCCACAAAAGATGAAAAAGAATTTCAGATCCAAACGTTAAATCAACTGCACAAAGCAAATACTGAAAAGTCTAAAATCGAATTATCCAACCTGCAGGAAGCTGCTATCCATAATCAAAACCTTTTTGAAAAATTAATGGAAGCCTCAAAAGTATGCTCACTCGGTCAGATTACCCATGCTTTGTTTGAAGTTGGTGGTCAGTACAGGAGGAATATGTAATTAGAGCTGGTAGTTGGAAGGCCGAAGACGGAAGTGGTTGAAGGGAACGAAAAAGGTGACAGGTGAGGGGTTACTGGTTGCGAGTTGCAGGTTGCGGGGTGACAATTAAGAAAGCAGCCACCAATATTACAAGAACTTAATCAACCTATTAAACCAATCAACTCCACAACCATACCGAAGAGAAACTAGAAACCAGCAACTAAATTAACGCAATACCCTTATGCCGGAAATATCAATTTTTATGGATTGACAAAAGTATTTTCTTCACTATCTTCCAACCATGAATCCAATCGTTCAGTATTTTCTTTACAGAAGGGCGGAGAAAAAGGTACAGCATTCCGGCAATAAAGGAAAATGGCCAAAGAGGCAGATCTACCAGGAATTTCTGCGATTGAAAGCCATTGTCAAGCACCTTTTCAAGGATGTTGCCTTGATTATTTTCGGTATTGCTTCAGCTGGATTCGGTTTAAAGGGTTTCTTACTACCCAACTCATTTATCGATGGCGGAGTGACAGGTATTTCCCTGCTTACCCGTGAAGTTACTGGTGTTCCTCTATCAATACTACTCGTCATCATCAACTTTCCATTTCTAATTCTGGGATTTTCTGTTCTGGGTCGTCAGTTTGTAATCAGAAGCGTGCTAGCCATTGTAGGATTGGCTCTAACCGTCCATTTTGTAAATTATCCTGTTATTACTTCTGATAAGCTGCTCGTTGCAGCTTTTGGAGGTTTTTTTCTGGGAGCTGGAATCGGGCTTGCTGTACGAGGAGGTGCTGTTTTAGATGGGACAGAAATTCTCGCCATTTTTCTCAGCCGCAAAACAGGCGGGACGATCGGCGATATTATTCTTATTTTCAACATCATCATTTTCTCCGTAGGAGCTTATATTTTGTCCATTGAAATAGCCTTGTATGCTATACTCACCTACTTTTCTGCATCCAAAACAGTTGACTTTGTTATCGAAGGCATCGAGGAATATACTGGAATTACCATCATATCTGACAAACCCGAAGAACTACGGCTAATGATCACCGAAAAACTCGGGCGGGGCTGCACGATTTACAATGGTAAACGTGGTTTTACAAAAGATCCAAGAGATAAACCACGGGATACAGAAATCATTTACACTGTATTGACACGCCTGGAAATCGCCAAGCTGCAAACTGAAATAGACAAAATTGACCCCCAGGCTTTTACGATCATGAACAGCATCAAGGATACAAGAGGAGGAATGATCAAGAGAAGGCCGTTGAAGAGTAAGTGACGGGAGTTGGAAGTGGGAAGATCGTTGTCGATAGTGGTTATTTGAGATAAGAAGTGAAAAGTAAACGGTGATCTGTAATCAGTAATTGTAAAAAATTCAATCACCTTAATAACTTGATCTACTCAAAAACTCAGCTTACAAGTGAAAATCCATTCAGAGGGCAAATATCATGGGTAAAAGTGCAATCCAAGACTCTTTGAGTTTCTCTGAGAGATGCTCTTCGAAACTCTTTGGTATAATTTAAATGATAGAAGTCTAGAAAATGGTTTTAAATGCAGCATGCAGCACATACTAAAGAATTTCATTCTTTAATACCGGTTTTAATCCCCATCAACTTCTGAATAAATTTTTGATCAAGCTTTGATCGATTTGCCGCAATGAGTCTTAAATTCCAGGGATCTGAAACGATATTCAATTCTTCAGTTGTGGCATGTATTTGAATTTTGCCAAAGGGTAAAACCAAAACATAATTATCCAACTTGACACGGAACCAGAAAATAATTCCTTTGGGTCGAAGTTCGATGTTTGTAAATGGTGGAGTATTTTGTTCATCCAGAAGTTTTTTAACTTCAGTATCTGCTTGTAGAACCAACAATCTTTGAGAACCAATTCCATTCAATTTAAATCTTTGCATCCAACCAAAAGGCTTACCCACCAATCTATTGATTTCTTCAACTGTTTCTTTTGAGTGATAGGAATAGGGAAAGATCATGGTTTTTCAAACAATCAAAATTCAATAATGTTTCAAACTACAAAACCTCCTGGATCTTGTATTTTCTTTTATTGAACTCAAATTCACTTCCGGCGGTTTTTCCTGAAAATTGTTGTCCGATTGGCGAAGCCTGGGAAATGATGAAATAATCCTTTCCTTCAATTTTTGTTTTTCCAACGGCGATGGCAATATAATAATTGCCAAGATTTGTCATCACCAGGCTTCCCAGTGCTACCTTTTTACTTTGTTTATCGGTTTTGATCTGAGCCATCACTTTTTGCATTTTCTGCGATTCCAGTAGTTGGGCAGAGAATTTCTCCCTTTCGATATGGATCATCGCCCGATTAGTTTCATACTTATCCCCGACACTGCTTTTTGTCTCAGTGTCAGCAGATTCCTGCAGTTCATCAATTCCCATTTGAGCGGATTTGATTTTCTTATCAATAAATTCCTGACAAGCATTAAAAAGGTGATCTTTAACTGATGGCATACTTAAACAAATTATATTCTGAAATAATGGCCTATTTATACTAACGAAATCTAATTTTTCCTACCTAAAAATTTTTGGGCATTTCAAATCATACTTCAAAAAACGTGGACGGGAAATCTGAATTATCCTATTTTTCATTATTTGATGTGAATTTCTTGAAAAACAAGTCCATGTTTGTTTCAATTCACCCGATAAACTATATTTTTGGCTTGCAAAAGCTAAAAATATTCAAATAGCACGTCACTCAATTTGACTATATAATCTAAACACATAAAAATGAAATTGTTAGAAGGAAAAGTTGCCTTAGTAACCGGTGCTTCAAAGGGTATTGGCAACGCTATCGCAAAAAAATACGCTGAACAAGGCGCGAATGTTGCATTTACCTACCTGTCAAGTGTGGAAAAAGGTGAGGCGCTTGAAAAAGAACTAAGCAGCTTTGGTATCAAAGCAAAAGGATATCGTTCCGACGCTTCCGACTTCGCTGCTGCAGAAGAATTGATCAACAATGTGGTCGCTGATTTTGGCCAGTTGGACATCCTCATCAACAATGCTGGTATTACACAAGACACCTTGTTATTGCGCATGAACGAAGAGCAATGGGACAAAGTCATCAACGTCAATTTAAAATCCTGCTTCAATACCGTCAAAGCTGCTGCCCGAACATTTATGAAACAAAAAAATGGCTCGATCATCAACATGTCATCAGTAGTTGGTGTAAAAGGAAATGCCGGTCAGGCCAACTATGCTGCTTCCAAGTCAGGAATCATAGGTTTTTCTAAATCCATCGCGCTAGAATTGGGAAGCAGAGGAATCCGCTGTAACGTAGTTGCCCCTGGTTTTATCGAAACGGAAATGACAGAAGTTTTAGATGAAAAAACAGTGCAATCCTGGAGAGACGCTATTCCACTGAAAAGAGGAGGAACACCAGAAGATGTAGCCGATTGTTGTGTTTTCCTGGGAAGCGATATGAGCAGCTATATTACCGGACAGGTTTTACAGGTAGATGGTGGAATGTTGACATAACCATCTGAAATTCAGGAAAAGGATAAAAATTCTGATAAGAGTGTAAACTAAATTGTTTTTATTAGCTGATAATCAATATTTTTCCTTTTCTAAGTTCGTTTTGATTCAAAATTCACACTATGCAACAAATCAATTTCCTGTTTGAAACTTCTCCATGGTTTCTGTTGCTGTGCCTTGTTATAGCTGCGGGATATGCGTTTGTTGTCTATTTCAAAACCAAAAATCCGTGGAGCCTTCAGACAAATATAATTCTGGGTATTCTCAGGTTCCTGTTCGTTTTTGTTATTTGCATATTGCTTTTGGGTCCGCTCATCAGACAGGTTTTCAATAGCTATGAAAAACCTGTCGTCGTCGTCGCATTGGACAACTCTCAAAGTATTGCTGAGATCGAATCCCCGGAACAAAGAGCAGCTCTATTGGAGAGGATAAGAAGCTTGTCTACAAGTCTATCTGAAAATGATTATGATGTTGAAATAAAAACGTTTGATGAAAGCTGGCCTGTTGGACAAGTGGATTCAATCCACTTCAATCACAACCAATCCAATCTTAATGAAATCCTGCAGGAAATTCAAAACGAGTATGAATCGCGCAATCTTTCCAATGTCGTTCTCATTTCCGATGGTATTTATAACCTAGGGAACAATCCCGTTTATCAACCTTATTCATTTGCGATAAATACAGTTGGGATTGGTGATACCATTCAAAAACCCGATCTGATTTTAAACAATCTCGTCTATAATAAAATTGCTTACCAGGGAAATAAATTCCCACTTATTGTAGAGTTCTTTAGTGTCGGTTACATTGGCGAAACCCTTGAGATCGAAATTGTTAATCGTGGGCAGATAATTGAGAAAAGAGAATTAGAGGTCTCAGACAATAATCAATATTTTGAAGAGCAGTTTTATATCGAGGCAAAGGAAAAGGGGTTTCAGCAATACAAAGTTTTACTTAAGGAAAAGGAAAATGAACTTTCATCTGTAAACAATCAAAAAGATGCTTTTGTCGATGTTGTCGAAGGAAAAGAGCGAATCCTGATCGCGGCACCATTTCCACACCCTGACATCAAAGCAATCAGATCTGCTGTTTCGGATAATAAAAACTATGAAGTACTAACCTACATCGAGGGTATTGACAAAATGCCTGAGGGTCAGTTTGATGTGTACATACTTCACCAGATCCCCAATATCAGAAATACCCACAACCAATTGTTAAATAGAATTAATGAAGAAAACCTACCCGTCTGGTATATCCTTGGTCCATTATCCAACCTGACAGGATTTAATGAAAGCAACCATATTGTCGAAATCCAGTTGATCAATAATCAGAAAGACGATGTATTTACATATCTGAATCCGGGATTTGCGACTTTTAGGCTAACCGATGAAAGCAATACCATATTCAGGAAGTATCCTCCCGTCTCGGTTCCATTTGCCAATTTTACCATTAGCTCTGCCTCTGATGTCATTCTCTATCAGAAAGTGGGAAGCATAGAAACAGACAAACCACTTTTTATGGTTAGCACCGGAGATAGAAAAGAAGCCGTGTTAATAGGTAGTGGTGGTTGGCAATGGCGATTAGCGGAATATGCTCAAAATGAATCGACTGGTGGATTTGACGAAATGGTTACCAAGACCATTCAATATCTTTCTGCAAAAGATGACAGGCGGAAATTTAAGGTTTATCCGGTTAAAAATGAGTTTTATACGAATGAGCCAATCGTGTTTGAAACGGAAGCTTACAATGATATTTATGAAAGGATTTATGGCCAGGAAGTTGGTTTGATCTTGAAGGATGAGAATGGAAATTCCAATTCCTATCAATATGTGACAAGTGAAGCCAATTCAAGGTATACGATTAACAATTTAATTCCGGGAGTGTATCAATTTACTGCAAGCGCTGACATAAATGGACAGAGGGAAAGTTCCACAGGATCGTTTATTGTCAAAGAACTTCAAATCGAACAAACCGTTCTGACCGCCAATCATCAGTTGTTAAGAAATCTTGCGAATGAAAATGGAGGAAATTTTTATTCACCGGATGATTTGGATAAGCTGTCCGGAAAAATGACACAGTTAAAGGCGCAAAGTGTCATTCACAGTCAGGAAGACTATCTGAGCATTATCAATATCAAATGGGTATTTTTTCTGATACTTTTGCTGTTTAGCATTGAGTGGTTTTTGAGAAAGTACCACGGCAGCTATTGATCTTTAGCCATGAAAAAGCTTACTCTTTATTTCTACCTTGCGCTGGCAGCTGCGAATATCATCGGTCACTATCTGAATTTAAGCTTGTTGACCCAAATCAGCAAAACACTTTTAATGCCTTCGTTAGCCCTGTTTTTTATTCAAAGATGGCAGGGCAAAAAAGACATTTCATTTTTATTCACCCTTATCGCGCTGATTTTCTCCTGGATAGGAGATGTTCTGCTAATGTTTCAACATGACAACAACAGCTTTTTTCTCTTTGGACTGGGAGCTTTTTTATTGGCGCATATAACTTATATGTTTGACTATTACTATTTACAAATTAACCTGGGTCAAAAGCAAAATCGTACTTTTATTGTTTTAAGAGTCATTATTCTGGCATTTGCCGGAGGTGCCTTGCTGAACGTTTTATGGCCTCATTTATCCTCAATGAAAATACCTGTGGTTCTCTATACTTTGGTAATCGTGTTGATGGCTGTTTTTGCTGTTTTGAGAAGAGATCGTACAAGCCCAAGCAGCTTTTCATTTATTTATGGTGGGGCACTGCTTTTTATCGTAAGTGATGGGATGATTGCGGTAAGCCGGTTTTTACAACCGTTCAATTATCAAAGTGAGTTGATTATGCTAACGTATATCTTTGCTCAGTTTTTTATTGTCAAGGGAGTGCTGGAGCATAACCGTTTGGTCAATTCACCTGAATTAACCTGAAACGATAAATGCTGCCAAATCTATGAGACCGACATTCGTCAAACGAAGTAAAGAAAGATTTAAGTTTCTAAAACCTTTATTTTGTGATTGTTCAACCGACGCTTGATAACTCATCGGCTTGTAATCCAGTGATATAATTTTTGCCTGATCGCTTACAATTATTCTGTCAAGCTGATCATGATTGACAAATATCTTTACTTTATTGGCCTCATTATTCTTTATTTTTATCAATCCAAAAAACTTATTAATTATCGGCATACCAATGGTCAGAATGCCATTTTCTTCACTGGTATTAATCTTTTTTATAATGTTTTCAGGAGCTTCAATGATTAGTTTTTTATTTTCACCTTTAGTCAGGTAAACTTCACAACTCATGTCAATTCTAGTCAACTTAAGATCAACCAGGTTGTATATTTTTTTTGAATTTGCCTCTCCAAGGAAAATATTATTATCAGAAAGCGTCAGAAGAAGAATCAGGAAGGTCAGTCCGAGGTATATTAATTTTTCTTTTTTCATGGCTAAACTTCAGTTGTTACTCAATAGATGACCGAAGATGCCGGAAGGTTGCAGAATGTTCAAAAAAATTATTGTGAATTGTCAATATTGCTTGCCGAATTGTAGTGCTACTTGTTCTTATTTCCTATTTTTTCTAATTTTTCCTCTGCATACTCTTTTAAGAATGGTACAGAAAAGCTGAATACAAATGTCCACCTACTCCATTTTAATGTTCCGGTTTTTTCGGGGTCGAAAATTTCACTATCATCTCCACTACCATCATCCGGAAATGAAATCGGACGGGCAAAATCTGATTTAGAGCCTGTATGAGTTGCTCCCAGTGTAATATCCGCACCTTTAAATGTCAGGACTACACCACCACCGTAATTATAGTTATCCGCTGCAATTGTGCTGTTGTTGGTTTTTGGTTTGTTTTCAGTAAATGCAGTTGGGCTACCTTTTACGGCTGATAAATCCGTACAGGCGCTTGCATAAGCTGAAACTTTTTCGCTGAAAAACCATTCCAAACCAAGACCAGCGTTGATGATACTTTGAAATTCATCTACTACTAAAAATGAGATAATAGAATCCGGATTGCTCTGCATGGTGTGATCAGCGGCCTGAAACACGGTATATTCAGGTATTTTATGAAAATATTCTGCGCTGAAATGGATACTGCTTTTTCCAAGATGAAAGGTACTTCCTACGCCAATGGACAATGGTGACTTATGAGTTAAGTCCAAACCATTTTGATAACTATTGGCGTAGCTGTCAGGCATGGAAGAGACACCTTCGATTCCAGAAAAGTAATATTGATAATTATAGTTGGCATTACCTCGCAACTGAAGAGATGGTGTAGTTATGGTCAGCCCCAAATCAAGATTTTTTGCCTGATATGCAGCAGCCAATTTGAATATCAAGCCATAAGATTTTAGACTATAATCTCTACTATATGTGTAAGTAGCCACATTACCATTATCTTCCAAAGCCCTCAAACGAATAGTATTTCCTTTTTTCTGATTATTAATTGTGAAAAATCCTGACATGCCCAGACTAAACCTATTATTTAAAGGCCTGGACCAGGATCCTCCAAACCATTCCTCCTTAGCTTTGGCAACCAGGTTAATTTCTCCCTCAAAAATCTCCTCACCAGGCCAAGCCTCAATAACATCCCCTTCAATCTGCTCGCGGTAGTTGAAACTAAGATCATTCCGCTGTCTGGATAGGACAGCATAGGCAAAATGATCTTTGGGCATAAACCCAACCTTAAATGTTCCGGCAGCCAGGCTCGGAACACCGTCGAATTCTGAAGACGACAAACTGTTATTATCTCCAAGAGCATTTTCCATTTTCAGGGTGTTCCATTGATAAACATCCGCACTGATCAAAAATGCGGGGTTCTCTATCAATCCAAGTCTGGCAGGATTGTAATAAACGGCGCCAAGATCCTCTACTCCACCAATAACAGAGCCACTCAATAACATAGACCTGGTCCCATATTGTTGTGTCCAGAAATGTCCGTTTTGGGAAAATAATATGGTCGGCAAACCGCAAAGAATGATGGCTAATGCTGTTAACTTATTCATGGTTGTTTTACAAAGAATAAGATAAGAAACATTTGATAAAAACTGGTTTAAGCAGGATTAAAAAAACAATAATTAAGCGGTTTTTAAATTTGAAATTCTGAAACATGGAAATAGGATTGCCTCTATTATTAACCAACTGAGCAGCCAATTAATTTATCAATTCGGTACGAGGACGATTTTTTTGGAATCATACAAAATAACAATTCCTTAATTGTGAGTGAATTGCATTTTTCCATATTAAAAAATAACAGTTTTCATTTGATCAAGAAGGTTGAAATCTCATTGAAGCAAATTAAAATGGCGGGTAAATTGTAAACTAAATTGTAGTTTTGTCGTTTTTAAATGTATATTTGTCATAAACTTTGATCAATGAAAACCGGCATTAAAGAAAAAAAATCCACCTCTACCTCCAACAAAGAGCTGAAGCTATACGTGCGGAACCTGCCCCGAGGAAAAACACTTAAAGTGAGCGAGATCTCCTATCCGTATGTATTAAAAGATAAAATACTGGTTGCCAATGCAGTAAAAAGGGGAGTCACCAACAATCTTTTTGAGGAAATTAAATCCAATTCACCTTTTGACGACCTTCAATGGTCAAAATTCCTCGATGTAAATATCCGAACATTGCAACGGTACAAATCTTCCAAAGACCATATCTACAAGCCACTCCAAAGTGAAAGGATTTTTGAGCTGGCCGAAATAGTCAGTGCTGGGAAGTTGATATTTGATACCGATGAACAATTTAAAATCTGGCTGGTCACACCAAATCTTGCATTGGGCAAGGAGAGGCCCATTAATCTTCTTGACAGTTCTTATGGGAAAGAACTTGTACTGGCCGAATTGAACCGAATAGAACATGGTGTGTTTGTTGTATGATCGTCTACAGGTTGAGTAGAAAAAAATACAAAGACGAACTTTCTGGCACCGGCGCTTCACTGCACGGACAAAGATGGAATTCGAAAGGAATTGAGGTAATTTACACAGCTCAAACAAGGGCTCTCGCCAACAGTGAAGTGGCAGTCCATTTACCGTTAGGGATACTGCCCGCAGATTATTTTATGGTTAAAATAGAAATACCAGATTCGATTAAAATTGAGGAACTTAATAAAACTGATCTGCCATCGAACTGGGATTCCATACCGTTCCGGCCGGAAAGTCAGCTTGTTGGTGACGAGTTTGTCAATGCCAATGAAGCTGCGGTATTAAAAGTACCAAGTGTGGTGGTAAAAGGTGAAAACAACTATATCATTAACCCAAAACACCCCGATTTTAAGAAAATCAAAATTTTAGATTCCGAACCATTTCCATTTGACCCGCGGCTATTTAACAACTAGCCTATTGATCGGTAACTGACGATTTTTTTAACCTCAGATATAAAAAAACCGACCTTGTAAAAATGGTCAATGCAATGGGAATGATTGCCACGTTGATCCCCTGAGGATTTATCGGCCAGGCAATCAAAAACAACAAAAGAAGAATACCAATGCATAAAAAATAAACGGGCAACCAACCTGGTTTACTCTTTTTAATGAGAAAGTAAATCCCTACTAAATAAAGGGGGTTCGCCCAAATGATATTTAAATTATTTACTGCTGCCTGGTGGTCTGTCGCTACCCACAAAATGAACAACAACAATCCTACCAATCCAGCAGTACCAAAAATGAGCACATCCAGGAACACAAATTTTCTTTTTAAAACTAATTCTATTATTGTTAAGATGAATACAAAAGCAAAAATTGACCAAAAGAGAAAATTGGGGGTGAACAGCCCTACCTTAATTTCCCTGGGTAAGCTTTGAAAGATCATCCTGGAACTTTTAACAAATGGTTGTTCATTCCCATTTATTGTGATCGTTGCATGGTCGATCGACCGACCTAAAAATTCTGGCAGATACATGTATTCATAAGAGTTGAGCTTTTTATCCATTGGCAAACCAAGACAAAGATCGATGCCAAAATCCCCCCAGGGTTTATGAACGGTCAGCGAATCTACCAACGTCCGGAAGCTGTGCTTTGGTTCAATATACGATTCATCAAAATGCAGGTCATCACCCAATGCAGCTTTGAATGCGTCCCAAATTCGTGTAGCGCAATTGTCATAGAAATAATCGTAAAAGTAATGTTGATTCTCAGGTTTAATGTTGTTCTCTAAAAATTCAAAAACTGACTGTTTTTGCCCCATTGACATGTTTAAAACATATTCTTTCAAGGAACGGTTTTCTCTGATATAGGAATTTTCAAATGCAGGATACGGCCAGGCTTCCACCTTGTAATTCAAATATCCTCGTGTAAAATTCAGATAGAAATAAGGTTGATCAAAGTCAAAAATTCCATAATTGTAGGCAATATCTATTCGATTTGCAGGATCTTTTATCCGAATAGCAGGGTGGCCAAAAGCTTCAAATAATTCATGCGTTCCGGGATCTGCAACCACCACACTTATCTCCGTGAGTTCAGAAAGTTGAATGGGTTGGGCAATTGCTATTGAAATTGAAAAAAGAAATGAAAGAAACAAAAAAGTTTTCTTTGAAAACTTTTTGAAAAGAAAAAATGGTTGGAACATTAATATATTTTTTGCTGCAAAATAAGACTATTTAATTAACTGAGCGAAAAGTTTAAGTATTTGATCTCAGAAAACATGAACGCTCTATTTTACTATAAATTGGAAAAGAAAAAATGATCCTTCTCAAATTCTTAAATCCAGAATCAGCATACAGAGGATTAATATTTGACGGCTTTAGCCATTTCATATTGTGTCCATTGCGATTCGCGTTCGTTGGCTTTCTCTAACCATATAGGCACAACATTTTTTAAGAATTCTGCTTTTTCCTTATTTAGTTCAACCATGTCCAGTCCGATATACGATTGTGCCAGCTCTTTTGTGCTTAAATCAGGTTTTGGCACCTCACCATCGAATCCCAGCTTTCTCAATACTGTACCAATTTTCAATCTGGCATCCTGGGCTTTTGCAATTCCGGTTCCCAATATTCTCAAGGTTTCAATCGGTGCATGAAATGCACCTCCATGGCTGGCCGCAGCAAAATCCCACCTCCACTGTGCATGACGGATATCCATCAAAGCATCTTTCATCTGTTCTTCCGTTGCTCCTTTTGACCAGGCAAACTGGGCTTCAATATGTGCATCTACCAGCAGGTGTTCTAATTCCGATCGAACTGAAATGACTTTATCCATGTTATCATTTACATTATTGGTCAATTCCAGAGCACTTTGGCGATGGCACACCTGGCAGGAATTTGAAACATTATTTAATGGACTTTGAATCTTGTGATCTGTGAATTTCACACCTCCTTCAGACTTGTATGGCATATGGCAATCTGCGCATGCGACACCTCTTTTCGCATGAATGCCGGTAAGGTACAATTCATATCCGGGGTGTTGGGCTTTTATCATTGGGGTTTTGCTCAATCCATGTGTCCAGTCACTAAAATTCATGGCATCATAGTAGGCTTCAATTTCTTCAACAGACATACCGTTGTCCCAGGGAAAAGTAAGGTAAGGAACTCCCTTGTAAGGTTTTTCTTTATTAAAGTAATACTCAACATGACATTGGGCACATACTAGTGATCGCATTTCCTGATGTGTTGATTCATTAATATCTTTCCCCATCCGGTTAAATGCTTCAATGAGCGCCGGTCTGGTTATCTTTAATTCCATCGATTCACTGTCATGGCAATCCGCACAGCCAATGGGATTAACCACTTCACTACCATGACCCGCCCAATTTCCATCATAAAATTCCTTTACACCATTATTATTCATAAGCCTGGGAACATCCGGACTTTTGCACGTCCAGCAAGTAGCTGGCATGGGGCTTTCTGCATTTTCATCGGGAGCTCCGGTACGCAAAATGTCAGTAACGTCCTTAACCGCATAATAATGCCCCCTGGCCTGATTGTATTCCTTAGAAAAAGCATATCCCGCCCACAAAACGACTAGTGAAGGATATCGCGCAAGCATATCTATTTTTTTACTTCCATTATGCTTACTGACAAAATTGGTATCTGATGTAGCCATATAGGTTTCATATTGCTTTGGGTGGTTAATCCCCCACACTTCGTTCCTTGGCTCAAATGGCTGTACATCAATTTTGTCCCGATCTAAAAATTGAGCCTCAGTGCGACGTTCCATAATGTTGGACGCCAGTAAGCCTATGAAAAATACTGCAACGACGGTTAGGAAAAATAGCATCCATCCCAGCCATGGTTTCATTTTGATTTTCTCTCTTAAAGTTGCCATAGTTTATTTGGTAGTTTTTTTCAGATAATCTTTAATCCATTCAGGAACTGGGCTTTCTAATAGCGGAACCCGTGCATATGGAGTTGTAGAAAGTCCCTTCACCCGTCCATGCGGAACTTCACGGTGACAATCCCAGCATAATTTTCCTACACCATGAACATAATTGTTTCCGTTTACATCAAGAAGACCAACTTGTTGATTCAATTCAAAGTGACATGCCTTGCAATTCTCCTGCACAACTTTTATTCCTGCTTCATGCATTTTAATTACCTGCGGTTCTGTTCGAAGGGTAAATATGGTAGCATGTCTTAAACCATCTTTTGCTTTGAAAAAATATTTTGAAAAGACATTATCCTGTGGCACATGGCAATCATTACAAACTGCCACATTCTTGTGAGAAGAATGCTGCCATGAAGAAAATTCTGGCCGCATTACATGACAATTGATACATGTTTCCGGTTCATCTGAGAGGTACGATACTGCATTGGAAACATAAAGAGAATAAACAAATAAACCCACAAGCAAGGCAATAAGGAAATTAACCGATAATATCCAGCCAGACGGAGGCTTGAAGTATTGTAAAATTCTTTTTACCGACATGAGGGGTTGCGGTTTTCAGTTTTAGTCAATTTAATTTTTTTACCTTAAAATGATAAACAAATCACTCATTTTTAGTAGAGAAAATAACAGGTTTATAGGTGAACATCACCCAAGCCCAGTATTGGCCAAGCTTATAATCGCCTCTGCCCTTTACCACTTCCATCGATTCATTCGCAAACAATATGGAGTACCCCACATTTAACATGGTATTGCTGGCGATATCCAATGTATAGACCAGGTCAATCTCCGTACCCAGGTTCTTTGAAACTTCTTCCACTGAACTGTTGTATAGCTTTGCTCCGCTGTAAAACTGATGGACATGAGCCAGTAATTTTGATTTCCCGGAGAGGTTAAAATTCGCTTTTAAATAAATATCCAACAACCCTGACGGGTCTCCCGCCACCTGCCCATGAAAATTACCTACGTAGAAATAATCCATGTACCCATAAAATTTATGGTTGGTGCCATACAAAGGATTAAAGGACTTGTCTTTCGAGTCCATCAAACTTGTACCGGAAACATAATCAAAGCCCAATGATAATGGAGTCAGACCCGTTTTGAAAGTTGCAGTCAAGGAGGCAAGAAATGCGCTTACATTCTGAGCTGTTTCATTTTTACCACCCTGATAATAAAACTCTCCTTCTAAACTCAGGTTGTTAACCTGGTAATTCCCAATTGCAGCATAAGTCTGCCTGTAGGCCATGGATGTGTCAGCGGCTACCTGACGGCCATCATTATGAAAAAGTAATGACAGGCTACCGGAATTACCTTTTTTTTGAAACCAGGCAAATTGCATTGTCTTGTAATTATTCAATCCGATATAGGTTGTACCAAATAATTGGGTAGGTTCATTTACAGACTGATTATAAGCGCCACCCACATGTAGCTGCGAACCGGTCTTATTATCAAAAATAAATAACAGTGCATCGTGGCTACGGCTTTGTTGTGCCCAGCTCAGATCGCCTAAAAACCTGGCATTGTCATAGTCAAGTGTTTGCCGGCCAAGTTTGAATGACCAATTTTCAAAAAAATTGTACTTCACCCAACCCTGGAACAGGTTTGTTAAACTGGGATCTGTTTTGTATATCTGATCCGTATTTCCCCAAATTCTCACATCCTGAAAGGAAATGTAAGCCTCGATATTTTCATTCTGGAAATTTGCATTGAGCCTTGTTCTTTGTTCAATGAAAAATGCGGGTTGATCTCCTTCCCCTCTCAAAGTTTTAAAGCCATAACGAAATTCTGCTCGTGGTCGAATTTCTGCAGAAATGGTCAATTGAGCTAAAACAGGATAGGAGGTTAATAGAAGTACAAATGAAATCACAAAAGAGCGACATCGTGCCATAGTAGTGGTTGATCGAAAAGGAAAATTGTGAATCAAACTAAAAAATAAAGTCGCTTGTAACAATCAAATCGATAATTTTTTCTGACACACTTCAGACAGAAAGACTAATATGGAACGATATAAACCATCGCTTTCTCAGAAAGGATAAAAATAAGCCATGCTAATAGGTAAAATACTATATAAATAAAAATGGTTTCTGAAATAAATCAGAAACCATTCAGCCTATGAATTAAATTATTGATCAATTGTAGTCAAATGTCACCCATGAGTAGTTTCCAACTCTCCACACATCATCTTTCTGACCAGCCATCAGGGTGACAACAGAAGCAGTATACTCCAATTTATTGTTAATGTATACTCTCATCAGGGTACGATAACAGGTAGCAAAAATATTTCCTTTGACCTCTGTATATAAATATTGTGGCTCTCCAAATGTAATCTTTGCGTTTTCCCGGTCGACAATGTCATCTAAACCCTCTTCAAAACTTTTCTCAGAATATCGCTTTACATGAGGTTTATCACTTACATCTATATTGATAGCATTAGTAGTATATTGTTTCAAAAAGTATTGCAACAAAGCTTCCTTATTGCCTGTAGAAACAAGTTCTTCCCAACCCTTATGTACACTCTCAACCAAATCACGGATGGGCTTTTCAGTAGGACTCACAGCTTTTGCGGCTTCCAGGTCGCTTTGATAGGTTTCAACCTTACCTTCCAAATCATGTATAGTGCTTATCAAGCTGTCATTTTTTGATGTTACCCTTGTAAGGGATTCATCTTTTTCTATGATTACTTTTTCCAGTTCGACAACCCTTTCTTTGGATTTATCGCAACCCCAAAAGAACGGTGTTAAGAGCAAAGCAAGTACGGTTAGTTTAGTGTTGTTCATGATGTAGTTTAGTTTTTTTGCCTTAAAATACTCATATTAATTACTTATCACCAAATGTAAGACAACAATTAGTTGGATGATATTTTGCCTAGTAAAGCAAGTCCTTATATAAAAAACGGGCGTCATTTAATAGTTTATGACACCCGTTTCAGTAATTAAATATTTTTCTTCCCTTTTAACTTTAGTCTGCGCGTCTGAATGTAGCTCCTTCACCAAATCTAAACCTTGCAGTAAAGCCCCAGTTGCCAGTCCGGAAATCAACATCGTTAGTCAAATTGAGTGCGGGCCGCCAATCAAAACCAACTGTCAGAGGAAAATCAAAGGCATATTCAACACCAAAATTACCAGCAATATTGAAGTCAAAGACATGTTCAAAGAAAAATTCAGGACCTACTCCGGGGTAAAACTTCAAACCTGCTGGTCCATCATTCAAGGCAAACATCCAATCAAAATAGGTTCCAAATCCAAAATAATCAAGGTATAAAGAGGGGTGTAGCCGTGGTGATATCCCTAAAGGAATGGTGGCGTCTATAGAGATGAGTTCCCCAAATCGTCCACCTACTTCCCAACCAGCCTGCGAATAGGACAAATGGGTTGAAAACATCATTATTACCACAAATGAAAAGGATAAAATTAATTTTTTCATGAGCTAAGTTTTTAATTATTCAGTTAATAAGTTGTTAAATTTTGTATTCAATTAGAAAAATCAATTTGTAAACAGTATTATCTGCCCAAACCATTATTGAAGAGCAAATAAAATATTATTTTATCAATTTTTGATTTTTTGAGGGGCTAAATATGTGCTATAAAAGTTAGTCTTCAGTAGAAAATAGTATAAGATGACGATTTTCAAGCACCAATCCGATCTCTTATCGCAAAATATGATGAAGTCTTTTTTCCTTTTAAACCTTCATGTTTCAAATTTTCATGACTCTTAATATTATTTGAAACCGATTCAGTTGATTTTAATTTCTTTTCTAAGCTTAATGCAACACCTCCATAACCCGGTGTCAAATCGTTAACGAAGGCTGATAGAAACTTAAGCAACAATTAATTATCAATCGATTGTAGAATCCGAAAGCACACTATCCGGATTGCAGCAGTATATGGATTAATATGCAGTATATGGATTAATATTTAGGGCTCCAACTCAGAGTTAGCCGAAACTCGAATTGACAGATAAGTATCGTTTTTCATATTGATA
Source organism: uncultured Cytophagales bacterium (assembly GCA_913057175.1). GTDB lineage: Bacteria > Bacteroidota > Bacteroidia > Cytophagales > Cyclobacteriaceae > CAJXNP01. Next base: position 256,915 of record CAJXNP010000008.1, read on the forward strand.
TGAAAGCAAAAATCAAGATTGAATCAATTTAATTCTCCGGGTTCGGGTAAATAGGCTTGACCTGTCTTACCTTCCAATTAAAATTCAATTTTATCAGTATTCAAAATATCACTCAAGAGCAACGAAATGTTCTTTTGTCAAAAATGTAATGGGAAAGATTAAAAGGATAGATGCTTTTATTACCCAAAAGCCTGATCTAAATCTGCAATCAGATCGTCTGCATCTTCAATTCCCACACTTAATCGAATCAGAGAATCCTTTAAACCGACTTTTTCACGTTCACTTTTGGGGATGGAGGCATGGGTCATGGAAGCGGGATGACCAACGAGTGATTCTACTCCACCTAAGGACTCCGCCAGGCTGAAAACTTTGAATTTTTCCAAAATGCCAAAAACTTTTTTAATGTCATCCTCCTTAAGAGTAAAGGAAATCATTCCACCATAGTTACTCATTTGTTCCCTGGCAACGATGTGATTGGGATGGTCTTCAAATCCCGGCCAGAACACTTTTTCGACAGCATGATGATTTCGTAAGTAATTCGCAACGATCTCCCCATTTTTACAATGCCTTCCCATTCGTAAATGAAGAGTTTTAATTCCTCTTAATACCAGGAAGCAGTCCTGTGGTCCCGGCACTGCGCCACATGAATTCTGCAAAAATGCCAGCTGCTCTTTTAACTGCGGATCATTGACGACGATGGCTCCCATTACCACATCCGAATGACCCGCAAGGTATTTTGTCACAGAGTGCATCACAATATCGGCCCCTAAATCCAAAGGTGTTTGCAAAAAAGGTGTCGCGAAAGTATTATCAACCGCCAACAATAATTTGCGCTTTCTTGATATCTCAGCTACCTTTTTAATATCAATAATGTTCATCATGGGGTTGGTTGGCGTCTCCAGCCAGATCAGCTTTGTATTATTGTTAATTAACTCCTCAATTGAATTGGGATCACTGAAGTCCCTGAAATGAAATTTGATGCCATATTTTTCAAAAACCTTGGTAAAAATCCTGTAGGTCCCTCCATACAGATCATTCGCACTTATTACCTCGTCTCCCGGTTCCAACAGTTTTACAATTGCATCAATTGCAGCCAGTCCCGATGCAAAGGCCAATCCAAATTTTCCGTTTTCCAAGGCAGCAATATTTGCTTCAAGTACACTTCGGGTAGGATTCTGCGTCCTGGCATATTCGTAACCTTTATGAACACCCGGAGAAGATTGAACATAGGTGGAAGTTTGAAAGATTGGGGTCATGATAGCCCCTGTTGAAGGATCGGGTTTTATACCTGCATGCAAGCATTTTGTGCCAAATTTCATAATGTGAATGGTTTTTACCTGTTGAAATTAATGCCTTTATTTACCGAGCTAAATAAGTTAATATTCAATGAATAATTAAGCTTTTGACAACAATTCTGATTGAAAATTTTATATTCATTATCGAAACACCTTTTTTATGAAAACCTTCGTATTAAAATTCATTTTCCTGAGTTTACTTGTCAATTTTTTAAATGAAGTCAAAGCACAAAATGAGGCTAAACAGGAAGATGTAAAATATCAAATTTCAGAGGTTACTCAAAAAGCAAATGAATCGTCCAAAATTATCGCCGAAGTTCGCGAGAAAGTAGCTCCCTTTTACAGTAATCAAGAGGAAAAAGAAACCTACAACAAATATCTTGATTCTCTCGAGTTGAAGTTGCAAGGAATTACTCCTGAATTTATCGCATCACTTAGCCTTGTGAATCTTGAAAGCCATCACTCCTTAGTTTCCAGATTGATAACCAATCTTAAAGCTGACCAGCAAAATATTGCTGAAAAAGTCAATATCCTGGAAGAAGAATCAGATAAAGTACAAGAGGAAGCGACTTATTGGGAAAATGTATTGAATTATTACGAGGAAGAACAGCAAACGGCAGAAAGCTTATTAGAACGAATTAATTTGACTCAGGATGACTTTGAAAAACTAAAAAATGAATTGCTGAAACTACAGGATACGACCGTTGCGCAACTAAATAAAACTCATGCAACGCTAGCACTTGCCGAAGAAAAAAATAAATTAATTGAAAACAAAAAAAAGGAATTACGGTCTTCCATTTTAGCTAGTGACAATGCACCCTTCTGGAAATTTGGCAACATACCCCGGGATTCCATTGGTATTATAGCACAATTAAAAAAATCATATAAGGATGATCGCGAAACAGCATGGTTATATGTTGAATACAATACGGACAGCTTTATTAAGCATTTTATTTTGATCGTTATTCTTTATTTCATTTTCTTCCTGTCTAAAAGGACAATCCGGGGAATCTTGGAAAAAACGGGTAACGTAAAACTTCAACAATTCCTCAACCACCCATTTATGGTCTCTTTTGTCTTCTCATTTTTCTTTGTTGGATACTTGTATGAAGACCTGCCACTTTTTTTCTCAGGATCCTTTTTAATCCTTCTCTTCTATCCTATGACAAAACTTCTCAATATCCTGCTGGATAAAAAATATCTTTTTTACCTCATAGGTTTTATACTATTCTATCTCATTTCAATAAACATCGACCAGTTCGATTCAAATTATTTGCTAGGCAGAATGCAGTTATTAGCCTATCAGTTCCTATTCATCCTATTCCTGGTTTTGTTCCAGGTTAATGGTCTTGGAAAAATCAAAACCCATGATCGGGATGCAAAGAGCCTTGTGTCCTTAGGCACAAAATTAATATTGTCAATCTCGACCATCAGCTTTTTGTTGAATGTCATAGGAATTGTACAGCTGTCTCATCTACTCACATATGGCACAATGAACGTAATTGGTATCGGATTTATCTATTTTTTGATATATAAAATAACTAAAATCTTGATCATCATCCTGTTGGAATGGAGAATTATTAGAAACTTAAATATCGTAATTCATCATAAGGATCTGGTTAAGAACAGGCTATTCCTGCTAACCAAAATATACTTTGGCATTATTTATATCAGGTTAATATTGATTAACTACGACCTGCTCACCCCATTTTTAAACGCCTGGGAAGAATTTGTCAATCGATCATGGCAATTGGGCGAAGTTGCAATTTCCATTGGTGACTTTTTGTCCTTTTTTATCATTTTGATTGTCAGTATCCTTTTAGCGAAATTCATAAAATACTTGTTTGGAACAGAAATATTGGTCAGGCTTCCTTTGAAAAGAGGTGTACCAAATGCCATTGCCACTACATTTTATTATGTCATTTTGATGATTGGTTTTTTCCTGGCTGCATTTTCTACAGGAATAGAATGGAGCAAGGTAAACCTGGCCCTCGGTGCACTGGGAGTGGGAATTGGCTTTGGGCTTCAGAATGTGGTCTTCAACTTTATAGCCGGTTTGATCCTAATCTACGAACGACCAGTGCAGGTAAATGACATTGTTCAGGTGAATGACCTGATGGGGAGCATCAAAGAAATAGGTATTCGAAGCAGCAAAGTACTAACGTATGATGGCGCTGAAGTGGTAGTTCCCAATGGAAACCTCATCTCCAATGAAGTGATCAACTGGACGCTCTCCAACCAAAATAAGAGGCAAGAGCTTAGGTTTAAGAGTTCATACCAAGCTGATCCAAAAAATGTAATGGAAATATTGCGACAGGAAACATTGGGGATCGAAAATGTTATAGATGATCCGGCACCATTGATCCTTTTTGAAGGGTATGGTGATGGCACCCTGGAATTCAGAGTATTATTCTGGACCAACCTTGACGTAGGGCTAAGCACAAAAAGCAAGGTCGCAATGGCAATCTTTGAAGCGCTTCAAAAAGCCGGGTTTGAAATACCTACACAAAGACAAACCGTCATTATTGAAGAAAGCAATAAAAAACAGAAAGGTTAAAATATTGAAAAGCTAAAACTTTGTATCAAATCAAGAATAATTTTTCAGGTTGACACTAAGCAATATCCTCCCTGGTCCAACCAGCTATATTTCAAGGCAATTTGAAGTATTCACCTACTAATACTAAGATTTGCCTTTGGCTACGGTTAAGGCTAAAAAAGTGGACAAAAATAGTTCAACAGTTTCACACAACCATTGAACTATTCAAATGAAAAAATGGTTGTCAAATAAAGTTCTGCACCAATATCACAACTCCGATAATTCCAAAGATAACTCCCCAGTATTGCATTTTTATCCAAAACAGACTGTGATTGGGCCTGATGACAATTTCCTGACCGGTTTCTTTATCAATAAATGACTTACCCTCTCCCTCGTTCCATTTTCTTCCTAAAAACCAGCTGAAAGCAGCAGCAATAAAAAAGGCCAACACAAAAGAATAATCACCGGCTTCTGTCGGCAAAACACTTACAAAAATTCCAAATGAGACTAATAATATCAAAACGGATAATATGCCTCTTCCAGACCAGACTATCATAATTTTAGGGTTTAAAAGTTAAACATATGTTCAAAAAAATTTCTTATCGAAACGCAAAGCCTATCCCCGCCGAAATAACATTGTATTCCTGGATGGTATAGTCTCCGTGCATGGTAAATACACCAAACTTCAGCCGAAGTCCGAGCGTTCCTTTAAAAGTGCTGTTTGTATAACTAAAATTAATTGGATCAGTATAAGTCAGGACTGCTCCTGAGTTCTCATCTTCTAATTCATATTCACCTGACAACTTAAACTTTGAATTCACAGAAGTGTATCCAAATCCTCCGTAAACGGTCAATATGGAAATCTTTTTAGAGACAAGCAGCTGTGCTGTCCAGTTGTCTACATCAAATCTGGCAGACTTTTCTACCTGCGCAGTTTCGTCAAACACATAGGTATTATTCAAACCACTGAATGCACCAAACAAGGCAATATCGATTGGTAGCTTATCAATGGCTTTTACCCACTGGCCAATATCGTGTTTGATTCCTAAACCTAACATATTGGTATTGTTTTCGCCATCATCCAAACCAACGCGAATATTAGGGATGTATCGAATGATCAGGTCTGTGTTTTTAATTACACCAACTCCCAGTTGAATTGTCGGCGCAGGAACTCTGTCAAATCCTATGTTTTCCTTCAATCCCATACCTGCCCAACCATTAAAGCTACCTGTAAAATTTATACCTGTTTCAGGATCGGTAAAACTGTAATTCATTTCAGGACCTTCTTCGTCTGGCCCAAACATGGTAGGTGTCGTATTTTCACTTGAATTTGCAAGCGTAATACTATTATAATCCTCTTCCCTGATTGTGAAATATCTCATATTCTGGGGAACCTGTACAAAATTGGTTGAAATAGTAAAGTCAAAACCCAAAGACTTGTGAGGCTTGGCTGTATTGTACCAGCCATTGGCAAAACCAAATCCAAATCCATCAAAAAGTGGTCGGAAATAATTTTGTGCTAAGATTTCGGCATCATTTAAACCTACTTTAAGTATGTCTTCTACATCACTTTCTTCTTCTGACTGCGCCTTGGCAAGAGGCAAATTCAAGGTTATTAACAATAGGATTGTCAGGTATTTAAAAAATTTCATAACACAATAATTATTCAAAAAAAATTCCCAGTCACATATATATTCAATTTAGACAGCAATGGTAAACATTCATTGCTCCTAAAACCTGCAATTAAATAGCTCATAAAATCCTCATAATTTCTATTTTTGGCTTATAAACATTTCTTAATGGGAGAGTTTTTTTATCGCATAGTGACCTGGCTGTACATTTTTGCCATTTACATTGCTAAATTTTTTAATTCCAAAGCAGCCAAAATGTGGAAAGGTCGCAGAAAGCAATGGAAGAAAATCAGAAAAAAAATGTCTGAAATTGAGGGAAGCAATATCTGGATCCACTGCTCGTCGCTTGGGGAATTTGAACAAGGTCGCCCAGTAATAGAAGCTATAAAGATCAAAAACCCTGAAATTAACATCATCGTTACATTTTTCAGCCCCTCAGGATATGAAGTGAGAAAAAACTACAACATCGCATCAGCTGTTTTTTACCTTCCATTCGACAGCCGGAAAAATGCCAGGAAATTCATTGATTATATTCATCCAAAAATGGCTTTGTTCATTAAATATGAATACTGGCATTATTATCTCGATGAGTTGAAGCTCAGGAAAGTTCCAACAATTTCAATCTCATCCATCTTTAGACCCGGTCAATTATTTTTCAAGCCTCAGGGAGAGTTTTACAGAAATATCCTTGAAAAATTTGATCATTTTTTTGTTCAGAATGAGGTTTCGAAAAAATTGCTTAACAGCATTAATATTAATGAAGTGACCATTTCGGGAGACACACGTTTCGATCGGGTTGCGGAGGTCAGTAAAAATGCAAGGGATATTCCAGTCGCCAGAGAGTTCAAAAATGATCAGACTGTAATGGTGATTGGCAGCAGCTGGTCAAGAGATATCGATGCATTGGCAAACTTCATCAATGATTGGTGTGATAAAATGAAATTCATTATTGCCCCTCATGAAATAGAAGAAAAGAACCTCAGGCATATCGAGACGAAACTGAAAGACAAACTGATACGTTTTTCAAATGCTAATAATGTTTCATTATCAGAATACAATATTCTTTTAATAGACAATATCGGAATGCTATCCTCTCTTTATCAATATGGTGAATATGCATACGTTGGTGGAGCTTTTGATCATGGTATTCATAATACTTTGGAAGCTGCAGCATATGGCATCCCCGTTTTTTGTGGAAGAGGGAGACGCAATATCAAATACCAGGAAGTAGTTGACCTGGCGGCTAGAGGTGGCATAATAGAAATCGAAACCTCACATGATATGGAAAAATCCTTCAAAAAGCTCTATGATGACAAAGCAGTCTACCGGTCTAGCGCGCAGGCCACCCGAAGTTACATTGATGAAAAAACCGGTGCTACCAAGTTGATAATGGAGTATGTCAATAAAGTTATTGCTCAATTTTAATGGAAGGCATTGTCACAAAATCGACCGGTTCGTGGTATTCTGTTAAAGCTGATTCAGGTGAGGAATTCAATTGCCGGATAAGGGGAAAGATTCGTCTAAGAGGAATCGAAGTCACCAATCCGGTTGCAGTTGGCGATCGGGTAAAATTTGATAAGGAAAATGATAATCAGGGAATTATCCATGATATACTGCCGAGGGATAATTATCTTATTCGAAAATCAACACGCAAAACCCAATTTGGACACATCCTTGCTGCCAATATTGATCAGGCTGTGCTGATCTCAACCTTAACTTTTCCAAGAACATCGATCGGGTTTATCGACCGGTTTCTGGTAGCCGCAGAGTCGTTCAGAATTCCTCAGATTCTGGTTATCAACAAGGAAGATATGTTTAACACCAAAATGAGGGATTTTGCAGATCACCTGAAAGACATTTATACGAATATTGGCATCGATTTCCTGGTAATTTCAGCGGAAACCGGTAAAAATCTGGAGGCATTTTCAGAAAAACTAAAAGGGAAAACTACTCTTATTGCCGGCCATTCCGGAGTGGGCAAGTCAACTATTCTCAACAAAATAGCTCCTGAACTCATTCAACAGGATACAGGCGAAGTAAGCACTTTTGCCAACAAGGGAACCCATACCACCACTTTTGCAGAAATGTTTGAAATCAGGCAAGGCACGTTTGTCATTGATACACCAGGGATCAAGGAGTTGGGATTGATTGATTTGGAAGAGGGTGAGATCAGTCATTTTTTTCCTGAGATGAGGGCTCTTTTTGGTAAATGCAAGTTTTATAACTGCACACATCTGCACGAACCGGGGTGTGCCGTTCGGGAAGCTGTCGAAAATAGGGAAATCGCACCTTCCAGGTATGATAGCTATTTAAGTATATTAGAACAGGAAGATAGTCATCGTTAAGAAATTTTTATCCATTCCATAAGTTTCACCCATCCGAAATCGTTTTGAAACACGATGATGAAGTGGATTCTAATATTTTTTCTTTTTATCATTCTGACCATTTTAACCCAAATTGGAGGTCTGATTTTACTTTTAACCATTTTGATTGGAAGAATTCTTTTTCAACATCGACTGTCAAAGTATCCTGCATTCAAAACCACAATATTATTTTTGGTTTTATACCTCGTTTTTACCTTTCTGATTGTCCCTCCTATTGCTCAACTATTTGGAAGGTCTCCATTGCCTGTTTTTAAGAACTCAACCCTAAAACCTGCAAGCTTTTGCAGCTATCTATTTAACAGGCATTATGTCAAAAATGAATTATCAGCTGCATTAGAGGTCATTGGAAATGAATTTCACTACCAGTATCCCGAATATCATGTCTTATATCTCGATGCCAATTTTCCATTTTTCGACGGGTTTCCATTGCTGCCCCATCTTAGCCATAATGATGGTAAAAAAGTAGACATGGCTTTTTACTATCTCGTGAAGGATAAGCCTCTCGTAAATGATGTCCCAACATTAACCGGATATGGTTATTTTATCAATCCTCAAAAAGGTGAATTCAACCAAACCGAAAAATGTATATCAAGTGGAAACTGGCAATACGACTTCACAGGTTCGCTTGTCTTTCAGGATCAGAACAAATATCAGCTTGATGAGCCAAAAACTAAGTATTTATTAGAGCTGATTGCAAAAAATCCAAAAATCGGAAAGGTATTTCTGGAACCTCATCTAAAAAATCGTTTGGGGTTTGCTGAGGCAAATAAAATCCGCTTTCAGGGGTGCCATTCGGTTCGTCATGATGACCACATCCATATTCAGCTTTAGACGTTAAGTTTGGCCACGATTTTTCTTAATAAATTAACGTGCTTCTGAATTGCCTTAAAGTTTCCAGCAACAGTTGCCCATTTTAATTCGTAATAAATCCGCGCTCTCAGTGCCAAAAGCTCTGTTCTATTCTCACAAAGCTCAAAAGCCCTTTCACATACAATGGCCGTCGATAGAGCGTGTTTATTGCCTGGTTTTCTTTGTTGAGTTGAAAGCGATTTTTTCAAAATGCGTTTTTTGACCAATATTTTATCTGAAAATGCATAGTCGTATTTTCTTGATGACCTTACCCAAAAGTCGAAATCCTCATAGGTCAGATTTTCGTCATATCCTCCCAATTCATCCAGAACTTTCTTTTTCATCATCATGGTCGGTGTGCTGATAAAATACCGTCTGACCAATTCACTAAATACCTCTCCTTGCGGGACCATTTCGATTAACTTTCCTCTTTCATTTCTTTGATAGTGTCCTCCAAGTGAATTTCCCGAAGCGTCAATTAACTCTGTATCACAAAAATGGACACCGTATTTTTCCGGAAGATTTTCTAATGCTTCCACACCGATACTTACCCTTTCTGACAACAACAAATCATCTGCTGCCAAGTCGATCACATACTTTCCTTTTGACAATCCCAGCGCCTGATTAAATGATCGACAATTCCCAAGGTTTTTATCATTAGGAATAAAATGAAATGAATGATCCTGTCTGAGTTTCAGTATCTTATTCACGCTTTCATCACTGCTGGCATCATCGACCACAATCATTTCAATGGGTTGATATTCCTGATGGATTACTGATTGAATGGCCTCCTCAACAAAATCAGAATGATTGTAACACAAAACAATTATGCTTACCAGTGGTTTTGACATATAGTTTTTTCAAAAAATTTTATTTTGATGCAAACAGTCTTTTAATTGCGTCATTAAAATCTGAATTTTTATTCATGAGTAAAACAAAAAAACTCAAAACAGGTGTCTTGCTGGTGAATCTCGGTACACCGGACAGCCCATCCGTACGGGACGTTCGGAAATACCTTAGGGAATTTTTGATGGATAAAAGAGTGATCGATATACCTTTTCTATCCCGATGGATGCTGGTCAATCTGATCATTGCCCCATTTCGGGCCCCTAAATCAGCTAAAATTTACCAGGAACTTTGGGAAGACAGGGGTTCTCCACTCATGTTTCATGGATTGGATGTCCTCGAAAAGTTGAATAGAAAACTCAGCGATGAATATGTTTTGGAGCTTGCCATGCGATACCAAAAACCATCCATTCCTTCAGCTTTGGAAAAACTACGGCAACATTCATTACAAAAAATCATCATAATCCCTCTTTTCCCTCAATATGCTTCTGCAACCACAGGGTCCGTTCACGATAAGGTGATGGAGGTGGTGATGAACTGGCAAGTCATTCCTGAAATCAGGTTTATCAGCAATTTTTTTTCCGAAGAAAAATTCATTGCAGCGTTCGCTGAAAATGCCAGGAAGCATATGAAAAAAATTGACTATGAACATATCTTATTCAGCTATCATGGAGTTCCGGAAAGGCAAATCAAAAAAGGTGCATTTAAAGGTTTCTGCCAGATCAATGAGAAATGCTGCTCACGCTATCACGAAAGAAACCAGTATTGCTACCGGGCACAATGCTTTGAAACTTCTCGCTTGCTGGCAAATAAATTGAACATCTCTGAAGAAAAATTTACGGTATGTTTTCAATCCCGATTAGGTAAGGATCCCTGGATTCAACCATACGCAGAAGATGTCATTAAAAAAGTAGCTAAGGAAGGTAAAAAGAAGGTCTTGGCATTCTCACCTGCATTCGTGGCTGACTGTCTGGAAACGACCATAGAAGTTGGAGATGAATTCAAAGAAATGTTTTATGAAGAAGGCGGAGAAGTATGGCAATTGGTCGAAAGCCTGAATTCCTCTGATCTCTGGGTGGATTGTTTAGAAGATCTGATTGTTTCCAACTAATTTGCCAATGCAGCCTCTGCTACTTCATGAATTTCGGCCTTAACAAACATTTGCCCCTCCACATCTGCAACAGGTAAATGAATGTATTCGCGAAAACCAGCTTCATCCAGCTTCTTTAACATTTCCGCATCATACTTGTTTTCTACCTCCATAAAATCTCTGAAATCATATGTCAGATTGGCCGAATCCAACTGAGCCAAAAAATCAGTACAGTGGTGACAATTGCTGCTTCCGTAAACAATTATCTGTTTCTGATGTTTTACACAGGAAAATGCTAAAAGCGAAGCAAACAGAATAAATATATAGATGTAAAAATTCTTCATGCCCAATTATACAAAAATCTGATTATTACCTGCAATTTTTCAAGCTTCAACCTTACAAATTTCCGACAGCTTATTCAGAGCAAAATCAATCTCCTCTCGCGTGTTGAATTTACTAAGCGAAATTCGAATTGTGCCGAGATCAGGGTCTATATTTAATGCCTCCAATACATGAGAACCAATATTGGTTCCACTGGAACATGCGCTTCCTCCCGAAACTGAAATTCCGTTGATATCCAGGTTAAACAAAAGCATATCATTTTCTTCTATACCTGGTAAACCAATATTGATCACCGTGTACAAGCTCCTCTTCAAATCCAGGCATCCTCCGTTGAAAATTACCTGAGGGATGCTTTCCCGCAGTCGATCTATGGTATATTTTTTTAGATCCAGAATATAATTTCGCTGTCTATCAAGTTCTTCATAAGCCAATTCCATCGCTTTGGCAAGCCCAACAATGCCAGCAACATTCTCCGTCCCTCCTCGCATATTCCGTTCCTGTCCACCGCCAATTTGTAATGGCTTGAGTTGGTGTTCATTGTTGATATAGATAAATCCAACTCCTTTGGGACCATGAAATTTATGCGCCGAAGCAGAAATGGCATGGACATTTGTTTTTGAAAGGTCTATGGGAAAATGGGCAACAGTCTGAACCGTATCACTGTGAAAAAATGCATTGTACTCCAGACAAATGTTTCCAACTTTTGTTATGTCCGTTAAGTTTCCGATCTCATTGTTTCCATGCATAAGTGATACTAAGCTTTGCTCATTTTTTTTCAGAAGGTCTTCCAGATGATTATAGTCAATAAACCCTTTTTCATCCAACTGAACAAAGGAAATTTCCACATGGTGATGCTGTTGAAAATCTTCGATGGCATGCAAAACAGCATGATGTTCAAGTTTTGAAGTAATGATATGCTTAATCCCAAATGTCTGCAAACCTGAAAAAATAGCAAGGTTATCCGCCTCTGTACCTCCACTTGTAAAGAATACCTCAGAAGGTGATGTATGCAATAGATCAGCAACTTTCCTCCTGGATTTCTCAATAGCTGAGCGTACCTCCCTGCCATGTGAATGGATGGAGGAGGGATTGCCAAATTTCTCCAGGTAAAAAGGCTTCATAGCTTCAAAAACCTTTTCATCCAACGGTGTCGTTGCAGCATTATCCAGGTAAACTCGCATATCAGGTATGTACAGTAATGATCTCCTTGATGTCGGAAATAATCTTATTGGCCAGGTATTCCGCGGTAGATTCGGAACCGGATTCCGAATAAATGCGAATGATCGGTTCCGTATTGGATTTACGTAAATGCACCCATTCTTTATCAAATTCAATCTTAACTCCATCTACCGTGTTGATTGGATATTTCCGATACTTTTCCTGTATCTCAACCAGAACCTTATCCACATCGATTCCAGGAGTCAATTCGATCTTATTTTTTGAAATATGATACGGAGGATAGGTCGCACGCAGGAGTGATATGGATTTCTTAAATTTTGCCAGGTAGCTCAAAAACAGTGCGATCCCAACCAATGCATCCCTTCCATAATGCAATTCGGGATAAATAATACCTCCATTCCCTTCTCCACCAATCACTGCATTTGTCTCTTTCATTTTTTCCACAACATTCACTTCACCTACTGCGGAAGCTTCATAAGACCCACCTCTTTTCTCAGTAACATCTCTTAATGCCCGTGTAGAGGATAAATTGGAAACAGTGTTACCCTGCTTATTTTGCAAAACATAATCTGCTACTGCAACAAGCGTGTATTCCTCTCCGAATGGCGTCCCATCTTCCATGATCAGGGCCAACCTGTCCACGTCCGGATCAACAACTATCCCAAGGTCATAATTTCCCGATTCAATCTCATTGCTGATTTGTCCGAGATTTTCAGGTAATGGCTCCGGATTGTGGGGGAAATGACCATTTGGTTCGCAGTACAACTCCACTAGATGTTCCACCCCTAAAGACCTAAGCAATTTAGGTATAGCAATTCCTCCAGTGGAATTCACACAATCAATGACTATTTTAAAGTTTCTATCTTTGATGGCTTTGATATCAACTAAAGGAAGTTTTAAAATTTCTCCAATATGCTGGTCGATATACGAATCATCTTTGATATAACTTCCCAAATCCTTGTTTTCAGCAAATGTGATTTTTGAGCTTTCTGCTAGTTCCAAAACATCACTCCCGTCCTGCGCTGAAATAAATTCCCCTTTTTTATTCAATAATTTTAATGCATTCCACTGAACGGGGTTATGGCTGGCCGTAATGATGATTCCACCGGATGCTTTTTCCATCACCACAGCCATTTCTACAGTTGGTGTAGTCGACAATCCCAGGTCAACAACATCAATACCTAATCCTCTTAGGGTTGTTGAAACCAGATTACTGACCATATCGCCTGATGGTCGCGCATCCCTGCCAATAACAATTTTGTCAGCCTTGGATTTTTTCCTCGTCCACTGACCAAAGGCTGAAGTAAATTTTACAATATCAATTGGGGTGAGGGAATCTCCCGGTTGGCCACCAATGGTTCCCCTTATTCCCGAAATAGACTTAATTAATGCCACTATAGTGATGGTTTAATGAGAAGTAAATGTATTAATTGTCAAAGAAAAATGTAGCTTAAAAATTATTTAAATTTCTCGATAACCTTGTTGACAATATTGTTGTCTTCCTTGCCGCATTCTTCACCGGCTTCCATGTTTCTGCCACAGTATCCACACGTGCCCCCTTCTTTATTGAGAAATGGACTTTGCGAAGCGCATGTCCCCTTAAACTTTCCGTCTTTAATAAAAATAAGCCGGACAGACATAAGAATGAAAAACAATCCCAAAAGTGATATTACCAAAATCGCTGCTGCCATAATTTCTGATTTGCTGCAAAGTTATTCATTATTTAAAAACGCTTAAGAGAATCAGGGGTTTAATTATATCGGAAATACATTTTTTTTGTCAATTCTAATACAACGGCAATAATTGGTTAGTTTGCAATAGATTTGAATAGAAGATAACTAACAGAACATGTCAAAAAAACCACTGGCTCCAAAAGATAAAAATCGACAGAACAAACTCGAAGCTTTCAACCGTCTACTTACCATCATGGATGAGCTGAGAGCCAATTGTCCGTGGGATAAGAAACAGACCATTGAGTCACTCAGACACCTTACAATTGAGGAAACATACGAGCTTTCCGATGCCATACTGGAGAATGATTTACAGGAAGTCAAAAAGGAATTGGGAGACATCATGCTACACATGACTTTCTACTCTAAGATTGCATCGGAAAAAGGCGATTTTGATATTGCTGATGTATTGAATGGGATCTGTGATAAATTGATCCACCGGCATCCGCATATCTATGGAGATGTAGAGGCCAATGATGAAGAAACGGTAAAAGCCAATTGGGAAAAGATCAAGCTGAAAGAAAAGGGAAACAAATCGGTTTTGGGTGGCGTTCCCAGGTCATTACCAGCGTTGGTAAAGGCCATGAGGATCCAGGAAAAAGCCCGGGGGGTGGGTTTTGACTGGGAGAAAAAAGAGCAGGTTTGGGAAAAAGTAGAGGAGGAAATGCAGGAATTCAAAAAAGAATTTAACGCAGAAAGCGACGAACCTCATGACCGGGAAAGCGCCATGAATGAATTTGGCGACCTGCTTTTTTCATTGATCAATTACGCACGTTTCATCGACATCAATCCCGAGGAAGCTTTGGAACGAACCAACCTTAAATTCATCAAGCGATTCAAATACCTGGAAGAACAATCCGCCAAAGATGGCAAAAGCATTGCTGACATGACACTGGATGAAATGGATGTGTATTGGAATGAAGCGAAGGGAATGAAGTGAATTTTAATTTGTTGCAGGTTATCTGGTTGCGGGTTTAGAGTATTTTTATTGAGTTGACTAAGTTAATTGATTAATTGAGTTGCTGGTTTCTTGTTTCTGGTTTTCACGTTTCAGGTTAGAAGATCTCTTATTCAATATCAAAACTTTCACTTTTCATCCCTATACTCAAAACAACCACCTTTCCACTCATTTCTTCCAGCATAGGTCTTAAGATTATTTCCGCATTGAGTTCAGTTTGTTCCAAAATACCTGTATCCAGTGCGCTTTGCCTGATTTGTTTTTCGGCATTTCGATAGGCTTTTTCGATCACTTTTTTGGTTTCATTATCATCGGTAAAAAAACGACTCCACCAGCCTGATCGCTCAAAGTGATAGACCTTGGTATTTTCCAAATCCAGTTTATGATAGCAAAGCTCCGGTGCAGGAAGATTTATGTATAAAGTATCACCTTCAATATTTACATCCTGCTCTCCTATTTTTGTCATATCAATGCAACCGACCGCTTCTCCTTGTGCAATTAACACAGCTTTCAGATCGGGTTTATAATCATAAGTTTTCAGGGCAGATTCGCCTGCAAGTTTCCCTTTACTGATGGATTCGTAGTCGTATATCTCCTTAAAGTTGTACTTGACCAGCTCCATTCGACCCAGGCTCTCCACTTTTTGCAGGATAGTGGTTGATTCAATCACCTCTATTTTATTGTCCTTGTTTCCTGTTAAGTCTACTCCCAATGCCCACAAAAGCAGAGCTATCAACAGCAATATCCAGGGCAGTAACTTGAATAATACCTTAATAGTATTCATATCGTCAATTTAGTAATTGAAAATTAACAAATAAATTCTGGAAACCGTTGGTGTAATGACTATTCATCCCTGATGTATTCACTTTAAAATTGACTAAATTAATTGATCAATCATCTGGAATGAACCAATGCAAAGAAGAGAATACATTAAAAAATCTGTAGCAGTTTTATCCCTTTCACCCCTGCTATCCACGTCACTTTTTTCTATGGAAAATAAAAAAATGATCACTCGCTCCATTCCATCATCCGGTGAACAATTGCCTGTCGTGGGAGTTGGAACCTGGCAAACATTTGATGTTGGCTCCTCTTCAAGCGACCGGGAACCATTAAAGAAAGTTTTGAAGATCCTGCTGGACCAAGGCGGCAGTGTAATCGATTCCTCGCCCATGTATGGCAAATCAGAAGGTGTAGTCGGCGATCTCGCCCGTGAAATGGGGATTGCACAAAAATTATTTATGGCCACAAAGGTCTGGACATCCGGGAAAGAAAATGGCATGGATCAAATGAATCAGTCCATGAATCTAATGCATAAGAAACCAATCGATTTGATGCAGATCCACAACCTTGTCGACTGGAAGACACATTTGAAAACCATCCGTCAATGGAAAGAAGAGGGGAAAATACGTTACATCGGGATCACCCACTATACGGATAGTGCGTACGATGAGATGATCCAGATCCTACAAAATGAACCACTTGATTTCATCCAGATCGATTATTCCATTAGCAATATCAATGCAGATAACCGGCTGCTACCCCTAGCAAAAGATAAAGGAGTAGCTACTCTGATCAACCGGCCATATGATGGAGGTTCACTCTTCAGAAAAACAAAGGGGATGAATATCCCGAATTGGGCCAAAGAGTTCGGCATTCAAAGCTGGGGGCAGTTTTTCCTGAAGTACATCTTAGCCAATGATGCAGTAAACTGCGTCATTCCCGGCACGGATAAACCGGAACATATGCTGGACAATGTTGGTGCGGGAATTGGGAGGATTCCAGGTCGAGAAGATGCCAGGAAAATGAAGGATTGGTTTGATAATGTTTAAACAAAATTATCCGAAACAATTCACCTACTATAAATTTTAGGGTAAATTTTTTTGCATGAAGTAAATTTTTCAACTTTGCGGCGGTCGAAATTGACCTATTAACGTATAACTCATTTAATTTTTTAAAACGCACTATCAATTCGATGAAGGTATTAAAATTTGGAGGTACTTCCGTTGGCTCTTCCGAAAGCATTAAGCTGGCTGTAGGAATTATCAAGCAGTACATTGATCAAAACCAGGACATTGCTGTGGTTGTTTCAGCCATGTCAGGAGTGACGAATACCCTCATTGAAACGGGCGACCTGGCCGCAGGAAATGACGAGCGTTACATTGAAAACCTCAAAAATCTTGAAAACAAGCATTTCCAGACGGTCAAGGAATTACTAAAAATTAAGAACCAAAGCTCTATCCTTGCCCAGGTAAAAAAGCTTACCAATGAGTTGGAGGAGTTGATGCATGGAGTTTATTTATTAAAGGAAATTTCTCCCCGTACACTTGACCTGATCCTCAGTTTTGGTGAGCGGCTATCTTGCCACATTATGAATGCTTACGCGCAGCAGGAAGGATTGAATTCGGAGTTGCTAGATGCCAGGAAACTCATCAAAACAGACGACCGGTTTGGAAAAGCCCGGGTCAAAAAGGATCTCACTTTTCAAAATATTCAGGAATATTTCAAAGAAAATAAAGAAACACACATAATTACTGGTTTTGTTAGCAGCACAGAAAAGGGTGAAACAACAACACTTGGCCGTGGAGGTTCTGACTATACTGCCGCCATTTTTGGAGCTGCACTTCATGCTGAAGAAATAGAGATCTGGACAGATGTCGATGGAGTGATGACAACTGATCCGAGAAAGGTAAAAAAGGCATTTTCGTTGAAGGAGCTTACTTATGTGGAAGCCATGGAAATGTCACATTTCGGGGCCAAAGTTATTTATCCACCAACTTTGCAGCCCGCATTTGAGAAAAGGATTCCACTCAGGATCAGAAATACTTTTAATCCGGATTTTCCTGGGACCACCATCCGGGAGGTAGCTGAAAAAGGTGATTACCTAATTAAGGGGATTAGTTCGATCGAAGGAATCAGCCTGATCAACCTTCAGGGTAGCGGAATGGTCGGTGTAGCGGGAGTATCTTCCCGATTATTCACCGCATTGGCAGAAAATGAGATCAGCGTGATCATGATTACTCAGGCATCATCCGAGCACTCGATTTGCATTGCTGTTGATCCCAAAGAGTCAAAGAAAGCCAAGAAGATCATCGATCAGGAATTCAAAAATGAAATAAACACCGGTAAGATCGAAGAATCGATCATTGAAGAAAACCTGAGTATTGTAGCCATCATTGGTGAAAACATGAGAAATACACCTGGTATTGCAGGAACCATGTTTGAAGCGATGGGCAAAAACGGTATTAACATCAGCGCCATAGCACAAGGCTCTTCAGAGGTAAATTTGTCCATCGTCATTCATACAAAAGACCTGGCAAAAGCGCTCAATACCATTCACGAGGTCTTCTTCCTTTCTGATGTAAAAACGCTCAATGTTTTCCTTGTAGGAGTAGGGCTTATTGGTGGTACCTTGTTAAATCAAATTGCCAACCAGCATGAGTATCTTTTAAATACGCAATTGCTCAAAATCAATATTGTTGCTTTGGCAAACTCCAAAAAGATGATGTTCAATCCGGATGGTATTGATCTGAAAAACTGGAAAGAGCAATTATTGAGCAGCACTGAAAAATCGGACATGCAGGCATTTGTGGATAAAATGGTAGAAATGAACTTATCTAATTCCGTTTTCACAGATTGTACTTCCAATCCGATTGTGGTTGATTACTATGATGAAATTCTGAAGCGTTCTATTTCCATAACAACACCTAATAAACTCGCCGGATCGGGACCGTATTCGAGATTTAAAACCTTGAAGGAAACAGCATTCAAAAACGGCATTAAATATTTATACGAAACCAATGTTGGAGCAGGATTACCCGTGATCACCACCCTGAATGATCTGATGCAAAGCGGGGATAAAGTTCTGAAAATCGAAGGTGTTTTGTCCGGAACGTTGAGTTATATTTTCAATAGTTTTAAAAAAGGAACAAAATTCAGCGAGGTGGTTAAAACTGCCAAAGAAAAAGGCTTCACAGAGCCGGATCCACGAGATGACCTGAATGGGATGGATGTGGCACGAAAAATATTAATCCTTTCGCGTGAGGTTGGTTTAAATATGGAATTGGACCATGTAAAAATTGATAACATACTCCCCGAATCTTGCCTGGATGCAAAAACTGTGGATGACTTTTTTATCGAGCTTGAAAAGACCAATGATCATTTTGACGAATTGCTAAACAAAGCAGAAGAGCAAAATAAGGTGCTCCGGTTTATCGCCAAAATGGAAAACGGAGCAGCGACAGTTTCTCTTCAATCGGTCGATATAAACAACCCGTTTTATAGCTTATCGGGAAGTGATAACATGATCTCATTTACCACCGATCGGTACAATGAACGTCCATTAGTCATCAAAGGTCCGGGAGCAGGGGCAGAAGTAACCGCTGCAGGAGTATTTGCAGAGATCATCAGTTTAAGTCATTTTTTGGGTTAGTCTTCCCGAAAACATTTTAATAAGTGCCTTTTGCAAATGATTTTGAACTGATTAAAGACCTTAATTAATTTTTGACTCGGAAAAATCCTATTCATTTCCCTATATTCGTCACCAATGGAATCAATCAAAGTCTTTGCACCGGCCACTGTAGCCAATGTAACCTGTGGATTTGATATCCTTGGTTTTGCCATCGATGAGCCGGGTGATGAAATAATCTTACGGAAAACAGATTCCAAAGAAGTCATCATTTCAAAAATCACAGGGGATGATGGAAAACTTCCGCATGACGCTGATAAAAACACATGCGGGGTTGTCATTAGAAAATTTCTGAAAGACTTACAAATTGATCAGGGCATTGACATCGAACTTCACAAAATGATGCCCCTGGGTAGCGGTCTCGGATCCAGCGCTGCCAGCTCGGTTGCTGCCATTTTTGCGATCAATGAATTGCTTGGGCAGCCTAAGACAATAGATGAGCTACTTCCATATGCGATGGAAGGAGAACGTGCCGCATCCGGTGCTGCTCATGCTGATAATGTCGCACCGTCACTATTGGGCGGGTTTGTCCTCATCAGAAGTTACGATCCGCTTGATACCATAAAACTCCCCGTACCCAATAATTTATATGCCACAATTATTCACCCACAAATAGAAGTAAAAACCAAGGATGCCCGTGAAATCCTGAGAAAAGAAATCCAATTCCGGGATTCGGTCAAGCAGTCAGGAAATGTGGCCGGTCTTATAGCAGGGTTGTTGCTTCCGGATATGCAATTGTTAAGTCGATCTCTTCATGACCACATTGTTGAACCCATTCGATCAATCTTAATACCTGGCTATGATGAAGTTAAGTCAGCCGCACTTGGAAAAGGAGCCTTAGGAGCAGGAATCTCCGGCTCAGGCCCATCTATTTTCGCTTTGAGCGATTCGAAAACCATTGCAGAAAATTGTGGGGAAGAAATGAGCAAGGCATTTGCATCTTTAGAAATTGAAAGCGAAGTTTATGTGTCCCAGGTGAACACCAACGGGCCAAAAATAATTAATTAAACCTTTTAGAATCATGAGAAATAGAATTGCCCTTACTCTATCGACGATCTTCGTTTGTAGTTATATTATTGTATCCGCCCAGGAAATCGACCCAAAGCTAACTGAGGTATGGGAGCCTGTGCCGGAGGTTGTAACTCCCGGAACAAATGATTCTGCCCCTTCGGACGCAATTGTTTTATTTAACGGATCAGATCTGTCCGCCTGGCAAAACCCCCAGTTTAAGGGAGAGGGGAGCACAGTTCAACAGGTAAAAGAGATGTTGGAAAAGTTAGACGACAATTTTGATCACCCTGAAGCTGGATGGGTTGTTGAAAATGGAGAAATGGTTGTCAATCCAGGAAACGGGGCTATTGAAACGAAAGAAACATTTGACAATTTTCAATTACACATCGAGTGGCAATCACCCGTCATGGAAGGGAAAGAAGGTCAGGGCTACAGTAATAGTGGAATATTCCTGATGAGTATCTATGAATTGCAGGTATTGAATTCATATGAAAACAAGACTTATCCAAATGGACAAGCCGGTAGTTTTTATAAGCAGAGCATCCCGCTGGTGAATGCGAGCCTTCCTCCGGGAACCTGGCAAGCCTATGATGTAATATTCACCGCACCTGAATTTGATGAGAATGGACAGGTAGCTTCTCCAGCTTATGTAACGGTATTTCACAATGGAGTCCTGGTTCAGAATCACACGGAACTACAAGGGCCGACAGTTTATCGGGGTAAATCAAGTTATGTAGCGCATCCTGAAAAAATGCCGTTACGGCTTCAAGACCATGGTGACAAAGTAAGATTTAAAAATATATGGATACGGGAATTATAAATCCAATAACCAGCTGATATCACTCCCCTGTGAAATAGAAACCGGCTCTTTTTTGTACTGAAAAACCTTTCCGGTATGAGTCCCTTTGAATTCTATACCTGAGCCATCAATTTCAAGGAGGGTTCCTTCAGGTAAACCCACAACTGTTGAACCCCGGTTAATTTCAAGGTATTCGTTGATGCGTTGATCCCTTGATTCACCCGTATGATTGGGAATAGTGGCCTTTGTATAATGCGGGTTAATCTGGAATGGGATTAACTTCATTGCATCAAATGAAGTAGGTTGGATAATGGGCATATCGTTTGTCGTTTTTATTGTTGGACATGTGATATTTGCACCGGCGCTCCATCCAATGTATGATGCTCCTTCAAGCACTTTTTTTCTAATTGATTCAATTAAATTGAACTTAATGAGGTTGCTGATTAAATGAAAAGTATTTCCTCCACCTACCATAATTGCCTCTGCCTTCTTTATTGTCTCCTTCATATCCTGTGATTGGTGGATTCCTTCTACTTCGAATCCTACGGAATTAAAAACATCCTTTACTGCCTTGGTATATTCATCATTGCTGAAGGTAACGCCAGCGAAAGGAATGAACAAAACCCTTGAAACATCAGCTTTTAGAAATTCGCAAACATGCGGAATGGCCCATTCAAAATAGGCTTGTCCATGCATGGTAGAGTTACTTAACAGCAGCATTTTCATATTAACATATATTTTATTAAATTTACACTTTAATACTTTTACTTTTAGTAACTATAAATAAGATAGTTATGAACTTTTTAGAAAAAATTTTAACTCTTATTCCGATCATTTTTTATCAGGCTGGTGCCTTTTCACAATCCAACTACTATACACTGATAAACAAAGATGCTACGGATAAAGCTACTGCCTTGTACGAAAATATGCAATGGTATAAGGGAAAAGGAATTATGTTTGGCCATGAGGATGATCTGGCCACAGGTGTCAATTGGAAAAATGAAGAAGGACGGTCAGATATCATGGAAGTTTGCGATGATTTTCCGGCTGTCTTCGGCTGGGATGTAAGCAAAATTGGATTGCAGTCAACCAACCGGGATGGTATTGATTTTCAATTGATGAATCAATGGATGCAATTGGTATATAAAAGTGGCGGAGTGAATACAATCACCTGGATGATGGATAATCCGGTAACGGACAGGCCTGGTGAGGATCTTACTCCAGCCATCCATGAAATTTTGCCAAATGGCTCAAAGCATGAGTTTTATGTTTCCAGACTGGATCAATTATCAAATTACCTGGAAAATCTGAATTTAGGTAAATCAGAAAACAAACTCATTCCTATTATTTTCAGACCTTTCCCACAGAATGATGAAAAAGAGTTTTGGTGGTCAAGAGGCAATTGCACAGCTGAGGAGTACAAACAACTTTGGCAGTTTACAACCACCTATTTATTGGAAAAAAAAGGTTTGAAAACACTTATATTTGCTTACTCTTCAAGCAATCTAAATTCGAAAGAAGAATTCTTTGAATATTATCCTGGTGATGAGTATGTTGATATTATTGGTTTGAATTTATATGATAGTGGAGAGGGGGAATTTGAGAATGAATTATCTAATAAGCTATTAACGCTGAATGCGATTGGTTTGGAAAATAATAAGGTTACTGCCATAACTGAAACCGGATACCGGAAAATTCCGTCTAATGACTGGTGGACAGAAAAGTTGATGAAAGGGATTTTCCGCGACAGGACCACCGCAAATATTTCTTATGTAATGGTTGGAAAAAACGTAAGTTCTGAGCATTTTTATGCTCCATATGCGGAACACTCAAGCGCGGAAAACTTCAAACAATTGTATAATAATATGTATACATTGTTTTTAGAAGACATTCCGGATGTGTATGTTTCGAAATAAAATTGAATTTAGTTAGCTGTTTATCATATTAAAAGGCTGCTTCTCCCAGAGGCAGTCTTTTTTTTAGCCTTCCACTACTTCACCAAAGGCAGTTATAACCAGCCGTCTTGAACCACCATGATTTCGGTGTTCACACAAATATATGCCCTGCCAGGTTCCTAGATTTAACCGGCCATTTGTAATGGGAATCATAACCGATGCACCAAGCAGGGAAGATTTTATATGAGCGGGCATATCATCCGAACCTTCATAGTCATGTTGGTAGTAAGGCATATTTTCCGGAACTGCCTTGTTAAAATGACTTTCAAAATCAATCCGTACGGTTGGATCTGCATTTTCATTGATCGTCAGCGATGCTGAAGTATGTTTGATAAACACCTGGAACATTCCGGTTTTGATCCTCGAAATCTCCGGCAATTGACTTGTTATTTCCCGGGTGATTAAGTGAAACCCACGTTTGTACTGTGGTAGACTTATTTCCTTTTGAAAGAATTGCATCATTATTCGACTATGTATTCATAAGCGCCAATGTCAGGATTGTCCTGCCGGATGGCACTATCCAAATCTATTTCCAATCCAATGTTTGCCCCCATATTGATGGCCGGAGAAAGCGAGTCCAGGTGGTAATCATAATTAAAAGGACTTACAAACGCTGGATCTTCATTGAGAATGTTATCATTTATATCAAGGTCAACGTTATTGGTTTTCAGCATATTATTGGAAAACAGTAACCTTGCAACTGTCTCTCCAGAAAAATCCAGGACGATTTCATTTTCAAGGTCACCATAAACAATTGTATTGATCATAAAAAGGTTCATATCCTCCATTATAGTATTTTCATCATCCTGAACGAGGTAATCCGAAAAATAAGCCACAGGGGACTCCCTGATAAAATCAAAAGAATAGTTAGAAAAAGTTGAATTGATGTAGGTATAATTACCTCCTGCAATATTGCCCACAACTAAATTCCCGCAATTGTTAATGAGTGTATTGTCAGCATAAACATCAGATGTAAAGCTCAAAATTCCAGCCTCACTCATATTCTCAATGATAACATTTTTCAAAACGACATCAGGTATCGTATCATTGTCCGGACTTCCCACTCTCAACCCTACCTGACCATTTCTAATCGTTGCAAATTCAAACCTGTTATCATGGCTTCCTTCCAGAATGATGATTCCACCCCATTGTCCCAAAGCATTCTCATAGATTGGTTCCAGACGGTCATTTCTTAGCAAAATCCTTGAATTGGCCTCCCCCATCATGTGGACCGATCCCCTAACATACAAATAAGAATTTGGCGCAAAATAAGCCTCTACGCCTTTTTCAATTGTTAACGAGCACAATGAATCAACAAGGATTGATTTGTAGATTACATAGGGTCTTTCATTGTTCCAATGCGTGTTGCAGGTTAAGACTGAATCTCCAAGATAATTAGCATCCTGGCCCCAAGAAACAAGCTTGACATCCTGAAGAATGCCATTGGTCCTAAAATTTACAGAATCCTTTACCAGAAAAGGCATGTTTTCATTTTTTGGATCGATGAAAACATCAACCAACACCAATAAGCTGTCCTCACCAAGTAACAAGACATCATTGAACTCCTTTCCTCTCTTGCCGTTAACCGTGAGCGTATAGGGTGATAATGAACTGCTGCCTAGCGAAATGTTGGATAAATTCAATGCATTTTGATGTTCATTTCGGACATAAAACCTCCTGGTAGCGCTACCTCTCTCTGTAAATAAAGTATCGAAATAAAGTGTGTCCAATGAAAAAGATAATCCTCCCTGAAAATTTTTATCAATTTCTTCATTTGAAGGTTCGCAAGCTATGAGAATTATTGATCCAAAAAATAAAAAAATTAAAGCTTCCTTTAAATCCAAACCTGATCTGCTTTCGTTATTTATTGTTCTGCATTTAATTTCTCGGCATTATCTGCAATCCTCAGGGACTCGATAAATTCATCTAAATCTCCATCAATAACAGCCTGCAAATTGTAAGTAGTTTTATTGATCCGATGATCTGTTACCCGGCTTTGAGGATAATTATATGTCCGAATTTTGTCGGAACGGTCGCCACTTCCCACCAAAGATTTTCGATGCGCACTTCTCTCTGCTTCTTTTTTCTTCACTTCAATCTCGTATAACCTTGAGCGTAATACGGTTAGTGCCTTATCATAATTGGCGTGCTGAGATCTACCATCCTGACATTCGACAACAATTCCAGAAGGAATATGAGTCAACCTTACCGCTGATTCCGTTTTGTTAATATGCTGTCCGCCGGCTCCTGAGGCTCGAAAGGTGTCTTTTTTAATGTCACCCATATTGAGTTTAAAATCCACCTCGTCAGCTTCTGGTAAAACTGCAACGCTGGCAGCGGAAGTGTGCACCCTCCCCTGGCTTTCAGTAACGGGGACCCTCTGTACCCGATGTACACCAGACTCAAATTTCAATTTACCGTAAACATCCTCTCCTGCTACTGTAGCAACAATTCTGCTGTATCCACCGGCAGAACCTTCGACAGATTCATTGAGAGTAACTCTCCAGCTCTGATTTTCTGCATATCGCTGATACATTCTGAACAAATCGCCCGCAAAAATTGAAGATTCATCACCCCCGGCCCCTGCTCTTATTTCAAGAATCACATTTTTACCATCGTTTGGATCTTTAGGAATCAGCAGGAATTTTAGCTCTTCCTCCAGATCTTCTTTTTTGGGATTCAGGTCATCCAGCTCCATTTTTGCCATCTCACGAAATTCTTCATCTTTCTCCGTTTCGAGGACATTTTTAGCGCTTTTTATATTGCTGGTAACCAATTTATATTCGTCATACTTTTTAACAATCTTTTCAAGATCCTTGTATTCCTTGGTCAGCCTGGTAAATGAATTCATATTAGAAGTCACTTCAGGCTGAACCAGCAATTGTCCAACTTCTTCAAACCTTTCCTTAATGCTTTCTAATTTCTCTATCATCTCAAAATTCTTTGAATATCAATACAAAATATAGATATATGACAATGCCTTAGGTTTAGGCATTTATGTAAGGTTTTTTTCATTTTGTGAAAAACTATGCCCACGGTTGGTATTAAATTTGAACTATGAATTCAACGACACCAATCGGACTTTTTAACCTAAATAACTGAATTTTTACTCATATGAACATCAAAAGACTATTCGTACTCATTATTTTTGTAATGGCATCGTCCGTATCTAAGGCGCAAATCTACAATTATTATCAGATTTTCATATACAACTTTGCCAAGTACATACAATGGCCGCCGGAAAAACAAAATGGAGATTTTGTGATTGGTGTTTTAGGCGACTCGCCAATTGTTGAAAAGCTACAGGGGATGGCATCTGCAAAAAAGGTTGGAGCTCAGAGCATCAAAATTGCTGTTTACAATGATGTTTCTCAGATCAACAACTGCCACATGTTATTCATCCCGGAAAATCAAAGTAAAAATTTTGATGCTGCCAAGACAAAGGTATCGAGTAATTCAACGCTAATTATTACAGAGGAGAAAGACCTGGGTAAAAAAGGCAGTAATATCAATTTTATCGTCGTTGATGGGAAATTACGCTTTGAATTGAATAGAAACGAGACTGAAAAATCCAACCTCAAAGTTTCAAGTGATTTAACTAAACTTGCAATTCTTATTTAAAAATTACAGGCTCTGAAAGACACAAATACCTGAATAGCTTCAGGTATTTTTTATTTTAGGTAAAATTCTATCATTTTTATAATTAAATACATGTTAAATTTCAAAATTCATTTAGTTGAAACATTCATTTCTAAACGATTTTGATATTGCTAATTTTTCAAACATTTAAAATGCAATCAGCGAAAGCAAGCTAATGAAGGGATTAAGGTTTACGATCAAGAGAAAGATTATATTGGGATTTTCAGGCCTTATTTTAGTGTTTATAGGCTTTGGGGGATATACGCTTTTTACCAATTATCAGAATATAGAATTAATTAACAAGTCCCTTTACGAAGTTAATCCTTCTAACGAGTTGGCTAGCGAATTCACCTTACTTGTCAACAGATCAAAAATGTTGATCACCAATTGGGTATATCTACAAACCAACAGCGAAGACAAAGAAGCGTTGGAGCAGCTCCATGATGTTGAATACAAAAATCTAAAAAATGATCTGATCGATCTATTCAAGGTAGTAGAAGATTCTGTTCAAAAAAGTGAGATGGATACGATCATCATAAAATTTGAAGAGCTGCTGGAAATTGAAAAGGGGATTATGAATGAGCTCGTCAAATTTGATGATTATGAAGACCCCATTAAAAAGTTCATGGCGGAAGAAACCATTAGCGAGGAAGTCCTTCCAAGATCTGCAGAACTAATTAATCGCTTGGAAGCTTACCGGGAAAAAATTACTGCTGAAAAAACAGCTACAGATATTGATATGCAGAATAAGCTCAAGCAGCTTTCTTACTCCGCAATTATTTTGCTGATCATCATATCTGTTATCGGCTTTGTCATCGCTTTCTTAATAATAAGAGCCATCATCAAGCCACTTGGTAATCTGCAAACCGTGGTTGATAAAATGGGTGAAGGTGATATCGTTCGAGTTGATGATTCAACTTTGACAAACGACGAAATCGGCGACATGTCACGATCAGTAGATAACATGGCAAAAGGATATAGCGAAATCGCCGAATTTGCTGAAAACATAGGTCAGGGCAAGTATGAAAGCGATTTCACTCCACTAAGTGACAAAGACGTTTTAGGTAACGCCCTGATAGAAATGCGGAATAACCTGAAAAAAGTAGCCGATGAAGACAAAAAACGAAACTGGGCAACCAGTGGAATGGCTAAGTTTGGGGATATCCTTAGAAATTACAGTAATGACTATGAAAAACTTTCTGACGAGATCATCTCAAACCTGGTAAAATACATTGATGCCAATCAGGGAGCCTTGTTTATCATTGATGAAAATGAAGAATCTGAACAAGGTGAGCCATTAATGGAAATGACAGCATGCTATGCGTGGAACAAGAAAAAATTCATTAATAAAAAGATCCATAAAGGGGAAGGGCTTTCCGGGCAAGCATGGCTTGAAGCTGATACCATTTACATAACGGATATTCCGGATGATTATGTAAGAATCACATCCGGATTAGGCTCTGCCAATCCAAAAAGCATTTTGATCGTTCCTTTGAAGGTAAATGATGAAATTTACGGTGTGATTGAAATTGCCTCTTTCGAGGAAATCGAGAAACACAAAATTGAATTCATTGAACAGCTTTCAGAATCAATTGCCTCTACCATTTCGAATGTGAAAATTAATGCCAGAACTCAAAAGCTCCTGAAAGAGTCAACCATGATGACAGAGCAAATGAGGGCTCAGGAAGAAGAAATGAGGCAAAACATGGAAGAGCTGCAAGCCACCCAGGAAAAGATACAGAGAGATCAAAATGACAGGGAAGCGAGAGAAAAGATATTAATGGATTCTTCCATGCTTTTTGAACTTACTCCGAATTTCAACATCATCAAAGCTTCTACAGCGGTGAAAAGAATTTTGGGAATTGACCCTGACCAATTGGAAGGAAAGGCCTTTAAAGATTACCTGGTTTCTCCATCTGTTCTAAATGAAATAAGCAACACAGCAACAACAGAAAGATCATGGTCAGGCATCCTGGAGATGAACAACAAAAATGGAAGAACCATTAAAGTATGGGGTTCCGGAGGGCAGGTGCAGGATTCTATCCACGATAATCTCATTTATGTAGTTTATCTGGCGGATATTTCCCAACTTAACTAAATGTTTAAACAAGCGCTTTTCACTCTTTCCTTTTTAATATTTTTGGGATGTTCGGGTGATAAAAAAGTAGACCGATCGGCATACGAGGATGAATTGGAATCCAGAGAAATCGTTCACGTTACTGAGGCACAATTATTTGAAGCTACTTTAAAAGTTGGTGACAGCATAGCCAATTTAGCTCAAAAAAAATTGGGAGGAAGCTTGCAGCAAGCAATTAAAAATGAGGGAATTGAAGGTGCTATAAAATTCTGTAACCTCAACGCATACAATCTGGTCGATTCACTGGAGACAACCTATGATGCCGAAATAAAACGAGTTTCTATCAATTACAGAAATCCCTCTGACAAACCTGATTCCATTGAAACCCAGCTACTGGAAGCTTATGAATATAATGTTGAAAATGGGATTCCATTGACAAATAACATTCAAAAGATACATCAAACAGACTATTTGTTATTTACAAAACCCATTGAAATCAACAATCCATTATGCCTGCAATGTCACGGAAAAATAGGTAAGCAATTGTCAGAAAAGACGAATGAATTAATCAAAGAACTATATCCGGAAGATCTCGCAGTAAATTATGAAATGAATGACCTGCGGGGAATGTGGAGCATCAAGCTTTCGCAAAAGAAAATTATTCAAATCGAATTCTAGTGTTAAGATAAGCATACTTTAGCCGCACCAAGCCTTGTTCTTTTTGTTCCATACTTCCTTAAAAAACATTCACGTAGCTATGACTATGCTCATATTTTTTGCGTTGTCTGAAATCAAAAATAACTGAGACTTATGCAACACAGCATACTTAACCTAACACTAAGAATATTTTCCTACTATTTCCTGGTACCTGAAACAATCAGTTGTATGGTCATTGACCAAGCCGCAGGCCTGCATGTGCGCATAAATAATGGTGCTGCCTACAAATTTAAACCCTCTATTCACTAAATCTTTACTCAAGGCATCAGATTCCTTTGTTTTTGCAGGAACCTCTTTCATTTCCTTCCACTGATTGACAATAGGTTTGTGATCGACAAAAGACCAGATATATCGATCAAATGAACCAAATTCGGACTGCACCTCCAGAAATCTTTTGGCATTGTTCATAACCGATCTCACTTTGAGCTTATTTCTGATAATCGCTGGATCCTGGATGAGTTTTTCATAATCCTCCTCGGCGAAGTGTGCTACTTTTTCAACATTAAAATCAGCAAAGGCCTTCCGGTAGCCTTCTCGTTTTTTTAGAATAGTGCTCCAGCTAAGTCCTGCTTGTGCCCCTTCCAAAACCAAAAATTCAAAATGAAGTTTGTCGTCATGAACCGGAACACCCCATTCTTCATCATGGTATTTGATGTATTCATCAAAAGAGTTCTCGCACCATTGGCATCGTTTTTTCATCTAGTTAAAATTGGTTGTTTGTATGTAAATTCATTAGAATGCTTCCCTTACGGATAAATAAAATGCTGTCTGACCATACCTTGCCAATCCCATATCCAGACGGATATTGAACCGTTCGTTTTTCAAAGCCTGGAACCTGCCACCCAACCCAACCACATATTTCATCTTATCAAGCTCAAAATCTGCAAAAGTATCGCCAACATCACCGATCCCTGCAAATAGTACTGCTCCAAATCTCCAGAATAAATCCCTTCGGTACTCAACTTGTGTATACCAGGCTTGCCGGTCAATGTATAAACTGGCATTAGCAATCCCTCTCAGTTTTTCATCTCCACCAATTCGCGGCAAATTGTAAAACGGAATATTTGTACCGGAAGTTAAGTTTAAATATCCCTGCCAGGCTAGCACATTCTTTTCATTTTTGATTTTCCAATACTTTCTTAAATCGAGCAGATAGCTGACATAATCGTAATCGCTTCCCAAATATTTGCCAAATACACTTATTTCCAAACGGTTCATCCAACCACTTGTGGGATACAATGTGCTGTTTCTGGTATCCATTAAAAAGGAAAGGCCCAATCCATTGGACCAACCACCATCCTCACCAATAAAGTCTCCGTGTCCCAACCGTCCGTTTTCATCAAAATCGTAAAGTGAATTTTGTTGAAAATAGTATCGAATACCGGCAAACCATTTCGAATCGATTGGCTTTAACAATCTGCCATCCAGCCTAAAATACTCATTCGTGTATTGCTCATTTACATCAGGATCCGTATCATTTCCCAAACCATAGAAAAAATCAGGAAAGTTGTAATACCTGATCTTTGTATTGAGGTTCATCCCATTTTTAAAATAATAATCGATATCAAAAGCGGTGAGTATCTGATTATTGAGCGTATAAAGAAAATATGGGGATATAGAAGTGGGCCTGTAGTATTCAGACTGCTGTTTTTTCGGATCTTTAATTACCAGGAACCCAACAAACCCAAATCCAAACTTTGTTTCCGGAGAATAATAGACGGCCGGATATGCTGTGAATTGAACTTTTTTCTCATCCGGTTTGACCTGA
Organism: uncultured Cytophagales bacterium; assembly: GCA_913057175.1. Taxonomy (GTDB): domain Bacteria; phylum Bacteroidota; class Bacteroidia; order Cytophagales; family Cyclobacteriaceae; genus CAJXNP01. The sequence goes on from CAJXNP010000008.1 coordinate 288,186, forward strand.
GTTGTGTCAATTTGCGATTGTGAAAAAGTTGAAATGCTAATAAAAAGCAGGTAAAATAATAGTTGGGATCTGATTTTCACTTTATTAAAAATTAAAAGTTAAATGTAAAAAAAAAGCCGGACAAATAAATTTGCCCGGCTCTAACCAAACAACCCTAAACCCAACTTAGATTTCTACCTCATCTAAATTGATAAATTCAATATCTTTCACTTCATTTAACGTTATACCAATGATAGAGTTTGGCTTAATTTTTCCAGAAAGTATTTCACGTGACAATTTATTTAAAATCTCTCTCTGAATGACTCTTTTAAGGGGTCTGGCTCCAAATTGAGGATCAAAACCTTGCTCTGCCAGCACCTCCAAAACATCATTAGCCGCTTCAATTTTGATGTTATTTTCTAGAAGTCTTTTCTGAACCAACTTAAATTGTATATCAACAATTTTGCGAATGTCCTTGTGAGACAATGGTCTGAACATAATCAGTTCATCAACTCTGTTTAAAAACTCTGGTCTAACTGACTGCTTTAATAACTCAAAAACCTGGCCTTTTGTTTTATCCAAAACCTCATTTTCGTTTTCCCGATTGATTTTACTCAAATTCTCCTGGATCAATCCGGATCCGATGTTCGTAGTCATAATGATGATCGTGTTTTTAAAGTTCGCTACTCGACCTTTATTGTCTGTCAAGCGTCCGTCATCCAATACCTGCAACAAAATATTGAACACGTCCGGATGAGCCTTTTCAATTTCATCCAGGAGAACAACAGAGTATGGCTTACGTCTCACAGCCTCTGTTAACTGCCCACCTTCATCATAGCCAATATAACCCGGAGGCGCTCCTATCAGTCTGCTCACTGCATGTCTTTCCTGATACTCGGACATGTCGATCCGAACCAGGTTGTTTTCATCATCAAACAGGAATTCCGCCAGGCTTTTCGCCAGCTCGGTCTTACCGACTCCTGTAGTTCCCAGGAATATGAATGAACCAATCGGCCTTTTTGGATCCTGCAGTCCTGCCCGGCTTCTCCGCACAGCATCCGATACCGCTTCAATGGCTTCGTCCTGACCAGCTATTCTCTTTTTAAGCTCATCTTCCAGGTGAATAAGCTTATCTCGCTCAGTTTGAAGCATTTTTGACACCGGTATTCCCGTCCATTTGGCAACCACTTCAGCAATGTCTTCACTATCAACTTCCTCTTTCAACAACGAGCTGTCTTTTTGCATTTCCATTAGTTGTTTCTGCAATTCCAGTTGTTTCTTTTCGCTTTCAACAATTTTACCATACCTGATTTCTGCCACCAAACCAAAATCGCCCGATTTCTCTGCCTGTTCTGCCTGGTATTTATAATTTTCAATCTTCTCTTTCTCCTCCCTTATTAATTTGATGACAGACTTTTCATTTTCCCATTTTGCCTTCAGATCATCTCGTTTTTCAACCAATTCGGAAATCTCCTTGTTGATAATGGATTCTTTTTCCTTATCTTTTTCTCTGCGAATTGCCTCCCGTTCGATCTCCAACTGCATGATTTTTCTTTGTAATTCATCCAATTCTTCTGGCATGGAGTCGATTTCAATCCTCAGTTTTGAGGCTGCTTCATCAATCAAGTCGATGGCTTTATCAGGCAAGAATCTGTCCGAAATATATCGGTTAGACATTTCAACTGCTGAAATAACCGCGTCGTCCTTAATCCTCACTCCATGGTGGATTTCGTATTTGTCCTTTATCCCCCTCAAAATTGAAATCGTATCCTGAACAGATGGTTCATTGACCATAACAGACTGAAATCTTCGTTCAAGCGCTTTATCCTTTTCAACATATTTTTGATATTCTTTGAGGGTGGTTGCTCCAATGGCGTGCAATTCTCCACGAGCCAACGCGGGCTTCAAAAGGTTTGCCGCATCCATGGCTCCTTCTCCTCCACCACCTGCACCAATAAGCGTGTGGATCTCATCAATGAAAAGAATGATCTCCCCATCAGAATCCGTCACTTCTTTGATAACCGCTTTTAACCTTTCTTCGAATTCACCTTTGTATTTAGCCCCAGCCACCAATAACCCCATATCAAGGGAGATTATGGTTTTTGTTTTCAGATTTTCAGGAACATCACCATCTACAATACGTTGTGCCATCCCTTCTACGATAGCTGTTTTACCTACCCCTGGCTCACCCAATAGGATTGGGTTATTCTTAGTCCTTCTGGCAAGGATTTGTAAAACTCGCCTGATCTCTTCATCACGACCAATAACAGGGTCAATCTTTCCTTTCTCAGCTAATTGATTCAGGTTTTTGGAATACCTTTCCAATGACCTGTATTTTGATTCGGCATTCTGATCCTGCACTTTGTCTCCACCTCTTAATTCCTGGATGGCCTTGAGCAAGTCTTTTTTGCCAAAACCAACATCCTTCAACACCTGTCCTGTCTTGTCCTTACTGTCTACAAGGCTCAGTAAAATATGCTCAATGGCAACAAATTCATCGCCAAATTCCCTGAGATGCTTATTAGCTTGTTGCAATACAGCATTTGCTTCATTAGACAAATAAGGTTGCTGCCCGGAAACTTTTGGATAGGAATTTATAATCTCATCCAGCCTGTTTTCCAATTGCAACCGGTTTACATTCAACTTCTTCAGAATAAACGTGATGACGTTATCGTCAGAAGCCAGAATCCCCTTCATCAAATGCGCTGTCTCAATAGACTGCTGCTGATTAGCTGCTGCTATTTCAATCGCCTTCTGAATGACTTCCTGTGACTTTATGGTATAATTATTAAAATTCATCTTTACAATTTCTTAATATTGTGCAATTACCACCCAAATTTAGCAAAAAGCTTACCAACAGGTGTTTTATTAATTTTAATGCTATAATGACATATTATTATGAAATTACAATGATTAATATGTCAAAATGACTTAAATAATATTGTCAAATTGGATTTCAATAGATAAAAGAAAATGATATTATGGAAAGGGCGAAAATAAAATTACCTGAAAAATTCAATTTCTCAACAGAGGTGAAAATAAGGGTTTCCGATATAAACTACGGAAATCATCTCGGAAATGATGCAGTCCTTTCCCTCGCACATGAAGCGAGAATTCGATACATCAATGAGTTAGGATATAAAAATGAAATAGATATTGAAGGGTTTGGATTCATTGTAACAGATGCTGTGGCGGTCTACAAATCCGAAGCATTCCTGGGCGATATTTTGACAATAGAAGTTGCAGCTGCTAATCCTGCCAGAGTAGGATTTGACATGTACTATCGCATATCAAAAAAGTTTAGCGGAATTGATGTCGCCCATGTCAAGACCGGAATTGTTTTCTATGATTACTCCGTAAAAAAGGTTGTTGCTATTCCGGAGTACTTTCTGGATAAAATCTCGTTATGATCAACTTTATAATTTGAGCGCATCCCCATAAGCCTCAAAATAGTATTTTGTCAGGTACTCCCAGTCAAAATATAGTGATGAAGCCTCTGACCTGTTTCGCATTTCCACCCTTTCCCTTCGATCAAGCTTAACAAAATTGTACAGCATATTTGCCAGTTGGCCTGCAGATTGATCAAAATTCTGATTCACCTTATCAACAACAAAAATTCCTTTGTCCTTGTGATTGTTAATGTGCTTGACCACATAATCACCAAATCCGGAAAGATTGCTCGTAACTGCCGGAATTCCACTTGCCAGGCATTCCAGAGGAGTATACCCCCATGGTTCGTAATAGCTTGGGAAGATGCCTAGATTACATCCTCTTACGAATTGACGATACTCAATTCCGCCAAAAAGTGGATTAGTAGAAGTGATAAAATCCGGGTGGTATACAATTTTTACCCTATCATGCTGATTGTTTACAAGATTGGAAGCCCTCAAAAACTGAAGTATTTCATCTACACTATCACTAACAAGATTGTGTGTTACAACTGATGGAAGCTTGTGAGATTTCCAGGTCTGAAGGGTCCTTCTAAACCGAAGTTTCAAATAATCTTCAACATAATCATTCAGGTTTGGTAAACGATGATCAGGAATTCCCGCCGCATGATGAAATAATTTATTACCAACCTGATGAACAATTTCCTCACAAATATTCTGCAATTCATGCATCATGGCCCTGGATTGCAAAACATCTGGATTAATGCTGTAAACAGGCTGTTTAGTAACAAAAAACATCACAACTGTTCGATCAATCTTATCACGCTGCATCATGTGATTTAAGCGGGCCAGCGCTTCCAGCGTAGTTCCAAACCCTTTATTTCTAAACTCAAATCTACCACTGGTGAAGAAATACAACGTGCTGTTCAGGTCAAAGGTGTAGCTCTGGAAAAAATGACCAATTATAAAATTGTCAATTTTCTCTTTGTAGAACTTATGGAGATTCTGGAATTCATGTAATGCTGTGAAACGCTCAATGTTAATTCCATTTGGTAGTATATGATCCGGCTTTCTACCAAGCAGGTACTCACATTCCTGTGCAGTAACATCACTTACGGTTGAGAAAATATGGGATCCGTGCGTCGCTGCTCTTTCAATTTTTACCTGCGTTTCGATATTAAAATATTTTGCCTCCTTTTGCCAATCGAAAAACGGCAAGTGATTGTAAAATTCCGGATCGTTCATGGCCAGATAACGCCCAAGTAAAGTTGCATGTGTAGTGAAGATAATTTCCACAGGAACTTTTTCCATTCTCAATTCCGGAATAGGTGTGCCTGCCATCCATTCGTGAAAATGGGCAATAATTTTATGCTTGTTCGTCCTTTTGTTTGCAAGAATATTGAAGAAAACCTTTACCAAAGATCCAAAAGCTACAACCTGATCAATCAGATTATCATGGGCGCCAAAAGAAATATCATGATGTTCCCAATATTGATATTTTATTTCACCAAGCTTGTCAAAAACACTAAATGGATTGACTAACACAATATTTGGTCTGCCTGTTACAAGCCATTTCCCAAATTTCACATCAAAACCAAGCTCTTGCATTTTTTTGACAGCAAGCGCTACCGGATGATCGCTGTCTTTTATCTCATCAAACTCAGTGGATACGTTGTGGTGCATGTACGGCCCGACCAAACAGTAATTGTCATCAAATTTTTTTACAACACTTGGGGCTTTACTTCGCAAGACCGTATAAATTCCACCAACCTGATTGCATGCTTCCCATGAAACTTCGACCAATAGCGTGTTTTGAACAACATTTCTGGCCAGGCTCTTAAATGAACTTCTGCGAGATTTTGATTTTACTGTCATGCGAAAATGCGGTTTGAAGTGAATTTAATTTAATAAAAATGCCGGACAAATTTTACAAATAAAATTTTAGATCATACAAAACCAATTTAATTACCAAATTGATAATTAATAGCTATTTCACCATGTTTGTTTTTAACAAAACATACATTTCATTGTCCCCAAAGCAAAATTTTAGTTCTTTTGCGGCAATATTATGAGATCAGATTATAAAAATTTACTGCGCACTTCTTACAACTACCTGGGATTTGGTTTTAGTCATTATTTCTTTAGCTGTTTGGGTCAGACTTTTTTGATCAGTGTATTTGTCAAGTATTTCACAAAAGACATTGGTATAAGCAATGACTCCTTTTCATTTGTCTATGCATTAGCTACCATATCGAGTGCATTTGTCTTATCATTTATTGGGAGCTTTGTTGATAAAATCAAGATCCGATATTTTAGTCTGGTGAATGGATTGGCTTTATCCATCTTTTGCCTGATCGTTTCCCAGGCTTTCAATATTTATACCTTATTCTTTGCTCTGCTTGGATTGAGATTAACTGGTCAAAGCCTGATGCCTCTGACCGGTTCAACCTCTGTTGCTAGATATTTTGATAAAGAAAGAGGCAGGGCTCTCTCCCTCTCGTCTGTTGGTCTTGCACTAAGTGAAACAATTATGCCAAGTATTGCCATTTTGCTTATCAATTTAGTTGGCTGGCAAACGACATGGCAAATCTTCGCTTTAGCAATTTGGCTCATTTTCATTCCAATCTCACTGTTATCCGTTTCAAAAAACGATCCTTTCCAGCTGATCAGAAAAGACGGGATTTTGATGGGTGATACTGTTAAAGAACTTTCGCGCAAGGATGTCCTAAGGGATCGGAAATTTTACCTGATCATTCCAGCAGTTGTATTTATTCCGTTTTTTATAACGGGGCTTTTCATCCATCATAATATATTGGCTGAGCACAAAGGTTGGACCATAGAATGGATTGCAACCTGTTTCATCGGATATGGTATCTGTAAGACATTAACAACTTTTATTGTCGGTCCTCTTATTGACAAATTCTCCGCAAAGAAAATATTTCCCCTTCATATGGTTCCTTTGATGATTGGAATACTGTTTTTGCTTGTGAGCAATAACAGTTTCACCACTTTAATTTATTTGTGTCTGGCAGGTGTCAGCACCAGCTTAGCCAGTATTTCAACGACAGCCATGTGGACGGAAATATATGGTTATAAACATCTCGGAGCTATTAAAAGCATGGTGACAACAATATCCGTATTTTCCTCTGCGCTCGGGCCAGTGGTGTTAGGATATTTTATGAAAGATCCATACGGTTGGTTTGTAACTATGATATTGTCAATTTTTGCAATGATGGTTTTATCCATTACTGCCAACTTAGCTTTGTTCCACAAAAATCCAACTGTAGCATTTACTCGCGTTTTCAGATTAAGAAATTAAGTGCTGCTTCACCCAATCAACATAGTGTTGTACAACAATCTCCTTGTCAAAATCATTATGAGGCTCATGGAGCGCATTTTCCCAGATCTTATATTCAGCTTTCGTGATTTCTCCGGCAAATTCTTGACTGGCAGGTAGGGAAAGAATTGAATCATTTTCTCCGTGAGTTACCAATACTGGAATTTCGATTAATGAAGCTCTTTCCAAAGCCACATGTCCATATTTTTTTATGCTGAAAAATAATCCTGCAGAAATCATATGATGAACCAACTTATCATTTCTATACCTAATTCCAACCTCTTTATCATGTGCGAAATCATCAGGGTTGAGTTCATTTCGGAAAGTAACGGTCGGGAATAAGCTGTTCATTATTTTGCCCATCAGATATTTCAATTTTGGTTCTTTGAAACTTAATTTTATCCACGGAGAAGAAATAATTGCCCCTCTTATTTCACTGGATATCAAACGAATCAAATAATTGGCCACGAGGTTTCCGCCCATACTATGTCCGAACAAAAAAATGGGAAGATCATTGAAGTCCCGTCTTGCCAGGATGACTAATTCCTGAATGTCATTCAGAAGCTTCAAAACAGAACCATGGCCGCGTTTGCCTTCAGAACGACCATGGCCTCTCAAATCAAAGGCATAAACTCCGATATCACTTTCCACAAATTTTTCGATCACAAATTCATACCTACCCATATGTTCTCCCAAACCATGAATAATACAAATGATTCCTTTAGGTTGGGATTCTGGTAAAAATTGCATTCCATATAGATTCGTCCCGCCGCTAGATATAATGCTAAATCCTTCTTTGATCATTCCTGGGTTGGTGAAAATTCGTGCTCAATTTAGTTAAAAAAATAAAGACCCAAGGATTTCCTTTTTAAATTGACAAATAACCAGAATTGACCTAAACTTGCGTAAATTCAATCCGTTTTGAAAAAATTACTTTTTGGGTTATTCATACTATTAATTTTAGTCTCGGGAGGATATTTTTACTACAAGTATTTTCACAATGTTAGACCCGACATTTGGCAATTGGTTCCATCTAATGCTTTTCTTGCCTACGAATCTGAAAATGCCAGCAAATCATGGAACAATCTGACGAGCAAACCAATTTGGAATTCTGCTTCATCGATTCCTTTTTTTCACCAGGCTGAGAAGGAAATAAAATACCTGGATAGTATAAGCGGAGCCGATGGATCGCTTGATAAGATTTTCAGAAATTTTAGCTTTGTCGCATCCCTTCACATCACCTCTTCAACAACATTTGATGCTCTTTATTTTTTGGATTTGAATAACGCCAACAATCAGTCAACTCTTAAAACCATATTGAATGTTATAGAAGGCGATTTTTCATTTAGCACCACTTCCCGCAACTACCAGGATTTTACCATCACAGAAATTAAAAAGAAAGGAGAAAACAGGAAGTTTTCCTTTCTGGTCTATGAAAATTACTTTATTGGCAGTTACGCTTCAATGCTGATCGAAGACGTCATCAGAAACATTGCGCGGGAGTTTACAAGCAGTTTTGCAGATCAAATAAAGGGATTGGAAAGTGTTTCTAAGCTGGAAGACGATGAAGGAAATATATACCTGGATTTTAGCAGGCTAGCCGCAGCAGTGGATGTATTCATTGATAAGAACAAAAGTTTCCCCTTCAGGGATCTGATCAGGTTAGCAGAAAATTCATTCCTGGATTTTAAAATTACTGACAATGAGGTATTGCTAAACGGCACGACTAAAATTCCAAAAGGGCATTCGGGTTATTTTCTAAGCATGTTCGGAGAACAGGATCCTGGCAAAATTGAAATGCAAAGATTTTTACCAGATAATACTGCTGCCTTTATCCACCAGTCATTCGATGACATCAATGCCTGGAAAAAGAACTCAGGAAAATACTGGGCTTCTACTGATGAAAAATTATTAAACAATTGGCTTGACTTTCAGTCAAAGTACCAGTTTTCTTTTGATTTCATAGAAGGAGAGGTTGGGATGGCGATCATGGAAGCCATTCAGGTTGAAGATCCTGATAAGGTCATCATTTTAAAGGTAAAAGATGGGGCAGAGGCTCTCACAAGCATTGACCAACTTGCTACGAAAATAGCTGAGGAAGCGAATGATTCTGTATTTTACGAAAACATTTTAGAAAATAAAGTTATCCAACTCCCGGTTGAGGAATGGCCTCAGTTGTTCCTGGGAAATGTATTTACCGGATTCGACAACTCGTACATCACAACTTTCAATAATTATTTGCTCATTGGAAACTCATTGAATGTCTTGAAAAATTTTATTAACAGCAATGAAAATGAAAACATCTGGGGAAAAAATATACGCCAAAGCCTGTTCCTTGAAAACACTTTAGGTGAGGCCAATTTTTCGATCATGATCAATACTGAAAAATCGTGGAATTACATCATGTATTTTCTTAATGATGAGTGGCAACGAACTTTTAAAACTTATGAAAAACAAATAAAATCATTTGACCGGTTAGCTTTTCAATTTTCTAACCTGGACGAAAGCTTCTATACAAGCTTTGCCATGGGACATCAAAAATTAGATCGCCCCAACCTTGCTACCAGCAGATTTAATAATCTATTGACCGCTTTTACAGCTAAAGAGATCGTTACCAAACCGTTCATTGTAAAAAATCATAATAATGGAAGGCTTGAAATTCTGGTTCAGGATCAGGCTAATATTCTGTATTTAGTTTCCAATGAAGGATTAATACTGTGGGGAGATAGTCTTGAGTCCAGAATTGTTAGTGATATTTATCAAATCGATTATTATAAGAACAATAAACTGCAATATGTATTTGCAACCGAAAATAAAATCCATCTCATTGATCGAAACGGTAATTTTGTGGAAAATTTCCCGATAACCCTCAAGAAAAATATAAAAGCGGATAAACTGTCAATCATAGATTACGACGGCTCTAAAAATTATCGACTTATGCTTGCTGATCAAAAAGGAGACATTTTCTTATATGATAAAAATGGAACAAATCTCGATGGATGGACACCGCGCAATTTAAGTGGAACACTTGCAGCACCAGGAAGACATATAAGAGTAAGAGGAGGTGATTGCATGATCACATTCCAAAAAAATGGAATTTTGAATATTCTTAATCGAAGAGGAAAAATGCTTAAGGGATTTCCATTCGACTTTAAAGGAAATGTGCTGGGTGAATTAAACGTAAATATTGGCAATAATTTCAACAGTACAGCTTTAACAACTCTTACCGAATCCGGACAATATGTATCGGTCAATCTAAATGGCGATGTGTTAAAAAAAGAGCAACTTTACAAACCCAGCAAGGAATGCAAATTCTGGTTGGTAAATGATGCGCTCGATAAAACGTTCCTTCTTGTTAAGCAGGAATATAACAATCTCAGCTTTATGGATACTAAAGGAGAACTATTATTTGAAAAGAACATCATTGGGTCCGATGAATTGATCGTTCAGTATTACTATTTCTCAGCTGATCGGCAATTGATCATTATCAATGACCAGGAGCAGGAATTCACATATATTTACAATCAGGATGGAGAGCTTATTAACCTGGAACCTATCGAAAGTGGCTTTCCCGTTGGTGTTTTGTATTATTCCAATGACAAAACCTACCACATTTACAAATGCTACCGCAATGGGGTTTCATTATTAACAGCAGAAGAATAATTTTACATTTTGAACCAGCAGACAATTATCATGAAACATTTTTTGTACTCTATTTTATTGATTTTTGTTTTTACAATTCAAAATATGGTTGCTCAAACTGACGAAGATGAGATTACTCTGAAAAGTCCTTTCCATACTCTTTCGACCCATTTTGAGTATTTGTCAGAGGAGGACTTCCAACCTGAGCTGGCCGCCAAAGTGATCAATCCAGAAACTCATTCGCTTCAGGAAGCCGAAAAGCTTTCCCAAAAATTAATGCAAATTTATAAGGGAGAGGGAGTAATTATTGACTTTGAATCCGTTCCAAAAGTTGCGAATTATCTCGATTCGACTTCGGAAAAACACCGGTACCATGTGACGGATATGTTTCCTGAAATCTACCTGGAAAAAGTAGGGAACAAATGGTATTACTCGGAAAAGACCTTAAGCAAAGTTGATAGACTTCATAAAAGCGTATATCCATTTGGTGCCGACAGATTATTGACTTTACTCCCAAAGATTGGCACACAAAAAGTTTTCGGACTCCATTTATGGCAGGTGATTTCTATTCTTGTCATCATTCTTTTTTGTGTCATCATTCACAAGATCTTTTCTTTTATCATTCAAAGGATCATCATCCAAATCCTGATCAAACAGGGATACGATGAAGTGGTAAAGAAGCTGGTAGGCCCGATTGCACGACCTATAAGTATTTTAATCATCTATCCGATCCTAATTCTGCTCGTTCCGGTTTTACAACTGGATGTCAAGACAAATCATTACATAATTTTAATCCTAAAAGCCACCTGGCCAATCTTTGCTACCATCATTTTCTACAAGGTGGTTGATATTTTTGGTTTGTATCTCAAAAAACTCGCAACCAAAACGCAAAGTACACTTGACGATCAGCTGGTTCCTATCATCCGAAAAACCCTGAAAATCTTTGTAATCATAGTAGGAGGGCTGGCTATCCTAAGAAACCTCAACATTGACATTATCCCATTTTTAACTGGACTTTCTATTGGCGGTCTGGCATTTGCGTTGGCTGCTCAGGATACCTTGAAAAACTTTTTCGGTTCTATTATGATATTTGTTGACCGACCATTCCAGATTGGTGATTGGATTACCTCAGGCGAGATCGATGGAACTGTTGAAGAAGTTGGCTTCCGGGCGACAAGAATCAGAACATTCAGAAATTCGGTTACCTACGTCCCAAATGCACGGATTGTTGACTCAATGGTCGATAACCATGGACTCAGACAATATCGCAGATTTTACACACAAATAGCCATTACTTATGACACTCCGCCGGAAGTGATTGAAGTTTTTGTAGATGGATTGAGGAAAATCGTTGAAAACCACCCGGATACCAGGAAAGACTATTACAATGTATATCTGAATGACATGGCTGCTACTTCACTGAATGTGATGTTTTACATCTTTTTCAGTGTGCCAGATTGGGGAGCAGAATTAAAAGCAAGACATGAAATTTTGTTGGAAATTATCAAGCTAGCGGAAACCCTTGGAGTGAACTTTGCCTTTCCTACTCAGACGTTACATATGGAAACCTTTCCGGAAAAAGTTCCGAACTCGCCGACTTATGTTCGAAATAGCCAAAAACTAAAAGATATGCTGGCAGGATTTTTTACAGCATCGAATGGGAAGAGAAAACCTGAAGATTAAACCTTCGTCAACACATTTTTTCCCACCACATCGTTAACCCCCGATGACCTCATGGAGTGTCATTTCATTGAACAACCAAGAGGTCCTGGTTGTACAGCCTTTCTTCTTTTGTTGTTGCCGTGCCATGGAACACTCGTTCTTTTCCGGTTGAGATTGGTAAGCATCACAAAAAAAGCCTTGCTGTTTCCAACAAGGCTTTTCAAT
>CAJXNP010000009.1 GCA_913057175.1 uncultured Cytophagales bacterium
GATACTCTCAATAAAAGAAACCTCAATGTCTTTCATAACCTCGAACTAATCGCCAATTTTAATACCTGAGTAGTTACAAATTTTCCTTTTTGTCTCGATTTTTGTAAAAATACAGACTTTTTTTACCGACAAATAGCGCCTGGACAAATGCGGTGTCCACCTTAATTTTCAGTTGCGGATCTTTTTCCATTTTGTCGGGATTTAAAGTGGATATTTCTGTTTCAATAATGCCACTTTTGTAGATTTTGTCATTTACTTCAAAGCCCTTAATATCCAGAGGAGAGTAAGTAGCTGATTCGCTACTTAAACTTCTTTTAAATTTGATATTTATTGGATTTTTGCCCCAGTCCCGGTAATCGATATAACCGTAGATAGTATCGATGTCATCTTTGATTATGTAACCTGATAAAAAGTTTTCCTGGGAAAAAGATTTATGAAAAATGAGAAGACTGAAGATTATCAGCCCTATCCTAAAAAAATTGGTATTCATTGTGAAATATGGTTTTATTAAATTTTCAAAAAAGTCTTCTCAAACTCATTGCAATGCCCGGACCGGTAAGCAACGAGTGTTTTATTCATCTGATTTAATATATCAGGTAGCCAGCATCTTCGAATATGACCTGTTAGATGAAAAGTGACTTAGCTGATAATGATTGTAATTACATTGGATTTGTTGAGTACTTAAGGGATTAGAATTTAAGTACATTGCTGGAAAAAATCCTTTATCATTTTTTAAAAAGATATTCAAAAATCAGGTGCTAACAAGTAGTTTAGGCACAGCTTCGCCACGTCAGTCACATGTGGGCTTTGTGGCTTATTGAAAAATAAGTGTTTTAAAGTACAAATAAATTTCACTTTATAACAATGTTCATTAATTCTATTGGTTGACTGAAGCATATAGGTAGTCCTTATTCGACCAATGATATGTTCCGGTCGATGAGATCAGCGTTGATTGGAAAAAGTTTCTTGAAATTAAAGAGGGTGTGTCGTCTTTTCCTTAAAACATTTCTGTCATTTTAGCAGTAAATACGAATTGGATGGATTTTTGAACAATCATTCCAAAAGGAGGAATTATGGATTCGTTTTCTCAAATGATCATTGATGCGGTGGCTCAAACCAAAAATGCTGTCGTAAAGATCGATATTTACAAAACCACAAATGGAAAATACAAGCACGCCGGTTCGGGTTCCGGATTTATCTTTTCGTCCGACGGACTGATCTTCACAAACTGTCACGTAATCGAAGGGGCCGATAAAATCATGGTTGCGTTACTCAATGAGAATGAGATCGAGGCCTCAATGGTGGGAAAGGATCCTGATACTGACCTGGCTATTCTTAAAATATATTCCGATGGCTACTCCATGGCAAAGCTTGGAACAACAAAGGAGCTTCAAATCGGTCAGTTCGTCATTGCTATTGGAAATCCTTACGGCTATCAGCATACCATTACAGCCGGGGTGATCAGCGCTATAGGGAGGACATTAAAGACGCAATCCGGCAGATTGGTGGACAATGTCATTCAGACGGATGCGGCACTCAATCCCGGTAATTCCGGTGGGCCGATGATCAACATGGAGGGTGAAGTGATTGGTGTCAGTACTGCCAGTATTCGCGGTGCTCAGGGATCAAGCTTTTCCGTTAGTATTGATACGGCGAAAGAAATTGCCAGTCAATTGATCAGTACCGGTAAGGTTTTCAAGGCTTATTTAGGATTTATGCTACAGGAGGTGCCGATCAATAACAGGATACTGAGGCATTATCATCTGCCCAATCAAAAAGGTTTGTTTGTTGTACAGATCGAATCCGATTCGCCAGCATCACGATCACAAATTGAAGAGGGAGATATCATTGTTTCATTCAACGGGAAACCGGTGGAATCGACCCATGATCTGTTCAAACAATTAACGGATCAATCGATCATTGACATGATCGATATTTCCATCATCCGTCATACGGAGTTGCTAAATCTCTCTGTTTTTCCGGTGGTTATATGAAAATCCAGTAATTAGAAATTGTTTGAGTTTTTCATGCTTTGTAATAAGGCTAGTTTTTATTTCTGTAATTATGTAAAGCCTGATCATAAGGATTGTAGGTATTTTAAATAGGTTTATAAATTAGTTTGTTTTGATATTGAAGAAAATCTTGTCAAATAGCAAAAAATAAACAAAATTCGCCCTGATTTTATTGGTTACCATCTTTTAATCAATATAATTAAAACAAAAAGAAGTATGAGAGGGGGAATTTTAGGGATTTTACTCATTTTATCATTTCAGGTTTCTGCCCAGCTTCCCTGGGTAGAGGATTTTTCACAAGGTGACGGAACAACAGTTGATAATGGGACAACATCGTGGAGTACATCCTATTCAGGGACAGGAACATTTTCTGTTCAAAGTAATCAGCTTGTAGCTGAAAATACAGTGACAGAAGCAGTGTGGACATCAGAAATTATTGATATTTCATCTGTAAATTATGCAGAAATCAGTGTAAACTTTTCGAGGGTAGTAAATAATGGATTTTTAAATTTAATCGTAGCTCAATTTCGTTCTGATCCAGATTACATAAGATTTTACTATAAACTTGATGGGGGAAGTGAAATATTATTTTATGAACATATTTCTGAAGGAATTGATGATGCACCTACTATTGAAAGTTTAAGTAAAGTATTAAAAGGGACTTCCTTACAAATAATTATTAGGGTTCAAACTACACTCGTAGAGAGTAGAGGATGTTTTTTTGGGTGTTCTGCTTGGGAGCCATACGCAGATGATTATTATTCAATAGATGAGGTTTCAGTTTCAGAAGTCACAACTTTTTATAGTAGAGCAGATGGTAATTGGAGGGATGGAAACAGTTGGTCGTTAAGTGATTTTTCAGGCTCACAACCTGCAGTAGGTGCTGGAGTATATCCAACAAGTGGGGAGGGGGCCATTATCGGAAATGGAAATACTATTACGATTAACAATACGGATGAGACGGCATTTCTTGAAGTTCGTAATACAGGTACCTTAAATTTAAATTCGAACATGCTATCTATTACAAGAGGTGGTGGGGGCATTGTGGAAAATGGCGGTAATATACAGAATACCAATACAAATTCCATATTAGAATTTGCTGATCCATTTACCACGGATTTAGTTGTTGATAATAACAGTGGGATAAATATTGGACGGCTCAGGATTGCTGATGGAGTCATGCTCAACGTTTCGGGGTCTGGTTCAATTCGGCTTAATAATAACCTGGAATTTACAGGTGCAGGAGCTTTAGTTGACTTTGAAGTTTCAACAACCATCAGTGGTGCAATAACTACGACTGGTGAGGATAATCAGCTGATTAACAATAACACGCTAAGACTTACAGGGAATTTGAATAGCGGTACTACCAGGAGGTTTTATTTGGATAATTCTGCCAATTCAACGATCATTTGGTCAGGTCAGAATTTTGGTAGTAATGTCGCGCTAACATCAAATACTTCAGGCTCATTATTTCAATACAATAGAAGTGGAAATCAAAATATCGTCACACCCCAGGATGCTTATCATAACCTTACTATTTCCGGAAGTGGGACAAAAACTGCCCAAGGTAGTTTCGAAGTAAATGGGGATGCTACTATAAGTGGTACATCTACATTCAATATGGATGGTAATAACCTAACACTGGCCGGTAATCTGACCAACAATGGAACAAGTTCTACAACGAATATTGGAAGATTAACATTTGATGGAACTTCCGACCAATTGGTGAATGGTTTAAGCATTGGTCAAATAGATATTGATGCCCTGACACTAAATAAAACAATAGGCACGGAGGTAATCCTATTCAAGCCAGTTCGGGTAACGGATACCGATATCGTTTTTACCAGTGGAACGATCCAAACAAATGCAATAAATATTCTAACAATTAATGATGGAGTAACGACAAACAACGGTAACACCAATAGTTATATTGATGGACCTGTTGTAAAAGTTGGCGATGATGCTTTTGTCTTTCCAATCGGGGATAATGGACACTTTGCTCCAATCGAAATGTCCGGACCTCAAAACTTTGATGTTTCCACCCAATTTACTGCGCAATACATAAATGCGACTCCACCACTTTTCCAAAGCTTGCTTGGTGGTTTTTCGCATATCAGTGAGATTGAATACTGGAATTTGAGCCGTACATCTGACACGGGAAACGATGCCGCATGTTACGTAGGACTTTATTTTTATGATGAAGCGTACAGCCAGATTGACGACCCGGCAGACTTAATTGTAACACATTACAATAGTTTATTATTAGGATGGGAAGATTTAGGGGCTGGTTCGATATCCACCAATTCAGTTCGTTCCCAAAACAGGGTCTCCAATTTCAGCCCATTTACTTTTGGCTCGTCAGGAGGAATAAATCCACTCCCTATTGTACTTAAGGATTTTGACGCAGAATACAAAGAAGACAATATCGAAATCACCTGGACAACTGCGACCGAACTAAACAACGACTTTTTTACAATTGAACGGTCCGCTGATGGACTAAATTATCAGAAAATTGGTACGGTACAAGGGTATGGTACCACCAATATAGAACAATCTTATTCCTTTATAGATGTAAATTACGATGTTGGCCACAACTACTACAGATTAAAACAAACTGATTTTGACGGTACTTTTGAGGTTTTTAGACCCGTTTATCTCAATGTTCCAACTACTTCAACAAATGGTCAACTTGTGATTTACCCTAACCCTGTTTCCGGTTCGAAACACCTGATCTACCTTGACATTAAAGGAATAAATTTAGTAAATGAAGGAAGTGTGGAGATTCAGATCTTAAATTCTTTCGGTAAAAAGTTGATGACTAAGCACTTATTGACATCTGAAGTTCAAAAGTCAATTGAACTAAACCTTGGTAATTCTATCAGCACCGGCATTTATTTTGTGAAGTTATTAAACGGGTCAACTTTCATCACAAAGAAAATCGTTGTGAAATAAAATTTTTTCTTCGATTAATCACAGTTGTGTGCTCCGTTAGATAGAAAACATTGGTATTCAGAAATACATCAAATGAATTAGAATCTTTAATCTAAACCAGACCCTTTGAGGGTTAGGCTGGTTATTTTTTTCTTTTTCAAATTTCACAATTCACCCGCAAAATCCGACAGTTCACCTACTCTTTTTTTAATAAATAAGAAATCAGAGAAATCTTTGTCAGGTAATTCAATCAACCTGATAAATGAAAAACCTGATACTGCTCGCATTGATTTTTAATCTTTCACAAGTACTTGGTCAAACGCTTGTAAAGGGCACCGTGATCGATGACCTGGGCGAACCACTTTTCGGTGCCAATATCTATATCGAGAATTCCTACGATGGTGCATCCAGTGATATAAATGGAGTTTATGAATTCAATACAGAGGAAAAGGGCGATCAATATATCCGGGTAGAGTACATGGGATACAAAACCATTTCCACACCAATCCATTTAAATGGCCAGCCGGTTGAGAAGCAGTTTGAATTGGAGGAAGAATTCAACGAACTGAATGCGGTGGTCATTACGGCAGGCTCCTTCGAAGCCAGCGACCGGAAACGGGCCATTGAACTGTCTTCCATTGATATTGCCACAACCGCAGGTGCCATGGGCGATATCATCGGTGCGATCAATACCCTTCCGGGTACAACACCAGTTGGTGAATCTGGCAGACTTTACGTTCGAGGTGGGACAAGCGAAGAAACCAAGACCTTTGTTGATGGCTTGCTGGTCAATACACCCTACACGGCCTCTGCGCCAAACCTTTCCGCACGTGGCCGATTCAATCCATTTCTTTTTTCAGGAACCGTTTTTAACTCAGGCGGATATTCTGCTGAGTATGGACAAGCCATGTCTTCTGTGTTGCTTTTGAATACGAACGAGGAAAAAATAAAAGACGAGCTGAATTTGTCATTTCTGGTAGGGTTAGGAGCTGATTTTGCAGGTACCAAAAGCTGGGAAAATGGTTCTGTTACGGCATCAGGAAATTATTTCAATCTGAAACCTTATTTATCACTATTGAGTGAAAACCAGGATTGGACCAAACCTGCAGTAGCTTACGGCCAGGAAACAAGCCTGAAGCAAAAAACAGGTAAAACTGGGATGTTGAAATTGTACTCCAATATCAATCAAAGCCGGTTTGCCATGCTTCAGAATGACTTGGATCATCCGGGTGAAAAAATAGAATATGGCCAAAAAAACACCAACTACTTCCTCAACACCAACTGGACAAATGCCTTTTCTGAAAAGTGGCTGTTCTATTCCGGGGTTTCATTTACCTATAATGAAAATGAAATCCAAATCGACGAAAGTCCGCTAAATGATAAGCTGAAAGCAGCCCATTTAAAAATAGGCGTGGACTACCAGATTACGGATAAGATCAATATCCTGTTCGGGTCCGATTACTTTACAGAGAACTATACAAACTCCTTTTCAATTGATTCTCTTAAATGGGACAACTCCATTCATAACAACCTGGTCGCTGGGTATGCCGAAGCAAATCTTTACGCGAGCAACAAACTGGTATTCCGTGTAGGGGGAAGGGTGGAACATTCTTCTTTGTTGAACAAAACCAATTTCTCTCCGCGTTTGTCTTCCGCTTTTAAAATCGATGAAAGCAGCCAGTTTTCGTTTGCCTATGGTTGGTTCTATCAAAATCCACAAAATGAATACCTCATTCAAAATTCCAACCTGGATTTTGAACGGGTGGATCATTACATTTTTAACTACCAGGTAAATAAAAATAAGCGATTGTTCCGGGCGGAGGTTTTTTACAAGGATTACTCCCAACTGATCAGATATGATGAGAGCAATTATTTTGAAGTCGATAACCTCTCAAATGATGGATATGGTGACGCTTATGGGCTGGACATATTTTACCGGGATGCAAAAAGTATTAAAAATGGTCATTTCTGGATATCGTATTCCTACCTGGAAACGGTGAGGTATTTTCAGAACTACCCCTACAAATCGATTCCCGATTTCGCCAGCAAGCACAACTTTTCCATCGTTTACAAGCACTTTTCTGAAAAGCTGCGCTCGATGATAGGAGGGGACTTCTCTTATTCTTCACCACGCTTTTACAATGATCCGAATCAGGATGCTTTCAATGCTGCCAAGATGCAGGCATATCACAGCCTGAATGCCAGCTGGGCCTATTTGTGGAAAGACCAGATTATTCTATACGGGGCTGTCAATAACATTCTCGGGACTGAACAGCAATTCGGATACCGATATTCCTATCAACCTAATGAAGAAGGCATATTTGCCAGTGAGGAAATCAAACCCTTTTCAAAAAGATTCTTTGTGCTGGGCGTGTTCTTCACCTTCAGCAAAGACAAAACCAAAAATCAACTCGACAAAATCAATTAATCATTTAAAAACAAATCAATCATGAAAAAGCTAATTTTAACACCCTTGCTTATTGCTGTTTATTGTATTGCATTGGCGGGAGATCCTTCTTACGTCAATAAAATGAAGGAGACGCTCGATAACATGTCAAAATGTGCAAATGCGGCTGATTTCAAGGCAGTTGCCAATCAATTTGATCGAATTTCACAAAAGGAATCCGATGAATGGTTGCCGCAGTACTACAGCGCCAACATTAAGATATTATTGGTTTACCTGGATTCAGCTGCAGACGCCAATCAAAAAGACCGGTATCTGGACGAGGCGGAAACCATCATTTCTGATATGGAGGAAATGGAACCTGAAGAAGCTGAGATTCAGGTTTTGAAGGCATTTATGATCATCAGCAAAATTGGGGTCGATCCGCAGACTAGGGGCCAGTCCATGTATGGAAGTTATGAAGCGACATTGGCGAAAGCCAACCAGCTTGATCCCGAAAATCCACGGGTAAAATACATGTTACTGTCAAAAGATGTGGGCCAGGCGCAATGGTTTGGCCAAAGCATCGATCCCTATTGTCCAAAGATGAAAGAGCTTTACGACAGTTGGGATTCCTATCAGCCTGCTTCTGAAATCCACCCGGTTTGGGGCAAAGATCAACTGTGGCAGATTATGCAGGCATGTAAGTAACGTCAGATCATCTTGTGAGATATAAGAGAAAAATTCCCGGACCACGTTCCGGGATCTGTAGGAAGCTACTCTCCAAATTCATTTAAGGGACAATGCTTTCAGAATACTTGGCCATTTAAAACACCAATACACCTTGCTGACAGACCCCGGAACAGGTCCGGGGATGACTTTCTCTGTGCTACTCTTCGTTAAAACTCTGTGGGGCTTTGTGGTAAAAATTTTATACCACGGAGCTTTACTGAGACAAAAAGAGTTTCACAGAGTTATTGATTCACTAAAGACATTACCAATCAATTAATTACCAAATTACTATGGCTAATATTTGTTTGTGTTTAAGTAAATTAGCCCATCACTAACCCAAAAATGGAAAAGTTCCGAAAATATTTTCTGACCTGCCTGATTGTAGCCACACTGCTTTCGCCGATTGTCAATCCGCAGTTATTTGAAAGCCTGGAGATGTTTTGGATGACCATTACTTTCAGCCTGATTTACACCCTCAGTGGTCTGTATGGCGCGATCTGGTTGTTCACTTATCTCGATCTGAAATACGATTGGATCAAGGACCTGTGGAAAAGACTGATCATTGGAATTGTAGCAGTAGAGATTTGGAGCGTCCTGATTTTTGTGATCATTACTCCCATCTTACTCTATTTTATTAAAGACGATGAATGGCCTCAGATCTGGGTGGAAATGAAGAAAAACATCAAATACCCCTTGATCATGGGCTTGGTTGGGATACTTATCCTGGCACCAATAGAGTTTTTCAAGAACTGGAAAAAATCCTATCTCAAGCAACAGAAACTTAATGCAGAAATGATGGCCTATAAATATGAAGCCTTGCACAACCAGCTCAATCCACATTTTTTGTTTAATAGCTTCAATGTGCTGAGCAGCCTGGTCTTTGAGGACCAACAGCTTGCAGGCAAATTCATCGATCAGTTGAGTGAGCTTTACAAACGGGTTTTGAATGGAAAATATAAAGTGCTCATTACACTGGAGGAAGAACTGGAGTTTATTCAATCCTATATTTTCCTACTCAAGACACGGTTTGAGGATAAACTGGATATTCGGATAGATATCGATCCATCGAAAAATGAATTTATCGCACCAATGGTCTTGCAACTGCTGATTGAAAATGCAGTGAAACACAACACGATTTCTAAGTCCGAACCCCTGCTGGTAAAAGTTGAAAGGAAGGGGAATGTGATCGAAACGACCAACACCCTGCGGTTGAAAAGGGCAGGGGACCGTTCTAAGGGAACCGGACTTCAGAACATTCGCCAGCGATACAGCTTTTTCACCGATCAGCCCATAGAAATTGATCAGTCTGAAAATGAATTCATTGTGAGGATACCCATTTTAAACAAAGCGAGCTGATGGTAAAAGTTTTTAATGTTCCGATCCATCATTTCGGCGCTCCTTTTAACCGGATAGAGAAGCGGATTTTACTGCATGTTGTAATTGCCATTTTTATTTCTTCGATTGTGACATTGCCTTCCAGCCAGGGATTTGATTATTTCTTAAAGTTCTTTGTGCTTATTTTCATGGGTGACATGTTCCAGGCGTTTTCCCACATCCTGGTCTCTATCAAGCTGGAAGAAAAATACGATTGGATTAAGGATACAACAAAGAGGGTGGTTTACGGTATTTTCTGGCATACATTTGCCACTTTTGCTAATTACTTTACCATCCCGGCAGTTATCCTGGTGATCGCTTTTGACCTGTCATTTAGTGGAGCATTCAGCGCTTTGATACATCTCTGGTATTTACCGATCTCACTTGTTGCCTTTGTGCTGGTTTTTGCTGTGGCTGGCCAGTTTTTGATAAACTGGAAGAAGTCGCTCGCTGCAGAGGAAAAATTACAGGCGGAAATGATGAATTACAAATACGAATCTTTACGAAACCAGATCAATCCACATTTTTTGTTGGATAGTTTCCAATCCTTGAAAAAGCTGGTATTTCAGGATCAACAAAAGGCGGCCATCTTCATTCAGAAGATCAGCGATCTGTACCGTCATGTACTGGATGTAAAGGATAAGGAATTTATTCCACTAAAGGAAGAACTAAAATTCATTGAGCCGTATATTGAATTGCTTAAAACCCGTTATGGGGATAAAGTAGTAATCCGTCCGAACATTCAGCCAGATCATGATGACCTGATCGCCCCCATGACCTTACAGTTTTTGATCGAAAATGCCATCGAGAATTCTTATCGAAGTAATGGGAAACCATTTAACATTAATTTGAAAAAAGAAAATGGCCAGATATTAGTTTCCAATTCACGGCAAAATCAAAAAAGCGATTTGGATATGATGAATTCTAAACTGAAAAACATCCAGCAGCAATATCAGTTTTATTCAAAAAAACCTGTTGAAATGGTTGAATCAGCTGATGAATTTTTAGTCAAATTACCGATTTTAAAACAAGCCTGATATGAATGTCCTGATCATCGAAGACGAAGAAAGAGCGGCCAACCGGTTGGAGCAATTATTAAAGGAGGTTGACCCTGGAATGCATGTCCTGGGAAAAGTGGAGTCCGTCAAAAAGGCGTTGAATTACCTATCAGGAAATGACCAGCCTCAACTGATCTTTTCCGATATCCAGTTGGAAGACGGATTGAGCTTTGAAATTTTTGAAAAAGCAGATATCAACTGCCCGATTATTTTTACAACGGCATATGATCAGTATGCCATCGAAGCTTTTCAAACCAATGGCATTGATTACCTGTTAAAACCCATCGACTCTGCACGGTTGGGTCAGTCCATAAACAAAGTAAAAAGACTGAATCCCGGTGTAACCATTGACCATTTACTAGCCCTGGCCAATTCAGGATTAGCACAAAAAAACAAAAATAAATCGAGGTTTGTGATCAAGGTAGGAGAAAGGATCAAGAGCATAGGAATTGAGGATATCCGTGCTTTTTTCAGCCAGGATAATGCAACATTCCTGCTGACAAAAGAAGACCGTAGGTTTGTGTTGGATTATTCGCTTGATCAGATAGAAAGCCTTGTCGATCCGGAGATCTTTTTCCGCATCAGCCGCAAATACATTATTTCCATCCAGGCATGTGTAGATATCATCGCCTGGTCCAACAGTCGGCTAAAGGTGCAGATACCAGGGTTGAAAGATCAAATGTTGATCGTTGCCCGGGAAAGAGTTCAGGATTTTAAGGCGTGGCTGGATAGGTGAACACAAAAAACTTAAAATTATTCATAATTGAGAATCAATCTCAATAACTTAAAAAAGAGCGTTGCTAAATCAAAATTCAAATCAATGCTTTTTCATTTCAGTGGAACCATATTTCAGGTCATTATTAAATTAATTCGCATCAATAATATTTCCATTACCTGAAATGCTGGAGGTGATATCCGGATCACCTCGATAAGATACGTTGCCGTTGCCTGCAATGACAATATTTAACTGGTTTGTGGTGGTAATTTTGACATTTCCATTTCCACTGATGTTTATGGAACTGTTTGCAGTAATGAAGTCAAAAGCTTCCAGATCGCCGACCCCAGCAAGGGTATAACTGAAATTATCACAGGAACCATTCAGGTAGGCATTGCCCACACCGGAAAAAACAATGCCGAGATTATCCAACACCCAGTCATTTTCACTTTCAATATTTCCTACTCCGGCAAATGTAACTGATTCAATATCCGGTATGGTAATAAAAATATCAAGTGTTTCAATATCGCTCATACACCTTTCCGTTCCAATGTGCAAAACATCTCCCTGAACTTCGGTTTCCAACTCATCCATAACATTCGGATGAGTGGTGATGGTAAGGGATTGAGGAGAACCTTGTGTGAGGTAGATGTTTCCCACGATTTCAGCATCTATTCCAGCAAAATCATCCACTGTTCTTGTTTCGGTTATCGTACTTCCCGAACCGGTCAGGCAGTCATTGGGTCCATTGGAATCATCATCGCATGAAAATAAGAAAAGAAATGGAGTCAAAGAGAATATGAATAATAATTGCTTCATGGCTGTTGGTTTTACTTCTTAATAGAAATATGGCTATTTAAGCCGATATATATTTTAATTAATGGAAATATAATCTAATAAATTCCAGACAATGTTGTTTTGTTTGATATACTTGAATTTCAGTAAATTACATTTTTCTGGCAATTCAAGTTATGTATTTGTCCCACGTACTCTTTTTCTAATCTGAAGTATAGCAGCACACTGACAACCTCTAAATCATATTTAACAGTATATTTTCTTCCCAAGTGTCACACTTGTTTGCAGAAAATAGTCTAATTAAGTGAAAGCATATTGAAACGAATGGATGAAAATTTGAATGACCTGGTTGATCAAGCCGTTTCAGGAGACAAAAAGGCATTGGAGGGAATTGTTCTTGAGGTGAAAGACCTTATCTATAACCTTTCACTTAAAATGCTACTTTTCCCAGAAGATGCCCAGGATGCCACTCAGGAAATATTGATACGAATGATAACCCACCTTAGCACATTTCAAGGGAAGAGTTCATTCAAAACATGGGTCTATCGAATTGCCACCAACTATTTGATTACCGAAAGGTCAAAGAAAAAATATCAGGCAATAAGAATATCATTTGATGACTATGCCAATCAAATTGATACAGGTCAATCGAATAAAATCTTGCATACCGATAATGAAGGCGAAATCAATCTGCTGGAGGAAGAGGTAAAAGTAAGCTGCACACATGGGCTATTGCACTGCCTGAATCCCTCCAACCGCCTAATCTATATTCTTGGGGATGTACTGGGTTTTAACAGTACGGAAGCTGCAGAAATTTTGGAAATCACTCCTTCCAGCTTCAGAAAACAATTATCGCGTTCCCGGGAGCGAATAAAGAATTTTCTGACGGCAAAGTGCGGCCTGGTCAATTCAAATAACCCTTGTCGATGTAAGCGGAAAATTGATTTTTTGATTGACCAGGAAATGATTGACCCCAGGGCGTTGAGGTTTGCCCATCATACTAACAGAAGTATTGACTTAATGAACAAGATTGATTCGCTGGATAAAACTTTAAGTGTTTTCAGGTCTGTTCCTGTCCTTCACGCTCCAAAGAAAGTTTTGACGGAAGTAAAACAAATAATTAATTCAACAACATTTTGATTATGAATGATTTAGTAAAACAATACGTGTCAATTTGGAATAATAATAGCATTTCAGAATTGGGTGAAGTATTCACAAAGCAGTCAAAATATTGGGATTCCAATCAGGAAGGAGAAGCCATAGAGCTATTGACAGGTTCTATCGCTGCCACACATGAAGCATTTTCTGATATTTCATTTCAAATTATTTCATTAAAAACAACCATCGAGAACCAGGTCTTTTTAGAGTGGAAAATGACAGGTACAAATTCCGGGGAATTTTTTGGCTATCAACCGACTGGAAAAGTGGTTGAAATTCGCGGGCTTGATTCCATCAGATTGGAAGCGAACAAAATAGCTGAAATAAAAAGCTTTTTTGACAGTAGTTTGTTTAGCCAACAATTAGGACTCCAATGAAAATAGTTGCTATTCCTGAGAAGATGCAAAAGTTCTATGGAACCGGGATCATGCTGCATCCGGATATCGAAATGGTGGAGGCAATGATACAAGAAATTCCCTTTGGCAAGGTTGCAACAATTGATACGTTATGTGAAAAATTGGCTCAGGATCATAACACAAATATAACCTGCCCGATGAGGACGGGGAATTTCGTGAAGGCCATTACAGAAGCTTGCTCCAACAGCAATGGATCAATTCCCTTTTGGAGGGTTATTCGCAAAAATCACTTGTTGATCAACTCACCTTTCACCGAACTATGCGCTGAGAACCTTAAAAAAGAGGGGATTCAGGTTAAGCGAAACAGCAAAGGGGAGTTTGTGGTACACGAGGTTGAAAGTCGGTTGTTTGCTTTTTCTTAGCTATTGATTATGGTTAATTTAAGTAGTTACGTTAACTTTTAAATTACTCCCAACTGCTCTAAGTACTTTTAAAATTGTTTCAAACTGTGGTTTTGCATTCTCTGAAAGTGCCTTATACAGACTGGGTCTACTCATTCCAGTATGTTCAGCTATTTTAGACATGCCTATTGCTTTGGCAACATGACCAAGGGCTACAATAATGTCATTAGAATCGCCTTCTTCTAAAATAATGTTCAAATACTCTTGAATCATTTCATCGTCATCAAGGTAATCTGCAATATTGAATCGTGTTACTTTCATATTATTTGTCATTTAAATACTCAAACCAAAGTCGTTTTGCTTTTTCGATATCTGCATTTTGAGTTGATTTGTCGCCACCAATTAATAATAGAACAAGTAGTTCTCCGTGTTCTTTCAAATAAATCCGATAGCCTTTTGCATAGTGAATTCTTAATTCTGATATGCCTTCACCAACAGGTTGACAATCACCAAAGTTTCCTTGTTCTTCAATTCTTTGGATTCTAATCAAAATTTTAGCTTTCGCTTTTCTGTCCTTTAACTTCCGAAACCATTTGTCAAATTCAGAAGTTTTCTCAATTAAATACATACGCAAATGTATTCACTTGGATACAGTATAACAAGAAGAAATATGATCGTTTCTGATTCGAGATGGAATGTATACTTTACAATATGCTGAATATAAATACCTTAGGATCATCAACTAACAACATTTGGTCAAATCAAGCAATGAAATTTGATTAAACGATTTCAATAGCTACCTTTTATAAGGTAAGATAAGGATACATGCATAGTTAATAGAAAGATAACCTTACAATGCCCACACAATATTCTTTTCTTTGATATAATTGAATTTCAATAAATTATACTTTTCCAATACTCAAATTAATTTCTGAATATGCGTTTGTTCCAATTAATTTTCTTTTTGCTGGTGACATGCCATTCGTTTGCACAATCATCCGCCGGTCCGGCCTATTTTTTTGCTATCGGTGACATGCCATATTATCCCGGAGATTTTGAGAGGTTGGATAATTTAATTGAACAATTGAATGACCAGTCGCCGTTATTTACCATTCATGTTGGGGATATTAAAAAGGGGGCTTCTCCCTGTACGGAAGAATATTTTGAAGAGGTGTATAGTTATTTTCAAAAGTTTAACCATCCACTAGCTTTTACGCCCGGTGACAACGAATGGACCGATTGCCAGGATTTTGATCCGATCGATCGGTTGACTTTACTAAGAAAAATCTTTTACGCAAACAAATTGACAGCTGATAGGGGAGAATTGCCTGTTCATTCACAGAATAAATACACCGGTTATGAAAAGTACATCGAAAACCAAACCTGGAATTTGGATAGCATCACATTTGGAACTCTCCACGTAATTGGTTCCAATAACAATCAAAAGAATGATGATCCTTACCGAATGTCTGAATTCAATGAGCGAAATCAGGCGAATTTATTCTGGCTGGATAAGATATTTGAGCAAGCCAGCCAATCTTCCAGTCAGGGTGTGGTGTTGATGATGCACGGAGCCATGATCTATTCTAAAGTATTGAAAACGGGGTTTGATGACATCATCGAAAAGTTAAATGAAAACGTCACAAAGTTTGGCAAACCTGTACTGCTTATTTATGGTGATGCCCATAAGTTCATGATTGACAAGCCGTTGAAAAGTGCCGATGGAAAAGTGTTGGATAATTTTACCGCACTTCAGGTTTTTGGAGATCGCGATATGCATGCGGTGAAAATATCCATTGACCACAGCAAACCACAATTATTTGTTATCGAGCAGGAGATTATTGAGAAGAACAAATAGATGGTGTATCAAGGATACTACCTGCTTAAAATAAATAGAACACTAATAACGCAGATTTTTATGATTGAGATGATTAATCTGCGCTTATCTTATCCATCCGCGACATCCGCGTTCCATAATTAAAATTCATATTGTTTAGATTTTTTATTTCTGGTGATGCGGGCTATTCGCATAATGCTCTTTCAGTAAATTCCTACCAAAATCTTCTTCGCTATCCCTCCAAACGGTGTGAATGTGATTGGCTTCATTTTGTGTATTATCGTATTCGATGAGCAGGGTAGGACCCATGACCTTATAATAATGACCTTTTCCTTTTTTCAGGCTTCCTTCCCATGCAAACCAAAGGCTTTCCCAACCCCATGATTCTATTTTTTTCAAGTATTCATCTGCCTTTTTTGATGAAAGCTTTCTTGTATAGGTTAATACAAGTTCCTTTAACATTTGCTTTTGTTCAGGACGGAGTTGGGTATAAAGAATTCCTTCAAATTCATTAATGGCGATAGAGGAGTCGGTTCCGGAAGTAATGTCATATGGAGCATCATCCGAAATCAGGGCTTGTTTTAATTGAGACTGATCTAAACTATTAAGCAGCATCCACCCAAGGTCCTCTTCCTCCTCTAAAACCCGCCATCCTTTCTGGCGATCAATTCTTACCTCAGCAGGATTTGCACCTATGAACATCGGCGTTCCGGTCATTTTTTCTCCAATAAAACTAAAATTTAAAGAAAGATGATGTCCCTCAAATGAAATTGACCAGGGATTTTTAGCATTCGGTTTCCCAAAAAAATTCAGGTAGTATTTTCCAGGATCCCGGTAGTCATTACCAACCGGCCGTCCTTCCGTTTCTCTGAGAATGTCTTCCAACTCAAGAATATTGCTTGCCTTTTTGAACCCGCTTTCACTCAACAGTTCCTGTAAAAGTATGAAAGTCAATCCTTTGGTTTCCGCACTCATTTCCTTGAGTGGTAGTCCGGTTCGGGTGGTGGGAATGAAAGCGAAGGATGTCCGGTCCTTGTGGTCAAAGTCTTTTAATGAATTTGAATTTTTTTGTTGTACAACCCGTTCATAAAGTTCATTTGCAGTTTGAAGGGTTGTCTTATGATTGGAGCTTTTTAAAGTTAAAAAAGTAAGGCTGATTAATATGAATATTATTGCTATTTTGGCCTTCATATTCGGGAAGGATTGATTCTTTTTAAATTTAAACAAATGAGTACGGCTTATCATACATTTTTATTGATTGAAGTATTTTTCGCAATCATCGTTTTCTTCATACTTTTCAAAGTGACAGCCCCCTATGGCAAGTTTTTAAGAGGAGGTTGGGGAGTAACCATGAAGGCTAAATTTGGCTGGATGATCATGGAGTCGCCAAGTGTTATCCTCATGGTTTATTTTTTTATTATATCCGATGGATGGAATGACATTGCAAAGATCATTTTCATTCTGGTTTGGCTTTCGCACTATTTCCATCGCACTTTCATTTATCCTTTTACCATATCTAGCAAAAACAAACCTTATCCGGTTTTACTAGTCATATTTGCCATTTTCTTCAATTTCATGAATGGATTTGTGAATGGCTACGAGGTTTTTCATCAAAACTTCTATTCTGGAGAATGGCTGACAAGTATGCCATTCATTTCCGGCATTGTCATTTTTATTACTGGATATTCAATTAACAAAAATTCCGATTACATTTTAGCCAGGTTGAAAAGGGGAAGAGATGGGAGTTATGTTATTCCCCATGGAGGACTATTCAAGTGGGTGTCCAGTCCACATTATTTTGGAGAGATCATCGAGTGGATGGGATGGGCCATCATGACGTGGTCAATTGCAGGTTGGGTGTTTGCCCTGTTTACATTTGCTAACCTGGCACCCAGGGCGATCACAGCCCATAAGTGGTACAAAGAGAATTTTGGAGATTACCCCGAAGAAAGAAAAGCTATTATTCCTTATTTATGGTAAGATGTTTTCTTGCAGGTTCAATAGTTTAATTGTTTCATCCCAGAGTTTTTGACCCAGAGTAGGGTCCAAGCTATTTTTCTTTGGCTTGATGACTTTGTTTTTTTTGTAAAGATTTCCTGTCACTCCAGTAAGTTTTTTATCAGAAGCAAGATAAATAATGGTTTCGGCGCCTTTTTCCGGAGTTTGCATGAAGGGCTCTCCTAATTTGTATAAAAACTGAAAAGAATTTGGATAGGTATGAGCAATATTTGTATAAACAGTACCCGGATCGATACAGTTTACGCTGACCCCCCTGCTTTTCAGCTTTTTAGCCAGCTCAAATGTAAATATTGTCACCATCAATTTTGACTTGCTGTAAGCGATAAAAGGCTGGTATCTGTTTTTCATCATCAGATCATCCCAATCAATTGTGGCCAGCTTGTGGGTAGCGGAAGTAAGATTGATGATCCTGGCCTCATCACTTTTCAACATCCAGTCCTGCATGTAATAGCTCATCAGGAACTGGCTCAGATAATTGGTAGCGATGGTCATCTCATGTCCATCTTTATTCTCTGTTCTTTTTGTCAGGCCGAGAATCCCGGCATTATTGATGAGAATATCCAATCGTGGGAATATATTTTTGAATGACTCTGTCAATTCTTTTATTTCCTTTTTATTGGACAGGTCAGCTTGTAACAGGTGGATATTGCTGTTATCCGATTGATTGATCAGTTCGTATTGTGTAACTTCTCCTTTTTCCCGGTTTCGGCAAGTAATGACAACCGTTGCTCCCCTGCGAGCAAGATTAAGTGCAGTTGCTTTACCTAGCCCGGATGTAGCTCCTGTGATTAAAACAATTTTATCCCTCATGAAAAAATAAAGGCAGTGGTAAATTATAAAAATGCAATTTAACTTTTAAAACGGAAGAATTGCAAAGTAATTTTTAGTGAAGTATTACAAGGTGAAATTGCGGAACAAGGAAAAAGGTGGCAAGGAGCAAGGTCGCTGCAGAGAGAAAAGTAAATTTGGTAATCGGTTTTCGGTGATCGGTAAGCCAGTTAAAAACAATCCCCAATCCGAAATCCGAATTCCCCAATCACCTCGGCATATGTTCCGTATCATTTTTCACCCCGACGAGAAAAAGATCTAGTTCTTTTCTAAGATCGGGATTTTCCTCTTCAAGGTTTAAATGCAGCTTAAGCGAGAGATCATTGATCTCCTCTTCCCAGTTTTCGTGGGAGTAAACAGCATTGGCTACCAAACCGGTGAAATAATCGGGATGGCCTTGCTTTAACTTTTGGACACAATAGCGTGTCTGGTTTTCCAGAAGGGAAATACAGTAATTACCCAGATAATCCTCCATTGTGCTGTCAGCATTTTCGCAGATGTTCATAAAGCATTTATAGTAAAATGGAAGTGTGTTTTGCGGGGAGTTGATTAAGGTGTTTAATAAAGAGTCAGTCTCGGCGTTTTCAGCGACTTCCAGGTTCCCATGGTAATACTGCAAAACAAGCTCATCCATGTTTCCCATTTCGAGGTAATGTTCCACCGGGTGGCCGTCGATGATTTGATCATTAAAAGCAATATTCTTTGAGGATAATTCACTATCATTATCCTGAGATGTACTTTCAGCCTTTTTTTCACTGGTACCGGAGCACGAAAATAGAGCAAACAGTGTTATAAGAAAAAGGGCGTTTTTGAACATAATTGCAGTGCTTAAGTGAAGAATCCTGAATATAGAGCAAATGAAATGAATTACCATGTTTTTCATATCATATTTAAGCTAATTTTTGGTTGTTTATTATTTTCAATTTTTATTTTTTTCACCAGTTGCGATGATACACTCAAATTTAAATACCCGCAACCAGCTCACAAAAAGAACCTACTTGCTTTTCCAGAAAAATTGCAAGGATGGTATCAAATGGACGAAGATAGTTCCATCGCATTGATAACGGACCGGGAGATTGTCGTGCTGGAAGGACTTTATTCAGGTTACAAGAATCTTCATTCTCTCGATATGTCAAAAGGAGATACTGTAGTTGATTTACATACCGATCTGTTGCGGTCATATAAAGGAGGTTATTACCTGAATTTTTATAATGAAGATGTAGGTGTATGGGACATCGTTTTTATGAAACAAAAAAAGGACAGTCTGAATTTTTACATGGTGGATATGGAATCGGTAGGAGATGAGCTACGAGAAATTACCAATGTTCAGGAAGTGGTAGACAATAAAGGTGAAAGGGATTTTTACCTGTGCGATCCGACACAACGAGAATGGAGAAAGCTGCATAAGGGCAACTTTTTTCGTTACCCTTATGCAGCCACAGTTAAAATAAGAGGTTGATCTTTACATCCACGCGTCTCAATGACCTTTTTTCGCTGACTTCAGTTGGTGGTCCGGGCCAATAGGAACTATAAGAAGGATAATAGTAATTTGATAAATATTCCGACGTTGAATTTTGATTACCATAACCAATGCTAAGAGCTAAAGCTGTTTTGTAAAAATTTACCTGATAACCAAGGCCGATTTTCCAATACAATCCTCCCGTAGATTCAAAGCTTTCATTGTAATATTCATCCCGGCTGTCTTCTACGGTAAACCCATAACCAATATGACCGAAATAAAAAGGAACAAACTTACCTTCTTTAACAAATCCCTTGGCTTCGGCATATATTGGGATAGCTGAAAACCGATCATATCGATCGTAATTGACACCTAATCCGGTATGCAGATGCTTGTGAAATTTAT
This sequence comes from uncultured Cytophagales bacterium, assembly GCA_913057175.1. GTDB lineage: Bacteria > Bacteroidota > Bacteroidia > Cytophagales > Cyclobacteriaceae > CAJXNP01. Next base: position 20,464 of record CAJXNP010000009.1, read on the forward strand.
AGCCATTTACCAAAGAGGCAGAAAGATTGGAATAATCACTTCCGGAAATTACTCCCAAACCAATTGAATGATAATACCCCTTTTCAAATTGTGGAAAGGAATAATCTTCAGAAGCTATTTGATCCCTAAATGCTTTGAACTCATCTCTCTTTTTGTAGTTAAGCTTGATTGTCCTGATCTGACTATAGGGGATGTGCATGGGTGTGCCATCCACACTGAGAATGATCCCGGTTGAATCAAATGATTGGAGGATATTGCCTTTGAGTTTCGTGTAGTTTCTAAGGTTGATCTTGGCAAAGCTTTGTGCCTGACTTGTAGATGTACTCATAAGCATCAGCAAAATCAAGCCGATTGTTGACAACAAGTTGAAAAATTGATCCTTCATATCTTACAATTCAACATTTGAGTTGTCCACAGAAAGCTTGCTGATCATAGTGATATCATCCAGGCTGGAATAGTCATATTGGTACAAACCATCCTTTCCGATCAGATATAGAGTATTTTGGAATGGAATGACGTCAAATGCATCAATATTAGAAATCTGAAGGATCATATTGTTCCTGATTTGGAAATCATTTTCAGCGTTGAATACCTTCAGTCCATGTTCCCCTTCACAGACAAATAAAGCATTGCCATCGATTCCCAAGCCAAATGGACTTATCATTTCGTGTGAGGCAATGAGTGTTGGTTGCTCAAGATTGCTGATATCGATTACTTCCAGCAAATTCTGGTTGTTTCCTCTGCAGTCTGTTCCTCCCCTCAGGGTCACGTATGCTTTATCGCCCTGAACCACTACCGGATCGCAGCTAACAATATGCTGGTACATGGAGATCAATTCAGGATTGTTTTGATCCGTATTGTCGACGATGTACATGCCATTCTGTGAGCCAACAAAAATATTACTTTGATAGGGGAATATCGTTTCGATCCCCCATCCCAGCGTCAGGATGTCTACATTCATGACATTATCCGGATTGGTAATGTCAAATGTTAGAAGGTTCTGATTGTCAAGTATATATAGGTGTGAATTGACGATGGTAAAGGTAGCCATGGAACCGCCTATACCAACAGGTGAACCAGAAGGAACTCCTACATACGATGCATCAGAATTCGCAAATCCTGCCAGGGAATTCTCCATCCTGTCACCAGAAGAGTACAACCAAATATCCTTATAATAATTACCCGCTACATCCTTTTCGGTCACTTCTATGATTTCCTTTTCGACATAATCCACAACGAGTCCGCTATCGGGATCGAGGTAAAAACCGTTGTCAACGATGAACTCGACAAAGATGTCTTCCACTCTGTTGATTTCACTGATATTATCCAGGTCGCTGATATCCAGCATCACCAAATCCATGTATGAATCGGCGTACAGAATATCTCCCCTGACGGAAAAATCAGAGGTGCCGGGTAGGTTTATGTATTTGACAGGAGTAGGGTTAGACTGGTCGGTATTGTCCACAATATTAATTCCCTGACCCGGATCATTGATCAGAATATAATCCTGGTATAGATATAATTTTCCGGTCTGTTCCAGGATCTGCGGTTCAATGACATCAACACTCTCCCTTAATTCGGTAAGTGACATGTAAACCGGTTCATAAACGGTATAGGTTCTTGTGATCTCGACTTTGTCTTCACAAGAAGAAAGGATGATCGTAAGAAGTGCTAGTAAAAATGCAGGTCCACTCAATAATTTCGTAAATGTTTTCATCATTTTAAATGTTTTATTTTCATTGGTGTTGGTAAAACCGTCATCCCCGATAGGTTTCGAGACATCAGCTTACAGGTAAGACCTTTATATGGCGGTTTCATGATCAACTTAGGTTTTGTCACTATGACACGAATAGTCAGAATATGGTTGGAATTTAGGTTCAAAAAGTAATTAACCTGAGTTCGATATAAGAAAATCAGTTTTTTACTTGAAAGGGCCATAATTCTCCTCTGGGTAGGAGATACAGGGATGGGTTCACTAAAAAAATTCATTTCAAGAAAAAAACATCCAACAAAAACCTTAATAAAAACATGTTTCTAAAGATGACCCACCCCTAATCCGCCAGCTGGCGGAAATAAATACCGTTTTTAATAAGGTTTTAAATCGAACTCAGGTTAATTATGTTCTCCAGGGCATTTCAATAAGCTGAAGAAATAAAGCATTATTCTCAAAAATAATTTTGTTATTTGTTTTCAATAAAAATGAATTAACCAAAACAACTGTTGCTATGAAAAAAGTATTGATTCTTATGTCAATTCTGAGTATAGCTTTTCACTCCCAGAGTCAGGATAACAAAGTTTATTGGACTGGTGGAGGTGAATGGATATTTTCTTTTGTTGATGCCAGTGACGGCCAGAACGAATGGGGCTCAGTCATGCGTTTTTCACCCGTTTTTAATTTCCAGACAATGGCAAACTATGATTTGTCAGAACATTTAGGGATATATTCCGGGTTAGCCGTAAGAAACGTGGGCTTTATTGCTGATACGGAGCCAGGTACAAGAAAGAAATATCGCACCTACAACCTCGGAATTCCCATCGGAATAAAAATTGGTAACATGGACAGGATGTTTTTGTTTGGAGGTTATGAATTTGATCTGCCATTTGTTTACAAGGAGAAGACTTTTGAAAACGAGGAAAAAACTGATAAAGCTGTGATCTGGTTTTCCGATCGAAACAGTACTACCATGCATTCTCTTTTTGCAGGGGTCAATTTTCCATTTGGAATGTCATTAAAGTTCAAGTATTATCTATCCAACTTTTTCAATCAGGATTACTCAGCTGTAATCGACGGAACTTCAACAATGCCATACGAAAATGTCGAAGCAACCATTTTTTACTTTTCACTAAGCTTTAAAGTTTTTGAAGGAAAAGAATTTTACTATAAGGAGTACTATTAATATTACTTCGGACATCGTTCTTTTTGAAATCACCTTGACTTCCTGATCTGAATTAGAATTAATTATTTAGTTTAGGACGATAAAATTTTATTGATGCTGAATATAGTAGTGGGCTTATTTTTACATCGATCAAAGCTTATTTTACCGCTTACCTTTCGATTGTGCAAAAGAAATATCATTCACTTAATGATGCTTGTTTTACTTTATTCCTGTACGGAAAAGGAAAACATGATCAAGCGCGATACGCTGTTTGAACTCCTGGATCCGGCTAAGACGGGAGTTGATTTTCAAAATTCACTATCCTATTACAAAGATTTTAACATTTTCACTTATCGCAATTTTTATAACGGAGGGGGAGTAGCGATTGGCGATATCAATAATGATGGTTTAGCTGATATATATTTCACTTCAAATCTAAATGATAATAAGCTATACCTCAACAAAGGAAATTTACAATTTGAAGACATTACCGAAAAAGCTGGTGTTGAGGGAACGAGGGGTTGGTCAACAGGCGTGACAATGGCCGATGTGAATGGTGACGGCTGGTTGGATATTTATGTCTGTAATTCAGGGAATATTGAAGGGGATGACAGGATAAATGAGCTCTTTATCAATCAGAAAGATGGCACCTTTACCGAAGAGGGAAAAATATACGGACTGGATGATCCTGGCTACTCGAACCACGCCTCTTTTTTTGATTATGATAAAGATGGGGATCTCGACGTTTACCTTGTTAACAATTCCTTCCAGGCTTTAGGCTCTTTAGACCAACGAACGACTGATCGTATGGAAAGAGATCCTCTTGGAGGTGATAAGCTATTGCGAAATGACATCGGGGAGAGTGGAGTATTCGTTGATGTCAGCCACCAGGCAAATATTTACGGTAGTGTGATTGGTTTTGGACTTGGCGCTGTTGTAAATGATTTTGACCAGGACGGATGGCTTGATATTTATGTTTGCAATGATTTTTTTGAGCGAGATTACATGTACATGAATAATGGCGATGGTACGTTTAGTGAAGAACTCCCGCTGAAAATGCAATCTATCAATCAGGCATCTATGGGCGTTGATGCTACTGACCTTAACGGTGATGGATACCCGGAAATTTTTGTAACGGAAATGTTGCCAAAGAGTGAAGAGCGCTTCAGGACCACAATGATTTTCGAGGATTGGGATCGATATCTTTTTAACCTCAGAAATGATTATTACCACCAGTTTACCCGCAATACACTTCAGCTCAATAATTGTGAGACGAGCCCCCAGGGAATATCATTTAGCGAGATTGGAAGATTAGCCGGAGTGGAAGCAACAGACTGGAGTTGGAGCGCTTTGATGGTCGACCTGGATAACAATGGTTCCAGGGATATCTTTGTCACCAACGGCATTTATCAGGATATTCTTGATCAGGAATTCTTAAACAGGATATCGAATGATCTTGTGTTTAGGGATATGGTTCAGGGGCAGGAAGTAGACTTCAAAAAGCTGATCGAAGCTATCCCTTCTAATCCGATACCTAATTTTGCATTTTCAGGAAATTCCGAATTTCATTTCAGTGACAGCACATCAGCCTGGGGACTGGATCAACCTGGATTTTCGAATGGTGCATCTTACGGAGACCTCGACAATGATGGAGACCTGGATCTGGTCATTAATAATGTGAACATGCCCTCCTTCATTTACGAGAATAAATCCAATGAAAAATATCCGGATCATCATTATCTGAAAATTACTCTTCAGGGAAAAGATCTCAATACAAAGGCAATCGGAGCTAAAATTAAAATGTATGCGAATGATCAACTGATCCAGGTAAACCAAATTCCATCCCGTGGATTTCAGTCATCCGTGGCCTATGAATTAACAATGGGTTTGGGAAAGATTGATAAAATCGATTCGATCAAAGTAATCTGGCCAAGGGGAGACGTATCTGAACTATTTGGTATTTCAGCCAATCAAGCGATAACGATTAATGAGGCAGGATTGATGTCTGGTTTGGCTGAAAAACCGGACGATCCTCAATGGGATTTTTTAGATGTAACCAACCGAATTCCTGATGTTTTTAAGCATGCTGAAAGCAATTTCAGCGATTTTGATCAAGACGCATTGTTGTTTCATATGAATTCAACAGAAGGGCCAAAAATTGCAGTTGCCGATATCAATGCGGACGGATTGGATGATATTTATCTCTGCGGAGCGAAGGGCTTTCCTGGTAAACTGATGGTTCAGCAGCCAAATGGATCCTTTACTTCATTCAACAGGCAATTGTTTGAAAAAGACAGGAATGCGGAAGATACGGACGCTATTTTCTTTGATGCTGATAATGATTCAGATCTTGATCTTTACGTTACAAGCGGCAGCAGTGAAGATCCGGGAAATTCTCCGGTTTTGGCGGACAGGCTTTACCTGAATGATGGGAATGGATCGTTTGTCAAATCGAGGGAATTACTTCCAACAGATGAATTTGAAGGCACCTCATGTGCTAGAAATTGTGATTTTGACGGAGATGGAGACCAGGACCTTTTTGTTGGTGTAAGAATGGAAAACGGGTTTTATGGCTTTCCACAGAACGGTTATTTACTGGAAAATGACGGGCAAGGGCATTATCGCAATGTTACAGCTGAAATAGCGCCTGAATTGCTGGGGATAGGTATGATTAAGGATGCCCGATGGTTTGATTATGACAATGACCAATTAAAGGATTTGATTGTTATCGGTGAGTGGATGTCTCCACATCTTTTCAGAAATGAGAGAGGGAAATTTAGGGATGTGACAAATGAGTCTGGTTTGGATAGTTTCAAAGGTTGGTGGAATTCAGTGGAAACTGCGGATTTAGATGGGGATGGAGACCAGGATATTGTAGCAGGTAATCATGGCTTAAATTCCCGATTTCGGTCAGATAGTCAAAACCCATTGGTCATGTATGTAAATGATTTTGATAATGATGGAACCATCGAACATATCCTATGCAGGAAAATGGAAAATGGTTTTGTTCCCTTCGTCCAGAATAAAGATCTGATCAATCAAATACCATCTCTCAGGAAGAAGTTGGAGGATTTGGATGAAATTACCATTGAATCCATATTCATTGAAAAACAAATTGATAATGCTGTGTTTTTGGAAGCTAATTTCATGGAGACAACCACCTTCATGAATCAGGGAGATGGAACATTTACGGTTCAAAATTTACCGGTTGAAGCTCAGCTTTCGCCGGTTTATTCCATTTATGCCGATGATGTGGATGGAGATGGCATTAATGACCTGTTACTAGGTGGTAATTTGTATGAAGTAAAACCGGAAGCCGGCAGATATGATGCAAGCTATGGCTTGTTTTTGAAAGGGTTGGGTGATGGAAACTTCGAGAGGATAGCGAACTCTAAATCCGGATTAAATATTCAGGGTCAGGTCAGGGATATTAAAAGTGTGAATATCGGTGAGGAAAATTTCTTTTTATTCGTTTTGAACAACGACAAAGTCAATGCATACAAGTGGAACAAATAAATCTTTACAATCCAGCAATCTTACTTCTTCTTTCCATTAAAACCACATCACGCCACAGACCATCCATTTTTCCAATTTTTTCCCGTATGCCGACCGTTCGAAAACCAGCCTTTTCGTGTAGTATAATGCTTCTCACATTTTCTGGAAAAATGCCTGCCTGTAAGGTCCAGATCCCTAAAGATTCACTTTTTTCGATTAGATAGTTTAATAATTTTTTGCCGTAACCTTTACCATTGGATGTAAGTCTGATATAAATACTGACCTCAGACACTCCCTGATATACCATTCTTTTGCTTACTGGACTTAATGCGGCCCAGCCGACTATTTTGCCATTGTCTTCAATTACATACCTGCATTTTTTCAAATGACTATTGTCCCATTCATCCCACGAGGGTGGTGTTTGCTCAAACGTGGCATTTTTGGTCGCTATGCCTTCTTCATATATTTGACTGACTTGTGGCCAGTCATTTTTTGTGAGGGAACGAATGTTCACGGAATTAAAGTTAGGCGTTGATTTTTTACCCTTATCTCGAATCAAAAGTTTTCAATAAGGACCGTTGTCAGATGTAAGGTTTTAAAAATTTAGTGAAAAAACTACCAATTCAATTTTCTTTTTGTAATTTAGACATTGCTTTAACTGGTATTTTATAGTATTTCAGAGAGAGAGTTCTGCTAATCACGGACAATAAAATTTTGAAAAAGCTACTATCGATATTTTTTCTGTCGCTTTTTGCCCTGCACCATGTGGGTTATTATTTTGCATATGTAGCTCTTGACAACAGGATTGAAGATTCCTGGCAAGTCATGTTTGAAAGCAATGATTTTCAGGAAAAATATCTTCAGAAAATGTCCCTTCCTATCACATTTCCATATTTAACTGATCAAGCAGAGTTTATTGATGTAGACGAACAAATGGAAATTGGAGGAGAGTTTTACCGGATTGTTAAGAAAAAATATACACAGGATACGTTACACCTTGTTTATGTGAACGATATTGAAAAGAAGGATATTCATGAATTTTATGAAAAATGGGTCAATAATGTGGCCGACAATGATGAAAATACGCAAAACCGGATATCTTTAAATCATTTACTTGACAAACAGTATTTCAGCAATGATTTTCAATTTGAATTGCTCCCTTCAACCTTTAATGTTGCCAATCACCATAGTTTTTATTTAGACAATTATCTTCAGAATTACCTCACCATTCCTTATCCCCCTCCCAAAATTTCATAGTATTTCTTTTCAAACCCTTTTAAGGGAACATCATTTTAGTCTATTGATTCTGTCCTGTATTTAAGCAGCTTCAGATCAATGGTTTGTATAATAACTTAATAAGAATTAACTATGAAAAATTTATATACATATCGTTTTACATTACTCTCTTTATCATTTATTGTATTTATATCGTTTCAAGCCTTAAGCCAGGGTTGTGTGGCCATACGTTCATTCTCGGGTTGTGGAGGAAGCATCAATAATAGCGCTATCCTTATGCCTGGAGAATCTGTCGTCGGGACGAATTTCCGCTATTTCAAATCATTCAGACATTTTCGAGGATCACATGAAGAAAAAGAAAGGATTGAGAATGGGACTGAAGTAATCAATCACTCGTATTTTTTGGACACCTATTTTAACTATGCATTTGCTAAGCGATTTTATGCTTCAGCTACCATTCCATTGGTATACCATGAACGTTCTTCGATGTATGAGCACGGAGGAAATGATTATGGTGATCGTCATAAAACTTATGCACAGGGATTGGCGGACATTCGAGTGGGAGCTGGCTATTGGCTTATCAATCCTGAAAAATCTCCGACAGCTAATTTATCGCTTGCACTAGGAGTAAAATTACCTACAGGCAAGTATGACTATGAGGGGACTTTTTACAATCAGGGTCAAGAAAAAAATGATACGGATGTAAGGCCAGTTGATCAGTCTATACAGCCTGGAGATGGTGGATATGGTATGACAACTGAATTGCAAGGATTTGTTGCCTTGGGAGATTACTTTGCTTTTAACGGTTATCTGTTTTACTTAATCAACCCGAAAGAAACTAATGGAGTAGAACGCAGACCTGGTAGCGGATCAGAATTCTCCGTTCCTGATCAATATGCTGCCAGACTTGGCTTTAACTACATGACTCCGGTACACGGGTTGGATCTTTACCTGGGAGGCCGATTGGAAGGTATCCCTGCTTTTGACCTGATTGGTGGAAGTGATGGGTTTAGAAGACCAGGATATGCCATATCCATAGAGCCGGGTGTAAACATGTCTTACAAAAGGTTGTTGTTAAATTTTTCTGTTCCAATAGCTTTGGTTAGAAATCGTACCCAAAGCTTTACAGATAAACAAAGAGAGCGTGAAACAGGTGAACCAAGACATGGTGACGCGGCATTTGCTGATTATCTGATCAATTTTGGAATTACTTACAAATTCTTTTCCAAAAAGTCTTCACACTCTGGCACTCCTGATTTTGAAATAACAAACTAAGAGTATTAGATCGATAATATTTAAAAAATGCTAGTCTTTACGGCTGGCATTTTTTTATGGATTTGTTTGCGACCTGACCATGAGAATTAGTTTTTAGCATTTTTTAACAAAATAACCCCTGTGCCTCAAAACATAGCCCGGTTTTTGCAGCGTTTAATTATGTGTAACCGCAAGGAGGTAGCTATGAAAAATATATTGTATTTGACTTTTTTAATTTCTGTCATGTTAGGGTGTGTAGGTCAGAAAAGACTCCAAACTGTACAAGATGAAAACCTTATTATTCAAAATGAAGAAGATGATGATGAATACGAGGTGATCATTATTGATTCGGGATTTAATACATGGTTTGCAACGAACTCAAAACCAATGAATTTTTATTCTCCACAATATTATGAGAATAAAAACAAAATGTATGTAACTGCATGGAATGATTTATTTTATCAGTACAGGGGAAATAGTCCGTTTGAAAACAGAATAGATTACGATTTTAGTATCGACTATGGGGTGGAGTTGAACTATAAGCTATTTTGGTATTTCAAATATGTTGAAAGTAAGTATGGAAGGTTTTATAATTTTCCAGCCTAAAAAATAAAGCCGGGAGTTGATTTCCCGGCTTTATTTTTCTTACCATTTTCTGTCTGTATGTGAAGTCAACCTATTTCTTTTTAAGCTCTTCGATTTGCTTGAGATATTCTTTTTCCTTCTTTTCCATATCTTCAAGCAATTGCTTAAATGTCTCTTCCTGAGCTTTTAATTCACCGTTCTGCTGCTTAGTTTCAATTTCGAATGTTTTTAGTTTGGTAATATCCTTGGTAATACCAAAGATTCCTATCGCATTTCCTTCCTGATCAAGCAATGGAAGTTTTGTCGTAGAAACCCATTGTTCGAGGCCGTTTTCCAGTTTTTCATGGTCGACCTGGTCGACAAAACCATTTTTGGATTTAATGATCTTTTGCTCTGCGTCAAATCTTTCCTGAGCGGCTTCTTTGCCATGGAAGTCAAAATCGGACTTGCCAATCATTTCTTCGAGATTTTTGACCGGGAATAGCTTTAGCATGGACCGGCTGATCCGGATGAATTTACTGTCTTTATCTTTGAAATAAATGAAATCAGGAATATTGTCCATGAGCGAATCCATCAACGCTTTTTCTTTGGATAATGACTCCTGCATTTTATTGTTTTCTTGAAGCTGTCTTTCGAGTTCTTCCTGGGTAGCCTGCATTTCTTCCAGGTTTTGCTTCAATTCCTCTTCCTGGGCTTGAAGCTCCTCATTCCTCATGTTGGTGTCCTCTTCCAGTTTCTTTATCTCTGTGATATCCTTGGTGATCCCAAATGTCCCGATGCAATTGCCTTCTTCATCGAATAATGGCATTTTCGTGATGGAACTCCATTGCACAACCCCATTATCAAATTTCTCCTTTTTGATCTTATCAACAATTCCCTTTCTTGTTCGCATAATTTCCTGCTCCTCGTCGTAATAACTCTGGGCTGTCTCCTTATCATTAAAGTCAAAATCCGACTTACCAATCATTTCCTCTACGTTATTGGCATTAAATATTTTTAACATGGACTTACTTATTTTTAGGAATTTGCTGTCCGCATCCTTAAAATAAACATACTCAGGAAGATTTTGCATCAATGAATCAAGCAATGCTTTTTCCTTGACCAGCGCTTTTTGCATGTTTTCATTTTCCTTGATCTGCCTTTGAACTTCCTCCTGGGTAGCCTGAAGCTCTTCCATATTTTGACGCATTTCTTCTTCCTGGGCCCTCAATTCTTCAGACTGCTGTCGGGAATCTTCGAGTAGTTTTCTGGTACGGTCATTAAGTCGCGCAGTCGAAATGGTTGATGCGATACTTTCTCCAAGTTTTTCAATAAATTCAATTTCATGCTTTTTGAAATCATTGAATGATGCAAGTTCGATGATCCCGAAGACTTCCTCATTTACCTTCAAAGGAACGATGAGGACACTAGACGGCGTCGACTCACCCAACCCGGAAGTAATCTCTACAAAGTCCTGAGGGACCTCGGTCAGGTAAATGGTTTCCTTTTCACGGAAAGCCTGGCCAATTAATCCATCATCCGAATCGATGATGATCTTGTTGTATTTTTTTCGCTCATATGCATAAAAGGCAATTAGCTCCAGGTAAGGCTCATCGGAATTGTCATCATTGTAAACGAATAATTGGCCCTGGTTGGCGTTCAGGTATTTGACAAGATTGGAAAGGATCCGGTCTGAAAGAGCTTCAATGTCTTCTTCGCCAATAGATCGTAAAATATCCACAAACTTAGCCAATCCTTCTGTCGACCAGTTTCTGATCCTGTCTGTTTCAGCAATATCTTTAAGCTTGTCCCTTAGCTGAATCAATGATTCCGCCAATTTATCATCCTTGTTTTGATCTGAATTTTTGTAATCCTTGTCATAATCTCCCTTTTCCAGGTTGCCAATAAAAGACATGGCATTTTGAATACTTCGAGTCAATAGGGCATACGATTGATTTAATTTCTTGAACTGCTTGTTGGAAATATTATTCTCAAGTATTTGAATGTCTCCTTTTTTTATTTTTTCAGCATTTTGAAGCAGGATTTCAGTGGGTTTTTCATAGGCTGAAATAATGAGATATGGAATGGTAATTGCCAGGATAATAATTACCAGTTTTATTGCAATGGATAAGTAGTCGTTGTCTGCTAAAAAATAGTCACCAATGATCAACAAAATGATAATTGAACAAATAATTATGATCGTTCGCTTCATTCGACTTTACGATTAATTTGTTTTTAATGAAATAATTGTAAAATAATGACTTTTACCCGTTGAAACCAATATAATTTATCGTACAGGAATTACATAAAATTTGCGTTGTACCTTTTAATAATTTTATTGTTGAAGGGTTCTATTCAGTTATTTTTAATTTCTTCTGCCTAAAAATTGAAATTAAACTTACAACCTCAATAAATTTGTTATGTACAGTCAAATGATCTGAATGTCTTCAAAAATCAAAATATTGCCCTATAGGAGCCTGGCAAATGGCGATAAGGCATTTATCCGCGGCCATGCCTTTAAGAAGCACCGGGTTAAGGAGTTGAAGACCTATCACAAACAGTTTTCAAACTTCCGCAATGCGGTGCGCAGGTACCAGTTATCCCCATTGAAATACGAGGAGATCCGGGTGGTTCTAAATGGTGAAGAAAAAGTAGTCAGCACCGACAAAAAGGGAATGTTTACCTGTGAGTTTGATATGCATAATTTACCTAAAGGTTGGCATAAATATCAGGTGAAGCTCAATGGAAAGATAAAAAAAGGAGAGGTGCTACATCCAACCAATCATCGCACAGCGGTCATCTCTGATATTGACGATACGGTTTTGATTTCTCATTCCACACGGTTTTTAAAAAAGATGTATTTGATTTTATTTAGGAATGCTCATTCTCGGAAATTAACTCCAATGATCAAAAACTGGACATCCCACCTTCAGGATTTTAATGAAGACCAAAACCCGAAAGAGTTTTTTTATGTTTCCAACAGCGAGTGGAATTTGTATGATTTTCTTGAGGACTTTTTTGATATCAATAAGTTGCCAAAAGGAGTTTTTTTTCTACAAAACCTGCGAAAGGGATTAAAGGATCTGGTCAAAACTGGTAGGGTCAATGACAACCATAAAATGGACTCTATTGAATTCCTGTTTCAATTCTACCCTGAAAAGCCTTATATTCTCGTAGGCGACAATGGGCAAAAAGACATGGAAATATACGGGAAGATCTGTGATAAATATCCCGATAGAGTGAAGGGGGTAATGATCAGGAAGCTTCCCTATGTCACGGAAGCTTATAGAATGGAAAACATGAAAAAGCAACTAGACTTTCACAATATACCATTGGTCTCTTATCACTGATGATCCCGGCTAGTAAAACAAATGCGCCAATTCTTTTTAATTCCTTCAAGCACCACATTCAGTGGGTTCATGATTTAGTACAAAACTACACAGACGCTGATCTGGGTGCTTTGATCAGGGAATTTCAAAAGGGAAATAATTTGTTTTGCGATTATTATTTTGGTCAAAAAAATATTTCAGATGTTATACAAGGCGCCACTGAATATCTGAAGGATAGAAATGTTTTTGAAAAAGATAGGTTTCTCAGATGGCTACAAAAATCATCCGGAAAATACCGGAATTTCCAACTCGACGATGGGTCCGAGTGGACGCTGTTAGTTGCTGAACAGGATCAGTATTTTGTGCACCTTCACCCGGCCAGGTACTCAATATATACCATACGCGTGAGATTTTTAGCGCTTAAAACGGCAATCTTGTTGAAACTGTTCTGCAACTCTGTCGAACCGGATGTGCAAACATTGAATTGGATCAGAACGGAGTACTTACAAGCTTCACCATTGAAGATAAACAGCAGTTTTTCGCATATCAAAAAAGTCCTTAATCTATTTGAAAATACCTCCGTTCTTTCCTCGGAAAAGTGAAGGTCCGCATGACACTTTGAGTTGGTGTTTAGTTTGAATTTGAATAGTTTATTTATATTTATCCGTTTAAGTAAGTTGGGAATACCTTTTTTGCTATGGAGGATAGGAAAATCCGAACCGGAAGAAAACTGAATAAATTTTTCATTGCGCTTGGGGCGTTGATCCTTTTGCCAACTTTCATTTTGCTGATTGTCAAGTTGGAAATGGAAGAGGTGCTTAAAGTGGAAAACGTAGATTTGCATGCTGTTTCAGATATTATAAATTTCAATGATTCTCTCATCGTTCCGATAGTTTATGAAAATATAGAGGTTCTTGATTCGTTGGAAGGCGACAGCTTAAGGCATAAATTTATTGAGGTGCTTCTGCCATCTGTTTTAATTGCTAAATACAGGATAGAGGAAAAGAGGAAACGTTTGATCCAAATTCGTAAAAAGGTAAAATGGCACAAGCGGGATTCTTCATATTATCTACTCCTGAAAGAAGATTATAAAGCTGGTGACCTTGATGATCTGATCTATAAAATGCAAACCCATCCGAATAGCATAGTTTTGGCACAGGCAGCTATTGAAAGCGGGTGGGGGAGGTCCAGATTTTGTAAGGAAGCCAATAACCTGTTTGGAGTATGGTCATTTAACAAAAATGAACCTCGCATCAGGGCATCTTCTCAGCGGGGCGATAAGGCTATTTACCTGAAAAAATACGAAACCCTTTCCCATTCGATCGAGGATTATTTTAAGATTTTAGCAAGAGCTAATGCCTATAAAAGCTTTAGGACTTCCCGGGTTGAAAGCACCGATCCGTTTGAAATGGTAAATCATTTGATCTACTATTCGGAAAAAAGATGGGGGTACGTCAGGCTGCTCAAAATAATTATGAGGAAAAGTGACCTGACTCAATATGATGCATTTAAAATAGATCCTCAATATTTCGTTAAAAGAGTAACCATCAACTGAGTTTCTGTGAAGTATATTTTAATTATCCTTTTCTTCTTTTCATTCTTTGTTTCGTGCAATAAAAAAAATAGCTCCAATGCTAACCAGGTAACATTAATCCAAGATGAGAAGCAAATTGTTGCTTTTATCTATCATCGGTTTGGCGATTCAGAATATCCCTCAACCAATACTAGTCTGGAAGATTTTGAAAGCCATTTAAAATACCTCCAAGAACAAAAGCTCCCGGTTTTAACATTAAGTCATGCTTTGGAATCACTGAATAAAAGAGGTGGGCCTAAACGCATAATTGTGCTAACCATCGATGACGGATTTCTATCGTTTTACGAGAATGGACTTCCTCTGTTAAAGGAATATCAGTTTCCTGCAACATTGTTTATCAATACGGAAACGGTAGGCGGAAATACTTATATGGATTGGGCTCAAATTAGGGAAGTGAAAGAAGCTGGGATAGAGATTGGAAATCATACACATTCCCATTCTTATTTTTTGAATATACCGGATGACGAAAGATATATTGTTTTTCAGGATGAAATTCGACAATCGCAAAAATTAATTGAAGAAAACCTTGGGATTACACCTGATGTATTTGCCTATCCTTACGGTGAATATGATGCAAAAATGAAAGATATTGTTGAGAAGGAAGGGTTTGCGGCAGCCGTTGCTCAAAACTCCGGAGTCATTGGTGGCCAATACGAACTGTTTGCGCTGCCACGTTTTCCAATGTCCTCATCTTATGCCTCGATTTCTGATTTTTCGGAAAAAGTTAACATGAATTCATTAAGCGCAAAGGAGGTAGGAGAAACGCTCCATTTAATTGACAAGGGGCATGATTCTCCGGAATTGAAGTTTGAAATATCAACCAAAAACCTCCAATTTGATCAAATGCAATGTTTCATTCAAGGTGGAGAATGCGTCATGAAAAAAGATACAACTTCCCGAAACTCCCTTGTTGTTTCCATTAAAGCTGAAGCCCCTCTCATTAGACGAAGAACGCTGTATACAATTACCGTTCCCGATCAAGATGGTAATTGGTATTGGTATAGTCATCTATGGATCAATCCATCCGTTTCAGAATAGTAGCCAGGTGCGCGAGGTTTTAAAACAGATACTTTTTATTGACAAATAGAAATCGTATATTTTAATTAGTGATTAACCTTAAGACCTTTTTGCCAATTGTTTGATTTTTATTAAAACCACTAATCAATTGGTAAGAAGAACTATGTACAAATTTTTAGTTTTCGTCGGTGTTGTATTTCTTTCTTTACTTAAACTAACTGCTCAAGACCTTAGATTTAATCATATTACGACAGATGATGGCCTTTCTTCTGGCAATGTCAGAACTATTGTCCAGGATTATGAAGGTTTTATCTGGATTGGTACCGAAGACGGTCTTCATCGATACGACGGGTATGAGATGAAAATTTATAACCTGGATGAAAATGATTCAACCAGTTTATCCAGTAATTTTATTTTATGCCTATTTGAGGATTCCTACAAAAATCTTTGGGTGGGAACCATGGACGGTGGATTGAACCTTTACGACCGGGAAACAGATTCCTTTCGATCCTTTAAGCATGATCCGGAAAATGATCAATCCCTATATGGAGATTACATTCGGTGCATTTTTGAAGGCAAAGACAAGAAGCTGTTCATTGGGTTGGAAAACGGCGCAATCAGCTATTTTAGCCTTTCTGACGATATCCCTGAAAATATAAAGTTCAACAATTTTGAATTTCCTGTTTCCGATGATTTTTATGGCGCCAATTGGGTGAGCTCAATCATTCAGTACAATGAACACCAGCTACTGGTGGGAAGTAACGGAGGAGGTCTTTTTAAATTTAATTCCAATAATAATTCATTTGAAAGATTTAACATCAACGCCATGCAATTTGATGTTCACAGTTTATTCATGGATTCCAAGAATAGACTTTGGATAGGCACCTGGGGTAACGGACTATATATTTATAATGAAACAACCAACGAGCTTGCAAATTATCATTCGCATTCCGGCAAAAGCAAAATCGCCCATAATCAGGTGGAAATGATCAGTGAAGATGCCGAGGGAAACTTCTGGATAGCTACTGATGATGGAGTAAATATATTAGAATCAGAAGTGGATGTTTTCAATGACCCGGAGTTTAAGCTCCTGAGACATAATCCTTTTGAGTCGACCAGTCTGCTCAGCAATTCTGCGAAAGCATTTTATATTGATAACCAGGACAGAATTTGGATAGGTACCTATTACGGTGGTGTAAATGTCTATGATAAAAACACAATAAAATTCCGTCCCATTAGGTCAAAAGTCTGGAAACAAGGGAGTTTGAGTCACAATAATATATTTGCTTTAACAGAGGATAAAAATGGAAACATATGGGTAGGTACAGATGGAGGCGGATTAAACTTTTTACCTGGTGGGGCGTCAAATCTGTTTAGCGATCAATTTGAATTTGTTGATTTGATCAATTCTGAGGGTAATCCGGAAACAAAAATAAAATGCCTGGAAAATGATTCGAAGAACAATATCTGGGTAGGTACCTGGGGAGGTGGCATGTTTAAAGTTGATCCTCATTCCAGGAAGTTTGTTCATTTTAGCGCTAATGCCAATTCCACAAAGTCCATTAATGCAAATGAAGTTTTGGTCATTGAGTCTGATAAGGATGACAATTTATGGATAGGGACTTTCCAGGGTGGATTAAACTATTACAATGCAAAAACTCATCAGTTTAAATACTACAGACATCTTTCCGCCAATAGCAAGCCTGGTCAGGTAGATAAAATAAATGCCATACTGATAGATAGTAAAGAAAATGTATGGGTGTCCAGGGAAGTCGGGGGCTTGAACTTGTACGATCCGGTACAAAATGGATTCATTACAATTCAAAAAGGTGCTCTTACAAAGGATTTGACCATATTGTCTATATTCGAAGATTCAGAAGGAAAATTGTGGCTGGGAACGAACTCTATTGGCTTGATAAAATATGACCGGTCTTTAAATTCTGTCACTATTTATGATCATAAGACTGGCTTAACAGGTAATATTATCACCGCTATTAATGAAGATGATGGAGGGAACCTATGGCTTAGCACCAATAAAGGGCTGTTTAGCTTTGATAAAGAAAACAGTTCTTTTTCTAATTATACCCTTTCAGATGGCCTTCAAGGAAATCAATTCAACCAAAATGCTACTTGTTTCACTTCTGATGGAAAAATGATGTTTGGTGGGGTAAATGGCATGAATGCTTTCGATCCTGAAAATGTTAAGATCCGGTCGGAACTTCCAAAAATAGTTTTTACCAATCTCTGGCTGGACAACGTGGAAGCAAATGTGAGTGATGAAAATTCCCCACTAAAAAGGAATATTATATTAGCTGAAAATATTTATTTAAATCATGATCAGAATTCGTTCAGTATTGGTTTTGTGGCGCTTGACTTTGATTTTTCCAACAGGAATGTTTATGCGTATAAGCTCGGAGGGTTTGACAAGGAATGGAGCTTTATTGGCAAAGACCGCAAAGCCACATTTACGAATCTAAATCCGGGGAAATATTTGCTGCAGGTAAAAGCCAGCAATACCGATGGTATCTGGGGTGACAACATCCATTCAATTAATGTAATCATTCAACCCGCCTGGTGGCAAACCTGGTGGTTTAAGGTCGCGCTTATAAGCGGGTTAATTCTTCTTCTCTATCTGGTTTTTCGTTTTAGGTTAAGTTATCTGATCAATCAGAAATTCAAACTCGAAAAGCTTGTTAAGCAAAGGACATTTGAATTGGAAATGAAGAATGGAGAGCTCAGTGACAGGGTTGATGAGATCAAAATACAAAATGAAATGCTGCACAGCCAGAGATTGGAGATAGCCTCAAAACAGAATGAAATATTAGCCCAAAACGAGGAACTCACTTCGCAGAATGATCAGATCAATATACAACGGGTCGAGCTGGAAAGAGCCCGAAAGAAATTGCAGGAAATCAATGAGCATCTTGAAAAATTGGTCCATAATAAGACCAAAAAATTAAAATCAACTATCAAAAAGTTGGATAAAACCGTCAATGAGCTTGACAGATTTGTCTATAGCGCATCACATGATCTTAGTGCCCCTCTTAAGTCTATCAGAGGGTTGGTACAAATAGCCAAACTGGAGCAAGACAAAGAGAGGACGAAGGAGTACTATAAATACATTGAAGAGAGCATTTACAAACTGGAAAGGGTCATTCAGAGCCTGGTTGAATTTTCGCGAAACACGCATCTTGAGGTAAAGGCTGAACCGATTCTTTTACATTACATGATCAGTGAAATATTCAATGAGTTGTCATTCTGGCCGGAAGCAGCCAAAATAGAATTTTTTAATGATGTTCCAACCGATTGCAAGCTGATCAGTGACACACAACGTCTCAAGATTGTCTTACACAATATTATTGGCAACAGTATAAAATATTCTGATCACAAAAAGGAAAATCAGTTTATCAATGCTTCGGCAACAATAAAAGAGGAATTTTGCCTCCTTACCATCGCTGACAATGGAATTGGAATATCTAAGGAAAGGTTAAACCATATCTTCAACATGTATTACCGGGCAACAGAGCTATCAAATGGCTCTGGTCTGGGACTTTACATAGTGAAAGAAACAATTATCAAGCTCGGCGGTGAAATAGATGTGGATTCCGAACTCAAAATGGGCACAAGTTTCATGATCAAATTGCCTCTTAGTACGGAAAAAATGAAGGTCAAAAAAGAAAAAATGAATGCCTGACTTTGAATGCTATTGAGCTTCCAAATAATCTGTTATAACTTGATCATACATCACCTGAAGCTTTTTGGTTAACGTACCGGGTTTTCCATTTCCGATCACGATATCATCGATCTGGACAACGGGAGTGATCTTTTTTGTAGTCCCGGTCATGAATGCCTCTCTGGCCGTTTTAAGTTCCTCAAACATCAGAGTTCTTTCCTCTATTTTGTATTTCCCTTCACACATTTTCAAAACATTTTTTCTGTTGATCCCTAACAGAATACCTTGATCGGCGGTAATGATCGTATCCTTGTCATCAATAATAAAAAAGTTACTTCGAGTGAGCTCACTGATTTCTAGATTGAAATGATACAGAATATCCGAGGCGCCAGCCTGTTTGGCTTTTGGGAAATTATAAATGCCGACCAGATAGTTTGTGGACTTTATTTCAGGCAAGTCTCTTTTATATTCAAGGGAAATAAGTTTAATCCCTTTTGTAAAATGTTCTTCATTGGGTGGGCTGATAGGTTCATTGATAACAAAAAGCGTTGGTGTGCCGATGGAATAGCCGTTTGGAGACTCTCCTCCTGTTAGCACCATTCTTACCCCTGAGTTATCAATTTGATTACTAGAAAGCATCTCAATAATTAAATTTTTAAGCTCTGGTTTGGATAGGGGTGGCGTGAGATGTAAAAATTCAGCAGATCGGTAAAACCGATCGATATGGTCATCAAAAAACAGAGGTGTTTGTCCAACCAGTCTGAAAAAGTCAAAAACACCATATCCTCGAAGCAGACCAAGATCATGTACATGTACAAGTGCAGAGTTTTGATCAACCAGTTTATTATTAAGAATATATTTCAAATTCATAGATGATTTTATTCACAACATTTCCAAAATATAATAATACTACAATGAGAAAAGAATGTAGACAAACTTGTGAAAATTCCGTTCATCATTTGAGAAATTTCCTTGAATCTTTCAGGACTAACAATCATATTCGTAGCCTGTTTGATCAGCATGGTCAAAACAGTAGAATTATCCTAGTGTGGTATCAAGCATACTGAGACGCTTAGGTTTGCAAAAAGTCAACCTATATTCCCCTCTCGAGAGGGGCGAAGGGGTGTGTTTTCAAAAAATTCGACTTTTTGCAAATATGCAAGACCATACTTGATACAACACTAATAAACCAGAAATTATAAATAACTAACATGTCTAGAGCTTACAATTTTTCAGCCGGTCCGGCTACACTTCCACTGGAAGTTTTAGAAAAGGCACAAAGTGAACTAATCGATTACAAAGGAACAGGAATGTCTGTGATGGAAATGAGCCATCGATCGAAAGAGTTCATTGAAATTACAAAAAATGCAGAAGAAAATCTGCGAAGGCTAATGAACATTCCCTCTAATTATCATGTCCTGTTTTTACAAGGAGGGGCTTCCACACAATTTGCTATGGTTCCCCTGAACCTGTTCAGCAACTCTAAAAAAGCTGATATTGTCAATACTGGAGCCTGGTCGAAAAAAGCCATAGCCGAAGCTAAGAGGTATGGAACAATCAATGTAGTTGCATCTTCTGAAGATAAGACCTTCACTTATATTCCTGAGTTGACCAAAGATATGTTTGATCCGTCTGCGGATTATGTTCATATAACCACCAATAATACTATTTATGGAACGGTTTATCCTGAATTACCGGATGTAGGAGATGTTCCTCTTGTCGCAGATATGTCTTCCAATATTTTGTCCCAGGATTACGATGTGACGAAATTTGGATTGATCTATGCAGGAGCGCAAAAAAATATTGGTCCAGCCGGCGTAACGATTGTCATCATTCGCGATGATTTGGTTGGTCATGCTCTTGAGTTTACACCTACCATGCTCAATTATAAAACCCATGTGGATAATGAGTCGATGTTCAATACACCGCCATGTTATTCCATATACATAGCAGGATTGGTATTCGAATATTTGCTGCATTTGGGTGGGATTGCTGCAATGGAGAAACTTAACCGCGAAAAAGCCAATATTCTCTACGATTATTTGGATAGCTCCAATCTATTTAAAGGTACAGTTGAAAAAAGAAGCCGTTCGATCATGAATATTCCATTTGTGACAGGTAATGAGGAACTGGATACGAAATTTATTTCCGAAGCCAGCAAGCATAATTTCAAAACCTTGAAAGGTCACAGAACTGTCGGGGGAATGCGTGCCAGTATTTACAATGCCATGCCTAGGGAAGGGGTCACAAAACTGGTCGAGTTCATGGCTGAATTTGAAAAAGAGCATTCATGATTGGATAATCACAATACCAAGGCCGAAAACCAAGCTGTTTTCGGTTTTTTCAACTTTATAAATCATTTATAGAATTAACCGCAATTTTTTATTATGTATCAGATCCAAACCTTTAACAAAATTGATTCCACTGGCATTCATCGATTTTCTCTGGATAGCTATGAAGTGGCATCCGAATTTTCCAATCCGGATGCCATTTTAGTGAGGAGTGCCAGCCTGCACAATATCACATTTAATCCAAGATTAAAAGCTATTGCCAGGGCCGGGGCCGGAGTGAATAATATCCCTATTGACAAATGCACAGACAAAGGAATAGTTGTCTTTAATACTCCAGGCGCTAATGCAAACGCCGTAAAGGAGTTGGTCCTCACATCCTTATTCTTATCATCCAGAAAAATATATCAGGGAATAACCTGGACAAAAAGTCTGGCAGGAACGAAGGAGGACGTATCGAAATTGGTAGAAAAGGAAAAATCCAGCTTCGGAGGCCCTGAAATCTTTGGAAAAACGCTTGGTGTTATCGGATTGGGAGCCATCGGGATGCTTGTTGCGAACGCAGCCGAATCATTGGGTATGCGGGTTGTGGGGTATGACCCCTATATTTCCGTCGATGCCGCATGGCAGCTTTCCAAGTATGTTGAAAAAGCTAAAAGCCTGGAAGCGTTGCTTAGCGAATCGGATTATATTTCGCTACATGTCCCTCTTCTGGATTCCACGAGAGAATTTATTAACAAAAATAAATTCAATCAAATGAAGGATGGGGTACGGTTGATGAATTTTGCCCGTGGAGGATTGGTTCATAAAGGAGATCTTTTTGATGCTTTAGATAGTGAAAAAGTATCGTGCTTTGTAACTGATTTTCCTGATAATGACCTGGTTTCTCACGAAAAAGTTATTCCTGTCCCTCATCTTGGAGCTTCTACACCCGAGTCTGAAACGAACTGTGCAGTAATGGCTGTCGATCAGATCAAGGACTATTTGGAAAATGGAAATATCAGGAATTCGGTGAATTTTCCAGCGGCTGATATGCCTCGAAACGGCGGCGCCCGATTGGTGATCGCCAACAAAAATATTCCAAGAATGGTAGGGCAAATCACCTCCGTACTGGCGGATCAAAGCATCAACATTGCCGACATGCTCAACAAGCACCGCGATGACCTGGCATATAACATCATTGATCTGGATGATGATATTTCCGACGCTCAAATTGAAAAAATAAAAACCATTGAAGGCATCATCATGGTGAGATTAATTCCGGCAGTTAAGTAGTAACTGGTGATAAGTAATCGGCAAAAGAAGTATCATCAAATGACTAATTTTCAATAACTGAATAACCCAATAACTCAATAACTTATTAACCAACCACAAGATGGCAAAAATCAAAGCATTCAAAGGTATTCGACCTGTAAAAGATAAAGTAAAGCAAGTAGCTTCCCGTCCTTATGACGTTCTCAATTCAGAAGAAGCGAGGGTAGAGGCAGCCGGAAACCCATATTCATTTTTGCATATAGTAAAGCCCGAAATTGACCTTCCTGAAGATGTTGATCATTACAGCGATCAGGTTTACGAAAAAGGGAAAAACAATTTCGAAAAAATGGTTAGCGATGGAATTCTTTTTAAGGATAAGCAGGATTGTCTTTACATTTATGAGTTGACTATGAATGGCCGTTCGCAGGATGGGATCGTTGCATGTGCTTCAGTTGAGGACTACATGAATGATGTGATCAAAAAGCACGAATTGACCCGGCCGGACAAAGAGGAAGATCGGAAAAAACATGTAAGGACATCCATGACGAATGCAGAGCCCGTGTTTTTTGCCTATCCGAATGTGAAGAAAATCGATGAAGTTGTAAACGATATTAAAAAAGCAGATCCTGAGTACGATTTTGTCGCTGATGATGGGGTCAAACATCGTTTGTGGGTAATCGAAAATCAGGAAAAAATAAATACAATCATTGATGAGTTTGGAAAATTGCCGGCAACGTATGTCGCCGATGGCCATCATCGCACAGCCGCTGCCGCACTTGTAGGTAATGACCTAAAAGCTGAAAATCCCAATCATACCGGAGAAGAGGAATACAACTACTTTCTGGCAGTTCATTTTCCTGATAATCAACTTCAAATCATTGATTATAACCGCGTTGTCAAAGATTTAAATGGATTAACCAAAAAAGAATTCCTTTACAGAATTGAACAATCGTTTGATATACAAAAGATTGGAAATGAATCTTTCAAACCTGCAAAATTGCATCAATTTGGAATGTACCTGGAAGGTGATTGGTACTCCCTGGATGCGCGTGAAGGTACATACGACAATAACGATCCTATCGGCGTGTTGGATGTTACCATTTTATCAGAACAAATTTTGAAGCCAATTTTTCACATACATAATTTACGAACCGATAACCGGATTGACTTTGTTGGAGGGATCCGCGGATTAGGAGAGCTGGAAAAAAGAGTGGATAGTGGTGAGATGAAAATAGCTTTTGCGTTATTTCCCGTTACCATGCAGCAATTGATCGACATTGCCGATAGCGGCCAGATCATGCCACCGAAGACCACCTGGTTTGAACCGAAGTTACGAAGCGGATTGGTGATTCATAGCTTAATAGTATGACCAAAAATCAAAAAACAAAAATCAAATAAATCACAATTGACAATATTCAGTTAATAAAACTTAAAAATTCAAAATAGATATTCTTCAATGCTATTTTGACTTATTTATAATTGCGGAAAAGATTTTCTTCAATTCAGTGGCTTCTGTTTGGAGTTTTTCTGAGAAATCAAAATCTATATTTTCATTTGTTTCCTTTATTAATCTGATGAAAAAGACGCATTCTTTGGCCTCCTTTCTACTTATTTTAACCCTCATTAAAAAATCTTTTTTGCTTAGGGCTTCATTTGCTTCAATGTAGTTTGAACCTACAGAACCAGATGCGCGGATTAATTGTTTTCCATCTTCGATATTTGCCTGAGTTCGATGTAAAGTTTTGATATAAATCCTGATTTGTTTGGCGAATTGAAAAGTTCTCTCCTCCAGATCATAACTTGGCTTGGTCTTTTCAATATCATTCATACGAAAAAATAGTTTTGTGAAAAATAAAGACATAGATAGTTAAAGAACCCAAGATAATAGTTTAGGTCATTGGATTTATGTCGTTTGATAATTATTTGTTATTTGTTTATTGCCTTTTTGATTTTTTAAAACGGTAGTTTCTCACTCAACTCATCTATCCTTTTTGAAAACCCCTGATGAATCTTTTCCAAAAGTTTTGTATTTGTTTTATTCTCAATTTTCCTTCCATCAATTTCCACAACCGGAGTGAGCTCTCCCATCGTTCCCGAGCAAAAAACCTCATCTGCAGCATAGAATTCGGTGATGGAAAGGTTGCGTTCAATCACAGGAATACCAAACTTTATGGCAATTTCAATGACCAGCCCTCTTGTAATACCATGTAGGCAGGCATCGGCATGTGGAGTGAGGAGTATTCCATCTTTTGCCATAAATAAATTGGTGTCATTCAACTCCGCAACGAAACCGTTCACATCCAGCATAACAGCAGCGTCGACACCAGCAAAATTGGCCTGGATCTTTGCCAGGATGTTGTTAAGCAGATTGTTGTGGTGGATCTTGCTATCCAGGTGGCGGGGAGAATTTCTTTGAATAGCAGATGTGATGACCCGGATACCATTCTGGTTATCGTATACCAAAGGTTTCCACTCTGCCAGAACTATTAGTGTCGGGCCGGCCTGGTTAAGTCGTGGGTCCATCCCTGATGTTACTTTTTCACCACGGGTCAATGTAAGCCGGATATGGGTTTCGTCTTTCATCCCATTAGCTTGCAACGTCTCAAAAATCGCATTTTTGATCCATTCCTTTTTAGGGATCTCTGCAAAAGCAAGCGCTTTGGCGGAAGCTTCTAACCGTTCCAGGTGCTTATCGAGGCAAAAGATCTTTCCATCGTAGACCCGCAAGCCTTCCCAAACAGCATCGCCTCCCTGTACGGAACTGTCGAATACGGAAACTTTGGCTTCAGATCTTGGATAGAGCCCATCTTTGACCCAGATTTTTGTGTTTTCATTTTTGGGGTTAAACTTTTGCAGCATTTCTATTCATATTTTAAAGCGTGATCAAATAATTTTTGATAATAGGGAAGTACTTCTTCCAATAGATCTTGTAAGTGGTATGGAACATAGGAGACCATTTCTATTTTTTTCTTCAGGCCGTCACTTTCGTGGACATTGTGATACCAATATTTTGCCCAGGTCCCATCTTCTGATCGGGGCCCCGGATTCCAGTGAAGCATTTTATCGTCGAATGGTATTTCGAGTTTTTCACAGAATTTCTCCATCATCACAGGTGGATCCTTGAGCATTTCACTGCCATCGATGACAACCGGATCTTGTCCTTTTTCAATCAATTCGTTAAAAATTTTCCATTCATCGATCAACCCAATGTCTTCTTCTTTCATGTCAGGGATCACTTTTGAAAATGACGAGATGAGATTGGCAGGATGGCGGATCAGGAAGATGTTCGTTAATTGACCAAGAAAAGACAGGTCCAGGTCAACTAGGTGTTTGGCCATATTCTTAAAAAAGACATTTTGAGAATTGTAATTGCCAAAAATGACTTTTTCCAAAACTTCATCGGGATCGCAGGACATCGAATTCATGGTTTCTTCTTTTCCCGGATGATCAACGTGAGTGTGCTTCAGGTAATAACCGTAAAAGGGCTCATCCACAACAATTGTATCTTTTCTTTGTGCAAAAGAATACATTAATGCCGTCGAAATATTCCGTGGTCCGGAAACAAGGTGAATTCTCTTGATCTCATCCATGCCGAAGTTTACCAATTTTTAATGATTTGATCATGAATTGTATAATAAAATCCATCAACCGACGGGCAAAACAACCATTTCGATAGTAGTCTTTTTTAAATAAAGTCACATCTTTGCGCGCATGTTGGAGCAGGATCGCAACTTTGTTAAGGGAATCATTAACATGCTCATCGCTTCAGCCTTTTTTGCTATTATGGGTGCAGCAGTCAAGGTTGTCGGACGAGATTTTGAAGCTATTCAAACTGTGTTCTGGAGAAATGTTTTCGGCACGCTTATCTTATTTGTCTCCTTTTATTCTCGCCCTGCCTCTAATAAAGGAGGACGACCTGTTTTGCTGGTTTTCAGAGGGGTAATAGGGACGCTGGCTCTGTATGCTTTGTTTTATAACCTGGCCACCATCGAAATGGGAGTTGCTATTACATTTCTCCAGACCAGCCCGATTTTTGTAGCAGTTTTCAGTCATTTTTTTCTAAAGGAAAGGTTAAAGCCTCTGGCGTGGCTGGCTATTTTTGTGGGTTTTAGCGGTATTTTATTCATCTTCAGACCATCGACGACCATCGATTGGACGAGCAATGTGTTGGGATTGTTAAATGGAGTTTTGGCAGGAGCAGCCTATACTTCTTTGCGAGGTCTCCGTAACTATTACGATTCCCGTACGATTGTACTTTCATTTACTCTAAGTGGTTTGCTTTTACCGGTTATTTCCATGGTGGTAGGCGCTTTTGTACCTGTGGAAGGAATTGGATTCATCCTGACCCGGTTTGAATGGCCTCATGGAATGGAATGGTTTTGGTTGGCTTTAGTTGCTGTTTCTGCATTGGCCGGGCAAATGTTCCTGACAAAAGCATATTCCTTCGAAAAGGCCGGGATCATGTCAGCCATTGGATACATGACGATTCCGATGTCCATTTTTATCGGGACGATGATGGGCGATCCTCTTCCCGATTACTGGAAGATCATGGGAATATTGTTAATCATTCTAAGTGGAATGATTATTTCGATCCGCAAAAACAGGTAAAAACATTGGTTTTTGAATTCTCTTATCCAATTAAGGAAATTAATCGATCATAAATTATCTTTACTTTTTACCAAATTGACAATGCCATGGCAACAAACAAAACACAACCCCATGATGGAGATGTATTGGAATTTATTCATTCTGTTGACAATAAAAGGAGAAGGGAAGACTCGCTAAAAATGCTGGAAATCATGCAGCAGGTTTCCGGTGAAAAACCTGTCATGTGGGGGGCAAGCATTGTTGGGTTTGGAACGTATCATTACAAATATGATAGCGGACGGGAAGGAGATTTTTTTCTCACGGGATTTTCACCCAGAAAGCAAAGTTTGTCATTGTACATCATGTCGGGGTATCGAAAACACGCGGAATTATTGGCAAAGTTGGGAAAGTACAAGACCAGTAAAGCCTGCCTGTATGTCAATAAGCTTGAAGATATCGATCAGGAAGTTTTAAAGGAATTAATCGATAAATCAGTCCGGTATATGAGAAACAAATACCATTCCTAGCAGATCATTTTTCCATCAACCCAAGAATTTTTCGAATGTCATTTTACAATATTCTGTCAGATTTTTACTTAAAGCTGAATGTCCCTGATAACATTCCCCAAGACGTAGAAGTTTTAAATCCTTACACTGATGCCAAAGTCCAAAAATTGGTCAATCAATTTTTTAAAAAATACTACTCTGATGATTCGCCGAGGGTATTATTGATTGGAATTAATCCTGGCCGGTTTGGTGGTGGTATTACGGGGATCGGTTTTACAGACCCCGTTCATTTGCAGGAAAAATGTGGCATCCAAAATGATCTGGAAAAAAAGCATGAACTATCTTCTTTATTCATGTATCAAATGATAGAGGCATTTGGCGGACTGGAGAAATTCTTTGCAAAGTACTTGTTCACCTCTGTTTCCCCTCTTGGTTTCGTCAGTGAAGGAAAGAACCTGAATTACTACGATATACCGGAGTCGAAAAACAATCTGGAGGAATTCATGGTTGAATCCATTCAGAAGCAAATCCAGCTTGGAGGCTCCGCAGAAGTTGCATATAGCATTGGGATGGGAGAGAACATCAAATACCTCAACTACCTGAACAAAAAATACCAACTGTTCAAAGAAGTCAGGTCGCTTCCCCATCCGAGGTGGATCATGCAGTATAGAAGGAAAAGGGTCGAGGAGTTTGTCAGCCTTTACGCAGAAAAGTTGTCAATTTAGGTTTTCAGGCAATCTAAAAGCCACATACGAATCTCCTGACTTTGTTCCCATTTTGCCACCTCCGCAGGCAATTACAACGTATTGTACCCCATCAACCGAATAAGTCATCGGGCTGGTATATCCACCTGCGGGAAGTTGGGTCTCCCAAAGCAAATCTCCGTTCTCGCTATCAAAAGCTCTGAATTTTTCATCTTTTGTAGCTGCAATAAAAATCAACCCACTCCCAGTCAGCAATGGTCCCCCGTAATTTTCTGCCCCGGTTTGGTGAATTCCTTTTTCGGTTAATTCCGGGTATTCTCCCAACGGAACTTTCCACAACAATTCTCCCTTATTCAAATCGATTGCATTTAAGGTTCCCCATGGAGGTTTGACAGCCGGATATCCATCCTGATCAACAAACCGGTTATAGCCGGTAAATGTATAAGGGATCTCTCTTTCTGTTGGATTGGTTTTTGTATCCAGATTTTCCCAGTTAACCGTTTTTACATCAAAAAGATAATCTACCAGGACGTTTAATTCATCTTCCGGCAAATGCCTGAAACCGGGCATTCTTCCTTTCCCTGTTTTAATGTATTCGATGATTCCCTCACGATTATATTTTTTATTGATATCAATTAAGGATGGAGAGAATTCCAGTCCGCCCTTTCGATCTGCTTTGTGACAAACTGCACAGTTTTTCATGTAGATCTGTCTTCCTTTGCCGATCTTTCCTTTTTTGTCTTCTGATTTGACCATTACCATTGTCAGGATCCAGGCCATTTCATTGGCATTTACGTACATAATGCCTTTGGGACTCACCGCGCCGCCGCCATATTCAGCGCCTCCGTCAAAACCTGGAAAAATCACAGTACCCCATTCACTCGGAGGGGTGAATTTATGTCCATAGTGTTTGCCTTTTAATTGCTCCTTGACATAAGCATGGGATTCTTCCGATATGTTTGTGATCAGGTCTTCCGTAAAGACTTGCCGAGAGAATGGAGGTGGTTTTATCGGAAAAGGCTGGGTAGGCCAGTTTTCTTCATTTGTTAATAATGATCCCGGTGCAGGCCTTTCTTCAATTGGAAAAATAGGCTCTCCCGTCACCCGGTTGAACAAAAAAACCACTCCATGTTTTGTCAATTGTGCTACTGCATCAACTTTGATCTCATCCTGGTAAAGAGTTACCAGGTTTGGCTGGCAGGGAAGATCACGGTCCCATATGTCATGATGAATTGTCTGAAAATGCCAGAGTCTTTTTCCGGTTTCTGCATTTAAAGCAATCAAACTATTACCGAACAAATTAGATCCGTGCCGGTTTCCACCATGAAAATCAAAGCTTGGAGATCCGGTCGGAACATATACAATGCCTCGTTGTTCATCCAGTGAAAATCCTGACCAGTTGTTGGCTCCGCCTACTGTCTTCCATGCATCTGCAGGCCAGGTTTCGTATCCGAATTCATCGGGATGAGGAATGGTATGGAAGATCCATTTTCGTTTACCTGTTCGGACGTCAAATGCCCGTATATGCCCGGGAGCAGCAACTTCCCCTTCAGATACACGCATCCCCATAATGATCAGGTCTTTGTAAATAATTCCGGGAGAATTGGAAACAATATCATATTTCTCAATTCCTTCCCGATCCAACCCATCGTGCAAATCAATTTTTCCTTTAGTGCCAAATGTCATAATCGGTCGACCGGTTTGAGCATTTATGGCGTACAGGAACGATCCTGCGCTAAAGAATATCACTTCTGTTTCATTGTCAGTCCAATATACGACTCCCCGGTTTACTCCCTGTGCCTGCTTGCCTTGAAATGGATCAAATGTCCAGATGTTTTCCCCGGTTGCGGCATTGAGGGCAAATAGCTTAAGCTGAGGAGAAGTGCCATATAAAACACCATCGATAGCTAGTGGGTTGCACTGGATCTGTGATCGTTCATCGTGATCTCCGGTATTATATTCCCAGACAATTTCCAGCTGAGTGACATTTTCTTTGTTGATTTGATTGATTGATGAATAGTGAGACGCTGATTTATCCCCATGATAAACAGTCCAGTTCTTGTCAGTATCATTATTCTGGCAAGCAGCAAAGATGAAACATACGAGACTTTTAATGAGAAATCGGATTTTCATAAAAAGGTTTGTGAATAAAAAAACTGAAAATAGAGTAATAAATTCCTAAAAACAAAAGCTTAATCTTTATATCAGGCTAGACGCATTTAAAAATTTTGTGTAATTATTGTTAATAATTTTTGTCTCCAAAAACAAATTTTCTTAAGGGACATCTCCCTTCACCCTCTTCAAAGAGGGACTATTGGTGTTTTTGGAAACAAAAATTCCTAAATGCGTTTGCCCTGATCTTTATATCTATTAATCGTTTTATAAAAACATTGACTTCAATCGATCAACACTTTTTTGTCTTCCAATGAGGATAAATATCGTTTTTCATAAGGCTGTGAATCAAGTTTTTCATTTATTTGTAATGTGATGATTCTTGAACAGACAAAGACAACCGTATAGCATAAATGGAAAAATTTTTTGGTATAGACGTTGGAGGCACCAACATAAAAATTGGATTAGTGACTTCAGACGGAGAAATGCTTGAAAAAATCAAATACCCAACAAAGGGCGAATCAGATTTTGTTCCCTATTTTATCAGGATCTTAAGAAGTGAATTTGAGAAGTATCCGGAAGTTAAAAAGGTTGGAATAGGCATCCCGGGAGTTATTTCCAAAGACAGAACTACACTACTTGAAATCCCTAATATTCCAAACCTGAATGGAGTAAACCTCAAAAGTGAAATTAGTGATGCTTTTCCGGATGTGACCTTTCGTTTGGAGAATGACGCAGCGGCGGCGGCTTTAGGAGAATATTACTTTTCGAAATCAGAAACGCCGGAACACTATGTTTTTATCACACTTGGAACTGGTGTTGGTGGTGGGGTGATCATCGATCACGATATTTTTAAAGGAGGAGACGGTAACAGTGTAGAAATAGGGCATATCCTTGTCCACAATAAGAAAACCCTTGAAAAGAATATTGGAAAAAAGGGGATTATAAAAAGGTTTAAGAAACTGAAAGGAAAGTATGAAAGTCCTTTGTATGATAATTTCAATAACGTTCAACCCAAGGAAATTGCTCTGGCTGGATTGGAAGGTGATCAGGTTGGAATTAAAATTTTCACAGAAGTAGGAGAGTTTTTGGGTGAGTCCCTGGTATCGGCTGTTCGGTTTTTTGATATTAAGGCGATTATTATTGGTGGTGGATTAGCTGTTTCATTTGATCTGATTAAGAAGCCCATCCTGAAAATGCTCAATAAAAACCTCACATCCTATTACACAAAAAACCTCATGCTCAAGCGAGCAGAATTAGGAAATGATGCTGGAATAATGGGAGCTGCATCACTTTGCTACCTGAATTAACTAATCTGTTCTGACGGTAAATTCATTTGCGATACCGACAGCGCTGAACCTGACGTACAGTTTAAGAGGGTTGTCCTTGCTTGTTTGGCAGTTTTCATTAGGCTCCATGTAGTAGATATAATATTTCTGATCGCGTTTGTAGAGCTCAATCCCTTCCGGTTTGCCAAGAATATCTTCTATTTCACTCATCTTTTTTCCTCTCAGTTTGAATTTTACCTTAAGGATTTCATCCATTAAATCCAATCTTTCTCCGCTGCACCCGTATTCATCGGCCACCCATGTTTCTGAATCAAAATTTTCAATCTTTTTTTTCTTGTTACAAAATGTCAGAACCAATAAAATGGATAAGGATATTAGAAATACAATCCTTTGAAAAAAATTATTTCCCATATAAAATTGTTTGCGTTAGCGAAACTCTATTTTTCAAAATGTAGAATATTGAAAAAATAGTAAAAATAATTACCGTTACAAATAAAGTATTGAAATACTGATAGTTAGATAAATAATAATAAATTAATACTGGAAAGAGGGCCAATCTAGCTAATTCTGATATAAAAATCCATCTACGCTTTTCAAAGATGCCTCCGAAATTCACGACACCATGGATGATTGCCAGTACAATAATAGCTTTATCAAACATTGTAAATGCCGCCTGGTTAAACAGGAAGAGTGAGGTCAGGATCAGGATGGCGATATAATGAATGACAATATAAAGGTTCAGGTTTTTATGGGCATTCGGATCATACTTTTGATATTCAGGTTGGATATCTTTGGGCTGGATATATCCTCCTAAATATTCCGGCCTCCAGCCTGGTTTCTTAAACAGGATCTTAATTTTATCACTCCCTGACCTTGCTTTCTTAAAATTGTCTAACACAAAATCATAATGAACCAGGTTTGCCCAAACGGCATTCATGCTATTAAGAGGAGTTGTGACACCATAATGAGGTTTTTCTTCTTCCTCCTGAAAAGTACCAAACATTTTATCCCAGATGATCAATGCCCCGGCGTGATTTTTATCGATGTATTTGGGGTCTCTACCGTGATGTACACGGTGATGACTTGGGGTATTCAGCACTTTCTCAAAAATCCCCATTTTGCCGATCGACTCAGTATGGATCCAGAATTGATAGATCAGGTTTAGTCCGGAAGCCCATATGAATGTCCAGGTGTCAAATCCCATAATGGCAATGGGAATATAAAATGGAAAGGACCAGATGGTTTGTGTGGAGCTCTGTCTCAGAGCTACGGATAAGTTATAATCCTCACTCTGATGATGCACGCTATGACCTCCCCAGAATAGGTTGATTTCATGGCTCATCCTGTGCGCCCAATAATACGCAAGGTCGTAAAGAATAAAGCAGATCGCAACGCTCCACCAGGAATAGGGGATGCTGAAAACCGCCAAATGGGAATAAACCAATTCATAAACGCCAATCGATAAAACCTTTAGAAATACACCTGTAATTTGCGAGGTTATACCACAATTGATATTGGTAAGGGCATCATTTAACCGATAGGTTCTTTTTTTGGTTATTTGTTCAACAATTAACTCAATCCCAATCAATAAAAAGTAAATAGGTATAGCCAAAACAACCGGACTCAGATCCATAATTCAAACAGTTAAAAACGAAAATTCCAGTTGGGTTTTTGAGTTAAATGGTTTTGAATTTATGAACTAATTAGAAGTAATCCAAAATGATTTTTGTGATCTATGGCGAATATTGTGAGGGTGAAAGCAATTAAACAATATGTATCAATGATTTCAATTTTAGTCTGCAAAAACACCAATAATCCCTCTTTGAAGAGGGTGAAGGGAGATGTTCTATCAAAAGATCTGTTTTTGCTGACTAAAATTCTTAAATGTGTTTGTCATGGAATAATGTTATATCTGTTTCCATGAGAAAGCAATTTGATTAATTTCGCACCTCTTTTAAATGCAGAACATGATCCGGATTATAAAATCATTTAGAACAATCACATCGATCTTATTCATCGCCATTCTCCTCATTACCTATTCCTATATGATCGAAAGTTTAATGGTTTTTACCAATGTGGAAAAGACCCGTATGATCAAAGTGGAGTCATTGTTCTACATCGGGTTAGCCGTCTTTGTTTTTGTCAATCTGATCTTTTTTCTTTTCGATAAAGCACTTATTTCTTACCGATCGAGAAATGATGTTAGTCCTTTTTTTACCAGTTCTACCTTTCTCGGGTGGTTGTATTTTCTCAACTTGTCTGTCAATATTCTCTTGATCACCATCATCATGTACCTTGGCTTCATCAATAGTAAAGACTATTACCAGTTCATGAGCTATTCAATTTTGCTTTATCTCGGACCCGTTTTAATTATTGTATCACTGATAGCCCTGCCGGTTTTATATTTCAGGTATCGATAATTTTAGAGCCGGTTGATCCAAAAAAAAGAAATAAATTCAATTATTTCATATTCAATTGATAAATGAATTGAGTTTATATAAATATCAATTAATCAAATATTTAAAGTGTTTTATTTACTGGTAAACTTGATATTTTCGTTTTCTCAATGGCTTGCTCGAACCACAATAACATTATTAATTTGGTCGATATTTGAATAATTCATCTTTCACATTTTCAAGAGGAGAAGAGCATGGCAGAACAGAATATTACCTACACGGAAGATAACATCAGGTCGCTGGACTGGAAAGAGCATATCCGGCTAAGACCCGGGATGTACATTGGGAAATTGGGTGATGGGTCTTCGTACGATGACGGAATATATGTTTTGGTCAAGGAAGTGATCGACAACTGTATCGATGAGCATGTGATGGGCTACGGAAAAACCATCGATATAAAAATCACGGAACATAGGGTAGAAGTACGGGATTACGGTCGGGGTATTCCTTTGGGAAAAGTTATCGATTGCGTATCGAAGATCAACACAGGTGGAAAGTATGATTCAAAAGCCTTTCAGAAATCTGTTGGATTAAATGGCGTAGGTACAAAAGCTGTCAATGCACTTTCCCGGTATTTTAAGGTTCAATCTTATCGTGACAGTGAGACCAAGCTGGCAGAATTTCAGTTAGGAGATCTGATCACAGATGAAAAGGTAAAATCCTCATCTTCCCGAAATGGAACGTTGATCGTATTTGAACCGGATGGGGAGATCTTTAAGAATTTTCATTTCGTTCCTGAATATCTTGAAAACATGTTGTGGAATTACTGTTTCCTCAACGCAGGTTTGACGATCAATTTCAATGGCAAGAAATTCCATTCAGAGAATGGCTTGCATGATCTTCTTGAAAAGAAATCGGATACGGAAAGCATGCGCTATTCGATCATCCACCTGATTGGAGAAGACATAGAATTAGCCATTTCACATAATAATCAATATGGTGAAGAGTATTACTCATTTGTCAATGGACAATATACTACCCAGGGAGGAACCCACCTGGCAGCCTTCCGCGAAGCGTATGTGAAAACGATCCGGGAATTTTATAATAAAAATTTTGATGCGACGGATGTCCGGGCGAGTATCGTGGCAGCTATTTCGGTTCGTGTGATGGAACCTGTTTTCGAAAGTCAGACGAAAACCAAGCTTGGTTCGCAAAATGTTGCTCCTGACGGGCCAACCATGCGGACATTTGTCAATGATTTTGTCAAGGCACAACTAGACAATTTTTTGCATAAACATCCTTCCACTGCAGATGCGCTTTTGAAGCGTATCCTCCAGTCGGAACGTGAAAGGAAGGACATGGCCGGTATCAAAAAACTGGCCAATGAACGTGCAAAGAAGGCTAATCTGCACAATAAAAAATTGCGGGATTGTCGCATTCACCTGGATGATAAAAAGGATGAAAGATGTGAAGAAACGATGATCTTCATTACGGAGGGGGATTCTGCAAGTGGATCTATTACCAAATCAAGGGATGTTCAGACTCAGGCTGTTTTCAGCTTACGGGGTAAGCCGTTGAATACCTATGGATTGACCAAGAAAATTGTCTATGAAAATGAAGAGTTCAATCTGCTACAGCATGCCTTGAATATCGAGGAAGGACTGGAAGGATTGCGATACAGAAAAATCATTATTGCTACCGATGCCGATGTAGATGGGATGCACATCAGGTTGCTTTTGTTGACGTTCTTTCTGCAGTTTTTCCCTGATCTTGTCAGGAATGGTCATTTGTACATTTTGGATACACCTCTTTTCAGGGTTCGGAATAAAAAGGAAACCGTGTATTGCTATTCGGAAGAAGAAAAACAAACAGCAATTAATAAGCTTGGAGGTAAGCCCGAAATAACACGCTTTAAAGGATTGGGAGAAATTTCTCCTGATGAATTCAAAGGGTTTATTGGTGATGAAATGCGGCTCGATCCGGTTCTTCTATCAAAAGATACTACCATCAAGAATGTTTTGGAATTCTATATGGGCAAAAACACTCCTCAGCGGCAGGAATTCATTATTGGAAATCTTCGCATCGAACAGGATCTGGTTGAGGAAGAAGTTGTCTAGTTGTTGTGAAATAATTACAAAATGTTTGCTATTGTAATTTTTATGCAATAAATTAAATTTTGTAATAAAATTGCAATATGGAATATGTGTTAATGGCCGATATAATTGACAGCTCTTCAAAGAATGGTATGGAAGTGATGGATTTCTTCAAAGATCTTGTCAATAAAACCAATAAGAAATTTAAAGACAAAATCATATCGCCATTGACCATAACACTGGGAGACGAATTTCAGGGAATAGTCAGCGATTTGAAAAGTGTTTTAGAAATTATTTTTTATATGGAAGAATGCCTTGTGAGTTCTTCAGGTTTTATACAGCTCCGATATGTGATGAATTATGGAGAAATCGAAAGCAAGATTAACCGAAAAAGTTCTCATGAAATGTTGGGAGATGGTCTGAGCAAAGCACGAAAGATATTAAATGACTTGAAGAAATCGAAATTGAAATATGCCTTTAGCGGTTTGGGTGAAAAGTCAGATAAAGAATTAAACCTGGTGTTCTCTTTAATCCAAACACTTTATGAAGATTGGCCGGATAAGGACCTTGAAGTAGTATCGGAATTTATTCGACACAAGGATTATAAGATTGTGGCTGATAAGATCAAAAAGGACTCGTCGAGTACATGGAGGAAAGAAAGAACATTGCGGATGAAAGATTATTTTAATTTGAAGGAATTAAGTTTTGAGGTAATCAAATGAATTGGCAACCGGAACATACTCACCAGATACTGATTTTTCTGGCAATTTTTTTCATAGGTGAAATTGTTTCGACATTGGTATTTGTGTTGTTGTCAAAAGGGTTTAAATCGGGCATTAGAAATTCAATAAGTGTCAAAAGTATTGTAAAGGGTATGATCGAGCGATCATTTGTTTTTATTTCCCTGATCAATCAATTTCCTCAGGCGCTGATTGTGTTTGGAGCCTTGAAGATTGCCACCCGACTGAAGGATAATGAAAGCCAGATCACTAATGATTATTTTCTTGTTGGGAACCTGATTTCCTTGACACTTTGTATAACTTACTATTTAATTTGGAACTTGATTATTTAAGTAATGGCGGAGAACGATAAGGGAAACGGCATGATGTTGCCGGATGACGAAGAAATGCATGAATTAAAGCATGTAACGGGAATGTACGAGAGCTGGTTCCTTGATTATGCTTCTTACGTTATTCTGGAGCGAGCTGTGCCGGCCATAGAAGACGGACTAAAACCCGTGCAGAGAAGGATCATGCATGCCATGAAGGAGCTGGATGATGGAAGGTTTAACAAAGTGGCCAACATCATCGGAAGCACTATGCAATACCATCCTCATGGGGATGCTTCCATCGGTGATGCGATTGTCAACCTAGGCCAAAAAGAGCTTTTGATAGATACCCAGGGAAACTGGGGAGATGTGAGAACAGGCGATAGCGCTGCGGCGCCAAGATACATCGAAGCGAGGCTTTCCAAGTTTGCCCTCGATGTATTATACAACCCTCAAACAACTGAATGGCAGCTTTCTTACGACGGACGTAAAAAGGAGCCTGTTACACTTCCGGCAAAATTCCCGCTTTTGCTTGCTCAAGGGGTAGAAGGAATTGCAGTAGGTTTGTCTACCAAAATATTGCCACATAACTTTTGTGAGCTGATCAAGGGCTCAATCGATATTCTGAAAGGAAAAAAGGTCAGAATTTATCCTGATTTTCCAACTGGTGGAATGGCTGATTTTTCAGATTACAATGAAGGACTTCGCGGTGGGAAAATTCGAGTCAGGGCCAAGATTGAAGAACTAGACAAAAAGACACTTATTATAAAAGACATTCCCTTTGGAACGACAACTACCAATTTGATCGAATCCATCATCAAGGCAAATGATAAGGGAAAGATCAAGATCAAAAAAGTCGTTGACAACACTGCCCAGGATGTGGAGATCCTTGTGAGCCTTGCACCGGGACAATCACCTGATATTACGGTGGATGCTTTGTATGCATTTACCGATTGCGAAGTTTCCATTTCTCCTAACTCATGTGTGATCGTTGAGGATAAGCCTACTTTCCTGAGCGTCAATGAAATGTTGAGGATAAATACGGATCAGACAGTAGAGTTGCTTAGAAGAGAACTGGAAATTAAGAAAGGGGAACTTCTTGAAAAAATTCTATTCTCTTCACTGGAAAAGATTTTCATCGAAAACAGGATTTACCGCGATATCGAGGAATGCGAAACCTGGGAAACTGTTATTCAAACGATTGACAAAGGTCTCGATCCATTTAAAAAGCAATTCTATCGGGAGATCACAGAAGAGGATATCGTTCGGCTTACAGAAATTAAGATCAAGCGTATCTCAAAATTTGACGCATTTAAAGCGGATGAATTGCTGAAAAAACTGCAGGAAGATCTGAAAGAAACCGAATACCACCTGGATCATATTGTAGATTTTGCCATTAACTATTATCAAAATTTACTGGAGAAATATGGCAAAGGAAGGGAAAGGAAGACGGAGATCAAAAGCTTTGAAAATATCCAGGCCACGGTTGTTGCAGCCAATAATGCTAAACTTTATGTTAACAGGGCAGAGGGTTTTATTGGACATGGCCTAAAAAAAGACGAGTACATCAGTGAATGCTCAGACCTGGACGATATCATCGCTTTTCGAAGGGATGGTAAATTCAAGGTTGTGAAAATTTCTGATAAGGTTTTTGTGGGCAAAGACATACTTTATGCGGGTGTATTCCGCAAAAACGATGAAAGGATGGTTTACAATGCCGTCTATCTGGATGGAAAAACAGGTCGGTCGATGGTCAAAAGGTTCCAGGTGATGGGAGTGACTCGTGACAAGGAATACGATCTGACGAAGGGAGCGCAGGGATCAAAGATATTATATTTCAGCGCAAACCCTAATGGTGAAGCCGAAGTGGTTACCATCTACTTATCATCCCGGGCACGGGCTAGAAATAAAGTTTTCGACTTTGATTTTTCCGAGTTGGAAATAAAAGGCAGAGGCGCTGGAGGAAATATTGTCACCAAATATCCCGTTCGCAAGATCGACATGACCAGTCAGGGTGTTTCCACATTAGGTGGATTGGATATTTATTATGATGATTCTGTGGGTAGATTGAACAAGGATGGTCGAGGTAAGAAGCTTGGAGTATTTAATGGCGAGGATAGTGTTTTGACAATTTATAAGGATGGTACTTATGAATTGACAAATTATGAACTGACTAACCGCTATGATGAAACCAAAATCATGTTGATTGAAAAATTTGCTCCCGATGCAGTGATTTCTGCAATTTATTACGATAGTGCCTCAAAAACTTCATTTTTGAAAAGATTTCAACTCGAAACTACCACTTTGAATAAGTCGTTCAGTTTTATATCGGATTCCAAAGGTTCAAAACTCGAATTTGTATCGACCATTGAAAATCCTGTAATCGAATACCATGTAAGGGGAAAAGGAGGTGGAAAAGTCACA
This sequence comes from uncultured Cytophagales bacterium, assembly GCA_913057175.1. Classification (GTDB taxonomy): domain Bacteria; phylum Bacteroidota; class Bacteroidia; order Cytophagales; family Cyclobacteriaceae; genus CAJXNP01. The sequence continues at coordinate 60,203 of CAJXNP010000009.1, forward strand.
CATAAGAGCAATTTAGCGGAACTTATTGAGGTAAAAGGTTGGAAAGCAATTGGTAATAGATTCTCCTCTGAAAAGATCTTGAAAATCATCGATCAATCAGTCAGGGATGAAAGTGTTGACATTTCTGAAAAAGGAGAGGAAGAAAGGGTTACCAATACCGGAAATGAGAATAAAGACGAAAAGGATCATAAACAATTGGAAAAAAAATCTTCAGGACAAGAAAAAAAACCTTCTTCAGGAACTGATAAAACCTATGAAGTAGGCGATACTATTGACCTGGATATTGATGATAAGAAGGATAAAGATCAATTGGGTTTATTTTGAAACATAAACAATTGATCTTAGCATCCGTTATCCCAATAAAAATTCTTTAATTGCGAGTGTGAATAAAACATCTTTTTTCTGGGTTATTATTGTCATTTTAGCAGTTTTAACTCACACCAGTCAACCAGTTTTTTCTCAATCACCTACCCGGATCAGCGGTAAGGTGACTGATCAATCGACCGGTGAAGCTGTTCCTTTTGTTAACGTTTTTTTTTATGGATCTCAGGTAGGAACAACTACCGATTTTGAGGGTAGATATCAACTGTCTACCTATGAACCATTTGATTCATTAGTCTTCTCATATATTGGATATAAAACAAAAATTCTCGCCATAGAAAATGGAGAGTCCTACACCTGGAATATCAACCTGGAACCGGAAACGAGAACTTTGCAGGAAATAGTTGTTATGAGTGGGGAAAACCCGGCTTGGGGGATCATCCGCCAAACAGTGGATCACAAAAAAGAGTACAATAAAAGCGAACTTCGGGCTTACGAATATGATAGCTATACAAAAGTTGAGCTGGATATTGACAATATAACAGAGGAAGCCAAACAGGAAAGGGTTTTCAGGGGCATAGCTCGTGTGATGGATAGCATTGCTGACCTGAGAGGTGAGGATGGTAAATCCTATATTCCTATTTTCTTTTCAGAAGCGCTTTCCAAATATTATGTAAAAAATAATCCATATTCCCGCCGGGAAGATGTTTTAAAATCAAAGATCTCAGGAATAACTGTCGAAGACGGTACAATGACCAGCCAGATTGTCGGTGCATTTTACCAGGAATATAATTTCTACGAAAATTGGTTGAAAATTTTAGAAAGGGAGTTTGTTTCGCCCATCGCTGATGGATGGAGGATGTACTATGACTATGAGATCATGGATACGGTATTGATTGGGGTGGATTCCTGTTTTCAGTTAAGTGTAGTCCCAAAAAGAAAGGAAGATCCCGTTTTTTCTGGTAATATTTGGATAACTAAGGACGGTTATGCACTAAAACAGGTCGATCTTAATATCGACAAAAATTCAAACCTGAATTTTATTGAAAAAGTCAAGATACAACAGGAGTTATTGCCAACTGATGAAGGGAATTACCTTCCAGTTAAAAGCAGGGTACTGATAGACGCATCGCAACCCAATGAGAAAACACCTGGAATTATCGCAAAGTTCTATAACGCTACCAAAAACTGGGAAATTAACAAGTTGCACCCACCTTCTTTTTATGAAAACCAGGTAAACATGGAAGAGGACATGTTTATTCATGATGAAGAGTTTTGGGAAGAAAATCGATACGATCCGCTTACTGAAGAAGAAAAGATCACTTATAAAATGATCGATACTTTGAGAACGGTTCCCATTATAAAAGCAGGGAGGAAAGTATTTCAGGCGATGATGACAGGCTATGTCAGGGTCGGAAAGTTTGATATGGGGCCTTATCTTTATACATATGCGAATAATGAATTGGAAGGGAACAGGATCGTCGTTGGCTTTCGTACGAATGAGTATTTAAGCAAAAAAGTATATTTTAAAGGGCATCTTGGTTATGGCACAAAAGACAACAGATTTAAATACAATGCTGGGGTAGGCTGGATCATTAAACGTAAGCCATGGACCGAATTAGGAGTTACTTCACGATATGACATTGAGCAGGTAGGTGTAAATTCGGAAAAACTGACCGAAAACTACATATTTTACGCTGCTACCAAATTTGGACAAATGGTTGGGCCTTATGAACACCACCATCAGAGACTTTACTTTGAAACAGGTCTTGCCAAAGGATTGCAGCAGAGGGTTGAATTCAACTATTATCAATTTGATCCTCTTTACAATTTCCAGTACTACGAAGACCCTTACAGTTCGGAACCTACCGTCCATACGAATTTTCAATCTACTTCAATTAAATTAATCACGCATTGGGGCAGGGATGAGACTTATCTTCAAAATGGAAATTATAGGATCAACCTTGGCGCCAGAAAAGCTCCCGTTTTCCACTTTATCTATAGTCTAGGGTTTACCGGTTTGCTGGGTAGCGATCTGAACTTTCACAAATTTGAGTTGCAGGTCGATCAAAAAATGAATCTCGGTTTGATCGGAACTTCCAGATTTAGATTTAATGGAGGATATGTTTTGGGGCAGGTCCCATACCCGGCGTTGGAAAATCATGTTGGAAGTGAGTCCTTTTTCTATACAACCGGAGCATTCAACACCATGAACTATTCCGAATTTATCAGTGATCACTTCGCATCTTTGAAGTATTATCATTCCTTTCAGGGACTGATCATGAACAAAATTCCATTAATGAAAAAGCTGAAATGGAGATTGTTGGGAACAGCAAGTGTATTGTACGGAGGAATGAGGCAAGAAAATATTGATGTCATTCCAGTAGCTGATGAGGATGGAAACCCTTTGCGGTTGTTCAATGTGTTGGATGAAAAACCTTTTGTTGAGGTGGGATATGGCATTGAAAATATTTTTAAAATTGTTCGCGTGGATTTTCTTCACCGGCTAACCTATTTGGATTTACCAAACGTTGACCAATTTCAGGTAAAAATTAGCTTTCAGATCATTTTATGATAATATTTGTGGCATCATGAAAAATGCTGGTATTTTTATCATTTTATTGACCTTTTTTGCTTGTGGACAACCCAGAGACACCTCTTCACCAGCTAACTTTTCCCTTCAATATTCCGATCAGGGTAACATTGAATTTTTACGTGAATTAATTGATGACAGACCAAATAATCCAAAAAATTACGTACGGTTGGCTGAAATTTATCTTGAGCGTGGGAATACCCGCCAGGCAATCCAACTGCTTAGGTCTGCCAATGAAGAAATTCCTGGTAATGAATCCATTGAAATGCTTTTGATCAAGGCATTAATACAAACTGATAATAAGTATCAGACAGAAGAATTGATCAGGAAAGTTAATTTAACTACCGAGAATATTGATCACTACATTCTTCTGGCTGAGTATTCCAATTACAAGAAAGAATATACCAAAGCTCTTGATAACATTAACCGGGCGATTGCTCTTGATAACGGAGATGCCGATTATTTTGACCTGAAAGCTAACATACTTTTACAGATAGATGATACAAGTGGGGCAGTAAATAGCTTTGACCGGGCATTGGAAAAATCCAATGTAAAATATTCTACCATTGTCAGCTACCTGGAATTGTTGGCAACTTTAAATGATAGAGAAAAGTTTCAAGAAGTCTACCATCTTATTCCTGGTCGATATCGTGAAGATCCACGTACATATTTATCCATTTCGGAATATATGATCAGAACAAACGACCTTGATTCTGCAAAAAATCTGGCGTTTCATGTGAACAATCCAAATTTCGAGAGAGAGAAAGTAACTAAACTGGTGAGGATAAATTTCAATCAACGCAATTATGACTCTGTCTTATTCTATTTATCCGATTATAAATTAGAATCACCTGAATTGCTGTTGCTTGAAGCCAGGACTTATGACCGGATGAATCAGTATCAGAACGCTGAAAATTCCTATCTTGAAATATTGAAATCCGACTCTACGCATATAATTGCTCGCCAGGAATTAGAGAAATTGCAAAGAAAAGTTAGATATTTGCGAGACTTAAAAAGAAGGGAAGAAAATAGAATAGATTTTATTCAGATTAGGCCTTTAGTACCAAATAATTAGTTTTTTAAATGAGTGACAAGCAGATAAAAATTACCCTACCGGATGGAACTGTCAAGGAATATCCGAGTGGTGTAACAGGAATGGATATTGCCATGTCGATAAGCGAAGGACTGGCAAGAAATGTATTGGCAGCAAAAGTGAATGGAGAGGTATGGGATGCCTCCAGGAAAATAACGGACGATGCGACCGTACAGCTTCTCACCTGGAATGATAAAGATGGTAAATCCACCTTCTGGCACTCATCTGCGCACCTTATGGCAGAAGCACTCGAAAGCTTATTCCCCGGAATCAAATTTGGTATCGGGCCGGCTATCGATACAGGGTTTTACTATGATGTTGACTTTGGTGATCAGGAGTTTGATCCGTTAAATGACATTCCGCGTCTTGAAAATAAAATGATAGAACTTGCCCGTGAAAAGAGTGAATATCAGCGGCAGGAAATCGACAAAAAATCAGCGATTGAATATTTCAAGGAAAAAGGGGATGAGTATAAACTCGAATTGCTGGAGGACCTGGAAGATGGTTCGATAACATTTTATCATCAGGGAAACTTCACGGATTTATGTCGCGGCCCGCATATTCCGAATACTGGTTTTGTCAAAGCTGCTAAAATCCTCAACGTAGCCGGAGCTTACTGGCGAGGTGATGAAACCAGAAAACAGCTGACAAGATTATATGGAGTGACTTTTCCCAAGCAAAAAGAGCTGACCGAGTATTTACATTTACTGGAAGAAGCGAAAAAACGCGATCACAGGAAGCTGGGAAAAGAGCTGGAGCTGTTTGCATTTTCAGAAAAAGTAGGGCAGGGGCTACCCTTGTGGTTGCCAAAAGGAACTATGCTACGGGAGCGTTTGGTTGATTTCTTGAAAAAAGCGCAATTAAAAGCTGGATATGAAGCGGTAATCACTCCTCACATAGGAAACAAGGAACTTTACATTACATCCGGTCACTATGAAAAATATGGTAAGGATTCCTTCCAACCTATTAAAGTACCTGATGATAATGACGAGTTTCTTTTGAAACCCATGAACTGTCCTCATCATTGTGAAATTTATAAGACCCGGCCGAGGTCGTACAAAGAGTTACCTGTACGTATGGCGGAATTTGGAACCGTATACCGCTACGAGCAAAGCGGGGAGCTGCACGGGCTGACCAGGGTGCGGGGGTTTACACAAGATGACGCCCATATATTTTGCCGTCCGGACCAGGTAAAGGATGAATTCAAGAAGGTAATTGACCTGGTTTTGTATGTCTTTAACTCTCTTGGATTTGAAAATTTTACGGCACAGATCTCCTTGCGAGATCCTGATAACAAATCCAAATACATTGGTGATGACAAGAACTGGGAAATTGCTGAACAGGCAATTATCGAAGCAGCGGAAGAAAAAGGGCTAAATACGGTTACCGAGTTGGGAGAAGCAGCTTTTTATGGGCCAAAGCTCGATTTCATGGTAAAAGATGCCCTCCAAAGGAGCTGGCAGCTGGGAACCATTCAGGTTGATTACAATCTTCCTGAAAGATTTGAGCTGGAGTATGTTGGTTCTGATAATCAAAAGCACCGACCGGTAATGATCCATCGGGCTCCATTTGGATCACTGGAAAGGTTTGTAGCGATACTGATCGAGCATTGTGCAGGTGATTTTCCGTTATGGCTTTCGCCGGAGCAGTTTATCATTCTTCCTATATCTGAAAAATTTGCTGACTATGCGAATGAATTGTTAAGATATCTCGAAGAACACAATTTAACAGGTAGTGTGGATCACAGGGATGAAAAGATTGGAAGGAAGATACGTGATGCCGAGGTTAAGAAAATACCATTCATGTTTATCGCTGGTGAAAAAGAAAAGGAAAATTCAACTGCGTCAGTCAGGAAACATAAGGAAGGCGACATTGGATCATTTAATCATGAGCGGCTGATCGAATTCTTGAATAAAGAGATGCACAAAAGTATGAATTTGTAATTTTCTTAGTAATAATTCTTTTTATTAGATTTCACTAATAAAATTTATTTGCAGATATTTGCAGCTTGTTTAAATCGAGAACTATAAAAGGAGGTAAATATTAGAAGACAAAATCAAAGGTATTACCGTGGTCGGCAAGAAGAGCCATACAAGGTAAATGAAAAGATCAGGTCAAGAGAGGTAAGGGTTGTGGGCGAAAATATCCAACAAGGCGTCTATAGAATTGAGGAAGCTCTTGGACTTGCTCAAGAGCAAGGTTTGGATTTAGTAGAAATTTCACCTAATGCTGATCCGCCGGTTTGCAAAATAATTGACTATTCGAAGTTCAAATACGAACAAAAGAAAAAGCAAAAAGAAATAAAGGCCAAAGCGCATAAAACCGTATTGAAGGAGATTCGGTTTGGCCCAAATACAGACGACCACGACTTTAATTTCAAGCTGAAACACGCCATCAACTTTTTGGAAGATGGAGCAAAAGTGAAGGCTTATGTCCATTTTGTCGGAAGGACGATTGTTTTCAAAGAGCGGGGCGAAATACTTTTATTAAAATTCGCGCAGGCGCTTGAAGAATACGGTAAGGTTGATCAGCTGCCGAAGTTAGAGGGTAAAAGAATGACTTTGATCGTATCTCCAAAAGTTCAGAAAAAGAAATAATTAATTAACATATATAAAAATGCCAAAAGTAAAAACAAACTCTGGAGCGAAGAAGAGATTTAAGTTGACAGGAACTGGCAAAATTAAAAGAAAGCATGCTTTTAAAAGCCATATCCTCACTAAAAAGGAAACAAAGCAAAAGAGAAATTTAACGCATTCTACTCTTGTACATAAATCTGATGAGAGAAGAATCAAAGATTTATTGAATATCTAATTCAGGTTTTTTGTTTAACCAGGTATTAGGCTGAAGTTCTGTCAAAAGACAGGCGCCTGACACCAAAAAACGTATTAAAATGCCAAGATCAGTAAACACAGTTGCTTCAAAAGCAAGAAGAAAAAAAATCCTGAAGTTTGCCAAGGGCTACTTCGGAAGAAGAAAAAATGTATGGACTGTCGCAAAAAATGCCGTTGAAAAAGGATGGCTTTATTCATATCGCGACAGGAAAACCAAGAAAAGAAATTTTAGAAAACTTTGGATTCAGCGTATCAACGCGGGTGTGCGAGAACACGATTTATCCTATTCAAAGTTTATGGGTGGCTTGAAGAGTGCTAACATCGACATCAATCGAAAAGTATTAGCAGATCTGGCGATGAATCATCCGGATGCTTTTAAGGCAATCGTTGAAAAAGTAAAATAAATTTCATTTAAGATTTTTCGGAGGCTGTCCCGAATTTTGAATTTTTCAGAAACAAATTAATTCTGAATTACAAACTTCCGGGACAGCCTTTTGTATTTATATCCCCTTAAATTTTTTTGCGAAGTATTAGGTGATAAGCGTAGTAATAAAATCAGCCTATTTTTATCATTTTTTCAAAAAAATTCTCACACCTGTTTTCTTCTTTTCACAATAAAATCTTTCTCAATTACTCATTCTGGGAGTATTTCTTATTTGAATTTATTTTTTAGAAAGATTCTATACATAAGTAAGGTTAGCGTAATTCGTGTCTTAATAAAAAGAATAATATTGGCTTACTTTGTTAAGAGAAAATTAATGAACAGTACAACAAACATATCAGTTGCACTTAAATTTTTTCACTTGAGATAGAATTTTAGTTTAATAATTTTTAATAGCCGAAAACGCACTTTAAGAAATCATCAAAGAGTATAATTTCATAGGTTGTGGTTTAATGTTTGTCAAAAGGCCGGTAATATGTATCGGTCTTTTGCTTTTTAAAACCCACTTGAAATACTCTTCTTGCACATGCAACCTTTGAGATTGAATTAGTAAAAGGTACTGATCAAACAAGTTATTAATCAAACTCAACAAAAATGGAAAATCTAGATTTTAGTGATTCGACAACCTTATTCATTGCGATTGCAATAGGTGTGGTGTTTTTAGCGGGCATAACGCTGGCCCTTCGTGAAGTTTGGTGCTGGTATTTTAAGTTTAACAGGATAGTGAAAAATCAAAATAATCAGATAGAACTTCTTTATAAGCAAATTGATTTGCTTAGTTTAATTGCATTGAAGCACAGAGTTCCTGATACTAAGATCTACGATGCTATTACCCGTGAGCTGGATGAAAACCTTGTCTCAAAAGGATGGATTGAGCAACAACACGATGCATAATAATATTTAGTGGTATGAATAAATAAACCTTCTGGATTTCTTGTAGATTCAGGAGTATTATAAAAAACAACTGCCGGTCTAGCCGGCAGTTGTTTTTTGCTTTAATATACAATTTGTAAATGGTAGCGGGGAGCAGAATCGAACTGCCGACCTCAGGGTTATGAATCCTGCGCTCTAACCATCTGAGCTACCCCGCCAAATGGGAGTGCAAAGATATAAATATGGAAAATATTTCCATTCACTTCCTTGAAAAAAATATATTCTATAGATTCTACAGCACAGCAGCCATCTGTTCATACGATTTCCAATTGGTTGATAATTAAGAAGTTTCGAAGAAAGATAGGATATTGAAGATTTAAGATTTATTTTGTTTTTATTGAAAAACTTAATTAAGATTAGAAACTCTTAGGGAATAAGGGAAAGTGGAACGTTTTATAAATAGATTTTTTACTTAAATATGGAGATATTTAATTCGTAATGGCAAAAAGAAAATATGTTCATGAATTTGAAATAAATGCATCCAAAAAGATGCTTTACCCTTATCTAAACACCGCCAGTGGTCTCTCTCAATGGTTTGCCGATGATGTTACAATAAACGAAGACAAGATTTTTAATTTTATCTGGGAAGATGAAGATCATCCCGCCCGCCAGACAAATCACAGAACCAATAACTATGTGAAATTTGAATTTATTGATGATGAGGACGACCCTAGTTATGTTGAATTCAGGTTGGAGGAGAATGAGTTAACCCAATCCGTTTTCATTAAAGTTATCGATTATTCGGGTTTTGATGATCAGGAGGAGCAGGCGGATGTTTGGGATAATCTACTTTATACCCTCAAAGAAATAGTAGGAGGATAATTATCGTTATCTTTGCGAAGATTTCCGTGACGGGTATATATGAAAAAACTCGATAAGCTTTTATTGTCATCTTTTTTCGGGCCATTTATCATTACTTTTTTTGTGGTGGTATTTATCCTTCTGACGGTATTTATGCTCAAATACTTTGATGAATTGGTGGGGAAAGATTTGGGTTTTGCCGTTATATCCCGGTTAATATTTTATTTCAGCATTAATATGACTACAAATGCCCTCCCTTTGGCAGTTTTGTTGTCATCGTTAATGACTTTTGGAAATCTGGGTGTCCATTCCGAGCTCACAGCTATAAAAAGTTCAGGAATTTCATTTTTGCGGACAATGCGGCCGCTTTTCCTGGTAACCTGTATCATCGTGGTAATCGGCTTTTACAATAACAACTACATCGTTCCCAAAGCTAATCTAGAGGCATTCAGCCTGTTGTACGATATTAAACAAAAAAAACCTGCTCTCGACATCAGGGAAGGTGTTTTTTATAGCAACATTCCGGGATATAGCATTAAGATCAATGAAAGAATGGATGATGATGAAACCCTGAAAGATATCATTATTTATCGACACTTCAATACCAGGGGAAATAAGGAGATCACGCTGGCTGATTCTGGGAAAATGTACAATATTCTCAACAACCGGTATTTGGTTTTTGAACTATTTGATGGAAAGGATATTCGTGAACAAAATCCTCAAAGAAGGAGGGGGTACAAACGAGACAAAAGCGCAAACCCCTATTTGAGAAGCTCATTTTCACAAAGAAAGATTGTCCTTAATCTTTCGGAATTTGATCTGAAAAGAACGAAAAAAGAATTGTTTAATAATAATCGGCTAATGAAGACCATTGACCAGCTTAGGGCTGATCTGGACTCTATGAACACAGATTATATTGATACAAAGTACCAAATTTACCTTAATGTTCAGAACATGTTTAAGTATCACGCTCCGGAGGTTCTTGAAAAGCGTGGCCGGATTGTTGATTCGCTGAAAAGCATACACCGACGGGATACAACATTGAAAATCGAAGAAGAAAGAAGGCCTGATACGGTTAGTGAAGAGTTTATTGTCAAGGATTTGGAACAGGGTGATAGTGCTGAATTAAAATTAAATCCGCGATCTCAATATGTGCTTGAAAATGCGGACTCTGCACAGCTGGAAAAGGCCGTTCGGATCCAGAATAAAGTATTAAAGAGAAATATTCAACTGGAAAAAACAACCAAAAGGAAAGGGATAGGCGTACCAGATGATACAGTTATTACCCAAGGTGAAAAAATTAAGGACAAAGTCATTGTTGCGGAAGCTGACAAAGACAAAAAGAAAATAAAACCCGCACCTGCTAACTCCGATTCCATTAGGAGTGCCAATCTCCATCAATCCATGGTTGTTGAAAGTGATTCTGTAAAAAGCAGGGAAGAGGTATTGGATAGCCTTATTAACACGGACAAGGTAAGCACCATGGCTGTTTCAAAGGCTTTAAATCATGTAAGGTATGTGAAGGGCAGCCTTGTTACAAATAATAGTCAGATCGACGATAAAATAAAACTGATCAGGAAGTTTGAGATTGAGAGATATAAAAAGCTGGCTATGGCGCTAACGATCCTGGCAATGTTTTTAATTGGTGCACCTCTTGGGGCAATTGTCAAAAAGGGTGGTTTGGGGATGCCTGTTTTATTTTCCGTGGTTTTTTTTGTGTTGTTCTATATTATTTCGATGCTTGGAGAAAAGTGGGCCAGACAAGGGATCATGGATCCGTTGATTGGAGTATGGTTAGCCAATTTTGTGCTATTCCCAATTGGGATAATTTTTCTCATACAAGCCAGAAGAGATGCAAAACTTTTTGACTCTGATTATTATATCATTATGTGGAACAGGATGAGAAAGTTTTTCCAGGCAATTAAATCAAGCAAATAATTAGCTACAATAATATATTATTTATAAATTTGCGGAATTTTAAAAATAAATTTTGACTAAGCATGTATTTAACAAAAGAGAAGAAAGAAGAGTTGTTTGAAAATCATGGTCGGTTGAAAGCAAAGACAGATACAGGATCTCCTGAGTCACAAGTTGCTTTATTTACCTACAGAATTAATCATTTGACTCAACATTTAAAGATCAACAAAAAAGATCACTCATCACGACAAGGGCTATTGAAGCTAGTCGGTAAAAGAAGGAGATTGCTGAATTATCTTCACGAAAAAGATATCGAACGATATAGGGCAATTATCAAAGAGCTAAATTTAAGAAAATAATCAAAGGAGGGAGTTCCCGAACAGGAATTCCCTCTTTTAATTCTGTCCTATCATTTCTTACCATTATAATTTATTATGTCACAAAACGGAATTATTAAAACATTAACCCTTTCAGATGGTCGAACTATATCCATCGAAACCGGGAAGTTAGCCAAGCAGGCTGACGGGTCAGTAGTTGTTAGAATGGGCGATACCATGTTGCTGGCCACAGTGGTTTCAAATGAAGATCCGGTTGAAGGCGCGGATTTCCTACCTCTTTCAGTCGACTATCAGGAAAAATTTGCAGCAGCAGGAAGAATCCCAGGTGGGTTCCTCAAACGAGAAGGAAGATTATCAGATCACGAAGTATTGGTTTGTCGATTAGTCGACAGAGCTATTCGACCTATGTTTCCCGATGATTATCATTCGGAAACACAAATAAATATACAACTTATATCTGCAGATGCAGATGTAATGCCAGATGCACTGGCCGCATTAGCTGCTTCGTCGGCGCTTGCAGTTTCGGACATACCTTTTAACGGTCCGATTTCAGAAGTACGTGTGGTAAAATCAAATGGTGAATTCCTGATTAACCCCAAAACAGAATCCATTAAATCAGCTGTTATTGATATCATCGTTGCTGCCACCATAGATAACATTCTCATGGTCGAAGGCGAGATGAGTGAGGTGTCTGAAGAAGATATGCTTGAAGCGTTGAAGGTTGCGCATGAAGCTATAAAAGATCAGTGCAAACTTCAGTTAGAGCTTCAGGAAGCAGTGGGATCTCAGCAAAAAAGAGAATACAGTCATGAAGAGCATGACCTTGAGCTAGAAAAAGAACTTCATGATAAGTACTATGCTAGGTATTTTGAAGTCGCACAAAGGCTAATAACAAACAAGAAAGAAAGGAAAGAAGCTTTTAGTGCGATCAAAGATGAATACATCGATGCTTTGCCTGAAGAACATGAGATCAATCTTGACCTTGTCAGCAGATATTTTCATAAAATTGAAAAAGAAGCAGCCAGAAACCTCGTATTAGAAAAAAATATCAGATTGGATGGGCGTAAGCTAAACGAAATCAGACCAATCTGGACGGAAGTTGATTATTTGCCTGCTGCTCATGGGTCAGCTATTTTTACCCGTGGAGAGACGCAATCCTTGACCACAGTGACTTTGGGCACAAAGCTGGATCAGCAGATGATCGACAGCGCGATGATCACAGGATCTAATCGATTCCTGTTGCATTACAATTTCCCTGGATTTTCAACGGGTGAAGTAAGGCCAAACAGAGGTCCCGGACGAAGGGAAGTCGGTCATGGAAACCTGGCATTGCGGGCATTGAAAAAAGTTGTTCCGCCTGATAGCGAAAACCCATACACCATCAGGGTTGTTTCTGATATTCTGGAGTCTAATGGCTCATCATCTATGGCAACTGTATGTGCAGGATCTCTGGCTATGATGGATGCAGGTATAAAATTATCGGCACCGGTTTCCGGCATTGCTATGGGTATGATCTCGGATGCAGAAACGGGAAAATATGCTGTTTTATCTGATATTCTCGGTGATGAAGATCACCTTGGGGACATGGACTTTAAAGTTACCGGTACCGAAAAAGGTATTACAGCCTGCCAGATGGATATTAAGATTGACGGTTTATCATACGATGTTTTGAAGGAAGCATTGTATCAGGCGAAAGAAGGAAGACTGCATATACTGAATAAAATGAGTGAAACCCTCAGCGAACCACGTGCAGACTTAAAAGCTTCTGCTCCGAGAATCAGCGAAATGCGTATTCCTAAGGACCTGATTGGAGCCGTGATCGGACCAGGTGGTAAGGTCATTCAGGAAATCCAGGCAACTACCGGTGCGACAATCGTCATTGAAGAAGTAGATAATGCCGGTGTGGTACAGATATTCTCTGCAAACAAAGAATCTCTTGATAATGCTGTTGCCAGAATCAAAGCCATCGTTGCGGTACCTGAAGTAGGGGAAGTGTATGATGGAGTTGTTAAATCTATCCAGCCATTTGGAGCATTTATTGAATTTATGCCAGGTAAAGAAGGATTACTTCACATTTCTGAGATCAAATGGGAACGAATTAAGGAAATGAAAGGCGTTCTGGAAGTAGGTGAAGAGATCAAAGTGAAGCTATTGGATGTAGATCCGAAGACCGGAAAATTCAAGCTTTCCAGAAAGGTTTTATTGCCAAAACCTGAAAATCACCAGGCAAATGCAGAAAAATCGAGATAAAAAATCTATATTATTAGAACATTAGGGTAACAAATCCGTACAAATAATGTTTTGATATATAAGAATTAAAATACTTTCAAGTCAAAAATAGCTTATGAGACAACTAAAGATTAGCAAACAAATTACTAACCGGGAAAGTCAATCCTTAGACAAATATTTGCAGGAAATTGGTAAGGTTGATCTTTTGACTCCTGATGAAGAGGTGGAATTGGCGAAGAGGATTCGGGAAGGAGACCAAATGGCATTGGAAAAATTGACCAAGGCCAATTTGAGGTTTGTAGTTTCTGTTGCTAAGCAGTATCAAAATCAGGGCTTATCCCTGGGCGACCTGATCAACGAAGGAAACCTTGGTTTGATCAAGGCAGCTCAGCGATTTGATGAAACCCGTGGTTTTAAGTTTATTTCGTACGCCGTTTGGTGGATCAGACAGTCCATTCTTCAGGCACTTGCCGAGCAGTCAAGGATCGTAAGATTACCACTTAACCGTGTTGGATCACTAAACAAGATCTCAAAGACTTTTTCTGAACTTGAACAAAAATACGAAAGGGAGCCATCACCAGATGAATTAGCGGATGTATTGGATGTGACGACTGCAGAAGTTGTCGACACCTTAAAAATCTCCGGAAGACATGTTTCTATGGATGCTCCATTTGTTCAGGGTGAAGAAAACAGCTTGTTGGATGTTTTGGAAAACGATGGCGAGGAAACTCCTGATAATGAATTGATGAACGATTCATTGCGAAAAGAGGTGCAACGGGCATTGTCAACCTTAACGCAAAGAGAGGCAGATGTCATCAGTTTGTATTTCGGACTAAACGGAGAACACTCCATGACGCTGGAAGAAATTGGTGAAAAGTTCAATTTAACAAGAGAAAGGGTAAGACAAATTAAAGAAAAAGCCATCAGGCGACTAAGACATACTTCTCGTAGTAAGGCTTTGAAACCTTATCTGGGATAATATTGTTTATACATATGATATTGAAGGGTCTCTTAAACGTAAAGAGGCCTTTTTTTTTAAAATTTAGGTTTAATCAATTATCAGTTAATTAAAAATGAGTAATAGTAAGGATGCTGCAAATGTTGTGATTTTAGGTTCAGGACCAGCTGGCTATACAGCTGCCATTTATGCTTCCAGAGCAGGTTTAAAACCTGTCCTTTATCAGGGTGGACAACCCGGAGGTCAGCTAACCATCACCAATGATGTCGAAAATTATCCGGGATATCCGGATGGCATCAACGGACCACAAATGATGGTCGATTTTCAAAAGCAGGCTGAAAGATTCGGAACAGACATTCGATACGGCCTGGCCACATCAGTTGATTTCAGCAAAAAGCCTTTCAAGATCACAATTGATGAAAAGGATGAAGTTTTGGCACATTCCGTTATCATATCAACTGGCGCTTCCGCAAAATGGTTAGGTCTTGAATCCGAGCAAAGACTAAATGGAAGAGGTGTAAGTGCATGCGCTGTATGTGATGGATTCTTTTTTAGAGGGAAAGATGTTGTGGTAATTGGCGGAGGTGATACAGCAGCTGAAGAAGCAACCTACCTGTCAAAGCTTTGTAGTCATGTGCATATGCTGGTACGAAGGGATGAATTGAGGGCATCCAAAATTATGCAAAAAAGAGTTTTTAACGCTCCAAATGTCACCGTTCACTGGAATACTTCAGCTGTTGAAGTGTTAGGTGATGATGAAGTAGAAGGAGTAAAAGTAATTAACAATCAGACGAAAGAATTAAGCGAAATAAAGGTTCAGGGATTTTTTGTAGCCATTGGCCACCAACCCAATACGGATATTTTCAAAGGGTATCTGGACATGGATGACAACGGATACATCAAAACAGTACCCGGATCGACTTATACAAATATTGAAGGTGTATTTGCTTCGGGCGATGCCCAGGATCACATTTATCGCCAGGCTGTTACCGCCGCAGGAACGGGATGCATGGCAGCGCTGGATGCTGAAAGATGGCTGACAGCCCAGGAATTGGTTTAAATCACATTTAACAATCTAATATATTGCAGATGTCTTTTGGATAGAAAGCCAAAGGACATTAGCTTTTTGCACTATGAAAGTTGACATACTCGTAATTGCTGCTCACCCCGATGATGCAGAACTTTGTTGTTCCGGTACCATTGCCAAACATATCTCCCTCGGAAAATCCGTAGGAATGATCGATTTGACCCGTGGAGAAATGGGCACGCGTGGAACCCCTGAAATTCGAATCCAAGAATCAGAGGAAGCCGCCAGAATACTTGGATTGTCTTTTCGGACAAATATGGAGTTCAAGGATTTTTTCTTTAAAAACGATCTTCCACATCAACAGGCATTAGTTGAGAAGATTCGGTTTTATCAACCGGAAATCATTATAACCAACGCGACATCAGACAGGCATCCTGATCATGGCAAAGCGTCTGAATTGGTTGAGAAAGCAGTATTTCTATCAGGTTTGGTAAAGTTCAAAACCGAAGTGAACGGAAAGCAGCAAATTGCTTATCGTCCAAAACACGTCTATCATTTCATGCAAAACAACTACATCGAGCCTGATCTGATCGTTGATATTTCCGATCATTGGGACACCAAGATCAATTCCATAAAAGCCTACACATCACAATTTTACAATCCGGAAAGCGATGAGCCTGCATCCTTCATTTCTTCAAAGGAATTTTTGGAATTCATCGAATCCCGTGCGATTACATTAGGACATAAAATCGGTGTCAAATACGGGGAAGGCTTTACCAATAATAAGAAATTGGGGGTTAATAATCTTTTTGACCTGATTTAACATGAATTAGAAAGCATTAAAAAACCCCTCTTAAACCTTTGAATGACGTTTTTTGTTAGTTTTCTTGCGTCGAATTCTGGTTTACTTAGCATCATATTCCCTGAACCACATCAATAATTCTTTTTCAGAAAATTCATTTGCCTGAAGATTGTGAACTTCCTTCAAATACTGAATGACAGCTTCCCTGACCGGCAGATTTGGATAAAAATTATCCCGTGCAAAATGCACGAATTTCATCAATCGAAAACCATCAAACCATCTGAAAAAAGCTTTTTGAAAAGTTGATTTTTCTGCTGTATTGTTATGAATCTTTTCTATTTGACCAATGAAATTTTGACTGCTAAGAAACGATTGAATGGACTGGGGCATCTTTTGCAAAAATGCATTTAATTGGCCTGGCAAAAGCTGAAATAACTCTAAATGGTTATCTAATAGAGATTTCAGGTCTCTGAATGACTGAAAATTATAGGAAAAATATTCACTTGACTCTTTTTTTATGAACTCTGAAATCGTTTTTCCTGTTCCAAATGGAACACGGAGGGATGGTCTTGAGGATGGATAAACACAAGTGGAATTCAGGTTGAAATAATTTCCCTGTGGAATGATCTTATGTAAAAAATAAAAATCCTCTCCGGCCTTTCGCTTATTCATGCCTCCCTGTTTGGCGTAATCCCTTGCTGATACGGCAAAACTCGATCCTACCGTCTGAAAGGCAAATGGAAATCCCGCGAAACGTTGCGCGTGGATGTAATAGCGAAGGTGCAATTCATATTGAATAATCCCCTTACTTATTAAGTCTGAACATTGATCAAACGGGTGCCGGAATTGGATACTTACGCCTGTTGTATTGGGAAACTTGTTCCAATGCTTTTCGATTTCCACCAGGTAATTTTGATCAACTGTTGTATCTGCGTCCAGAGAAACAATAATTCCCTTTTCGTTGTTGATTTTTGAAAATCGGCTGATGGCCTCATCCATTCCAACTTTTCTCGCATAGCCCGGGCCGGCTATTTTGTGAGGCACTTTTAGCAAGGGGATTATGAAGTATTTTCTCTTAATTAATTGATGTTGATTGATCCAGTTTTCAACATCATTGATTTGTAAGTTCGTATCATCAACAATGTCTTTTGGATCGTTTTCGCGTGTATTGACGACAATAATAACCTCTACACTTTTTACAGTTTTCAGACAACTTTCCAGTGATTCAAGTGTTTTGATCAATTCCGGTTCATGATAGGAGGGAATGACTACAATTATCCCAAGATCTTTCTCAGGCTCATCAGAGATCCATTTTTCAGGAATAGCGTATCGTTTTAGGTAAGTGCTAAACAACATCAGGGAGCCAGCCGGTCAATGGTCCAGGATTGATCATCTTGCCTGGAATAAAGAATCCTGTCATGCAATCTGTTTGGGCGTCCCTGCCAGAACTCCATTCGTTCAGGAAAGATATAATACCCTCCCCAGTTTTCGGGCCTTTGTACTTCTCCAAAGCCTACTTTTAAAGCTTCTCTTGCAAACCAAACCTTTATTTTTGTGCGAGATTTTATTACCTGGCTTTGTGGTGATATGCGGGCACCAATCTTACTTGCCCGTGGTCTTGATTGAAAGTATTCGTCAGAAACTTTCGATGAAGCTTTTTCCACTTTTCCTTCAATGTGCACCTGGCGTTCGAGTTCCTTCCACAACAGGGTGCCTGAGATTTGAGCATTTTCTTCCAGCTGACGTCCTTTTCTACTTAAATAATTGGTATAAAAAACAAGTTGTGTATCACTTATCCCTTTGAGAAGGACGGTTCTGGTGGAGGGCTTTAGGTCTTTGCCTACAGTTGCAATGATCATGGCTGTTGGCTCCAGCACCTTTTTATTGATTGCTTCATTCATCCATTTTTCAAGTTGTAACAAAGGGTTTGGGTCAACATTTTTTTTGCTGATGGAGCTCAATTTGTAATTTTTCCTGATGTTGGAAATGTCCGTTCCCATGATGGTGCTTAATATTTACTTTCGGATGAATAAAATATTTTTTGACTAATGACTAAAAATGATAGTTTTGATCAGTTTAACGCATTTGTAAAAACAAATTAAATATTTAATAAAGAAACTTTTGTTCTCTAAATAAAGAATAATTAATAGAAGATATGAAGTTAAGTATTGATTTGGTTGTGGATAGCAGCCAGGAATGGATTGATGCAGTCATGAATGATTTCAACAGCTTCCTGCAGGACCATGCCAATTGTGAGAGAAAAGCCTCATCCATGGCTATGAGTTTTGTTGCGAAATATCCGGACAGGGTTGAGATCATTCCAGAACTGATTGACACGGCAATCGAGGAACTGGAGCACTTTCAATGTGTCTATCAGATTATGGAAGAGCGCGGAATTCAGCTTCCGCAGAAAATGGAACAGGATCTTTATGTCCAGCAATTGATCGATTGTTGCCGGTCGGGTAGGGAAGACCGTTTCCTGGATCGGTTGCTTTTAGGATCGATCATCGAATGCCGGGGAGCTGAACGATTCAGGCTGGTCTATGAAGCTTTGCCCGATGGTGATTTGAAAAAATTTTACCACGAATTATGGGCTTCTGAAGCAAAACATGGGAACATTTTCGTAAAGATGAGTATGAATTATTTTGATAAGGGAGAAATCTATGATAGATTGAATGAGTTAAATGAGGAGGAGGGAAGAATTATCCAATCTCTTCCGATTAAAGCAGCATTGCACTAGATGTCAAATGAGTACTTTAAATATAATAACAATCAAAAGCCCGAAAAGGGGGATTTATTAATTTCAGAGCCTCTCTTGCCGGATAATAATTTTAGCAGAAGTGTTGTGTATCTTTGTGAACACAATGAAGATGGGGCCTTTGGATTTGTTTTGAACAGACCTGCAAAGTTGATGCTGTCCCAGATCATGGAGGATTTTGAGAAGTCCGAAAACGATTTGTTTATCGGCGGACCTGTGCAGCAGGACACTTTGCATTATATTCACAGGGTACCGGAGCTTTTGATGGAAAGCAAGGAGATTAAAAATGGCATTTTCTGGGGTGGAAATTTTGAGCAATTAAAATTTCAACTGGAGAATAATATTATCAGAAGCCAGGATATTAAGTTTTTTGTTGGTTACTCAGGATGGGCAGCTGGTCAGCTGATTGATGAATTAAAAATAAATTCGTGGATTGTATTTAAAAATGCAGATATTACGCAGATTTTTGATACAGAGCCAGATGTGCTCTGGAAGGAAACCCTGACAAAAATGGGTGGTAAATATAGAATGTTTTCAAATTACCCGGAAGACCCGAGGTTAAATTGACCAATTAAGTTTGGTAAAAAGAATAGAGATATGGCACAAGATGAAAATGACAAACATGTCACGGATCCTCATGAAAAAGAGTTAAATAAAAATCAGGAGGAAAACGGAAAGACTACTGAATCAGATTCAGAAGAGAATCAGTCAGAAGAAGCAAAAGAAAATAATGTTGTTGCAAAAAAAGAAGAACATATCGAGGAGAAAGCTACTTTAGATAAAGACCAGCCTCTGGAACCAGAGGGCCAACCACAAGAAGAGAAGGAAGAAGCGGGAGTAATTGCAACAAAGAGGGAAGAGGAACAGAATGATCCTGAACCGAAAGAAGCTTCTGATGAAAATGATGACATAAAAGAAGAAACTGAGGTAGTTTCCGAAGATCGTGTTGCCAAAAATCTAACGGTAGAAGAAAAAGAATCAGATGGTGTAACGGAGAAATCATCTGATAAAGAAGTAGTTACAGATGAAGAAAATATCGCAGAGAAAGCTACTTTAGAAAAAGACGAGCCACTGGAAACAGAGGGTCAACCACAAGAAGAGAAGGAAGAGGCGGAAATAGCTGCAACAACAAAGGAAGAGGAATTGAGTGATCCTGAGAAGGAAAAAGTTTCTGAAAAGACTGATATAGTTTCCGAAGATCCAGTTACCAAAATCCAACCTGAAGAGGAGAAAGAAGAATCAAATAGTGATACTTTAAGTAAAGAAGAAGAACCTTCTGAAAAAGAAGAAGTTGTAGAGATAGAAAACAAAGGAGAATCAGCATCTAAATCAGATGATACCGGGTCAACAGAATCCGACAAGGAAGGGGGTGATGACGGGGACAATGATGATGAAATTGAAGAGCATCATTTAGACTACAGCAACTATTCAAAGACTCAATTGGTTCAGGCGATTGAGACCCAGTTAAAAAATACAGATATGTCCGAAGTTGGTAAGATCCTGAAGGAGATTAAGCCTGCTTTTGATGATGTTCACAATCATGAAAGGGAAGATGCCTACCAAAAATACCTGGAAGCGGGCGGCGAGAAGGATGGTTTTGAGTACAAAAATGACGAGCTGGATAGCCGGTTTCTGGAAGCATACAATGCCCTTCGGGATAAAAGGAATGAATTTTACAACAGCCTTGAAAAACAAAAGGATCAAAATCTTCATAAGAAGCAAGCCATTCTCGAAAAGCTTCGATCCATTGTAGATTCCGATGAAACAATGGCCAGTTTAAAGGAACTTAAGGAGATCCAGGAAGAGTGGAAAAACACTGGTCCTGTAGCCCCCCAGCATTTGAAAAGTTTGTGGGCGAATTACAATGCATTGATAGACCGCTACTACGATCAACGATCCATTTATTTTGAACTGAAGGAGCTCGATCGAAAGAAAAACCTTGAAGCAAAGCTGGAGCTATGCGAAAAGGCTGAGGAATTGGATAAAATGGATAACCTCAAAGAGGCCATTAAAGTGTTGAATGAGCTTCATGAGGAATTCAAGCATATTGGTCCGGTACCCAAGGAAGACCAGGAACCTTTGTGGATCCGTTTCAAAGCAGCTTCTGATGCCGTTTATGCCAAGAGAAAAGATTATTACGAGAACCTGAAAGAGGAACTAAATCTCAATCAGAAAAGCAAAGAGGCTCTGGTCGAAAAAGTACAGTTCTTCAGTGATTTTAATTCTGAAAGGATATCTGACTGGAACCAAAAGACCAAGGAATTACTTGAAATCCAAAAGCAATGGGAAGCGATAGGAGGCCTTCCCCGTGAGGTAGCCAAAGATATCAATAAAAAATTCTGGTCTGCATTCAAATCATTTTTCTCACATAAAGGACAGTTTTTCAAAGAGTTAGAAAAGAAAAGACAGGAAAATCTCCATTTAAAGGAAGAATTGACCAAACAGGCTGAAGAATTAAAGGACAACGAAAACTTTCAGGAAACGGCAGAAACCCTGAAAGAACTGCAGAGAAAGTGGAGAGATATCGGGCCGGTTCCTGAAAAGTTCAGAAATGAAATCTATGCAAAGTTCAAATCGGCTTGTGATCATTTTTTTAATCGAAAGAGGGCGAATGAAAATGTTCAGGAGAAGCAGTATGTGGAAAATCTGAAGAAAAAGCAGGTACTGTGTGATGAGCTGGATAAAATGGCAACAAGCGGTGACATTGATTTGGACAGGGTAGACGATATCATTGACGAGTGGCCGAAGATCGGGTATGTACCAAAGAATGAAATTAAGAATATCCAAAACCGGTTCAATAAAGCCATTGCAACCGTAGTTGATAAGGCTGATCTGGATGAAGATGAAGCACAGCAAATGAAATTCAGCGCTCAGTTCAGCAAGCTGAAGCAAAGCCCCAATTCCAACCGGATCATCCAGAAAAAGGAGAATTCCCTGCGTCGTCAGATCGCTAAACTGGAGAATGACATCGATCTTTGGAAAAACAATTTGAATTTCTTTGCCGATTCAAAGAAAGCAGATAAGCTGAAGGAAGAATTCAATGAAAAGATTGAAAAAGCGAGCAGGGAGCTGCAAACTTTGGAGGAGCAACTACGGGCTATCTCCAACATCTAAAAAATTACAAAAAATATTTTTGAAAATTAATTAAGACACCTACATTTGCACCTGCTTTTACGGAAGGTAGAGGTCAGGATTCTTAAAATATCTTCTTAGTTAGATCAACTGACTTGTAATCGGTAGGTCATTAAGAAAAAAATGCCTCCTTAGCTCAGCTGAGGATCGACCGTTAAGTCCCGATAGCTATCGGGATAGGGAGATGCCAGCCTGCAGGGCAAGCACCAGTTGAGCTATCGATAAGTTGAAATAATAAATATATGCCTCCTTAGCTCAGCTGAGGCCCGACTGTTAAAAAACAATCCAGTGAATTGTTTTAGGGAGGGGCCAGCCTGTAGGGCAAGCACCAGTTGAGCTAGAGAGATAGTTGAAATATGAGTAGTACGCCTCCTTAGCTCAGCTGGTAGAGCAACTGACTTGTAATCAGTAGGTCGCTGGTTCGATCCCGGCAGGGGGCTCTTTAAAATAGCCTAAATCCTCGTTTTTCAAGGGTTTAGGCTTTTTTGTTTGAGTGAGTTTTCGCAAATCTTACGTTACTTTTTAAAGTCTTAGAATTTGGGATTAACAAATCTTACAACGGCGCAACCAGCGCTTTGGCAAAATCAAATACGGTGTCCGGAGTAAAACAATTGTTGGAATCATTGGCGGAGTTGCCATTGACTTCGAGAATGATTGTGTACTTTCCTTTGCGGACACTCAGGTACAAGCCATCGAGCTTACCAAATTCTATATCAAGAATAGCAAAAGCCTCGTCACCAATATCACTTCGTTCCATATACCCGTCGACGGATTGGTGGAATTCTTTATCCACATTATAATCCTCCCTGGCTTCGGATTCTTCAAAGCCATTATAGACACGGATATAGATCAACTCATCATGGGTATAGCTGTCATTACTATCCCCGTGACAGCTGTCGTTAAAACCAGTGAGGTCAAAATTACCAAGGTTCATATCGCAAAAAGCGGATAAGTTTATCGCAGCCCAATAATCCTCACAGATAAGATGTTCAATGCCATCTAAATCCGGATTTGAAGTTGAATTGCAATTCACGGTGCTAATGGCAATAATTAGTAAGATCAGGTTCTTTTTCATAATGCTTGGTTTTTTATTAATATTTATTGAAATAATTTTTCCATTTAGTACTTATTGAGCGTTACATTTCAATTAGCTCTTCCGGGCTATTATTTGTTTTGCCGGTATATCCCTTTTCGAATCAATTGGGTTTTTCAGAAGAGTTAACTTCTACGGAAGTGGAATTTTTTAATGATCTTGTTCCGGTGAACGATGTTGATCTCGTAATTTCCTTTTTCCAAATGGCTTACATTGATGTAAATTTTTTTGGTGAGGAATTCACTAATCTTTCCATAGTAGACCCTATGTCTTTTTTTCATTCATTCACTTGATATAAAATCAATTATTCCTTCCGACATAGCCCAAACTTAATCCACTCGAAACAGACCGGATATAAGAATTGTAACAATTGATCGGAAATATGTAACAGGGTTAGTTATGGGTATTTTAAAGCCTTTACAAAGGGTTTCAAAGAAGAAATTATTAGGGAATTATTTGTTTGATTTCAATTTATCGGCAAAAACGGCAGGTGTTTGTCCATACGATTCTTTGAAACATTTAATAAAATAGGAGGGGTCATTAAATCCGACCGTATAACCAACTTCAGAAACATTGATGTCACTATTTGTTAATAACTCCACGGCGGCTTTCAGACGTTGGGAACGGACAAATTCAGTCGTTGAAAGTCCTGTCAACGCCTTGATCTTTCTGTGCAATTGCATGCGGCTCATTCCCATTTCACGGCTAAAATTCTCTGCGTTAAATTCCGGGGTTGTTAATTTATCATCTAAAAGTTGTTGTAGTCTCATTAGAAACTGTTCATCCCTAGGTACAATCGCTATATCTTTTGGCTTGAGTATGATCTCCTGGCTATAACGTTCCCTTAATTTTTTTCTATTTTCAATGAGATTGTTTATACGACTCTCCAGTAACTGGATCTTAAAGGGTTTGGTGATATAGTCATCAGCTCCTGTTTCCAATCCTTTCAACTGGTCCTCATCCTCAACTTTTGCCGTGAGCAGAACAAATGGAATGTGACATGTTTTTTCATCCGATTTGATGATTTGGCAGACATCTATACCACTCATTCCCGGCATCATCACATCTGAAATAATGATATCGGGAATGTATTTCATGGCTGTCTTTACTCCGCTCTCGCCATTTTCAGATTCCAGAATTTGATAGGTATTCTTCAATGACTTCCCTATAAAACTTCTTATATCTTTGTTATCCTCAATGATCAGTAGAATCGGTTGATCATTCTCCGTATCAATAGGGGTTTCTTTAGTCTCTGCAGGATAGATGGGAGACGTTGATAGTTGGCTATCGTGAATGGTGGTTTCATCAATTTCAGAATCGTGATAGCTGTTTTTATCAATTGGCAATATCACATGAAATACTACATTTCCATTGTCACGGCTTTCTACATATATTTTACCATGGCTTAGTGTAACCAGCTCATCAACCAGCGACAAACCTACCCCTGCACCCTCGGCATGATCATCGGCCTGGTAGAACCGGTCGAATATTTTTTCGACCTTCTCTTTCGTCAAATTCCCTCCACTATTTTCAACCGTAAGTTGGAATTTGTTCTCATTCCTTTTGCATTCCACTCTGACAAAACCTTTTTCCGGAGTATATTTAAAAGCATTGGATATCAGGTTGGTGGCAATCTTTTCCACCACATCCCGGTCGTACCATGCTTTCAGAATGCTGTCTGCTTCTATTTCAGCATGAATGTTCCTCATCTTCATCTGGTAGCGAAAAGAAGAAAAAATAGATTGTATTAATTCACTTAATTCATGGTGTTCTTTAACCTTCAATTGAAAATTCCCCGACTCCAATTTGGAAAGGTCCATTAACTGATCGACGAGCTCTTGCAGTCGTAAGGAATTCCGCTGGATCAATTCGAAATCCTGTCTGTCTTCGGAATTCAGCCCTCCATTGTTCAGTCGTTTTTCCAGTGGTCCACTAATGAGTGTAAGCGGCGTCCGAAATTCATGGGAAATATTGGCAAAGAAACGGGATTTAAAAGCATCCAGCCTTTTTAACTCGCTAGCGGTTTTCTGATGGCTTCGGTACAAAACATAGAGAAGGATCACAATCAGAATGGCAACCCCTCCAAATATGTAAAACCGGTTTCGCTGGATAATTCTCTGCTGCTCTTTCAGCTGGTTTTGGGCAGTAAGAAGAGCAATTTCATTTTCCTTTTTCTCCGTTTGGTATTTGGTTTCCAACTCCCGAACAGCCTGCGCATTATTTGCCTTGTCTAAACTGTCTTTCAGATAAAGATATTTCTGATCGGTCAGAAAAGCTTGTTTATAGTCCCCCTTTTCAGAATAGGCCATAGCGAGTTCTTTAATGACTGCCGGTTTGCCAAGATCCATCTGAAATTCATCAAATAATTCCAGCGCTTTCGTAAGGTTTGTGATAGCCAGGTCGGGTTGATGTAAATTTCTGTACACTTTGCCCAGACCGGCGTATGAATTAACTTCGTCATACGTACTTTTGGTTTTGGTTGCCAGATCAATGGCTTTCAGGTAGTTTACTTTCGCCTCCTCATATTCCTGTAATTCTGTCTGACAGATGGCAATTCGGGAGACGATATTGGCCATTTCCCTTTCATTGTGTATCCGGGCATAAAACTCCAGGGCTGTTTCAAAAAGCTCGATGGCCTTGTTATGATTGAGACGATTGGATTCAAGCATGCCCAGCATAATATTGATGTACATCACACCTTCATCATGATCTAATTCGCGATAGGTCTCCTGGCTTTTCAGGAAATAATCCTCCGCCTTGTCGAAATCCTGCAATTCATTATAGATGGAGCCGATATTGGATAGGATCGCTGCGAGAGTAGGCTCCACCCTGTCATGAGCCGTTAAAATGGAATCCGAACGCAGGTAATTCGTCAATGCTTCAGGATAGTTGCTTTCCATATAGTAGGTATTACCCAGGCGATAATGGGCATAATACAGACCTTTCCAATCCTGATTCTCCCGGGCAATTTGCAGGGCGATTAAAGTATGTTCTTTGGATTTATCAAATTGGTTCATATAGGAATATGCCATCCCGATCCGTACATGGCAATTAGTTTGATAGTTTGAATTATCCATCTCTGTGGCTACCTGAAGTGCACGGTTCATGTTTTCTATGACACTGTCAAACCCTGATTGCGACCAATAATAAGTGGAGGTATACACATACCCCTGATAAATTCCTTCCTGGAAATTTTTCTTTTTTGAATAATTCAGCATCAGGTTGGCAATGGCTTTTGCCGAATCCGAATTGGTATAGCTGTATTCGGTAAATAAATATTCCAATGATGTGATCTTTGAGCTGTCGGGAACATTAGAATGAAATACCTGGAGGAGTGAGTCAGTCTTCGTATTTGGCTGTGCTAAAGAACATATCGGGATGAAAAGGACAAATAGCAGTAACCTGACTTTCATAGTGATTAAATTGATTCAACTGTCCCTTGAACCAAATCGAGCTCATTTTATTGAATTTAACAAAAAAAGCTCATATCAATAAGATTTACAGGAAACTATCTGAGCAGGTTGAAAGTGGAAAAAAGCAAATTTAAATTGTCAACCATCAAAAATAGGAAACACAATTTAGGCATGAACATTCCAAATGAGAACCTTACTCAGTAACAGGTGCACTGATCACTCCGTAGTAACGCCCCATCCAATATGGCAATAGCCAAACATCTCCCGCACTGATCAGCCTGTCACCTTTGCCATCCTGATCGAGCTTAAAAATGTTTCCATTGTGCCTGTGTAGAGGTAATTCACCAAGTGGCAGCAATTCTTTTGTGGTCTGGCCCCTGAAATTCTCCGGAATTAATTCAATATCCTTTCGATGTGAATTGTGGACTCCCCAATTTCTGAGATCCAATGGGTAGTTCTTGAGAAACCACACAGATTCTTCCAGATCAATAACTTCGTCTCCGGTAATAGAATAAATGAAATTCCACAAAGCATTCTTCTCCGGCCGCTCCACCAACCAGTGATCTTTAATACTTGCCCTGTACTTTTCCTTTAATTCGGCATCAAAAGCATAATGATACAGCCCGGGATATGCCAGGAAGTACATCTCATCATCAGAATGGTTCCACTCATGCGAAAGCTGTTTGCTCCATTCATCGGCATCACTCGGGCCAATTTCGCTTATAGGTCTCATTAAATTGTCCAGGTATCCATACTCCTGCATCAATTCATAGGCTTTGTCCTTGTATTTTTCCTTTCCGGTGAATTTATAAGCTGTTTGCAGAAAGGCAATGATATTGGATGAATACAGCCTTCTGTCCCCCACATTTGTCGGGAACCCGTTAACATAATCGGGATTCCATTTGCCCCAAAGGGTCGGTTCGCCATCTACATCGATGATGTACATATTGTTCTCCACGATGTATCCCATCATATCATCCAGGCACTTCAAGGCACGATTTTTCCATTCCTCATCATCAGCTAATTCCAGGATCATGGTCAGCGCAAAAACCTGACCAACAGCCTGATCACTGCTGGCTGTGGAACGCCAGGTCCAGTTAGAGTGATCTGCTCCTGGAAGCCATATTTTGGCCGGGCTTCCCGATAGTAGTTCCTGTTTTTCCCAACCTTCCTTTTTGGTATTGATCACTAAATGATCACGCTCGAAACTGCGCGCAAAAAGTCCTTCAATGTCTGTTATTGTGTGCAATCGCTCCATCGCCTCAAAGGCTTCATAAGCATTTGTTTTTGCCTCCTCTGATCCGGTGGCTTTATACCGGAATAGCTGGCTTGCCAGATACATGGCTGTCCATAAGTTGTCGCTTGCCTGGGCGCCCATCTCTGCAGAGGCATAGCCATTGGGGAGACTGCTAATACTGCAGTTAAAGCCATACCGGATATTTTTCTCCCTAACCTGTTTTTCATAAAACATGGCTTTCTCTTCCAGGGTCATTTCCTCAAAGAAAATGCGACCTAATCCTTTATCAGTAAGAACTAAAACACTGTTTTCCGGGCCTTTTTCTACGGATTTTACAACATTACCCGGGAGCCACCGTTCACCGGCATAATAGGTATACGTTCCATCTTCATTCAATTTAAAAACGCCTCTTGTCGTCCCAAACCACAACTCTCCGTCAATTTCCTTTAAGGCTGTGATTTCCGGCCAGGGTACGTTTGCTACAAGTTTATCGTCACCAAGGATAAAATATCCAATACCGGAACCAACAACGATATTATCCTGATAGATGGTTGCACAGGTAATACCTTCTCCTTCGTAGAGGGTATTTAGGGTATTATCCATGGTAAGTTCTGCTAATGATCGAGGACTAACGATGATAAAACGATCCTTGCTTTTGTCATAAATAATATCGATAACATCCTTATAGGGTGCTGTCCAAAGTTGATTACTATTTTGATCAACAAGAACAAGTGTATGCTTATCTGATACCAAAAAATTAAAGTCCTTGCCCTTTGCAAATACGCTGGCATCAGGCATACCGTGTTCGATTTGAATTTTCCCTGCCCAGGCATTGCTGAAAACATATTGGTTGTCAAGGTATATGGTATGCCCCTCTGAAGTGATAAGCGACGCAATGCTTTTCTTTTTAAGCGGTGAATAGGAAATATCTTCGACTAATTCACCGGAGTAAAACATACTTCCGTTACCGGGTACTAACAGTCCATTGTCAGACAGGATCCGGACATTACCGTTACGGTTGACGGAAACATCTATTAGCGCTAAATCCTGTTGCTCACGCCCGAGATAATACTTCACACTATAATCCTGCTTGTAAGGCACATCGTAATACACAGGCTGGCCCAGGGAATTAAATCCCTTGTCATTTTCCTTACCCGGATGATTTTTCCCACATGACACGATCAGGATGATCATGGCTAATACAAAACCGACTTTCTTTAACATATTAATAACTCTAAAATTGAACCCCTCATCATTATTACCTATTTATCACAAAACAAGACCATTGATAGGGCCATGTAATTTTATATTTGTGATGGATGTATTTCTCTATTTGTAGGGGAATTTGAAACAAATTTGCCACCTCTTAAGCGAGATCAGCTGATATCTCCTTACAATCGATATGACAATAGCACTAGTAATTTACACCCTCCCTTTCTTTTCGAACTGAGTTTGCCACAAACCAATGACGATGGGTTGAGGCTTACGATGTGAGAAATCTGTAGGTGTTGTAAGTAGGAATAATATCAGCTGCAAGGAAGTTGTTTCCACCCAAGCTGTTGGGGGACAAGCCATGAATGTTATAATCCAATGATCCCTCCTCCAAAAATGCTGCGGTGGTCAGGCCCAAAATCCAATAAATCCCGATTCAGACAATAAAAGGGGCAAAGGGTGAGCAGGGTCTGAGAAAGCGAATCTGCGAAGACCATGCACCGGATCTGTTTTTCGGGACAGAAGCATTTTTTGAAACATGATTACAGGTAATCTGACAATATTCATATGGAAATTCTCCAATATTTTAGAAATTTGCTAAAAAAGAAAGTCTATTGATCTCTTCAGAAATATTAAAGAAATACCGTGCACAGTTGTTGAGCGTTCCCAAAAACAAGCTATTGTTTAACGAGGGAGGGCCTGCTAACAATTATTTCCAGGTAGAATCCGGCCAGGTGAGGATGTATATCCTGAATCCCGACGGACAGGAGTTCACACAGGGTATCTTCAATGCCGGTGACAGTTTTGGTGAACCAGCAGTTTTGGGTGAATTCCCTTATCCAAGTAGTGCCATAGCAGTGCGTCAAAGTAAAATATGGCGCCTTCCAAAACCTGATTTTATGCAATTGTTGAAAGAAAATTTTGACATCCACTTACATATTGATCGTGTTTTGTGCCAGCGGTTGCAGTACAAAGCTATGATCCTGACGGAAGTGTCCTCTTATGATCCGGAGCATCGGTTAATGACTATTCTCAATTATTTTAAATCCAAGTTGTCCAACGACAAATCTGATGAAGAGATGATTGTTCCTTTTACCCGCCAGCAGCTTGCTGACATGACCGGATTGCGAGTGGAAACTGTGATCCGAACCATCAAGAAAATGGAAGCTGAGGGAAAGTTGAGTTTGGAGGATAAGAAGATTAAGTTGTGATGTTGATTGTGTGAGAGTGTGATTTAGTGAACAGTGAAAAGTGAAAAGTGAACAGTTGCCAGGTTGTCAGTTTTGCACCAGTAACCAGTAACCAGAAACCAGTAACCAGTAACCAGAAACCAGAAACCAGTAACCAGTAACCAGAAACCAGTAACCAGTAACCAGAAACCAGTAACCAGAAACCAGAAACCAGTAACCAGAAACCAGAAACCAGAAACCAGTAGCCAGTTTCCAGAAACCAATTGACCATATGATCTGGATCATATACCCCGCACGAACTCTCTTTTTATTTTTGATCAGTCATAACTAAACATCAAAAATATGAAAGTAGAACAGGCTAATGTTAGGGACTTCAAAAAGGAAGTTGATTACACATCAGGAGGAATTGTCAGCAAGCAGATCCTAAAAACAAAAGGGGGAAACGTGACTTTATTTGCCTTTGACGAAGATCAATCGCTGAGCGATCATACAGCGGCGTTTGATGCGCTGGTGATCATCATAGAGGGTGAGGCTGAAGTTACGATTGATGGGAAGCCTTATCCGCTGACCGAGGGTAATTCCATTATTTTTCCCGCAAACATTCCTCATGGTGTAAAAGCAGTTTCGTCGTTTAAAATGCTGCTGACCATGTTAAAGGAGTGCTAAAATGAATAAGAAAATATTCTTTGTTGTCCCCTTGGTTATTTTTTCTTTGGTCACTGCCTTATATACCGGGTTATTGCGTCTGGGGTGGGACTTTCCGATCAACGAAGCTGTTGCCCATCATGGGGCTTTGATGGTTGGCAGTTTTTTAGGCTCTGTCATCATTCTTGAACGGGTGGTGGCATTGAAAATCAAATTTTTGTATGTCATTCCAATTTTATCGGCTTTCAGTGGAATTCTCTTTTTACTGGGATTGAAGTTTTGGGCTTTGATCTTTCTTTTATTGGGTGGCACCGGATTGGTTATCATTTATCTGATCCTCATCGAGCGACACAAGCACTATTATTTTTATATCATGCTTTTGGGAGCTGTATGCTGGATCATTGGGAATATTTTTCTCCTACAGGGTCAGTTGTATGCAAAAAGTGTGAGCTGGTGGATTGTGTTTATCCTGTATACCGTATTGGGTGAACGGCTGGAGCTAAGTAAATTCATGCCGCCAACCAGATGGAAAAAGCCATTGTTATGGGTATCATGTATTATTCTAATGACCGGTTTGTTGATGCCCTATCATGGACCCGGATCCCAGGTCACGGGTCTGGGGTTTGTTTTGATCGCCCTGTGGCTGCTGAAATACGATATCATCAGAAAATCCATTAAGGTCAAAGGGCTGCATCGTTACTCTGCCTCCATGCTGGGAGCAGGATACTTTTGGCTGCTCATAACCGGCATATTTTTTATGGTCGGGACACAGCAGGTTTATATGTACGATGCTGCCATTCATGCCTTTTTCATGGGGTTTACATTTTCCATGATCTTTGCGCATGGCCCCATCATTTTTCCCGGAGTGGCGGGTTTGCCATTTAAGCCTTTTCACAATATTCTATACCTTCTTGGTACTGTATTGCAACTCTCACTCATCATCAGGATATGTGGAGATCACTTTGTTTTAACCGATTTGCGAATGGTTGGGGGATTGCTGAATGCTGTCATTATCCTGCTGTTTTTTGTTACTTTGGTGATTCTCATCAAAAGAGAGAAAGCAAAATATGTGGTTAAAAAATAGCTGAATTGTTGCTGAAGCAAAAACTCTTTCATTTAAGCCTTTTACTGTCCCTGATCAATTTTTTGATTGCAGCTTTCCTGGGAGTATTACTGAGGTTACAGCCTATTGTACAATTGGAGGGTTTTATGTCACGAAATGTGATCCATGCCCATTCTCATGTGGCTTTTTTGGGGTGGGTGTTTTTAGTGTTGATTGCATTTATTTACAAAAACTGGCTTCCTGATTCTTATAAGGTTAATACTACCTACTCCATTCTATTGGCAATCATTCAGCTCTCTACCATGGGGATGCTGGCAACTTTTCCCTTTACCGGATACGCGCTTTGGTCGATTCTATTTTCGACATTGCATATGCTTGCTTCACTTTATTTCATTTATTTTTTTGTGAAATATAGCTTCCCCATTCATGTATATTCTAAAAGGTTCGTTCTGGCAGGCTTGTATTTTATGGCGCTTTCCAGCCTGGGTCCGCTGGCATTGGGTCCATTGACAGCCACAGGACATAAAATGGACATGTGGTATAACCTGGCCATTTACTTCTACCTGCATTTCCAGTACAACGGTTGGTTTACACTGGTTATCATTGGATTGATCGTCTTTCAATTGCCGGAATACATACTTTTAAAAGAGGTCAATAAGATCCGGGCATCTTTTTGGTGGCTGGTAGCCGGGGTTGTTCTGACTTATCTGCTCTCTGCTTTAGGATACAAGGTTTCTATGTCTTTCAATATTTTAGGAGGGGTGGGGGCTGTCTTTCAGATCATTGGACTATATCTGTTAATACCCATTTTCAAAACAGCATTAAGATCAGAATCCCATAGCTTCATAAAGCAACTGCTCGGTATGGTATTTATTCTTCTGGCAGGAAAAGTATTGGCACAATTACTATCTGCGTTTCCTGTAATGGTAGATTTTACCTACTACAACCGGGATTTCATCATTGCCTATCTTCATTGGGTGTTATTGGGTTTTGTTTCCTTATTTCTGATTTATTTAATTTTAAAAGAAACGTTCCTGATTATTTCAAAAGTTAATATTGTTATTCCCGTTTGGCTATTTATTGTAGCCTTCTTTTTTATGGAGGCAATCTTATTATTCAGGGCTTTGTACCCGGAGATTTGGACCCCTCCAATCCAATACTTCCTCCATTCTCTTTTGCTGATAGATGCGATCATCCTGGCTTTCTCCATCCTTTTAATTTTTGTGAATGTGTTTAACCGGTTTAAACATAATACCAGAAGAGAATTTCCTGCAATTGGAAATAATTAGATGATGTAAATACCTGATAATCATATAGATATATAATATTATCCGGATAGCCTCCTCCTTATGATTTGGATCATAAACATCACGTTTGATTAGCATTTACTTTTATGTAAATAATTACTCAGAGCATCGGGAAGAAGCCAAATGAAATGAAAAAAAAACCATTAAAAACCATTTCATCCAGGCGGATTCCCCTCAATGAATGCTCCGAAATGAACGATCATAAAACATATAATTAAACGATGAAAAATCTATTTTATACAGCTTCCCTTCTCCTGTTTTTGACTGGTTGTGGTGGCGGAGAGAAAGGTTCTGCAGGAAAAACGAGTTATGCACCACCAAAGGCAAGTGTTGAAGAAACGACCACCGACCCCATGCAGAACAAGGGTATCGGGCCTGTAAAAGAAATTCAATTAGGTGAAGTCGATCAGGCCCTTGCAGATGCGGGCGAAGAAATTTTTACCCAAAAATGCATGGCATGTCACAAGGTTGATAAGAAATTTATCGGCCCCTCTCCAAAGGATATCCTGGATAGAAGGTCTCCTGAATGGGTAATGAACATGATCCTCAATCCGGAAGAGATGGTTCAGAAGGATCCTATCGCCAAACAATTGTTGGTCGAGGCAAATGGTGCGCCAATGGCAAACCAAAACCTTACAGAGGATGATGCCCGCAAAGTCCTTGAATATTTCCGAACACTATAATTTCTATCATGTAAATCTTTATAAAATGAAAAGCGATAAATTTTTTCACTTGATGTTTCTGGTCATTTCCGCCAGCCTGATTACCGCCTGTGGAGGTGGTAGCGAAAAAGCCGGTGGAGGCCTGGAAAGCGACGTTGCCAGCCAGGTATATGTAAAACCTGGTGAATACGACGAGTTTTATGCATTTATGTCGGGTGGCTTTAGCGGCCAGATTACCGTCTACGGTTTGCCTTCTGGCAGATTGTTTAAAACCATCCCTGTCTTTTCTGTGGATGCTGAAAAAGGGTATGGCTTTAACGAAGAAACCAAACCTTTGCTTAACACCTCACATGGTTTTATTCCATGGGATGATTCCCACCATCCTGAATTATCTCAAACCAATGGCCAGCCAGACGGCAGGTGGATTTTTATCAATGGAAATAACACGCCAAGGATTGCCCGTGTGGACCTGACTACTTTTGAAACGGCAGAAATCATCGAAATCCCTAACTGCGGTGGTAATCACAGTTCACCTTTTACGACTGAAAATTCAGAATACGTGGTAGCCGGTACCCGATTTAGCGTTCCTGTACCCCAGGAAGACGTTGCTATTTCTACCTACAAGGACAAATTCAAAGGAGCCCTCACATTTATTGGTGTAGAAGATAACGGTGCAATGGATATTTCTTTCCAGGTGCTGGTACCCGGGTATGACTACGACCTGGCCCATGCAGGTAAAGGAAAATCTCATGGCTGGATGTTTTTCAGCACCTACAATACTGAGCAGGCAAGCACTCTGTTAGAGGTAAATGCCTCTCAGAAAGACAAAGATTACATCGCTGCTGTGAACTGGAAAAAGGCGGAAGAATACATTCAGGAAGGCAAGTTTCAGGAGCTGACTTCGTCGTATTTGAGAAATTATTACGATGAAGAAAAGCAAATGGCATTTTCTGAAACGAAGGACAAAGTGAAGGTGCTGATACCTGAGGATTGTCCGGGGTTGATCTATTTCCTACCGACTCCAAAATCACCTCACGGTGTTGATGTGGATCCTACCGGTGAATATATTGTAGGAAATGGAAAGCTGTCGGCTGATATGTCTGTCCATTCCTTCGATAAAATTGTAGCTGCGATCGAAAATGAGGCATTTGAAACAACGATAGATGGAATACCAGTTTTGAAATATGAAGAAATCGTTGATGGAATTGTTCAACAGGCAGGTCTTGGCCCACTGCATACGGAATTCGATGGAAAAGGCAATGCTTATACTTCCTTCTTCATATCTTCTGAAGTGGTTAAGTGGGATTTGGAAACCAAAGAAGTAGTAGACAGGTCTGCTAGTTACTACTCCATTGGACACCTGATGATCCCGGGCGGAGATTCCAAAAAGCCATGGGGAAAATACCTGGTTTCACTCAATAAAATCACCAAGGACCGTTATTTGCCAACAGGCCCCGAATTGTGCCAATCCGCACAGTTGTACGATATCTCCGGTGATAAGATGAAGTTGTTACTCGACTTCCCAACGATGGGCGAACCACACTACGCACAGGCACTTCCCGCTGATTTGGTTGTTCCAAATCAGGTAAAATACTACAAGCTGGAAGACAATCACCATCCACATGCGATTAAAAATCCAACAGATGGGCGAATAGAAAGAGAAGGCAATGAAGTTCATGTCTATATGGGAGCCATTCGAAGTCACTTTACTCCTGATAATATTGAAGGAATAAAAGTTGGTGATAAGGTATACTGGCACATCACCAACCTGGAGCAGGATTGGGATGTTCCTCACGGATTTGCTGTTATGGGTGCTCAGAATGCAGAGCTGCTGATCATGCCGGGTCAAACAGAAACACTTTTGTGGGAGCCTAAGAAAGAAGGCGTATTTCCATTCTATTGTACGGACTTCTGCTCAGCGCTTCATCAGGAAATGCAGGGCTATGTCAGGGTCTCTCCACAAAATTCCAGTATTGCTCTTAAGTGGTCACTTGATGAGTAAGCAGTTGTAGATGGCCTGGTGGAAGTAATTTCATGGCTTCTGCCGGCCATCTCTAAACCCGGATTATGTGTTGGAAAATCTAAAACACAATCAGGGATAAACAATTAGAAAATGAAAAAGCACGCTGATAAGATATTCCTGATAGCGGTATTATTGCCTCTATTGCTTTTTGTTTTCCCGATGTGGAAGATAAAACTAATAGCTCCGCAATATCCGGATGGGATATCGATGTACATCTGGATCTCCAAGATCACGGGCGATAGTGATGCGACTTTGCAAAACATCAATATTCTCAATCACTATGTAGGGATGAAATTCATCGAACCTGAGTCCATACCGGAATTGCAATATTTTCCATGGATTGTACTAAGTATAGTCGTGTTAGGGTTGTTGGTTTGGTGGAGTAGAAAAAGGGTGATATATCTCACCTGGTCAATATTGTTGACCGTATTGGGTGGATTGGGAATCTATGATTTTTACCTGTGGGAATACGATTATGGTCACAACCTAAGCCCTGATGCACCGATAAAAATCCCTGGTGCCACCTATCAACCACCTTTAATTGGCACCAAATGGTTGCTCAATTTCAAAGCAGATTCCTGGCCGGATATTGGTGGAATAGCACTAGGTATGAGTATACTCCTGGGTTTTTTGTCTTACTTTCTCATGAATACAAAAAGGGACAAGGTCAAGCTGGATCAGACTTCAGAGTTGCCCAAAAAAGCTGCTATTGCTCTCCTGGTCCTTGTGGTGGCATTTTTTAACTTTTCATGTAGCAAAGAAAAAGAGGATATCAGGTATGGTGAAGATAGCTGTGTCCATTGCATGATGAAAATTGTTCAGCCGCAATACGGAGCCGAAATTGTGACAAATAAAGGCAAGGTATTTAAGTTTGATGCAGTGGAATGCTTGCTGGATTTTGAGAAGGACAGAGTAGTTGCCAACGAAGATATCTACCAGCGATGGGTGGTTTCCTATACAGAACCACAGACCTTATTTCCAGCCGAAGAATGCTTTTATCTAAGGTCACAAAATTTACCGAGTCCGATGGGGATGTTCATCACTGCCATATCCGAACATCAACGGGCCAAATCGATCCAACAGGAATCCGGTGGAAAGCTGTACAGTTGGGAGGAAATTTATGATCAATATCCCAACCTGGATCATTTGTCGGACAGAATTCAAGATGATGTGGGAAATTGAAGTTTAAAATAGCTATGAGAAAATTGCTGTTTGGTTTATTGGGAGCATTTATGCTAATCGGAGTTGGCTCATTTGCAGACTCCGATACCATCAGGGTTTCCAGGGAGGGAAAACTCAATTCAATATCCACGGCAATTCAGCAGGCCAAGGATGGTGATGTAATTTTGATCAGTCCGGGTATTTATGATGAACAGGAGGTTGTTGTAGACAAAAGTGTCAGCATCATTGGAATTGATTATCCGGTGCTGGAAGGAGCCGGTAAAAAGCATGATGTCCTGATTGTCAAGCACGACTCTGTCATCATCAATGGGCTCAGGATCAGGAATGTACAAACCGATTATATCAGGGACCTTTCGGCCATTAACGTCCAGGCAAATCATTGTATTGTTGAGAATAACAGGCTGGACAACACCTTTTTTGGTATCTACCTGCAGAAATGCAGGGGAAATATCGTCAGAAACAACATCGTGGAAGGAGAAGCCAAAAATGAGATCTCATCGGGAAACGCTGTGCATTTGTGGTACTGCCAAAACACTTCTGTCATTAACAACAGTTTTAAAAATCACCGCGATGGCATTTACCTGGAATTTTCAGATTCCATTGAGATCACCAATAATGTAAGTGAAGGAAACCTTCGCTATGGTCTCCACTTCATGTTTTCCAATCATAATGTATATTCTGGCAATACCTTTAAATCCAATGGAGCAGGGGTAGCGGTTATGTTTTCCCGGCATATCATTATGAAAAACAATGATTTTACCTCGAATTGGGGAAGCGCCTCCTACGGGCTTTTGCTAAAAGAAATTTACGATGGTGAGATCACCGGGAATCGTTTTACATCCAATACGATTGGCATTTATGGGGAAAGTGCTAATCGTCTGATAGTGGCCGACAATGATTTTGAAAGAAATGGCTGGGCTCTTCGCATTCTGGGAAGCTGTGCCGATAATACCTTTACCCATAACAATTTCATTGGCAATTCCTTCGATCTGGGTACCAATGCCTCGCAAAAAACCAATGTGTACAAAAATAATTTCTGGGCATCCTATAGCGGGTATGATCTGAATCACGATGGAGTGGGGGATGTTCCCTATAAACCGGTAAACCTGTTTTCTTACCTGGTTGAGCGAATTCCTCAGAGCATTCTTCTCCATAGAGGAATGTTTATTCAGGTACTGAACTATGCAGAGAAGGTAGCACCGATTTTTACTCCGGAAGATCTGGCAGATAACGCTCCACTCATGAAAAAGATAAAAAGATGATCAAAATTGAAAATATCACAAAGAAATTTGGCAGACTGGACGTATTAAAGGGAATAGACCTGGAAATTTCTCCCGGAAAGATTACGGCCATCCTGGGTCCGAATGGATCGGGAAAGTCGACCTTGATAAAATCCGTATTGGGAATGGTCATACCGGATTCGGGAAATATCTCTATCGATGGTGTTTCCGTCCTTGGTGACTGGAAATACAGGAATAAGATCAGTTATCTTCCACAGATCGCCAGCTTTCCGGAAAACCTCACCGTAAAGAATTTAATCAGGATGCTGAAGGACATTCGGCAACAGCCGGCAAATGAAAGCTTTCTTATCTCTCTGTTTAAAATAGAAGAATTTCTCGATAAGAGAATCAAGCATTTATCTGGTGGTACCAGGCAGAAAGTTAATCTCCTTTTGGCTTGTATGTTTAACAACCCCATCATCATCTTGGATGAACCGACTACCGGTCTGGATCCTGTCTCTGTTGTTAACCTGAAGAATCTCATTCGTCAGCAGAAAGAGGAGGGAACAACCATCATTTTTACCACCCATATCATGTCGTTGGTGGATGACCTGGCAGATGAGATTGTGTTCCTGCTGGAAGGAAATATTCACTACCAGGGTACAAAAGAACAGTTGAAGGAGAAAAATAAATCGAAAGACCTGGAGCTGGCCATTGCAAATATGCTGGTTGAAAAAAAGGAAATTAAATTGGACTCAAAACCATTCAGATATGTGGAAAGTTTGGCAATATAGCGCTTATGACCTGTTGAGAAGTCGATGGACGTATATCTATTTTGCGTTTTTCCTGATAGTGTCGTTTTCACTCCTCCGGATGAGCAGCTCTTTGATGATGGCGGTAGTCAGTCTTGTGAACATCGTGAATATCCTCATCCCACTGATTGGGACAATCTTTGGGGCCATCTACTTCTATAATTCCCGCGAATTTATGGAATTACTGATCTCTCAACCCCTGAAAAGAAGGTCGTTGTTTTTGGGGCATTACCTGGGATTGGCTTCTTCTTTGGCTGGCAGTTTCTTGTTGGGAATGGGTATTCCTTTTGTGTTTTTCCGCATCTGGCAGTCAGACCAGTTTGGCAATTTTCTGTCGCTGATGTTCACCGGCATCCTACTTACATTCATTTTTGTGGGAATTGCCTATCTCATCGCCCTTTTAAATGACAACAAGGTGAAAGGTTTCGGAATTGCCATTGTCGTGTGGCTCTTTATGGTGGTGCTGTACGACGGATTGTTCATCCTGCTTTTGGTCGCTTTCGAAGACTATCCGCTGGAAAAATTTTCACTGGCAGCTTCTTTCCTGAACCCGGTTGATCTTTCGAGAATATTTGTGATGCTCAAGCTGGACATTGCTGCTCTGATGGGATATACCGGAGCAGTGTTTTCCAAATTTCTCGGTTCGTCAAATGGTATTTTTCTTTCCGTTGCATTGATGCTGATATGGATATTCGTGCCATTGCTGGCGTATCTTCGGATTGCCCGGAAAAAGGATTTTTAATTATGAAATGAAAGTTATGGGTTTGCTACAATGAAGTATTTTTTGTCCTGCATATTGCTGATATCCTTAACTGCCCACATGTTCCTTTCATCAGGGTTTGTGGTCGATTATTACCTTTGTATGGAGACTTATCTGGAGCAATGTGTCAATAAAGACAAGCCCAAGTTGCAATGTAACGGTAAGTGCATGCTTGCACAAAAAATCAATGATTCTCAACCCGAAGATTCCGAAAGCCGGGAAATCTGTATTTCCCTGAGTGTTGAATACCTTTTTGATGTTTTTGAATTTCACGCCATCGAACAAAATTCACAACGGATTCACAGTTCCACCTGCAATAGTTCATATCAATATTCAAAATACAACAAGCTGTATAAACCCCCGATTTTAGGTTAGGAAATACCGTTTTTTCAGTTTCTAATACAACTTAGATATTCCGATTCAGCCTTTCCATAGTTTGAAGAGGATGGTTATACCTAAAATCTAACAAAAATGAAATCATTCAAAAATTATATAGCCTTATTAGGTTTATCAATGGTGATCTTTTCTTGTGACCATGAAGAAAACATCGTACCGGAACAGGAAATTAATTCCTTACAAATTGTTGCGATTGATGAGGAAGGGTTGAATATATCCCTTCTTGCACAAAAACCTTTGGAGGTGGGATTCAATGAAATGACATTGAGTATCAAAAATGAAAATGACAACCCGATTAGCGGTCAGGGTGATATCGTTCCCATGATGGATATGTCGACCATGAAACATTCATGTCCGATTGAGTTTCCGGCAGGCATGGAATTAATAAATGGCCATATTTCTTTTAATACCGTATTTGTCATGCCATCGGGCGATATGGGAAGCTGGTCACTGAATATCTCTGTCGGTGACAAAATAATTGAATTGCCAATTGAAGTTGCACAACCGGATCAGTCCCGAATGGCCTCTTTGGTAAGTTCTTCGGAAGACAATGAAACCAAATACTTCATTTGCCTGCTTGACCCACTGAAACCGGAAGTTGGGCAAAATGATCTTCAGGTAGCCATATTTAAAAAACAAAGTATGATGGAGTGGCCTGCTGTTGAAAACCTCGAAATTAAATTGACTCCCTGGATGCCTTCCATGGATCATGGTTCGCCGAATAACATCAATCCGGCTCATGTTAAAGACGGACACTACATGGGGAAAGTCAATTTCACCATGACCGGTACCTGGCAGATCAATCTGATGCTTAAAAAGAAGGAGATTGAACTGGGGGAAACCTATTTCGAAATAAACTTTTGAACACAATCAGGCTTTTGAGATGAGACGGATAAAAACTCTTCTGACCCTGATCTATATTTATGGTGTTTTGCCTCTGTTCGCACAGGAGGATTTACTTGCTTATGAATCATGGCTGGATTCCATGAAAAGGGAAAATTACATCGCATGGGAGGTTATGTTGGATGACCTTGAGATCACGGATAATGAAAAGAAAAATGGGTCGATAGCAGACCATTACCGAAAGTATAATGGTAGAGATATTGACCAGCTTTTACATTGTTTGCCGGGTGTCGGGATGATGCGACGGGGAAATTTTGCGGGAGAACCCTTGCTACGTGGGCTTAACTCAGACCGGTATGTCGTAAGTGTGGAAGGGATGAGAATGTTTGGAGCCTGTACCGACAAGATGGATCCTGTCGCATCATACATCGAGCCGATTAACCTGAAAAGCATCGATGTTAGCTTTGGAACACAAAACAACATGGCAGGAGCCGGAACGGCAGGAGGGCTAAATTTTAATCTTAGAAAACCTGTTTTTAACACAGAAAGACCCTATGCGGCCTCAGCTGATTTAATTTACAACAGTGTTTCCAATGGTTTTGACCAGTCTGTTGATGTAAATGTTTCAAAAAATAAACTTGCATTCCGATTAAGCGGCGTTCATCGAAAAGCACAAAACTATTTGGATGGAAATGGAAATGAAGTCCGCTACTCGCAATTTGAAAAGTTCAACTACATCGCATCACTTGTATACCGGGTGAAAGAGGATCAATTGCTTTCTTTCGATTTCATTGGTGATGATGCAAGGGATGTAGGCTATCCGGCACTTCCCATGGATGTTGCTTATGCCAAGGCCAAAATGTTTGGTCTTAGCTACTTGTTGCCTCGCATAGGGTATATAAAAAATCCGGAAATAAAGCTTTACCATAATTTCGTTAATCATGCGATGGACGATACGAACCGGGACTCTGTCGTCATGCACATGGACATGCCAGGTCGGACCCATACAAGTGGAGGATTTTTGAAAGGAGACTTGTTTTCCGGTTCAAAAAGTCAATTAGCGTTCAAAATAGATTATTTTAACAC
This sequence comes from uncultured Cytophagales bacterium, assembly GCA_913057175.1. Classification (GTDB taxonomy): domain Bacteria; phylum Bacteroidota; class Bacteroidia; order Cytophagales; family Cyclobacteriaceae; genus CAJXNP01. The sequence goes on from CAJXNP010000009.1 coordinate 102,522, forward strand.
ATTTGCCAGGGCGGAGATGACGATGTTTCCAAATGATTCTGATCAGGCGGAAATGTTCATGCTTACCTGGCCAAATGTCAGACGGCAGGCAGCTGGGTTAAGTATGAATTTTGATCAGAAGATGAATGACAATTGGATGTTCACAACGGGGCTCAGATGGGAAAATACCGTTTCTTTCATTTCCAGTGATTTTGGTGAGCAGCAGCTTAGTGTATTCGATAAAACAGGGAAATCAAAAAGAAGAAATTGGCTGCAAAATTATCACATCAACTTCATTTGGACGCCAGCAACATCTTTTGAATCAACATTGATGTTAGCTTACGGGGAACGAATCCCGACGATTTCAGAGCAATTCGGGTACTACCTGTATAATGTGGCCGACAATCATGATTATGTAGGTGACCCGGATCTCAAAACTGAAAAGAACTTTCACCTGGAGGTCAGAAATGAATATAAAACTTCCAAACTCACCATATCTTCAGCTCTTTTTGCCTACCTGTTCCGGGATTATATCCTTGGAATATATCAACCTGAGTATGAGGCCATGACGTTAGGTGCCGAAGGAGTAAAAATGTATGAGAATACAAAAAGGGCTACTCTATTCGGAGGAGAAGTGAGTTCTCGTTACGATTTAAACTCCGGATCGTACTTTCTTATGTCTTTGAAATATGTTTACGGAAGGGATTTTGAATCGGACCCACTTCCCCAGATTCCTCCTCTAAAGGTGAATCTTTTGTATAATCTCGGGATTCATGGGGCCTATTTGACTCCGGAAGTGGAATGGAGTGCCGATCAGAACAGGGTCAGCCAAAAATTTAATGAGCGGAAAACCAACTCTTACTGGCTGTTTAATTTGCGTGTGAATAAAGAATTTTTCCAAAACAAAACCCGGTTTGAGATCAATGGTGGTGTTGAAAATATTTTTAATGTGGCTTACCGGGAGCATTATGACTATGGAAATATTTTACGACCGGGAAGGAATTTCTTTGTTCAGATTAAAGTGGGGATATAATAAATAAAAATAAAGCAGGCGAATAGAAAAAATCAACCGACAAAGCATTGAAGGGGGATTTTCAAAGCACCATATGACAATAAAACGATTGACAAATAAATCACAAAGACCAAAATTCAATATTTCATCGTCATTGCGAACGCAGCCAGCGCAGGGATGTGATATGGGGCGAAGTGCGGCAATCTCGTCCTAAATATCACCAGATCATTATTGCCAGAATTATCTTTAAGTCTTGTTAAGGGGAGGCTGTTTCTTTTATAGTTTTAATCAACCACAATTAACCCCATCAGAATTTCCTGAGGTAGGAGGAAACTCTGATGGTAGTTCATGGTCAATCAAATTTCATTGAATGAAAGCAGATAATGAGCCATCTCACTCTTGGGGGGGTAATGGTGGTGGAACCACATTTTTAATTGGATTTGTGCTTTTTAAGTATGCAAAAATAGCTGAGATCTCATAGTCTGAGTAATGGCGAAGTTGTTGCCAGGGCATCGGTGGCAGGATCGTTCGTCCATTTTCCAGTCCCTTAAATTTACCCTCCCGTAATGCTCGTTTAAAATTGTCTTCTGTCCAATTGCCTATCCCTGTTGCGTCAGAGGTTAGATTACCAGCAAAGGAGACACCCCATGGACCTACCCAGGCAGTAAAATGTGCATTCGTAGTGACGTAACCTTTACTTTGCATCATTTTGCGATCTACCTCAGCATATCCAAAATCTGCGTGATGACCTGATAAGCGCATGGACATGTCCGGTTCAGGTCCGGCATCTGTCATCACCTTAGGAGAGTGGCAATCGTCACAACCTCCAACGACTACAAGGTGTTCACCATATGCAATTTCCGATTCGTAACCCAACAATTGATATACTTCTTTTGCAGGTTCATTTGTGGCTAAATCCGGATTAGATTTTTGATTGCAGGCAAAAGCTACTATAGCAATGGTGCCTGCTACAATTAATGACTTACACATAAGTTGGGGATTAAACTATAAGATAATAAAGTTTGGGATAAGAAGGATTAATTCGTCTTGATTTTCGACGAAAATAGTAAAGGATTTGATCATCTTGTAATAAGAGTAAATATGTCTGACTTTGAGAGAAAATCCAGGTATAGACAGTACTTGATATACTCATTTAGCCATATGAGTTGTCCGGGGTAGGATGAAACGCTGATGCATTCTCAATTGTATTCGTGGAGTTTATAAAAGGGAAAATTCAGGTATTGAGTACTGTCATTTATTTGTTATTTTCAACCCCATTCTGATGCATCCTTGTTGTCATCAGAGTTTCTTGCAGAAAACTCTGATGAGTGAGAATATTCAACCGTTTGAAAATTCAGGTGTTGTGTATTGTCATTTATTTGTAATTTGAATTTTGAAGATTGGGTTTTCTACCGACACAGGCTAACTCCTTTAATTATCTTAGGTAACAGGAAACTGTGATGTATTGATTTTATAGTAAAAACATGGATAACATATGTGGAAATTAACCCGATTCCTTATCCATAAATCGCTCTTTTTGTCCTATCCAACAAATCCTCCACCTTGTTTCTGTCAGGCCTGAGTATTAAATGGGGTTTCTCATAGGGTTCAAAATTTTCTTTTATCTGCTCATACACTTCAAAATCTGATTCTGTGAAATCCCTTTTCTTTTTCAAACGCTTTTTCATCTGGGGTTCAGAGGACTTCATTTCGATAAAAACAGCTTTCTGACCAAGCTTTACTGCCTTTTTTCTGATCATTCTTCTCATCGATTTTTCATGGAAGGTTCCATCTACTACAACATTGGAATTGAAAATCAACTTTTCAGTTATCTCCTTGATTAAATGACGGTAAATATACTGTTGTGCTTTTTCATCGTATTTGTCCGGTTCATTCATCCTGTCTGATATCTGATCCAGATGAATATATTCCGCATTAATATAATCCGCCAATTGCTGCGAGAAATGGGATTTACCACTTCCCGGTAAGCCGAAAACGACAATAATCATATATCTATTTTTTTTGTTTCTAATAATCCGTTGATAAAGGAAAGTCTCGCAGTAAATATTTTGAGACTTTTTAAATGATTGTTAACCAGTATTTTAACAAAAGAACATTCCATTTATCCTTTTCCATTTTTATAGCCAGAATCCGGCCAAAAATTAAATCTGGTTAAACAGTCCCAGAAGAGATGTTGAAAGAGCATATTGAGTTGAATTGATGAAAATCTACTCATGAAGGAGAACAATATTCCACAATAACAAGCAGGGGAATTGATTAAACAGCCAGCTTATCAATTATTTATTCAACTCTATCAGAGTTATCTGCAAGAAACCTGGTTGATGGGTGGGAAGTGGTAGCATGTTTGTTGGTTTCAGCGCGACGCTAAGACCAGGGAATAATATAAATTGACAGTTCAGCCCCATTTGTTGTCAATGCTAAATTTTAATCTTCATTCATTTGAGATTTTTGGCATTGAGTATTGGATCTTATTTGTTATTTGAATTTTGAAGTTTGGAATTTTTCTTTTCCATTAAAACGTAAAGTGGGTTTGTGATAAACTATTCCCTCAACCTCCAAATCTCATACATTGGATCGCCTTTGCTACTAAAGCCTTTGTGGTCCCACGCATCGTCTTTTCTTTCAAATTCAAATTCAAGTGAAGCGCCAACCCGCGTTTGATCCCTGGAGAAGAAATCTATGTTTTCTGTGTATTTGCTGTCTATTGTGGTATAAGTTCCACCTCCCGTGCCCATGAATTCCTTTGATTCGGTATCGTAGGCAATCCATTGGAACCGGGTGCCGGATAGTATTTTCATGGTTTTGCGTGATTCATCAGGACTTCGGGGGCTGCTCATCTCACCATCCCTTTCACGGCTGGAAAACAGCCAGGCGCCCTTCAGTTCACCGGGGCTCCCATCATCCATTCTTGAGAATTCAACATCATTTAAAAGAAGTTTCTTCCCTTTTATTTTGGCTGATTTAGACTCATTCGTACCAACCTTTTCACTGTCATTTGAGTGGAATTCGTAAGTGAGATCAATGGAATTTTTTGCCTCCTGAAACGACCCGCCATAGGTGTAGTGAAATGCCTCTGAATTGTAATCGCTATATGAAAAATAATTTCCTGAAATGATCAGAACGCCATTTTCTGATTGCCACGCTCCCTGGATGTCGTTGGAAAGCGTTGTATGGGGAGGGGTGAAGAGATTTGAGATTAAAACGATTATATAAAGCATGGGGATAGATTTTTGTCAAAATGAAATTACGACATTTTGTTGATAGAATAAAAGCCATTTCTATATATCAATATTAAAATTAAAAGTAAAGGCTACCATTATATAGTGTAATAGAGTACTTTCAAGGCACCGAAAAAACAAAGACAAATGAATCATCTACGCTTTTTATTTTTTGTATTGATCTTAATTTCACCCTGTTGTTTACAAGCGCAGAAAGGCACAAAGGAGCGCATCAAAATTCACAGCAAGGCCCTGGAAGGAAACCTGATCGGCGATCCGGCAGATCGGGATGTTTCCGTTTATTTACCGCCATCATACAATGCAAACCCTGATCTTCGATATCCCGTGCTGTATTTTTTACATGGATTTACCGACAGCGACAGTCAGTGGTTTGGGTGGGAAGACCATTGGATCAATATCAAGGATGTGATCGATGCTTCTCTGGCTGAAGGGCTTTCTGATGAGATGATTGTAGTAATGCCAAATGCCTACAATTCATTCAAAGGAAGCATGTATTCCAGCTCGGTGACAATCGGTGATTGGGAAACATTTGTGGTCAAGGAATTGGTGGATTACATCGATACACATTACCGAACGATTGCGGAGGCCAAAAGCCGGGGTTTGGCAGGACATTCCATGGGTGGATATGGAACCATGCGATTGGGGATGAAATTTCCGGATGTGTTTGCAGCTATCTATGCGATGAGTCCTTGTTGCATGGATGGCGAAGTGAGCATCAATGAGGATTTTGTCAAAAAAATGGAATCATATACAACCCTTGAGCAATTGAAAGATGCCCCTTTTTTTGAAATCGCTACCCTTGCTACTTCGTCAGCATGGGCTCCAAATCCTGAGAATCCTCCCTATTACCTTGATCTTCCTTTTGAAGATGGAAAAGTACGACACGATGTTGCCTCTAAGATCGCTGCCAACCGGACTTTGTATACGATTGAACAATACATCCCAAATATTAAAAGTCTGGAAGCCATTGGATTAGATGCCGGAACAAATGATTATAGCATCACTACCACCACAAAAAAACTTCACGAATTGCTTGAGTCTTATGAGATTTCTCACCAGTATGAAAGTTACGAGGGCGATCACCTCAACCGTATTGCTGAAAGAATAAAAACCAGGACACTTCCATTCTTTTCTGAAAATTTAAGATTTGAGTGATAGAATAAACCTAAATGTAATATTCATCAAAACAGACCTTTCTGAAAAGCCGGCTTCATCCTCACAACATTTGGTGGGAAGTCCGGTCTACTTTCCATATCATGCTATGTTGTTCGTATTTCAAATGTCAAAATTGATTAATACTACCGGTTCAGGATCTTCTTTTCCTCCTGCTGCCTGATACGCTTTTCTTGCTCCTGAATTAGAGTTTTCTGTTGCTACCCATGCTTCTTCACACCCGATTTCCTTTCCAAATTCACATAACTTTCTAACCATCGTACGTCCGATGCCCTGGTTTTGAAACTCATCAATCACGCTCACCTCATTGATAAATAATGCCGGATCCTTATCGGGATGCACATAATTAATAGCAGAAGCCATTCCAACAATTTTGTTATCATCATATGCAAGGATCATGTGATGGCGTGGATCTTCGAGAAATTCCCTTGCCCGGTTAGGTTTTACGTCGTAGTCGAACAATTCATCTCCGATATCAATCATAGCAGACAGATCATCAATGGAAGCTAATTTGTAGTGGATATTTGGATTCATTCGATAGAAATTTGATATTGATAGAATGGTTAAAAGTTTTGGCTTGACATATTTCTCAAAATTATCCAGCCTTTTTTGAGTATCAATGATTAATCATCTGTTGATTTGAGCGTGTATGCCTGGTAAAATTTACGATAAAAATTCCTCTAAATTCCTAACAGCTTTCAATCAGCTCGAAAAGTTCCTGCGAGATCAATTAGAAGACAAGACCCTGGGGTTTAGTGAGATGGTCGGAAAGTGGAATGACCTGGGTTATTTATCTCATAATTATTATCGTGATCTGGTTCAATTTGCCCGTCTACGGAATGCCATCGTTCATGATTATGCCAGGGGAAAAGTCATTGCCGAGCCCAGCGATTATGCAGTGAAGAGGATCCGGCAACTGTGTCAGGATGTTTGTCGGCCAAAGAGATTGCATGAATTGTTTAACAAGAAAATAATAACGGCTGGAATTCAGGATAAGATTAGCGAGGTTTTGAGTCTCTTTTGGCAGCACAAGATTTCGCAAATTCCCGTAGTTGAAAATGGAAAAATCATAAACGTATTAAACACCAATACGATCAGCTGGTGGTTTTCAGCAACTCATCCGGATAATTTTCAAGTAGCGCCAATTGGTGAAGTGTTATCGTACATGGAGCACCAAAGGAACTTCGCCTTACTATCAGAAAATGCCAAATTTCCGGAGGCTGTAAAGCTGTTTCGCGAGTCTTATTCCAAAGTCAATCGTGGTTGGTTCATGGATGCCATTCTGATCACCACCAATGGTCAGCCAGAGCTCCCCATAAAAGGAATCATTGTCCTGGAGGATCTCGTAGATCATTTGATTTAAGGTATAGATTATGTGGAAAGATGATTTTACAGAATTGAATGTTTACCATTATTTTAGGACTATCTAATTCACTATCTTTCGTCAAACTAATCAACAGCTCTATGAAAACTCTACTTATCAATTCGTTTGCTATCTTCATAATCCTGACCATCGCATCATGCGGAGGAAAAGTAAAGGAAGCCAAAGACTCACTTAATAATATCAAAAATCTGGCAGACGCGGCAGATAATATTTCCAAAGAAATGGAAGAAGCCAATGAAAAACTTGCCGAACGACGGGATAAAGGGGATACCTTAGCCTTGCATTATGAAGATCTGGCAAAATACCTTCCCGAATCAGTTGGAGATTATCAAAAGGTTGGTGATCTGGATGGTGGTACAACCAATATGGCGGGAATGGGTTCGTTTTCCAATGTCAGCCAGAATTACGAGAATTCTGATGGGCATCGACTCGAAATCAATATCTTGGATTACAATGCCGCTCAAATGATGTTTGTCACAGCGATGGCGGCCTATGCTTCAGGGTTTAGCGTAGATACGCCTGAAAATATGATGAAAGGACTGGAAATATCGGATGAGATCAAAGGATGGCAGGAGTTCAAGAAAAAAAGCAAGAAATCGACTTCCGTTGTGGGAATAGCAAACCGGTTTTACGTTCAGGTCGAAGCCGACAACCAGGAAAATACAGATTTCACCAATTCAGTTATTGAAGATGACATTGAAATTGATGAATTAGCTAGCATGTAATGGAAACATTGTCTGGCGAAAATTCATGAGTCGTAAAAAAGCGCTTATCACCGGTGGAGCAGGAGGGTTTGGACAAGCCATCTCCAAGGAGCTGATTGAGGATGGGTTTGAAATCTTTTTAACGGATATTGATGAGAAGGCGCTGACCAAAATCACACTTCCACATACGCATGTTTTGTTGCTGGATATCACCGATGCAAAGAGTATCCGGAAAGCTTTTGAGGTGATCTCAGGGTTAACGGACGGTTTGGATGCTTTGATCAACAATGCGGGTCATTTTGACCGGTTTCCTTTGACAGAAGTGGATCCCGAAAGAATTGAAAAACTAATCAAAATAAATGTTTTGGGCCACCAATTTGTCACACAGCAATTCTTTCCCTTACTGCATAAAAGAAAAGGAAGGATCATCAATATTAGCAGCGAATCCGCTTTGGTCGGCCTTCCTCTTTTAGCTTATGGAATGTCCAAATCGATGTTTGATCTTTGGACCGATCAGCTCAGGCTGGAGCTTACTTTACAGGATATGCATGTTTCCACCATCCGTCCCGGAGGACATAAAACTGGATTCTTAGATAAAACGATTGATGTCATCAATGAGGTTGAAGAGAATTCAAAATATGCTTTACTAATGAATGAAATGAAGGATCAAACCGATAGGATATTATCGAACATACAATCCCATCCAAAAGATGTGGCAGTGACGGTTAGAAAAGCGCTATCATCTAAGCATCCAAAAAAAGAATATTGGGTGAATGTAAGCCGATTGTACCGGGTGTTGTCTCTGATTCCTGAAAGTCTTCGTGAAAAAATAATCATTGCTAAAATGAAGAAGAAAATACAAAAAGAACTGAAGCACAGGTAGTTAAACCTGTGCATGATTGGCATCAATTAATTAACGTGAGCGGAATCTTTTAGCTTATCAATTCCTTTTTTTCCCATGTCAGTCAATTGATCTACTTTCTTATTGTAATCTTCTTTCAGGTGGCTTATTCTCTCTTCTACATTGTGCCCCAGGTTTTCAGTAAATTTATCTACCTCTTTTTTAATTTTCTTTCTTGTTTTATCTCCGCTGTAGGGCGCCATTAAAATTCCTGCAGATACGCCGGCCAAAGCCCCGATAATAAATCCTGATAAAACTTTTATTGTAGTGTTCATAATCGTTGTGTTTAAAGTTTAAACTAGTTTTTTATACTTGTTATAACGTGAAAATCGTGCCAAAAGATATTTTGCCAGCGAAAGCTTTTAATAAATATTATCCTTTTATTTCCTTTAAAGGCATATTTTGATCAGGGCAACCAGCTTTTCTTTTGTTAATGATTTTAACGTTTCGGTCTTTAATGTATCAGGGGTTTCAGGGGAAATTAGTTGTTGATATTGATCCACATTAAACAGCTCCTTGAGTTTATTGTCAAATTTTGTGTGACTATTTTCTACACCAAAAAGCTCAATTTCATCTTTTGCAATTTCCAGGATTTCTTTCCCTTTTCTTTTACAGGTTTCAATGGGCTTGTATTTGGCGTTGGAATCCCGGAGAGCCCAACTACTGTAATCAATTTTCAGGTTGTTGATCTCATTGATCTTTTGATCGGAGGGGCCGAAAATCCTGGAAAGCAGATAAATGGTAGAACTCTTCCACGCGTCAAGGTCAAAATCCTGTGCGGAAAGTTTTTCGATTTGCTTGTCAATTAATTGAAGGTACTTATCTTTCACTTGCTATCTATTTTATTAATAATTTATTGATAAGCTGACTAATAAACAATGATGACTGAAAGAATGAAAAGTTGATCCATGAAAATTGCTACGGTAACAGAGATAAAAAAGGAATTGACAACACTTTCCAATGAAGAATTGATCGAATTGAACCTTACGTTTATTAAGTATAAAAAAGAAAACAAAGAGCTTGTCAATTATTTATTGTTTGAGGCGGATCATGAACAAGACTACATAGAAGCTGTCAAATCCGAAGCGACGGAATCATGGAACACGATGAACACCAGTAGCTTGTATTACGCAAAAAAGACTATTCGAAAGACATTGAGGTTCATTAAAAAACAGATTAAATTCTCAGGAATCAAAACTACTGAAATAGAATTGCTGATCTTTTTTTGTCGACAAATGAAGGGACTAAACATCCCTGTTCACACAAGTAAGGCCATGATGAACCTGTATGAGAGGCAATTGCAGATCATAAATAAGTCATTGAACTCGATTCACGAGGACTTGCGAATTGACTATGAATCCGAATGGAATGAAATCAAGACATTTCACGAAAAGAATTAACCCTTTACTTTCAGAAAAATGAAAACGCCATTTCTAATTATCCATCCAAATTCCCTTTTGAAGTGGAGTGTACAATCGTGCCTCTGTTTCAGCAAAAATCTTCAGGAATTTTCAATTTCATCATTGTGGACATTCTCCAAAATTCAGGTGAAATTTTAGCGGCAATAGTGATCGGTTTCATTGAAACAGGGTGCTCAAAGTTCAGCTTTGCTGCATGAAGCAACATGATGGTCATGTTCCATTTCTCCTTGAATAATCGATTTTGCTTGTTGCAACCGTGAGGGCGATCACCGATGATGGGATGGAGAATATGGGCAAAGTGTTTTCTGATCTGGTGCATGCGACCTGTTTGAGGGTTGACTTCAACCAGTGAATACCGGGAGGTGCTATGCTTTCCAAACGGAACATGAAGCTCTGTTCTTGCCAAAGTCTTATATTCGGTGATTGCTTCCTGTAATGAACCCTTTTCACTTTTTAGAGGATAATCGATCAAACCTAAATCGTCAGTATATCCCCGTACAAGCGCCAGATAACTCTTCTTAATTAGCCTTTCTGCAAACTGCTTTTGCATTGTTTTCAGTGAATCTGTATCAAATGCGAAAATCAAAACACCACTTGTCTTCCGATCCAGTCGATGGATGGGATAAACCTTTCGGCCAACCTGATCCCGCAATAATTGCAGGGCAAAAACTGACTCATCTTTGGCAATGGGGGATCGGTGAACCAATAAACCATTGGGTTTGTTGATGGCGATAAAAAAGTTGTCCTGGTAAATTATTTCAAGTTCCAAGATCAACTGTTTTTCGTATCAAGAAAATCTTGCAAATTTTTCAAGCTTTCATCCCAGAATTTGTCATAAAATGCCAGCCAGTCTCTTATCTCGTTAAGAGCAGATAGGTTTGCCTGGCAATATTTTTCCCGACCTATTGATTCAATTTCAAGCATCCCCGCATCGTGTAAAAGCATAATGTGCTTGGTAATTCCCTGGCGTGAAATATTAAATTGCCCGGCAATCTGGGTGATAGAAAGAGCTGTAGTGGCCAAAACAAGGACGTGAAAGATTTCACGCCTTGTCGGGTCAGCAATTGCTTTGAAAATTTTATTGATTCTACTTTGCATGTACCATTTTTGTGAGATAGTTTTCCAATTCTGTCATGCAATGATCCCATCCTCCACTGAAACTTTCAAACATTTTAACGGCAGATTCACCCGGGTATTTGGAAATGCCCGAATGTTCCAGTTGAATTAATGTTCCATTTTCATTTTCAGAGAGGTTCCAGGAAACCACTGTATCAACATCGGTTCCATTAACTTTCCAGGTATAAACTAATTTATGAACCGGATTGGCCTCAAGCACCTTTCCCGTAATAGTCGTTTTTTCGTGGGTAAAAGTATATTTATAGCCTACTTCCGCTTTAAATTCTGCCTGGATAAACCAGGAGGATATCTCTTCTGCCTTTGTGATGGCATTCCAAACCAAGTTGATAGGATGGTTGATTTGTTGTTCTTTTTTTAATACGTCTTGCATAATGATAAAATTTGGTGATCGAATAAATTGTTCCATTAAATAATTGCGCAACTAATTGGTTGCTAAACTAACAAAAATAATTATAGCAACCAAATGGTTGCTTAAAAAAGTTGATATTCCGGTAATAATTTGTTTTGTCTATCCATTAAGCACAAAAAATTGTAGTAAACGTTAAAACAACAAATCAACTACCACTATGAAAAATGAAGTAATGGAAATGAGCCTGCATGACATGGCCCACGAATTAGGTAAAAAATTTGAACTACGTGCCTCTTTGCATGACCGTGATGGTTCATTTGTTAAAGAAAACTATCTGGAATTAAAGGAGCTTAAATATTTTTCAGCATTGATCCCGGAAGAGCTGGGAGGAGGGGGGATGTCGCACAGTGAGATGTGTGATATATTGCGCATTATTAGTCAATACTGCGGTTCCACAGCTTTGGCCATGTCGATGCATCAGCATCTGATCTCTGCTAATGTCTGGAAATATAAAAACGGACAAGGGGCTGAAGATACCTTACGAAAAATAGCCAGTAAAAATTTGATCCTTGTCAGTACCGGAGCAAAGGACTGGCTTGAATCAAACGGAGATATGATCAAAGTTGACGGTGGTTATCTCGTCACCGCTACCAAGCATTTTACCAGCCAGGCACCAATAGGTGATATGATGATCATAAGTGCTCCTTATAAAGATCCTGATAAGGGATGGCAGGTTTTGCACTTTCCTGTTCCATATGGTGCTGACGGTGTTTCCGTTATGGATAACTGGGACACACTGGGAATGCGCGGAACAGGCTCTCACTCTACTAAATTGGAAAATGTTTTTGTTCCGGATTCAGCCATTGTTCTTGCCCGGCCACAAGGAGAGTACCATCCTGTATTTAATGTGGTACTAACAGTAGCGATGCCATTGATTATGGCTGTTTATGTGGGAGTAGCAGAAAAAGCTGCCAGCATGGCTATTCAGTTTGCAAAAGGTATTGTAAAACCCAAAGATCACCTTATATCGGCCATTGGAAAGTTGAATAATACTTTGACAAACGCCCGATTAAATTGGGAGAGTATGATCAGGATTACCAATGATTTTGATTTTAAGCCCATCAAGATCAATGGCCATGAAATGATCACCCGTAAAACAAATGTTGCCCACTCTTGTATCGACACTGTAACCCAGGCGATGGAGATTGTCGGTGGTCAGGGTTATTTCAAAAAGATGCAGTTGGAGAGATTGTTCCGAGATGTACAGGGAGCAAAATACCATCCTTATCAGGAACAAGAACAATTGTTGTTCAGTGGAGAGTTTTTATTGAAGGAGAACATTTAATCATAGAGTGATGAAATTTAGAAACATTCTTCAATTACCAATTAGGTTTGCTAAACCAAAAGCATCCTTCCAGGCAAATTCTTTGTTGAGAAAGAAAGTCCAATCGTTTATCGATCTTTATCAAATAAAAGATGATGGCTCAATTATGGAGTTGGTGAATACAATTAATCACTACCGGATGCTTGAAAATAAGCTGCGGATGAAATTGGTTAATGAAGGCTCGAGAGGTCTTTACCCAAAAAGATCCTTTGATTATGACTTTAAAGAATTTGATTAAGAATATATGTAGTCGTCAGACCACATCAAGCGGTCTGACGACTTATTTAAGGCTAATTGGTTTTGATCTTGCCCGAGCCGGAAGTATTCACATTTGTTCTTGCAGTTGTTCCTTTCAGATAGATATTTCCTGATCCGGAACTATTTCCGCTTAATTCATCACGGACTGAAACATGTACATTTCCTGATCCACTTTTTGAGATGCGGCAAATTTCACTTTGTACGTTTCCCAGATCCAAATTTCCGGAACCACTCATTACAATACTCTGATGATTGACCCGACCTCCATATACTTCCAGTCCTCCGGAGCCCGAATTCTGCACATCCAGTACATCTGCTGTAATTTCATCGATGTCCATGTTGCCGGAACCGCTGTTACTGATTTTTAGGTTGTCTTCTGTATTTGCTGACGACCTTATCTTGCAATCTCCTGAACCACTGTTGCTAATAACCAGATCATCATTTGAGTGGATGGCCTTTTCACAAATCAGGTTCCCGGAGCCGCTTGATGCTACTCTCACATCATTTCCTTCGATGGTGGTTTGTACCCGGACATTTCCTGATCCCGAACTTTCGACTGCTTCCAACTTCCGAACCGTTATGTAAATATTCACATCTTTGAAGGTATAATTCTTCCACCAGTTGTCTTCCATATAAATATGTAGGGTATTTCCCTTGACTTCGGTTTCAATTTTGTCGATAGGGCCTTCACGGGCTTCAATGCGAATTTTTTCATTGTTACCAGGCTGAACGAAGATATCAAAGCTTCCGCCAGTTTTAATTCGGTTGAATGAGCCGACATTTCTTTCATCACTGAGCTGCGCAAGTGCCGCGGTGAGGCAAAATGTCAAAATAAATGAGCAAAGGAATAATCTCTTCATAATAGTGATATTAAGTGGATAATTGATCATACAAATACTTTAGATGACTATGTGTCAATAAGTATTCCCTAAACGTAAAAATCTATTAATCAAAGTGTTATGAAAGATATGGAATTAAGCTGTATCCGAAAATGACCATGTAGGTGTTCATAAATGGTCAATTAAAATAAAACTTTCATGAATGAGGGAATTCACCCACAGGCATGAAAGTCGTCTGACCACTTAGAGTGGCCGGACGACCAAACTTTCAGAAAAAAAGCCAACCCTTTTGGCCGGCTTTTTTTGATTTGTATGGAGATAGGATAATTTTTCTTCTATTGAAACAACTTCGGGTTTATTTTAACATTATCACCTCAGAGCCTGGTTTCAACTTTTGGATATTGCATATTTCATATTCATTTCTCTTTGGTAATCTGGATGTAGCAGCAGGTTTAAATTGTCTTACTTCTTTTGCGGAATCGACTATTGAAATTCCCTTGTTCATGTCTGGTTTAATTGTAATCATAATGCCAGATTCTAATATGTTATTGGGGGTTGCTAAAACTTTCCGTTGAACTTTAGTGTTCAATTTTTCATTGCAATTCATACTGAGAATGAAAATTGTAACTGATATAAGTACAAGCCCGAACTTTCTTCTCATTCAATGATTGTTTTTATATTTCATGTTTGAACGCTGTGGCTGAAAATGGAATAGCATTATTATCTAATCAAGACAGATTATACTCTTGTCATTAATAATGAATATCCAATTGACAACTTTAATTCCCGAATACTGTTGTGCTAAATTCGCAGGATTAAAAAACAATCTCAATACCTAAAAAGAGGTATTTTTAAGGTCTTCGAACATGAGATCTGGGAAAATAATTGATTTAAACGAAATCAAGTGTTTCTCGCCCAGCTATTGAAATGCTTAATTCCCTTCATTTTTTGTTTGTATATTAACCATTTAATTATTAAAATAATCCTATATTTTTTAACCGTTGTAAACAACATTTTTAATCATGACTTTGAAATTATCTACCGGTGAGGATATTTTTTACAAAAAATCCGGAGAGGGAAAGACACTTTTACTCTGTGTTCCGGGCGGACCTGGATTTTCACACATCTATCTGGATGCATTTCACCATCATGTTCCAACAGAACATTTTACGGTAGTTACCTACGATCCTACTGCCACAGGAAACAGCAATGGAAGGGCTTTCTACCAGGAATTAAATGGCTATGTGGAGGAGCTATCCGAAATAGTAGAAAACCTGGGATTTGAGCATTTTTATTTGCTGGGTCATTCGAGTGGCAATTGCATTATTATTGATTATGTATTGAATAATCATCAAAAACCAATGGGAGTAGTCTTTCTAAACCCATTTATCAACGGAAAGGAAGTGCTGGCGAACATCAATCAACTTGCCGGGAAATTGTCCATAGAATTTCATAAGAAGAGAAACGGTATTCTGGAAAGCCAGGATTTTAATTCTTATGTGGCATTGCTGTCGGAGTTTTGGATTCCAAGACACTTTTGTCGGGTGAATCCCTGGCCGGAGGAATTGGTAAGTGGAATTTCAAGCCTGTCGGGGGAAGTGGTTAACCACTATATCGGGGCTGATCCGCTGAATTTTTCCGGAAAGATGTTGGAATGGGACCGAAAAGGAGAAATTGAAAAATTGGATGTGTCATGCCTGATCATTGGTGGAAAACATGACTATATGCCAAAGGAACATATAGATTGGATGCACGAAAAGCTACAGAACAGCCAGGTATTTATTTTTGATCAAGCCAGTCATACGCCCTGGATGGAAGATCCGGAGGCCGTATTCAGTAAGATCGTCGGTTTTTTAAAAAGTGGCTTATGAAACTGAATGAATTTAACGAGCAGTTAAAGTCCATGTATTTGAAATTTGGCTGCAGTTCTGAATCCCTTGATATCGATCTGGCACAATTTGACATATTGACCAGGATATATCCGAACGATGCCTTTTATGTAATTGATTGTAAAAGGGCAATCATTTACAAGTTATCGGATAATATCAATCTACTGGATGTGGATAAAAAGGAAAGAATCATGGATTTTAAGCCTCTTATGAGCCTGGTTCATGACAAACAATTTGATAAATTTTGTGCTTTCACCGAAAGGTGTGTGGGAATGGGGTCCAGACAATTCTTTTTAACGCCGTTTAAGGATGAAGTAAAATCCATTTATAAAACCAGTAGGGGCCATACCGTTCTTAAGACTGTATCAGTCATTGCCGTCGACAAAAATGGCAATCCTGACTATACCCTCGGACGATTGACAGATATCACTGATGTGACTGAATTGGCAGGAATGAGCTATAAATTTTTTGGGCCAAGCCAGAAGAAAATGTATTCCTTTTTCAATGGGTTGGAGAAATTCGACAAAATTCTTGGCGAAAGGGAGCTTGAAATATTAAACTATGTGGGTAAAGGCTATTCAAGCAAATCCATTTCCGACGTGCTGTTTATCAGCGAGCACACGGTCAGGACGCACAGGAAGAATATTGTGAAGAAGCTGGATGCACACGGTTCCATTGATGCTTATAACAAGGCGAAGGATATGGGGTTGATGTAATTAATAACTTAAATCGTAACGATATTAAAAAATAGCCACCTGAACCAGGTGGCTATTTGCGCACTAACTATTCCACTTTATTACCTTACATAGATCTATTGTGGAGTAAATATTTTGTTAACTGTCTCTACATTCAAACCATCTTTTAAGTCAAATGTTTTACTTTCTTTTATATCCAGAGATGATGCTGCGATATGAACAGTGTATGCTCCTGCTTCCACAATCCAGGTGGCTATTTCCTCATCAAAAGATGCCAGGTCTCTGGGCAGTAAAGTAAAACTCAAGGTTTGCGATTCACCGGGATCAAGAGTTTTTGTTTTGACAAATGCCCTTAGTTCCATTTTTGGTTTTTCCAGCTTTCCTTCGGGAGCACTAACATAAAGCTGAACTACTTCCTTACCAGCTACATCGCCAGTATTGGTTATGTCAATGCTTACTTCCAATTGCTCGCTAATTTCTTCTTCTGAGCTTGCGGTAAGATTGGAATAATCAAAAGTCGTATAGGATAGGCCATAGCCAAATTCATAGGCTACTGGTTTGTCATTAGTCAGAAAATCTCGGTATCCAACATAAATTCCTTCTTCGTATCTCACTTCTTCCGGATTATCAGCCGGTGTGCCAGGAAAATTATCAACAGAAGCTACATCTTCATACTTTACAGGAAATGTCGACGTCAGCTTTCCGGATGGATTAACTTTTCCTGTCAAAACATCGGCGATGGCATGTCCTGTTTCCTGACCGGGTTGCCAGGCAAGCAATATACCATCCACCTGGTCTCTCCAGCCAGCAACCTCTATTTCACTGCCAATATTCAATACAACAAATACCTTTTTGCCATTTCTATGATAGATATCAGATACCTTTTTGATCAGCTCTTTCTCGGTATTGTGCAAGTAAAAATCTTCCACTTTAACATCAGCAGTCTCACCAGAGTTCCTTCCTATTGTAATCAGGGCAACATCGGATCCTGTAAGACTTTTTCGAACCAATGCATCGGTCACCTTCATTTCCGGGAGAGGTGGCTGAGGTTCAAACCAGTTTCTTCTTGGTGGTCGTTCAGCTTTAGTTTTTACGATATAAGCTTCATATGTTTCCCTCAATTCATTGTTAAAGGTAAAGCTGGCATCTTCCAATCCCTTAACAAGAGAAACACTATAAGCTTCATTCACATCACCACTTCCGGTTCCTCCAGTAATAATTTCATAAGATGTAAATCCAAATGCTGCCACATTTTTCACCTTGTCATTCAATGGCAATACCTCGTTGTCATTTTTTAGTAGTACCATTCCTTCCGTAGCGGCTTTCCGGGCAATCTCTGCATTGGCCTTTAAATCGGGTTGATCCGAATGATTATAATCATTAAATGTTTTGGTTTGCAGCACGTACCTTAGTATCCTGGTCAGATTCAGGTCAATTTCTTCCTCCGTTAATTCTCCGTTTTCAAGAGCTGAAGTAATCTGTTCCCGCTGATCCGGTCTTCCTGGCATTAAAAGGTCGTTACCGGCTTTTAATTGTGCGGTGGCATTCCTTCCAGCCAGCCAATCGGTCATAACCAATCCTTCAAATCCCCAGTCTTCTCTTAAGACTCTTGTTAACAGATCGTGACTTTCAGAGGTATATTCTCCATTCACCTTGTTATAGGATGACATAACTGTCCAGGGTTGCGATTCCTTGACAGCTATTTCAAAGGGACGGAGATAGATCTCTCTCAACGCCCTGTTACTGACAATGGTGTTTATGGTATAGCGATTGGCTTCCTGGTTGTTGGCAACAAAGTGCTTAATAGAGGTTCCTACTCCCTGAGATTCGACACCATTAACCATGGCGGCTGCCATCTTACCCGTCACGAGCGGATCTTCCGAATAATATTCGAAATTTCGACCTCCAAGTGGATTTCGATGAATGTTCATTCCAGGAGCTAATAAGACATCTACACCATATTCCAGAACTTCATGTCCCATGGCTTTTCCTACACTTTCCAACAATTCGACATCCCAACTGGAAGCAAGTAGCCGGGCCACTGGAAAAGCTGTGCAATAAAAGGTTTGTGAACTGTCAGCTTCCCGCTGTGGCTGGATCCTCAGTCCTGCAGGACCATCAGCCAGAATTGTGGCAGGTATTCCCATTCTATCAATAGGGAAGGTGGTACCAGCTGCACCTGGAACGATCAGGTATGAATCCCCAATGAATTCCATAGGAGGCAATCCCCCAAAAGATTCAGGAATATGCATGCCTGTCCCAGTTACCAAATTAATTTTTTCCTCTATAACGAGTTGATCAATTATACTCTGAACTCTTTCATCAATGGTCAGATCAGGATTCTCATATTGATCCATTTTACCATTTTGATTGAGGTCATTATATGTTGTGTTCTGAGTAGAACAACTAATCAGGGTAATTAATAAAATACTAATGCCTATTTTATTAATTTGAGATTCAAGATTTAACATAGTATCATTGTGTCTGTTTACCACAAAGATAATTAATTCTTTCATTGTGTCAATTGTTCACAAAGGAATTTGATTTATGAATAAATTCTTAAAAAGCTTTCAAATGGGAGAGGAGAATTACCTTCCTCACGTATCAATAGATTGTGTGATATTTGGCTTGACAGATAACTCCCTGAATGCATTGTTGTTGAAGGTAACAGGTACAGAGAGCTGGGTATTGCCTGGAGGGTACGTTGAAAAGGATGAATCCATCGAGGATGCGGCCTTGCATGTTCTAAAATCCAGAACTGGATTAACCGATATCTACCTGAAGCAATTTATGACAACAGGGAATTCCGAACGGTCCTTCCCGGATGATGTAAGAAGAATTTGTGAAAGCCTGGGTATTGAATGGACTGAAGGGCATTGGGCCAATAAACGATTTATCTCTATTTGCTATTATGCCCTGATAGACGTCAACAAATTTAAACCAACTGGAGGTGAGCTGGAACAGGAGTATCAATGGGTGGATATTCACAACTTACCTCAAATGTTGATGGATCATGATAATATTTTGAGAAAAGGCTATGAAGCATTAAAGGAAAATCTCGGAAATCATCCAATAGGTATTAATCTCCTTCCTGATAAATTTACGATGCCCGAATTACAGAAAATGTACGAAATCATCCTTGATAAGACTTTGGAAAGAAGCCATTTTCAAAAAAAAATGCTTCGGTTTGACATTTTCCGAAGGTTGGAAGAAAGGAGGGAAGGAGTGCCTCATAAAAGGCCTTTTTTATACCGGTTTGATGAAAACAAATATCAGAACGAATTGAAAAAAGGAGCTCGATTTGATGTCTGACTCCTTCATACTTTAGAAATTTTTGGTTATTTTTTATATTATTAGATAAAAGATAATTGGTATCCTTCTTTTTTGAGGGAAACCTTAGTTGTTTTCTTAAACTCTGAATGATCAACCATAATTTAATTATTCCTTTTATTTGTTTCACTCATTTTTAATCAAACCCGACCTTTAACTATGAATAAACAAATCATTTCTGATAAGGACGAAATAAAGCGACTTAAAAGAGAGCTCGAAAAAGTTAATCAAAAGCTGAAAATTAAAGAATCATTTTTTGAAAGCATCACTGAGAACACTTTAGCCGGCTATTGGATATGGCACATTAAAGAGGACAAGATGTACCTAAGCCCTAAGTTGAAGTCAACCTTTGGATTTAAGGATGATGAGCTCGAAAATTCATCTGAGACAATCAATAAACTTATGCATCCCTCAGATCTGCCGGATGCCTATGCTAAACTGGGAAAACATATTGAAACAAATGGAGTGTCCCCATATAAGATTGAAGCGAGGTTTTTGCATCGGGATGGATCGATCGTCTGGGTGATTTGTTCCGGAAATATTGTTCAGTGGGATGAAAATGGTGAGCCATCAGTGGTGATTGGTTGTCATACGGATAATACGGAGCTAAAGAAGGCTGAGAACAATCAGAAATATTTGGATGAACTGGAGCGAAAGAATAGGGAACTGGAACAGTTTGCTTATATATCATCTCACGATCTTCAGGAGCCCCTTAACACCATAAGAGGCTTTGTTGAATTGATTTCCAGTAAGCTTGAGGACCAGCAGGATCCTGAGATCCAAAAGTATGTGGAATATATACAGAGTGGGACCCATCGTATGTCCAGCTTAATTAAAAGTTTGTTGGAATATTCAAGGATAGGCAAACAAGCTGTAATGAAAAAAGTCGATTGCCAATCTGTTGTTAACGAAGTTAAAGATGATCTGAGCTTGTGGATAAAGGATTCGAAAGCTAAAATTACCATAGGAAAATTGCCTGGGGTAATGGGGTATGACATGGAAATGAGGATCCTGTTTCAAAACCTGATCAGCAATGCACTGAAATTCCGTCGTGAAGAATCACCTGTCATTGAAATAAACTCAGAACTGGAAAATGGCCTTTGGAAATTTAGTGTTGCTGACAATGGAATTGGGATTGACACCAGGCATTCGGAAAAGATATTTAAACTATTTCAACGACTTCACAATCGTGAAGAATACGAAGGTTATGGATTAGGTCTTGCTCAGTGCCATAAAATAGTAACAGAACTTCACAATGGATCGATTTGGGTGGAATCCCAACCTGGTAAAGGGAGCACATTTTACTTCACAATTCCCGAAGGAATATGAATTTAGAACCAAAAGAAAAAGGCCTGTTTACCGGCCTTTTTCTTATATCATCATAAATCCTCATTCACGTCATCTTTTCACCAATTGAGCGATTAAGCTAATTACTAATAGCACCAGAAATACAAAGAAAATGATCTTTGCAATCGAGGCCGCACCTGCTGCAATACCACCAAAACCAAAAACTGCGGCAATCAGAGCAATAACTAGAAATATAACGGTCCAACGTAACATAATTTTATAGTTTAGGTTATCAATGACTTCTTAAATGATAAAATCCTGCCAAATCCTTTTTTGTGAGTTATTTGCGAGATTTTAAAGTTTTGATGAAAATGATTGTGGAATTTTTTACCCAAATATGTAGGTATAATTAGGCAAATAAGGCAATGCGGTATGTAAGCTATTAAGGTGTGGTTTTGGTTTAATAAATATATTTATTTGCATTAGTTATTCAATAGATCTTGCCTTTTTTATTCGTCATTTTGTTTTCTTTTTTTGCATTTTAGGTGGCTAGGGATTATTTTATCATTTACACATTGTCAGAGAGGGTATTAGAACTAATATACCTTAGGGAATTTGGTGGAAAATTTATTTACGCGTTCAAGCATAAAGGTGAACTACGGGAATTCTGCCCATTAATATTTTGTATAAAAACCATTTGTTTATTACTTTAAATAGATAATAGTAATCAACTGTAAACCAAACAAATATATGAAAATATTATACCCTTTTTTCATTGTAGTCATTTTTCATTGCCTACCCGGTTTTTCACAGGGTGACAGACTACCACTATTGAAAATCAGTGAGGATAACAGGTATTTGCTTACACAAGATGATCAACCATTTTTATGGTTGGGCGATACGGCCTGGGAATTATTCCATCGATTGAACAGAGCCGAAACCATCCAATATCTTGATGACAGGGCGGCCAAGGGCTTTACTGTTATTCAGGCCGTAATCTTAGCTGAATTGGATGGATTGAATACCCCCAATGCAAATGGTGATCTGCCATTTGTCAATAATGAACCTACAAAATGGAATGAATCTTATTTCAGACACGTAGATTTTGTAATCCAGGAAGCCGAAAAGAGAGGGTTGTACGTCGGTTTACTGCCTACCTGGGGGGATAAATTTAATAAAGCATGGGGTGTGGGACCTGAGATTTTTACACCGTTCAATGCAGAGACATATGGCAAGATGCTGGCTCATCGATATTCCGGCAGTAACAACATCGTCTGGATAATGGGTGGCGACCGATGGCCTGAGGATGAAGAAGATAAAAGGATCATTCGTGGAATGGTAAATGGAATAAGGAAAGCTGATAATTTACATTTAATCACCTATCATCCGTCCGGTGGAAAAAAGGCTACAGACTACTTTGATGAAGATTGGCTCGACATTGACATGTTCCAAAGTGGCCATGACAGACGTGTTAAGGATTATAAATTTGTTTTAGCGAGCAGGAGAATAAACCAGGTACGACCAGTGATCAATGGAGAACCCCGTTATGAAAATCATCCAAATCGCTTCAAGCCTGAAGTTTTCGGGTGGATGGATGATTCGGATGTTCGTACTTCTGCGTACTGGACTATGCTGACCGGAGCTGCAGGTTATACCTATGGATGTCATGATATCTGGCAGATGTTTAGCGCAGATAGAAAACCGATTTCAAAAGCCCGGTCATATTGGAAAGAATCCCTGGATTTGCCGGGGGCAAATGACATAAGGCATTTAAAGGAGTTATTGGAAACATTTGCCTGGCAGGAAATGGAATATGATCCTTCAATTATTCTGAACAACAACCCCGAGGATTCAGCTTTTATGGTAAGTTCAATTGGTAAAAAGAAAGATTACATTATTGCCTACACTCCGATGGGGAAGCCTATTTCAATTGACTTGTCGAAAATGCAAGCAGAGAATATTTTAGCTTATTGGCTTAATCCCCGTGATGGTCAGGTTAAAGAAATTGGAAAATACAAGAAAACGGATCGTCCGGAATTAGCCCCATGGTCTGATGGAAGAGGAAGTGATTTTGTACTAATTTTAACAGATGAAAGGGTGGGTTACAAGCTGACTGATTAAGGCAATCCTACACTGATGTAATGGAAATTTACAATTCAAAAAGATTATCAAGCTATTTAATAGTAAATTGATTTAATCGTTCTCATAAATAAACAGCACTAGAATGAAAAACACATTATTACACCCTCTGCTAATTCTATTCTTATTATTGACAAGTTATTCCTTTGGACAAACGCATACTGAAGTTTCCCTTGTAGATGAAAGCGACATAGATGTTCAGTATTTTGGTGAGGAAAGCTATATAGCCTACCTCTCTGCCCGTGGTATTCCCAAGGACAATATCTACAAGGATTACTATACAGATGAATTTTTCTTCGATCTCGGAAAGATAAAAACCGGCGAAGTCCGAACGGTGGAGATCCCCTTTAAGAATGATTCTGACAATTACGTTAAGATCACCACGGTGAATGAATTGTGTGCCTGCCTGAAGGCTGATTTTCCTGAAGGAGATGCAGGTAAAATTAAACCAGGAGATACAAAGAAGGGCACACTAATGTTTGATACAACAAATATAAAAGGAAAGCTCCGCCGAGCCGTTGAAATACGGACCTTTACCAATATGAAGGAAATTAATTATCTGGTCTGGGTACAGGCCGAAATAGGAGATTAGCTTCAAGGCATACTTCGCAAAAAATATCACTCGAAAAAGGCATGTCTTCCATCACATGTTTTAGCATGCTTTTTTCATTTATGTCTACTCCCATGTTTTCAGCAATATAATCAAGCTGTCTTCAACCATTTACCTTCAAAATCAACGATCCCTTTAAACATTGGATTGTCATGTCAGAATTTTACGATCTTTTTTCGAATTCAAATTACCAGGAAGATTGTGTCTTAACTATTTGAACGACAAAATTTATCGAGTTCCTATCTGTGAGAAGAATTATTTCACAACCACCTTTGAATGAAAGAGGAGGGTGTTATCAGCATCGGAAATTGACAGTAGATAAATACCATTTTTAAAACTGCCCAACTCCAATTCCAATGTCTTTTGACTAAGATAATTAGTTGTATTTGATATAAGCTTCTTCCCACTGATGTCGTGAAGCGAAAGTATAATATCTGAGGATAAGTATTGATCGGGAATGTCAATCCATAATCTATCTCGAACAGGATTGGGGTAGGCGACAAATGATTGGCTGATTTCAGTGAGCAATGAAGTAATGACGGTTCCGCGTTGATGGATCAGGATCACGATGTTGTCAATCATTTCATGTTGAATAAATAGACTGGTCGAACGGTCATTCAAAGAATCATTTTCGTCGAAATTTAGATGAATAGAATGATTTTCAATGTCTACTGTTATCCATTCGGCTTCTGACGTAACTGAGAAATCAGCAAGGTTGGTCACTATATCAAAAGTGTGTTCCCCCGCATGAGATTCCAGGAATATTTCGCTCCCACTAACAGACAGGTATGGGGCAGTGGCTTGTTGTGTAAGTGTCACAGTTCTTTCTCCAATGTGAGAATTGCTAATCGTCAAATCGGCTTGTCGACCTTCGAATAATTGGTTTTCATCAACAGTAACGAGTATCGATCCTTCCATTAATATAAAGTGAATCCATTCAGCTTGCGTAGCAAGGTTGAGATCTGCTAAATTGGTTTCAAATACAACTTCATATTCTCCACCTGCTGCATGAATATCCAGTGTTTTCGTCAGTAATTCCAGATATGGGATTGCTGCCTCCTGACTGATGGTAATAACCTGATCGGCCATATAACTGCCGGATACAAGTACCGTTCCCCGCCTGGTTTCAAACGTTGAATTCTCATCGAAAGTGATGCTTATATTCTGATCCAGCACAGACACCTCCAGCCAATCGTTTTCAGTGTGAAGCTCTATTTCAGGCAGATTGGTTTCTACTGGAATAGCTGCATCACCTGATTGTTGAGGTACAGTTAAATTATCACTGGTAAGCACCAAAAAAGGGTCACCTTGCTGTTGCGAAATGCTAATAATAACATCAGCAACGTTTTTACCTGATAAGCTAAAGTTTCCCGATCTTTCAAAAATGGTTTTATTTTCATCAATTTCCATCAGTAGAGTTGTTCCATCCCAATGAATATTGATCCAATCGATATCTTCAATGATTTCAAATTCAGATAAGTTGGTTGATATAGTAAGTGATTTTTGTAACTGAGTCTTTTCAACAGCCAAACTTTTTTCAGAAACAGTGAGATATGGCGGAGCTCCAACCTGGGTGATAGAAATGATTTGATCAGATATATTTTCACCTGAAAGTATTATTTCACCTTCCCGCTGTACGATCTCTTCATTTTCTTCATAATCTATCATTAAAATGGATGCTCCCATTTCCCAGCTAATCCAGTATTCATTTGAAGAAACCTGCAAATCGGGCAGATTTGTGTGGATATTAATGTTTAGTGATCCCGCTGAGTGATCAACAGATTTTGCAAAAGACCCGATTTCCAGATAAGGTTCAGCGCCACCCTGCTCGATTTTTAATTGAATGTCCTCCAGACCAGCTCCGGAAGCCATTACTGTTGCAGTGCGCTTGTAGATGCTGAGGTTTTCTTTACATAATATTTTGATCTGTTTGGTTGACTTGCTGACAACTTCCAACCAATCTGCATTTTCAGAAAGGGTGATATCGGACAAGTTTGTGTTGACTGAATAAGTAAGTGTTTCCTGCTCAGAAGAAATATTCCTTGATAGGTTGCTTATTTCCAAAACAGGATCACCTGCTTTCTGTACCAATGTTACTACTCTGCTACTTACTCCATCACCCGATATGTTGATCTTTCCCTGCCTTTGCGCAACAGTTGGATTGGCGTCATATGTTAGGTTGATGGTCTTGCCATTTTTTGTAAATTGAATCCAATCTACATTTACGTCTACATCAAAAGTTGGCAAATTTGAATTGACCTGAAAGCTGGCCGAACCATTTCCCTTGTTGGCATTAATTCTGTTTGTCGACACGTTCAGATAAGGCGGAGCTCCTTGTTGGGTAATAGCTATATTTTTTTCGCTCACTCCATCTCCAATTAATTTTATGGAGGCATTTCTCTGAGAAATAGAATTGTTTTTGTTGAAATTAACCAGTATTTCATTTCCGGATCGACTCGCATTTATCCATCCCGCATTTGAAGAAATATCAAAATTTGAAAGATTAGTGCTAATGGAAAAGGAAGTTTCACCCTGCTGATGACCAACTGTTTTTGATGACGGACTAATCGTTAAAAAGGGCAATCCTGCTGCCTGCCGAATGGTCAATTCGACATTCGCAACGCTATTTCCGGAAACAACTATTTTTCCCTTTCTCTCCTTGATCGTTTTATTCTCCTTTACATCTACCTGGATTTTATTTCCATTTTTAGTTAAGGTCAGCCAGTTGCTTGATGTTTGAATCTGAAAATTTGAAAGGTTTGTTTCGACTGAGAAGCTGGTTGAGCTTGCGGAATATCCGACATTTCGAAATACAGGAGTTGCTGTCAGGAATGGATCTCCTGCTGCCTGGGTAAGGGTGATAATTTTTACGGGAACGCCATTACCCGAAACACTAATTTTCGCTTGTCTTGAATTAATTGTTGTGTTTGCAGGATAATTCAAAGTAATGGTTTTATCGCTAATGGATAACCCAAGCCAATTGACATCCACATCGATGTTAAAATCAGGTAAATTAGTTAAGACATCGAATGTTGAAGAACCTGAGGTGTTGGGCGCATTGACCGATGTCTTTGACACATTCAGAAATGCTGGAGCAGCTTGTTGCGTAATGGACAAAATTTGCTCACTAATCCCGTTTCCACTAACTTTTATGGTTCCATTTCTTGATGTAATTGCCGTGTTTTCCGATACTTCGGCAGTTATTTCATTTCCTGATTTGCTTAGACTTAACCAAGGGGCCTCCGAGCTGATATTAAATGTAGGAAGATTGGTATTAACTGAAAAAGTGGTATTTCCACCTTCATGATTAACTGTTTTGGAGTCGGGATTGATTGTAAGAAAGGGTAGCCCGGGTTCCTGCACAATCCTTATTTCAACATCCGAAGCATTATTTCCTGAAACTACAATGCGACCTGTTCGTTCGTTTAAGGTTTTATTTTCATTAAAACCAACAAGAATAGAATCTTGCGTTTTGGTCAAGCTTAACCAACTATTAGCTGAAGTTACCTGGAATTCAGGAAGATTGGTATTGACAAAATATTTTACGTATCCGCTTTCATAACCAACATTTTTGACATGAGGTGATACCGTTAAATATGGATCTCCTGCTTCTTGTATAACTGATATGATCACATCGGATACCGAAGATCCCGAAACGATGATTTCAGCTGTTCTTGGCTGGAGCGATGTGTTGGATTCATAATTAACCGTAATTTCATCATCAATGGCTGTTGCCTCGAACCAATCTGATTCTTCCGAAATGGTAAAAATATCCAGGTTCGTGTCCACAGCAAAACTAAAACTTCCACTTTCTGATGGAACATTTTGATTTGCCGGATCGACGGTGAGAAAGAAAGGCTCGATGGTCAGGGAAAGATATTCGACGTTATTGGATTCATGGATCTCATCAACAACATCCAGATAATCACCTACAAAAAGGATAAAATAATCTCCGGGAACAGTATTTAAAGGAATGGTTACGGATTCATTTTCAGATTCGGATCTCATATCACTTCCTAAAGTTGACAGATCGTCACCTAAAAACACATCAGCATCATCTAATAAAATATCTTTTGAAAGATAGTATCCAACAGAAGGATCTCCCAGGCTTGAATTAGGAGTTGGTCCGTTGTACTGTTGGTTACATGTTAAATTGACTTCTCCACCCGGTGTGATGGAATCATCAGACAATGTAAAATCGGTTACAGTAATGTCATCATTGACAGGTGCAACAGGTGTTGACCACCCCATATCTTTTAATAAACCCAAGGTTATTGGTCCGGGATCGTGAATGGATTCTCCTCGGGCCAATGCATGTGTCATGAGGGCGTTTTCCGTGTTATTGAAAGTAGCATCATCCCAGTGCGAAAGACTTGCTCCATTATCATAAGTCAGAGGGCAATATAATTTTGCCGGATGGCCACCATTTGCAGATTCTATAGAGCTGGTCCCAATAAAGAGATTATTGCTCTGAATGTAATCCGACAGCTCAGATGAGTTATTCGGAACAAACAAAATATTCCTTCCACTGCCATTTTCAATAAAAGGGGTATACATCCCCGGCGCTCCATTACCTAATGTCCAGTCACTTCCATTCTCATCATAAGTCACACCACTAGCAGAAAATCCCAGACCATGTGCCAACTCGTGTAGGACTATGGTTACAAAATCGTATCTCCCGCTACTATTCCCATCAGTCCCCAGATACCAACCGGAAAAATCACTATTGAAGGTCGTAGAAATATCGGCTTCCCCAACCGGGTTTAGATTTCTTCCAGCAAGTTTCTCAGCTAAAGCGACGGGGTAATACACCAGCGGAATAGGAGCATTATCAAAATTTCTGTAATAGCGAGTTGTTCTGGATGATCCCAACACATTAGAACCCATGCTTCGCCAATGGGCATCAACGTAAATAGGAACGTCTGTTTCAAGCAAAGAAGCCCAGATATCCACAGCATATTGAAAGGCACGTTGCGCTTCAGGAGTAAAACCATGATAGTTGACGACAATGTTTGCCGTGTGCAGTCGAAGGAATGAAACTTCGCCATCCGACCTTTTGATCGGGCTTTCTATCTTAAACTCATTTTCATGGGGATCCAAAGGACAAATTATTTCCCTTCCCGGTATGTATTCTTGACCAAATGTTAGCTGAGCACCTGTCAAAAAAATCAAAAAAGTTAACCACCTCTTGCCGTACATAGATTTTATTGATGCATCGTCCAATTTACAATTTTCAATAAAAGTCAGGTTTCTTGTAACATAATCCCCAAATTATTTCTTTGTAAAAATTTCATTTTTAAATGAAAGAATTGCAATAGGTTTTCTGATTTTAACCCATGATTTGATCATTTTGTAGAAAAATATATCGTTCTCATGGAATATATTTCTGCGGAGGTGATTGTAAGATTATCTGAAAAAATGATCATTTTTCCTTATATTATAATGTTCATACTGCTAGGATTAACATCAGATTTTAAGGAGGTTTTGGGGTCAATAATTGTCCAATGGTCTGATTATACTTCAAATTGTTATTTGCAGTAACCTGAATTCCTTGATATATTTCCAATGAATTGTCAGTGTTTGAGAAATATATGAAGATCATTGGCCGAAGAGATGTAATTGACTTGCCGGATTTGCAATTGACGGGCATTGAAGCTAAGGTTGATACAGGCGCTTATGGTAATGCATTACATTGTCATCACATTGAATTAATGATGAAAGACAATGTGGAAACT
The DNA here is from genome assembly GCA_913057175.1 of uncultured Cytophagales bacterium. GTDB lineage: Bacteria > Bacteroidota > Bacteroidia > Cytophagales > Cyclobacteriaceae > CAJXNP01. The sequence goes on from CAJXNP010000009.1 coordinate 132,008, forward strand.
CTTAGATTTAAATTATTGGATCCATCGCATCCGGAATACGAAGACAGGTATTTTTACTTTTCAGAATTCAATGAGAAAAAAGTAAAGAGCTCTAGCGGACAAGTAGAAAACAGATATACGATCAAAACACGTCTGACAATATTCGATAATAACTTTACTACACAGTTCTCATTAACTGACCGGCAGGAGATGAAATATCCGGTTTTGCTTGGGAGGAAGTTTCTGAGAAAAAAGTTTATTGTAGATGTGTCATTAAAAAATGTTTCACACAAAGCTAAACACCAGGTAAAATGAAAATTGCCGTACTATCACGAAATCCAAAATTATACTCAACCAAGAGATTGGTCGAAGCTATCGAACAGCATGGCCATCAATCCGTGGTCATCGATCATTTAAAATGTGACATCATCATGGATCAAAAAGGTCCTGCCATCTTTTACAAAGGCGAAAACCTGAATGACATCGATGCTGTTATTCCAAGGATTGGCGCATCGGTCACATTTTATGGGACGGCTGTTGTCCGTCACTTTGAAATGATGCATGTGTTCACCGCAGTGGAATCGCAGGCCATTACACGTTCACGGGATAAGCTGAGAAGTCTTCAAATCCTTTCCAGGTCGGGAGTAGGTATGCCCAAAACAGCATTTACGAATTACAGCAAGGAGGAAAACCGTGTGATCAGGCACATAGGAAATGCACCGGTGGTCATTAAACTGTTGGAAGGGACACAAGGTCTGGGAGTTGTCCTGGCTGAAACCGATAAGGCGGCAAAATCTGTTGTCGAGGCATTTGATAGTCTAAAGACAAGGGTGATCCTGCAGGAATTTATCGAGGAAGCAGGCGGGGCAGATATCCGGGTTTTCATTGTTCATGGAGAGGTAGTAGGAGCCATGAAGCGCCAGGGAAAAGAGGGAGAATTCCGGTCTAACCTTCACAGAGGAGGATCCGCACAAGTCATTAAATTAAGCAGGAAAGAAAAGTCAACAGCTCTTACCGCCGCAAAAAGTATGGGACTTGATATCGCGGGCGTCGATATGCTTCAATCAAAACGTGGCCCTCTTGTATTGGAAGTGAATTCATCACCTGGATTGGAAGGGATTGAGAAGGCCACCGGAGTAGACATTGCAGGCAAAATTGTGGAATACATTGAGCGAAGTGCCGCAAAAAAGCGGAATAAGAAGAAAAAGGCCACTGCTAAACCATGAAAATAAACGGCACCGAAATTTCTCCTGGTCAGGAAAAGAAAATCGAAGTAAATATTGCCAAATTACCTTCACATTCTTCCATTGATATTTCTATAACCGTTTCCAGGTCAAAAATAGAAGGACCGGTCTTACTTTTGATGGGTGGATTGCATGGCGATGAGATTAATGGATCAGAGATCATTCGCCGCATCATCGAAAGAGGGTTGAACAAACCATTGATCGGAACGACCATTTGTATTCCTATCCTTAACATCTATGGATTTATCCATTTTTCAAGATATGTACCTGACGGAAAAGATGTCAACCGGTCATTTCCTGGCAACAAAAATGGTTCTCTCGCTTCCAGGGTTGCCTACTACCTGATGAAAGACATTATTCCCAAAATTGATTATGGTGTTGATTTTCATACGGGAGGAGCTGATCGTTCTAACTATCCTCAGGTGCGTTGTATGTTAAAAGATCCTAGAAATGAGGAGTTGGCTAAAGCCTTTTGTGCGCCATTTACGCTTGATTCCACCTACCGGCCGAAGTCCCTTCGGCAATCCGCTGCTAAACTGGGGAAAAAGATCCTGGTGTATGAAGGGGGAGAATCCGCCAGGTTTGACGAATTTGCCATCAATGAAGGAATCAAAGGAACATTGCGGTTGATGCAATACCTTAAGATGACAGAAACATCCAATCCACCTGATCAGTCTAACAAGGTCATTAAAAGTTCCTCCTGGGTCCGGGCTAAAAACTCGGGTGTATTTTTAACCAATGTGAATTACGGAGAGAAAGTAAGCAAAAATCAAATAGTAGGAAGCCTAAATGATCCTTTTGGGGATTACAAGGTGGATATTAAATCGCCTGTTTCCGGTTATGTAATTGGGCTCAATCACAATCCTCTGGTCCACCAGGGTGATGCAATTATGCATTTAGGGAAAGTGAATAAGCAGTGAAGGTGAGTCAGTGAACGGTAAACAGTGATCAGTGAGTCAGCAAATGGTGATTGGTAATCAGTAATCAGGTGACCGATCGCTGATTACCGAATACATCTTTTGTTCTACATTAGATTTTTTCATTTGAATCGTTACAGAGTATCCCTACTCTTCTATAGTCTCTTTCGTCCATGCTCCCAGGATGAATCCCGAAATAGCAAGAGCTACCATATCATATCCTCCTGTGATCCACGATAATGCATAAGGCATTTGTGCGAACATGTCGCCCGTCATTTTTGAAAGAAAAACGAAAGCAAAAGCAATTAATAGACCGATTCCGGCTCCCCGGATTCCCGAGCGTACATTCAATTGAGTAAACAACCAGGCAAGAACATATAGCGGGATGACTGTCGAAACGACATTTGTAATCCAGATGCCTGCACCAGGAGGATTGGCTTCAATGGTTGCCATGTCGAGGCCTACCATTTCCATCCAGGGTTCGCCAAAAAGTGGTCCGTACCACAAAAATCCGAGACCGAAAAGCACGACGACACACACCAGTATCGCCAGGTGATTGATTTTTAAAGAAGTACTCATTGCGATTTAGGTTTGATTATGAATAGAAGATAGGAATATTCAATCAAAAAAACCTAAATAACTTTCTAAATCAATTCTGGCTTTCAATCGACTGTATAATTTCTTCGACATCAATGAAGTCTCCCGAAGGTTTCTTTTTGTCGTAATTAATATCAAATCGAAGGGCACGTAAACCTGTAATTCCCTGAAGGTCTTCTATCTGATAGTCTTCTATGGGCGTGTCAAGTACATATCCCTTGAATTGCAGAAATTGTATGTATTTTCGATAATCAACCGCATCATGTTCACGTGAATAAATGATCGTGACCTTACCGGGAGCGGTTATTCGTTCATTGGTGCCTTTTATGTGTGCTTTATCGATCCGTTTCTTGACAATCTCATATCGTGCATTATATGCGCCTTCCACATCAAATTTCTTCTCGTCCATGCGGAAATGTACCGCAAGCGGTGTGCTGTAAACCAATATTAAAGAGGCAATTTCCAAATGCGTAGGTAGTTCACTTTTCAGATCATTGAATCTTATCTCCATTTCGCACATGGTAATCAATTGCCACAATTGGAGATTTCGCAAATGCATTTCATCATACTTATGTCGCTTGGCGATGGACTGACCAATGTACATGTTGTACTCCACACCATCCGTTTTGTAACGCTCAAAGTAGTGTGGGAACATTTGCTGAGCTTCTACCTGCTTTTCATCAAGGAAATTGGCAAGCAGGAAATTGGCCCTGGTCACCGATTCATCAAAATCCTTTCTTTTATTGTATATCGTATCAAACTCAGGGTCTAATTTGTTTTTATACTGGTCGATCAGCTTTTTAAGCTCACTATCCGATTTGCTTAAATGTTCAAATACCGGGTAAACTTCCGATTTCAAAAATCCTATCAGCTTGTGTTCACTGCCTGCAAACAACCCATTGTCCAGTTCCCTTTTGTGAAGCTCGATTTGGAAAATGAGTGATTCAAAAATGGGAAGGTTTGACTTTTTATGTGCTTTTTTAACCACTTTCAGCGCTTCATTCATTTGCTTCATCAGGTCGTGTCTGACCGCTTCATTTCGCTTTGTAGACGATTCGCGGATATCCAGCTGACCGTACAGTGGGATCACTTCTTTAAAGGTTATATCGCTGAATGTCATCCTTTCTTTATGCTTCTGATGATAGAGATATTTCCTGGCTTCTTCTTCAAACCTCCACTTCACAGATGGGTGAATAGTCGTGCATTCCTGCTGAATGATAGCTTCAACATTGTTCTTATCCTCATTCTTAAACCTGGCTGCCGCCATGGAAATAATGGGCATCATCAATTCAAGTCTCGTCATGACCGCATTGCTAAGCTGATAAGGCTGGGAAGCTCCCAGCTCTAAAAAGCCTAATACTTCATCATCATGGATCAATGGGGCTATAATGTAACTCTTGAGCTTACTTTTTTTAAGGATGTGGGCCAGCTTACTCTGCGTCTGTATATAAAATTTATCAACATCCGGAACAATCAGTGGTTTTTTAAAATCGATGAGGCTCTTATAGCTATTCCCACATAGCGTATCGCAGCACTTCAGCACCTCGTTATCATGGATCATCATTCCGGAGATATTTCCCTTGTGGACAGCCAGGAATGAATCATTTTCGTAATTGAGAAATCCGATTTTAAGGTCATTGATCTTGAACAACCTCTTTATGCTTTCTTCGATTTTTTCAATTGATTCTTCGGTCTTAAGGATCAGGTTTGAAGTAATGTCGCTTAATGATGCATCAGTGGTTACGTCCGTCAGATTAGCAACGCCAACTCCCCGCATGATCCAGCTGTTTGGCGGGAATCTTTCCTTCCACAGATCGATGTTCTCAAAATTATCCATCAATTCCAGGTAAATTTCCTCTGTAATATCGATTGACTTGTCTGTAGGGACCATTTCGATCATATCCGCATTTAGCGCCAACCGATATGTCCTGATAATATTTGACTGTTTATCAGGTATTTCGATCAATGTCCGGGAAGAGGTATCAATGGGATAGTTGTAATACATTTTCAGGATGGCCGCACAGGTATAAATGTAGAATGACTTGTCGTCGTATCCCTTCATTTCAATTTTAAAACCATCCCCGGCCTGTTCCATGATATTCCGGAATCGTTTGGACAGGTGGATTGGAGCGAAATTAAACGGAGGCATGATTGCCTTTATCTCATTGGTAGAGAGAATATCAGGAAAAAGAACCCGAATAACCTGTTGAATTTCAGAAGTATGTTTTTCCAATAAGGTGGAGTCATCAAATCCATCGTATAAGAATGGATATTTTCTCTTTATCTCCAGGATCTGTTTTGCGTAATTCGATATGTTGGGGTCAGACTCTTTGGCAATTACCTCAAACGATTCAAAAATCTTTGCAAAGCTGATTTTTGCTATAGCGGGAGAGGGGACTTCACGGCCGTTAAAGATCATAAGGATGAGGGTTTTAGTGCTTAAACTAAAAACAGATGGTTAGGTTGTGTCAGGATGAGGATATTTCCCGTTCATTTTGTTAATTTAAAGGAATAAACTTTTTGGATAGATGGCCGGCAATTCGCAACACTCCGATAATTTTTATCATAAAAGTGGTGATGCTTTTATCAAAAAATTAGAGCAGGAAGTTGAAAGAAATTTAAACAATGAGCAGTTTGGGGTAGAGGAATTGGCCGAAAGTATGTCGATGAGCCGGTCAAACCTTCACCGTAAATTGCAGCAAAATACCGGCCAATCCGTGAGTCAGTTTATCCGTGAATATAGATTGCGACGAGGGCTGGACTACCTGGAAAATGAAGGGTTAACGGTCTCTGAAACGGCTTTTAAAGTTGGTTTTAGCAGTCCCAGCTATTTCACTTCCTGCTTCACAGATTACTTTGGATATCTTCCAAGCGGAGTGAAGAATAAATTGAGTAAAAACCATGTTGCCATTCACGTCAAAAATAAGAATGAAAGATCTGATAAATTCATCAGAAAAGGAATTATAGCAGGTTTATTGGTAATGACAGGGCTGGTTGCGGCTTATTTTATCTTTCAGCCTCTTTCTGACAAAAATGTTTCGTATTCCAAACAGCCTGGCGAAAATTCCATTGCCGTACTACCCTTTAAAAACCTGAGTGAAGATAAAGAAAATGAATATTTTATAGAAGGAGTGGCAGGAGCTATTACAACAAACCTCTCAGGTATAGCAGATCTGAATGTCATTTCCAGCACCTCATCCGGCAAGTACAAAAACTCAGTCCTTTCCGCTAAAGAAATTGGTGAGGAATTACTGGCTTCTCATTTGTTGGAAGGCAGTATTCAGAGACATCTGAATGAAGTTCGCGTTGATGTCCGTCTGATTGATGCAGGAACTGAAAGACAGTTGTGGGCAGAAAGTTACGATCAGGAATTGGAAGATATTTTTGATATACAAAGAGAAATTGCACAGAAGGTAGCTTTTGCTCTGGAATCCAGACTGTCAGAAAAGGAAAAAAACAAGTTGAACAGGGCAATAACCCAAAACACAAAAGCATATGATCTGTATCTCAAAGGCATCTATCTGAACAGGACATATTCTGTTTCCGGCAATGTTGAATCAAGCAAATGTTTCAAAGAAGCGATTTCGCTTGATTCAGGCTTTGCGTTGGCTTATTCCGGATTAGCTTTGAATTGGGTGGCAAAAGCAGCGATTTTTGATGCATCGATGTCTCCACAACTTGCGTTTGAAAAAGCGATGCCATTATTGGAAAAAGCCGGAAGGCTGGAGCCTGAACTCGCTGAAGTTAATTTTTTAAAGGGTTTCATTTCCCTTTTTGGTAATTGGGATTTTGAGGATGCTGAATGGCAATATAAGAAAGCCATTGTCGACAATCACCCGGAAGCGCTTGCTGTCTATGCCGATTTTTTAAATTTTACAAAAAGACATGAGGAAGCTTATGACATAGCTCAAAGATTAAACAGGGCTCACCCTCATTATCCTAATAGCCGATTGATACTCGCCCTGTATTACCTTGACAGGTACGATGAGGCAGAAGAATTTGCCGAAGATCGGTTAAAAACATTTTCAAATTACTTTACATTGGATAACATTGGCTTTTTATATTTAAATACCGGACGGTATCACGAGGCTATTCATTATTTCCAAAGAGCTATCGACCTGGAAGGAATTCGTTATCCGCGAATGCTGGGATGGATGGGGGCTGCCTATGCAAAGTCAGGTCAGGAAGATAAAGCCAGGGCATTATTGCAGGAGCTAAAAGAAAAGAAAAATGAAGGCCACTCTGGGTCTTATGCATTTTTCGTTGCTGTCATTTATGCTGCGCTGGATGATGCTTCATCTGCTTTGGAATGGCTGGAAATTTCTTATAAAAACCACGATATGGAAATCCCCTGGCTTCTGACCGAACCTCAATTTCATCCCCTTCATGACGAACCCATTTTTCAGGAATTAGTGCAGAAAGTTGGCTTTCCAAATTCAGATTTTTCCTCCTGAGCATCATGTAAAGCGTCTGCCTGTGACGAAATGCAACATATATAATAGTTTGTAAGAAAAACTTGATAGTTGTTGCAACATGCCTGATAGGGCTATAACTGGTTTTTCCCTCAAATTTAACTCAGTCAATAATCAATTAACCTCTAAGCATTATTTATATGAAAACTTCTATTTTTAAAATTTTAGCTTTTGTACTAATCGTATTCTGTATCTCAACTTCCTTGCTCGCCCAGAATTGGGAAAACCTAAATCCGGATGGCACGGAAATCCTGGCTGATACTACTCTATTAAGATCAGTGATCGTCACCATTGCTCCGGGAGAAACCATAGGACCTGTTACGCACCCTGCACATTTTGCCTATATATTGACAGACGGGAAGCTTAGGGTTCATACGGAAGGCAGAGAGCCCGCAGTAATGGATCTTAAGAAAGGAATGCCCATATACATGGATCCCGTTGGGCCGCACAAAACCGAAAACGTGGGTAGCGAACCGTTTTCATTTTTAATTGTAGAGTTGAAAGAGCATCCATACAAAGGATCTGATTAACCGATAGATATATTAGCATAAGAATTAAAACTCTTTGATTTCCGTTTCCCTGGTTTGTGTTCTCACAAGCCAAAAACAGATGGTTTTTTTTAGGTGATTAGGATGAAGGAAATACCTGACCCATCAGAAATAAGGTTTTATCGGGCAGAATCTCCATACTTATAGAATTCCACATTCAAACAGTTTGTTGATTGTCACCTCGACTGACAAGGAGAGGTCTGCTGATTGCACTGCTTTATCTTTAATGGTAAAAACCTCAATAACAACTTCGCTTTACATCCCCTGAATGCAGATACTTTTGCACAAGTATCCGAAGCAGAAATGTGATGGGCGGATGCTACAACCAGACCTGGTGAATTTTATCTATTTGAGTTATCAATTGCCTTCAGTATTTTCTGATAATCAGTTTCAGGTGATTTCATGAGATGGTTGAAAAATGACTGCATTCCAGCGGGATATTCTAATTCTATATCAGGTGCAATTCCGATACCTTCATAGTTATTGCCATTATTGTCCAGGTAAACTTCATTGGAAAGGGTGATGCTCCATCCGATGGGTAAGGGCTTTTCCAGCTGATCTGAAAATATCCCCTGTGTAGATGACCCGATTCTACCGACATGTTCTAAAACAAAACTACACAAAGCCATGATCTCCGTTGCACTGGCGGATTGACTCGAGGTAAGAATGTATACAGATTTCGTATAGGGTGAGTCGTCCTTGTCAAGGATGATCTTTTGCTTATTGGCATAGCCAGATTTACTGTGTGCCATTTTGGTAAAGGCTAAACGAGGTTTCGTATTAAATCTCCGCATTATTTCCATGGCAACTTTATCATGTCCGCCGCCATTGAAGCGAACATCCAAAATCAATCCTTTGGTGTTGTTGAGATCTTTCATGGCCATGTCCATAATGTTTGCAATGCCATCTGCTTCAAATTTCTCACTTTGTTTGGGAGTCATGGTTTCCAGCTTATTTTCATATGCTTTCCAGAATTCTTCGTCAGGCGCATTGTCCGGCACTTCCAGGTTAACCAGGGCAAACATTTGATTTATTTGGAGGTAGCCCAAATTGTTTTCTGTAATGCCCCATCTGGCAAAACGGCTGTTTTGGGTAAGTTCATCTGCTTTTAAAAAACAGTCGGCAGTTGTGTTTGCCACCTCATATAGATTATATGATGGTAAGGTGTCTTCTTGGGTGGGTTGTTGGCTTTCCTTTTGCACTTGTTTAACCGAATCGGGGACACGCAGGTCGATATGCATGTCGTGGAATGGTTCCAGCATTGATATTAAAATTTGATATAATTCAGTCCGGGAAGTTTCCGTTGAAATTTTTCCTTTCGTTGCTTGATACAAACTATCCCAGTTGATGTGTCGGGTTTCAAAGTAGGCATAATGATCCGAAAAATTTTCGGCAAGTACTTCAAAGTTAAAAAGCGGGTCGTTGAGCTGTTCCTCTGACAATTTCGCTGAGCAATGAGGAGGAAGGGCATCTATTCTTCTAAATTTGTAAGTGTTTATCCCCCATTTAAAGTTTAATGTATCGTTGCTGAGGAAAATATCATCGCCAAACATCTCTAGTGGTGCTTCGATTGACGGTGTGCACCAGCTGGCGGTTTTATCATATATATGAAAATAACCGTCTTTGATCACGACAAGCCGGCCGTATCCCATGGATTCATAGGCCCCGTTTAATTGGGTTGAGGTGTTGCCTTCTTTGAATGAGCAAAAGAGAATTGCTGATGATAAGATCAGGAAAGTACACATTTGTATATTAGGGCTGTAGCAATTCTTTTTCATTGTTTTTGACAATTTTAGTTGTTGAATTCTCTACTATGGATGTCATGAGGGAACGGGAGGTTGCATGATCACCTATTAACTAATGATTAATTCTACTCACACGCATTTAGAGCGAAATGTGTGTAAAATATTCATAAAGCATTCCTACCTCAATGGCAGGTGGCAAATCCAATGTCTGGTAGCAGGTTTAGAGTGTCCGCCTGAGGAGGACGAAGCGGTTCGACGACCTATAATTAAGGATTATCGATCGGACACTTGACTGACGATAAAGGCAGGCCCTATTTATTTTAAGTCATTGCGGATGCTACGACCAGACTTGTACATCAATTCAATGGTGAATTATTTAGCCCAGTAATCTACTACCAATACATCTTCTAAATGTGGACCGATCACATCTCCAAATGCCTTGTGATCCGGGTGAACAAGATAGGCATCCCGGTCTTTTTCGCTATCAAATGTTAAAAAATAGCAATGGGTAAAACCCTTGTTCAATTTTTCAGGACTATTATTTGTTCCCCATTCAAAGTCCTTTATTTCAGTAATAGTTTGTTTCAACGCATTAAAGGAAGCTTCTACTTTTTGAATATCCATCTCACTGGACGATTCCTTGAATTTGAACAGAACAACATGACGTAGTTGATTATCCACTTTTTCTAATTTTTCAGTAACGGATGATTGGTTAGCATTGTCAGGATTATTTGTACAGCCGATCATAAGAAACAGGCTAAACAGAACAAAATAAGTAATCTTCATAGTCTTCATGATTGTTTTCTATGCTGCAATATAAGTCTTTAAAAATTACCTTTTTTGGTCATAGGTTAAGTCTGCTCGTCGAAGGAGGACGAAGTGGTCCTGCAACATATGATTGAGCATTATCGAGCGGATTCTTGTATGCCGATATAGGCAGGCTCTAAACATGTTAAGTTCAAGCGGATGTACGACCAGACTTAGGCTATTCCATGCTACTAAAATTGATATTATATTCCTCATAATAGGTTTTATAGCCCATTAACCGAGCTGCTGGTATAACAAGAAAATTAATTGCTTTTTGAACTGGTACAGGCGGGCCTTCAGCAAGATAGGAATCAAAACCCGACTGTTGTATTGGCGCCATCATAAAAATCATAGCAGGCATTTTTCCGAAATCCGGATGATAATCCATTAAGCCATAAACTTGAGATAAACCATACGCAAAATGCTCAGGTAATGGAAATTCTTTTTTTAAGTGTATCGTATCAGAAGTTTCATTGAAAGGTTTATGGGGAGTTCCTTTTGGAACATGGACAACCTCTCCTGGTGTGATTTTCTTAATTTCTCCATTCACCCAGATTGAAAGTTCTCCATTACCAATTTCAAAAGTCTCATCGAAACTGGTGTGAATATGCATTGGTGGTCCTGGAGCAAATGGATGAACTTCGAGTTCACTATAGACAAAACCGTTTTCTTGTTTTACTATTTTCTGAGCTATACCTTCAGCTTTACTATAGAATGTCTGACCATCTTTAAAATATGTTGTTACACGAGGTTTCTTTTCAGGGAAAATGACCAAATGAAATAAATAGCCAATTATAAGATAAACTGCTAATCCCCCAACTACATAAATAATTGATAGTTTTATTGTATTCATATCACAACAATTTTTGTTAAACCAATGAGATCATGTTTTAATAATCTCCAATTGTCATTAGCAAAATTGGCTTATAGATATATCATAAAATTGTACACATCGGACATGTTTTACTTGATATTAATTTAACCCGGAAAATTCAATGAATTTTTCGCACTGATGCTTAGATCAGTATTTTCAACCCGATGGGTCAGACGAAACAATGGATGTCTGACTCTGACAAAATCGTCATGAGCCGATGTTTTACAAAATCCTGGTCACAAGTAAGTTAAGTTTACTATCATCGTAAGTGAAGAATCCAAACATTCCTCAAATTTGGGGAATAAGGATTTTGTTAAAATCGGGGTTAACCTCCTACGAGTCTGATACGACTGTCGGAGTCATCAGACCTGACATAACTTATTGAATAACAGAAGTTTTCAATAAGTTATCGTCATTATTCATGTTTTTCCATGAATAATGCGGGTTAATAGCAGATGGAGAAGTACTTATTCAAATAAATGATATGGCAAGCTGCTTTTTATTTGAAGGTATCTTTTTGGGGTCATATTGGTAAAAGATCTAAATACCCTGATAAAATGCGATTGGTCAAAAAAACCAGCGGCATGGGAAACTTCCGTCAAGGAGTATTTTTCCTGATGCATAAGTAGAACGGCCAGTAAAAATTTTTTATATCTAATTAATTCTTCAGCATTGACTCCGAAAATTTCCTGGGTTTTTCTGTTTAAATGTCGGGTAGAATAATTTATGGATTGTGCCAGACTGTTCACCGAATCAGGTAGTTTGTTTGTTCCGGCTTTATTTTGATGATCATAAGGATAGATCGTTTGAAGGCTGAGAATATGTGAAAACCAATCGCTTAGTTTTTCTGAACGGCGACAAACTGCTTTATCTAATGGTTTGAGATTTGATTCAAGAAGCTTCACCCTTTCTTGAAATGACTGTACTTCCAATAACCGATTCCATAAAAATTGAAACTGAGATTTGATAAGCGTCAAATCTACAGCATTATTACTAAGCTCGGAGGGGAGAATACCAAGTAAGCTCTTCACCGCATGGGGTTTCAAACGCAGTCCAAATAAATGATGCTGACCACTGTAAGAGACTTCCATAACATTTGTATGAATACCCTGAATAAAACAATTAGGGGCCCTGTCAATGTTCCTTCCACCAGGTAATATGGCACTTATTGGTTGGGATAAATTAAAAACAATCTCTACTACACCACATGGAAATATTATTTCCTTACTATCACAATTGCCTTTTAATTCCCAAACAAACGTAGTGTATTCCCTTATAGCCGGACTTTCAGGTATGTGGGTAAACATTTCCATCTTTATAAGATACGTAAACTGTCATAATTGTAAAAATGTTAAGCAGCTGAGATTGAAGTTTTTAAGAGAATGCGTTCATATAATTCTTTTAACCCGTTGTGCTAATTAATAGATTGTTTCCATTGTAAAATCGGATGAAAACACCACTATTCCCCTCCATTTGGAGGGGTGAAGGGGTGGGTTACGATTAAAAAAATGTTTTCATCCTATTTTTCAAAACGTGATATTAACTTGAAATAGGTTTTGTTTAAAAACCCACCTCTAACTCCTCCAAGGAGGAGAATAATGGCCAATTTCAAGTCAATAATCTTAAAAATAATTAGCACAACCGGTTCTTTTAATTAATTTATACGGAGTAAGGGGGTTTTCTTTCTTCTGGTACAGGGTTTAGCTAAGCATTACTTGTACCTTGCTATGATTGAAAGTACGAATGTAGAAGTAACCACTTCGGGCGTCATATCCAATGCGTATTAGAAACCAGTATGAATCTTAAAAGGTTCAACAAGATCACTGCAGTTAGGAGGAGATACCGGAATAAATCCGGTAATTATCGATTTTTAGTGAGTTGGTTGTAAAGCTACAACTAGAGTCAGAGAAAATAAATACAAAAAGAAATTCCCGGCCTTGTGCCGGCCAGCCTGACTGGCTAGGCCGGGATCCCCAAGAATTAGCTCACCAAGTAGTTTAGAGGAAGAATTCAATTATTCCACTTACACTAGTAGATTTCTTTAGTTTGGAGGAGACCCCGGAACGTAGTCCGGGGATTTTCGCCTTTTTGGCGTTTTCATCAACACCAAACTGAGGTGAAATTGTAAACTATGTCTGTATGAAGTACTATTTTCCCCAATGTTTTCGTTAAAAAGCAGCAATTATTGAGATTGATGTCCTAATTTTGCACTAGTTATCTTGTATTCAGCCATTTGCATCCTGGATCCTGTATTTGCAGGAATGATTTGCATCTGTTGTCCAATAACTATTATCTTTATTTTTTGTTAATTAATATAACATAAAAGCAAAGTATATTTTTATTTAACAGATTGACCACAAAGTATTGACCATAACCTATGGGTAAAAAAAATATAAAGAGGACTTTTAAAATTTCGATCATATTATCTGTATTGATCCTGCTCACCTGGATCTCCAATTATTCGCGCAGCGTCAATGCTGTGAGCGACACAAATCCCAAAATGATAGAAATTGAGCAATTGGCTATTTCAGATGAAATGGAAAAGGTGATCGATGAATATGATCAATGGGTGAGTTCGATGGTTGCAGAAGGAAAAGTGCCCGGTGCGGCAGTAGCCATTGTGAAGGGAAAACATGTCGTGCACATGAAAGGCTACGGACTCCGGTCATATGCCTCCGGAGATTCAGTCAATGAACATACCGTATTCCGGCTGGCTTCGGTTTCCAAAGGTTTTGCCGGTGTGCTTGCAGGCATTCTGAGTGAAAAAGGATACTTTGACCTTTCTGATCCGGTCGATAAATATTTACCAGACTTTCATCTCAAAGATACACTCAATAGTTCAGAGCTGAATATCACCCATTTATTAAGCCACACTACCGGTTTGGGCCGTCATGCCTATACCGATCTGATTGAAAACGGTACGGACTACCAGGAAATGCTTGCCAATCTTCAGGCCTTGCCCCTGATCGGACCCGTAGGCACCTACTATTCCTATCAAAATGTGATCTACAGCCTGATCAGTGATATTGCTAACCAGAGTACGGGCGAAGATTACCCAGCTTTGGTCAACAAATATATTTTCCAGCCGGCCGGCATGGCGGATGCCAGTGCAGATTTTGCCAGTATCAGTGCTCAAGCCAATGTTGCCCTTCCACATGTGAAGACGTACAACGGATGGAGACCAACAAAGATCAGTGAGACGTATTACAATGTTTCTCCCGCAGCGGGTATCAATGCCAGTATCAGCGACATGTCAAAATGGTTGTCCACGTTGATGGGTTATCATCCACAGGTGATCAACCCCGAAACATTGCAGCGAGTCTATACACCTGTTGTGCGCACGCCCATGCGAAAATACCGCGGCAACTGGCCGGAAATTAAAAAAGCCTACTATGCCTTAGGCTGGAGAGTCCTTGATCTCAATGAACATCAACTGGTCTATCACGGCGGTTATGTCAATCACTACCGTGCGGAAATTGCATTCGATCCGGAAGAAGAAATGGGTATTGTCATTTTAACCAACGCACCCGGTGAATTGTCCAACAAAGGGGTCTCCAAATTTATGCGCGCCTACTATGAAGTGGATCAACCCATTCAGGTTACCACTGCCATGGTTCCTGCTCTTTGATTAGCTGATCTGATTTTCTTCGTGTTCACTGGCTCCACTTAAACATTCAAACTGTTTATTGATTGTCACCTCGACTGATAAGGAGAGGTCTGCTACGCGCTCATTTTGAAAAGGAATTTCCTTGTGGATTAAAAGTGTAGAAAGATTAGATTGGTTAAGTTGAGGATGGTTTATACTGACAATGCAATTGCTATTCTCTTTCATCCTCGTTACCGCTGTCGCTCAAACGAGGACGATGGGGGGTCTTCCCGAGTTTTAAGAATTGTTAGTTGTTTATTAAGGATCTCCATGGCCAATAGCTGGAGATGATCACGTCTCGGAGGCAGTGTAATACTTATGGTTGATTTTTGCACGCTCCTCATCATGATGGAGTGAGGAAGTTTTTTCGGTCTTAGAAGGGTCTGCGCCAGCGACCCTGCGATCAAAGACTCGTGGGGTCTCTACTGAAGACCCCACTTAAACATGAATTCAAATACCGTTTGAAAGTAGCTAATTAGCCTATGGATTATTAGTGAATGTTGTTCTGCTTTTTAAATTCTTTCTGCGATTTTAGCCAATAGCCAATTTCTTTACCTATACCTATGGTAAATTCAGAATAAGAGTTGATTTGGTAATAGTTAAAAAATACTTCTACATATTTCGTATAAAATGTCGCTTGTCCAATTAGTTCTGTTTCTTTTCCATAGAGGGCCGTTTTCCCCGTTATTAAAATATGAATAGGACCAGTGTATATCCAGCTTCCAAGACCAACAACGGGTGCAGAATAGTTTCTAATTTGAGCAGAACCAGGTTCGTCAAAACGCAAATGGCTGTATCCTGTTATTATTCGAAAGTTATTGTAGTTGAAGTTGGTTTCGATTGAGTTTGTCATGGATTCGAACTCACTATTGAATGATACTTTTCTCAGATACCAGTTAGCGTCAATATCAAAATCACAGTTGAAGATGAAATGCCTGTATTCAACCTTAGCATTTAAAAATTCATTTTCTTCAAAGTTAGTTTGATAACCAATCCCAGAAATAAGCGTACCTCTGCTAAAAGCCGGAAAAGCAAAATCCATTTTACCTCCAATGGGTGTATTAATTACTCCACTCAGAGCATAAAATGTTAAGCTTTGCGTATCAAAATAATCCCGAATACAATCGACTTTTAGGGTCATCGTAATAGAATCTTCTCCATTTAATTTATATTCTTTAGTAATGAAGCCAATAAAAGATATTTCCAAGGTTGAATTCGGGTTGGAGACGGTAATTGTGAAGTTTCCGTCCATGTCAGTCAAGGCGCCTTTATTAGTTCCCTTTTCAACTACATTTGCACCAGGGAGGCCTTCATCATCTTCATTAGAAAATACTCTTCCTTTGATTTCAACCTGACTAAAGCAAAGTGAAGTAGTTATAAAAAGGAAAAGAAAAATTAAAAGTCTCAGCACGAGTATATTTATTTAAGAGGCAAGTACAATGAGTAAATAGATAAAACTGCCTCTATTCGCTAAAAATTCTACTATTATTTCATATTCCAATATACCAAACTATCACCAAAAATAATTTTTCTCTTCACGACAAAATAGTTAGTTCGTTTTTAATGGGGTCCGTGCAAGTGAACCCTTATCTGGTGAAGCGGTCCTACGACCTAATATCAAAAAGAGTCTGCGTATCTTGATTAACAATCGAGCGGACGCTCTGTACATATTAAGTCGTATCGGATACTCCGACTATGGGTTACTAAAATTGGGTATCACTTTGACCTTACTTTTGACTGGATACCATATCAAGAAAATTATAAATTCTTGGTCCTGAATCAAGTCTGGCTTGTTTATTTCCTTCAAAAGTACCTCCCATCAGATATTCCTCGTTCAGCGAGTGCCCGGCATTTTCATAGGAAAAAAGTTTATACCAATGCGGAAAGTTGTAGCCGTCTAATCTTTTAATGATCATATCACACATTTGAGCTGACGGCCACATCGTATCTTCCTTACCTGCTAACAGTAGAATGGGTCCGTTAATATTTTCAACCTTGATGGTAGCTTTTTCAACAGCTTCAGTTTGTTTGAGCGCAAGTTTGTATACTTCCACATATTGTGAATTTACAATCTTGCCATAATCATATTCGGGAAATGGCACAAAAGGAATGGATTCACTATGATACGACCAGCTAGACTTACCTTGAGGACCCAAACCCTGAAAAACCACGCTACTTGGAACCGTGGCTATGACACCCTCGATTTGCTTGTATTTAGATGCTAACAATAGGGCAAGCTCTCCTCCCTTTTATCCTCCCCAAACGACGATCTTTTTGTCCTTTACTTCTGGCCGAGATTTAAAATCCTTTATTATTTCTTCAAAATATTCCAAAGGAATCATCTCCAGGTAGTCAGGCGTGCTTTTAGTTCCGAAGTATCCAACAATGTAACATGGGTAGCCAAGCTTGGTTAAATAATCCGTATCATAATAGCCGGGAAAACCGCCTTCAGATCCTCCCAATAGCATTATTGCTACATTTTTACCTTCAGCTTTTGGTGGAAAGTATTTAGAATCGGGAATGGTGTCCTTCTGTGCTTTTACAACTACAACACAAAAAATCACAAACAAGAGCGTGCTAAATAATTTAATTTTCATTTTAAAAATTTTGGTAAGTATGGCGAAAATGAATTACAAATATTACAGTAGCCAGATTTTTTTTAGATCCTCACCCCCACTGGCGCAAGGTTAAGCACAGCGATCCTTGTGCCAATAAAGGAATATAAGCATTGTCGTAGCAACGTCCGCTGCGGGCGTTGCACTGAGAATATTCATCCAAGAAGTAAATGCTCGTCACGATTTACGAGTCCAGGCGGACGTCTGTCTGCCGACAGGCAGGCTTGAACTGGTATCTGGGGGCGCTGAGATTAAACTAGTTTCCCACTGACTCGACGTTAAGCCCGATGGGTCAGACGAAACAATGGATGTCTGGTTCTGACAAAATCGTCATGAGCCGACGTTTAGCAAAATCCTGATCACAAATGAGTTTAAGTTTATTTTTAATAGTAAATGAATAATTCAAACATTCCTCAAATTAGGGGAATAAGGATTTTGTTAAAATCGGGGGTTAACCTCTTACGAGTCTGATACGACTGTCAGAGTCATCAGGCCTGACATAACTTATTGAATAACAAAAGTTTACAATAAGTTATCGTCATTATTCATATTTTTCAATGAATAATACGGGTTAATATCAGTGGACTCTATGTTTTACACTAAAAATCGCCGAAATTGATACAATTTTTCATAAATGGTTCAGACTTGTATTTTTGTCAGTAATGGAGGCGAACTCATCGCATGATAGTCATTTACATAAGGACAACACCGGATCATCCTTTGTCAAAAAACTGGAGGATGAGGTAGAAGCCAATTTGACCAATGAGCAGTTTGGTGTAGAAGAATTAGCGGAGAAGGTTGGAATGAGCCGCTCAAACCTGCACCGTAAATTACAGCAATATACCGGTCAATCTGTTAGCCAGTTTATCCGTGAATACCGGTTACGGAGAGGCCTCGACTACCTGGAAAATGAAAACCTCACAGTTTCGGAAGTTGCATTCAGGGTAGGGTTCAGCAGCGCCAGTTATTTTACTACCTGCTTCACGGAATATTTTGGGTATGCGCCGAGTGGTGTAAAATATAAATTAACCAAAGATCAGGAATTTGATGTTTCTCCGGAAAATCAAAAGAAAGTACCTCAATCAAACCTGACAAAGTATGCCATTGCCGGAAGTTTGCTCGTTGTTGTATTACTTCTCGTCTATTTTGTATTTCGACCGTTCGCAGATGATAGTCCGGTCAAACCAATTGGTGAAACGTTGACCCATAAATCCATTGCCATCCTTCCATTTGAAAACTTAAGTGCGAATGAAGAAAATGAGTATTTTGTCGAGGGGGTTACAGGCGCCATTACGATAAATCTTTCCGGTATTTCGGATATCAGTGTGATCTCCAGAATATCCACCAATAAATACAAAAACTCCAATCTGTCCGCTAAGGAAATTGCTAATGAATTACAGGTTTCCCATCTGCTGGAAGGGAGCATTCAGCGCTACCAAAACATTGTTCGAGTTGATGTCAGGTTGATTGATGCACATTATGGAAATCAGGTTTGGGCAGAAAGTTACGATCGTGAATTCGAGGATATACTAAATATTCAAAGTGAATTAGCCGAAAAAGTTGTGCTGACACTTAAATCAAAACTAACTCCTGAGGACAAAACCGTCATTCATCAAAGGGTTACGGAAAATACCGATGCTTATGACCTTTATCTTAAAGGTATTTTTCACTACCGAACCTACACCACTTCCGGAAACCACGAGGCAATAAAATATTTCATGCAGGCCATAGCCCTTGACTCCGGTTTTGCATCTGCCTATGCCGGCCTGGCTGCAACCCATATAGCCCGCGCCAGCATCTTTGGTGCGGAACTGAAACCTTCAGAAGCATTTTCCATCGCCAAACCATTGCTGGACAAGGCATTGGAATTGGACCCTAAACAGACAGAGGCGCTTACCTGGACAGGGTTTTATTACCTCTACAATGATTGGGATTTTGAAAGGGCAGAAAAGAAATATAAAAATGCCATCGTCAGCGATCATCCTGATGCCCTGGCCGTCTACGCGGATTACCTGAATTTTGTAAAAAGGCATGAAGAAGCTTTGACCATCTCAAAAAGGTTAAACAGGTTGCACCCTCATTACCCAAACAGCAGGATGATCCTTTCCCTGTATTACCTGGGAAAGTATGATGAAGCTGAAGATTTTGCCATTGACCGCTTAAAGGTATTCTCAAATTATTACTCCTATGACTCGTACGGGTTCCTGATGTTGAACACCGGTAATTATCAAAAAGCTGTTTCCCTTTTCCAAAAGGCAATGGATGTAGAGGGCATCCGATACCCACGAATGCTGGGTTGGATGGGAGCGGCATATGCAAAATCCGGACAAAAAGAAAAGGCAATAGAGCTAATCGATGAAATGAAAGTTCGCTATACAGAGAACTCCTCCGGTTCAGTGGCTTTTTTCATTGCAGTGATCTACACTGCACTTGAAGATCAACCTTCAGCGCTGAAATGGCTGCAAACATCATACGAAAGTCATGAAATGGAAATCCCATGGTTAATAAGTGAACCCCAGTTTTATCCATTGCATGATGAGCCCGCATTCCGGAAAATGGTTAAAAAAGTGGGCTTCCCAAATACAGAATTTTAGGGTCACCGTACGCTAAACACTTCCAATGCAACCATTTTCAATAGGCTGCAACATATCTTAAACCCATTCAAAAAAACTTTAACGATTCTGCAACTCCATCGATAGGCCTGCCCTTTGTTTTCCTCCCATCTTTGAAAAGAAGTTTACCAATCTGTGAATGAAAACAAGAAAGAACCATGAAAAAGTTATTTTATTTTACCTATGCCCTTATTTGCTATGTGATATTTTTCGCAACCTTTTTGTACCTGATCGGATTTGTGGAAAATGTCAGCCGCTTTGAGTTTGCGAAGGATCTCGCCTATCTGTTTCCTAAAACACTGGATTTGGGAGAGGCCTCTTTTGGATTGTTACCGGCTATTCTCATCAATCTTGCCCTGATTGCTCTATTCGGATTCCAGCATAGCTGGATGGCCCGGCCCGGCTTTAAAGAAATGTGGACGAAAATTGTACCCAGGCCAATAGAGCGGAGCACCTATGTATTAATAGCCAGCATAATGCTGATCGTTCTGTTTTATTTCTGGCAACCAATCAAGATCGGTATTTGGGATGTAAGCGGGGAGTTGATCGGCAGTGTTTTTCTTACGCTGTCCCTGTTAGGTTGGGGATTGCTGTTGGTTTCCACTTTCGTGATCAACCATTTTGATTTATTCGGATTGCGACAGGTGTATTTATATGCGAAGAACAATTCTGCTTCGGGAAAGATTGAATTCCGGACTCCCAACCTATACAAACTCGTACGTCATCCACTGTATTTAGGCTTCCTGATGGCCTTTTGGTTCGCACCAATCATGACAGTGGGCCACCTGGTTTTCAATATTGGCATGACGACCTACATATTTATTGGTATTTATCACGAGGAAAAAGACCTGATCAGAGCATTTGGAGAGAAATATAAGGCTTATCGCATGCAGGTGCCTAAAATCATTCCTTTTACTAAGAGTTAAACAATGAAAGCCAGGCCAATTTCTTTGCTGGTATTCCTCTTTTTCTGCTTCAGCAGCTCGCGACTGTGTGGTCAGACGACGATATGGGGTAATGTATACACCTTGAATAGTGATCCTGTGCCTTTTGCAAATGTATTACTGCTCCAGGCAGCGGATTCTTCATTTGTCAAGGGGACTGTAACTAGTGAAAAAGGTGGTTGGGAATTTGACGTCCAGCCAGGCGAATGGATTATAAACGCCAGAATGATTGGGTATAACCCCGTTTATTCAGAGATCATTCATTTAGAGGACGGTCAAAAAAATATCTCTGTTGACGACATCATCATGAAAGAAAATGTACAAGAGCTGGGCGAAATTGTCATCAAGGGACAAAAACCATTACTAGAAAAGAAACCGGACCGCATGATTGTCAATGTAGAAAACAGCATTGTCTCTACCGGCAATACAGTTCTTGAAATTCTGGAAAAAAGTCCGGGAGTCATGGTCAACAGGCAAAGCAATAGTTTGTCCATGAATGGCAAGTCAGGTGTGACGATCATGATCGATGGTAAAGTCACCAATATGCCAGCTGAGGCAATCGTTCAAATGCTGAATGGGATGAGCTCTGCCAATATCAAAGAGATAGAATTGATTACCTCTCCGCCGGCCAGATACGATGCGGAGGGAAATGGGGGAATGATCAATATTGTCCTGAAGGAAAATGCGGAATCAGGCACAAATGGAAATATTGGATTGACTGCCGGATATCATCGAGGAAAGATCCTGGCGGGCAACTTCAACATAAACCAAAGGAAAAAACGGTTTAACTGGTTTTTGGACTATACCATTAACAGCGATGATAATATAAATAGCTGGCATTACTACAGGGAAGTTAATTTTCAGGACTACCACCAGGTGATCGATAACTATACGAATCGTGACTATGTGGAAACGGTGCAAAACCTGCGGGCTGGCCTGGAAATTGACCTTAACAGAAATACCTCTGTTTCTTTGTTGGTGACCGGATACAGAAGAAACTGGGAAATGGAAGTTGAAGGAAACGATGAATACAAAGCTGATCAGGATTCGACCATTTTTACTTCGATGGATATATATGAACTTAATTTGTGGGAAAGTGCCACAGGAAGTTTTGGGATCCAACATCAATTCAATCAAAATCAAAAGCTCAATCTGTCCTTTGATTATCTTTATTACTTCAATGATAATCCTTCAACATACGATACCGAAACAACATACAGTAACACTGATCTCTCGCAGCATGAATTTCTAAGGATCAATAAATCCACACCTATCAATTTTAAGGTGATGACATTGGATTATTCAAATGAGATGAATCAGGATATTGTATTGGATATAGGAGCCAAAACTTCCATATCCCGATTTGACAACACGGTAGCTGCCCGGTTGTCACAGGGAGATGAAACGGTAAGCGTAGATAAATTCGCCAGTAAAGCCACACTGGATGAAAAGATCATGGCCGGTTACGCATCGGCAAACTGGAAATGGAACAAGAAGTGGAGCATCAATGGCGGCTTGCGATATGAATACACCGACACCTACCTGACTACTCCTGAGCAAGATGGTTTTGTTGATCGCAACTATGGAAATTTTTTTCCTTCATTTGACATCAATCATACTATTAAAGATGAAACCTCCATCCACTTTTCTTATTCACGAAGGATCACGAGACCTACCTACAATGACATGGCGCCATTTGCATTTTTAATAGGCCCGAATACCTATTTTAGTGGTAATCCTGCTCTATTGCCTGCCATTGCCGATGCTATGGAGCTAGGATATTCGGTTAAACAGTGGTGGGCCACACTCCAGTTTTCTTATGCCAAAGATGCAATTGCCAACTACCAACCGACTGTCAATCATGAAACAAATGATCTTTATTTCCGATCTGAAAATCTGGAATTTATGAAGACTTATGGCATTCAAACGGGTTTTCCGCTGCATTTCACCACATGGTGGGAGATGCAGAATTTCATATCGTACAACTATCATGAATTCAGGACTACTCATTATGATCATAATCCATTGCGGACGATCGGCATCTTTTCCTTTAATATTGCCAACACTTTTCAATTCCCTAAGGGGTTTTCAATGGAGCTATCCGGTTATTACCAATCCAATGCAGTTTGGGGAGTGCTGGAGATCAAACCCTTGGGAGCGGTTAACTTCGGTTTGAGAAAAGAATTGAAGAACAACTTCGGTACCATTTCCCTATCTGTTAATGACATATTCTTCACCTCCAATTATCAGTTTTACATGGATGTACCGGAGGATGGTTTCTATAGTTATTTGAAAAATGATATCGGGGTTCGTTCGGTAAAACTGACGTATACGCTGCCATTTGGCAATAAAAAACTCAATACGGTAAACATCAAGTCAGGAGCAGAAGAGGAAAGGAAGCGAGTGAACTAATGCTGTTTATGATTAAATAATTTAATTGATTAACTTAAAGAAACGCTCAAAATGATCAGAAGAGATTTCCTTAAAACCAGCAGTATCGCAGCCGGTTCATTATTTGTTCCTTTTAGCGCCTGGAGCAACCAAAAGAAAATCAAGCTGGCGGTCCTGGGTACCGGATGGTGGGCGACTGAAATACTCATTCCGGCGGCATTGAGATCCGGACAGTTTGAGATCATTGGTTTGTGTGATGTAGAATCCAACTCCCTTCAGAACGCAAGTGAGGTTGTTGTGAAAGCCGGGAATGTTAAACCGAAATTGTTTGATACTTACCAGGAAATGTTTGATATGCCCGGTCTGGAAGCCGTGATCATTTCAACCCCGACTCACTGGCACCCATTGCAGTTTATTTATGCATGCAGGAAAGGCCTGCATGTCTACCAGGAAAAACCGGTCAGCTATGATGTTCGTGAGGGCCAGGCCATGCTGAAGGCGAAGGAAGAAGCTAAGAATGTCGTACAAGTGAGCTTTCCCCGTGTAGTTTTCAATACAAATGATGAAGTAAAAAAATACCTGCAAAGTGAAGAAGCAGGCGAAATCTACCAGGTTAAGGCAAACATCAACTGGCCGGAAGGACCTGTTTCTAAATATAAAGTTCCGGAAACGCTCAACTACGAGAAGTTTGTTGGGCCGGCTCCTGAAACTCCGTTTGTTGCCGGTGAAGAAGGAGGGAGGTGGAATTGGCGGTCTCAATTCAATTTTAGCAAAGGCATCATGATGGATTGGGGCATCCATTACATTCACAACCTGAGAAAGATTCTCGATCTGGGTTTGCCAAATAGCGTTTCCGCAATCGGAGGAACAATTAAAAATACTTCTCATGGAAATCCCGACTACCTCGATGTGAAGTTTGACTTCGACGGTCTGCCTGTATACTGGTCGCATAAGACCTGGGGTTATAAAAATCCATTCCCTGAGACTGACCTGGGAGTCTTCTTCTATGGGGATAAAGCGACGGTTTTTGCGGGTGATCAGGGTTGGAAAGTGTATTCGGAGGATAAAAGTAAACAACAAACTCATGGCGAAATACGGTTTCTTTGGGGTCAGGATGACGAATTCACCTCGAATTATGATACGGCTTTCACCGGGCTCTTTACCAACTTTGCTGAGGGCATAAGGAATAGATCAAATGAGCATATCATCAATACGCTCGAAGATTCGGAAAAGACAACTGCCTGTGTGCTTTACGGCGATATGGCTTACCGAAGTGAATCGAATATCTCAATTGATACGAAGAGCAGGGATGTCATTGATAATGCGAAAGCTGCAGCATATCTTCAGAGAACGTATCGAAGCCCTTTTAAGCATCCGTTTACATAGACTAAGGAATTCGACTTTAACGACAAGGGAATAAAGCTCCACAGGAGCCTTCCGCGCGGAAAAAGGGCGTTTATCCACTCTCTGCTGGCAAGGCAGGAATACGGCCGTGCGGGATTAATCATTGACATAAGCCATGCATTCAATTTCTACCCTTGCACCACGGGCTAATCCACTCGCACCAAAGGCACTTCTGGCGGGCTTATTTTTGGGAAAGAATGTGGTATATATTTCATTCATGGCTGCCCATTCGCCCATGTCCGCCAGCATGCAGGTGCACTTGATGACATTGTCCATAGACGACCCATTTGCCTCCAGCGTTTCTTTTATCCTTGTAAGCGCCTGTTTCGTTTCCGGACCAATACCACCTTCTGCAAGCTTATTTTCATTAGTCGTCCCGATTTTACCTGACAGGTAGATGATATTGTCATAAATGACAGCGTCTGAAAATGGCAGCCCTCTGCTTTCCGTACTTTCGGAAACGATGTATTTAGCACTTTGGGTAGAATCTGAAACTTCGCTTTTGTTTATACAGGAAGTGATTAGCAGAGCAAGGACCAGGAGAATTTGATTCGTTTTTGTTGTTTTCATGGTTTTGGGTTTAGGTGGAATTATTTTACTTAAATAAGGGAAAAATTTGATCAATAAAAATACATCTGGTCTTCTAAGACTCGTGGGGTCTCTGGCGAAGACCCCCGCCACTGGCGCAAGGATAAGTGCAACGGTCCTTGTGCCAAAAAATGAATACAAGCATTGTTTTAGCAGTGTCCACTGCGGGCGTCGTGCGGAGTACATACATCGAAGAAGCAAATGCCCGGCACGACTCATGAGTCCAAGTGGACGCTTGAACCGGGTACTGAGATCGAACTGGTTTCCCCATATTGGCGCAAAGAAAAGCACAGCGGTCCTTATGCCAATAAATGAATAGAAGCAATAAGTTAGAAGCATCCGCTTCGGGCGTTGTGCAGAGTACATACATCGAAGTAGCAAATTCCCGTCACGGTCAATGAGTCCAAGCGGACGCTTGAACTAGTATCTGGGGGCACTGAGATTGAACTAGTTTCCAGGATTTGTTTTTATATTTATCAAAATGAGCAGAAAATATAAAATACAGGACCAAAGTCGATTATATTTTGTGACCTTCACAGTGGTTAATTGGATCGACATGTTTATCAGAAATGAATACAAAGACATTGTAATCGATAGTATTAAATATTGCCAGAAAAAGAAGGGTTTGGAAGTTTATGCGTGGGTAATCATGACAAGCCACATTCACATGATCATAGGAACAATCGGGCAAAACGAATTGGAAGGTATTATCAGGGATTTAAAGAGCTTTACATCCAAGAGTATACACGATCTTCTCAAAGATCAAAATGTAATAGGTGAAAGCAGGCGTGAGTGGTTGCTTTGGATGTTTAAGAGAGCAGGAATAAAAAATAGCAACAACAAAGATTACCAATTCTGGCAACAAAATAGTCATCCAGTAGAACTTAATACAAATGAGTTAATGGATCAAAAACTGGAATATATTCATATGAACCCCGTAAATAGTGGATTCGTTAGCGAACCTGAATCGTGGATATATAGCAGCGCTGGTGATTATGCCGGTATGAAGGGAATGATTGATATACTTTTTATCGAGTAACTGATCCCTAATCAAATCTGTCCCGCATAGGCGCAGGGATAAGTGCAGCGGTCCTTGTGCGAATAAATAGAATGGAAGCAATATCGTAGCAATCATCTGTATGCGTTGCACTGAGAATATTCATCGAAGAAGTAGATACCCGTCACGAATCATTAGTTCAAGCGGACGCTTGAACTAGTTTCTGCGGTCTGCACCACTGGCGCAAGGTTAAGCGTAGCGGTCCTTGTGCCAATAAATGAATATAAGCAATGTCGCAGCAGCGTCCGCTGTGGGCGTCGTGCAAAGATCATTCATCCAAGAAGTAAATGCTCGTCACGATTCATGAGTGTCCAAGCGGACGCTTGAACTAGTTTCTGGGGGTATCCACTGGTCTTAGCACCACTGGCGCAAGGATAAGTGCAACGGTCCTTGTGCCAATAAATGAATATTGGCAATGTCGTAGCAGTGTCCACTGTGGGCGTTGAGCAGAGAACATTCATCGAAGAAGTAAATGTCCGTCACGATTTGTGAGTCCAAGCGGACGCCTGTCTGCCGACAGGCAGGCTTGAACTAGTTTTTAGGGGTAGAGAAATAAAAACTGCCCTTCGTTTCTATCTTCTTTTCCCGCGATTTTTTGATGAATGGGGTCTGTTTTGCTTTTTATCCCTTGCCGCAAAAAATTCTTTTTTTCTTTGTTTTTTTTCTTTTTCCCATTCCTTTTTTTCCGAATCTGTCATCGGCTTATCCGTTTGCGGGAATGGGTTTTCTCCAACAAGTTGAATCTTCTGGTTGATCAATTTTTCAATATCCTTTATAAAAGCATTTTCTTCCGGTTCGCAAATGGAAATTGCCGTGCCTTCTTCCCCGGCTCTACCTGATCTGCCTATTCGATGAACATACGTTTCGGCTACATTTGGTATATCATAATTGATGACATATTTCAGCTTATCAATATCAATACCTCTTGCAGCAATATCGGTTGCTACCAACACCCTTATTTCACCGTCTTTAAACTGCGTCAGCGCTTTTTGTCGTTGATTTTGTGCTTTGTCACCGTGTATGGCTGCTGAATGGATCTTTTTCTTTTTAAGGTTACGGACTATCTTGTCTGCACCATGTTTTGTTTTTGCAAATACCAGCACCTGATCCAGCTTTTGATCCTGCAGGATATGAAAAAGCAAATCATTTTTAGTTGATCGATTGGTGTAATACAGGTATTGCTGGATCGTTTCAGCGGTAGAAGATACCGGGCTTACTTCTACTTTTTCAGGATTTTTCAGGATTTTTCGTGAAAGCTCTACAATGTTTTTGGGCATCGTTGCCGAGAAAAACAGCGATTGCCTTTTCACAGGTAGTTTGGCAATGATCTTCCGAATGTCGTGGATAAAACCCATGTCGAGCATTCGGTCAGCTTCATCCAATACAAAATATTTTATATCCTTCAGATTAATGTGGCCCTGATCCATAAGATCCAGAAGCCTTCCTGGCGTTGCAACAAGCACCTCGACGCCTTTGCGAAGCGCATTTATTTGGGCGCCCTGGGATACACCTCCGAAAATAACGGTATTCTTATTTCCGGTGTATTTTCCATATGTTGTAAAGCTCTCTCCAATTTGGATGGCCAATTCGCGGGTAGGAGTTAAGATCAGTGCATGAATTTGGCGCGAGTTGTTATTTTCCCGACGGTCGGTAAAAAGGTGCTGCAGGATAGGTATAGCAAAAGCTGCAGTTTTACCTGTTCCGGTTTGAGCGCTACCCAAAACATCATTCCTGTTTAGCACAAGTGGAATTGCTTTTTGCTGTATAGAGGTTGGCTCCTCATATTTTTCTTCCTTCAGAGCCTTAAGAATAGGCGCAACAATATTCAGATCTTCGAATCGCATTTATACAGATTTTCTTCCCCACAAAAAAATTGAAGGAAGTAGTGTGAGATTATTTCAGGGTTTAAAGGTAAGCAATAAAACAATACCCTTTATGGATTGGGTTTAATCCTATATGCATAATGATCAATTTTGAACAATATGCTTTTTCTGGTTGCAGGGCAATAGAGTGAACTTCTTCACCTTGAGATTTTCTAGATTTTAGCAGGGTCTCTATCGAGATTTAATTGGAAATTATTCAAAAAAAGGACTCCATCAGCCTTATTAAATCAAAAAAAATCAATATACAATTGATATTTTGCTAATCATCTATTTTTAAATTCAACAAAGTTTCATATAATTACACATGTTTCATAAAGCAAATGCTTTATTTCAAACAGATTCAACTTGTTGCTACAGCTTTTCTTCATTCTTAGAAATTCATGTGTGTAGCGATTTGAAATAAGAGATTAACATCACCTTTCTAAAGTATTAGGACTTAAAACTATGGAGAAAACACTTGACAGATCTATAAGTAAAATTCAATCATTCACATTCTGTTTAGTTGTGTTCATGTTGGGTTTTGCTATCGACTTATCAGCCCAACAGTCCGATGATGAACCACTTTACCTCGATCCGACACAACCTGTGGAAAAACGGGTGAATGATCTTATCTCGAGGCTTACAATTACAGAAAAGGCCATCGTTCTGGATCGTACACAACCATTACCGAGGCTGAACATTGAAGCTAACTTAAAGTGGACCCAAGGTCTTCATGGTGTTCAATGGGACAGGCCAACAACCATGTTCCCTCAGGCAATTGCCCTGGGCGCTACCTGGGATCCAGCCTTAATTCATGATGTTGCCACGGTGGTTTCTGACGAAGCCCGGGCAATCTGGAATGAATGGCACAACAACCCGGATTTTACAGGAAACAAGCTTGGATTAACCTATCGCACACCGGTTATTAACATCAGCCGAAACCCGTTTTGGGGTCGTATTCATGAAATATACAGCGAGGATCCATATCATACAGGGCGAATTGGTGTGGCGTTTGTCAAAGGTCTTCAGGGTGATGATCCGAAGTACCTGAAAGTCGTATCAACTGTGAAGCATTTTGTTGTGAACAACATTGAAAATATCCCCGAAGACAGGCACATTCATGATGCAAAAGTAAGTGAACGGTGGCTGTTTGAATACTGGTTGCCACACTGGAAAGACTGTTTCATTGAAGGAGGGGCTACATCAGTCATGGCTTCATATAATGCCATAAATGGGGTAGATAATGTCAGGAACGGGTATTTATTAAATGACATACTAAGAGATAAGTGGGGGTTTAAAGGGTTTGTTGTAAATGATGCGAGTGGCGTACAGGGTATGTATGAAAAGTACAAGGGAGAAATGCCTTGGGAGCAAGCGGTAGCCCAATCATTAATTGGCGGAACTGATGTAGCTGATTCACCGTACGGGCAATACATTCCTGTTGCGGTAGGGATGGGGATCCTTCCTGAAGAAGTTGTGGATCAAGCCCTTTACAGGGTTTTGCAGGCCCGCTTTAGACTGGGAGAATTTGATCCGCCAGAAATGGTTCCCTACAGTACAATACCTTTCAGTGTTGTACGTCATCCTGATCACAGGGCTCTATCCCTTGAAGTTGCTCAAAAATCAATTGTCCTCCTGAAAAATGAAGATAATTTCCTTCCACTCGATAAAAACAATATTAAAACAATAGCTGTAATTGGGCCACATGCAAATATCTTTCATGCCGGAGGATATAGTGGTGTGGCTGCTTATCCGGTAACTCCTTTACAGGGAATTCATAATCGGGCAAAATACGGAACAGAAATACTGTATGCTCCGGGATCTGTCATACCAGATCTTCGACCTCCCAGGCCATGGCGAAAACCACTACCTGCTGCACCTTTCGATCACGAAATGGAGCTAAAAAAAGCAGTGGAGATAGCTAAAAAAGCTGATGTGGTTATCATGTATGTGGGTACGACTTCCGGTACTGAATCTGAAGGATATGATCGTACAACCCTTGCTTTGCCGGGTAACCAGCAGGAGCTTGTCGAAGCAGTTATGGCTGTAAATCCAAAAACAGTTGTTGTTGAGATGAATGCCGGGCCACTCGCTGTACCATGGATAAAAGAGCATGTTCCCGCTATCGTAGAAGCATGGTGGCCGGGAGAGGAGGGTGGCAATGCAATTGCCGACATATTGTTTGGTAATGTAAATCCAGGAGCGAAAATGCCATTAACCGTATATGCCTCTGACGATCAGGTGCCTCCCCGGGATGAATATGATATTTCCAAAGGGTTCACATATATGTACATAAAAGGTGATCCACTTTTCGCTTTCGGTCATGGGCTGAGCTATACGGAATTCGAATATTCAAACATGAATATTTCTTCCGAAACGATAACCGAAAATGGCCAGGTGAGTGTAAGTGTAAATGTTAAGAATACCGGGGCAAGAGAGGGCGATGAGGTTGTGCAGCTTTATGTTCGTGATGTGGAGTGCAGCGTAGTACGACCCACCAAAGAACTTCGGGGTTTTGAAAGAATAAGCCTGGAACCGGGTGAGACAAAGACGGTTACGTTGATTTTACCTGGAGAAAAGTTGTCTTTCTATGATGAAAAAACGCATCAGTTTGTCGTCGAACCAGGTATGTTTGAAATTATGATTGGCAGCTCCTCAGAAGATATCCGGTTGACGGGCAATCTTGAAGTTAAGTCCAATTAATACACATTCGGTCTTAATGGGGACCATACCAGCGACCCTGCGTTTTGAGAATCGTCGGGTCGCTGTCGAAGACCCCACTTAAATAAAAGATTGACTTTTTCTGGCATCTTCGTTACCGCAATCGCTCAAGCGAGGACTATCGGGCTTCCTTCAACAGCAAACTCAGCAGTCATACGAATTATATTTATAGGCAATATAGCTGACCTGAAGGCAAGCGGATGTTTTAAGCAAGTTTAGTCGTAGCATACACTACGACTAGTGGGTACGATTATTGAGGTATCACTTTGACCTTACTTTTGGCTGGATACCATATCAAGAAAATCATAAATTCTTGGCCCTGAATCAAGTCTGGCTTGTTTATTTCCTTCAACAGTACCTCCCATCAGATATTCCTCGTTCAGCGAGTGCCCGGCATTTTCATAGGAAAAATGTTTATACCAATGCGGAAAGTTGTAGTCGTCTAATCTTTTAATGATCATATCACACATTTGAGCTGACGGCCACATCGTATCTTCCTTACCTGCTAACAGTAGAATGGGTCCGTTAATATTTTCAACCTTGATGGTAGCTTTTTCAACAGCTTCAGTTTGTTTGAGCGCAAGTTTGTATACTTCCACATATTGTGAATTTACAATCTTGCCATAATCATATTCGGGAAATGGCACAAAAGGAATGGATTCACTATGATACGACCAGCTAGACTTACCTTGAGGACCCAAACCCTGAAAAACCACGCTGCTTGGCACTGAGGCTATGACACCCTCGATTTGCTTGTATTTAGAAGCTAACAAAAGGGCAAGCTCTCCTCCCTTTGATCCTCCCCAAACGACGATCTTTTTGTCCTTTACTTCTGGCCGAGATTTAAAATCCTTTATTATTTCTTCAAAATACTCCAAAGGAATCATTTCCAGGTAGTCAGGCGTGCTTTTAGTGCCGAAGTATCCAACAATGTAACATGGGTAGCCCAGCTTGGTTAAATAATCGGTATCATAATAGCCGGGAAAACCGCCTTCAGATCCTCCCAATAGCATTATTGCCACATTTTTACCTTCAGCTTTTGATGGAAAGTATTTAGAATCGGGAATGGTGTCCTTCTGTGCTTTTACTACTACAACACAAAAAATCACAAACAAGAGCGTGCTGAAAAATTTAATTTTCATTTTAAGAAGTTTAATAAGCATGACGAAAATAAATCACAAATATTACAGTAGCCTGATTTTTTAGGATTTTCGCTCCTTGTTGGGTGTTTTCACCAACAAGAACCTCAGTTTTTTAGGTCCTTTGGTCTGAGTGGGGTCTGCGCAAGCGACCTTGAGATTTAGGATTTGTGCGATATCTGTCGAAGAGCCCACTAAAAAATGATGGAGTGGGGAGTAGGTGGGTAAGGTAGTTATCTGTTCAGCGGCTGTCGGGGAGCCATTAAAGATTGTTACTTAGATCATTAAAATCAAAGAAGCAATAGATATTTAAAAAGAATTTACTCTTTGACTATTTTTTCAGAAATAATCCCTTTTGTTGAAAACACCTTTAACAGATAAACACCTTTGCTGACATCTTTAAGGTCTATTCTACCTGAGTTATTTAGCTTACCTGACTTAACTATCCGGCCAATGGCGGATAAGAGCTCGTACTCCTGTAATTGACCATTTTGTAATTTGACATTAATAAATTCATTGCTTGGATTTGGAAACACGTTAAGCCCATCTTTAAAATCTTCAATACCAAGTACCTGATGACTTCTTGCAATGTTGGATCTACTGGAAGAAACCTGACTCGTCCTGCCTCCGGAAATTGAAAAACAATCGTTAGGTGAAAACACTTCTATCTGATAAGCTATATTTTCAGATGACACATCTGTATCAGTGTAGGAAGTTAAATTACTCGCAATTTCGGTCAATAATTCAAATTCATCACCATTGACACTTTTATAGATACGATAAGTTCCAAAATCAAAACCTTCATATCCATTCCAGATGAGGTTCCACGAATTACCGATCCCTCGATTAATGGTTAGGTGTATTGTTTTATGAAAACTACTTAACTCGGTTTCGGTTCCACAACTATCCATGCCTGAGATTTTATACCGATATGATTTTTGTTCGGGTATTGATTGTTCGTCTACATAAACATTGTAATTTCCGCCTTCTACGTATTCCACCAATTCATATTCACCTGAAACATTCGTTTCACGATATATACCAAACAGGGATAAAGATGCTAAATCATAACTCCAGATGAGCATGTTCTTATTCCTCTCTGCATCTACTGTTACCATGCAAATTTCGGGAATTATTGGTGCTTCCGGAATATCTACATATAGGGTAGAATCACTACTGCAACCTTTATTGGTAGCTGAGAGATATATGAGTTTTTCTCCAGAAGTGTCCCAATTCAGTAAGAATGGACCAGAACCGGAACCGGAGATGATATTTGCATCTTCAAATATCCAAGAAAGCTCTGTATAATCACTTCCTGTGAAATTAATGTAATAATCTTCATTATAGCATGCCGATCCCTCAGCTTCAAAAGTCATTGTAGGATATTTTACATACTCAACAGTTTTTTCATTTACCTCTGATGAACAGCCATTTTCAGTCACGATTAGCCTTAAAGCTTTGGAACCAAAAGAGTCCCAAATCATTTCATATGGTCCGCTTCCAGTCCCATTAAGAATGGTGCCGCCATCAAAACCCCATATATAATTAGCTGAATCCATAGTATTTCCGGTGTATGTGACAATAGCAGATTCTCCTTCACAAATAATGGATTGTACTGTAAAGTCTGAAGATGGTGTTTTCTTTACCTTAACCGATGCAAAACTTTTACTTGAACATCCATTCTCATCTACCTGCAAGGAAATGTTTTTATATCCCTCAATTTCCCAGAACACTTCAAATGGACCCTGTCCACTTCCGGAGTTGTTAGTGGCATCATCAAAATCCCAGGAAAAGGAGGCCTCTGTTGAAGCATCCCCGATATAATTTATGGATAAAGGTTCTCCAGAGCAATTTATACTGTCTGATTCAAATAAAGATGAAGGATTGGGAATTGGCACTACATCAATTAACCGGGTAAAAACATTAAGTTCGCTTGATAAAACCCTTAATTGATAGTTTGTAAAAGATTGTAAAGTGTCTGGCAATGTAGAAGTTAGCAAATCTTCCGGATTAGAAATGCTATCCAGATTAACTGCACTTTTAAAACTGCCGTTGATATTTGATAATTGAAGGATAAATAAATTAGACCCAGAAAATTCATAATTAGGTGTGACTTTAATGCTGATCTCACTGTTTTCACAAACATTCTCATTAAAATTCAATTCCATATCAAATGGATAGATTGCCGGGGTAGAATACCAGCTTTCATGGCCTTCAAAAAGATCGTTTTCCCCATCTGCCAGGTCATCATAGGATTTAACGACAATCGTATCGGCAATGGTCAAACTGTTCGTTGCAAAAAAAGAATCCGTTACTGTTTCAACATACTGGTAATTTCCAGCTGATAAATTAAATACCGTATATTTTGCGAGGTCTGATTCCACATTTTCATGCCAATAAACCGTAACGCCTTCATCGGTATTTACTTTATATGGATTGGGAGAACGAATCGGGGCAGCCGTGTCCGGTGAATGAAGAACCGGATCAGTGGATACAGAAGATAATCCATCATTATCCGTCCAATCATATATCTTTTCCTCCAAATCCTGTATTTCATGAAAGTAATTTTCCGTAGCATTTATGTCCGGATCGCCGGCAACATTCCCATTCTTTAGCAGATAGGTGCTTTGACCATCAAAGATATTATTCTGAGAGAAAGAGTTTTTATACTGGTAAAATGAAATCAGACCATAAGAAGTATTATCATCAAACGTATTATTGTTGCATGTAGCTGTGACATAGGTAGAATAGCTATCTCCAAGGTATAATATGGATCCGGTGGAATTGTTTTCTATGAAATGATTTTTTTGAATCGAGACTATATTATTATAACTCATGTTCACAAGATCCATGTAAATAGCTGCTCCATTAGCCGCTTCGTTACCAACAAACACATTATTTTCAATCACATATTCGTACGGGTTCCATCCTGCTCCAAAGTATAATCCTGCCCCGTTAGTTCCACTGTTATAGGTTACAATATTATTGGTAAAGATCAAGTCATATCCACGGTAAATATATGCGCCAGCACCGCTAACTGAAGTATTATATGAAATTTCACAATGATCAATTTCTATTGACCCTGATCCACTGCCCCCACTTGAGTATAAGTGAATACCGCCACTATTATGGGTGATTTTTGTTGTGTTAATAATGGTCTTCCCAGGATGAATGCCATGTACATAATTAATTCCTTTACCATTATTGTTAGAAATGTCAGTATCAGTGATTGTAAGACGATATCGCTGCAATTTTTCAATATATATTCCATCACTCGTTGAATTATATATTTTTGTGCCATTTATGATAAGATTCTCTGTCCTTATTAATTTAATTCCATATGATGCAGAGTTTAATATTTGACAATTCGTGATATATGGAGCAGATTCTTCAATAAAAATTGTACCAGCATTATTGCTTCCTCCACCGTTTAAAATACAATAAGATAGGATTGAACCGGAAACATATTCTCCATTATTAATAAATCCATTTTTCGCAGTTGAAGTAAAATAAATGTTTCCCCAACTTCCTCCGCTTATTGCACTAAAAGTTATGTTGGCATCTTTTGTTCCCATTGCGATTAGTTCACCTTCTACCTGAATATTTGAGCCATTTAAATGAACATCTACTCCTGGTTCAATCGTTAATGATCCTCCTGTAGATATTTTAAGACTACTGGTGACAATATATGGGCTGTTGTCTATAGACCAGGTAACCGATGAAGATATGATTCCTCCTACCTGTGTTTGTGCAAGAAGAGAGTAATTATTAATCCATAAAAAAATTATTACCGCCAAAAAGGCGATATTTTTCAATTTATTCCTGTAGGTAGGATATGATTTCATAAGGTGATTATTTCTTAACAAATACTAAAAAATTGATGTCGAGTGTTGTTATATTATCTATCAGATGCTTATATAACCATCAAATTCAAGGTTTAACCATTGCTAGACAGTCGTTTTAAAAATTGTTTTAATATACAAAACTCTAGTTAATACACTCTCATTTTTAATAAAAATCACCCTTCGCATTATCAAGCAAACACAAATAAAATGAAATAAATTAGATCTGAATGGAAGAATTACCTTCCCATAGCGCAAGGTTAAGTGCAGCGGTCCTTTTACCAACAAATGAACATAAGCAATATGGAGCAGCCTGTCTCGTCCCGGCAGATAGGCTTGAACCAGGTACAGAGTAAATTCCTCATTACGATCTCCATTGGTTATCCCTTTTTCCGTTCGCAGTGAAGAGTTACTGCTCCACCACCAAAGGTTTTGGTCTTTGTGAGTTAAAGAACTATCCTGTCGTCTATATTTTCAAATAATAGCAAACCGCCACCTGCGATAACAGGGTGAACACAAAGCTGGTATTCATCAATCAAATTAAGATTCATTAGTTGTATAATCAGGCTCTGAGTCTAAGCAGCTTACTGAATCGCTCATGTGGCCCGGACTGCTCACTGGTATGAATGAAAATGACCAAAATGCCCTGCTTGACTATTTGGGATCAATCTAGTTTTAGGCTTACCAAACCCCTGAATTGTGTACTGGCAAGCAATAAGTTTCGAGCCTTAGCAGAGTTTATGCAAGCGACCCTGAGATTTATGAATCGTGGGGTCTCTATCGAAGACACCATTTAAAAAGCGCAAATAAAGAGGGAGTGTTGGCGGCTGGTATTTCGTCAAGTGTCTTTTCTCTTGTTCATCGTAAAACTGAAATCTTTATTTCCAGTCAGAAGACCATTATTTTTGTCGAGAAAAAACAAAACATTGTCATCACCGGCAAGTAATAAAATCGGTTCAGCAAGGTTGTCAATTTTAATTTTATAAATGATTGCATCCGGATTTGTTGCTGTGCCTTTCATTATCTCCCACTTTCCTGAAATATCCCGGGGTTGGTTATCTACAATACTCCGGAGGGTGCAGGTTGTAGGTTGATAAGTTATCGAATCCCTGTTGAGGGTCAGTTTCCATTTGATCTTAAAACAGGAGGGCGTGGGCCCCATTTCAGGATGTTCATTTGCGATTTCCTGACAGGGCGTTCTTCCGTCATATACAAGCTGTAAAGATTGCGTTTCCGCAACCTTTGAGGATATCGATATTTCCTTACTAAGAATGGGTTCTTTTCTGTTTAAAGAATAGCTCCATCCTCCATTTCCTACGATCATCTGACTTTGAGATGTCAATAGGTGAAAAACATTTTCATTCAATTTTGCTATTTGGATTTCAGTAGGAAAGTCAGCGCTTTTCAGATGGTAAACTTCTTCAAAATTGCTGCCTTTTGAAACGGAAAAGGAACCTTTAAAAGTCTTTGTTTCTCCATCTCCTTTAAAGCCTAACGTATTGGGTCGGGATTCACCATAATCAATATCCAAAACAAAAGCATTTATGTCATCTAATATTAAATTCCATCGTATAAAATCAACCTTTGTCTCGGAATGAATGGTCAGCATGGTTTTGACAAGTTCGTCTCCAGGTGTACTGCCAACCAACACAATTTCAGGCTTTTGGTTGCTCGCAGAACAGGTAGCCAAAAGAAGGACACACAACAACTGTAGCATTTTCCGGAATATTGTGTTTAATGGCGCCATATTTTCTTTACTTACGTTTGCGATATGAAATTGGCTAACTGAGAGCGGGGTTTCATCAAATTTGCCACTAATAATTATATATTCAACAGAACCGATCGTTCCTAATACCCCATCAACGAGAGCATTTAGCCTTATCGGGATCTGCGCAAACATAGGGTAGAGATACCATAATCCTTAAATTTTAAAACCAATTTCCGTATAATACTTGAATCGTTCCGCCAGGAACGTCGGGTGGGTAGAAAATGTAATCCAGATTGTCAATTTCGTTCCGTTAGGAACGATTGGTGAAATTACAGGTTAGGAGGGTTCTTTGAAGATGTACTGCTCATCATAGTCGATTTCGAATGCCTTGAGAAATGCCTTGTACTCATCAATGAATGTACGCTTTTGGTGGTGTTTTTCTTGATCTTGAATATAACGGATTACTTCTGGCAAGTTGCTTTTGGAATAAGAAAATGCGCCATAACCCTCTTGCCATGCAAACAAAGACTCCGTGAGGCGATTGCCATTGATCCATTTTGTGCTTTCGGATTTAACATTTTGCATGAGGGAAGAAATAGATTGGGAAGGCCGCATTCCTACCAATATGTGGATATGGTCAGGCATGCTGTTTATCTGTAGCATTTTATGATTGTTGTTTTGGATTATGCCTGTTATGTATTGATGCAGACGTTCCTTCCAGTTGTTACTGATTAATGACTCACGGTATTGAACAGCGAAAACGAATTGAATATGTAATTGGGTAAATGTATTGGCCATAATCGATCTTTTGACGAGGAATATAATTCATCTTTCCGAAAATCACCAAGCGTTCCTAACGGAACGTAAATCCAACATGATTCGGGTAGCTACCCACCAGACGTTCCTAGCGGAACGATTTGTCAGGACGTGTTAAAAACGAGGATGGAAAATCTAAAAGAATGTTTAATGGTGAAACCGCTTTTAATGCTTTTTGCATCTATGCAAAAAGCCTATCATACAAATGATACTAAGAATCAAAATCATTCTTGCTTTAGCCTTAACGGGGTCTGTGCAAGCTAACCTGCGATTATGAATCGTGGGGTCTCCATCGAAGACCCCGCCTAAACAAAAAACCTGATTATCCAAGTCAAAATTTTCCTTAATTATTCGTAGTTTTTAAATATTCCATTGCGGTTTTCCAATCTACTAACGTATCCGAATCAATGGTGATCGTTTTGATCTGCCGGGCGATTTTGCTACTATTTTTCATGGCTTCCAGGTGGGCGCCGCTTCTCGAAAATTCCTGTAAATCCTTTTCTGTTTTCCACAAGGTCATCGTATAGTGCCGGGTCCATATTCCCCTTTTTCTAAATGCTACATAATTGGTCCCTTTTAGCTGCTTCAAGATATTTAATGCATAGAGGGACAATCTGAAAAAATGGAAGGGCGTTTTGAGGTCTATTTGTGTGATCGTCAATTTCATTTTCCCGATGGTTATGTTAGCCGGCTAAGTTGTCACTCATAAACCGAATTTTCCAAATCTCTACAAAGATATTTGAATGTGCCAGCAGTTGCAACCAACTCGCTTAGATGGTAGATGTTCACACTTGAAAGTAGCATGAAAGATGCCGATGCTCTGTTAAAAACCTAGCTTCAATCGTTCCGCCAGGAACGTCTGTTTGGTAGAAAAAAATAAAATCATACATGCATTTCGTTCCGTTAGGAACGGATTGGTGGAATTACAGGTTAGGAAGGTTCCCTGAAGATGTACCGGCAATAATTTATCTTCCGGAGAATCACCAAGCGTTCCTAACGGAACGTAAATCCAACGTGATTCGGGTAGCTACCCACCAGACGTTCCTGGCGGAACGATTTGTCAGGACGTGTTAAAAACGAGGATGGAAAATATAAAAGAATGTTTAATGGTGAAACTGCTTTTAATGCTTTTTGTATAGATGCAAAAAGCCTATCATGCAAATGATGCTAAGAATCAAAATCATTCTTGCTTTAGCCTTAGCGGGGTCTGCGCAAGCTACCCTGCGATTATGAATCGTGGGCTCTCTATCGAAGACCCTACTTAAGCATAGGGATAAAGATACCATAACCCTTAATGTAAAAACCAATTTCGTATAATACTTGAATCGTTCCGCCAGGAACGTCTGGTGGGTAGAAAATGTAATCCAGATTGTCAATTTCGTTCCGTTAGGAACGATTGGTGAAATTACAGGTTAGGAAGGTTCTTTGAAGATGTACCGCTCATCATAGTCGATTTCGAATATTTTCAGAAATATAAATTCATTTTCAGGAAGATTACCAGACGTTCCTGGCGGAACGAAATTGACAATCTGGATTACATTTTCTTTTAATTATTGCCGGGCGGCCACCATAGCTATCGGGCCGTATATCTTATGCATCAACTCTAAAAGTTTTAGGCTAAAGCCATAAGAGCGGACCTTCATTTTTACCCTGGGACTTGCAATAGGCATCACTTCGGGAGAAGCCGCAGGGCATTAGACATATTTCAAGTCAAAATTTTATGTTCCCAATCAAACGTAAATTGCCTAAGGTCGCCGGTATATTTCCTTCGTCCGCTTCGCTTCTCCGGAAAATGAGGCTTTTCCATGCTCATTGGCATTAATACATAGGTAGATTCGGGTTCCTCTTTCGCGAAAGTATGGATTGTTTACTACGTGTTTTAACTCAATTTTTTCAAAGTACTGACCTACCTCAGCATCATGATCCTCAATATTCGGTTCGTGATACACCCAAATG
Source organism: uncultured Cytophagales bacterium (assembly GCA_913057175.1). Taxonomy (GTDB): domain Bacteria; phylum Bacteroidota; class Bacteroidia; order Cytophagales; family Cyclobacteriaceae; genus CAJXNP01. The sequence goes on from CAJXNP010000009.1 coordinate 172,492, forward strand.
AAATATTTATACCTGATGCTGTCAGGATTCCAAAAAATGAAACTCGCATTGAAGCAGGCAGGGTGGGGCAGGTCTACCTTTTTGCCATGGAATAAAACGGCTCCAGCCTGGCCGTAATGTCCGCAAAAAACCATGCAGTCTTTTCTCTGTTTTTCGTTCAACTCAAGGTACACTTTGTTTACCGCTTCGCCTATTTCATTCCACCCGGTCATATCGGCCATGTCCTGGGGAACATCGTAGTATTTACCATCCTCCCACCGATACCCATCCTTTTTCGCCACCTTATCAAATCCGTAAAATGGAATTCCACTAAAAGAGAGTGATCCGAAAAATACAGTGAAGATGAACAGGACCAATAGAACTACACCCGCTTTTCTGTATTTCAAAAGGTATTTGTCGATCACATAAGCTCCAAAGGCAAACAAAATAGGGTAATAGCCCAGGGTATAATAGGATTTACCCTTTCCCAGCATGAGAAGGACGATTATGATCAGGTAAATCCAGGCGAACACCTGGTATTTTCTTTCCTTTTTATTTACAATCAATACGACCAGACTGGTAATCCAAATCCAAATGGCCTGAGCATTCATCTTGAACTGATCGATTAAAAATCCGGAAAGTTGAACATGAACAAGCTGGCGCTCCCTTAATTCTGACATATGATGCACAACCGGCCAGTTGTGATTGTACTGCCAGATGATATTGGGTAAAATGATCAACCCACCAATCATCAAACCAGCTGGGAAATATTTGGAAAGAAAGAGCTTCCTATGCTCTGAACTCAGCATCCCGATGATAAATCCTGCAATGAAGAAAATGACTGAATATTTGTTCAAAAATGCCAGCCCGAACACAATGCCAATCAAGATCCAATAAACCGGTTTGTTTCGGTTGATGAGCAGGAGGATCAGATAACCCGACAACAACCAGTAGAACTGATTGAAGGAAACCGGTTGGAAAAGGGTGTTGGTATGCAGATAGGCGGGAGAAAGTAAAAAGGCCAGGCAAGCAATAGCCAATGCTACAATACCTCCTTTTAATTCTTTGATCATCAGCCCGATCAGTAAAAAATTCAAGGCACCGATGATCGCAGGGAAGAACCTGAGTGCGAAGGTCGTATTGCCGAACAGTGACGTGGCGATTTTGGCAAAAACTCCAATAGAAGGAGGGGCGGCTATATACCCCCATGCCGGGTGATGTGAGTAAGAATAGTAAAGATATTCATCCCGATGAAGCTCGTAATTGTCATAGCAAATGAAATGGATGGTGAGCTTTGCGACAATGAAAGCCGCAATGGTATACCAATATCCTGTTCTATTTTTGATAAGGTTGCTTGGGTACATTAGGTAGCAGGTTCGTTGTGGTTTGTGAAAATAGCTATCGCAATCTGTAAGTAACTAGTAATTCTTATGATAATCAATGTTGATCTCAGGATCGACGATTTCCAGTCCCTTACTGGAAAGCATCGATTTGGGAATATTGGATTGAATGTAATCTTTGATCTTGTCGACGTACCGTACCTTATCATGATTTTTTCGTACAATGATGGCAATTTCACGGGCTTTTGGTTTGCCGGCTATTATCCGGACATTTTCTTCCTGTTCTTCGTTCAGACTCAAAGTTGACAATTCAGGCAAAATGGTCATGCCTCCCTTTGTGTCAACCAGCCTGATCAAAGCATCAATGGAATTACTGCGATAGATAAAATGCTTGTTTTTGCGGATCTTATTCAGATCGCAAAAATTATTGATCTGATCCCGAAAACAGTTCCCTTCCTCCAACAGCCACAGGTTTTCATACTTGATCTTGTTCAGGTTGATTTTCATGTCATTGTATGAATGGTCTTCTGACGAATAGATAAAGAATTTTTCATAAAACAGGGGGATGGCATTTATCCCATAAACATTGATGGGTGTAGAAATAATCCCTGCATCAAGATCTCCTGACCGGACTCCATTTACTACCCGTTCTGTAATGATTTCATGAATGTCAAGCTTAAAATTCGGATAATCTTTCAATAACTGGTCGGCAAACAATGGAACCAGAAAAGGGGCAAGGGTAGGAATGATTCCCATTTTTATTTGTCCACTAAAGTCATCGTGCAGGTTGATAGAAAATTCAGTCAGCCGATGTGTCGCAGCAACGATCTCCTGTGCCCTTTCGAGGAATAATTCCCCGTCAGAAGTAATTTTTACAGGGCTTCCTGTCCGGTCGAATATCCTGATCTCTATCTCATCCTCCAGCTTTTGCACCTGCATGCTTAATGCTGGCTGACTGATCATCAGCTTTTCCGCAGCTTGCTTAAAACTCCCCGATTTAGCTACAGCAAGCGTATATTCCAATTGATTTAAAGTCATAAGTTTTATTTATAGGAATATAAAATTATTATAAATTTCTTATTCTACTTTTGTAGCGAAAAATAAATTTCTCATAAGTCAAATAATTGAATTGATCGAAAAACCTTAATAAAGAATAAAATAAAGACCACGGCAGAGCAACAAAATCCCAAATCAGAACACGGTAAATAATTACAACCAAAATAAATCTCAAAATGAACAAAGAATTAAGCCTGGAAAACGATGTTTTTTCAATCATCAGAAATGGTGATCTGGAAACTTTAAAAGCTGTTATTGATGAAAACCCTGAATGTATCCGTCAAAAAAATGAAAAGGGATTCACAACCCTGATTTTGGCGACTTATTTTGAACAACCCGGAATTTCAAAATATTTGCTGGAACATGGTGCCAATGTAAATGGAAGGGATGCAGCAGGTAATACCGCTTTGATGGGAATATGCTTTAAAGGCAATTTGGAAATAGCTAAAATGTTGATTGAATATGGTGCGGATGTGAATATCAGGAATTTCAATGGAACAACAGCCTTGATCTTTGCTTCAACTTTTGGTCAAACCGAAATAGCAAAATTACTGATCGAAAATGGTGCGGATATTCATGTGGCAGATCAAACCGGAAATACGGCTTTAACACACGCAAAAAAACTTGGAAACCAAAATTTGATTGATCTGCTTGAATAAGCTTATAAAACTTGCCCTATCAGTAGGAACAGAAAATCAGCAAACTTCACAATCCTTCCCAAAGCTCAGAATGATCGATTCCAACTCCCTGTTGGGAATGACCCTGATCTCAATGATGACATGATCATTTGTTTTGTCTATTACTTTTTGGGAAAGATGGATGGGTTTGGTCAATACATAGTGGGCACGAGCCCTTGCAAATTTAAGTTTTATGATTTCGACAGGCTTATCCATCCGGGTTACTCCCACGATATCCCTAAAATATTCTGAAGGACTGATCCTCGCTTCTTTATTAAATAATACAAGGTGATCTTCAAAGGATTGTATGCGATCCAAAGGTAGATTGAATATTTTATCCGATTGTTCTTCCCATCCAAACAGGTACCAGCGATTATTGTATTCCCGAAGAAAATATGGGTGTACAAACAATGCCTCGTTATCCCTGTCGAAAGGTTGATAGGTCACTCTGATCGGTTGGTGATCGATCACTTTTCTAAGTAAACCATTCAGGTGCTCTATGCCATGAAGAGCAGGAACCTGATCAAACTGGATAATATCTTCCAGTTCATTCGCCCGGATTCCCAATCGATCTCCCAATTTGTCGATGATATCCTCTAATTCTTTGGTCTGGTGCAGCCCCTGGATATTTTTTAACACAGCTAAGGCCTGTGTGAGGGTTTCAATATCCCGTTTGTTAATGGGAATGCCGGTAATGCTATAGCCCTCTTTATCATACTTATATCGCCGCTCCTGTCTGTCGTAATACAATTCCACTTGATCCCGGGAAGCAAGCTCTTTTAACATCTCAATGTCATAGTCAAATTGCCGCCGGCTGATGGGCAGGAAATCGCTTTTTTCCAATTGGTCATTAAGCATTTTGAGCAGTTCGTCGATGGTATAATCTGTCAATGTTCCACTAAAATACTGATCGAGCAGCTTCTTTCGATGTTCGAAATTCTTGTTAACAGGCATGAAGGATAACTTTACCACAATTTAGAAATTTCATTGTTCAACGCAATAAGATTGCGTTGACTTCATGCATATTTGGATAGAAACGGGAAATTCCGCTGATCTGGTCCATAGCGATCAGCCGAATTGCAAACAGCATTTATATATTTTTTGTAGTCCAAAATTTAAACCAATGAAAAACAAAACATTGACATTATGTTTTCTGGCGATGATCATCAGTCATGCAGCCTTTACGCAACCAGAAAACCTGAGGGAGTTAAAACGACGAGCAAGGGGTGGAGATGCCAAAGCGCGCATTGCATTGGCTGATGCATATTACTACGGAGAAGGTACACTTGTCAACAAGAAAAAAGCCTTTTTGCTATATGAATTGAGTGCCTGGGAAGGTGATGCAACTGCGCAGTACAACCTTTTTATCATGTTGAGTAATGGTGAGGGTGTGGATGAAAATGATAGCCTGGCTTTTTACTGGGTTCAGGAAGCTGCCCGCCGTGGGGATCCCGAGGCTCGTTTTCAATTAGCCAAATGTTTTGAGCTCGGTAAAGGCGTTGATACCGATCATACGAAAGCATTGTTTTGGTATCATAAAAGTGCCGAACAAGGTTATGCTTCAGCCCAATATAACCTTGGGCTTAAATATTATTATGGAGAAGGCACGGAAAGAAATTTTGAACAGGCCTATCAATGGATCAGTAAAAGCGCTAAACAAGATTTTGTTTTTGCACAATTTCTGGTTGGGATGATGTATTTTGAAGGAAAAGGTGTCCGACAAAACAAAAACGTATCCGAATATTGGCTTTACAAAGCGAAAGAGAATGGCCATGAAGGAGCAGAGAAGGCCGTAGACGAGTTAGATTTCTGGGGTAATTTATCTGAGTCTGGCCTTTCTTCATATTGACAGATTAAATGTATGCCACAACCAGTAACCAGAATGAGTTCACCTCGCCTTTTTATTAATAATCAATTCTTTTTCAGGCGATTGGGAGAAGCCCGGAAGTTTAAGCATAAACTTGAGAATTACAGGTTAGGAGAGACGGAGACTGTCGACTTAGTCAATGATGTTTTCATGGTTCGGACGAAAGAAGAGGTATATCAGCTCCTTTTTTCCCAACAATCGTGGGCTCAATTTGTGGAAATTGTTTATCGGATGATTTGGTCCAACAGGCCTTTACAAAACAAAGATCGGCAATACCTGGTTCAGATATTGTTGAAACACAAGGACTCGAAGCAAAGGATCAAATCCATGCACACCTATCCGGATATTGAAATGAGCGATGACCAGCGTGTTTTGTATCATGCGTTGGTGAAATACCTGGATCATAAAAAACTAATTCGCTTCAAGGCCATGCTGGAAAAGAAGAGACCCAAACAAATCAGGGCATTTGTAACGATTTTCAGAAGATATTTTGATCTGGAAACTTTGCGATTTTGCCCGATTATCTGGCAGGACATCTGGATCTACAATTACATTGTTTATGATATGAAGTCAAAAAATAACCGTCTTCTCAAGGAATATAATAAGGAAGTCATCCGGCCGATGGAGAAATTATTCAACCAGGCAGGGAATAAAGAGGAATAAGTTCTAGTTAAAAAAGAGTTTGCCGGATAGGGAGCTTAAAATTCAAATACTAAAGAATCATCACCTATTATGATGTGGAAAACATTCCCCTGCTAAGATCGCAGTGGGTTGAGGTATAGCATAGACAGCGACAGTAATCAAAAAAAATTTTCAACCATTCCAACGGTTGATAAGGATTGTGTGTTTTGGGTATAGATCTGAATGTAAAAGCAGGCCTGCTTTTAATTAAAGCCAAACTTGTCATCAGAAATTCGTGATGAGAATGCAATTCACAATGCCAAAGGGTAAATCAGGAAGTTTTGCGAATGAAGCATAGCACCACTTTGATGATTGAGAAAAGCAAAGTGACTGATTAGCCAGTTCGCTTCTTATAGTGAATGATGCTCGGAATACTTGTGTCGCGTCAAGCATATTGTGACGCTTAGGTTTGCAAAAAGTCAACCTATATTCCCCTCTCGAGAGGGGCGAAGGGGTGTGTTTGAAAAAATTCGACTTTTTGCAAATACGTAAGACCATACTGGACACAACACTAGTCCGTCTTCCAGGGATATTCCAATGACAAGTTTGGATTGAAGCAATCAAATTATTTAAATCTGAAATTAAATTATGAAAAAGTTACAGTTGTATTATGCATTACCACTATTGCTAATCCTTTTTGCAATTGTTTCCTGTGATACGGAGTCTGCATATGAGCAGAGGGTAGAAGAAGATGATAACCGGATTAAGGGCTTTCTCGCAGAAAATGGTCTGGACGCGGAAAGACATTCCTCTGGAGTATATTATAAGGCCCTGAATGAGGAATCAGGAGGGGAAAACATTCGAGCGGGTGATGTGGTTTCCATTTATTACCACATGACCACACTTGATAGCGTATATGAGGAGATGACAACGGATTCCCTCAATCCCATTAAATTGCACCAGTACAATAGCAGTATGGTGCCCACAGGTTTGATTGACGGATTGTCTATGATGAGCACAGGAGATAAATACCGGTTTTACATCCCTTCTTATCTGGCCTATGATCACTATGCCAACAATAGCTACTTTAATGCCCATGCAATATTCATCATGGATATTGAAGTGGTAGAGGTTGAGGAGACGGATGACCTTTTAGATGGGGAGATGGAAGCTATCAACAACTACATCGAAGAACACAATCTGGATAGCATAGAATCGTTTTCTTCAGGGCTGCAATATATGGTGTTGGAGGAAGGCGATGGCGATCAACCTTCTGAAAATAACCAGGTAAAATTGAACTATACCCTAAGGTATCTGGATGGAACGGAAGTAGATGAACACGATGAAGTCGTCTCGCAGGTAAATGACAAATATATGGTCAAAGGACTGCTGGAAGGCATTAAGAAAATGCATGAAGGGGAAACGGCCATGTTCATCATGCCATCCGAAATTGCATTTGGAGGAAGTGTAGCCATTCTGCCAACAGAGGTCAGGGAGGACTTGCTGGATGATGGATTGATCAAATACAATGTCCTTCCATTTACTCCGATAATTTATGAAATAGAACTCGTTGAGGTAAGATAGAGTTGTTAATGCTCATTCCCGTAAGGCCCACCATATCCATACCAACAATTAATAAATAGTTCAAGGGCCTTGCGGGTTTTTTTATAAAGAAAATGGTCTTTCTCAATCACTCAATCACTCATTCCTGATGTGTAATTCTTAAAGGAAAATGCGTTACAATGTGTATATGTAAATCCGTTGAATAATAAACTACTTACCAGTAGAAAAATTTCATTTTAGTTTATCAGGGAATCCGAATAAACTTCGTTCATGCGAACGAGGTAAATCAGTTCTAATCAAAAGGAGATAAATAATTGCCCTCGATTACAAATTGACTATCAATGTGTTACTAGCAAGATAAATGATACCTGTAAAAGTGGCAAAAGGTTATGCGGTGTCTCAAGGCTGATCATCACACGCCCCTTCTTTCCACGATAGCAAACCCTTCCGTTGAGCCTCACAGGCTTTCCCATAAGTCACACCATCACACCCACATACTGGCACGTATTCCATGGTACATGGTCCTTCATTAATTTTTGAGGGGTCGATACAAGCGTTGTTTTTGCTGGTTTGACAGGCAGAAATACCCATGAAAATGCTGGTAGCAATTAATAAAAGAATATATGATTTTTTCATAAATCCATTTTATATGAATGAAATGATGGGGGCGTTACTTGCCCCCTCAAGTTCTATGAAATCCACAAGTTTGGGTTAACAGGGTAGAAGCTTTATTACACCTATTAAATCATGAAAAGTTGTTAGTTTCGTCTCTCTGGGTCAGGATTATACCTAAGCTATTTCTTACTCGCCTTATTTAGTAAAGCTGTTACCTCAGCTACACCTTCCGTGTAAGGTGTTTCTTTTTCATAAAAGATCTCTTGCAGACTAATGCCTTCCTGCTCATAGAAGCTGTCATTCACTTTTACATCCTTATCAAGGACTGTTCCTTCCAGGCTGATCCCTGCGTAAAGTCCTTTGCTTCTGGAATAAGAATAGATTTCCGCATCAAAACCAACATCGACATTGGCGGATGAGTTGCGGCCGACTGGACCTGCTGCAATGCCTAAATCACCTCCCAGGGTTACCTCAGTTTTTGCCAGGTCTTCGATGTTCTCGCGATATTTGAAAAGCAAAACAATATCAGTCGACTGAAATCCTATCTGGAAACCAACACTTCCTTCACCCATTGAAAGAAAAAAAGGATTACTCCAGGTTCCATCTTCTTTTTTGATCATCGCGAAGCCATGACCACCCTGACCACCAACACCAAATGCTACCTTAAAAGCCCTGGGCATGATAACTATTCCTTCCATTTTTTCCAGTAGTTGCAGGGGTATGCCGTTGTCATCCTGGGATGTGAGCTCGTCCAATGCTCTTTCAGCTTTTTTTAGTTGTTCTTCAATCTTTTTGACATCCTTGGATTGGGCAAACAGTGAGCCATTCATGATCAATACTGTGATAATTAGGCTGGCTAATTTCAAATAGTTTTTCATAAGTTGTTCTTGGTTTTGTTAATGAAGTGTTTCGTTTAGATTTAATTCTGTTAAACTGGATATCCTTTACACGGTTGTTTATTTGGATAGATTTTTTCTTTAGGGGATTGCAAGTAACTAACCTAATAGTTAAATCAAGCATTAGAAAAATTTAAACCCTTTGATTTCCTCGGCAAGCCCAGGCTCTGATGGCAATTTAAATTGTGGTCGGAAGATCCAGATGGGATATTCCAGGTAGACAATGAAATCATCTTCCAATGTATTTTCATTGGGAATGGGTAATAAACGCTCGAGTATGTTTTTGGATTGTGATGCAATGGCAATCAAATCTGCTTTTAATTTCTTAGCAGCCAGGATAATACCTTCCTCCTTAATGGAATGATTGTATGTGAATAAGTTGCAATTATCGAGCAGGTACTTATCCTGGAAAACCTGGAATTTGGTTCCAACGACATTGTCGCTCATAAAGTCCTGTGGTGTATTGATCCGCAACAGAACAACATGTGCATCAAACAACTTGTTCAAACGTTTGATTTCAAAGGCTACATTGGCTTCATTCTCAATGAAATCCGCAACCATCACAATGGTATTGAAAACCTTTCTTGAAAAGCCAGCCTTTGCGGTAAAGATGGGGAAGTCCGACCTTTTGATCAATCGTTCCGTAAATGAGCCAATTGAATTTAGGTTCTTTTCATTGTATCCTTTAATCCCCATGACAATCAGGTCAGGCTTATGTTCTTTGGTGAATTTCTTAAATTCATCAACCAAATCTCCAACAGATGCGTGAACCACCACTTCCACTTCACCGGTCTTGGCACTCGCCCATTTTTGAATTTTCTCTTTGGCAAGGCTTACGAGCTTTTCATTGAAGTTTTTGTTACTGGGAGTGCCATCCAGATAAAGATCCGGAAGAAGAATGGACGTCCTGGGGTTTTCAATGACATGGTATACGTTTACTATGGATTTGATCCGTAATGCCAGGTCATAGGCAATTTCAAAAGCAGCTTTGGAGTGTTGCGAAAAGTCTATTGGAACTAAAATGTTTTTCATATTTTGATTTTTGAACAAGGTCCTTTATGTCAGTTAACTAACTTTTGTTTGATTACTCTAATTCCAGGTTGAAAAAAAATTAGTTAATAGGCAAGATGCTCAACGATAAGTGTATTTGCAAGTTGTGAAGAATGATAAAATTTAAGTGCCAAATTATTCAACTGTTCATCCTTTCATTTTTATAGAACTAAAAAATGTTTTACCATCACTCCTCAGAAGTTTTGCTTGATTCGTGAAATTTCAAATCACCTGGATCTATTCGTTATTATGCTCATTGATCATATTTAGAAAAAGTGTTCAATAAAACCCTAAAAAGGAAGATCATCCAGCTCCTCATCTTCTCCAGCGCCTTGTATATTTTTATTTACATCAGGGTAATCTGATGGAGCAGCTTCCGGTTCATTTGCTGACCCAGAAAGCGGTTCTAATTTCCAGGCTTTAACATCCGTATACCACCGTTCATTATATTCCCGGCTTTCAATGTTGATGGATACCTTGACAGAGGTATTTAAATATGGCTCAACTTCAAACTTGCTATTCCAAACTGAGATACAAACTTTTTTGGGATATTGGTCCTGCGTTTCCAGGATGAAATCCTGCTTTTGCCATTCCCCACGGGAAGACGAACCTTTTTGCACCGGCAGGAGTTGAATGATTTTTCCTTCTATTTCCATAGCCGCAAAATTATAACTCTATTGATAAAAACATATTTCAAAGTGAATTTTCATCAACATATCTCAATTGCCTGATTTTAAAAGGCACTCGATAACCTCATCCTCGTACAACAATTACCTGAAAGAACAGGTTTGTTTCAAATTGATTTCTTTTTAGTTTTAAGTTAAACTCAAAGAATCGCCCTGTGGACCCCATTCTAATAATATTGATAGGTATTGCCGTAGTATTGTTTTGTATCATTGTATTACGGCTGCATGCTGTCATTTCATTGTTATTCGCTGCTCTTGTAACAGGCTTTCTGACATCTCCGGACTTAATTTACAATTTTGGTATCCATCAGGGGATGAGCGACCAACAGGCGCTTTCTCTTTCGCAACAGGGAATTGGGACAAGACTTACCCAGGCATTTGGCAATACATCTGGAAGAATTGGAATATTAATTGCCCTTGCATCCGTCATAGGTACCTGCCTGATGAGAAGCGGAGCTGCTGAACGAATCATTCGCGGTCTGCTTAAACTCTTTGGTACCAAAAATTCCTCTTTTGCCTTCTTGACAGGAAGTTTTACGCTGGCCATTCCTGTCTTTTTTGATACCGTGTTTTATTTAATGATTCCATTGGTAAAATCCATTAGTATCAGAAATACGAAGAAATTCAGCCTTTATCTCATGACCATCATAGCGGGTGGAGTAATGGCGCATTCCCTGATCCCACCAACCCCCGGGCCGTTGTTTGTGGCCAAGGAAATGGGAATTGATCTGGGCGCTATGATTTTGGGTGGATTGGTAATTGGTAGTATCACCGCATTGAGTGGATATTTCTATGCATTATGGGCAAACAAAAAATGGGATCTGCCCATGCGTGAAACACCCGATATAAGCCTGGATGAATTAAAAACTTATTCCGAAAAGGACTCAAAAGAGCTTCCGGGATTATTCATTTCATTTTTACCGATTCTTTTGCCTGTCTTACTTATCACTGGCAATACCATCTTGAATATGATCGTAGGTGGAAAGGAAACTGAAATCACCTCCTATGAAGAGGTTTGGTTAAAGACCTTTTCAGTTATTGGCGACAGCAACATAGCCTTAGCCATTTCTTCCATTATTGCCCTGTCTTTACTTTGGTCGCGGATAAAGGATATTGATAAATTCAAAAAGTATATTTATGAAGCCATCGTCAGTGCAGGGATCATCGTATTAATTACATCGGCAGGTGGTGCATTTGGTAAAATGCTTCAACAGACGGGAATTGGAATTCGCATTGAAGAATTATCATCTAATTACCACATGGCCATTTTGCCTTTGGCATTCATCATTACAGCGGTAGTACGAACCGCCCAGGGATCTGCTACTGTAGCGATGGTGACAGCAATAGGTGTGATGAGCGGAGTCAGTGGTGCCGATGGCGGATATCCGTTCCACCCGGTTTACCTGGCGATGGTCATCGGTTGTGGTTCCAAAATATTTCCGTGGATGAATGACAGCGCATTTTGGATCATTACCAAAATGAGCGGCATGGAAGAAAAGGAAACCATTCGGTTTTTTTCTTTTCTGCTTACCGTCATGGGTATTTCAGGACTGATCGCGATCATGATCCTCTCATCTCTCTTTCCGTTTGTCTGATTATGAGTGAAATCGAAAAACATACCATCATTCAAATAAATAAAGCAGACAATGTCGGCATTGTGGCGGAAAGCAATGGGCTGCGGGAAGGGACCATGCTGAAAAATGGGATCGTTTTAAAGCAAGATATTCCCATGGGCCATAAGGTAGCATTAGCGGATATTATGCCGGATGACCCGGTAATTAAATATGGGGTGATCATTGGGTATGCAAAGATTTCCATTACCAAGGGTGAGTGGGTAGAAACATCCAAAATAATGTTGCCATCTCCTCCTGACCTTGATTCCATTTCTCTCCATTCTGCTAAAAAACATGATTCCGATCCCCTTGAAGGATACACCTTTGAAGGATACAGGAATAGGGATGGAAGTGTAGGTACACGCAATGTATTGGGAATTTCTACAAGTGTGCAATGTGTATCGGGATTGGCTGAACATGTGGCCAGGAAAATCAAGCATGAATTGCTTCCAAAATATCCAAATGTTGATGATGCTGTTGCGCTCAATCACACCTACGGTTGTGGAGTGGCAATCAATGCCCCGGCAGCTATTGTTCCTATCAGAACGATCAAGAATATTGCACAAAATCCGAATTTTGGAGGTGAGGTTCTCGTTATCGGGCTAGGTTGTGAAAAGCTAAGGCCGGAACGATTGGTATCGGATTCCAATGGAGAATCGGACATCTTTTATATGCAGGATGAACGATTTCAGGGATTTCAGGAAATGGTTGATGGCGCAATGGAGTTGGCTGAAGCTCATTTAAAAAAGCTGAATGAAAGAAAAAGGGAAACGTGTCCGGCGTCAGAGTTGGTAGTCGGCATGCAGTGTGGTGGGAGTGATGCCTTTTCAGGGATCACTGCAAACCCGGCTGCGGGTTATGCTGCTGATTTAATTGTGAAGGCGGGAGGGAGCGTCATGTTTTCAGAAGTAACAGAAGTGCGCGATGCTGTGCATTTACTGGTACCGAGAACAAATGATCCGGAGGTGGGAAAAGCGCTGATCGATTCCATGAAATGGTATGACGAATACCTCCAGCAAGGACAAGCAGATCGAAGCGCCAACCCAACACCGGGAAACGTTGGCGGGGGGTTGAGTAATGTGGTTGAAAAGGCAATGGGGTCTATTGCCAAGTCGGGAACCAGCACAATCGTTGATGTGATAGGTCCCGGTGAACGAATTAGAAAGAAAGGACTGACATTTGCTGCAACACCTGCCAGCGATTTTATCTGTGGTACTTTGCAATTGGCAGCAGGAATGAACATGCATGTGTTTATTACGGGCAGAGGCACACCTTACGGTTTATCGATGGTTCCGGTGATCAAAGTAGGAAGCAACTCCAAATTGAGTAATCGCTGGTATGATCTGATTGATCTGGATGCCGGTCCGATTGCAACGGGGAAAAAGAGTATTGAAGAGGTAGGATGGGAGTTGTTTCATATGATGCTGGATGTAGCAAGTGGAAAAACTCAGGTGGCCAGTGACCGTTTGGGATTGCACAATGACCTGGTTTTGTTTAATCCGGGACCGATAACGTGAAAGATGGGTGGAGGGTGAGGACACCATCCAACGGTAGTTATGGTGCGTACATCAAGCATGGCAATAGAATTTAGCATACTGAATAGATTAATTAAACAATGGCATTATCAATAGAAGAAACTAGAAAAGCGCTTTCTGATGGTTTGTTGTCCTTCCCGGTAACGGACATGGATGATAGCGATAAGTTCAATCCATCAACATATGCTGACAGGATCCAATGGTTCCTGGAGCACGATATTTCAGCCGTATTTGTTGCGGGTGGTACCGGCGAATTCTTTTCATTATCACAAGATGAGTACCAACAAATTGTAACAATTGCATCCGAAACGGTCGATAAAAAAGTTCCGGTAATCTCAAGCGCCGGAAGAAGCATTCCCGAAGCAATAGAATTTTCGAGAATGGCAGAAAAAGCCGGAATTGATGCCATATTGTTAATGCCTCCTTATTTGATCAATGCTCCGCAGGAAGGTATCTATTCTTACGCAAAGACCATTCTGGACAATATCCATTTACCGGTCATCTATTACAACCGATCCAACGGAAGCTTGTCAAGTGAATATGTCGAAAAACTGGCCGATAATTGTCCGAACTTAATTGGTTTAAAGGATGGTACAGGAAATATCCAGGAGTTAAACGACACCATAAAATCGATTGGCGATCGACTGGTTTATATTGGTGGCGTTCCGACAGCCGAAATTATTTCCGAAGCCTATCTTTCCATTGGCGTAAATACCTATTCTTCGGCAGTATTTAATTTTGTACCGGATCTTGCCAATTTTTATTATAAAAGCCTTCGTGCCGGTCATACTCAGGTTGTGCACAAAATTTTAAAGGAATTTTTCATTCCTTTTGTCAGACTTAGAAACAGGAAGAGTGGCTATGCAGTCAGCCTGATCAAAGCTGGGGCAAAACTCATTGGCAAGGATGCAGGGAATGTTCGTCCGCCGTTGACCATGCCAAATGAGGAGGAGGTAAGGGTTTTAAAGGGGATTGTTGATGCTGCAATTTTTAAAAACTGACTAAGCTCTTAATCTAATTCAGTATAAGAATGCCAAGGTATTTTTAGGTGCAAGGAAAAATTCTAAGATTTTCATTAATTACTTTCAGCATACCACTTTAATGATGTCAATCTTTTATAAATATGTGGATGGCTAATGAATTTCTCACTAAACCAAACCCAAAAACTCTTTTGTGAGTTTGTATCTTCAATAAATTGATTGATATTTATTTTGGTATGAATTTCCTTTCCAGTCGCAAGAATTAAGATACCTTCCATTGCTCCATTGTTTGAAAAATGATATCCTATCCTGTCACAAGTATATTCGCACCCTCTGGAATGTGCTTGTTTCAGAAAGGGAATAAAGGAGGAAGGTATTAACCAGGATTCTTTGGAGAGGTGTTTTCTTTTGATATGCCCAAGCTCGTGGCCTATTACAAATTTTACAATATCAAAGTTCCCTAAGGCAGCAGTTTCTATTACTTCTGAAAAAAGAAGTAGATATTTCTTACGTGCAAACTTGGTGACAAATGCATTGAATTGACCATCAGCAATATACATTTCTGGTACTTCATTCAGACCAAGGGCTTTAGATTGTTCTTTGACAATTTCAAACAATTCTGGATACTGTCTTTCATTTAACTGAACGGTATTACCTTTAATTAATCCGATTAAAAGGCCATGAGTTATTCTTCTAATAAATCCAAAAAAGAGAATAATTGCAACGATGGCTAAAATAGCCATTGCTCCTGAGACCATTGAGGTAAAAAATAAATTGATAACGAATCCTGCGGTTGCTAAATAGAATAGCGCACTAAATAGAACCCTTAAGTTATAATATTTTAGTTCTTTTGGATGCACTTTGAAATTTGTGGGTTCTGACTTGTGTTGTTCTATCCCATTTAATGAAGGTGAGTGATTAGCATTTTTATCAGTTTCCTGAATTTTTGATTTGTACCAATCTTCAACTTCTTCATTCGGAAAATAGTGTCGAACAAGATATTCCAGGAATTCACTTCTATGTTTATCAGTTCCCAATTCCAGATTAGATTCACAACCTTCTTGATCAATTATAAAGCTACCTTCCTGTTCATTATGGGATAACCTAATGGTAACACTTCCCTTAGTTTGTTTAGTTTTAACTGCCACATAAAGGTCGTATAGAGATTGAAAATCACTTAGTTGGGTGTTAAATAGGATCCATTTCCTATGATCCTTCTCGATATTGGCAATATTATCCATTTTTTAATTGGTTAAGTTCACTCTCTACTATTCTGATGTGGAAATTTTCTGAAAGGAAAGTGTGTCTAAAAATTCCAATGTTTTCACTAAAAAATAGGAGATAAGTTCAGCTACAAAAAAATCACATTACAAAAATAAAATAACAAGTTAAAAATATAAGTTTATTTCGATGAATCCAAAAATGGATTCTTTGAATCATATATCAGAATGGAAGTACCTACGAATTTACTGCTTTTGAAATTGTTCTAAGCAGGCGTCAAACTTCGTTCACTCATCGACAACAACAATAATCACATACACATTCGTTTTATAAGTTCTGCTTCTATCGTAGCTTGCATAAACATAAAACCGAAAATCTATGGAAAGTCATATCGTAAAAATATTGCAAATCGAATCTGTCACCCACAATGTCAAACGCTTTCGGGTGGAAAAGCCGGGAGGGTATAAATTTATTCCAGGTCAGGCGACTGAAGTTGCGATCAACAGCGATAAATGGAAAGAAGAACGAAGGCCATTTACTTTTACCAGCCTTGGGGATTGGGATGATCTCGAATTTACCATCAAGATTTATAGTGATCATGAGGGTGTTACAAATCAACTGGGCAAGCTCAGAGTTGGGGATGAACTCATTCTTCACGATGTTTGGGGTGCTATTCAATACAAAGGAGAAGGAACTTTTATCGCTGGTGGAGCAGGTGTAACGCCATTCATTGCAATCCTCCGACAATTGGAAAAGGAAAACAAACTGGGCAAAAATCAGCTGATCTTTTCCAATAACACCGAGAAGGATATCATCCTAAAAGAGGAATTTAGCAAGATGTTAGGAGATCAGTTTATCAACACGTTGACTTCTGAGAAAAACAGTTCATATGATACCAGGAAGATCGACAAAGGATACTTGTCTGAAAAAATAGACGACTACACTCAATACTTCTATATCTGTGGCCCCGATCCTATGATAGAGGATATTCAGAAGCATTTGCTGGAATTGGGGGCACATAAAGAGAAAGTAATTACAGAGGAGTTTTAAGAAGTGCTGGCCTTAAGGTCCTGTTAAGGCCAGCTATATCTTTAGCATCCTCCAACTCCATTCATGATGGTAATTCCATGAACTATTTGTAAGCAATAGCAGCAGAAGTTGGTCCTGCCAATGTAAGCAATTCAGTTTTACTGAATCCGGCATTCCTTGCCCATTTATCGAAATCTGAAAAGGTATAGTCAAATCCTTCTTCTGTCTCAATCAGCATATTTAGTGACATCAACAATCCGAATGCATTTTCTTTACGGCCACTGTCAATGATGTTTTCGATGATGATCATTGCTCCTCCCTTTGGTAGTGCTTCATATGCCTTTTTGATCAGCATTTTTTTTGTTTCCAACCCCCAGTCGTGCAGGATATTGCCCATCGTGATGACATCAGCTTTTGGAAATTCATTCTCAAAGAAATCGAAAACCCGCGTTTGTATCCTTTCCTGTAACTTGAAATCATCGATGTTTTCCCGCGCAATGTGCAGTACTGGTGCCAGATCCGCGCTGATGCAATTCATATGATCATTGTTAAGAGCTACCTGAATAGATAGCGCTCCGGAAGCGCCACCAATATCACAAAGGGTATTGTATGGTGTGAAATCAAATTTTTTGGCCAGTGCGATGAAGGATCCCATCTGAGCTCCCTGCATGGCCATCATAAACTCCCTTAGTCTTTCAGGGTCTTCGTAAAGGGCATCAAAAATATTTTCCCCTTTATGCTTAATTTCATTTTGGGGCTTTCCGGTTTTCAATCCTTCTTCCAGGTTGCCCCAGAAAGGATAGAGCCGATGATTTGCCATTTCCAATAATCCACCGATATACGAAGGCTTTCTCTTATCAAGGAACATTTCGGTCTCTTCTGTATTGCTATATAGAGCTTTCTCTTTCAATCCTTCTCTTTTCAGAAAACCAAGGGCAACCAGGGAATCCAGGAAGTCATACAAAGACCGGTCGTGAAGCCCCGTCTTTTGTTGAATTTCCCTGGCGCTTAAGGGTCCTAAATCCAAATGGGTAAACAACTCAAGGTTAACAGCGGTAAGGAGAGTTTTAGAGGCCCAAAAGCCCATTCCTACTTGCATAATGTGATGGGGCGTAATTTGCTTTTCAGTAGTTGCGGTTTGTTCTTTCATGGTAGTATGTTTTGTTGTGAAGAAAGGTGTAGTGTAATGTACTTATTTTAATGGAGAAATCATTGGTATCTGATTTGTATATTGAGGTTTAAATGAAACCATCTTAGCTATGAATAAGAATCCCAAAGTTGATGCATTCCTGGAGGAAAAAGCCCATCCCATGGAGAAAGAAATTCAGCGAGTCAGGGAGATCATTTTGAGCGCCCATCCCGGAGTTGAGGAAACCATCAAATGGAATAGTCCGACCTTCATGTACAAAGGAAACATGGCGTCTTATTTTATGAATGCCAAAAAACACGTAAGCTTAATGTTTCACAAAGGGGCATTAATCCACGATCCTTCCGGATTATTGGAGGGTGATGGAAAGGAAGGCCGTACGGCCAAGTTTGGCTCAATGAATGAAATTGAAAAAAGAAAAAAAGATCTGGAAGAAGTTGTCAGGGCCTGGATTGAGTTAAAAGACGGTGAATGAGAATGGTACCTTTTATGAACGATATTTTTAATCCAGGTAAAATTGATTGAGGTGAAAGTAAGATTCCCGTTCTCCTATGCAAAATTCCCGGGCATGGGAATGGCATCACAGAACAATCCTTTTCCATGGGAAAACAGGAATCTTTTCCAGGGCTGCATGCTGTTTGCAGGGCAGCCGATTCATTTTGAATCAATTGTGAATGAATGAGTTTTTTTCACTTAGTCCATTCCAGCCGGAGACATATCTGTATTCCAGGTTTCGACTTTGACTTTAAGGTTGCCATCTTTTTGGATCTGCCAGATAGTAACATATTTCCCCCGGTCATTTATAGGGGTTGGCATGTTAGGCATGGTCATGGTCATATCATAAGTGCCAATTTCCGTTGCCATATCTCCGCTGACTAAAACCTTTTTAGTGATAAACTCGACTTTGTCAAATTTAACTCCCAATTGTGCCATCTGTGCATTGTTAGCTTTAATGGCATCCAGTCCAACTATCATGGGAGAATTGTTAGGCATAGAAATAGCATCTTCCGCATAATGATCTGTCGTGAATTCTCCAGCTAGCATTTGTTTTGTGAATTTGTCATTCATCTCAGCGATTTTCTTTTCTACGGCTTTTTGACTCTGTGCAAATACGGACCCACCAATCAGGAGGAAGGTTAAACACATTGCCGCTAATAGGTTAATTTTTCTTTTCATGGTGCAGTTAGTTAATTGTTTTACAAGTACTTGGTATTAAATATACCTTAGGGAATTGAAAAATGTTCAGGGTAATCAACTAAAATGTTTTTCCCTGATATAAATGGTGAATATTGTTGATATACAGGTATGAAAATCATATCATCCCAATAGTTGGCTTGAGATTGTCTGATATTTAACCATCCTGAAATGATCGGACTTGACTTTTTATTCCCTCTAGTCTTCTAAATAACAAATTGCCGACATTTAGGGTTATTGATGAGAGTTATCTTACTGCCTTGATAAAATCCATTATTTACGTAAACATCCATGACTTATGATGAGAATTAAATTATTGATACTTTTTGTTGCCATTTGCCGATTCGCTGTAGCCCAGGTGCCCGAAAGTGCTGAAGATATTTCACCACTGCTGATAAGTGAAAAAGTACCTTCGGTTGAAATTACTTCATTGGATGGAAAACAAATTCCCATAGATCAGGTAGTTGCCGGCAAGAAAACGGTCCTCTTGTTTTACAGAGGTGGATGGTGCCCCTATTGCAATGCCCACCTGGCAGCTGTTGGTGAGTCGGAAAAAAACATACTGGAACTGGGCTATCAGATCATCGGGATAGCACCTGATTCTCCTGAAGAACTCAAAAATACCATGGATAATAATAAGCTGTCTTATCAGTTGTATTCGGATGCCGATGCTTCGCTTATACAAGCTATGGGAATTGCTTTCGAGGTTGAGGAAAAAAGAAAAGAAAGACTGACCCAGTATTCCGGTGGTAAAAATCCGGGGATGCTTCCCGTTCCTTCCCTGTTTGTGATTGATGAAGAAGGAACCATTGTTTTTGAATACATTAGCCCAAATTACAAAGACAGGATCAGTACAGAATTGTTGCTAGCGGTGCTGAAGTCGTTGGCTAATTAGTGATCTGGTGATTTAGTGATCTGGTGATTTAGTGATCTGGTGATTTAGTGATTGTGTGATGGAAGATTTTTTCTGCGCATATAATTAAGGCAATAATCTTTCCTGGTTCGTGGAAGCAAATTCTCGTGTCTCCTATGAATTCTTTCTCAATATTTTTATATTTAGTTGGTATACAAACTACAACCACGCCATGAAAATATTGAAATTATCCCCAATCATTTTACTCGTTTGTCTTTGTTCACCAGTTTTTAGCCAGGATCCCGACTACCGTTCCATTTCGGAAAAGATTGTCAATACAACCTTAAAAGTTCAACCGGGAGAGTCGGTTTTTATAAGCGGGAGCAGTGATGAGCTGGATTTGATGGAAGAACTCTATGTGACGGTTTCAAAAGCAGGAGGCAAACCGATTCTTGGGATTGACATACCAACGGCTCAAAAAAGGGCAGTTATGGAGACATCCAATGACTATCTGAGTAGTCCTAATAAGTTTGGTCTGACCATGATGAAAGAAGTCGATTGTTTTATAAATGTTAATTCTGTTGAGAACCCCGATCTGTTCAAGGATGTTCCGGAAGAAAAATTAGCGGCTTTCAGGCAATCATTTCAGGCTTTTAATGAAGTGTACCCTTCTGCGGATTTTCGGTCTGTTTCATTGGGACAGGTGGGAGGAATACCGACCCAGGCTTATGCAAAATCTATCGGAGCTGATTACACTCAACTAAAGACCATGTTTTGGGAGGCTGTAGATACCGATTATAAAGCTTTATTGGCTAAAGGCAAAAAAATAGCTGCCTCAATGAAAAATGGAAGTTCTGCTCATCTGAAAAGTACTGCAGGAACAGATATTACCTTTACGATTGGTAATACAGACGCCCGGACTAATTGTGGCAGATCGGAGGAAACCGCTGATAAATCGGGTCCTTCAGAAAGTTGGCTGCCAGCAGGGGAAGTGTATATTACGATTGACCCTACCTCTGCGAATGGTACGCTCGTAGTTCCTTATCTTGATTTTCGTGATCACGACATATCCAATCTGAAATTAACCTTTAAAAATGGAACCATTTCTTCGATGGAGGCTGATGAAAACATACAAGTGCTGGAGAAAGCCCTGAACTTGAGCACAGGAATCAAAAATGCTCTTTCGTACCTCGATATTGGTTTGAATCCTGATAGCCATCCATTAGAAGGAAGTGACTATTTATCATTTGAAATGGGAGGAGTAATCACAGTGGGGGTTGGAAGCAACTTATGGGCAGGAGGAGGTGTGGTGTCAGACTTTGGCGTTTCATTTCATCTTCCAAACAGCACCTTGGCAATTGACGGGCAGGAAATTGTGGTGAATGGTTCACTGAAATAACGGAAGGCAAGAATTTTCATACTGAAGTTTGTGGCTATTGAGACACCTGTTTATATTGGGTTTTTTTAACCTTTTTTTAAGCATATGTCTGAATTACTTTTGCCCGTTTTTGTCGTTAGCGCTGTAATTATTTTTCTCATCGTTTTTCTATACTTCGTTCCAGTCAATTTATGGATTACAGCCATTTTCAGTGGAGTGGAAATCGGATTATTGGAACTTGTCTTCATGCGCATCAGGAAAGTCCCACCTAATATCATCGTGAATTGCCTTATTACACTTCGAAAAGCAGGAATCAATACCGAGACGGCAGCATTAGAAACTCATTATCTCGCAGGAGGTAAGTTAGCAGATGTCACAAGAGCGCTGATCATGTCAAAAAAAGCTGATTTGGATCTTTCCTGGAAAGATCTGACCACGATGGATCTAAAAGGAAAAAATGTCGTCGAATTTGTCAGGCAATACCGCATGGACAATGATAAGGATGCGCAATTGTTGCGTAAGTATCTCTCGGATAGAATCCTCTTTCATCTAGGATCAGATGATGTCAAAAAAGTGAATGAGCTGGTGGAAAAGCTTGAAGACAGGGGTCGCGTGAGTTTTTAAGAATAGGAATATTGTTTTCGTCTTAAACGAATTCTATACAATCAAGCATTTTTTTGGCTGAATTCATAACTTGTAATTTCAAAGGTTATGAATAGAAAAGAATTCTTTCGAATATTTGGATTGAGCAGCCTGGCCCTCTCGTTTCCAATTGCGGTAAATTCTAAAAACACTTCCATGGTAAAACTCTTTTTTAAAGACGACGGCAAGATCCCGAATAATAAACTTCCACTATTGCTTTATCAAAACACCTTTTCGGAGCGAAATAATTCCGGTGCTGCCTGGTTGGAAGAAAAATTTGCCTCTAACAACTGGACAAACTCCTGGAGGAATGGCGTCTATTCTTTTCATCATTACCACAGTACTTCACATGAAGTTTTGGGCGTATATTCCGGGACAGCTTTGCTGCACCTGGGTGGAGAACAGGGAGAGAAAGTCAGCATAAAAGCCGGTGATATCATCATTATTCCAGCTGGTGTGGGACACAAAAACCTGGGAAGTACTAACCTTGGGATAGTAGGAGCCTATCCCGATGGACGCAGCTGGGATTTACTTCGTGGGCTGGAAGGTGAGCGGCCCCAGGCTGATGAAAATATTGCTGCCCTGCCCATTCCCTCTGCAGATCCCCTTTATGGTAAGAACGGTGGCTTGCTCGAAGTATGGAAGTGATTTAATGATTGTGTCCTCATTCAATTTGATTCATTTCTTACAATGGCTAATTAAACGACTTTCAAAATGGCCTGCTGGAGCCAAATCCGGTAATGAAATTGAGAAGGGCGATCAGGTTTCCGTCACTTCCAAAATTGCCATCGAAATTCCTGCCGATACTCATCGTAACATTATTGTTTCTGCCAACCCGATAATCCAGGTTTAACGCTAGTTTATGGGTATTGTCAATTTCCTCATTGTTTAGTAGTGACCTGTAAAGCCCCTCTGCTGAGATAGAAAATTTGTCCGTAGAGCTCAGGATCAAACGGGCTCCAATATCAAATCTCAGGTTATCGTTTATTACGGTCATGGATTCAAATTCATAGGATTCATCTGGAGAAAATAAAAGCCTGGTAGTTGCCAGTAAGGTAAACATAAGGTTACTTGTCTTCGATTTCCAAACATTTCCTCCGGTCAGCCAGAATCCATATTTGCTTACATTTCCATCTTCGAATTGTTGTTCGGGAAAATCCCAACCCAAGCCGGCCGAAAAGTCGAGCTTAAAACCGGTCCGTTGAAATTTGATCCTTCCGGCGATATCATTCAATAGTTTCAGCTCTTCTTTGTTTTTCTCCTCCAATGTCTCCAGAACTTCATTTCGGATAATGTTTTCCAGCTCGGTAATGTACTTTTGCTTTAACCGGATTTGTTCGATTAAACCGGCTTTTTCATTGTCACTCAGGCCAGATGAATTTTGCAATGAATCAATTAATGCCTGCATTTCTTTCTGTTCGTTTTGGCAATTCGCAGAATTTTCAATGGCTATTTTCACATGTGATTCGTAATCATTAAGCACCGTTTTCATGGCATTCAAGATGCTATCCTTGGTCTCCTTCAGATTATTGTATTCTTCATCAATCCTTCCCCTGCAGAGTGAGAGCTTTAGCCCAAGACCTAATTGGGTAATACTGACAGAGTTTTCGTTTTCGAATGTATTGGTTGCCACTGAAACGGATGAATTTTGCACAATGGAATTCCATAAAGAGGGACTCTTGAAATCCTCATAGGTAATACCGCTGCCACCGAATACCCATCCGGGTGTAAAATCAAGCGAATAGGAGGTTGGAAAAGCCTGGAAATTGTCGGATGAGTTTCGAATGGACATAAAGATGTCGGTAGGATTTGTCGGTTCCTCGATACTTGTAGGCTCTATGCCTAATATTGTGAATGCAGGTGAATTGGGCGCGGTGAGCATGTCGAGGTTTATCGTTGAATCTGCCTGCGAAAAAGCCTTTAGGTTAACAAACAAAAGTAATACAAATGAGAAGGAAGCTAATTTTAAAAGGGTCTTAAAATTCATCACAAAAAGAGAATTTTGGTGGTATAAAATACGACATCCCCGTCATTCTGAACCTTGTATTTCAGTTTAGGGAATCGCATGACACGCGCTCCTCCCTTCAGTTTAAAGTCATAACTGGTGTAATTGGTGTCTGGCTGGATGTCATAAACGATTGTATTACAGACCAATTCTTTGTACTGCAAGTCGGCATTTTTACCAACTTCCAATTCTTCAATGGAGTTTTCCAGATCATTGCCTATCCGTTGGCCGTTGACCAATATGTTAGTAACTGCGATCTGACCGTATCCGATCTCGATCGATAGTAAAATTGGACTTTCGGAATTCGTGATGTGGTAAATATCGGATTGGGTAAATTGTTTCATGGTATGGGTTGCAAATGATTATCATAATTTATGAAGAAAAGTTGATTATGTAACCCATGAAATAGTACCTCAGGTAAATCAAGCCGAAAAACAATCTGGTAAGCATTGCCTCAAAACGCCTTTATTTATAAAAGGATATAAATAACTATTTTTGTTTATACCTCACACCAGCCTTTACTTCAAAATCCAGATCATTTTCTCTCGGTGGAATCGGACAGGAATATTTATGATTATAGGCGCAATAGGGATTGTAAGCCTTGTTGAAATCTATTACAATTTCATCGCTTTCCGGGATTTTTAGATCCATAAATCTTCCGCCACCATACGTTTCAAGTGCATTGGTCTGGTCGGTAAATGGCAGAAATAAATAGTCCTTGTATTCTTCCATTTCCCTTAGGCGATGGCTTTGGTAAACATTTAATCTATATTCATTCCCTTCAAAATTGAAAGTTGCGATGCCATAGAGTTCATAAGTCGGTAATCGGTCAGTCGTTGTTTTCATTTGAAAGGGGATGGGATTGACGGCTCTCTCAAATTTTGCAACCACCTTGTATTTTTCATCAATCGGATAGAAATCCAATCCTTTAAAGCTTTTGAGGTCTTTTTTGGTTAATGGTGATTCCTCCGGATCGCGGTATTCTTCATTTAGTTCGTTTTGAAATTCGTGAATGGTTTCCTGGTAATCCTGGGATATTGCGTCATCACAAAAAATCAGGATAGTAAAAGTTATGATAAAAATTGTTTTCATTATTCAAATTTTTGTTAAAAATAGATAGGGTAATGAAAAATAAAAAAGGAAGGGTTAAATGATTTAACTTCGTTTGCACACTTTTCGTATGCTGAAAAAATATGAGCAAAAATAAACTAAGAGGAAAAGACCTGAAACGCATCGGATACCATTCCAACCGGGCGAAGGGAATTGGGATCGAGGTCATGTCGAAACACTACAAGCATTCATCCAGAGACGAAATGTTAAAGGTATTGACCGACATCAAAGCAAATCCGGATGAATTCCTGGATGATACGGTTTTGGGAGTGATTGCTGCGCAGTTTGTCAGGAAAGATATTTTAAAGCCTAAGGAAGAAATTGAGCTGTTACGGGAATCCAATGATTTTAAAGTCTACGGAAGGAAGCTGATAGACAGCAGCGCTTACCAGCAAATGGAATTGGCGATGCGGTTGCCTGTTGCGGTGAAAGGAGCGCTAATGCCGGATGCTCACCACGGTTATGGTTTGCCAATAGGTGGTGTATTGGCCGCTAAAAATGCGGTGATTCCTTATGGTGTTGGTGTGGATATTGGCTGCAGGATGAGCCTGAGCATTTTTGATGAAGGAAATGACTACCTGAAAAAGAATAATTACCAGGTGAAGTTGGCCCTAAAGGAACGAACCAACTTTGGCGCCGGCGGTCAGCTCGATTTGAAACAGGAGCATGAAGTATTGGATCGAAAGGAGTTCGATGAATCTCCATTCCTGAAAAAGCTGCATGGCAAGGCCGTAAGGCAATTAGGAACTTCCGGCTCCGGGAACCACTTTGTTGAGTTCGGAACGGTAGAGTTGTTTGATGGCAATAAACTTGGGCTGGATCCAGGAGAATACCTGGGATTGCTTTCTCATTCAGGGTCGAGAGGATTAGGTGCAGCCATTGCCAAGTACTATACAGACCTGGCAAAAGAAAAGTGTTACTTGCCTTCACAAGCAAAGCATCTGTCCTGGTTGGACCTGGATTCAGAAGAAGGCATTGAGTACTGGATTGCAATGAATCTGGCGGGTGATTACGCCAAAGCGTGTCATGATCAGATCCATTATCATTTGAGCAAGTTTTTAGGGATATCTCCGGTACTGAACATAGAAAACCACCATAATTTTGCATGGAAAATGAAAGATTCAGAGGGAGAGGAATTGATTGTCCATCGAAAGGGAGCCACACCGGCCGCTAAAGGTGAATTGGGAATCATTCCGGGTTCGATGGCTTCGGCTGGATACATTGTTAGAGGTAAAGGCGATGTCAATTCATTGTTAAGCGCTTCGCACGGAGCCGGACGTAAAATGTCCAGAAGAAAAGCCAAGGAAAGCTACACCGGCAGTGAAATGAAAAAGTACCTGAGCCAGTATGGAGTGACCTTAATTGGTGGCGGTATTGATGAAGCCCCAGTTGCCTACAAAGACCTGGAAGAAGTGATGCGATACCAGGAAAGTTTGGTGGATGCTATTGGAAAATTTACACCAAAGATCGTGAGGATGGATAAGGGGTGATGGCTATTTGGTGATTGAGTGAATTTGTGATTGAGTGATTTTTTGATTTCTGAGAGCAGAGAGTTCAAGGTTCTGTCTTCGTCCAACCACTGGCATGAGCAAGGGAAAGTGCGAGTTGGTCGGGCGAGTAGAATTGTTAATATGAACTAGGAAAAGGAACAAGGAATTAGGAGTAGAAAACTAAAAGCTCAAAGTTGAATGCCCGAACTCGAAAACTGTTACCAGAAACAAGAATCCAGTAACCAACAATCCAATTTAATTAACCTGATAGCTCACTAACTCAATAACCAATTGACTTAATGACCATTTAACCATAATTTAGAATCAGGATTTATTCTTTCAACTATGAAGACTTGTGGAGATCAATTTTTTATCATTTTACTTTTCTGCTTTGCATCATTGACTGCTTGGTCGCAAACTCGACAGCCCGCTTATGAAATGAACGAAAGACTTGGTCGGGGAATTAATATGGGTAATAGCTTCGAAGCTCCGACCGAAATAGAATGGGGAAATCCCTGGAAACCGGAGTATTTCAGGGTCATTGCGGAATTAGGGTTTGATCATGTGCGTCTTCCGGTAAGATGGGAAACAGCTGCCCGTAGCATGTCTGATGCTCCCTATACCATCAATCCCGATTTCATGGAGCGTATTCAGGAGGTTGTGGACACAGCGCTCAAATACAAATTGCACATCATTGTCAACATGCACCACCATGACTCACTTTATGAAAACCCGGAAGAGGAGAAAGCCAGGTTTTTATCACAATGGAGTCAGATAGCCCAACATTTCCAGGATTACCCGGATAGCCTGCTATTTGAAGTGCTCAACGAACCGCATGGGAATTTATCCCCTGAATTGTGGAATGAATATTTTACTGAGGGGCTGGCTGAAATCAGGGAAACCAATCCGACAAGGGTGGTGCTGATGGGCGTCGCTGAATATGGCGGTTTGGGCGGAATTGTCCACCTGGAACTTCCGGCTGACGATTACATTATTCTCTCGCCTCATTACTATAATCCATTCAATTTTACCCACCAGGGTGCTGATTGGGTGGGAGAGCAGTCTGAGGCATGGTTGGGAACGGAATGGCTGGATACGGAAGCGGACAGGGAGACAGTCGAAAATGAATTTCGATATGCGCTTCAGTTTTCAGAAGAGCAACATATTCCCATCCATGTCGGTGAATTTGGCACTTTCAGCGAGGCTGATATTGATTCAAGGGAGCGTTGGACGACCTTCCTGGCAAGGTGGTTTGAAGAACAAGACTTTAGCTGGGCATATTGGGAATTTAGTGCCGGGTTTGGCATCTACGATCCTGTTACGGAAGACTATAACGATCCGTTGGTGGATGCCCTATTGCACAATGAAATGCCTGAACCTGTTCCGATTTATGCAACACCGGTTTATACAAGCGATTTTACAAGTGGAACAGACGGCTGGCTTATCCAAACACAGGGCACAGCATCGGGTAGCCTTGCTGGGCAAAATGGAAATTTGACCGTAACCATTGACAATGCAGGGTCAGAAGCCTGGCATATTCAATTGGTTAAAAACAATATCTTGTTTGAAAATGGAAAAACATATCGCATCAGTTTCAATGCTAGTGCAAGCGAGAACAAAAGCGCTACCTTCTACACAGGAAAAGCAACCGATCCGTGGAATGCCTACAGTGGGTACAATGGCATTAGCCTGGTATCGGAGCTAAATGAATTTGTTTTTTCTTTTGAAATGTCCAGCCCGACAGATCCTATTGCAAGACTGGTATTTGATCTTGGTACGACTGTTTCGGATGTTGTGATCACTGACGTAAAAGTAGAAGAGCTTAGTTTTGTGCCACCACATATACCGGTAACTTCAGTTGATGAACTATTGCCTGACAATGAGGTTGATTTCTTTCCGAATCCGATAAATTCCGTATTGTATTTAAAGAGACGTTCAGTTTATGATCGAATAGAAATTGCAGATCTTAACGGACGTATCATAAGCGAATATATCCTCAATAAAAACACCACTTCGATCAATTTAAATGGATTGCCTGAAGGTATCTATTTGCTACGTTTATCAATTGATAATCAAACTGTTATGCATAAGTTGATAAAGGAATAATTCTTATTTCGAAAATGAGGAAAAGTGATGAAGGAGGGATGAGGAATTAGATAGGTCACAAATTACTCAGGCGTTTGTCCTCCCCAAAAATAATTGAATTCCTTTGGCGATGTAGCTCAAAATGGCTAAAATCAAAGTGCCTTTCCAAAACACTACTCCCGATTATCCAATTTAATCTATCATGAGAATTTTTTATTTCAATTTAGGAGTCATTTTGTTTTTGACTTGTATGGTTTCCTGCACGCCCAAGTCAGGTTCAGAAGGCTTGACAACGCTAGTGAAAAGAAATTATGATTCACTCCTGGAAACCCGCAATGTCCCACCTATTGAGCGAAAGCTGACCTCTCCTGATCCGACTAAAGAAGCTGTAGCGCTCTATCGATATTTGCTGGATATTTATGGAAAACGAACTTTATCCGGACAAATGTGGGCGCCTTGGGGTGTCGATGAATTAAACTATTTACAGGAGAAAACAGGGAAACAGCCTGCGCTTCGGGGAATTGACTTTATTCATCAAAGGGACAATCAGATGGAAGTTCAAAATGCAATCGACTGGTGGCAAAGTGGTGGTATTCCCACGATTATGTGGCACTGGGGAGGACCGGGAATAGGAGAGGGCTATGAAAATAGTAAAAGGCATGTTGATATCGATCAATGTTTTGTTGAAGGGACTGATGAGCACCATGATTTTTGGATGGAACTCGAAAGAAAGGCCGACTTACTTGAACAGCTGAAAGATGCGAACGTACCGATCCTTTGGCGTCCTTTGCATGAGCTGAATGGTCATTGGTTTTGGTATGGCAAAGAAGGACCCGATCGATTCAAAAAGATATGGATCACCATGTACAATTATTTTGTCTACGAAAGAGGATTGAACAACCTGATTTGGGTACTCTGTTATACAGGAAGTCCGGATAAAGAATGGTATCCGGGAGATGCATTTGTTGATATTGTAGCAGCCGATTCATATGACGGAGGTTCAGATCCTCATTCGGGAATGTACAACAGAGTGAAAAAAATTGTTGAGGATAATCACATGCCAATTGCTTATCATGAATGTGGGGACATTCCTGATCCTGACGCGTGCTGGGACCAGGGTGTGATGTGGTCCTGGTGGATGACCTGGCACACCCAACATCTAACCGATATGAAGGTTACTTATTTAAAAAGAGTATATGATCATGACCTGATCATTACAAAAGATGAATTGCCGGATATTGTGATGGAATATGGGGAATGATTATTTAGTGATTGAATGATTTGATGATCTGGCGATTTGCTTGTGCCAGAGATTTTTTACAACAGTAAAGTTTGATAACGAATAATGAGAATTGAACTTTACCTTTCATTCTGTTATTTAATAGGTAAGATTTTTCAGAGAAAGGAAGTTATTTATTCATTATTTAATGAATGTATTTCTTTTTTACTTCACCGCAGGATTGAGTTTAGGTTACTTTTTTTCTCCGTTTTCAAAAAAGCATATTTTTAGGGTAAACTGGATGCCTTTACTCAGTACTATGAAAAAATCATTCATCATTCTGTTTCTTTTCCTTGCTTTAGATTTACATGCCCAATTAGATTCTCTTCATAATATTCTAAATTCAAGTAACGGCACGAAGAGTGAGATTTATTTAGAATTGGCCTATTTTCATTTTGGAGACCATTCTGATTCTTCCTTGATATACCTTAATAAGGCGGTTAGTAATGCTGTGACTGAGGGGAATGAGAATGTCTATTGCGAGGCTATATTGGAAAAGGCTGAGGTTTTTGAAAAAATGGGTATTCCTGATAGCAGCACATTTTATCATGAGAAAGTCATCAAAGAAACTCATCAAAAGGATGCTTCTGATAAAGTAAAAGCCAGAATGTACTTTTCATCCGGAAATTACTTCAGTCAGAAGGATGAATATTTTATTGCCTTGCAATATCTTGATTCCTCTGCTATTTATGCTCTTCATGACGAAGACTCCCTTTACTTTGCAGACGCATTGAACAAAAAAGGGGCTGTTAATGACCAAATGGGTCGAAGGTCCTTTGCCCTGGAGTTATATCTGCAGGCAATGGAAATTTATGAAAGATATGACGACGAGCAAATGTATGGGAAGAGCATCAATAACATTGCAGTTGTGTATAAGAAAAGCGGAGATTTCAAAAATGCCTTACAGTTTTATGATAGATCCATTGAGTTGGCTAAAAAGCAAGGAGATGAAATAGCTTTGGCTATTTCAAAGGTAAACAGAGGACTGCTTCTAAAGGATATGAAGAGGTTTAAAGAATCTTTTGCTGAATTGCATTTTTCCCTGCAAACATTTAAGGATGAACAATTCACTTATGGTATAGCCGCCTGCCTGCACAACCTGGGAGAAGCGCACTTTGCAGCAGGAGATCTTGATTCTGCTGTCTATTATCTTGATCGTTCTCAGGAGCTTTCAAGGAGTTTTGAATATAATTCAGTAATAATAAAAAACCTGATTGCGCTGGCCAAAGTCTGGAATAAAAAGGGAAATTATGACCTGTCAAGTACTTTAGCTAAGCAGGCTTATGACAACGCAAAGCTTAAACATGCTAATGAAGACTTGAGATTTGTGACGCAGATCCTTTCTGATAATTTTGAACAACAGGGAAAATACAGTCAGGCTCTGGCGTACTATAAAGAATTTAAAAAGGTCGAAGACAGCATTTTTTCAAAGGAATCAAATGACAGGCTCAACTTATTAAGAACTGAATATGATCTGAAGCAAAAAGACATAGAAATTGATAAGCTGGAGGCTGAAAATTCTCTGCAAATCTCTCTTGCTCAAAATCGCAGGAAGACCAACGTCATCATGGCTGTCGGTATAGCCACATTAGTGGTATTTATGGTGGTATTGTTTAATATGTATCGTAGTCAAAAACATTTATCGGAAAAACTTTTTAGTCAAAAAGCATTATTAGTTGACCAAAAGAATGAAATAGAATCTGCACAAAACCAAATTGTTAAACAAAACGAAAGTCTGATCAATCTGAATAAAGAAAAAGACAAATTTTTGGCAATTGTTGCACACGATTTAAGAAGTCCGCTGAATCAGATCCGTGGAGTGTTGGGATTGATCAAGATGGAACAAAACCAGCAGGCAAAAGAACAGCTGATAGATATAGCTAATAAATCCTCTGAAGTGTTAAGCGAAAGAATTAACAATATTCTCAATGTTGAGGCCATTAATGCAGGCAAGATAAACCTGAAAATAAAGGATATTATGGTAACAGGTATACTTGACTACCTGAACAAGCAAATCCATTTGGTAGCCAGTAAAAAGCAAATGAAGTTATTAGTAGAAACAGCTGAAAACCTGCGGTGTTTGGCTGATGAAAATTATCTTATCCAGGTATTGGAAAATCTTTGTATGAATGCCATCAAATATTCTCCCAAGCAAACAGAAATTCTATTATCAGCAAAATCAGATGGTAAATCAGTCTTATTCACCATTAAAGACAATGGTCCCGGAATTTCCGATAATGAGCTTTCGCAAATATTTCTTCCCTATTCGACCACTTCCAATAAACCGACCGGAGATGAAACTTCAACGGGATTAGGGCTGGCGATTGTCAAGAAATACGTTGAAGCGATGGAAGGAGAGGTTTGGTGTGAAAGTAAACTAAACGAGGGAAGTATCTTTTATGTAAAGTTGCCTAAAGCAGCTTAAAGTCGCCATCATATCTTCCTGTTCTGGAACAATACCGATTCACTTATAATCCCTCATAGATGTTCACAAAAATACATTTCACTGGATTTTTTGTGTAATAGCGGCAATACTACAATTGTCAACACAACTATTCTCTACTTTTATAGTTAATTCTTACGATATGAAAACTTCAATTATCCTATTGTTTTTGATGTGCGGAGTAATATTTTACTCGTGCGCACAAAAGTCAGATAAAAAACAAACTGCTGAAAATCAAACTACCATGAAAGACGAAAAGCCGGTTATCAAAGATGGCAAGACGATTCCGTACAATGAACTCACTGATTTTGAAGAATATGTAATTGAGGATAAAGGTACCGAGCGTGCCTGGACAGGAGAATATCATGATAATAAACAGCCTGGTACCTATGTCTGTCGCAGATGTGATGCTCCGCTCTACCTCTCTGATGATAAATTTGATTCGCACTGTGGATGGCCGAGCTTTGATGATGAAATTGATGGCGCGGTTTTGCGCCTTCCCGATGCTGATGGGATGAGAACAGAGATCATTTGTGCCAATTGCAAAGGTCATTTGGGACATGTGTTTTTAGGGGAAGGTTTTACGGATAAAAACACACGACATTGCGTCAATTCTGTTTCGATGAAATTTATTCCCAAGGGTGATCCGGTTCCGACTATGCCTAATGTGGCTGAAAAAAAATAATCGATTTTATAGATAGTATTTTACACCAAATTTAACCAGGCGATATTTAGCGTTGGAACCTTCGTCATAGATATCAGAAACGCCTTGTTGAAATTCTGACTTAATCCAAAAAGTGCTAAAAATATGATATTGAAGATGAATGTTGGTACTCAAAACTAAATTTGCAAGTCCATCACTTGTTTTATCGTTTTTAATTACGTCGGGTGTGAGATCATCATTTATTTTTATCTCACTGGAATAGATAATTATGGAGGGTGAAAGACCTGTGCCAATCGTCAATTTATAATTAATAATCTGATAGCTTACATTAATAGGAAAAGACAGGTAATAGATTTTGGTCTTACCTATTTTCCCTAAATCCTCACCCCACAATTCATATCTATCGCTGCTATTAATCAATATGCTATCGAATGAATGTATTTGGGAAAATCCATAGATAGTTTCAATATTTGTTTGTACTGTTTCATTAATAGATGGAACTTCAACATTTTCATAATTACTTATGATCTCTATTTTTTTATGATAATTGACCATTGATACCCCAATTCCGGCATCTAATTCAAATTTATTGGATAATTTCTTGATAATTCCTCCCTGAATATCAAATCCAAATTTAGATGCATAGCTTTCTTTTATAGTGGTAGGATTGGTGTAAACATGGCTAAATCCTGTTGAAGGAACGGGTATTGTTATTTTGAGAGTTTCTGTTAAAGTCGGTATTAAAGAATAATTAGTCGAAGCCTCCAGATAATATTTATTCTGACAAAAAGCATAAGAATGGATAATCAGGAAAACAAAAATCAAGATGATGTTTTTATACATAAAAAAATCTTTTGTATTAATTCATAAAAAATGCTGGTTGTAACAATGAAATAGCAATTTAATTTGTTTTCTTCCAACATTAGGGTCTGAAAATATCTTTTTCTTCCAAACCGCATTCCTCAATCATCTTTCTTGCATAATCCGTTGTACCGGCAAAGCTGTTACGGCTATTGGTGCCGAATGAAAATTTTGCTCCGGATGCTTTGGCCATTTTAATAAATTCAGCATTGGGAACCTGATAATAAGAATTGATTTCAATGGCAATATCATTTTCAACAACTGCATCAATCACTCTTTGCATTCGCTCTTTTGTCCACGCAATTTCATATTGATCTTCTATACTTTTAGGCAAGAAGGTGGCATTTGCCAGGATGTCAAAACCCTCGTCTTCCAGGATCTTGATGTGGTAGTTGACATACATTTCCATAAATTCATCAATATCTTCCACCTGAGTATCTTCCAGCCAGATACGCCAGATGCTTCCGTCTTCCTGCGGGATTTCCATCGCATCCATGATCACATACTCCAATTTATTGATGATAGAATCACTGAATAATTCTCTCCACCCAGATACAACAGGCTGCAAGCCAACATAAACCGGATAATTTCTCAGCGCATCCAGGTATTCTATTAATTGCTGGTCATTTTGGATAGGGCAATAATCACAAATACCCGGATGTTCCACAATGCCAAACTTCATGTTTCTTTCTTTTGACAACTGAACAGCTTGTTCAATGGAAAGGCTGTCCGAAAGATGAACATGAAGGTCGTAAAGCGGAAATGTGGTATTAGCTTGAGGCTTTATAGCTGCAAATAGCCAAATGCAAATAACAGGCAAGCTTACCGGTAAAACCTTATTGATGTATTTCAAAGCTTTCATATTTAATATTCTTCAATCAAGACATAACAAACTTCCTTAAGAATATTTTTTCTAATCATTTAGTTCCATCGAATATCTCAATTAAGTGATTTATCAACTGTCATTTTCCCAAATCGAAATACCAATTCTGGAAAAAAGACAGGAGTATCCTTATGATTTAATTATATTAGGTATTTCCAACTAGTTTATTTTTTAGAATCACAATCTGACACTATGAAAAACAGGAGGGAATTTCTCAGAAAAAGCCTGCTGGGAGCAGGAGCAATGTACCTTGGCTTACCTTCTATTTTGGCAGAATCCAAGTCTGACCTGCGGATTACCAAAGTTTCACATTTTAAACCACCTGATTATGATAAAGCTACTTTCAATCAGGCAAGGGATATTGTTTTGATCGAAACAAATCAAGGAATTTCAGGAGTAGGTGAGGGTGGGTCAGCCGAGATGATCAGCCAATGTGCAGAGTTGTTAATAGGCGAAGATCCGTTTAGGACGGATTACCTGTGGCAGAAAATGTACAGATACTACTTCTATCCCGCTGGTCGTGAAAAGCTGCATGCCATTGGAGCGCTGGACATGGCGCTTTGGGACATAAGGGGAAAGGTTCTTAATGTTCCCGTCTATGATCTACTCGGAGGATTATCACGAAATTACATTCCATGTTATTCTACTGCATTTCCATCCCAGGGGTCAGCAAGGGAGACTGCAGCGGCCTGCATTGATGCTGGCTTTTATGCTTACCGGGTAAGTACAGCTGATGGCGGAGATGAAACATTTGATGCCTTTAAAATGATTGAAAAAACATATGAATTTTGTGAGGAAGTTAAGGAAGGAGTTGGGGAAAATGGTCATTGGGCAATAGACCTGCATACCCGGTTTGATACCCAGGAAGCTGTAACCTTGTGCAACTTACTGGAACCTCTAAACCCTTTATTTGTGGAAGACCTGATCCGGTCTGAAAATCCCGGGATTTATTCCATGCTTCGCCAAAAAGTAAATGTGCCAATAGCTGTTGGCGAACAGTTCGGGGATAAATGGGATATCAATGAATTAATAGAAGATCACCTGATCGACTTTTCAAGAGTGACTTTACCAAATTGTGGGGGCATTACAGAGTTTATAAAGATTTCAGCATTATGTGAAACACATTATGTCAGTTGGGTTCCTCATTTTACCGGGCCGATATCGACTGCTGCTTTGACACATACCGTTGGTACTTTTTCAGGATTTGCAATGACAGAGATATTGTCTGACGGTCCGCAAAAAATTGATTATCTGAATGACGACTATGTTGTATTTAAAAATGGAAAGTTGTACCAGAATGAAAGGCCGGGGATTGGTGTTGAGCTCTTAACGGACAAAGTGACACTCATCAATGAGATTACTCAGGGTCCTAAAGTTGATCATCCGAAATACTATCGTCCGGATGGCTCCATAACAAACTGGTGATTCATGAAAGGCAAAATACTTAGATTTTTATACCTGATCGGGCCCGGGATTTTTTGTATTGGCTATACCATTGGTACCGGTAGTGTCACTTCTATGGCCAAAGCAGGTAGTATTTATGGTTCACAACTTCTTTGGGTTCTTTTATTAAGCTGCCTGTTTTCATGGGCTCTGATGGAAGCTTTTGGCAGATATGCGGTAGTTACCGGACGCACGGCTATCAACAGTTTTCGAACCGAATTTAAGTATGGAAAGCTCATGGCCATTTTGGTTATTATTGGTGTCACGATAGGTCAGATGAATTCCCTGTCAGGAATTGTCGGTTTGACTTCAAATGCCATTTATGAAATTGTACGTCTTTTCTTTCCTTCATTAAACGCGGATAATTATTGGACAATCCTGGGAATCGCAGTCACGATGTTGATCGTTCTTTATTTTATATTGATCACTGGAAATTATTCCCTTTTTGAAAAGGTGTTGATTGTCTTTGTCACCATCATGGGGATATCTTTCTTTATTTCCATGTTCATGGTTCTTCCTCCACCCTCCGAGATTGTTTCAGGACTCATCCCTTCCATACCTGACGAGCAGGGAGGTAAGCTTATGGTTGCAGCATTTGTAGGAACAACCATGGCCGCACCTACTTTTGTAGTCAGGCCGCTGTTGATGAAGGGAAAGAGCTGGGATCTGCAACACGTAAAGGATCAATCGAGGGATGCTTTGATATCAGCATCCCTGATGTTTGCGATTAGTGGCGCAATTATGATCACAGCGATGGGAGCAATGTTTTATAAAGGATTGACAATTGATAGGGTCATTGACATGGTAAACACATTGGAACCTGTTGCCGGCAAATTTGCAGTGGCCTTGTTTATGGTTGGAGCATTGAGTGCCGGTATTTCATCGGTGTTTCCCATACTAATGGTAGCTCCACTTTTAATTGCAGACTATAAACAGGGAGAACTCGATACCTCGTCACGATTATTCAAAGTTTTAACGGCAGTCGCTTGTTTGTTGGGCATGACGATTCCAGTTATTGGTGCGAATCCGATTGCTGTCCAAATAGCATCGCAAATAGCCAATGTTTTTGTGTTACCCCTGGTAATAGCGGGAATCATTTACCTGGTAAACAATAAAAACCGGATGGGGAAGTATAAACCAGGACTGTTTTTAAATATTCTATTGGCTACGGCTTTCATCTTTTCCTGTGTCATTTCTATTTTGGGACTGCAGGCATTAGCAGCATTGTTATAAAGAATCTTATCGCTTCAACATATAGATTAATGATGGATAAAGTTCTGAATTTCTTTCGATAGACTCACAATTTATTTACATTGACCCACATCCGGCAAACCAAAATAATAACCTATGTTGCTTGATGTACAGGAAGTGTTTTCTTCTGACAATCAGATCTTTCGATTGGTAGTTATTCCAATCCTTATTTTTCTTGCCCGCATCGCAGATGTATCCATTAATACCATACGGGTTATTTACATGCTAAACGGCAAGCGGTTCGTTTCAACCGTTTTGGGGTTTAGCGAAGCGCTTATCTGGCTAATTGCTATCAGTCAGATCCTGCAAAACCTCGATCACTGGGTTTCATATCTTGCTTATGCAGGTGGCTTTGCTTCGGGTATTTACGTAGGGATGATCATAGAAGAACGTTTGGCATTGGGGAATGTGATTGTCAGGATCATTACACAAAAAGACGCGGTGAAGCTAATTGATAAGTTTCGTGAACACGACTATCGCCTTACAGTGGTTGATGCTCAAGGCAAAATGGGGCCGGTTAACATCGTCTTCCTGATCATCCGACGTCAAGCATTGAGTGAAATCATTGAATTAGTAGAAAAAATAAACCCCCAGGCAGTGCTGACAGTAGAAAGTGTGAAAAGTGTCAAGTATCTCACCAATATTATTCCGGAGCAGCAACCAGAGAGATATTCCTTTTTCAAATATTTAAAAAGGAAATAGAAAGCTTTCAGGAAAGTTGATTGGGGAAGCAATCTTTCAATTGAATCTTGAGCGGGAATCATGTAAATTACTACATCATTCATCATTGGGATTAACCATCCCCATTATTTCAAACACCAAAAACTCATCAACATGGCACTAAATGTTTATTTACGATTAAAAATTAATGGTAGCGACATTGAAGGAGACACTACATTGGCAGAACTGGAAGGTTTCATCGAATGTTTGTCTTACCAGGCAGGAGTGGCCTCTCCCGTGGATAAAACCACTGGTACATCAAGAATTCCTTCCAGAAGTGGCCGAACAGCAGGAAGGCATCAACACGATCCCATTGTTTTTTGGAAAAGGATCAATAAATCATCGCCCATTTTATTGAAAGCTCTATGCCGTGGTGAACAAGTGAATTCAGCTGAATTTCGATTTTACCGGCCTGATCCGATTGGAAGAGAGGAGCACTTTTATACAGTTTTGATTGAAAACGGGTATATTTCAAGCGTTCAACAAATCAGTGAATCGGAAGTTGTTGGGGGACACATGAACTTTCCTGTTGAGGAAGTTGAGATCACCTTTGCCAAAATTACCTGGACATCTGAGACTGACGGAATGAGCTTTACAGATGGTGATCGGTAAAACCTATGCTTTCTTTACACAAAGGATGATAGTTATGTGAATTCAAAATAGTCTTATTACAATTCCCCTTTTTTGACCTGTTTATCTGCATAATCGACTGCTCTTGCCGTCAATGCCATGTAGGTGATACTCGGGTTTTGCGTACCTGAACTGGTCATGCAGGCCCCGTCTGTAACAAATACGTTAGGGACATGATGCACCTGGTTCCATTTATTCAGGACACTGGTTTCCGGATCATGACCCATTCTTGCTGTCCCCATTTCATGGATACAAGCGCCTGGAGCAGTCACGGCATTGTATGAGTTAATGTTTTCACAACCTGCCGCCTCCAGCATTTCGACAGCACACTTTACACCATGCTCACGAAGTTTGATCTCATTTTCCCTAAGCCTGGCATCGAAAGTGATCATTGGCATTCCATTAGGATCTTTTTTGTCAAAATCCAGGAACATCCGGTTTTCATGATAGGGTAACATTTCACCAAAACACGTCATAGATACCTGGTATTCTCCCGGAGAAAAAATGGTTTCTTTCAATTCCTTTCCGATAACTCCCTCCGGTGCGTTAAAACCCCTCATTGCTGACCCCTGGTAGCCAAACCCTCTTACATAATCTTTTTGCCGTGTTTCATCATCAATATTCGTAAATCTTGGAATGTAGAAACCTACTGGTTTTCTTCCTTTATAATATTTATCCTCAAAACCAGGTAAGGTTCCCGATGCACCCATTCCATAGTGATGATCCATCAGATTGTGACCTAATTCACCACTTGTATTGCCTAGGCCAGCGGGAAAAAATTCCGATCGGCTATTAAGTAGGATGGCGGTTGTGCCGATTGTGCTGGCATTGCAAAAGATAACTTTTGCAAAAAATTCTATTTCCTCGCCTGTCTTTGCATCCCTGATCCGCACAGCGCTGGCTTTCCCGCTTTCCTTGTCGTAAACAATTTCACTGACAATGCTATCGGCTCTGATGGTCAGGTTTCCTGTTTCTGCCGCTACGGCTAATGTTGCAGATAAGCTACTGAAGTACGCACCATATGGACAGCCTCGCCAGCAACGGTTTCGGGTTTGGCATTGGCCCCTGGTTCCTTTGTGAATTTCTTTGTTGTATTCGGATAAATTCGCTACTCTACCAGGAGTCACGACCCTGTTTGGAAAGATTTTAGCAACAGATTCCCTAAGGTGCTGCTCTGCACAATTGAGTTCAAAGGGTTTTAGGAATAATCCATCCGGGACCTGTTTCAAACCTTCTTTTTGACCACTGACACCGACATACTTTTCAACATAGTCGTACCACGGAGCAATGTCCTTGTAACGAATAGGCCAGTCAACTGCTATCCCTTCCTTGAGATTAGCTTCAAAATCTATGTCACTCCATCGATAACAATGCCGTCCCCACATGATAGACCTTCCACCGACATGATGGCCACGGATCCAGTCAAACCGTTCAATTTCATTATAGGGGTATTCATCATCCTTATTGATCCACGGTTTATTGTCTTCATTTACCCACCAGTTTAGACGGTCTTGTTTAAAATAATGCGCCGCTTTTTCCTCAGCCGTGACCATGTTTTGATGAGGCAGATCCCACATGTCCAGGTTGGCAGTTGGATATTCTCCATGTCTGACCATTCTGCCTCGCTCCAGCACCAGGGTTTTATATCCTTTTTTACATAATTCCATTGCGGCAAACCCACCGCTGATTCCCGAACCTATGACGATAGCATCGTAGGTTACCTCTTGTTTTCCGTTCAGATTAAAATTCATATTGCCCAGGCTTTTCCTCCAGTTTCAGAAAGGGGAATACATGGTTGATATTCCCCTGGAACAGGTAAATAATTAAGTTCTTTTTTGGCAATCTCTTCAGTTGAGAGATAGAATGCGATGGTTTGTTGTTTGAGATGTAAATAAGTGTTTCGAGTTTCAGAAGATACGAGATCCGTTGTTGATTCCAGTTGTCTGAGTGAATTTTCTCTCTGTTCAACATCCGATTCCAAAAATCCATTTTCCGTCAAAAAAACCTCCAATAGCTTAAAACCCTTTTTGTAAGTCTCCCGGTCTTCCTTTGTATAAACTTCATCGACAACAGAAATGATAGTTTGATCCACTCCGACTTCAGAAGCGGAAGGACTTTCCGTTTTTGGAAGAATAGTGTCCGTAATGAGCCTGATCAGCTTTTGTTGCTGACCATTAAATATTGATGATGCTACATCAACTGTTTTTTCAGCTTTCTTATCCGTACAACCCGATAAAATGGCATTTAACAGGGGAGAGCAGATTGCTGTGCCGGATGCCATTGCCGTGTACTTTAATATTTCTCTTCTCTTCATAACCTTTCAATAAACGAGCGCAGAATATAAGCATTTCATTCATATTCCAAAAGTTGATTTTCATTGGTGGAGAATCCAGGAATTTAAACTACTGTGTTTTCCTATTTTACTAAAGATTGGACCTAACGAAAGCGCTATAAGAATTTTCAAGCAATGGGTGACTTTCTTGTGAAAAATACACTAAATATGATTGATGGATATAACAGGTTAATTGATTATTAAATAACCTTAATACTTTAATTGACAATATTTATTAAATTAGAAAGGATTACTTTTTCTATTAGTTGTAACAACCTATTGAATGGCATCTGAATATACATATGATGCATTTATCTCTTACTCCAGTAAGGACAGGAATTTTGCCCGCCTTCTTGAAAGCAGATTGGAGAAATATGTTCCCCCAAAATCCATTCGTACTCCTGCTAAGCATCTGAATGTCTTTCGCTATGAAGGAGACATGGCTGGAACTGACTATGATTTGGCCATAGAGCAATATATCAGGCAATCTTCTAAGTTAATATTGATATGCTCTCCTGATTCTGCGAATAGCTCATATGTTGACGGCGAGATCAAAAGCTTCTTAAATTACAATCGGCCGGAAAACATTATTACTCTCATCGTGAGAGGAATTCCAAATAATGAAGCGACAGATGAAACAAATCATTTAAAGGCTTTCCCCGAGGCTATCCTTGAAGTGCAAAAAATGCCTCTGGCCAAGGAATACCGCAATTTTGATGCGAAGAAACACAGATTGCATAAGGCTCCATTTGAGCATACATGGTATAAATTATTGGCTGATATTCTCGATCAATCCATTGATGATGTTACAGAAAAAGAATCAAAGCGAAAGATCCGAAATCGAAATCGGGTCATTAGCTTCGCCTCAGCGATTATTTTTATTCTTTCAGTTTTAACGATTTATGCATTTAATCAAAAGAACATTGCTGAAACGCAATCGAGGCGTGCTGATGATAGTGCAAGAGTGGCAATGGAACAAAGGGAATATGCACTACAACAATATTTTATTGCTGAAGAACAAAGGCAAATTGCTACCGATAGCGCCATCGCTGCTCAGAAACAAAGAAAAATAGCGCAAAACGAACGTGATCGGGCAAGCGACAGCGCTCGTGTAGCAATGGAACAGCGTGCACGAGCCCGAACAGAACGGGACCGGGCAAATGATAGCGCACGGGTGGCGATGGAACAAAGAGAAATCGCTCAAAATCAAACTAAAAAAGCTATTGCGAATGAACGGGAAACTAACCGGATCAATGAGTTATTACGTGCTGAAAACCTTGCCCTGCAATCCGTTCGGTTAAACAACAAGGATACAGCCCTTGCGGCCTATCAACTGTATAAGGAACATAAAAAACCTACCGTATCGGATGTTTCTCGTCTTCAATCTATTTATGAGGCGATGTATAGCAATATTGAGATTCCGGCTAAGCCAACAAAGTTTGAATGTAAATCGATCTTACTTCTCAACAATGTTCCATATTGCCTGGGAACCGATCTTTCGAATGGACAAATAGAAAGTGGCTATTATCCTGTTAATTCAAGTGAAAGGCAAAATTTCACTTCCGACGATGGGAAAGTCTCCCCGATTAATTATTATTCATTCATTCCGGAGCTTTCCTCACTAATCACTTTTAATGATGCCCATGAACTGGAATGCTGGAAGCTGAATGGGAATAATTTCAGTCACACTTTCAGGATGCAATTAGGTGAAAACGAATGGATCAGAGAAGTAGCATATTCACCAGTATCAGGATACTTAGCTGTGGCCGGGAAAGGACCGTTTGTTCATTTATTTAAAATTGACCAATCAAACGATGCTTTTGTTTATCATGAGCTGGCAAGTATTGATCTCAATGTAAAGGAAACAATCGGGCTTTTTATAAAAAAAGACAACATATTAGTCTTTGACGACCAGGGAATTATTCGTTTTATTAGTTATGAAAATCCTACCCAAAAGACGAATGTTAATTTATCGGTTGATAATCCAACGGTAGTTTGTACGAATAAAGATCAGGACAAAGTATTTGTTGGGAACAGAGCCGGGGGAATTTCAGTTTTGAATATCAATGCGAATGGGCCTGATAGCAAATTTGATATCTCTTATTCCGGAAATACACGGGTTGAATTTCTACATTACGAGCCTACCGAGCAATACCTGATTGCGGCCTTTGCGGACCGGCTAGTTTATATATATGACTTGAATTTTATTCATGATAAGTTTTATAAACCAAGGGTCATCAATAATCTGATTGGCAAACCGCGTGCAATAATGGTCGATGATAGTCAACTATTTATCTCTCTTTCAAATAACACGATGGTTAGCTATGATCTAGATATGGAGAGGTTGGCAAACTCCCTTGAGAAATCAGTTGGATCCAATACTGAAATGGTAATCAATGAGCAGCTTGATAATTAAATATTGCAAAGGGTTAAAAGGGCCCGTTATTCTGCTCTTTCTGATAGCAGGAACGTGGCTTCAGGCATCAGCCAAATCATTAATTCCAACAGACACTGTTTCATTCACAAAAGAAAACTCACTTGAATTAGCCGAAAATGCCTTCGACAATGGACAGTATCCGGAGGTGAATGGATATCTGAAAAATTATTACAAAACTTTTAACAAAAATGAAAAAATAAGAGCTGATCAGCTCTATGCAAGGCTAATGATCGAGCTTGATAATGCCGACTCTGCCAGTCAATATATTTATCGCATTATTAAGCTGGATCCACTTTATTCTCCACCGGAAGACCGTGTTCAGCATGACTTTCTCAAACAATACAAAGAATTTAAGGTAAGACCTCAATTTTCGGTTTCATTTGGTTTAGGAATGAATAGGGGCTATGTCTCAAACACTGCCATTCACGCTATTTACCAGGGAGACAAGTATCAGGAAAAAACTTCGTCAAGAACCGGCAATCAGTTTTTTTTCCTGGTTGATACTTATTTTTCTAAGCAATTATCACTTCAGACAGGCATATCGTTTGCCCGGTACCAATATCAAAAGACATATACATTTGAAAGCGAATTTGCGAGTCTGTATTCCGAAGAATTGAACTATTTCGAGGTGCCTGTATTGATCAATTTCCAGGTATTCAGATCAGAAAGTGGCCTTTTTGGAAACGTAAAAGGAGGGGTGAATATATCCTTCCTGGATGAAGCCATGTCAGATATTGAACTGACTGATCTGGAAAACAGTGTCGAAAATGAAAACATCATTTTTAACAAAAGCACATTCCTTACAGGAGTTTCAATGGAAGATAGCAGAAGAAAAGTTATTCCTGATCTTTTCGCAGGAATCGAATTTGGCTATGGCAAAAAACGGTCATCCGTTGGTTTGGGGTTTGATTTTCTTCTGGCCTTAACCAGAACGACAAAAGAAAATGACCTGTTAGTTGCCGATGAGGATTTAACATTTTACCATTACCATAATGATAACCAATTCAAGATCAATAAGTTAAGATTATCATTGTTCTACCGGTATGTCTTCAATTATCGCATCAGACCAAAATTGTAAAATGAGAAAAACGATTTTACATCATATTGCTGTCATCAGTCTTTTAATTTTGTTTTCCTGTGAAGAAGAACAACTC
The DNA here is from genome assembly GCA_913057175.1 of uncultured Cytophagales bacterium. GTDB lineage: Bacteria > Bacteroidota > Bacteroidia > Cytophagales > Cyclobacteriaceae > CAJXNP01. Next base: position 217,221 of record CAJXNP010000009.1, read on the forward strand.
TCATCCTCCAATTTGCAGGAGCTAAAGGTTTATGGATTTGTAGTGCAATCAGCTTCTGGTAATGGAAATAATGGATTCATTCTGAATTGTGAGGACCGGATTGTCCATCTTTCAAATGAAGGTTACGTGAGTTGGCAAATTGGATTGGAAGAACTGTATGATACCCTTCCAAATGACAATTTCAGAATTGCACAAACGATCACATCCAAGGTAACTGGTGATATTTATTTATTCGGATCACTCGTTAACCTGGATCAAAAAATAGTTGATCTTCTAATTTACAAGCTTGATGGTTCAGGTTCTGTTAGTTGGGTGAAACGAACTCCGATCTATCAGGATTATAGCTACACCGGTGGACCCAGGGCGAATGAGGAATTTTACATGCATGAAAATAATTACCCGATTTCAGATCTTAAAGAAGAATCCATTGTGGTTGCTTTTTGCTACGATGTGAAAAATGGTGTCAGGCCGTATTATAAGTTGTTGTCCTTCGATTTAGAAGGTGTATTGGACGACTCGGCTTCTTATCAGATGGATGATTTTTATGGTAGAGTCTACAAAGTGTTGATTGCATCGAATTCTCAGATCTTGCTGAGCAGGGGAGAAAGGAACAGATTTTACATTGAGTCATTTGATGCCGGATTAGATAGAAAACATAGTCACAGGATATCTGAATTCACGGATTTTAATGGAGTAGATTTTTCTGATTTTGGAGATCCGATCCTGAATAATATTATGGAGATTTCTCCGGGAAAAATTGCCCTTACAGGCCACCTCGATGTAGGTAACAATGTGAATACTAACTTCATTACAAACTTTGAATTCCTCACCGTAAACATTGAGAACGCGGACACTACTTATCGTATTAGTGGTCTGAATGAATATAAAGAGTTATCGCATTACTCCTTTTTGGCCAAGGACTTTGACATTAGGATGATTGGGGTCAGGCATGGGTTGAATGAACTTATTCAGGATGTGGATTCCGATTTGATGCTTCTGGATGTTTCACCAACAGGAGATGTTTTAAATACACAGTCACTTATTGTAAACCAAGGTTTAGAAGGTGTGTTTGCATCAGAAAACAGTGATGGTACCCTTACCCTTATTGGGACGAAAACAGGATTTACCAACAATAGAAAAGAGACATTCTTTCTTAAAGTAAAACCATCTGATGCCAATGTTACGCCTTGATAAATATTTGTTTGCCACTATCATGGTTTCCCTTGCCTGTATGGGGTTAAAATCTTTTGGAAACAACAATCCCGTTACCCAGAATTCAATTGTGAATCAGACAATGGCAAGCGGTATCACCCTGTATGATTGGGTTGGACATGCCACTTGTCCGGATGATTGCGATGGTTCGGTCCTGATTTACGATTATACCTATGATGATTATGGGTATGAACCTTTGAGTATTATTTGGATCAATGCCTGGGAGGATACCATCGGATGGAATGATGATATTTATGATCTCTGTCCGGGAAATTATTTTTTGGCCATAGAATTCATGAATGGGCAGGATACAACCATTCAATACACAATAAATTCAGCAGACACAATTCCTCCAACTATTGAATTATTTGATCTTACGTTCGACATGGAGAATTATGATTTCCAGGACGATTATGGTTCACTTTCACTATTCAATGTTGTTGGGGATACAATTATAGAAGCCGGTTTGACATGCCCGTTTGGAGTAAATGATGTAATTGGGTATCTGGAGGATCTCGATACTTTGCTTTTAAATTATTATGTGTTCGATAACTGTGATAATAATTTACTGGTTGAAAATGATGATTGGAAACACGAAAATGAAAACTATCCAAATTTTTTGGCCTCCGGCAAGTTCTATCTGAGCGACCATTCAGGGAATATAAGTTCAATAGAATTGATTTTTTATGTAGAGACTTTTTATCAGCCTATCATAGATGCATTAGAGGTCACTGATGATCAGGGTTTTTATGACGAATATCCCATTGGAGGTGGGGAAAATGTCAATATTAATGAGCTTCATCAGGGGAAATCCTATCAGGTTAATCCAATTGTGGACCCTGTTTGTTTGGGTAATTCAGTAATGATGAATTGGGACCTGAATAATGACGGTTCCTTTGAAAATGAAGAAAGTGTTTTTGAATTTACTCCAGATAGCGCTGGTACCTATGAAGTGAATATACGAGCCTATGGTAAAAATCTTCAAAATTTTTCAAGTGAAATATTAATCAGCTTTGAAGTACAAGGAATCAATCTCCAGGCAACCATTCAAAATAGCTCTTGCGATGAGGACTGTAGCGGAGCAGTTTTAGTTGATTATGAATTTTTTGGTGATGATTACGAACCTGTATCCTTTTTATGGAAAAACACCGGAACAAACGAAACTGTCAGCACAAACACGGACCTTCTCAATGCCTGTCCCGGCACGTATGAACTCACAATTGGCATGCAGGGTGGAGAAAGTTTTACGAGTGATGAATTTACAATTATAGAAGAAGATAAAGACGCTCCGGAGATTGACCTTAATTTACTGGATGATTACCTGTTCAATTCCATATTAAATACCCGGCAGGCATTATTTATCGAAGATATTTCTCAACCCGATACGCTTGAAATTGGCACCTCTTGCTCATTGGATTCCATTCGTGTCGGAAAATTCCTTGATACCTTATCCTGGGATTTTTTAGACTTTATGACAGACGATTGCGATGCAGAGCTGGAAGTTATTGCAGGCGAAACTCAATATGAAAAAAACAACTATGAGCTTTTCCTTGCATCCAAAAAAATAACTGTCAGGGATGATGCCGGCAATGAATTCTCGAGAGTATTCCTGGTTTATACCTTTGGTTTTCACAGCCCGGAATTCAACAATTTATCTGTTTTAATTGACGGAAATGAATTAACTGAATATGCGGTATTTGGAGGAAGTCTGGACGACGCCCTTGATTTTAACATCAACGAGGATGTTATGCTGATTGCTGATGTCGATCCGGTGTGCCTGAACAATCCCCTGGAAGTAAAATGGGATTTCAATGCTGACTTTGTGTTCGATGCCGAAAATGATACGATTGTTCTCCCATATGAGAATTTTGGTGCTTACAAGTTATCTGTACAAGCTTTTGGAACAGCCATAAATAACTCACAATCAGAAGAGGTTTTTGTAGATGTCAATGTGGTCGGTTATACGATTGAAGTAGATCGAACCCTGGATTGTATCAATGAATGTAATAATTCATTAGAGGCTGTTATTAATCATTTTGGGACAGAGTACGAGATCGCAAATATTGAGTGGTTTGACTTGGTTGAAGAAAATATTGTTTCATCTACCCGATTAGCAACAGGACTATGTTTAAATGATTATCAGCTCACTGTTGTTTTTTCAGGAGGTGAAATGGAAACCCGGACAGAAGAAATGAGCATCGATGTACAGGCTAATATTGCTGACGAAACCTGCGAAAATGACAATGACGGCCAAATCGAGGTAATTTCAGTAAATGGAATAAATAATTTCAGCCTGGAATGGTTTGACGAAAATTTCAATTCAATCAGTACAGAAAACCCGGTTACAGGTCTGGCGTCAGGTAATTATTCACTTGTCGTAACGGATATCTCCCAAAATTGTCCATATCCGGAAATATCCTATGAAGTTTTGGAAGGAATACCGTATCCCATAGCTGCTTTTTCTATAGAAAATGAAGGGGCAAACCCAGTTACTTTCCTCAATGAATCACAAAATGCCATTCGTTATATCTGGGATTTTGGCAATAATGACTCAATGGAGACGGAGATCCTTGAGACGACTTACAATTATAATGAAATTGGAAATTATGAGGTAGAATTAATTGCCTTGAATGAACGAAACTGTTCCGATACAGTTGTTCGGCAGATCGTGATTGAAAATGTGGAAGTTTTAGGCATTGGTGATTTAACTGATTTGGGAATTAAGATCTATCCGAATCCGGTTTCTCATCAAACGTTAAACCTTGATTTTAATCAGAACATCGATGATCCGTTCGAGTTGAAATTGCTGGATGCCAAAGGTCGGATCGTCAATTCCTTTGATCTATTGAAGCCCGGATTAGATGATGCGCAATTGCTTTTGAATGGATTAACAGATGGAATCTATTACTTGTCTATGGATGTGAATGGAAATTGGTATCAGGCGAAAATTATCGTTCGAACAAAATAAGCGAATGCATTGGTACCGAATGTCATTGCAATAAATTGTTTTAAACTAAACCAAATCTTAGAACCATGCAGGATGAAAACAAGATCAACATGGTAGGGGTTGAAACCTATCTTGATGAGCGTGTAAACGATCAAATCGAGTGGTATGACAGAAAAAGTGGAAAGAACCAATTTATTTACAAATTTCTGAAAGTCACTACCATTATACTAGCGGTATCCATTCCTTTTTTAACTGGTTTTTTATCCGACAGTGCTGGTGGATTTTTAAAGTACGTAATAGGTGGTTTTGGGCTGATCGTTGCGATTATAGAAAGTCTGCAGGGGGTGTATAAATTTCATGAAAACTGGATTCAATACCGTACGACTGCTGAAAGTCTGAAACATCATAAATATTTGTTTATAACGCGATCAGGGCCATATTCAGTGGTTAACCCCTTCCCCGGATTTGTAGAAAATATTGAAAACCTTATTTCAAAAGAAAACAGTGTCTGGGCAGAAGCCCTGAAAGAGAAAAAAGGGAAAGAAAGCGCTCAAAAAATTGCAGATCGATGAGAGAGAAATCGAAATAAACCATTCACTCAATTAATAAATTCCATGATATGCTCCATTGACATGCGGTCGGTCAGACCTTTTGAATAATGGATTCTTCGGATGATGAGATTTTCATCCAAAAGAAACTCAGCCGGAATTGTACTGTAAGATTCCCCATCTGCCATTATGTGCATAGGCAGCCCTTTTAACTTTGCTTTGATCGCAGTCTGTATAAAGGATGTCAGGTGACTTTTGGTCGATTTAGACGTGGACTCTTCAACACCATAGGTCTGATACCAGATCTTTTCAGGATCCGAAATTAATGGAATAGGGGAGATTTCCTGATGAAATGAACTGGAAAGCAACACTTTTTCGCCTGATTCGAAGAAGAAGATCATTTCCAGATTTTTGGCCTTTAACTCTTCGTATTTCTTTTGAAGAAAATGCACCCGGAGGTTGCAGAATGGACAACCGGCATGTCTGAAAAAAGCTATGAATACTTTCTTCCCACGATAGTCAGCTAAATTGATTAACCTCCCAAAGACATCTTTTAATTCAAATACCGGAGCAGTTACATTTACGCTCAATGTATTTTGTTCCTTTAAAGCTGATTCTTCCATTTTATAAAAATACTATTGTAGAATAGATGATATTGTTTGAGTGCAGGTAACCTTAATTGTAATATTTTGATGAGTTTATAAGTAATAAGAGTATACTATCAACCAATTTTATAGACTGACCGTATAGTCAATAATAAATTTGTTAATGAACATTTTTTACAATTTCAAAATCATAAGAATATTCAAAAACTATCATCCGTGTGAATATTCTTTTTAACTTAGGGCTAAACATAAATGCTTTTAAATCGATTAACTACTCTAAACAACTAACAACTCACCTATGAAAAAATGGATAATCCTGATCATTATTGGTATAGTCATTTTTGGATTATATCGATGGGCAAAAGGCGTTAACAATAATGCTGTCAGACTGGAAGAAGATGCCAAAACAGCCTGGTCAAATGTTGAAAGTTCTTATCAAAGAAGAAACGATCTAATTGGAAATCTTGTAAAAACAGTTCAAGGCGCTGCAGATTTTGAGCGAGGAACCTTAACCGATGTCATTGAAGCAAGGGCAAAAGCTACCCAGGTGAATGTGGATCCTGCCAACATAACTCCTGAACAATTGCAACAATTCCAACAAGCGCAGGCAGGTGTTTCATCAGCCTTGTCCAGGTTGCTTGTGACCGTGGAAAGATATCCTGAACTCAAGGCCAATCAAAACTTTTTAGAATTGCAATCCCAACTGGAAGGCACAGAAAACCGCATCAACGTAGCCCGTGATCGGTTTAATGAATCCGTAAACATTTATAATCAACATATCAGAATATTTCCCAACAGCATGTTAGCAGGAATGTTTGGTTTTCAACCCATGACCCGGTTTGCAGCGGATGAAGGTGCAGAAGATGCGCCTGATGTGGAATTTGATTTCAATTAATTATGTCGAAAGTCGAAGATTTCTTGTCGTCAATAGATGAGAAAGAAATTGTTGAAGCCATTCGCAAGGCAGAATTAAAGACTTCAGGTGAGATCCGCGTACATATCGAAGCTTCAACGGAAAAAGATCCGTTTCAGCACGCTGTCGAAGTTTTTCACTATCTGAAAATGGATAACACCAAGGAATCCAACGGTGTGATCATTTATATTGCCGTGGAGTCCAAAGTATTTGTCATCTACGGGGATAAAGGCATCAATGAGGTTGTCCCTGAGAATTTCTGGAGCAGCACCAAAGACATCATGCAGGAACATTTTAAAAAAGGTGAATTCAAAGAGGGGATCATTGCCGGCGTAACCAAAGCTGGGGAACAACTTCAAAAGTTCTTTCCATGGCAGCACGGCGATGTAAACGAACTTCCGGACAGCATTTCGAAAGGAGATGACGATGAGTAGATTTTTAAGTCTTTTTATCATCTGCATTTTTTCAGCTCAGGTAGGTTTTGGACAATTTCAAATTCCGGAGAAGCCCAAAGAAGAGAGTTTACAAACGAGTGTTTATGATTATGTAAATCTTCTGTCACCATCCGAAAAATCCACGCTTGAGAACAAGCTGATCAGGTATTCCGACACGACCTCCACACAAATCGTTGTGGCAATTATTTCGAGTACGGAAGGTGAAAATATCAATTTTCTCGGTGCCCAGTGGGGCCAGGAATGGGGAATAGGCCAGGAAAAAGAGGATAATGGCGTGTTGATTTTGTTGGCCAAAGATGACCGACAAATTGCTATCAATACAGGATATGGTGTTGAGCATCTACTGACAGACGCCCTCTCCAAGCGAATCATTGAAAATGTTATTTTACCAGAGTTCAGGCAAGGGCGTTATTATGAAGGATTGAACCGAGGAGCAGATGTAATTTTCCAGGTATTAACCGGGGAATACAAAGGAACCCGACAGGAAGATTCTAATGCACCGTCGTATGGGAGCCTGATATTTCTGTTCTTCATATTCATTCTCATCATGTATTTCTTGTCCAGACGAGGAGGCAGAGGAGGTGGGAAAGGTGGAAACAGGGGTAGAGGTTCTGGAATGGATCTGATGGACATCATCGTGCTAAGCAGTCTTGGGCGTGGTGGGTTTGGGGGTGGCAGTGGTGGTTTCGGAGGAGGAGGAGGAAGCTTTGGTGGTGGCGGAGGTGGCTTCGGCGGCGGATTTGGTGGAGGTGGCTTCGGTGGAGGTGGTGCCAGCGGAGGGTGGTAAAATCCGGGTTTTCAGAAATAATTCATTCGTTTTACTCCATAATATTTAGTAACTTATTAAATATTCTCTTAAGGCCATTTCACCAAAAATAGCATGCTTAAATCCACTATCCTTATTTTGCTTTTAACATGGTCATTAATCGGCCAATCTCAGGAAACCAAACTCCATCTTGTTTCAGATGTGTGGCCTCCTTTTACCAATGTTCCCGGACAACAAGCGTTTGCCATTGAGCTGGTGAAGGAATCCCTTAACAGATCAGGTGTCATCGTTCAAAATGAAGTAATTGAAGATGTTAACATCACAAATTATATAAATGAAAAGAAATTCGATGGTAGTTCTGCTCTCTGGCGCAGCGCTGACAGGGAAAAAACACTGATATTTTCAGCTCCCTATCTTCAAAATCAACTGGTACTGGTTGGAAAAAAGGGAAGTGACGTAAGTGCAGCTTCGTTTTCAGAGTTAAAAGGTAAAAAGGTCGCAATAGTCAACTATTACGATTACGGATCATCTGTTGATGAAGCTAGTCAGGTTGAATTCATTAAAGGCGTAAATCAGCAAAAGAATCTCGACAAACTTTTGAAAGGGGAGGTGGATTACATATTGGTAGATGCGCTGATGATTCAATACCTGTTAAATTATCAATCGGAAGAAGTCGAAAAGTACCTGGAGGTTGGCGAACATCCACTTGTCAGAAGGTCACTCCACTTTGCCCTGAGAAAGGACGTGCCAAATGCAAAAGAAATAATAGAACAATTCAACAAAGAGGTAGTCAATATGGTTGTGGATGGTTCCTATAACAGGATCCTGCAAATCAATTGGATCAGGGCTGATGTTGATGGAGACGGCCGGTTAGAGATGGTCCAGGGAGGAAGGCAAGCTGGAATGGATGCACCTACCAGTAGTTATGATGTTTGGCTGGTCAATTCAAATGGGGCCGAAACAGATTATTCCGATGAATTTTATGTCGATGGAAACTTTTACGAGAACTGGGATAATATTCCCCAGGAATATAAATCTGCCCCCATCACCCAGGAAGATGTGCAAAAAGTGACAATATTGGATTTTAATTTTTAGATTGATTATTTCATCAGACTCATGGCAAATCCTCCCCCTTCAGCCAGGTGAACCGTTAACTCAGATTCATTGGTAATGGTCATCTGATCGATTTTGTAACTTGTTGGATTTTTATCCCAATGGGCATCATCACCATCTCTGTAGAGAGATGCCTTGTATTCTATCCCGTCGGAAAGGAAATTAAAATTGATCGAAATGTCTCTGCTGTTTTCATCCGTAATGCTTCCAATAAACCAATTGCCGGTTTCCCTTTCCTCACGTGCGATGGTGACAAAATCTCCAACCTCTCCATTTAACACCTTAGTTTGCTCCCAATCTACACCAACATCTCGGATGAACTGAAATGCCGGATGACCTTCGTAACTTTCAGGAAGATCGCAAGCCATCTGAATCGGACTATATATGACAACATACAAGGCAAGCTGCTGGGAAAGTGTAGTATTGATCTGATTGTTTTCTTTATATGGTGACAATTTGATATTGAATACTCCCGGAGTGAAATCGATGGGTCCTGCCAGCATTCTGGTAAAAGCAACGATAGGAAGATGCTCAGGAGGGTTTCCTCCATCTGACGCCCAGGCATTAAATTCCTGTCCGCGGAGCCCCTCCCTGGCAATGGCATTGGGATACGTTCTTCTGATGCCTGTTGCCTTTATAGGTTCATGTGCATTGATTGCAACTTGTGTATCTGCCCCCTTTAGCAATACACGTCGATAGTGGTTAACCATCCATTGTCCGTGATGATATTCTCCTTTTGGAATGATCTTTCCAACATAGCCGGTTTTCACCGAATGGATGCCTAATTTTTGCATCAACGCATAGGCTGTATCGAGTTGCTTTTCATAGGTACGTGGTGCAGCTGAAGTTTCGTGGTGCATGATTAACTCAACACCCTTTTCTTTACCATATTTCACCACCTCCTTCAGATCATAATCAGCGTATGGAGTGACAAAATCAAATACACCTTCTCGGTCCACAAAACCGATCCAGTGGTCCCATCCAGTATTCCAGCCCTCCACCAATACCCCGGTGATATTGTTTTGGGAGGCAAAATCAATGTATCGTTTGGCATTTTCGGTTGTTGCGCCATGCTTGCTGCCACTTGCCTGGCTTGTTGTGTAGGTGGTCATGTCCTGAGTTGCCTCCATGTCCCAGGTGGATTTTCCCAGATGCATTTCCCACCAGATTCCCACATATTTTTTTGGCTTGAACCAGCTGACATCACCTAGCTTGTTCGGTTCATTCAGGTTGACGATGAGTTTTGATTCAATCAGATCGCCAGCTTTTTCAGCAATTTGAATGGTTCGCCAGGGTGTGTGGAAGGGAAGTTCCCGTTTCACCTTATAACCCAGGCGATCTGAACCGACCAGCTCACTTTGAAAAGCCAGATTCTCCTTGTCTGCTTTCAAGGTCATATCCGCATAATTTGTCAGATTAGCCTCATGGAAACTTAAATGAAGTCCAGCTTCTGTTCGCATAGTAACGGGAGTATTCACAGCATTTTCAGGAATATAAGTTTGTGCCAGATCGGGATGATCTCTTTTGCTGATGGCATCGATCTCTGAAAATTTTGTTGTGTTGTAAAGATGTTCGTATATGTCCCAGTCACCGGGAATCCACCAGCAGGAGTGATCGCCTGCTAATTTGAATTGCGTATTTTCGTCCATGATCACGATGGAATCGACACCATTCTGTTCGGGAAATTGATAGCGAAATCCAATGCCATCATCGTAAGCTTTAAAAATGACATTTATTTTTCTCTTTGGCTCTTTTTCTTCTCCCAGAGAAATGATCAGTTCATTGAAATTATCTTTTACCGTTCGTTGTTCTCCCCACGGCATTTCCCAGTATTCATCCTGCGATCTGGTGCTGGTTTTAAGTATTTTTAATTGACCGTTGAGGGAAGGTTGCTCCTGAAAATCAAAATTTGCCAGTTGGGAAGTATCAATCACAATCTTTTCGTCATGAAGAACCTTATAATGCGGAGTGCCATTTTCGTCCAATATAAACTCGATTACATTTTTCCCGTCCGGTGACGAAACTTTATAGTAAGATTTTTCCGGTGAACAGCTCATGCTAAAGAGAAATAGAATGATAATAAGAAGGTGTTGAATGTTTAATTTCATTTTAGGACTTTTTGAATTGACTCCTGATGGCATTCAAGGTTTTGAGGGGAATGATATCATTGAAGTTAGTGAATTCTTTTAAAATGAATACCGGTATGGTCATAAGATTTTAAGATCTGATTGCTAGAAGAAATAGCGATAAAGTTGTCTCGGCAGTCATAAGATCGATCGTGGCAGGTATTTAAGCGTTCGATTGAAATTTATTGAATGTATTTTCGTTTACCCAACATGAAAATCCTCAACCTGATTCCCATCATTCTCTATTTGTTGCTACTCTCTTCTGAATCAAATGCTCAGCTTTTTCGACCCTATAAATGTGGTCCAGTTTTAAAAAAAGATAATATTCAGATGTTTGATACTTTAAATCAATACCTGGATATCAAACCTGGTGATACATTTGCTGAAATTGGTGCTTCAAGTGGATACTATGACGGAGCGATGGCTGTTTACCTGGATAATGTGACTTTTTATCTTCAGGACATCGACGAGGCTTGTTTGAATGAAAAGAATCTGGACAAACTTTTAAAGTATTATTCAAAATTCCGTGAGACTCCGATACGTCAAACCAACAAATTTTACATCTCGATAGGAACTGACACCCATACTAATCTTCCCGAAAATTCAATCGATGTTATCTACTCAAATGCCACCTACCATGTTTTGGCTTATCCCGATTCCATTTTAGCGGACCTGCACAAAAGTCTGAAAGCTGATGGGACTATTTCTATCCGGGACCAATTTAACCTTACCGACGAAGTTAAATACTGTAGCGACAAAAGTTGCGGGCATCCATTGGCCACCAAAGAAGAATTCATGACTTCCATGACAAGAAGTGGCTTTGTCCTGATCGATGAAACAGATCAGTTTGGCTATCCGGTTTATAAATTCAGGAAAGCTGCTGATAATCCATCTGATTAATTTATATCGTATTCTTTCCTATATTGGTAGTACTATTTAACAGACTGCCATGAAATCTTTTTTACCCTTTCAATTTACTTTAATCTTTTTTCTCCTTACGACAGATAGCTATTCCCAGGAAGAATACATTCTTGGTCCTGAGTCAAAACGAAAGGAAGGTGTGCCCCAGGGAACTGTTACAATGCACACTTTTCACAGTGAACTGTATAACAACTATCGGGAATATTATGTTTATGTGCCTGCGCAATACGATTCTACCCTACCGGCAGCGCTTATGGTTTTTCAGGATGGACATGCTTATGTGAGTGAAGAAGGAGATTTCAGGGTTCCGGTCGTTTTGGATAACCTGATCCATCAAGGCGAATTGCCGGTAATAATTGGACTCTTTGTCAATCCTGGCCATCGGACTCAGGAACTTCCGGAAAATCGTTTCAGAAGCAGCAACCGAAGTGACGAATACGATGAGATGAGCGATCGCTATGTTACTTTTCTAATAGATGAAATGATTCCCGAATTGGAGAAAAAATACTATTTGACACAAGAACCAAAAATGCGCGCCATATGCGGTCTTTCATCAGGTGGAATTTGCGCATTTACAGCTGCCTGGCAACGGCCTGATTATTTTCATAAGGTACTTAGCCATATTGGTAGCTTTACAAATATTAGAGGAGGAGATGAGTACCCCGGATTGATCAGGAGAAGTGCTAAAAAGGACATTAAAGTCTTTCTCCAGGATGGGTCAAATGACCTTAATCTTGTCTTCGGGAACTGGTGGCTTAGCAACCTCCAAATGGAATCTGCTTTAAAATTTAAAGACTATGATTATAAATTTATTGGAGGAACAGGTGGTCACGACGGAAAACATGGTGGAGCGATATTTCCAGAGTCCCTGATATGGCTATGGAGTGATACCTTGGATTAATTTTGGACATTTGTATAAACCATTCGTTTTTAAAATCATTAACCTTCCGGGATATATTACATTCGAGGGTTATTTCCTGACTCAACCGGGTATATAGTTTTAAATTAAAGTTGGCTTTCATAAAATAGTAACTACTTTTTCGGGAGCCTGAAAACGTTGAAGATTTTTTACTTAAAACTTTTTTGATGATTCGTTTTTTTATTCTGGTAGTGGGGTTGATGGTTGGCTTTTCCTCTTTGCAAGCACAAAAAATAAGCGAAGGCTATCTTCAGAAAGCTGAAGAGTTACGGCAACACTACGAAAAGGACGATGTGGTCCTGTTGAAAAATAAATCAGAATTCACGTTTAATTTTAACGTTTCCAGTCAGATTGTTCAGGTTAAGGAAACCGAAGATTACCAATACCTGGCATTGAATAGCCGCGCTTCTTTCACCAAGCGAATTTACTTTAATGATCATGTTAAGATCAATTCATATTCCATCAAATCAGATCGCGGCAAAAATCTGGATCATGAGAAATTTTGTGGCCATTATGAGAGTGATGGCATATTTTACTCAGATGCCCAGGTGTGCGGATACATGTATGATATGCCACAAAAAGGAAGTTTTGTCAATTTTACTTCCGAAAAAACATACGATGATCCACGGTATCTTACGAAGGTTTTCTTCCATGATGAGCACCCTTCAGAATACCGTGAAATCGTCATTCATGTTCCTGCAAATGTAGAAGTAGAAATTGTTGAATTTAATTTTGATAATTATCGGATAGAAAAAGAGGTTGAGACAACAGATGGGGAACAAAACTACCAAACCTATAGATATTCAATCACGGATCTGGATACCTATCCCAGGGATGAAAATGTTCCCGGGTACAGCCACTTTCTTCCCCACCTGGTCATCTTGACTAAATCCTATCAGGTTGGAGCTGAAACAAAGAAAATATTGTCATGCACAGACGATGTTTATGATTGGTATGCATCCCTGGTTGACAGGGTTAAAAATGATCAGACTTCGCTCGAAGAAATTGTTGAAAAGGTGATTTCTCATAAAGAATCGGATGAGGAAAAGATCAAATCCATCTATTACTGGGTTCAGGACAATATCAAATACATAGCCTTTGAGGATGGCTTGGCTGCATATGTGCCTGAGGATGCTCAGACAGTTTTTTACAACCGATATGGAGACTGCAAGGGAATGGCAAATATCACTAAAGCCATGCTAAAAATTGCTGGTTTTGATGCGCGATTGACATGGATTGGAACAAACAGTCTGCCTTATACTTATGATATTCCGTCCCTGGCGGTTGACAATCATATGATCTGCTATGTGCTGGCTGGAGATAAAAGATACATTCTGGACGCAACTGAAAAATACAATCCCATTAACCTGAATGCTGAGCGGATCCAGGGAAAACAAATTCTGGTGGAAAATGGCAAAAGCTATTTTATGGACTCTATTCCCAGAGAACCATTAGCCAGGTACCTGGAGTCCAACGATCTGGTCTACACACTTTCAGAAAATGGTTTGAATGTCACAGGGAAGGCGGCCTACATTGGCGAGTACAAAAAAATATTAATGAATGTTCGTCAGATCATCAAGAGTGAAGATGAGGAAAAATTTATCAAAACGCTGGTCTCAGGAGATGCCAAACTTGATCACGTTGATATCAAATCATTTAGTCCGTTTGATCGGGACAAAGCGCTGGAAATCAATTACGAGGTTTCCCTGTCAAAGAATGTCAACGTCTTTGACAATGAAACGTACCTGGATTTTGATTTCAACAAAGACTTTATGAATTATGAGATGGAAGATGATCGGGAGTCTCCTTTTTTCTTTGACAGCAGGGTCAACCGCAGAATGATCGCCGAAATGGCGTTACCGGCCGGCACAACACTAAGCTACAAGCCCGAAAACCTTACTATCGAAACGGATTATTATAAGTTCAACCTTCAATATGAATTGAAAGAGAACAAGCTATTCTATACAAAGGAAATACAGATTTTTAACAATATCCTGCCGGTTTCTGAATTTGAAAACTGGAATTCAGCAATCGTCAAATTAAATGACTTTTATAATGAGCAGATCATTCTTAAGACCAGCAATCAGTAGAGCAATTGCATTTGCCGGATTAACAGCTATACTAATTCCTGGTATCTCGGTTTTTCAACCAGCAGTTGCGATTGACAGCCAGAAAGATGAAGAAATCAGGGAGATGATGTGGAACAGTGGCGATGAAGATTTTCAAGTAATTGAAATCCCGGAAAAATGGGCTGACCAATCAGCGGTGATCATTGCCAAATCCAATAACCTGAGCTATAAAAAAGATGTGCTGATCAATAACCTTCGGTATAATCGTGAAGTACATATCCGGATTAAGCTGCTTAATCAAACCGCCCTGGAAAAATATGCGCAGTTTAGTATTCCGGAAAGTGGATCCTTAGCTAATATCAATTTCGAATATTTTGCTGGTTTCAAGGTCATTAAGCCAGATGGCAGAGAGATCGTTTTATCGCTTGCCGATGCAGTAAAAGAAGAAAAAAACATCAATGACCATGGCATTAATATTCTAAAATTAGCCATTCCAAACCTTGAGGTTGGGGATATCCTCGACTACTACATTGTAAATGAACAGGAAATTAAAATCTCCACCAAATTCCACAATTTTGATGCGATGATCTTTCAGCTTCATGATGAATACCCGATCATGAAGCAAAAAATATCCTTTGATGTGTTGCGCAGATGCTTCATCAACCTGAAGTCCCTGAATGGATCTTCAGAATTCAAAGTGACAGAAGATACAGATTCCGATAAAAACTATTACTACTTTGAAGATAGTGACCGGGAGAGCACACATGAAATAAGATGGATGTATCCCAACCGGGAACTCCCAACGATAAAGTTCCGTGTGCTGTATGCTTCATCCATGATCGCCAACCTGTTGCCAAGCTTCATGGGAACGCCGGGAGTGCTTAAAACGAATGTCACAGAAAGTGAATTGCTGAACTATGTAACAGAGAATTTCAAGTATGCCAAGGGGAATAGCTATTCTCTCATGAAATACATGAAGAAAAACTACAAAAAAGAAACAGACCCCGAAGTGTTGGCAACAGAGGCATTTTATTATTTGAGGAATGCAGAAAGGATGAGTTACCTGGAGCCAAAAACCATCACAAAGCAGGAGACCAACCCAGCGCCAAGCACCATGTATTTTGTTCAGATGTTATCTTATTTTCTTGAATCCCGGAATATTGACCATGAGATTTTACTTGGAGTTCCGAGAGATATCTCATCCCTTGATGATCTTATCCTTGAAACTGAACTCACCTACATGTTAAAAGTGAATACTCCGGAACCACTATATTTTGGCAGATTTGAAAATAACTCTCTTCCCGGGGAAATTGACCCCGAACTACAGGGTACTAAGATGTATAGCATAAATGCGAGCGATCCTACGTTAAAATGGAGATTGTCGAAAGTGGATATTCCGGTCATTGATTTTGAAGAAAATAAGCTCACCACGAACGTCAAACTGGATCATTTGGATCTTTCCAATGGTGAAATCACGATGAACCTGACAAAATCCTTTAAAGGCCTGACGAGAGTCTATCATCAAAATGTGTTGATGGATGTGTTTGATTTCATCGATGAAGAGAAAAGAAAGTTCCCTGATACACAGACAAGCTATTCAATAATGTCCAGAAAGGATCAGGAGCGAATGGCTGAAATGAAATCGGATTACCTCTCAAAAAAGGATGAAAACAACCTTGAATTGATGAGGGCTTTACTGGAAGCAGATTATGAATTTGAGATAAAAGATGTTGAAGATTTCAAATTGGTGGAACATGGAAGGACCTCTGAAAACCCTGAATTTACCTTTGAGTGTTCGGTAAAGTCAGGCGGTGTCATGAAGAAAGCCGGCCCGAACTACCTTTTGGATATCGGGAAATTTATTGAAAACCAGGTTGAACTGACGGAAGAAGAGAAAACAAGGGAATATGATGTTTACATGCCTTTTGCGCGTACGTACCAGTATGAAATTGAATTCGCAATCCCTGAAGGTTATTCCATCCAGGGAGTTGATAAGCTGAACATGGATGTTGAGAATGAGACCGGGAAATTTATCAGCTATGCAAAGATAGAAGGGGACAAGTTGGTCATCAGTACAGAGAAAAGCTATTATTCCAATTATGAGAAAAAAGAAGACTGGCCCAAAATGATCGAATTCCTGGAAGCGGCGAAGGGATTCAATGAATTGCAGGTATTGCTGAAGAAGAACTAAAAGTAAAATGTTAATAGAACTTCTGAGTGCGATTCCCGAAAAAACAGAAAATGACAATTAATAATTATTTCTATGTAATGATCTTTTCATTCATTGGAGCTTCAGTACTTACAATATTTAAGATAAATTTTCATTGGAAATATCTTAAGCATCAAGATTCTAATTTAAGAGATTATCATAGCTATATTGAATATCGATTTAAAAGCTTTTCTAAATCGGATGGAGTTTGGTTTCCAATTATCACAGAGTTCCCATTTTTTTCTAGTATTCACAGTAAAATGGACGATATAAAAATTTTGAAACTTGCAAATAAAATTAAACTAATGATAATATTGATATGGCTGCTCGTAGTTTTGTTTATTTATTCAATGAGTAAAATGATAGAAATGTCATTTTAATATACCCTCAATAGCTCTCGTTTACCAAACATTACTATCGCCCTCTGTTTGAAACGAGGGCGGACGAGAACAGCCCCGCTCTGGTGCAAGTTTAGCGCAGCGTAACTTGTACCAACAAATGATAAATATAATACATTAGCAGCATCCGCTGCGGGCGTTTAATAAGGAATATTCATCGAAGAAGTAAATGCCCACCCAACAGCTCTCGTTTACCAAACAATACTATCGCCCTCCGTTTAAAACGAGGGCGGACGAGAACAGCAATTGCATTGCGATTTCTCCACTGGTGCATGGAGAACATTCAGAGTAAAAATAGGTTTTCGATCCAATAGAATTATTTATTTATTCTTCGCCCTTCTTCTTTTTACTTATATAGTATTTAAGCCTCAGATAGGTAATATTGCTTTGATTAGAATCAAATCTTTCGCCAGATTGATCCCTGGAAGCCTGGTAAATGTAACTAAACTCTAATCTCCAGTTGTAATCAAACCGGTAGCCAAGTCCTGCGTACACCCTGCCACGGTTCCAAAACCTCTCTTTGACGTCTTCATCAAAATTCTGAAAATATTCTATCCTTAGCATGGAGTAAAGATCTTTGTCCATGTTGTAACTCTTTTGGGTAATCGGTACAGTAAGATCAAGTCTCAGTCTGATTCGGTTGGATTTACTGGTTGTATTATCACTTACATCTTTAAAAAACCGGGATTCATACTTCAACTGGGTGCGCAGGTAGACACGCCTTTCCGGCTTAATGATATTCCACCTTACTCCCAAAAAGGGCCTCAGCTCTTCCGAATTGCTATCCTCTGTTTGCTCGGTAAAGGTGAACAATATTCCTCCGAAAAGATCAAAGTTATTATCCGGGAAATACTCTATTGATGGTTGAATGCCAAATTCCCTCCAAATCGGCCCTCCGGAAATCAAATGGTTGTACCTTGCTTCCATCTGTGCCATCCAGCTACTTTTAAAATTGTATCGCACATCCGCCCTGGTCCATTGCTGATAATCCTGCCCCAGTGCATTTAATGAATAAAAAATGCAAATCAGGGTAAGAATTGAAATAAATTTAGAACGATTGTTGAGTTGATATTGCTTTAACACAGGTATATGCTAATTAGGAATGAATAATCCTTTCTGTAGATTTAATCAGCCTGAATTTTAATGAGTTTCTACTTTTTGTAAATTAAAAGCAACAATTGAAAAATACCAATTGACAAAGCGTATTTTCTGTTTTTATGAGAATAGCATGCAATTACCTGTTGATCAGCTTTGCTTTTTATCATCCTTAGTAATTGAAGATCAACATTCTTAAGTTAGCAATTGAATATGGAAAGCTGTGGATTGTAAAATTCTTAATAGCTGAAAGTATCAATTATTAAATCATAATATAATTTTATGTTTTAGTTTTAGGAATTAAAAATAATGTATAATTTTAAGTGTAAAAAGTACTTTTAAAAATCAAAAACCCTAATCATGACAACTTTAGACTGGATTATTTTAGGACTTTTCTTTCTGGTATTGATAGGAATAGTCGTTTGGGTTTCACTTCAAAAAGAAGAAACATCTACGGATTACTTTTTGGCGGGAAAAAATGCAGGATGGATTGCAATAGGAGCTTCCATTTTTGCCAGTAATATCGGATCTGAACACCTTGTCGGCCTTGCTGGTGCTGGTGCAGAAACCGGTATGGCCATGGCGCACTGGGAAATGCACGGATGGATCATATTGATTTTAGGATGGGTATTTGTACCATTTTATGACAGAATCAAAATATTTACCATGCCGGAATACCTGGAAAGAAGATTTAATCCAGCCAGCCGGTCATTCCTTTCAATTATCTCCCTGGTTAGCTATGTATTGACAAAAGTAGCAGTTACGGTTTACGCAGGAGGGATTGTATTCAAAGAAGTTTTTGGCATCGAGGAATTCATGGGTATCGATTTCTTCTGGATTGGCGCTCTTGGATTGGTAATCATAACCGGTATTTACACAGTAGTAGGAGGGATGAAGTCAGTGCTTTACACTTCCGTTTTGCAGACACCTGTTTTGTTGATCGGTTCGATTGTGATCCTTATTGTTGGCCTGGAACAGGTAGGCGGTTGGGGAGAATTGATGAAAATTACCGAAGCTGCAAAGACTCCTTTGGGAGATTCCATGAACAGCCTGATCCGCTCACACAATGATCCTGATTTTCCATGGACGGGTGTTTTATTGGGATCTGCAATCATTGGGTTCTGGTACTGGTGTACGGATCAATACATCGTTCAGAGAGTACTATCCGGAAAAGATCAGACACAATCACGTAGAGGCGCCATATTTGGGGCATATTTGAAATTATTACCCGTCTTTATTTTCCTCGTGCCAGGTATGATCGCATTTGCTTTGGCTCAGCAGGGAAAACTGGATCTTACAAATTCTGATGCCGCATTTGCTACATTGGTCTCACAAATCCTTCCATCCGGATTGAAGGGTGTGGTTGTTGGTGGACTGATTGCAGCTTTGATGAGCTCGTTGGCATCCCTGTTTAATTCCTCAGCGATGCTGTTTACGGTAGACTTTTACAAAAAGTGGAGACCTGATGCTCCGGAAAAGCAATTGGTGGTTGTTGGTAGAATTGCAACGGTAGTGATAGTGGTGCTGGGAATATTGTGGATACCCGTAATGAAAGGGATTGGAAGTGTTTTATATGAATATCTACAGGATGTTCAGTCATTACTTGCCCCAGGTATTGCGTCGGTATTTTTGCTTGGTGTTTTCTGGAAAAGGGCAAATGGAACCGGGGCGCTTGCAGGCCTGATAACGGGTTTTGTTCTTGGAATGCTTCGGCTGTTTTTCAGGGTGTTTGAGGATAGCATCAGTCAGGATAGCATAATCTATACACTGTTTCTACAACTGAACTGGCTCCACTATTCCATTCTTCTGTTCTTCCTGTGCTTGATAGTCATAATTGTTGTATCAAAAATGACCATTCAAAAAGATCCGGCAAAGTCAAATCAATATGTATACAGTGGTGCTACGGAAGAAGAGAAAGCATACACGAGATCAAGCTGGAACGGCTGGGATCTATTCAATACTGCTAT
Source organism: uncultured Cytophagales bacterium (assembly GCA_913057175.1). Lineage (GTDB taxonomy): Bacteria > Bacteroidota > Bacteroidia > Cytophagales > Cyclobacteriaceae > CAJXNP01. The sequence continues at coordinate 237,484 of CAJXNP010000009.1, forward strand.
CATCGTAGGTATTGTGGTAGCATTTTATATTTATTTCTGGTAATCATTTAAAGAAAAATGAAGTTTAACGAACAATTGAACATCTGGTTTGTAACTGGTAGCCAGCACCTATATGGTGAAGAAACATTAAAACTGGTTGAAAAGAATTCAAAAGAAGTTGCGGATGGATTGGCAAAATCCATTAATACTTCGGTCAAGATTATTTTTAAAACCGTATTGACCACACCGGAGGCGATTTATCAAACATGCCTGGAAGCCAATAATGACAATAGCTGCATTGGTTTGATAACATGGATGCATACTTTCTCTCCTTCCAAGATGTGGATTTCAGGACTGAGTGTTTTGAATAAACCCTTTGCACACTTTCATACGCAATTCAATAGGGATATTCCCTGGACTAACATAGACATGGATTTCATGAATACGAATCAGTCTGCTCATGGTGGAAGGGAATTTGGGTTTATCAATGCAAGAATGGGAATTGACCGCAAGGTTATTGTTGGACATTGGCAGGATAAAGAAGCAATAGCAGAACTTGATACATGGATCAGGGCAGCTTTAGGACGTCGCGAATTCAGTAAGTTAAAAGTCGCCCGATTTGGTGACAATATGCGCAGTGTGGCTGTCACTGAAGGGAATAAAGTTTCGGCTGAAATCCAATTTGGAGTCCAGGTTCATGGCTATGGTGTAGGTGATCTGGTGGAACACATAAACAGTGTTTCAGACTCATCAGTCGACGAGTTGTTTGATGAATACAAATCTTCATATATCATCGCGGATAAGGATATATCCAATGATCACTTTGTTAAATCAGTTAAAGATGCGGCAAAGATTGAGTTGGGCATCCGATCATTTTTAAGTGATGGAGGGTTTCATGCATTCACAACGACTTTCGAAGATCTACATGGTATGACGCAATTGCCCGGTATTTCAGCGCAACGACTAATGCAGGATGGCTATGGATTTGGCGGGGAAGGTGACTGGAAAACCTCCGCACTGCTAAGGGTGATGAAAGTCATGGCAAATGGGCTGAATGGGGGAACGTCATTTATGGAGGACTACACCTATCATTTCGATCCAAAAGGAATGCGGGTTTTGGGTGCGCACATGCTTGAAATCTGTCCCAGCATAGCGAACGGAAAACCGAAATTAGAGGTTTACCCTCTTTCAATCGGTGGGAAAGCTGACCCGGCAAGATTGGTTTTTTCATCGCAGGAGGGGGAAGGCATAAATGTCGCATTGATGGATATGGGCAACCGCTTCCGAATGCTGATCAATAAGGTGAACTCAGTAGCATCACCTGACCTACCAAAACTACCGGTTGCAAGGATATTATGGGATCCTTATCCAAACCTGAAAGTAGCAGCCGGAACGTGGATCTTAGGTGGTGGGGCACATCATACTGTATTCACACAGGCGCTCACTGTCGATCACATGGTAGATTTCGCTGAAATGATGGGAATTGAGTGTGTGGTAATTGATGAAAACACAACAATTCCAGAATTTAAAAAAGAACTGAAGCTGAACGAAGTTTATTATCACATCGCAAAAGGAATTAGATAAGTGTTAGAAGAACTTAAAGAGAAGGTATTAAAAGCCAATCTCGATCTGGTCAAACATAACCTGGTCATCTTTACCTGGGGAAATGTGAGTGGAATAGATCGTGAAAAAGGCTTGATGGTGATCAAACCAAGTGGAGTGCCTTATGATGATTTGAAAGCCAGCGATATGGTGATGGTGGATATGGACGGAAAGGTTGTGGACAGCAAACTCAAACCTTCCTCAGACACTCCCACACATCTGGTTTTGTATCAGAATTTCCCCAAGATAGGTGGGGTAGTCCATACGCATAGTGAGTGGGCCACGAGTTGGGCACAATCAAACAGATCCATTCCCGCTTATGGGACAACTCACGCTGATTACTTTTATGGAGAGATTCCCTGCACCAGGAAATTGACAAAAGAGGAAATCGAAACCTCGTATGAGAAATCTACAGGGGATGTTATTGTGGAAAGGTTCAAAGACCTCGATTATGTTGGAACTCCCGGGGTTTTAATAAGCGGTCATGCTCCTTTTACCTGGGGCAAGGATCCAAATGAAGCGGTTCACAATGCCGTCGTGGTAGAGGAAGTAGCCAAAATGGCCTTTCGCAATGAAGTGTTGGGAAATAAGACTCCTATTGATCAATACCTTCTCGATAAGCATTATTTGCGCAAACACGGAAAAAACGCATATTACGGACAATAAATTATGGCTAAGTATACAATAGGAATTGACTACGGATCTGATTCGGTCAGGTCGGTTTTGGTTAACACCGAGACAGGAGATGAAATAGCAGATTCAGTATTTTACTATCCAAGATGGAAAGAAGGTAAATATTGCCTTCCCGCAGAAAATCAATTCAGACAACATCCACTGGATTATATCGAGGGTCTTGAACATACCATCAAAGAAGTTGTTGCAAAAGCAGGCTCTGATGCCGCTAAAAATGTTGCAGCTATTTCAATTGATACAACCGGTTCTACACCTGTCGCGGTTAATCAGGAAGGTGTTCCTCTGTCCCTTACGCCCGAATTTCAGGATAATCCAAATGCCATGTTTGTACTTTGGAAAGACCATACTGCCGTAAAAGAGGCTGATGAGATCAATGATTTGGCCAGAAATTGGGGTGGTACCGATTTTACCAGGTTTGAGGGTGGAGTGTACTCTTCGGAATGGTTCTGGGCAAAAATTCTGCATGTTATCCGAGAAGATGAAAAAGTGCGAAATACAGCCCATTCCTGGGTAGAACATTGCGATTGGATCCCTGCTCTTCTGACTGGGGTAAAAAATGTTTCAGACGTAAAACGCAGCCGTTGTGCGGCAGGACATAAAGCGATGTGGCATGAAAGCTGGGATGGTTTGCCATCAGAAGAATTTCTGGTAAAATTAGACCCCATTTTAAAAGGAGTTCGGGAAAGACTATTTAGAGATACATATTCAGTTGAAGAAAAGGCGGGAATCATCACGAAAGAGTGGGCTGATAAACTGGGTTTGCCAGATAATGTTGTGATAGGTGTTGGTGCTTTTGATGCCCACCTTGGAGCTGTTGGAGCAGAAATAAAACCCTACTATCTCTGTAAAGTAATGGGGACTTCTACCTGTGACATCTTAACAGCACCAAAAGAAGATGTTGGAGACAACCTGGTTCAGGGAATTTGTGGTCAGGTAGATGGTTCGGTTCTTCCAGGGTACATTGGTCTTGAAGCAGGTCAATCGGCTTTCGGTGATGTATATGCCTGGTTTAAAAGGCTTTTGATGTGGCCTGTTGAAAATCTATTGAAAGAAAACAAAACTCTTGATAAAGAAGCAAAACATCAGCTGTTACAGGAAATGTCCGATCAACTCATTCCTGTCCTCTCAAAAGAGGCTGATAAGATTGACCCTGAAGAGTCAGGCGTGCTGGCTCTTGACTGGTTAAATGGTCGGCGAACTCCGGATGCCAATCAAAATCTGAAAGGGGCGATAACCGGACTCTCATTGGGTTCTAATGCACCCAGGATATTCCGTGCGTTGGTAGAAGCCACGGCTTTCGGATCTAAAGCTATTGTTGAGAGATTTATCAGCGAAGGAGTAAGGATCGATGGGGTCATTGCTCTTGGTGGAGTTGCCAAAAAATCTGACCTTGTCATGCAGATTCTGTCGGATGTTCTAAATAAGCCTATTCTTGTCGCGGCTTCAGAGCAGGCGTGTGCATTAGGGTCTGCCATGGCTGCCGCTGTGGCTGGTGGTGTGCATCCGGATTTTGAAACCGCTAAAAGCAAAATGGGAGGAGGAATGGAAAAAGAGTACAAACCAAACCCTGAAAGTGCCAGCAAGTATGAGAAGATTTATCAAAAATATCTCAAGCTGGGTCAATTTATCGAAAAAGAATTGACTAAATAAGAATTTTTAGTCCTGTATGATTAATATTTTTAAATTGAATTTCAATAAAAAAATCAATTACCCAAACCAATAATATTTAACTGATGAAAAACCTGATCCCGTTATTTTTGATTTCACTGATGTTTGCATGCGGCAAACCTTCTTCTCAGGAAAATGCAGCTGAGGCTGAAGCTGATTCGGTATACCTAAAAAAAGAAGACTTTCAGAAAGAGATTGATGGAAAGCAAACTGACCTATACGTTTTGGAAAATGAAAATGGTGTGACTGTTTATCTGACAAACTATGGAGCCAGGATTGTCGGAATTATTACACCTGATTTAGATGGCAATCTTACGGATATATCCCCCGGCTACAGCTCGATTGACGAATACATTGAAAAAGGCATGTATTTAGGATGCGTGGTTGGCAGGTATGCAAACAGGATTAAGGATGGAAAATTCAGCCTTGACAACGTAGACTACACCCTCGCTATTAATAATGGTCCCAATGCACTTCACGGCGGTGAAAAAGGTTTTGACAAACAGGTTTGGGATGTTGTTGAGAAACAGGATACAATTGTCTTTTCATACACATCAAAGGAAGGAGAAGAAGGGTATCCGGGTACGATGAACGTGACAGTTGCTTATTCACTCAATTCCGAGAATGAATTGAGTTTGGAATATAGTGCAACAACAGATCGCAAAACAATTATTAATCTGACCAATCATAATTTCTTTAACCTGAAGGGAGAGGGAGAAGGTACTATTCTTGATCACTATCTTCAGATCAACTCCAACTACATCACCCCGGTTGATTCTACACTTATTCCCACAGGTAGTTTACTTTCAATACAAAACACACCATTTGACTTCAACGAAGGAAAAGTAATCGGTCAGGATATTGAGGAGGACCATCAACAATTAATATTTGGACAAGGATACGACCATAACTGGGTAGTCAATCAGGAAGTCTTGGGAGATCTTACGTTTGCTGCAAAACTTTGGGAGCCAACTACAGGACGATATGTAGAATTCAGCTCCACAGAACCGGGTTTACAGGTCTATACAGGGAATTTTATGAGAGGACAAAATACTGGAAAAGCTGGTAAAAAATATGAGTTCAGATCAGCCATAGCATTGGAATCGCAGCATTTCCCTAATTCTCCAAACCAGGAAAATTTTCCATCAACCATATTATTACCAAATGATACATATCATCAATTGACAGTGTGGAAATTTGGGGTAATGGACGAATGGGAATAAAAGATATTGTTTCAAAATATACCCTGGTTAAACCCGGAAATACTTAGGATAAGGTCGAAAACACCTTTATTTCTTCGAAATTCTTAATAAAACCTTATCGGGTCTGAGCGTAACCAGGGGTATTTTTTTTGGCTCATATCCTGTCGGGTGAATTGAAAATTTTTGATTAAAAGCCTGTAAAAAAAGTGCCATTTCAGCCATGGCAAAATTATTGCCAATACACAGCCTCGGACCAGCGCCAAAAGGGTAGAAAATATTTTGTGAGATAGGCCTGGCAGTTTCTCTAAGAAATCTTTCCGGAAAGAAATCATTTGGTTTTTCCCATTGTTTCGCCGAGTGATGCAGACCAAATAAATACATGATAACTACAGTTCTACCGGGGAAAGTATACCCATTCCATTGATCGCTATTCATGCAAACCCTGTCTGTGATCCAAACCGGAGGGAAAAGTCGCATGCTTTCATTGATAACAGCTTGTGCATATTTATTTTTGATCACGGCTTCAAGATCAAGGCCATGTAATTCTTCATTCAGGCGACTCAATTTATCCTCGTTTGTTGCTAATAGATACAACATCCATGAAAGAGCATTGGCAGTGGTCTCATGCCCTGCTACCATCAGAATGATAATTTCGTCTATTAACTGATCCTCTTCCATTGGTTGACCGGTGTCTTCATAACGGGATTCGAGGAGCATATCCAACAGGTCATTGTACTTTTCTCCACTTTCTTTTCTTTGAACGACTATATTCTGTATGATTGATCTAAGTTTTTTTGCTTTTCTCAAATTTTTGGATGTCTGTCCTGAAAGAATTAACCACCAGTTCAGATGAGGTTGTCTGATCTCCCGTACAACATATTCCTGAATATCGCTAATAAATTTGGCCATCAGCTGCCTGGAATCCCCCGGTAATTGGGTGTTGAAAAGGGTATTCAGAACGACATCGAACGCCAATCGATTCATATGCGGATAGACATCGACTGAATTACCTGTTGGAAAAGATTTGACAAAGCCATCAATGGTTTGTTTCATAATTCCGTAAAGGATCTTGAGTTTTTCAATGTGAAATCCAGGTTGGATGAGGCGACGTTGTTTGAGCCAATGGGCGCCATTACTGGTAAGCAGACCTTTTCCAATGTATTTCCCTAATTTTTCTGTCGCGATATCTGACTTTTGATAGTTCCGGTGATTTTTCTTTAGCACATGTTCAATGAAATCCGGATTTTTAGTGGCAATGTAGGTTCGGAAATTTGCTGCTGATATGCTGTAGGTGTCGCCAAACTTCTCCATGCTTTCATTCATCGCCTCCAAGGGGTTGTTGACGAGCTTAAATGACCTTAAAAAAGTCTCGAAATAGGAATGGCCTTTCGGATAATTATATTGGGACATTATGAATCAATTTGGATGATGAAAATACTAAAACTCATTTCTTTTATTCAAATCCTTTCCATCATAAAATTCCAGGTCTTCATCTTTAAGCAGTTTTGTCCAGTATGCGATTTGGCCTGTATGGTAGGAGTAATGCTCAACTACGTGAATGATGTTTGCCACACCTGTATAGTCAAACCCTTGAACTGACCGCGACGTAAGCAGGTCTTCTTCCGAAAGTTTCTGAATTACCTCCGTTGCCTGATTGATTGTGCCAGATATCAAATCAAATAATTCATTCTTATTCCAACCCTCTTTGGCGCTAAACTCCAGGTCTCTTTCCCGGAGATCTTCTTCACCACCTAATGATGATAAAATATATTGTGTAATGTTGCCGTTCAAATGGATAATCAGGTTTCCAATGCTGTTGGAGCTTGCATTTGGACGCTGCCAGACCTGATCTTCAGTTAAACGGTCAAGGCAGTTTTTTATTCTTGGAGTATTTTCATTTAGAAAGTAAAGAGACTGGTCGATGAATTCCTGAAGTAGTGCTTGTGACATTTTTGTGTTATTTATAGATTGATGGATCACATAAAATTAATTCACACAGAGATAATTAACATATTTCATAACAATTCATTATATTTTATTAGTTATTGAATAGCTTTTACTAATTTTGAATCATATTTGAACTACTCGGGGATTCTATCGTAGTACTTCAAAGATTCAGGAACGAGTATGCTACAGGATTTAAATAATTTTAATCCTGAATGTTATAATGAAAGTAACAGAAGAAAAAGATAATGTCGTCATCAAATTCGCGGGGGATTCTGGCGATGGGATGCAGTTAGTAGGGAGTCAATTCACAAACAATACAGCGCTTTTTGGTAATGATCTGGGAACTTTTCCGGATTTTCCTGCGGAAATCAGAGCTCCGCAAGGTACTTTACCTGGTGTTTCCGGATTCCAGATCCACTTTGGCAATGCTGAGATCTATACTCCAGGGGATACATACGATGTATTGGTTGCCATGAACTCAGCAGCTCTTAAGGCTAATCTCGATAACTTGCGAAAAGGAGGTATCATAATAGCCAATACTTCCGGTTTTGATAGTAAAAACCTTCGTCTGGCAGGATATGAGGAAAGTCCGCTTGAGGATGGACAATTGCAGGACTACGAGCTTTACCGGATTGACGTGACCAAGATCACTCGTGAGGCGCTGAAAGAAAATGGCCTTGGAATGCGGGACAAAGACCGGTCTAAAAACATGTTTGTTTTGGGATTTATCTACTGGCTATTTGACAGGGATCCTCAGAACACATTAAATTTTCTGGAGAGAAAGTTCAGCAAGCTTCCGGATGTGTTGGATGCAAATGTCAAGGCGCTCAAAGCCGGATACAATTTCGGGAACATTACAGAAGCATTTTCAGTCAAGTACAGGGTAAAACCTGCTAAAATGCCTGCTGGAACCTATCGAAGTATCAATGGTAATCCTGCTATGGCTATGGGGATCATTTCTGCTGGTGTTAAATCTGGTTTGCAGGTGTTTTATGGAACTTATCCAATTACACCAGCTTCCGATATCCTTCACGAACTGGCGCGTCATAAAAATTACAATATAAAAACCTATCAGGCTGAAGATGAGATTGCAGCGGTTTGTGCAGCAATTGGCGCTTCCTATGGAGGAAATATTGGTGTGACCGGAACTTCTGGTCCCGGGTTGGCATTGAAGTCTGAAGCTATGGGTTTAGCTGTAATGCTGGAATTGCCGCTTGTTGTATTGGATATTCAAAGGGCAGGACCTTCAACGGGTCTACCGACTAAGACAGAACAAGCTGACTTACTGCAGGCTTTTTATGGAAGAAATGGTGAGTGTCCGATGCCGATAATCGCAGCAAGCACACCTTCCTCATGTTTTGAAGTGGCATTTGAAGCCGTTCGAATTGCCCTGGAACATATGACACCTGTCCTGGTCTTAAGTGATGGTTATATTGCCAATGGTGCTGAGCCGTGGAAATTTCCCAAAGCAGATGAACTCGCCGAGATTAAGGTTAATATTCAGACGAAACCGAATGACGACAAGTTCATGCCTTATCAGAGGGATGAAAGATTAGTAAGAAATTGGGCGGTTCCCGGTCATTCCGGATTAGAACATCGCATTGGTGGATTGGAAAAGGAAGATGTGACAGGCAATGTCTCCTACGATCCTGAAAACCATGAAAAAATGGTGAAGATCAGGGAGCAAAAAGTGGAGAATATTGCGAATTATATTCCGGATCAGGAAATCGAGATTGGACCTGAAAAAGGGGATGTGCTGGTTCTGGGATGGGGATCAACATTTGGCGGCATCAAATCTGCAGTGAAAGAACTAAACGATGCCGGGTATAAAGTGTCGCACGCTCATCTGAGATATATCAAACCTTTTCCTAAGAACCTGGGAGAATTGATGGGTAATTTCAAAAAAGTCTTGGTACCCGAAATCAATAACGGCCAATTGATCAGGATCATCAGGGATAAATACTTAGTACCGGCTGTGGCATTTAATAAAATCAAAGGAGTGCCTATTACCAAAAAGGAAATCACCGACGAGGTGAAAAAATTGATCGAAGAATAGGGATCAAAAAATCATTAAAGGAGAAAACAATGGCAGAAGTTATAGAAAATAAGCAAAATGGAGTATTAACCGCAAAAGAGTTTGTATCAGGACAAGAAGTTAGATGGTGTCCTGGGTGCGGGGATTATTCCATCCTTAAACAAATGCAAAGTGTCCTTCCGCAGCTGGGTGTAAGCAAAGAAGATATTGTATTCATCTCAGGTATTGGTTGTTCCAGTCGATTTCCATATTATCTCGATACATTCGGTATGCACAGTATTCACGGCCGGGCGCCTGCAATTGCCTCAGGATTAAAATCCACCAGGCCTGAATTAAGTGTATGGGTTATTACCGGAGATGGAGATGCATTATCAATAGGAGGGAACCATATTATCCATTCACTCAGAAGAAATTTTGACATTAACGTCCTGATGTTCAACAACGAGATTTATGGATTGACAAAGGGGCAATATTCCCCAACTTCACCAGTGAAAAAGGTGACTAAGTCAACACCATTTGGCTCGCTGGATCATCCGTTTAACCCACTTGCACTCGTTTTGGGTGCAGATGGTACTTTTGTCGCAAGGGCAATGGACCGCGATCCCAAACATCTTCAGCAAATGATATTGAGGGCGCATCAGCACAAGGGGACATCATTTTTAGAGGTCTATCAGAACTGCAACATCTTTAATGATGGGGCTTTCTTTAGCTTTACGGAAAAGGATGTGAAGAAAAAGCACACTTTGTTCCTCGAAGAGGGTCAGCCCCTGGTGTTCGGAGAGAATGAAGAAAAAGGAGTGAAGCTTGATGGCTTTACACCTGTGATCGTCGATTTGGATTCAACAAGCAAAAATGAACTTTGGATTCACGACGAAAAGGATTATATTAAGTCAACAATTTTGAGCAGATTCTTTGAAGACCCATCGGTCGAGGGAAATTTTCCCAGACCATTTGGTGTTTTCTATGTAAAAGAGAGAAATACGTACGAAGACGAGATTTGTAATCAGGTTGAGCAGATGCTGACAGTGAAAGGAAAGGGAGACCTTGATAAATTAATTGCAGGAAATGAAACTTGGGTGATCGAATAACGAAAAGTTTCATAACTATAAACCCGGCAAATGTCAATGAGCCGGGTTTTTTTATGTCTTAAGGGGAATGGTTGCTTAAATGATCGATTCCTTTTCTCTGATAATATCATTCAAATGGAGATGGAGCTCTTTATAAATTTCCTGAATAGAGCTCATTTCAGAAGGATCTCTGAAACCATCAGAATCAGCTATTTTAGACATATACGCAATAATTCGAACCTGCTCAACTGCTGATAGCTTTTTCATTGCGTCTTTCAGCATGTCTTTGATATGAACCTGTGAAGTATCTTTAAGAATCTCAATTTTTTTATCAAAATCATCTTTTTCGATTCCCTCTTTAACGATCATTGATTTTCCAAATTCGACTTCCTTAGGATCTATGATCCCGTCAGCAATAATAATATAATAATAGGCAATTACTAGTGTTTCCCGAAACGCGGTAAATGATTTTGAGTACATAGGTGGCTAAGTTTAATTGACCAGAAAAATAAAAATAAAGTTTAACTATAAAGAATAAATAGAACTATATGAATGATTCCCAATTGTTTATCAATATAAAAACAGAAAAATGAATTGACAAATATAAACCCATCATATTTTATTCAAAGCCTCTTAAAGATAAATATGATGTCATAAATGATACATAATCATTAAGTTAATAACCAAACCTTATTGTATGAATTTAATTATGAAACTCTATCATTCTTTACTATTCATCCATTGGGTTTTAATCTTTTGTAATCTTATCAAAAAGATAATAAGGAGTATCAATTCCAACCTGAAATTGATACTAAAAAGTCCATTGGATTTTGTGAAAGGCTCAACTATCATAACGTACAGGCAAATTACAATACCAATCAAGGCATCAATACTTCCCAGACTAATGGCCCAATCTTTTTCTGTCCAAAGTGCGTAGGAAACTATTCCTTTTAAAATGAAAATGAAGGTAAGGATTATTCCCACGACTGTGAATACTTGATTGGTATTCAAACCATAAAAGGAGATCTGAAAGTTTATTCCCAATACTCCGAGAATTATTCCGGCAAAAGCAGAAGCTCCAAGTACAAAAAAGATCCAGATAAAAGTTTTGATCCACCAGGGCAGCAAACTTCTGCGTTTGATCTTTTCTTTTTGATGAATAAGGTTTTCATCTAAAAAAATCGGGTTCCTTTCTGTCATGTTTTATATTCGATCTTGAAAAATATGGAAAATTAACATAATACTAAAAGGATACATCCCATTGCAACCGGTACCTTGTCCCATCATTAACTTCCTGGTTATCAAAATTTGCATTAATAAAAGCAATTTCGGCTGTTAGCTTGTTTTTATGCTCGTTGAAAAACCAATTAGCTCCAAAGCTAAATTCGGTTTGCTTATTAATTTTGGAAGCTGTATTTGGTATGTAAAAAGCCTGTCTTGCATAAATTTCCAATTTCTTAGGAAGTTTTGGAATGGCATAAGCTGGAAAATAGCCTGCCTGGATTAGGTTGCCCGACAGGTTATTTGTCACTAGATTGATTTTATCATCTATTTGTTTCCAGTGAAATTCCTGTTGCCATGAAAGGCCTTTATACTTGAAAGCCGTTTCTATCATAAACTGATTTACCCGATATTGTGAGGGCAAACCCACTTCATATCCTTCAAGTTCACCACCTCCATCTTGAGAAAACCTGGTGTACGGACTTCTGTTGGTAACTCCTGCAATGGCAATTAAAAGTGAAAATTCTTCATGGTTTTCCAGGTCTGAACCGGAAAACTGGATGGGCTCACCCAAAACATTCCATTGTAATCGCATCATGTACATCAGGTTAGCATCATCGTTTTCGGCCTCGCCTCTTCCCGTACCCATAAAAGCCGAAACCCAATAATTGAGTCTGTCTTTTTCTGGGCCGGCAAAGTTTCCGTAAACAGACATGCCCATTTGACGATCAACTGTAAAGGGTCTGGTCAGAATAGATCGCTCAACTGTTTGTTGCTTTCCTGATGATATGATTCTTTCTCTGTTATAGTGGACTTTCCACTGACCAATTTTTAATTTGAGAAAATGATATTTTTCAATCATTATTCTAAAGTCCAACAAGGCACTGTTGAACAACTCGTATTCCAGATAGTAGTTGAGCCATGAATAATTAAAGTGTCCTCCAACTTTCATCCTGGCTCGTCTGATTTTCATTTCCAGGTGTTCCTCCTGAAAATCGTCTAACGTTATAGGGTTGATATCAGTTGGATAAGCAATTCGAAACTGCCCTCGCCAATGCAGATACATCCTGTATCTTTTGTCTGCAGAATTAAATTCAAAACCATCATCGCCATAAAAAACCAGCTTTTTCTGTTTTGGTTTTGAACTTAGGGAATCACTTTGTCCCTGTGCCTCAAAAATCGAAAAAACAGAAAGGAATGAAATTATCTGTACCGTACTTTTGATATAAAGTGGGATCCTGATAAATGAAATCATGGAGATTGTTCATTGGACCCCGTAAATTATTGATTATAAAATTGAAATTAAAAAGTAACGGCAAAATCCACTTCGATAATTTCAGTTATTTTAACGAAATAATATACATAATCCGATGAGATCACGAACTCAAGATTATGGCTAATAGACCATAAGTTTTTCGAGCATCATTTTCGCGCAAGAAGGTATTTTAGACCCTGGTCCAAAAATAGCCGTAACGCCATGTTCATACAAGTAATCATAATCTTGTTGAGGGATAACTCCACCAGCAAAAACCAGGATGTCTGCTCTTCCCAATCTTTTCAATTCATCTATTAATTGAGGAATGAGGGTTTTATGTCCACCGGCTAACGATGACGCCCCGACAAAATTTACATCATTTTCCATTGCCTGACGGGCAACTTCTTCGGGAGTCTGGAATAATGGACCAACGTCTACATCAAAACCCATATCGGCAAAAGATGTTGCTATGACTTTAGCTCCACGATCATGACCATCCTGACCCATTTTTGCGATCATAATGCGAGGCCTTCGACCTTCTTCTTCAGCAAATTTATCAGTAAGATCCAAAACGGCCTTGAAGTCTTTGTCTTTCGATGATTCGCTTGAATAGACTCCTGAGATAGTTCGTACGGTGGCTTTGTGTCTGCCAAAGACCTCTTCCATAGCTTCTGATATTTCACCCAGGGTAGCTCGTTTTCTGGCAGCTTCTATGGCAAATTCCAGTAAATTGCCTTCTCCTGACCTTGCACATTCTGTTAGGGCTTTCAAAGCCTGGCTGACCGCATCATCATCTCTTTCTGTTTTCAACTTCTTCAACCTGGCCAATTGGGAAGTTCTGACGACTGCATTGTCTACTTCAAGCACATCGAAGTCAGTCTTTTCATTTACCTGGAATTTATTAACGCCGACTAAAATATCTTTCCCGGAATCAATCCTTGCCTGTTTTCGTGCTGCAGCTTCTTCGATTCGCATCTTAGGAATTCCGGTTTCTATTGCTTTTGCCATTCCACCCAACTCCTCAATCTCCTGAATATGTTCCCATGCTTTTTTGGCGAGTTCATTGGTCAGGTATTCCACATAGTAAGACCCTCCCCATGGATCCACTACTTTAGTCATGTTGGTTTCATCCTGAATATATAACTGGGTATTTCTGGCAATCCTTGCTGAAAAATCAGTCGGCAGGGCAATTGCTTCATCCAGGGCATTTGTATGCAGTGACTGAGTATGTCCACAAGCGGCCGCCATTGCTTCAATACATGTTCTTGCAACATTATTATAAGGGTCCTGTTCGCTCAGACTCCATCCCGAAGTTTGGGAGTGCGTTCTTAGCGCCATGGATTTTGGGTTTTGCGGATTGAACTGTTTCACAATTTTTGCCCACAACATTCTTCCTGCTCTCATCTTTGCTATTTCCATGAAATGGTTCATTCCAATTGCCCAAAAGAATGATAGACGTGGAGCGAAATCATCAATTTTCAATCCGGCGTCTAACCCGGTTCGAATGTATTCCAGGCCATCGGCCAATGTATAGGCCAATTCAATATCGGCCGTAGCCCCGGCTTCCTGCATATGATATCCTGAAATGGAAATGGAATTGAATTTTGGCATGTTTTTACTCGTATAGCCAAAAATATCTCCAATGATCTTCATGGAAGGTTTGGGAGGGTAGATATATGTATTGCGAACCATGAATTCTTTCAGAATATCATTCTGGATGGTTCCACTTAGTTTATCCATACTCACACCTTGTTCTTCCGCTGCAACTATATAAAACGCCATGATGGGAATAACTGCTCCATTCATGGTCATGCTCACGGACATCTTATCCAATGGGATCTCATCAAACAGGATCTTCATGTCAAGTATGGAATCGATTGCCACACCGGCCTTTCCAACGTCGCCGACTACCCTGGGATGGTCCGAATCATAACCCCGGTGTGTAGCCAGGTCAAATGCAACCGAGAGGCCTTTTTGTCCGGCAGCAAGATTCCTTCGATAGAATGCGTTTGATTCTTCTGCTGTAGAAAAACCGGCATACTGCCGAATGGTCCATGGCCGGGTAACATACATGGTTGAATAGGGCCCGCGAAGATAGGGAGGGATTCCGGCTGAGAATTGCAGATGTTCCAGGCTTTTCCAATCGTCTTGATTGAATGTGGGTTTTACTGTAATCTTTTCAGCAGTTTCCCAAGCCGTACTTTTTGCGTGATTTTCCGGTTGAGATGTACTATGCTGATCGAGTTTTATATTTGAAAAATCTGGTTTCATCGCAATTAATTAATTTATTGTTCCAAGTAATTCATTCTGGAGACCAGAAATGAATTCCACAACATCCGTTTTCATATGAATAAAGGAATCAAGTCCCGACTTTAATAATTCATCGACGAGATCGGCCGGATATCCGGCAAGTATCAATTTTTTATTGGCAGAGTTCTTTCTAAATGTCTCAATAAATTGCTTAGCTCTTTCATGGTAGTCAGGATCTGATGAACAAATCACAACAATATCAGCATCGCTTTCAGCACTCTTTATTGCACATCTTTCGGTGTCTTCATCATAAAATTCTCCCAAAATTTCAAACCCGGCTGTTCCGAAGAATTCAGAAGAAAATGAAGCCCTTGCTTTTCTCATTGCTAAATTACCAAAGCACGCCAGATAAACCTTTGGAAGTGAACCAACCTTTTCAAAATGTTGCTGTGTCCTTTGTCTCAGTCGTTCAAAAGATTCCGTAGATCTATTTGATTTAAGTAATTGGATATCTGTGTTTTGATCATCAATATTTAAATCATTCTTGTAACTGATTTTTTCCTCCGGATCAGGATATTTATTTGTCCCGACATAAACCCTTTTCCTTGTAGAAATATCCGTCTGTTTTTTTGATGATAATTCGCCAATTAGTTTCTGAATAGTCTCGTCTTTAAATGCCTGAATGTATCCACCTTTTGCTTCTATTTCCTGAAACAATTTTAACGCATTTTCAGCAATCTCCCTGGTAAGGTTTTCTATATAATAGGAACCTGCAGATGGGTCGACAACTTTATCAAAATAGGATTCCTCTTTCAGGATGTTAGAAATATTTAAAGCTACCCGATAGCTGAATTTATCAGGATCCCGATAGGAACTATCGTGGGGTTGGATCAACAAAGCATCACACCCACCCAAAATTGCGGACATCGATTCCGTTGTATTTCTTAGCATATTGACATTGGGGTCGTAAAGTGTTTTGGACCAATCAGAATTCGAACTTAAAATATGAATATGTGGTGGTTCACCGTCGTATTGGGTTAAGATAGCAGACGCGAGTTTCCTAAACGCCTTCAATTTGGCAATTTCAAAGAAATAATCCCCACCAATAGCCAGGTGAAATCCTAACTCAGGTAGCAGATCTTTTATGTATAAACCTCTTTCGGAAAGCTGATCCAGGATGGCAACTACCTTATTTAGCGTAAAAGCCAATTCCTGAATAATTCCGGAACCAGAGTTAACAAAAGAATGAGAATTGAATATCAATCCCCGAAAGTCTTTTGCTTCACTGGTAAGCTGTACCTGTCTGGCCAGCTCATCAAAGTCAGCATTCTGCCCTGAAACGGACCACTCGCCAAGGATATCAGTTTCAATAAATCCTGAGATCTTTTCGAGTGAGATATCCTGGGACTTGAGATAATCAAAATAATTTCTGACAAAGCTTGGGGAAGGATATGATAGCTGAAAAGCTATCTTAACTAATGATGGATCAAGATCTTTTAGCAGTAGACCAAAATCCACCTTATCGACCTGATCGACTTTGAAAAGGAATCCATTGGCATCAAAGTCCAGCATTTTTCTGGCTAACTGGTTTGATTGAACCGGATCTGCCACATTAATCTGGACAAAATTACTCCATTTTCTTTCCTTTCCAGGAAGCTGGAATTTTTCCAGTTCTATTTCATTCAGATCCTCTTTAGTATAAAAAGGTTGAATGAGAATATTTTCATCCGTTTTCCAAACCAGTTTCCGGTCAAAATCTTCTCCCTTCAGGTCTGAAATAGCCTTTTCTTTCCAAGCTTCCCTGGAAACAGGTTCAAATTCTTCAAATAATTTTAATGGCTTTGCCATATGTGAAATTTTAATAGTTATTACAGCCGCTTAATTTATACATTTTATATGCACAAATGATCTTACTTTTTAATTTATTATCAATTTTGCATTCTGTAAGAATCCAAATCGATTAATTTTCAATGCTGAACTTCAGGTATACTCAAATTGTTAAACGAATAAAAGCCATTTCCAAAACGTTCATGAGCAGCTTTTTCCAGATTCTCCCTTGCTGAAGGATGTGCTACATCAATCAATGCTTTAGCTCTTTGTGCAAGATTCCTGCCTTTTAATTCTGCAACACCAAATTCCGTAACGACATATTGAGCATGTGCACGTGTAGTTACAACACCGGCACCCTCTTTCAATGTAGGGACTATTTTTGAAAAACCTTTACCTGTTGTGGAAGGTAATGCACAGATAGCTTTTCCCCCTTTTGACAGGGCTGCCCCACGCATGAAGTCCATTTGTCCGCCAACTCCTGAATACATTTTTGTTCCTATACTGTCCGCACAGATTTGACCGGTCAGATCAACTTCGATGGCAGAATTGATGGCTATTACCTTAGGATTTTGCCTGATAACAGCAGTGTCATTCACAAAAGAAACATCCAGCATCATGACTTCGGGATTATCATCCATAAAGTCATAGAGTTTTCTAGTTCCCATGGCAAAACTGGAGACTAATTTATGCGGCATAATCTTCTTTTTTGCCCCATTGATTACTCCCATACCAATCAATGGAAGGATGCCTTCTGAAAACATTTCTGTATGAACACCAAGATTCTTGTGATTGGTCAGGCAGCTCAAAACCGAATTTGGAATACCTCCAATTCCCATTTGTAGTGTAGAACCATCTTCAATCATATTGGCGATGTACTTTCCAATGCTTGACTCCTCCTGGGTAGGTTCTCCAAGGTTTAGCTCGTATAGTGGTTCATTTACATTAACACAAGCATCTATCTGATCAACATGAATGATGCCATCTCCCATAGTTCGTGGCATATGAGGATTGATTTGAGCGATGATCGTCTTGGCTGTTTCAATACCTCCCACCATTACATCTACGGAAACTCCCAATGAGCAATTACCATGCTTATCGGGCGGAGAAACGTTCAGTAGAACGACATCCAATGGAATTGTTCCATTTCTGAATAAATGAGGAATATCACTTAGAAAGACCGGATTGTACTGCGCACTACCCAGTTGAACATATTTCCGGGCATTCGCCCCAATAAAAAAACAATTGGTCTTAAAACTATCACAATACTCCGGCTTGGCATAATCAATGTATCCTTCTGTGTGAATGTGAAGGAGTTCCACATTCTTTAATTCCGATGCCCTACCAACCATTGCTTTTAAAAGGGTTTGTGGAGTCGCGGATGCAGCATGAACCAACACCTTATCTCCTGATTTTATCAATTTTACAGCTTCTTCTGCGCTCATATATTTACACATGATTGAAAAATTTGAATTGTTTAACCTAAGAAACTTAATAATATACCTGCAGCAACAGCACTACCAATCACACCTGAAACATTCGGAGCCATTGCATGCATTAATAAATGATTGCTTTTATCATATCTTAAACCTTCCACCTGAACGACTCTGGCACTATCAGGTACGGCTGATACACCAGCCGCACCAATCAGAGGATTGATCTTGTTTTCTCCTTTAAGGAATAAATTCATGATCTTGGCGAAAATCAATCCACCCATTGTAGCGACAATAAAGGAAGCAGCGCCAAGAAAGAAGATTTTCATGGAGTCCCAGGTAAGAAAGATATCTGCCTGTGTGGAAGCTCCCACTGTCATTCCTAATAGAATGGTAACAATGTCTATCATTTTTGTTCGGGCAGTATCTGCCAACCTCTCAGTTCTACCGGATTCTTTTAGTATATTTCCAAAGAACAACATACCCAAAAGAGGTAATGCTGATGGAGCAATAAATGTGGTCAACAAAAGACCTACTATCGGAAACATGATTTTCTCCCTTTTTGAAACTGCGCGAGGAGGTTTCATCCTGATTACTCTTTCCTTTTTTGAGATCAGCAATCGCATGATCGGAGGTTGAATAACAGGAACCAATGCCATGTAGGAATAAGCAGCTATGGCAATTGGGCCAATTAAATTGGTTGTTCCGTTCAAACCGTTGGCCAGTTTGGAAGATAAAAAGATTGCGGTTGGTCCATCAGCACCACCGATGATCCCGATAGCGCCCGCTTCTGAAAGTGAAAATCCCAGCAAAATTGCTCCAATGAAGGTAAGAAATACACCAATTTGAGCGGCTGCTCCTAAAAGCATCAATTTTGGATTTGAGATAAGGGATGAAAAATCAGTCATGGCTCCGATCCCCAAAAAGATCAAAGGAGGATACACACCCTTTACGACTCCAAAATACAGGTAATTTAATACAGAACCACTTTCATAAATGCCAATCTGATTTCCAGCTACAAAAGGAATATTTCCAATTAAAATTCCAGTACCAATGGGGATGAGCAAAAGCGGCTCATAATCATATTGGATGGCAAGGTAGATAAATATCAAACCGACGACGATCATGATAAAATGACCAAGGGTCACATTGGCAAAGCCTGTATAGCTCATAAATACGGATATGCCGTGAAGGGCTTCCTGGATAATTCCTCCAAATTCATCATTTTCTACTTCGGCAGCAGGTCCATTGCTGACCTGAGCCAACAAAAAACCAGCGGAAACCAGGATAAACAGGATGATAATGGCATTTTTAACTATTTTTTTCATGATATTCCTGCTATCCGATTTCCATCAATACATCTCCCTGCAATACACTTTCACCAGCCTTCTTATGGATTTTCAGAATAGTACCTGAAGATTCAGCCAGTATGGTATTTTCCATTTTCATTGCTTCAAGTATGATGAGTTCATCACCTGTTTTTACATGGGCACCTTCTGAGGCCATTACCTTAAGTATGACTCCCGGAAGTGGCGCAGTAATGGTTTTTGTTGATTTTTGAGTTTTTAAAGGTTCAACCCCCTGAACTGGCTTGGGTTCTGTGCGAATGAGTGTGGGGGTTTTAGAAGTCTTTACTTCGGTTTCCATTTCAACATTGTAAAATGATCCGTTGACTTCCAGTTGAATTTGATTTCCTTCAGCGCTTTTGACATTTATATGATAGGAATTCCCATTTATTTTTAATTTATAATTTTTCATCTCACTAATATTGTTTCTTTGGATTGATCATTACCTGACTTGGTGAGTCACATAAATTTTAGAACTCCACGGTGAATAGACCTTTGGCGACTGGCTAATCGTTATGATTGCATTCTCATCGTCATGTGTCTCTTC
The DNA here is from genome assembly GCA_913057175.1 of uncultured Cytophagales bacterium. Classification (GTDB taxonomy): domain Bacteria; phylum Bacteroidota; class Bacteroidia; order Cytophagales; family Cyclobacteriaceae; genus CAJXNP01. The sequence goes on from CAJXNP010000009.1 coordinate 257,556, forward strand.
AAGAAAAACATATATAGCCGAACAGATAGCTGCCATTTCTTCCCCGCTTTGAAAGTTGTCTTTTGACTTTTCTGTTTCTGTTGAAACCCGGACCTCCTTCTGCTTGATGATGTGTTTGATCAGGTTAGGAATACCATACTCAAATACAAGGTAGAGGAGTAAAAGTGAAAGAAATACAATCCCCATTCCTATGGCTAGTATAACTACGCCTTCCTGCATCGGTGTGCTAATAAGTATCATGGCGATTAACTATAAAGGTATGTTACAATGTTTCTTAGGCGGATTCATTTCTTTCTTTGTAGAAAGAGCTTCCAGCGCCCGGATAATCCTGAACCTTGTGTTCCTGGGTTCAATAATGTCATCGATAAAGCCATATTTTGCCGCCTGATAAGGGTTGGCAAACTTTTCAATGTATTCAGACTCTTTTGCCTGGATGTATTTGGATTTTTCTTCATCGCTTTCAATTTTAGCAATGTTTCTTCCTTCCAGTACTTCGATCGCGCCTTTTGCACCCATAACTGCAATTTCTGCAGTAGGCCATGCATAATTCATATCCCCACGAAGCTGTTTGCAGCTCATCACATCGTGTGCTCCTCCATAAGATTTTCTAAGGGTAATTGTTACTTTAGGAACTGTTGCCTCGCCATATGCATAAAGCAATTTAGCACCATGAATAATGATTCCTCCGTATTCCTGTGAGCTTCCTGGCAGGAATCCGGGTACATCTACAAATGTTACCAGTGATATATTAAAGGCGTCGCAGAATCGAACAAATCGAGCTGCTTTCCTTGATGCATCAATATCCAATACCCCTGCTAAAAACATGGGTTGGTTGGCAACAATACCCACAGGCCTTCCATTATACCTGGCAAAACCAATGACGATGTTTTTGGCATAGTTTCGCTGGATTTCAAGAAAGTCCCCACCATCTACTGTTAAGCGAATGACATCTTTAACATTATATGGTTTATTTGGATTGTCAGGTATGATTTCGTTTAAGCTGTCTTCTAACCGGTCAATTGGATCAGTGTTTTTGATGACTGGAGGGTCCTCAAGATTGTTTTGTGGAAGATAGCTTATAAGTTTGCGAATCAGAAGGATACCTTCTTCCTCAGTTTCGGTTAAGAAATGTGTTATGCCTGATTTGGTGGCGTGAACATTTGCGCCTCCAAGGTCTTCGGTTGAGATGATTTCACCCGTAACGGTTTGCACAACTTTCGGACCGGTCACAAACATATATGAAGTCCTTTCCGTCATGGTAATAAAATCCGTTAGGGCAGGGGAGTAAACTGCTCCACCGGCACAAGGACCAAAAATGGCTGATATCTGCGGGACCACGCCGGAAGCAAGTATATTCCTTTGAAAGATCTCCGCATAACCGGCCAATGACCGGACACCTTCCTGGATACGGGCTCCACCCGAATCATTTAAACCAATGACCGGGGCGCCAATTTTCATTGCCTGGTCGATGATTTTACAAATCTTCAAAGCAAATGTCTCCGATAGGGACCCGCCAAATACGGTGAAATCCTGCGAGAAAACAAAAACGATGCGTCCGTCAATGGTCCCACGACCTGTTACTACACCATCGGAGTAATACTTTTCTTTATCAAGACCAAATGAAAAAGTACGATGTGTAACAAACATATCGTACTCTTCAAAACTTCCTTCATCAAGGAGCAGGTTGATTCTCTCCCTGGCTGTTAACTTTCCTTTTTCATGTTGGGCGTCGATTCGCTTTTCTCCACCACCTAAACGGGCCTCTTCTCGTTTGTCAACCAAAGCCCTTATTTTTTCAGTATTAAGTGACATATCTGGTTTTTGATTTATTGTTTTTTACCGTTTATTAGTTTTGACCATCCGGTCAGGTCTTTTTTTCACATAATTCTGTCAGTACACCAAGCGTAGATTTTGGATGTAAAAAGGCGATATCTAATCCTTCGGCCCCTTTTCTTGGCGTTTTGTCAATTAAAAGGATCTCATCATTCTCAGCCTTTTCCAGTTGTTTTTCTAAATTATCAACAGCAAAAGCTATGTGATGTACTCCTTCTCCTCTTTTTTCAATGAATCTGCCGATAGGACCATCTGGAGAAGTGCTTTCAAGTAACTCTAGTTTTGTTTGTCCAATCTTAAAAAATGCGGTTTTAACTTTCTGATCCAGAACTTCCTCAACAGAATAACATTTAAGACCCAGCTTGTTTTCATAAAATTTGATTGCTGATTCCAGGTCCTTCACTGCTATGCCGATGTGTTCAATATAATTTAACTCCATTTGATTGATCTTTTAATTTATTTTAATAGGTTCACTTCATAATTTACACATTTTTCTTTCATTGATTATGTGCGAAATTTACCCATCAATGGGTTCATCAAACCTGCTTTTTATCAGGTTTTTGTATAATTTTTATCATGAAAAAATCGGGAAGTATCTTTCGTAAGAGTCGTTTAAATCCGGATCAATATGTTCAGGGGATCCTGGAAGGAGACAGGATTATTCTTAGCAAAGCTATCACACTCGTGGAAAGTAAACTTTACGAAGACAACTACCTGGCAGAACAGGTTTTAGGAGAATTACTTCCTTCTACCGGAAATTCTCTGCGAATTGGAATTACTGGAGTTCCCGGGGTTGGCAAAAGCTCTTTCATAGAATCCTTTGGAAAATACCTCACTTCAAAAGGGAAAAAAATAGCCGTGCTGACCATTGATCCATCCAGTCAGCGCTCACAGGGAAGTATTCTGGGAGATAAGACGAGAATGGAAGAGCTGTCTAATGATCCCTTGGCATTTATCCGTCCGTCAGCTTCAGGAAATACTTTAGGAGGAGTGAATTCCCGCACGAGAGAAACCATGCTCATGTGTGAAGCGGCGGGTTTTGAAATCATCATCGTCGAAACAGTAGGAGTGGGGCAAAGCGAAACAACTGTTAAAGGGATGGTTGATTTCTTTTTACTATTAATGCTTTCGGGTGCCGGTGATGAGCTTCAGGGAATCAAAAAAGGCATCATGGAAATGGCTGACGCTATTGCTATTAACAAAGCCGATGGCGATAATATCAGGAAAAGCGAAATAGCTAAACGGGAATATCAGAATGCTTTACACATGTTTCCTCCCAGTGAAAATGGATGGTATCCCCAGGTTCTTACGTGTTCTGCGTTAAACGGAGCAGGAATTCCTGAAATCTGGAAACTGATAGAAAATTTTCAAACTGAAATGAAAAGAAAAGGATACTTCCAAAGTAACCGACAACAGCAGAATGTCTCCTGGATGAAAGAAACCATTTCTTATAACCTGCAAGCCGATTTTTATAATAATGAGAAAATCAGGAAATTATTGGATTTTAAACTTCAACAAGTAGAAAGCGAAAAATTGCCTGCCATCACTGCTGCCAAAGAACTTTTGGACCTTTTTTATTCTGGAAAATAGTCATTGCAACTTCGTTCCGAAATCAATCGAACTTTTTCCCGTGTAAGGAAACTACCCTTATTGAAACAATAATCTTACGATAAGCTGATTTTCAACGATCAGAAAGAAACTAACTCTTTCAAAAGGAAATTACCAGCAATTTTTTAGCACAATTATTCCAAAATGAAGAATCAATTACATGGTCTGACTGCATTTAGTTTGAATTCATAGTTACTCCAACAATCTTCGCATCATTAAACCTTAGCGTAACTGGGATAAATTATGAAGACGAAAATTTTAATTTTAATTATTTTTTTAGCGTCTGTGCATTTTTCCAAAGCACAGGTCAGACCACACATCGGGGTCTCTACGGCTATTAATACCACTATATTATTTGATGAAGGTTTGAATACGGATCCTCAGTATATATCTGTCAGGACATATGAAATGACACCTATTGGATTTTCATTTGGTGTGGACTTTTCGAAAAAATTCGGATTGCAACTTGAGTCGATCATGGGACAGCAGGAAATGATTTTCGAAATGGTAGATGCTGTTAAAACTTCAGTTGGTGAAAGAAAACTCGATATGAGCTATTTACACCTGCCACTTTTAATGCGATTTATGGGTGGGGGTGATAAAAGAGCCAGAATGAATTTTAATTTCGGACCTCAACTTTCCATCCTCAACTCGGGAATTGAAAATTTCGACGTGACGCAGCCAAATGCTGTACTGGAAATTCCTGAAGGAGCCATCGATGACCTTCCCGAAGGAACCGTTGATAATGGGGACGGCACCTACACCATGCCAGGTGAATTACCCCAGGAAGGATTTAGCACTGCACTTTTGAAAAAGAATGCCGATAGCCAAATTGAATCATTCAAAAATAAAGAATTTCACCTGGTAGGTGGGCTTGGGCTGGATATTGATTTTAGTAAGCATCTGTACCTGGGAATGAACGTCAGGGCCGATTATTCATTTACCGATATGAGAAATGGCGAATTGATCGAGCAAATTAAGCGTGGATCTCTGACAGATATCGCAAATAACCGATCAACTCTAACATTAAGCGCCCAAATCAGTTTAAACTTTATGATAGGTGGAACGAGATCTCACAACAAAAAATTAATGGAGCAAGAGGGAGAAGCAGATTTTAGATAGAATTTAAATAGGTTACGGTGTAAATACTTAAGAGCAGGCTTTTTAGTCTGCTTTTTTTATTTTTATATTTCGTTCGTTGTATTTTTAACTACTGACAATCACAATTAACTATGAAAAAATTATTGGCTGCTATTTTTTTAGCTCTTCTATGCAATTTTTCTTATGCCCAGGATATCTCAAGTTCACTTTTATGGAAAATATCGGGACCTGAGCTGGAAGAACCATCCTACTTATATGGAACCATTCATTTAATCTGTCAGAATGAAGTTGTGATTTCAGAAACGATGAAAGCTGCTTTTGACAGTACAGACCAGTTGATCATGGAACTGGACATGGACAACCCCAATCTGCAAACTGAAATGCAACAATACTCTTTTAATAAAAACAGCGAGAATATCATTGACCTTTTATCGGAGGATGATATTGTTGTGGTTGATAGTTTTCTAAGACAAAACTACAATACTGAGCTCGCTCAGATCGGCATTTTTAAACCTCAGGTATTATCTTCGATGATCATGATGAAAATCCTGCCCTGTGAGCGAGTCGGTTCTCTGGAATTTGAACTCTTGAGAATGGCAGCTGCAAGGGAGATTGAGGTGATAGGATTGGAGACTGTGAGATATCAAATGTCATTATTCGATTCTATTCCCAGAACTGAGCAGGTGAAGTGGATGGTAGAAATGGTCAAAGACCTGGACGAATCAAAAAAGGAATTGGTGGAATTGACCAAAATTTACCAGGAGCAGGATATTGATAAAATATATGAGCACACAACTGAATTGCCGGAGTATGCTGAATATGAGGGATTGTTTTTATCCAATCGTAACTTAAATTGGATACCGATCATAGAAGAAAATATCAAGAAGATGTCATCATTTATAGCTGTAGGAGCGGGTCATTTGGGTTCAGACATGGGAGTTGTGAAGCTACTTCACGATAAGGGATACATCCTTGAGCCTATTTACATGGAATAATTACCTCTAATCTTTAATGTAATCCGGCCCCGGACTTATGCAGGTCCATCCACCATCCACAACTATCGTCTGACCGGTTATATGGCTTGCCTCGTCGGATGCCAGGAATTTTGCAGTGTTGGCAATATCATTAGTTGTCGCTGGTTCACCCAGTGGAGTTAGTTTGGACCATTTTGATTGATATTCTCTATCCTCCATCGTTCTCTCAGTAATGGTGGCCCCGGGAGCAATTGCATTTATGGTTATGCCATGCTCGGACAATTCAATAACCAAATTTCGGGTAAGAGTTTCCAGAGCCCCCTTTGTCATACCGTAGGCAGATAAATCGATATGCGCCCTTCTTCCAACGACAGATGAGGTCACAATGATCCTTCCTTTCGTTTGATGTTTGATCATCTTTTTAGCGGCATGTTGAATCAGAAAAAATGTTCCTTCAATATTGATCCTTATTACTTCACGAAGTTCAGCTGGTGTTATGGATAAAAAATCTCGGAAAAATGAATATCCTGCATTGGCAATAACAATATCCAGATGGTCAAATCTTTCTTCAATCTCCCTAAACGTTCTTTCAATGAACTCGACATCGCCGGCATCGCCAGGGAAAGGAAAGCAATTTGTGAGATTCTTATCAATTAATTGAGCCGCCTTTAAGCATAGGTTTTTATCCAGATCATTTAATAAAATGGTTGCACCTTCCAGATGGAATTGTCTGGCTATTTCAAATCCAATTCCGGATCCAGCACCGGTTATGAGAGCTATTTTGCCATTTAATATGCCCATTACAGTCTAATTTCTTCCTTTTTGGCAGAGAGCTTTTTCTGATATCTTCCCTGGACAATATCTGTAAGCACTAAAGTGAAAATGACAAAGTAAAAAGTTGTCTTACTCATAGGCGTTATTTCATTACCAAATAGATGTAAATGTGCCAAATGACCCCCTTCTGTTAGTAGCATGATTCCGACAATAAATAGTATAAATAATCCTAAAACCTCATACATCCTGTTTTTCTGTAGGAAAGTAGCCACTTTGTCAGAAAGCCATATCATCAACAATCCTCCGATCACAATTGCGGTTGCCATTACCCAAAATACTTTCGTCAATGCCATGGCGCTTAGAATTGAATCAAATGAAAATACGAGGTTCATTAACACAATCCAGAAAATAATATTGCCAATTGAACTTGGTTTTTTCTTCATATCAATATGTTCTTCAAGGGAGATCATATGCCAGATTTCCTTTGTAGCAGTATAAATAATGAACACTCCGCCACCCAGAACTATTGTGCTGTGTACATTGAATTCTCCCTCAAAAATATTGTTCAAGTGGATGGATAGAAATGGCTCTTTGAAATAGTCTATCAGGGATATTAATGCAAACAAGAGCCCAATTCTTAAAAATATCGCTACTCCAATTCCCAGCTGGCGGACAAATTTTTGTTTTTCAACCGGAGCTCTTTTCGATTCAAGGGAAATATAAAGAAGATTGTCAAATCCAAGCACAGCCTGCAACAAGATCAGCAATCCAAGAGAGACTAAGTTATCAACCATTTTATGTTATGTTTAGGGTGTTCGAATCTAAAGGATGCCAATATAAATATATCGGCTATGATTGTAAATATTGGAAAGTATTTCTGTAAAAGCTCTTCTTCCGAATAATAAATGACTAATAAGAATGTTTGTTCTTTTAATGACGACATCCGTCAGTCAAAATTGAAGTATTCCAAGGTGCCAAGGGAGTTGATCTAACAAAATTTTCATATTTGTACATGCGAAAATGTTAGAGAATTACACTTAGGATTAACCAAATGTTAAAAAATAACGTCTGATTTAACAAAAAGATTAAAAAAATAGCTCGGTTATCTATAAATGCTTTTATTTTTGACTTTTAAAAGTTAAGCAGTGAAATTGCACACATGAATTAAATTGATAATTATAAGCATCGATGGTTATGAAAACAGCTAAATCAAATTACTTAAGGATATTTCTTACGGGGTTAATTATTCTCATGTCCGTTGGCCTTACAAATATTGCCTTTTCCCAGGATGAAGAAGAAGATCGGGGCCCGCAAGACTTAGCAACTCAATTCGATGAGCTAAAAGAGAATTCTGAAAGCTACAATGCATATAAAGTAATTAAAACTTCCCGGTTGAATAGTTTTTGGAAAGAGGTAGTTGACTCTTTGAATGGATATCGTCGGGACTTGGTTGGATCCGGCAAAGAGATCGCGCAACTAAATAGCAAAATCAATCAATTAACAGCAGAGGTTGATAACTTGAAAATCAAGCTGGATGAGAGTGAAGCCAGAAATAGTACAATAGGCTTTCTTGGTATGGAAATTAATAAAAGCGTTTATAATACAATTGTCTGGTCAATCATGGGAGGGCTTGTTTTTCTGACCATCAGCATGTTTCTCGCATTTAAAAACAATAAAGTTGTGACAAGAAAAGCTAAAAAGGATTACCAGGATGTACTCCACGAGTTTGAGGAATACAGAAAAACTTCCAGGGAAAAACAAATGAAGCTTGGTCGCGAATTGCAAACGGAAAGAAATAAACTTGAAGAAATCAAAGACAGGTTAGGGAAAGCTGAAAAACTTCATTCAAAATAGATATTCACAAGAATTTCAATTTCGTCACCCTTCAAAAAGTTTTTAATGAATGGTTTTAGTAATTTTCTTAAAAAAACCAGATGTTAATCGATCAAAAAGTAAACACGAAAGCCATCACTTTTTAAATAAAACATTAAAATAGTATTATATTTCTCACGCCTTTTTTATTTTCAGTTTTTTAACTAATTCATCAATTAATCACGGGTTTTTTAAATGACGCTGACTGCCATAGTTACGTACTTCCATTTTATAGCGATCATATTGCTTTTTGTTTCTTTATCCTTTGAAAAGCTACTTTTCAAGAAAGAAATAGACCTGAAAACAGCCAAAAAAATAGTAAGCGTAGATGGTTTTTATGGTTTGTCAGCCGTGCTAATTCTTATCACAGGACTATTGAAATATACTCTTTATGGTAAAGGAATGGCCTATTATAATCATAATTACCTGATGTGGATTAAGCTTTCTCTTTTTTTGATCATTGGGATTTTATCGATCAAACCGACGATCTATTTTTTGAAATGGCGTAAAAATATTCGTGAGGGAATACCCATTGTTATAGCCGAAAAAGATTATAAAAAGATCAGTATGACAATCCATATTGAATTGACATTGGTTATTCTGATCCCCTTACTGGCAACATTTCTGGCGAGAGGATTTGGGTACTTCCAATAAGGAGAAGTTTTGAGGTTTACTATTTCCAATTATTCATCATTAACATGTATCCGTCGCATTGGTGATTTTTTTGAGAATATTCCTCTGTTTATTGGAATATTATTTTAATACTTTGCATAATTAATTTTTTTGGCATGTTCAGACAATTTACACTGGTAGGTTTTCTACTGATTATCTCACTTCCTGTTTTTAGCCAGGACAAACTTATGTCCATTTTGGCTGAGGAAATGAAGAGGGAAATGCAGGAGTTTAGTTCAATAGAACGAGCGCCTTACTACATGGAATATAGGGTGAGCGATTTTGAAACCTATAACATCAACACATCATTTGGCAGTTTGATATCATCAGACAGTTACACCAACCGGGTTTTTACCGGGGATCTTCGCATTGGTGATTATGAATTGGATAATACTCATGAAGTTTTTGGATTTTCAGGAGGATACCAAAGCTATTCCAGTAGTTCTGTGCCCTTACCCGTTGAAAATGATCCAATGGCCATCAAACAAATGATATGGTTAACAATGGACCAGGGATATAAAGCTACACTGGAACAATATAAGATGGTGTTGAATGCCGAAGAAGTAAAAGAAAATGAGGAAAAGATTGATTTTACAAAAGAAGAAATATCCGTTTATTCTGAAGCTCCGCTGATTGCAGAATCCATTGATACTAAAGAGTGGGAGGGAGTTTTAAAACGAATTTCATCACTATTTAAGGACAATGAGTTTATCATGGATGGTGATGCAAATCTACAGGTCAGCCTCGAAAGAAGGTACTTTATCTCTAGTGAAGGCACCAGGATCATTCAGAATTTTCCTATTGTAAATCTTTCAATAGTTGCCAGTATTTTATCAGATGATGGAAATATTCTCCCACTTTACATTTCCTATGATGCACGAACAATCAAAAACCTTCCCGAGGAAACTCAGTTGATTGACGATGCAAAAGAGCTTATCAGAAAGTTAGAACAATTAAGAAATTCACAAGTTGCTGAGCCATATTCCGGCCCAGCCATCTTCTCTCCACGGGTATCTGGAGTGTTTTTTCATGAAATCTTTGGACATAGAGTCGAAGGACATCGATTGAAAGACGAAAGTGATGGCCAAACCTTTAAAAACAAAGTCAATTCACAGGTTTTGCCTAAGTTTATGAGTGTGATTTCTGATCCAACCAGGAGAAAATTTGGTGATGCTGAATTAACCGGCTACTATGAATATGATGATCAGGGAGTCAAAGCCCAAAAAGTTACCCTGGTAGAAAATGGAATATTAGAAAACTTTTTAATGTCAAGGACACCGCTCCTAACGTTTGAAAAATCCAATGGGCATGGTCGGGCAACAGCAGGTTATATCCCGGTTTCCAGGCAATCCAATCTGATCGTCCAATCGGATAAGGTTAAATCCGAAGACGCTTTAAGAAAGATGCTCATGAAAGAATGTAAGAAGCAGAATAAGGAATTTGGCTACTATTTCAAGGATGTTACCGGTGGTTTTACTACTACAGACAGGTATTCCCCAAATGCTTTTAACATCATGCCAACGGAGGTATATAAAATATATGTCGATGGTCGTCCGGATGAATTGGTTCGTGGAGTGGACATGATCGGTACGCCTTTGACAATGTTTTCTGAGATAAAGGCTGCCGGAGATGTGGTAGAAGTATTTAGTGGTCATTGTGGAGCAGAATCAGGTTTCATTCCCGTTACAGCAGTTGCTCCTTCTCTTTTTGTCAAGAAGATCGAGACACAGAAAAAAATGGAAACGCATATCAAGCAACCGCTATTGGTAAGCCCGGAGTTTGAATTTAAGGAAAGCGAGAAACAGTAGGAAGCATGAAGATTTTTATCAGTACCATATTTTTTTTATCAGCACTGACAATACAATCCCCTGCACAGGAGCTAAGCCCTGCATTAAAAGACAGCATTGAAGGCCATCCAGTCATCAAGGCTATGAGTGATGAAATAGAAAGAAATCTCAGTAGTTTACAGGAAGATGGCTACAGCAAGCCATTTTTTATCGGATACGATGTATCTGATCTGAAATTCAGCTATTCCATGTCCATGCTCGGCGCAGTCATCAATTCTAATTCCACGGAAAGTAGAAGCTGGTCAGCCAGGGTAATTGTAGGCGATTACAAGATTAATGATGAGAATTTTGAAAATAGCTTTAAGTCCTATACGTTCGATCCCGGCTATGCAAATCTTCCGATTGAAAATGATTATTGGGGCATAAGGCGTGTCTTCTGGATTGCTACCAACAACATTTACAAATCTGCTGCCCGGAATTACAAACAGAAGATTCAGAACCTGGAAGAATACAATCAGGAATACCTCTTGCCGGATTTCAGTAAAGAAGAACCTATTTTATATTACGATACTTCTTCCATTTATCAACCAAAAAAGGATGAGATTGATATTTTGACGAGAAACATTTCTGCGGAGTTTAAAAATTACCCCGAGTTTCTTAATTCAGCAGTAATCGGTTACAATGTTTCAGCTAAAAATTATTTTTCAAATAGTGAAGGGACAAAAATGATCGTTCCAATGAGTATGTCCTCTCTTATGATCCAACTTTCCAAAGGGGTAGAAAACATGATGCAAAGTGGTACACTCGTCTATCATCATGACTTATTTGAAAAACTTCCGAAAGAGGAAACGATCAAAGGAGACATACAGAAGATGATTGTCAACATAAGTGAGCTGGATTCACTGGATGAATATAAAGAAGACTACTCTGGCCCGTTGATGCTAAAGGGACAGGCGGTTGCCGAATTTTTCATTGCCAATTTACTTGTTTCAGGCGAGAATGGTTTGATTGCTTCCCGGGAAAGGATGGTGAATAGTACTAAACAAGATTTTGAAAAACATTTTAGAGACTTAAAGAAAGAGTTAGAGGAAAATAAGGAAAAAAAGATAGCAGTTAGCTCCATGCAAGTGGAGGCCTTACCGTTCCTTAGTGAATATGAAGGTACCAGACTAATAGGCGCATTTGATATCGATGGGGAAGGAGTCGTGCCTGATGAACAACTAACCATGATAAAAGATGGAGCTTTGGAAACAAAACTAAACGACAGGGTTCCTACGGCTGGTATCGAGAATTCGAATGGCTACAATAGATTTTATATGATCAATGGTCAGGTTTCAAAGACTATTTCTCCCGGTGTTTTAAAAGTATCATTTTCGAATTCTACTTCCTTGGATTCTCTCGAAATTCTATTGAAAAATGAAGCAAAGGAAGATGAGCTAACACACGGGTTGTATGCAGAGTCTCTTGAACTAACCTCGATGTCAAAGCCAATCATAATCTTTAGGAAAAATTTGGAAAACGGAAATGTTGAACCACTCAATGGTAGTCCACTGCGACTTAACAGAAAAAATATTTTGAAGAAAATCGTTGGGGTTTCCAATACCTATCGAGCATATAATCTGGTATGGTCGGGAAATGCCGGTTCAGTGGGTATGGGGTCTTTTGGTGGAGTGCCAATTTCCATCATTGTTCCTGAAGCCGTTGTCATTAAAGATTTTGACTATACTTCGTATAAGGTGGAGCAGATTGAGGAAGAATCGATAATCAAAGGACCGTTTCAGCAGTAGCTATTCTTTTACAGTTCGAATGCTTTCCGCAATAACCGTAGCAAGGATCAACGCTCCACCGATCAGGGTTTTGTTGGCCGGGATTTCGTTTAACATAAAGTAAGCGAATACCATTCCAAGCAGCGGCTGCACGCTGCTCATGATGCTTACAGCCGTCACCGAAAATTTCTTAAAACTCATCACAAACATAGTGTGTCCCATTGCTGTGGTGATGATGGCGAGGGCTAATAATGGAGGTATTTGTTGCTCAAAATTCTTTGTTTCAAATATAAATAAGACCGGAATTAAGAGAAAGGCATTGATCAAAAGCTGGTAAAACATCAAGGTCATACCGGAGTATTGGGCAATGCTTTTTTTCATTAACAGGTTTCGCAACGAATAAAAGACAGCCGAAGCAAGGCCTATCAATATTCCAATGGTGTATTTATTTTCTATACTGAATTCAGGTACAAGAAAAAAAATCCCTATCAGGACCAGGATAGCAAGAAACAAATTGAAATAGGTAAACTTTGTTTTTAATACGATGGGTTCCAGCAAGGTCGTCATGATCGGATAGGTAAAAAGGGAAAGCATACCTAGCGCAACATTTGATAATTGAAGGGCATAGAAGTAGGTGATCCAATGAATCCCTAGTAAAACCGAACTAATAAAGACAATCCTGAAATGGGGCTTTCGTATGCTTAACGAAACCTTAAATATTTTCAAAAATATCAATAGAAAGATCCCTCCCAAAAAACACCTCGCCCAAATTGCAACGGGAGGGGGAAGCTCAATCATTCTCCCAAAAGTACCTGAAGTTGACATGAACACCATGGCTAAATTAAACTGGAGCAGGTACTTGATATTGTTGTTCATTTTGATGAATAATGGTGAAATATTGTATTGGGCTGCGAAAATCTTTAAGAAATGTCAAATATTGAAACAATTTGCTAAATAATTGCCGGATATTTTGTGATCGGGTATATAATTGGTTTGTTTTGTTTTCAATTTAAAAATAGTCAGATGAGATTGACATCTGTCAGCCGGCAGATCAAGGTTCCCTCAGGCTTATGAAAGATTAAAAATTAAGCTAATGAAAATTGAGAAAAACACAGTAGCAACAGTAACCTATTCTCTGCGAGTTGATGGAGAATTAATCGAAGAAACAGGCAAAGAAAAACCATTGACATTTCTGGCAGGAGTTGGGATGATGATCCCCGGTTTTGAAGGCCAACTAATTGGCAAAAAGCCTGGTGACAATTATGATATCAAAGTTGCCCCTGAGGAAGGCTATGGTCTGGTAAATAAAGAAGCAATCATTGATCTTTCTCTGGATATATTTAAGGTAGATGGAGTATTGCGGGAAGATATGCTTCAGATAGGAAATGTCGTCCCACTCCAGGATCAAAATGGAAACCCACTACAGGGCGTAGTGAAAGAAGTTGGCGATGATACCGTGAAAATGGATTTTAATCACAGACTGGCAGGCAAAGAATTGAGTTTTACAGGTGAGATACTCGAGGTTAGAGAAGCTACTCCTGAAGAAATTGAGCATAAGCATGTTCACGGACCAGGTGGACATCAACATTAATAATAAAAGTCTTCCTAAACTTGTCTGTGCTGGACTTGTTTCAGTATTTCAGGATCATTTGCTCTCGTAATCTGCTTTTATTGATCCTGATGGTTCAGGAAGACCTTTTATTTTTAATATCTACTTCCAAGCACCAATGATGGCTCCCATAATGGTAAAAGCAACGGTCATGTACCCACCATTGATTAGAATATAACGCCAGCTTTTTTGTTCAAACATCGATATCACACCGATAGCCATCAGTACCCACCCGAAACCTGTCAAAAATCCATAAAGAGCGCCCATTTTTAAATCAACAGATGGGTCATTCAGGAAGAATGCCAGGTTGTACGCCATGATCAGAGAGAAGATAAATGACAGGCCAAATACTTTGCCCATATTGGCGCTTTTTAATTGCTCATCGCTAAGCTGACTTTCCTTTTGCCAGGCTTTGCCAAAAATGACCGGCGAATACCACAATCCTCCTAATAAAAAAGTTGATAACGCAGCAACAATTACTGCAAGGTGATTAAGAGTCATATTTTCCATAATATGTTTAATTTAGATGGTTAGTTATTTGGATTATAATATATAAAAGTGAATTGAATTTTTAATTTGAATGAAAAATTCAAAAACTGAAACGGAAAACTATCTGGCTGAATGATCCATAATGAGCGCTGAACCTACTATTGACAGAAGTAAATTATCGATAAAAGTTGATGACAAACTGGTCAGGTTTATCGGCATTCCATTTTTTGGATTGGTCATTCCCAGTGCGACAGGTCTGATCGATCTATCGGCAGGATTAAGCCTTCCTGTTGTCCTTTCTTACTTGTATTATATTTTGACAGCCGGAATTATTTGGGAAGGGAATCGTTTTCTCTTATTCCGGTACTATCATATTATCTTTGATACAGGGTCAGATATTAAGAAATACGTCCTTATCCTGGGGTTGAATATTTTTTACACCCTACCTGTTTCGGCAATTTTGTTATATGCCTGGAAATGGGTAACCGACGCATCACAGGTCCAACCTAATGTATTGTGGATCACCTCTGTTATTATTATCGTATGCGTAATTTTTGTAACAAACATGTACGAAAAAGCGCTGTTGGTTAAACATTCGGAAAATGAGATGTTAAAGTCTGCAAAACTTGAAAAGGATAAAGTACAGGCGGAGCTTGCTGCCCTTAAAAACCAAATAGATCCGCATTTTATGTTCAATGCTTTGAATAGTGTCTCTTACTTAATTGAGAAGGACACGCAGATGGCCCAACAATTTGTGGATAAGCTTGCCGAAGTTTACCGATACATCCTGAAAAGCAAAGAAAAGGATCTCGTATTGCTTGCTGATGAATTGGATTTTATGCACGCTTATGCATCATTAATTAAATTGCGATTTAGAGATGCACTGATACTCGAAGTGGATGCAATCAATAAAACGGGTTCTCAATATTTAATTCCTCCTATATCCATCATGTTTGCTATTGAAAATGCGGTTAAACACAATGAACTCTCCGAAAAAAACAGACTTTATTTAAAAGTTGAATTTTATAATGATAATTTATTGATAATCAATAAATTAAATTTGAGAAATTCTGTTAAGCATTCAACCAGGACAGGCTTGATCAATTTGAATGAACGATTTGAAAGATTGATTGGGAAAGAAATTAACTATGGCGTTGAAGGTGAACAATTCAAACTGGTATTGCCTTTACTTAAACTGCACCTTGCATGAATGTAATTATCGTCGAAGATGAAGCCACCGCAATTCATAAACTCGAGTTATTGCTTGGGAGAATAAACCCTGAAATCAATGTCATTGCCAGATTGAATACAGTCCGGGATACTGCTGACTGGATCCGGCAACACGATCAACCTGAGATAGGCTTCTTTGATATTCAGCTTTCCGATGATCTGTCCTTTGAAATATTCCAACAATGCCAGGTGAATTTTCCGGTCATTTTCATCACAGCATATGATGACTATCTTTTAAAGGCTTTTGAGTTAAACTCTATTCATTATCTACTCAAACCAGTTAATGAGGACAAGCTACGTCAGGCAATTAAAAAATTTAACAATCTAAAGGAGCATTTTATCCATCAAAGAGTAAAAGACCTTCTTTCAGGTTATCCCATTTCAAACCCTTCCAAAAGGAAGATCATTGCCAAAAAAGGTGTTGATTATATCCCGGTTGATATCAATGATGTAGCATACTTTTTCTCTGAGCATAAAATGAGTTTTCTAAAGCGAAAAACCGGAGAACTATTGACCATAGATCAAACGTTAATGGAATTGGAAGAAATGCTCGATTCTACTACTTTTTTTCGGGCCAACCGTCAATATATCGTACACATCAATTCCATTGTCAAATTCCGCTCCGGAGATCAAAGTAAACTTGAATTAGAAGTCTTGCCATCCACTCCAGAAAAGATCAAAGTAGCGAAAGAACGTGCAAGGGAGTTTAAGGAATGGATAAACAGGAGGTGAAAGAAAACTTAGCAACTTCACGAAGTACTCTTCCGGTATTAATCCGGATTACCTACATGCTTGTTGTTTTCTTGTTAAGTTCAAATGTGGTTTTATCCAGTTGCTTTTTACTTAATACCTCCAAATTCTCAAAACTTGAACTCATCTCCAATACTTTGTTGACGGTAATTCTACTCAGAAGACGCAATATACTCCTTGGTAATATCCCTTCTAACCTGATTCTCCACTTCAGGTGTGTTCCTCCATTTAAAGGATCAAGCTCACCCGTTATTTTAGCATTCAACCATCCTTTTTATGCCTAACTGTGAAATAATGGAACGGGCGCCAATCTAGGATATGCTCAATAAAACCTGAATTTGTGCAATGATTGTTTGCAGAAGATCCGGTTCGGCCATGAGGCCGGTCTTTGACTACCCAATTGGATTTGTTACCGGCATACCATTTATTTCGTTTTGTTGGATCGTTCAGCCAATCCCAGATAATAGGAGGAGGGGCAGTAAAGGTGTACTCAAGATTTACGTCGGCATCTTCCGGCTTTATGAAATCCTTTCGATTGGCAGAATATTCCTGATATTTTTCCTCAAAATTTATGCTTATGGTTTCTACCTCTCCAAAATGATCATACTTTTCCATTCCCTTGTAAATGTTTTCCGGACTTAATTCCATTTTGTTCAAACAGATATTAGAGAAAAGCACGTATCCGTTCCATCCGGTAGTCTCTTTTACACTATTTTTCAAAAGCCTATGTGCGAGATTCACACTGGAACCGAATGGTTTAAGCTTTCCGGTCATCTTTTGAAGGACATATTCTCCATAATGAACAATGAACTTCAGGTCGAGTGTTGTAACTGTCTGGCATGCATTGCACGGACAGGTTATATTATGGGCCATTGTCCTTCTTTTGTCACGAAAATTTATATAGCAAGATTCGACAAGTTCCAGCAATAACTCGCCACGTGAAATGTCATTTTCAGAAGCATATAGAAACAGTGCATCGCCCTCAACTTCTGCCAATTGCATGGTTGGGGTCAGTTCTTTTGTGAGGAAACGTATGATTTGATTTAATACAAGCGGAGCATGGGCTAACTCGGTATTGGCCATAAATGCCGTGTATCCTGAAATATCGGCAAGAAGAAGGTAGCCTTTTTGTGGTTGTGCTTCCATGTTTCCATCCACACCTTGGTGTAATGCTTCCATCCATTCAGGTATCCGATACCTAAAAAATGTTTAGCACTTCCTTAATTTAATGAAAACCCGTATCCTTTTCAATAGGCGTGTTGAGGTGTTTACACGGATAAAAGGCAAATAGGATAGCCAGCGATAATTATTTGCACGGCCAAATTTAAACACAAAAACCTTTGCTATCATTATTTAGAAATACTTACTGACTGCAAACCGCAGAAAACTATCATCTCGAATAAAATACAGGAATTCTTCCGGTGCAGATTTAGTAAAGAAACGGCCTTCAAGTTCTATGGTAAAAGTTTCCTTAAACCTCCGGCTTCCTTCGATACTATAAATTTTTGTTGGATAGTGTAAATCAAAGATCGCTACTGCCAAAATCTCGCTATCACTGATGTCATTGAAGCCCAGGCGCATTCCCGTGAAAATATCATGCTGCAAACTGCCAATAGCCAGTTCATCCCTTCCGTCGTATAAGTATTCTCCCAAAATACCAATATCGAGTCCCTTGCCTCCAACATTACCAAAAGTATACTCAAACCCTGCTGCCATGGCATAAAAATTTTTGATGGAATTATTATTGTAGATCCCTTCGTATTTCCAAAGCATCATACCAGTTGTAGCCTGAAGATCCAATCCAACCTGGTGGATCAAGGGATAGAGAGGATCGAAGGCCTGAATATCTTCGATCATGGGTTGGCGACTGTTGCCATAGAAATAGGAGAGCCCCACATCAAATGCCCCAATGTAATTAGACCATCGGAAGGCCACATCCGGGTGATATTTTCCGCTGTTACTTTCAAAAGGGAAATCGTCGCCCTCCAAAACGATTGGTGTTCTAAGTCTTCCTTCCTCACCGGGAAAGGTGATGGTTCGGAAGTAAGGCATAAAAAAAACATCGAAAATACCCAGTTTGTTAGCCAGGGAATAATGAACCATTGGTTGGCCCATCTTTGCTTCTCCATCAAAACTTTCAACTACATCAGTTTGGTTAATGATATTGACAATGTGGGCAGATTCGGTTACACCCCAATAGATTTCTTTTAAACCTACGGATATTTCATGCTGATTGAACACCCCCTGCCAATACAATTCCCTGATATCAAAATGAGTTCTATGATTGTCATGCTGATCAATGCGGCCAAAAAGTGTGGTTTTAAAAGAATATTTCCCTTCTTTCCATTCAACGGAATACTCGGGTTGAAAAGCAATGGAAATGTAATTCTGATGCTGTCCTTCGTATAATCCGGGTTTCAGGAATACCCGGTCTTCAATTTCTACTTCGGCTTTGAAATCGTGAAACGCCTTGTTTTGTCCATACCCGGAAGTCAACAGTATGGATAACATGGCTATTAAAATGAATATTCTTTTCATGTTGGTTTAGCTTTTTATAAGGGAAAAAATTAACAGTCATCCTGAACTTGTTTCAGGATCGTTTTCCTAACGCACCGATACTGAAACGCCAAGGGATCACTATGAAACAAGTTCAAGATGACAATAAACTATCTCCCGGCCCTCACAAGGCTGTTCTGAGAAAAATCCTGGTCCGTCAGTCCGGTCTTGAATGCATAATCCTCGAATACCAACCTGGTCATTTTGCCCGTTTGATGGTTCGTCATGATCATTTCATCTGCACGCCAGTGTTTGTCCAGGTAGAGCTCATAATTTTCATAGGTCAATGTTTTCAGCAAAGCATCTTTTCTGTCATAAAAATCGATCTTTTCAATCCGGTAGGCTTTGCTTTTGTTAAACCAGACGACTTGCCTGGTATACCCGGATTTTTCATCAACCGGATATCTCTCAACGATTTGCAACGTTTCCCCGTCTTTCACCTCATCTTTGATGTACTTGTAGGTGTACTTTTCAACTTCCTGGGACGAGAGGTCTTCATAAGCAAATTCACTTCCCATAAATGGTCCCGATTTGTTATCGGACGATATCCTCTTAACTCTTTTCACAGCGGGTAAATAGAGCCACTGATCATCCGAGCCTTCTTTATGGGTAAAAGTCAGAGTGGAAGTCCCTTTTACATCTAGTGGACTGTTGAACACGATCAAAGACTTATCTCCGTCTTCAAGGAATTCCAGGGTATTGTTTTCGAGAAGCCGAATGCTTTCCTGTCCTTGTTTATTCGTCAGGATCATTTTCAGGGAGACTTCACTGCTTTCAAATCCCTGGTCGGCTTTATCTGCTAATTCAGCTATTTCAAGTCCTTTTTGCCCGTTGTCCTGAGCGAATGATTTGACATTGCTCAATACTCCGATTGTTAGTAAAACGATAATTAATAAATTTTTCATGGTAATAGATTTTAACTGGTTTGTTATTGAATGATTTTTTTAAGCGGCTTTTGTTTTGAATTTCTGAATGAAATTACCAAGCTGAGAAGGAATGGATTTTTCCTGGAATAGAATCAGCAAGGATGGCAACAATAGAAAATCCAGGATCAAAGCAATAGAAATGATCACAATGGTAATCTTGGCCATACCGGAATTCATCCCAAAATCTGATTGTGCGATGATCAAAAAGCCCATGATCAGCACAAAAGTGGTAACGAGTAATGCTTGCCCAACAGTGGAGAATGCATAACGAACCGAATCTTCAGCCGAATAACCTAGACTTCGACGTGCCCTCAAATATTTGGTAAGAAAGTGGACGGTATCATCAACAATGATCCCCATGGTCATACCGAAAACAATGCTGATACCGGTATTGATATATCCCACAGTCAATCCCCAAACTCCGATTCCCACGATAAGTGGTGTGATATTCGGAATGAGGCTGATCAATCCATACCTAAAGCTTTTAATCGCAATTCCCAAAACCAAGCTGATTAATAGAATGGCCAGAGCTGTTCCTTTGATCATGCTTTTGATTTGTCTTTGAGTCAGATGGGCAAACATCATGGTTGAGCTGACACCGGCGGCATGCATGTATTCAGGAGTATGGGTTTTCAGCCAGTTTTGTGTCTCTTCTTCAAGTGCAAGCATTCTTTGTGTTGAAATGTTTTTGGTTGTGACAATCACCCTTGTCTCAGATTTATCCACGTTGATCTGATTATTCAGGTCAAGCCCAAAAGGAAGTGACATTTCATACAGCAAAAGGTATTGAGCGGCTTCTTCCCTGTCATCTGGTATTCTGTAGTATTCCAGGTTATCGCCATGCATGGACTTGTTGACCTGTTTTGATACTTCAGTAAAGGAGTTGACATGAATCACTTCGTCATGTGAATAAAGCCAGTTTTCAAAATCCTGAAGCTTCTGCAGGTATTCCGGATTATTGATGCCTCCTTCCTGACCGGAACCGATGGAATATTCTGTCGTGTAAATTCCTGTCAGATTTTCGCTGATGTAATCCGTATCTGTGCGAAATGCAATGTCTTTTGAGAAGTATTTGATGAATTCGTCATTCAACTCATTTCGGAAAATAAAGACCGATGAGACGAGTATAAAGGCAATACTTGACAGGACAAGTGTATTTTTTCGGGCTATCACAAATTCAGCCATCCGCTCCATGTATGTAGGCTTATAGGAATGAATTTTAGATTGTTTTTTTATTCTTACCGGAAGGATCATTAATAGAGCTGGTAATGTGCTAACTGAAAATACAAATGCTGCTGTCATTCCGATGGAAGTCAGGTTTCCCAAATCACGGAAAGGAGGGGAGTCGCTAAAATTCATCGAAAGGAATCCAATCACGGTTGTCAGACTGGTAATAAACACAGGCAGGAAATTGATTTTCAGACTTTCAACCAGCGCTTCCTGCTTCGGTGTTCCTTTTTTTAATGATTGAACAAACGTCACCAGTATGTGGATGCTGTCCGCTACAGCAAGGGTCATGATGATATTCAGGAATGCTGAAGACGGTGGTGTTAGCTCAATGCCCAGCCAGCCTCCCAATCCCATTGCTGTAACAAGGGAAAACAAGATAATGACCAATGTGGCTATCGTGCCGCTGATTGTACGGGTAAACAGCAAGATTGTCAGCAGGATTACCAGGAACATTAATGGGGTCAGGGTTGACATATCATTGAATGCAGATTCCTGGAAGGCATTGTTCAGCATCACCATTCCTGAGGAATATGTGTTGAGTTCAGGGTATTTGGCATGAAATTCATCAAGCATATTCCTGACATAGGCAACGACAATGTCATTTTCTTTCGGATCTCCGTTGTCCGGAAGCCTGACTGTGATGTTTACGGCAGTAAGGGTTCCTTCCTCGTTGATCAGACGATTCTTGATCCTGACATCAGTTGTTGCAATTACTTTAATTTCAGCAATGTCATTGTTTGATAACTCATTTACCGGGCCCACCAGGTCATCAACATAGAGATCATCGTGAACCGCGTTGGTGTACTGGAAATTGGTGATGGCATCTACCCGGGATGAGTGGGGCGTTTTCCATGAATCCTCAACCAGCTCTTTTACCGCTTGCAATGTCCTTTTTGTAAAGACGTTCTTATCCTCCGGTTCAATCACTATAAAAACATTGTCGTCTTTGGTGTACTTGTTTTGAAGTGCGTCATATGCCAATAACTGTGGATTTTCTTTACTGAAGAAGACATGGTAGTCACTGTTAAACCTGACAAATTGTGCGCCATAGCCAGCAGCTATGACAAGTAGAGTGGATGCAGCAAGTATCAACCATTTCCTCTTAATGACCAGATGAGCCCAGTTTTCGCCAATTTTTGCTCCACTGGATTTAATTTTTTTAAGATTATTTTTCATGTGTTGAATAGATTTGGTACGGAAGTTGTTAATTCAGTTTTAGGATATTACGAAAATCGAAATATTTGTTTGACGTAACGAAATGAATTTACTTTGGTTTTAAAAAATTTCGAAAAAGGAAATATTTCTTATTAGAATTATTTGCAGACTAGATATTTTTGTTTTGCGTTAATTCGATTTTAGTTGTATTTTGTACTAAAATTTGGAGAGTATGAAGTCGAAGGAAGAAATGACACAGCAATTCCTGGAAGTATTTGAATTCCTGATTGTCAAATTACAAGAGGTTGATCAGGCTTGCCTGCAACTCACGAAAAATGAAAACATCACCAAGCAGGAATTGTCCCTGATTGGTTTTATTGGTCGGACAGGAGAGGTCATCATGCGTGAAATTGCTGAATACCTGGAAGTTCCATATTCCACCGCGACAGGTATTATCGATAAGCTTACACAAAAAAAGCTACTTAAAAGAGTTAATTCCGAATCAGACCGCAGAACGGTGAAAGTTTGCCTGACTCCAAAAAAGGGAAAGGAATTATTTGAAAAATTTAGCGAATTGCGATATCAGCTAGGTGTCCGGTTATTAAAACTCCTGGACGAAAAAGACCTGGAAGATATGGATCGTATCATGAATAAGATGATCCAGCAAATTCCCAATAGAGTTTTAGGAGACATGGTGGAATTGGAGTGAAATTAAGGTGGGGCTGCGGGTTTAGGACAACTTGTAACTCGTATCCCTGAATCTGCAAACCAATAGCCCCTTTTATCAAAAACAGGACGGAGTTTCTGTTTGATTTTTAGTATATTAGGTAATATCTGGTAAACATTTCTAACTTCAAAAGTTACGCACCATGAAAAAATCGAAATACACACTCTTCATCGTTGTCCTTGTAATGGCAATAGCCATCATGGCGATGACCTACAAAACGAATAGCATTAAGTCTAACTTTACGATGGGCACACCGGAAGTCCAATCCATTAATGCGTTGGCATTCGGTCCCGAAGGCATTCTCTTTATCGGCGATTCAAAAAGTGCCATGATCTATGCCCTGGATACAAAAGACATGGAAAAAGTAAGTGAGGCACAGGAAGTGGAAGTCACTAAATTTGATGAATTGGTTGCTACCTCCCTTGGCACTACTTCGGATAAGATTTCATTTCAGGACATGGTCGTTAATCCTGATTCAAAGAAGATCTATTTTGCTGTTCATACGGAAGATAATACACCACTTCTATTTCAACTAAATAATGGGGAAATCCAGCCTGTTTCACTGGAAAAAGTAAGCTTTGCCCAAACAGAAATCAGTAACCCAGTCCCGGAGGATGCTCAGGATAAATGGGGTCGATCACAACGCGTTATGACTATATCAGATCTTCAATATGATGATGGAAAAGTTTTAGTGAGTGGATTGTCAAATATGGAATTTGGTTCAACCTTCAGAAGCATATCTTTTCCGTTTTCAGATGATCAGGAACATGCTACCCTGGAAATTTACCATGCTGCACATGGCCAATACGAAACCCATGCACCCATTCAGACATTTACTACTGCTAAATTGAATGGAGAAAAATACATTATAGCCAGCTACACCTGCACGCCATTAGTATTGTTTCCCATGAACGAACTGAAAAGTGGCGCTCATGTAAAAGGTAGGACAGTAGGAGAGATGGGCAATCGAAATGCACCTCTGGACATGATTACGATGGAAAAAGAGGGTGAGTCATATCTTTTCATGGCGAATTCAAACCGACCGGTCATGAAAGTGAAATTTGATGACCTGGAATCTTATAAAGAATCCTTAACGGAACCAGTGTCAGAGAGATTTTCATCCGAAGGTGTTCCATTTATTTCGTACCCCATGACGAATGTTCTGCAAATGGACAAGCTGGATGATAAGCAATTTGTCCTCCTTCAACGCAAAAACAACGGAGATCTCGACCTCTGGACAGCAAACGACAGATGGCTGTGATTTAGTTACTAAGTTATTTGGTTACTAAGTTATTTGGTTATTAAGTTATTGAGTTGGTGGGGTGTTGATTGTGCGGGATTTAACATTGAAGTGCTTTTGAGTCCCTCCGCCCTCAGCTTTTTGCCCTAAGCAACATATCTGGAAAATGGTAAAATCAGCAACATACGTACTAGTTGTATTGCTTTGTTTCTCTTGCACAAGGGACACCCCAAACCGGGTTTATTGGGATCACTTTCTCTTTGAGAATGGAAAATATACGGGCTTTAACATTCCCAATTACGAATTGCCAAATGATTATAATCCAAAGCTGATAAAAATATATCTTTCTGAAAATCAGAGAAATGTATCAATATTTGGAAACATCAGTTTAACGGATTCTTCCCTGATTTTTCGAACGCTGGCTCCACTGAGTTATGGAATGAGCTATAAGGTTACTTACCATGATATTTTAGTTAATGAGCTAAAGTTTGACCGGGATTTGGAACCATCAACGGAGTTGTTGGGTATCTATCCATCAGCTGATACCTTGCCAGAGAATCTGTTGAAATTCTATTTTCATTTTTCTCAGCCGATGAGCCAGACGCATTCTTTGGAAAAGCTGCTGGTGCTGTCCGATGAAGATACCATTCAGCCTTTTCTTGATCTTCCTAGTGAATTGTGGAACCTTGACAGGACTGTATTGACATTATGGCTTGATCCGGGAAGGATCAAACGTGAACTTGTGCCTAATCGTGAATCGGGTAACCCATTGATCAAAGGCAAGTCCTATCGATTAATTGTTCCACCATCCTGGAACGATGCACAGGGATTGCCATTGATCGAGGGTTATGAAAAAGCATTTTATGTGGATGAACGAGATGATGAGTTGCCGGTGCCTCAAAACTGGAAACTTATAATTCCAAAGGTGAATTCCATGGATCCACTACTGATTGATTTCCATGAACCCCTCGATTATTCATTGTTGCAGGAAAGTTTTGTGATCATTAACAGTGATAGCACAAAAATGGAAGGGGAATTTGAGTTAATGACCAATGAGAAATTACTAAAATTTAGTCCTTTAAATAATTGGAAAACAGGGGAATACAATATACTAATTAAAACAAAACTTGAAGATCTGTCAGGCAACAATCTCAACCGTCCTTTTGACAGGGATATGACCAAAGTGGAGGTAACAAATGAATTGCCATTTGTTTCCCTTGGGTTTGAGATTGGTGATTAAGTAAAATAATAGAAATTTAGAAAAGGAAGAAAATTCCCGGCCTTGTGCCGGGATCTCAAGCAAATTTCAGAGATCTATTAAATATCAGAGAAATCAAAAAATACATTATCCTTTTAATGTACTTGACATGTTTCCTCCAAGGGATCCCGGCACAAGGCCGGGAATATCTTCTCTTGTCGTTGTTTTAGGAATTCGAATAGTCCAATTACGCCGGTTCAACCACATCTTCCTTCAACTGCTGGGTAAATGGTTGCTTTGTCAACCTTTTCCCAATGGCCCTGTACATTGCGTTGGCCACCGCTGCAGAAATAGGAGGCAGGGTAGGTTCACCTAAACCGGTTGGATCAATTCCATTCTGCACAAAATGAGTTTCGATCTCAAACGGTGTATCCTTGATCCTGATCAGCTGGTATCGATTAAAATTATCCTGATCAGGCTTTCCATCGGTCATGGTCAGGGCGCTGTACATCGCATGACCAATTCCATCAACAATACCACCTTCTACCTGGTTAATGGCACCATCGGGATTTACGACGACTCCGCAGTCTACCACGCACCAGATCTTTTGGATTTGCGGTTCTCCGTTGTTCAGTGCCACGTCGACAACTTGTGCGACATATGAATTATGACAGTAGTAGGCCGAAACACCTCGATAGACACCTTCCTTCTTTTCTCCCCAATTGGATTTTTCATGAACCATTTTTAAAACTCCGGCATATCGTTCAGCGTCGTAATCATTATTTTCACCTACCGGATCGGTCATGGCCCGGTCAAATAGTTCCAATCGGAAATCAATAGGATCCTTTCCGGCGGCTTCTGCCACTTCATCAAGGAAGGATTGCTCGGCATAAGCGACAAAATTTGAACTCGGTGCACGCCACGCCCCCGTTGAAACATTGGATTCAAGTGAATGGCTTTCTGCCAGGTAATTGTCAACCGTTCCTGCAGGATATCGGTCGGGGAACAACGGAGCACTGTTAATTCCGGCTGCACGAACGTGAAAACCGATTAATTTATTATTTTTATCCAGGGCAGCTCTGTACTTCATAGCATACA
Organism: uncultured Cytophagales bacterium; assembly: GCA_913057175.1. Taxonomy (GTDB): domain Bacteria; phylum Bacteroidota; class Bacteroidia; order Cytophagales; family Cyclobacteriaceae; genus CAJXNP01. The sequence continues at coordinate 284,151 of CAJXNP010000009.1, forward strand.
TCGGGCGATAGGTTCCCTGGGTCATGTCATCTTCTCGCGTATAGATCAATTTAACAGGTGCATTGACCTTTTTGGAAATGAGAGCTGCTTCCAGGCCAAAGTTTCCATACAATCGCCTTCCAAATCCACCCCCCATACGGGTCATCATCACGTCGATATTTTCCTCCGGTATTCCGGTATACTTATGAACGGAAGACCTCAATTCTGCAGGTGTCTGGATCGGCCCAACCAATTCTGCCTTATTTGCATTTACATCAGCAAAGAAATTCATTGGCTCCATCGTATTATGTGCAAGGAATGGCGCATAGTAGTTCTTTTCAATGACCTTTGCTGCATTTTTAAATGCTTTATCCGTATTTCCATCCGAGCGTCTGGGTTCATCTGATTTTTGGGTGATCAATTCATCCAGCTTACTGATTTGGTCAACTGTATTTTCGGAACTGCTAACTTTTTCCCATTCGATTTTAAGTGCCTTTTTAGCTTTCATGACCTCCCAGGTGCTGTTCCCAACAATTACCACAAGCTGATGGAAAGCATTGGTTTCTGACCAGGATGCTTCTTCTCCTTCAGGTGTGGCAGAATCAATCGTAAAAACATCCTTGATACCAGCCATGCCTTTCACAGCGCTGTCGTCGATTGATTTAGGCTTCATCCCAAAGGAAGGGGCATGCACGATCATGGCAATCAGCATACCTTCTTTATTGTAATCCAGTCCGAATAACGGCTCGCCTTTTACAAGTTTCGGTCCATCTACGTTTTTGGTAGGCGTGCCTATGATCTTAAAGTCTTTTGGGTCTTTCAATTCAACTTCTTCCGGTACGGATAGTTGGGATGCTGCCTGGGCGAATTCGCCGTAGCCGGCAGACTTTCCGGAGGAGTGGGAGATAGTTCCATTCTTTGTGGTCAACTCGCTAACCGGCACCTGCCATTCTTTTGCGGCTGCTTCGAGCAGCATTCTCCTTCCGGTTGCTCCAGCCATGCGCAAGCCCTGCCAGCCATGACGAATGGATTGGCTTCCTCCGGCCAATTGCCTGTCGTATTTTTCTGTATTCAGATTTGTCTGTTCGACAATGACTTTTTTCCAATCAATATCAAGCTCTTCAGCTACGATCATCGGCATACTAGTTTTTACATTTTGCCCGATCTCAGGATTAGCTGAAAAGATGGTTGTAACCCCATTGTTGCCTATTTTAATATAGGAATTGATGTTGAACCATTCTTCCGGCATTTCTAAAAGTTGCTTTGGCGTGGGCTTGCATGAAACCAGCCAGTTAAAGCCGATCAGCAAACCACCACCTGCTGCTGCAGATGTCTTGAGAAAAGAACGACGGTTATATGAAGTTTTGACAAGTGTCATAGTGAATTTTAGTTAGTTAAAACAAAAGAATGAATAAGCAGTAAATCAGGCATTCATGTTAGAAGCTGCACTGTGGATAGCTGATCTGATTCGCAGGTATGTTCCACAACGACAGATGTTTCCATTCATCGCACTGTAGATTTCTTCATCCGATGGGTTGGAATTCTTGTCGAGAAGTGCCGAAGCGCTCATGATCTGCCCTGCCTGGCAATAACCGCATTGGGCGACGTCATGCTCAATCCATGCCTTTTGAACAGGATGATCGCCATTTTTGGATAATCCCTCGATGGTGACCACTTTCTTGTTTCCGATAGCTGATACGGGAATGCTACACGATCGGGTTGCTGTACCGTCCAGGTGAACCGTGCAAGCCCCACATTGGCTGATCCCACATCCGTATTTCGTTCCGACAAGTTTGATATGATCTCTTAGTACCCACAACAGGGGCGTATCTTCTGCTACGTCTACCTGTTGCTGTTTTCCGTTAATGTTTAAAGTGAATTGTGCCATAGTATAAATTTAAGAAATCATGCCATAAGATTGCAAACCGTTTATGTAATCAAATTTAGATTTCAAAACCATGACTTCTTATAAAATTATCTCCCAGGGTTCCTGTTACTCCTTCTTGAAAATTATCTCAGTTATATCATTCTCTATAGGTTCGAGGCTGTTCAGGTAGAGGTAGATTGCTGTCAAATCTTCATCCGTCATTCTCGAAAAGGGTCCCCAATCCATCGGTGAATGCATGACTAATCTTCCCTGCCGGAATCGGGCTATCCATGCTTCGCTGGTTTTAAACTTCGACAAAGCGCTATTTGGATGGGGGGTGATATTAGTCGACCGTGTCCACAATTCCGGATCAACTCCAATGACTTTGTGCAGTTCAGGGAAAGGTTCAAATTCCATTCCTCCGGCAAATTCCGGTCCGGTTGCTTCATAGGTCATAGGATCACGACTGGTATGACAAGCCACACAATTGGTTACATACCTGGACAGGTATTCCCCACGCTCAATGGTTGCTGCCATCGGTGGAGCAACTGCAGGTGGTGTCGCATCCTCTATCGGTTGAAATGTTGGCGCCAAAGTACGGACCATTTTACCCATAAAGGTCCAGGAGGGAGACTGTACTTTATTGTAAACCGGTTTTGCGGATCGTAAGTAAGATACAACAGCCACCAGGTCATCGTCAGCCATGTTCCAAAAGGGCATGAGAAGGTTTAGGGTCGTGGTACCATCAGGTTTCACTGCGTGTCGCATCATCCGAAAGACCTCTCCATCGGAATAGCGACCGATGCCTGTTTCAGCATCAGGGGTCAGGTTGGCAGGTGAAATGATTCCTAAAGGACCAAGTGGAAAATCAACACCACCCTTTAGAGCTATTTCATCACCTTTGTCTGAATTGACCATTTCTTCATAGGAAGATACATGGCAGGAAGAGCAATGCGCAGGTCCGTAAACCAGGTATTTGCCCCTGGCAATGACCGTAGAGTCTGAGCTAGCCTGTAGCTCAGGGTAGGAGATGTTGTAAGTCTTATTCCAATTTACATGGACATAAAAAAACATGATGCCCACGAAAATGAGAACGATGAAAACAATCCCAAGTAGGATCTTTTTGAACATGATTGGTTAGGTTGTGATACCTGTAAAGATTTGTTGAATTATAGCATAAAATTTAGTTAAAAAAGTGATGATAACCAACTAGGTTGACCTCAAACAAAAACGATTTTTTTCAGAAGGTCTGGCGACTTGAAATTTGAGGTTTAAACAAATTTTATTACTCTCAACAGTTGTAAGCCAGCTTTCTTCTTAGCATTAAAAAAAGTCACGATTTGTCATTTATTAAAGATTTCCTGAATAGATCCCATACTTATTAAATTTTAAGGGCAAAAATGACTATTTTTCTGAATCACTTATTTCAACTATGAACTCGCTCTTTTTTCGACTTGGGAATATCATTTTTTTTATTGCTTTGATATTCAGCATCAATTCAGTTCAAGCCCAGCAGGATACCGAATTTTGGTTTGCCGCTCCCGACGCTTCCGCTACCCACGAAGATTCGCCCATTCGCCTACGATTATCAACAGAAAACGAACCCGCCCAGGTCACCATTTCGCAACCGGCCAATTCGTCTTTTACTCCTTATATCATTTCTATTCCGGCTAATTCCACCCGGACAGTTGATCTGACTTCCAGAAAACCACTGATCGAACACAATCAAAGTAATGTGGTGGTGAACAAGGGCTTATACATCCGGTCATCAGCATTGATTACAGCATATTATGAAATAGGTCAGACGTTTAATATTGATATTTATACATTAAAGGGAAAAAATGCCCTGGGTCAGGATTTCATTGCACCCGGGCAAACGTTCTGGTCGAATGTCAATTTCTCCGATGCCAAATCAACAATTGAACTGGTAGCTGCTCAAAATAATACGATAGTCACAATGGTGCCCAATGCCAATATATTTGGCCATCAGGCAGGCGATACCATCTTAATCAGGTTAAACCGGGGTCAATCCTATTCCATGCGTAAAATATCAGATTCTTCCACCGAAACGCTGGCAGGGTCGGTCATTCAATCTACCAAGCCCATTGCTGTAAGTGTAACGGATGACTCCATGGTGGAGCAGCAATGCTATGACCTGGGAGGTGATCAGATCGTTCCCATCGGGATCCTCGGAAAGGAATACATTGTCTCGAGGGGACAGATCAATGTTAATGAGCGGATTTTCATCACCGGTGTCGAAGATGGGACGGTGGTTGAAATCACCGGAAACCAGCAACGAATTGACACAATTGGCTACAGGCAAACTAAAATGTATACTACAGAAAGTATTATGCATATCCGTTCATCAAAACCAGTTTACGTCATGCAATATACGGGTATCGGCTGTGAGCTAGGCGCTGCACTCATTCCAAGTATAAATTGCAAAGGTTCTAATACAATTGCTTTTACACGATCCGGAAATGACCAGTTCTTCCTCAAATTGTTGGTTCGGTCCGGAGGGGAAGATGAATTTACCCTGAACGGAAATTCGAATTTTATTCTTGCCAGCGACTTCCAGAATGTGCCCGGAACCAATGGAGCATGGAAGATTGCGAGCATCTCCATGTCAATGTCGACCGTCATCCCAGGAAATGTTTATGTAGTTAGGAATGCGAACTATTCCTTCCAATTGGGATTTCTGGATGGGGGAGTGGTGACCGGGGCGAGGTATGGATACTTTTCCAATTTCAGCAGCCTGTTCATTGGTGATGACCTGACCCTTTGTGAAGGTGATACCTGGGAAATCGTTCCCAAGGGTCAGACGGGATCTACCTATATCTGGAGCGATGGCAGTACGAATGAATCCTTGCTGGTGCATGACCCCGGAATGTACTGGGTGGAAATGACAAGTCCAAGCGGATGTGTTCTGACGGATACACTCATTGTAACGGAGAAAACGAATGACTTTCTGCACCTTCCGGATACACTTTATGGATGTGGTGACGATGAATTCACCTATCAGCACGGGAATTATGTGGACTATCAATGGTCAAATGGTCTCACAACCAGAACATTTACTACCTCTGAACCTGGTAATTATTCACTTTTTGCAGTTAATAGAAACGGCTGCGAAGATTCCGATAGCATGCAGGTGCTATTTCACCCTTCGCCAATTCTCAGTTTAATAGACTCAGTGAATGTTTGTGAGGGAGATAGCGCCCTGATCGAAGTAGAAACACCTGAGGATCTGCAGTTTAAATGGAAAAATGGCGATACTGGTGAAACTACACTTGTCAGCGACGAAGGCTGGTTTTGGGTAGAAGGTAGCAATGAACACTGCCAGAAAACAGATAGCATATGGGTTCAGCTGTTATCGAAGCCTTTGGCAGATACCATAATTGGTAGTCGCAGTGTGTGTCCAGGTGTCGAGGGGGTGGAATACTGGGTTGAGCACGAAACGGATGAAATACTGCAAACCTGGTGGAATGTGATGGGCGGATCAATCAGTGAAAAAACAGATGACTTTCATATCGAAGTGGATTGGGAAGAGCAGAACGACCATGCGCTCATACAACTTGTTTCGGTCAATTCGGATGGCTGCCCGAGTGATACGGCCGATTTTGAGGTGAAAATTAACGAGTTGCTTGAAACAGAAACACCAGAAGGCCTCATGGATGTTTGCTTCAACGACGCCCGGCAGGTATACCATGTCATGCCAACAAGTGGTTCGGTGTATACGTGGCAGGTTGAAAACGGCCAAATTTTAGCAGGGCAGGGGACTTCCGAAATTACGGTGGAATGGGATCAAACCGGGGAATATTCAATACTGGTGCAGGAAGCCAGTACAACAGATATTACCTCCTGTTTTGGCACAAGCGACCCACTGGATGTGAGCGTTTTTATGGATTCTGCACAAATATGGATGAATTTTGTTTCTGTTGATGTGAACCAGGACAATATCATAGTGGTGGATTGGTCAATATTTAATGAACACCGCATCCAATATCCGCTGGACCTGTACCGGAGAGAGGGTTTTAATGGCGAATTGACAAGGATCCTGGAAGTAGAGAATTTTAACCATTACCTCGATGAACCAGTCAATACAGCCAATATTTCCTATGGTTATCAGGTTCAGGCATTTAATTTTTGCAATGAAGAGATCACGACGAATATTCATCAAAGTATGGTATTGTCAGGCACAAGCAATGAAGATGAAACAGAAATTTCACTGTCGTGGAATGAATACGAAGGATGGGATGATGGTGTCGGACAATACTATGTAATCCGGCAGTTGGAAGATAATACTTCATATGACACCGTTGCTGTGGTCAACGGGCAGACCACTAACATTACCCTAAGCAATACGGCAGACGGATTTGTTCATCGTATTCGTATTGTGGCAGAACGAGCGGATGGAACAGTGAGTCTTTCCAATCATATATCATTTGAGTTTGAGCATCAGCTGTACATTCCCAATGTAATGACACCCAACTCTGATAACAGAAACGATTATTTTACGATTCCCAGAATTGAATTATATCCACAGGCCAAACTCAGCATTTACAATCGCCAGGCGACCAAAGTGTTCTCAGCAACTGGTTATCAAAATGACTGGCCGGCAGACAACCTCAGCGCCGGCACGTATTATTATCATTTGGAAATCCCCAATCTCGACCGCGAATACAAAGGTTGGTTTTCGGTTTTGAGGTAGGGGAGATAACAGAAAATAAAGTAGTAAGAGAACACTATTCCCGCACTTGTTGCGGGATCTCCACCAAGCTTAAGAGATCTATTAAAGATCAGAAGTCTTAGAAAACCATCCCTCTGACTAATTTGGTGAACCAATTCCTGGGGATCCCTGCCTTCGGCAGACAGGCCGGAACGGAGTCCGGGAATGATTCCTCTTAATACTTCAAAATGAATCTCTGTGAAACTCAGTGCTTCTTCGAAATCTTTGTGAAACAACCCTTAAGATTAGGAATCCTTACCATTATTTACCTGACCAAATATTTATGACTCTTCACATGATCAGCGTTTTTCAGCTCAACGATGTACATGCCTTTTTCCAAATGTTTTTCGAATTGAATGGAAGTTGAATAGCTATCCGGAGTAGATTGATGGACGATTTTCCCCTCCATATTTCTAATGGTCAATTCATAGCCTCCGGGGAAATCCGTCGAAGAGATCTGTAGATGTTGGCCATTTCCCGGGTTGGGATAGACCTTGCTGGATTCATTTCCCGGCTCGATATATACGCTCGCAGCCTTGAAAGTTTCAGAAGTTCCATCAACATCAACAGCCGTTAAGCGATAGTAATTCCAACCGGTTTTAGGATGGTTATGTGAAAAACCATAGGTATGCATCACATGCGAATTACCGGCGCCAAATACTTTGTCAATTTCAGTAAAGTTCTTACCATCACTGGAATGCTCAACACTGAAATAATCAAAATTCTCTTCCTTGGATGTCAACCAGGAGAGCTGGGCGGAATGATCCTTTTTTTTCACTGCAAAAGAATAGAGGGTAATGGGCAGGACCGTATTGCCATTGATCCCGGTATCCACAAAGTCGTAGAGGACCGGATCGTCATTAGATAATTCTGTTTCCGTTTTGCTATAATCTTCCGGGTTACAGGGATCCCAGGGATAGCATAGTGAACCGCCATTTCCAATTCCACCACCATTCGTAACATTCGTAGTTCCATAAACATAAAAATCACCCGTCGATTGAATATGGCCATTTGTAACGGTCACATCACCTGTTACGACCATGGTGCCACCACTTGTAAGTTGAAAACTACCTTCTAACCACAAATTACCCTTTACAATAAGCAGTCCATTGGATGCGATATTCATGCTTGCACCGGAGCCAAGGGTCATATTTCCGTCCACGAATAATGTATCATGGATCTGATATTCAGGATTTGCATTTGTAGAATTAAGGTCTCCATTCCGGAAGGTATACCCGTAAATGTCAATTCCATAAACATTACTATGGGTGCTCGGATATCCCGGTGTCCTAGGAAGCCAGCCTTCATCGTTGAAGATTGTCCATGTGGTCTCTAATTCCCAATTTTGAGCACTGGGAGAGGTGTTATCATTGGATGTATAATCGTATGGTTGAGCTTTTAAAAAGCCAAGGTGAGCAAATAGGAATCCTGTTAGGATCACAGCTTTGTTGATTGTTTGGTTCATCATCACGTTCCTTACTTAAAACTGGTTGCTATCAAGGATATATTTGAAATGACTATAATCTGTAACCTGTTCGCAAACTGGAACTGTATGCAATTCGATGAAAAGCAAAAATGCTTCTAAGAACTCCCGTTAGAAGACGACAAATAATGAAGGTTACAAGGGAGAGTGGGTTAGGTTAAAGGGAAGTTATTATTAGAGGATCTTATTTCTATTTAACATAATGTATATTATATAACAAATATGTAAATCAGTGGGTGCCACTTACTGCAGAAATTCAATGAATTTATTCTATTGCTACTATAAACCATTTTTATTCAATCGCTTGTCGATCTCTTCAATCTTTTCATAAATAAGATCAAGTTCACTTTCAGTAACTTCTTTCAATTCTTCAAAAGCCTGATCAAGTAATTTAGAATGATCTCTTAGATATTTCATTTTGGCTTCTGTAACCACCCGAAGTCTTTCAACTTTTTTATTTAATTCTTCTGTCGTCATAGTTCAAATATAATAAAGTTCGTTTAAACGGTCATTTTCCCTGACCTGGACTGGAGAAGATAATTTCATCTTATTACAAGTTTCGCTTTCTCCATAGCAATACCAATCTCCACCATACTTCCGGAATTAAAGGCTAAAAAGTCTGATTCGATACCATCGCTGAAAATGACACCGTTGGCTGGCATTTTTGATTCTAGTTTTAATTTGTTATTCCTTTGAATTACTCCAAATCCGATTTCAGTTTGGGTGACACTACTTAAAAAAGGTTCTCGTACAATGAAGATTAGTTTTTCATCTTCCCAGTTCAATTTTGTCCGAGCATTCTTACCAAGGCTTGAATTCTTATTGATGTTATTCGCCATATTAAATATGGAACTTAGCCAGCCTGTTGATCCTGCACCTGTCGAAACAATAATTCCACTGGAGGATTGATTTTCTGTTTTGCCATTGAATGTGATCGAATATCTGGAAGATACATGTGACGAAGCGCCTATGTAGAAATCGTTGAATGCCAGCAATCTCTGTCCGTCGTTAAGCTTAGCTTCCGCCAATGTAATTGTACGGGACTTATATTGATTGCTGAGCACCTGACTAATGGCTTTCTTCAACACTTCCGGTACAAATGGCAACAATATACCATCATATTGCCCGGGATCGGGATTAATGCCAATAATTGGACGTCCATTAACATATTTGGCAGTATTGGCAACAAGTCCATCTTGCCCGATCACCAGGATCAAATCGGTATCTGCAAAAATATAGGTTGGTAAAAAGGATCTGTCAACAATTTTCCATTTAAGCAATCCCGAAATCTCATCCTGAACCTGTTTCAGGGAATCGTAGAATTTGTGATGCTCTTTTTCATATTGCTCAAAACTCCCACCTGCGCGCTCGATATAAAACCTGGCCTGAGCTTTTGAATTGAAACGCTCAATTAACTGCTCAAGCCTGGTTTTATCACGAATGATGATTGCTTTCTCAATTTGCATGGAATTTACTTTTTAGTGCTCATGATGGAATCAAGAAGTTCCGGGGAAATATTGATCGTGCCGATTTTATCAGCATTTTCAGCTAACTCCCTGAACGCCAGAGCTATATTGTCCTTTGCCTGGATTCCTTTCGAATTGATCGCCATAAGGGTCTTCCAATCAAGCTCTTTGTAGGGTTTCAAAGAAGCTGTCAAAACATATTCTTTCGCGTCAGCTTCTTTTTTCTCATTTTTCACCTTCAGATCGATTAGTTTTTGTTTTTGCTCTTCCAGTAAAATGGTTGATTTCATATTCATCTCCTTCAATCGTTGGTCATTGTCCTGTTTGACTACTTGGGTTTCCATTTTCTTCTCAGCAATTTGTTTTTGCTTTTCCTCAACTGCTATTTCGGTATTCAATTCACTTTCCTTTATCATTCGTTCCTGTTCAACGGCAAAGTTTCGCCTTTCATAAATCGCTTGATCAGCTTCCTTTTGCAATGATTCCCGCATATGAGCTTCCAAGGCACGTGCCATTTCCGGATTTGGAGTTACACCCAAAACGTTTACACTCATTATCTCCAAGCCAAGCATTTTAACAGCTTTTGAATTCTGAACATTTTGAAAAATGTGTTCTTCAATCTTTTGTAGCTGTCTTAGTGATTCTTTCAGACTCAGTTGTTGAATGATTGCAGAGCTGGCGGTTTGAGCCTCATTAATAATTCTTTGCTGGATCTTTTCGTGATCGTCTTTGATGTATTTTCCCTTCGAATTCACAGTAAAATCCAGGCTTTCCGCTAATTGTTTTGGATCGTTTATTTTATAGGTGATCTGTCCCTGAACGGTAACTTCCTGGTAATCCTTGGTGGATTCCTTAAAAACAAATTGCAGGTCATTACTTTCCAAAGGGATTGAAACAATCGATGAACTGGGAGCAAAGTAGAAAAATGCCAAACCTCTCCCCTCTTTTTTTACTTTTCCATTTTTAAAAAGTATCACATGATTCATTGAATCAAATTTGATGTAGTTAAATCCGAACATGATAAATTATTTAAAAAGTTGAACATTTAATTTGTGTAATATATACGCAAATATACTTTGTTGCGATTCAAATAACCAAACATTTTTGCGTATTTTTTACGCAAAATATAGTATGTGTTTGATTTATAATGGATTATATCTCAAACACAATTCCCTTATCCTTTAATTCAAAGTAACGCTTTTTATTAAATTGAAAGAGATTGGCGGGTCTACCTGCACCTTTGGATGCTTTTTCCTGCAGTTCATCCAACATTCCAAACCCCAGAATCTTTTTGCGGAAATTACGTCGGTCGATCTCTCTGCCTAGCAGTGTCGTGTAGAGATTTTCCAGATCCGAAAAGGGGAATTTTTCATCCAACAGTTCAAAGCCAATAGGTTCATAAGTGATTTTTGCTCTTAGCCTTTTGATAGCCATATCGAGAATATTTGTATGGTCAAAGGCAAGGTTCGGCAAATTGTTGATATCAAACCAGGCAACTTCCTGGGCATCGGAATCCGCAGCGATTGTGTATGCATTGGGTTTAACAAGTCCAAAGTAAGCCACAGAAATGATTCTGTCCCTGGGGTCGCGTTCCGGTTGACCAAAAGTATAAAGCTGTTCGAGATAGCCAATTTCAACTCCTGTTTCTTCCTTCAACTCACGGTAAACAGCATCTTCCAATGGTTCTTCATTTTCCACAAATCCCCCGGGAATAGCCCATTTTCCTTTGAAAGGATCATACTTTCTCCTAACCAGCAAAATAGAAATTCTCGGTGTGGATTCGTACCCAAATACCACTGCGTCGACGGTTACTTTAATGGATTGTTTACTCATTATGCGTATTTATTACGCAAACTAAGATTATTGATTGAATAAGTCAAATGGCCAGTGCTATTAACGATTCCCTAACCTAAACCGGAATTCACAAACTGAGTGCTTATCAGCAGGCGTTAAGAAAGATGATGATTTTGATGATAACGATCCGGATGAATTCGGGTGCTCTCCCGACGATTACAAAATATTCTGTCGCTCCTACCGATCTTCCAAAGCTATTTCAGGGCTTCAATTGATGGTCGACGTTTCAGAACAATACAACCTGATCAGTAAGCTTTCTAAATTGGTCAGGACGATTAAAAACAATCCTGCCATCTGGGAATCAAAGCTTCTTATTAATCCTGAAATGGATCCTTTTATTATTTATAATTATTGGTTTAAAGAATCAAAAGAACTTCTTGAAGAATTTTATATTTTAAAGCGTACCTTCCTTCAGTTGGTGAAATTGCAATTTATTTCCCCATCTAACATTGTTTCTCAATTAGGTGGTTATTGTTTGTAACATATATGTATTTATATTTTACATTAATGAGTTGAAAAGAGATAAAGCTATTCAATAGTGCTTACTTGTCTTTTATTAAAAGAATATTCTGTTTATGAATTGGTCTAAAGAAAATTTAAAGATGATCCTATTCACAATTGGATCTGGTTTTTTCATTTTTTACCATCAGGAACTTATTAGATTTTTAATCGAATTGTTGATATCAGTTAGTAAAAATTTCAGTGATTTTTATTACAGTGAAGTTGCAATTAACAACACCTCAATATTAAATGCATTGAGTGGCTCAATGATTTTAGGAGTCTTTGTACTAATAATCTTTTTTGCTGGGTATTATTTACTTATGGAAAAAAGAGAAGTTGAGAGAAATTTCAAATTAGAAGAACTAGATGAAAAAAATGATGTTGAAAAAAAGAGGGTTTCTATAAAAGAAAAAATGGATAATATTAGAAAAAACGCAAGAAGAAGAGTGGGTTACGTCAATTTAATAATCAAGGCATATATTATTTTCACCTCTTTGTTTGTTTTATATAGTTTAGTTCGGATTGGATTATCCACATCCGTTGAATCCCAAAATATTTTATTTATGAATAAAACCGAGATTTTATTACCATATGTGGGTCAAGAAGAGATTAATAAATTAAAATCTTCATGGAGATTGATGGAAAACTCAGAAGATTTTGATCAAATTCAAAAGTATATTGAAGACAAGAAAAATGAATTTATAAAATAATTGGGATTTGATGAATCGCCTTAATTTTTCTGATATATATAGATTTTTAGTTTCATTAGGTATAATATTTTATATTTTTTGTGTAACGATACCTTGGTTGTTTTTCAAAAATAACTTAGAAACCAAAATTAGTACTTCAGAATACAATTTGCTTACAGAAAGTAGCCAGACTTTAGTAGACAATACACAACGAAACTTAATTTTCATATCAGATCATGTCGCTAAAATATCTATTGGACTTTTTATTGCTGGATCTATATGTATTTTCATCGGACTTAGAAAATGGTATTACAAACAAAGAGGCTTGGATGAGATAGAAAAAATAGAACTGGATGTACGAAGGTTAAAATTGCCTACTTTAAATAAAGAGGAATCATTAGAAAAGAGCAAAAAAGAGGAAGCTAGTTTAAATGTTTCAACAAATGAAGAAAAAGACATTACCCTATCAGAAGATAGTAACTCTGAACAAGATGACAAAATATCAAAGTATAGTTTGTATGATCTTGAAAATTTCATTTCAAAAAAGATTAGAAGAGAAGCACCATTTGGTGCCGAAGTTAAACAAAATCTCAAACTAGATGATGGTAGTATTGCTGACGTAGTCGTTCAGTCATTATTGAAGGACAACTTTGATAGAGTAATTAATATTCTATACTTTTCACATATAATTGCTTCTTTTAGAATAATTGAAACTCTGATTGAGACGCAAAGATTTATCAATACATACAAAGCCATGTATAAATCCAGGACAATTGGATTCGTATTTGTTGTGTATGTGGAAGATTTGAATTCACAACAGGATATACAGGAATTAGAAACTACAATTACTCAATTTAAAACTAGTAACAAAATTACATCAGTTTCAATTCAATTGCTCAGTCTCGACGAATTACCATCAATTAATTTTAATGAGCGGCTCCAATATTGAATATGAAAAGTAAAATACTGTCAGAGGATGAAGCAAAAGAGCATTTGAATAGATATTCCGAGAGATATAGATTTTGGACAAATCAAGCTATAATTCAATTAGGTTATTCGACAAATCTATTTACAACGCTAGCGGTTGCATTTCTTGCATTCTTATTCAACCAAAGGGAAAATTTCAATAAAATAGTTTTCGATACAAAACAAAGTATTGATTGGTCATTGTTATTTTATTTCATAGCATGTTTTGGTGTATTGATAGCTGTCTTATTTGGACTAATAGCCGTAACATCTCGCCTTTATGATATCAGGATTACACGTAATAAAACTTGGGTAAGAAAACGAGTAATGAAAGAAAAATCCATGTCAATTTGTGACGATGATGATTTTAATAATAAAATCTCAATAAAGACCCTTTTTTGCATTTACTTAAAGACTTTGTGGAAAATTGAATTGGTAAACATAGATGATATCAAAAAAGATATTTTTGAAGAGAAGTTTAAGAAACTAAGAAATCAAACATTCTTTTTAGGCAAAATGTCATGGCTTTCTCATAAATTACAATTGATATCTTTACTATTAGCTCTCTTATTTTATTTATTTGCTTTAGGTTTTTCATAGCAAACAACCAAAAGTTTTGCCCAACCTACCCTGCTAATAATCAATTCTATTTCGATCAAAATACCCGACTTTGTCCAGTTTCTTTCCAGCTATCCGATCATAGCGGTAAATATGACATTGAACAAAGTCAGGATTTGAACTGAAATACCTTTGAGCCGTCCAAAGGTTTCTGCCTGCTTTGGCTTTGTATTCAACCCAGGCATGGCCTCTTTTCTGGATTTTAGTAACACAATCACAAAAAAACTCATATTTCCCTGATTTACAAATGGTTAATGAGTTATTAAACATTGTATTGAAAACATTAAAACCTTGTCCTCATCACGATCAATCGTTGTCCTCATGACGATTCATCTTTGTCCGCATAAGGTTTTGTCTTCAAGTCGAGCAGATCCGCCAGTATTCTAAGACTTAAGCAATAAAAATATTACAATTTTTATGCTGCGAACCCATATGTATCCACATAAGG